>NZ_JAJCXF010000009.1:0-104576 GCF_020567405.1 Enterobacter sp. TCD1-1 | reverse complement strand
CTGCCAGGCATCAATTAAGTGAAGAGGCCATCCGAAAGGATGGCCTTTTTGCGTTTATACGCCAAAAAAACGGCAGGCCGGGTAAGGCAAAGCCGCCACCCGGCACGTCAGGGCGCACTCCACGTCACAATAAAGCCCGCAATCCCATCCACATCATTTAAGTCCAGCACCGGAACCTCAAGCGGCAATACCACATCACTGGCCACCGCAATAACATGCTCATCAAGCGTCAACTCGCTCATATCATGCCCGGCATCGCTTCTGAACAGCAGGATCTTAGGTACTGCCTCATGCTTAAATCCCTCAATCAGCACCAGATCCAGGGTGGAATGATCCATCCGACTGACCAGATAAGCGAGATCCAGCGGCGCCTCATCCGGCGTTTCTGTCATTAACGCCCAGCGCTGAGGACTTGCTACCATCGTTTGTGCTGCTCCGGCCTTACGCAGCTCATAGCTGTCTTTTCCTGGCGTATCGATATCCATGTTGTGATGACTATGCTTAATCAATCCTGGACGAAGGCCTCTGGCACACAGCGCGGGTATCAGCTTTTTCAGCAGCGTGGTTTTCCCGGTCCCACTCCATGCGGAAATGGCTAAAAGAGGTATCATTTTTTCTCCTGCATCATCTGCAAATCTTCATGCGTATTCACGTTCACAAACGCTGATTTCACATCGCTAAAATCAACGGAATGGCCGTCAGACTCACGCATGAAGACCATCACCCTGCGCTCTCCCACAGCCAGATAGCTCTGCAGAGCAGGCACTAGCGATCGATGCATCAACGCGATAGCAGGATGGTCACGCTCGCCGTCATGTACCCAAACCACAGGTGCTGTACCACGAAGCAGGAACAGACGCTCGACGAGATCGGAGGGAATAAACGGGTTATCGCAGGGGCAGAAGATAAACCACTCTCCGTGCGACTGTTGCATGACCGAAAGCATACCGGCAAGCGGGCCCGGGTAATTCTCAAGGCTATCCTGATAAACGGCGTACCCGCTGCGCCGGTAAGTGTCGATATGCCTGTTCGCGCTGATGGCCATTGCCGTCACCTGGCCGGCGAGCGTATCGGCGACATGCTGCCATAAGGGTTTTCCATTAAGAAGCTGAAGCCCCTTATCTTTACCGCCCATTCGCGTTGCTCTGCCGCCTGCCAGAACGACCCCGATGATTTCCTGGCTAACATTCACGAATATCGCCTCTTTTATTGTGGGATTGACCCTGCTAACGTGTCACTCTAAATGAAAGGAGCACCACCATGAAATGTAAACGTCTGAATGAAGTTATTGAACTCCTCCAGCCCGCCTGGCAAAAAGAGCCAGAGCTAAATCTGATGCAATTTTTACAGAAACTGGCGAAAGAGTCAGGTTTTGACGGCGATCTGGCAGACCTTTCTGACGACATCCTGATCTACCACCTTAAAATGCGCGACTCCGCCAAAGATGCTGTTATTCCTGGTATTCAGAAAGATTATGAGGAAGATTTTAAGACCGCATTGCTGCGCGCCCGAGGCGTAATTAAAGAGTAAAAGCTTGTAAGCGGCGGCACCGAAATCGCCACAAGATGATATCCTGAATCATTCGTATAATTTCCGGATGATCGGATGAACGACCAGGCTTTTACTTTCCAGACATTACACCCGGACACCATTATGGATGCCCTGTTTGAACAGGGTATTCGGGTGGATTCCGGGCTAACACCATTAAACAGCTACGAAAACCGCGTCTATCAATTTCAGGACGAGGATCGTCAGCGCTACGTCGTAAAATTCTATCGTCCTGAACGCTGGTCCGCTGAACAAATTCAGGAAGAGCATCAGTTTGCTCACGATCTGCTGGATGACGATGTCCCCGTTGCCGCGCCCCTGAAATTCAATAACCAAACGCTCCTCACGCACGAAGGGTATTACTACGCAGTATTCCCAAGCCTGGGTGGTCGTCAGTTTGAAGCGGATAATATCGATCAGATGGAGTGGGTTGCCCGCTATCTTGGGCGTATACACCAGACGGGACGCAAAAAAGCCTTTATTGCCCGCCCGACGATGGGGATTCAGGAATACCTTCTTGAACCGCGCGAACTATTCGAAACGTCTGCAATGATCCCCGCTGCGCTAAAGGATGATTTCCTCAACGCCACCGATAAGCTTATTGCTGCAGTGAAAACCTGCTGGCGCGATGATATTTCCGTCCTGCGCCTGCATGGCGATTGTCACGCCGGGAATATTCTCTGGCGTGATGGCCCGCTGTTTGTCGATCTCGATGATGCGCGTATGGGGCCAGCGGTTCAGGACCTGTGGATGCTGCTCAATGGCGACAAAGCCGAGCAACGCATGCAGCTTGAAACCATTATTGAAGCTTATGAAGAATTTAGCCCGTTTAATTCAGACGAAATTGCCCTGATTGAGCCTTTACGTGCGATGCGTTTTGTTTATTATCTCGCATGGTTAATCAGGCGTTGGGACGATCCGGCATTTCCTCGCAATTTCCCGTGGCTTACCGGAGAGGATTACTGGCGTAGCCAGATATCTACATTTACTGAGCAGGTTAAGGTTCTTCAGGAGCCCCCTCTGCAATTAACGCCGATGTATTAATTGGACACACCCAGGAGAGAGTTAATCATGAAAAAAATTTGGCTGGCGCTGGCAGGTATGATTCTGGCATTTAGCGCTTCTGCTGCGCAGTTTACCGACGGCAAACAGTTCATCACGCTGGACAAGCCGGTCGCTGGCGAGCCACAGGTTCTGGAGTTCTTCTCGTTCTATTGCCCACACTGCTATCAGTTCGAGCAGGTGCTGCATGTTTCTGACAACGTGAAGAAAAAGCTGCCGGAAGGCACCAAAATGACCAAGTACCACGTTGAGTTCCTGGGCCCATTGGGTAAAGACCTGACTCAGGCATGGGCGGTGGCGATGGCACTGGGCGTGGAAGATAAGATCACTTCGCCAATGTTTGAAGCCGTACAGAAAACCCAGACCGTTCAGACCACTGCGGATATCCGTAAAGTGTTCGTTGATGCGGGCGTGAAAGGTGAAGAGTACGATGCCGCATGGAACAGCTTCGTGGTGAAATCACTGGTTGCCCAGCAGGAAAAAGCGGCTGCTGATCTCCAGCTTCAGGGCGTTCCGGCGATGTTTGTTAACGGCAAATATCAGCTGAACATGCAGGGCATGGACACCAGCAGCATGGATATTTTCGTACAGCAGTATGCAGATACCGTGAAATACCTGGTTGAGAAGAAGTAATTTCGTTGATGTAAAAACGCCGGTCACTGACCGGCGTTTTTGTATGAAGATTTTATCTTGTCTATCTGTTCGTCTTTCTCTTTCCAGAGCGTATTAAGCCACTGCTGGAAACGACGTTTGAAGTTCTTATCGTTTACGTAATCACCGTGCAGTTCAGCGTCAATCGGAACCAGATCGACGTGCACGACAATGCGCGTCAGTTTGCCGCTGAGCATATCGAAGAACGGCGTCCTGTCGTTTTCCGGATAGCAGAGCGTGACGTTAAGAAGTTTATCGAACTGTGCTCCCAGTACGTTAAGCGCCATCGCAATCCCTGCCGCTTTTGGCGGCAACAGGTGCTGATAAGGAGAGCGAGTTTGCTGGCGCTTCTCTTCCGTAAACCGGGAACCTTCAACAAAGTTCACGATGGTCGTAGGATGTGCGCGAAACTTTTCACAGGAACGGCGCGTGGTCTCCACATCCTTACCGCGACGTTCCGGATGACGAATCAAATAGCTGCGCGAATAGCGTTTCATAAACGGCATATCGAGCGCCCAGCAGGCCAGCCCGATAAAAGGCACCCAGGCGAGCTGCTGTTTCAGGAAGTATTTGTTCATCGGGATGTGTTTGCGAAAAAGCACGCATAACACCACGATGTCCGCCCAGCTGTGGTGATTGCAGATCAGCAGGTACCAGTTCTTTTTGTTGAGACTCTCGAGCCCTTTGACATCCCACTTCAGATGCGGGTTAAGGCACAACAGGATCGCCAGCCCTTCGCACCAGCAATACATCATGAAGTTACAAAATGCGGACACGGCTCGCCACACCACGGGTACGGGCAGCAGCAGTTTAATGATCCCGGCGAGAATGATCGGCACGGAACAGGCGATCGTCACCAGGATAGTTAAAATGATGCTTAGCAGTAATGTTATTGCAGCGAGCAATCTCGACATGATGAGCTTTTTCAAATAGTTAGCTGTAAGTGAGCGACCGGCTAGTCGACGCTGGGCGCTGATTTTACCAGAAAACAAACGAATGAATGGCGCTTTCACATGATGATTTGGCGGCTTTTACCCTGGCGCAGCAGATTTCTCTGGGGTTCTGCGCGAATCAAGGCTTATATCCACATAGACTAAATTGCCATCAGTTGACCATATAGATAAGATCTAACAACATAACAGCATGATAATTAAGATCTAAATATTACCTCATATGTGTTTTTCGTGTCTGTTATTCATATGAAGTGAAAATATTCACAAACTTATCCACAGTTTTATTTTTGCGAGCGATCCTCACTATCGCAAAATCTTTTCCTGTATCTGGCGCTAATAACTGATGTTTTCATCCTTCTGTGGCATCCTTTACTCATAAATTGATTAAAGGCACGGACATTATGGTTCAGATCCCAGAAAACCCTCTTATTCTCGTCGATGGCTCTTCTTACCTGTATCGGGCATACCATGCGTTTCCTCCTCTGACCAATAGCGCAGGGGAACCTACCGGCGCAATGTACGGCGTGCTGAATATGTTGCGCAGCCTGATCCTGCAGTATCAGCCAACCCATGCGGCCGTCGTTTTTGATGCAAAAGGCAAAACGTTCCGCGACGAGTTGTTTGAACATTACAAATCCCACCGTCCGCCAATGCCTGACGATCTGCGTGCGCAGATAGAGCCGCTGCATGCCATGGTAAAAGCCATGGGGCTACCGCTGCTGGCCGTTTCTGGCGTTGAAGCCGATGACGTCATCGGTACGCTGGCGCGTGAAGCCGAAAAGATGGGGCGTCCCGTGCTGATCAGCACCGGTGATAAAGATATGGCACAGCTGGTGACGCCAGGGATCACCCTGATTAACACCATGACCAACACCATTCTGGGGCCTGAAGAGGTCGTCACTAAGTATGGCGTGCCGCCAGAGCTGATTATCGATTTCCTCGCGTTGATGGGCGACTCCTCGGATAACATCCCTGGTGTTCCTGGCGTCGGTGAGAAAACCGCGCAGGCGCTGCTTCAGGGGCTGGGCGGGCTGGATACGCTCTACGCCGAATCAGACAAAATCGCCGGGCTTTCCTTCCGTGGTGCAAAAACCATGGCCGGGAAGCTGGAAGAGAACAAAGAGGTGGCTTATCTCTCCTATAAGCTGGCAACCATCAAAACCGATGTCGAACTGGAGCTGGGCTGTGAGCAGCTGGAAGTGCAGCAGCCTTCTGCGGACGAGCTTCTAAGCCTGTTTAAGAAATACGAATTCAAGCGCTGGACCACTGACGTGGAAGCCGGCAAGTGGCTGCAGGCAAAAGGGGCGAAACCTGCTGCAAAGCCGAAGGAGACGATTGTCGTTGACGCAGAAGAGCAGGCGGAAGAAGAAGCCGTGGTGCTTACCTTCGACAACTACGAAACCCTTCTTGAAGAGTCGCAGCTCATTGCCTGGATCGAAAAACTGAAAAAAGCGCCGGTCTTCGCCTTTGACACCGAAACGGACAGTCTCGATAACATCTCTGCCAATATGGTAGGCCTGTCATTTGCGACAGAGCCTGGTCATGCGGCCTATGTTCCCGTGGCGCACGATTACCTGGACGCGCCGGAACAGATCTCCCGTGAGCGCGTGCTTGAGCTGCTGAAGCCGATCCTGGAAGACGAAAAGGCGCTTAAGGTTGGGCAAAACCTCAAGTACGACCGTGGCATTCTGCAAAACTACGGCATTGAACTGCGCGGGATCGCCTTCGACACCATGCTCGAATCCTACATTCTGGACAGCGTCGCGGGCCGCCATGATATGGATTCCTTATCTGACCGCTGGCTTAAGCACAAAACCATCACCTATGAAGAGATTGCCGGTAAAGGGAAAAATCAGCTCACCTTTAACCAGATTGCTCTCGAAGAGGCAGGACGCTACGCGGCTGAAGACGCTGACGTTACGCTGCAGCTGCACCTGAAGATGTGGCCAAAGCTGCAGAAGCACGAAGGTCCGCTGAACGTGTTCCAGCATATTGAGATGCCGCTGGTGCCCGTGCTGTCCCGCATTGAACGCAACGGCGTGAAAATCGATCCAACGGTGCTGCATAACCACTCCGGGGAACTGGCGCAGCGTCTGACCGAGCTGGAGCAAAAAGCGCATGAGCTTGCAGGCGAGCCGTTTAACCTCTCTTCGCCGAAGCAGCTGCAAACCATTCTGTTTGAAAAGCAGGGCATCAAGCCGCTGAAGAAAACCCCTGGTGGTGCGCCTTCAACCTCTGAAGAGGTGCTGGAAGAGCTGGCGCTGGATTACCCGCTTCCAAAAGTGATTCTGGAGTACCGTGGTCTCGCGAAGCTGAAGTCTACCTACACTGATAAGCTCCCGCTGATGATCAATCCGAAAACGGGCCGCGTGCACACCTCATACCATCAGGCTGTCGCGGCGACCGGTCGTCTCTCGTCAACCGATCCCAACCTGCAGAACATCCCGGTACGTAACGAAGAGGGCCGCCGTATTCGCCAGGCTTTCATCGCACCAGAGGATTATCTGATTGTCTCGGCGGACTACTCGCAAATCGAACTGCGCATTATGGCGCACCTGTCCCGCGACAAAGGCCTGCTGAGCGCTTTTGCCGAAGGGAAGGATATCCACCGGGCGACTGCAGCCGAAGTCTTCGGTCTGCCGCTGGACAGCGTAACCAACGAACAGCGCCGCAGCGCTAAGGCGATCAACTTCGGGCTGATTTACGGCATGAGTGCATTCGGGCTTTCGCGCCAGCTCAACATTCCGCGTAAAGAGTCGCAGAAGTATATGGATCTCTACTTCGAGCGTTATCCGGGCGTGCTGGAATATATGGAACGTACCCGCGCGCAGGCGAAAGAGAAAGGCTACGTTGAAACCCTGGACGGCCGCCGTCTCTATCTCCCGGACATCAAATCCAGCAACGCCGCGCGCCGCGCGGGTGCAGAGCGTGCCGCGATCAACGCCCCGATGCAGGGTACTGCGGCGGACATTATTAAGCGTGCAATGATCGCCGTTGATGCCTGGCTCGAGAAAGAGAAACCGCGCGTGAAAATGATCATGCAGGTACACGATGAACTGGTATTTGAAGTGCACAAGGACGACCTCGACGCCGTGTCGAAGAAGATCCACGAACTGATGGAAAGCAGCATGACGCTGGACGTGCCGTTGCTGGTGGAAGTGGGAAGTGGTGAAAACTGGGATCAGGCTCACTAACGGTTCTTCGCATAACGCGCTGTTTATGTAAGTTTGCAACATAAGAACGTGCGTTTTGTGACGATCATTAGAATTCCCTATGTAAAGAATGAAAAAAAACTACAAAAAGTGCTTTTTCTACAGCACAAAAAGGGGTAGAGTTATCGGCGTAGGGTACAGAGGTAAGATGTTCTATCTTTCAGACCTTTTACTTCACGTAATCGGATTTGGCTGAATATTTTAGCCGCCCCAGTCAGTAATGACTGGGGCGTTTTTTATTGCGGCAAAGAAACTTTCGGGCAAAAAAAAGCGCGGCTATCGCCGCGCCCGGTATTACTCTTCTTCCGCTTCCGTCGCGGGTTCCAGCTCGTTAAACCAGGTGTCGAGCTTTTGACGCAGCTTGTCCACGCCCTGCTTTTTCAGCGAGGAGAACGGTTCAACCTGCACATCCCCGTTGAACGCCAGCACCGCTTCACGAACCATATTCACCTGCGCTTTACGCGCGCCGCTTGCCAGCTTATCGGCTTTTGTCAGCAGCACCAGCACGGCGATATCGCTTGCCACCGCCCAGTCGATCATCTGCTGATCCAGATCTTTCAGGGGATGGCGAATATCCATCAGCACCACCAGACCTTTCAGGCACAGGCGTTTTTCCAGGTATTCACCCAGCGCACGCTGCCACTTGATTTTCATCTCTTCGGGTACCTGCGCGTAACCGTACCCCGGTAAGTCGACCAGGCGTTTGCCCTCTGCGACTTCAAACAGGTTGATCAGCTGGGTACGGCCAGGTGTTTTTGAGGTACGCGCGAGGTTCTTCTGATTGGTCAGCGTATTCAGGGCGCTGGATTTCCCCGCATTAGAGCGGCCAGCAAAGGCCACTTCAATACCGGTATCAGAGGGGAGGTGGCGAATATCGGGCGCACTGGTGACAAAATGCGTCTGTTGGTAGTTCCAGGTAGTCACGTGGTCGTCTCCAAAATCGTAATCTGAGGGGGATTATACCCGAATGCAGGCAAAAGGCTTTTCTGATTGCTATACCCTGTAGGCGAATGCCCCCACCGGTGTGAGAGATCGGCCAGTGATGCTATGGGAGATTTCAGAGAATTCGCAGGCGTTAAAAAATGCAAACTGTTTTAAATCATAAGCTTATTTTCGGGTAATTGTCTGAAAATCTCTTTTTATACCGTTTCGTTGCTTGTTAGTTTAACGGAACAAGGTAAAGTGTGCGTCAGGGCGAGGAAGCCAACAGGAAATCGACTTAAGGATTAGGGTCAGGAGCGCCAGGAGGCGAAGACGCAGGATTGTCAGGACGACCAGCGCCTGGAGGCGTTTTAACAGGAAATGGAACCGTATCACGGACGGTATTAGCCAAGGGATAAACAGGGTTTGTTGTTGGCAAACATGGAATGTCTGACCCGCTAAGGGTTGTGAGTCAGGAAAAAAGGCGACAGATTGCTCTGTCGCCTTTTTTCTTTGCTTGCTTTCTGCTAGATTTCGCCGCAATTCTATACTGAAGAAAACGACTTAAAGATAAAACATCATGAAAAAACCAACCTCCGCTGCGGGCGCGAAACGCCCTGCAAAAGCACGCCGCAAAACGCGCGAAGAACTGAACCAGGAAGCGCGCGACCGCAAACGCGACAAAAAACATCGCGGTCATGCTGCGGGTAGCCGTGCCAACGGTGGTGGTGCAGCGGGCGCTTCTGCAAAAAGCAAACAGCAGAAAGATCCTCGTATCGGCAGTAAAACTCCCATTCCACTGGGCGTGACAGACACCCCGGTCACTAAGCAGCACAAACCAAAGAGCGAGAAACCTATGCTTTCACCGCAGGCTGAGCTGGATTTGCTGGAGAACGATGAGCGCCTGGACGCGCTGCTGGAACGTCTTGAAGAGGGTGAAACCCTGACCGCTGAAGAGCAGTCATGGGTGGATGCCAAACTGGATCGCATCGACGAGCTGATGCAGAAGCTGGGCCTGTCATACGACGATGAAGACGACGAAGAAGAAGACGAAAAGCAGGAAGATATGATGCGTCTTCTGAAGGGTGGAAACTAACATTTGCACCCGGCAGGCACGATAGTCCTGCTTATAACCCTTCCGGTTATATGTTATCTGGTGTGGTTATTCGTTAAACTACGGCGGTTGTCGCGGCGACAGAAGTGGCTGCGCACCCGAATGATGGCCCGCAATGGGGTCAGAACGGGCCGCCGTATACGAACGCGACACCAACGGAAGGAGTGAGCATGTCAGCACCAACTATCGACTGGGATTTGGCCCTAATCCAGAAATATAACTATTCCGGGCCGCGTTATACGTCATACCCCACCGCGCTGGAGTTCTCCGATGCCTTCGGCGAGGGGGATTTTCAGCAGGCTGTTGCGCGCTATCCTGAGCGTCCGCTGTCGCTCTACGTCCATATTCCGTTCTGCCACAAGCTTTGCTACTTCTGCGGCTGCAATAAAATCGTGACCCGCCAGCAGCATAAAGCCGACCAGTACCTTGACGCGCTCGAACAGGAAATTGTGCATCGCGCGCCGCTGTTCAAAGGCCGTCACGTCAGCCAGCTGCACTGGGGCGGCGGCACGCCAACCTATCTGAATAAAGCGCAAATCAGCCGCCTGATGACGCTTCTGCGCGATAATTTCAGTTTTAACGACGACGCAGAAATCTCGATCGAAGTCGATCCGCGTGAAATTGAGCTGGATGTACTGGATCACTTACGCGCCGAAGGCTTCAATCGTCTGAGCATGGGCGTGCAGGATTTCAATAAAGAGGTTCAGCGTCTGGTGAACCGCGAGCAGGACGAAGACTTTATCTTTGCCTTACTCAACCATGCGCGTGAAATTGGCTTCACCTCGACCAATATTGACCTGATTTACGGCCTGCCAAAGCAAACGCCGGAAAGCTTCGCCTTC
Source organism: Enterobacter sp. TCD1-1 (assembly GCF_020567405.1). Lineage (NCBI taxonomy): Bacteria > Pseudomonadati > Pseudomonadota > Gammaproteobacteria > Enterobacterales > Enterobacteriaceae > Enterobacter > Enterobacter sp. TCD1-1. Next base: position 94,273 of record NZ_JAJCXF010000009.1, on the reverse strand, counting down.
ACGCTGAAGCGCGTGGCCGAACTTAACCCGGACCGTCTGAGCGTCTTTAACTACGCGCATCTGCCGACGCTGTTTGCCGCCCAGCGTAAAATCAAAGATGCCGATCTGCCTTCTGCCCAGCAGAAGCTGGATATCCTGCAGGAAACCATCACCTCGCTGACCGACACCGGCTATCAGTTTATCGGCATGGATCACTTTGCCCGTCCGGACGACGAACTGGCGGTCGCTCAGCGCGAAGGGGTCCTGCACCGCAACTTCCAGGGCTACACGACCCAGGGCGATACCGATTTGCTGGGAATGGGCGTCTCCGCCATCAGCATGATCGGCGACTGCTACGCGCAAAACCAGAAAGAACTGAAGCTGTATTACCAGCAGGTTGATGAGACGGGCAACGCGCTGTGGCGCGGCATCGCATTAACGCACGACGACTGTATCCGTCGCGATGTGATTAAGGCGCTTATCTGCAACTTCCGTCTCGATTTCAGCGACGTGGAAGCGCAATGGACGCTGAACTTTAGCGATTATTTCGCGGAAGACCTGAAGCTGCTGGCGCCGCTGGCGAAAGACGGGCTGGTGGATGTGTCGGAGAGCGCGATTGAGGTCACGCCAAAAGGGCGTCTGTTGATCCGCAATATCTGCATGTGCTTCGACGCGTATCTGCGTCAGAAAGCGCGTATGCAGCAGTTCTCGCGGGTGATTTAAACTGCAATGCCGGGTGGCGGCTTCGCCTTACCCGGCCTACAAAAGTGCGAAATGTAGGCCGGGAAAGCGAAGCGCCACCCGGCTTTTCATCGCCAACTCGCTAGCTAAACAGCCCAACCAGCGCCGCACACAGCACCGCCGCAACGGCGGTTTGTGGCGTGTGGCTTTCAGCGGCTCCGCTAGAGAGCATATTCACGAATGTTTCCAGCATGATGTTCACCCCCAATTTCCGGGCACGATCATACAAAACTCATCGGAACAGTAAAGCGCAAAATAACGGCAATTTGCGCTCAATTAATAACCTTTACACAAGCGCGGATATTATTCCATTCCCAGCTCTTTCAGCTTGCGCGTCAGGGTATTGCGTCCCCATCCCAACAGGCGAGCGGCTTCCTGCTTGTGGCCCTGCGTATGACGAAGCGCGGTAGTTAACAGCGTACGCTCCATCTCAGGCTGCGCTTCAGACAGCAGGTTTTGATGACCGGAACGCAGCGCGCGGTCGGCCCACTGCGCCAGCAGCGTTGCCCAGCTGTCCGGCAAAGCATGCCCGGTGCTGCTTTCAGGCGCGGTCGCTTCAAACAGCTCGGCCGGTAAATCCTGAATCAGCACTTCCTGCCCGGCGGCCATCACGGTTAACCAGCGGCAGGTGTTTTCCAGCTGACGCACGTTGCCCGGCCACGCCAGGCGCGTAAGGGCAGCATCGGTTTCCGGGTGAAGCTGCTTGGCCTCCACACCCAGCTCGCGGGCGGCTACCTGCAGGAAATGGCGCGCCAGGCGGGGAATATCTTCCCGGCGTTCACGCAGCGGCGGCAGATGAACGCGAATGACGTTCAGACGATGGAATAAATCCTCACGGAATTTGCCTTCCTGCACGCGCTGCTCCAGGTTCTGGTGGGTCGCGGCAATAATGCGCACGTCCACCTTCACCGGTGCATAGCCGCCCACGCGGTAAAACTGTCCGTCCGCCAGCACGCGCAGCAGGCGGGTCTGGACATCCAGCGGCATATCGCCGATCTCATCCAGGAACAGCGTGCCGCCGTCTGCCTGTTCGAACCGCCCCTGGCGAATGGTATTTGCGCCAGTAAACGCCCCTTTTTCGTGCCCGAACAGTTCGGATTCAATCAAATCCTTCGGGATCGCCGCCATATTCAGGGCAATGAACGGTGCTTTTGCCCGCGGGCTATGGCGATGCAGGGCATGCGCCACAAGCTCTTTACCGGTTCCCGATTCGCCGTTAATCAAGACGCTGATGGACGAGCGGGACAGACGGCCAATAATGCGAAAGACGTCCTGCATCGCCGGCGCTTCGCCGATGATGTCGGTGGTTGGCCCAAAATCGGGCGCGTGGCGCGGCTGCTGCTGCTCCTGATAGTGGCTAATCGCGCGCTCGACCAGCGCCACCGCCTCGTCGATATCAAACGGTTTGGGCAGATAATCGAATGCCCCTTGCTGATAGGCGCTCACCGCGGCATCCAGATCGGAGTGGGCCGTCATTATGATGACCGGAAGCATAGGGTGGCGTTGTTTGATCTGCTTTAACAGCGCCAGCCCGTCCATGCCCGGCATGCGAATATCCGACAGCAGAACATCGGGCGTTTTGGTGGTGAGTGCGTCGAGCACTTCGCTGCCGCTCTCAAACGTCGTGCAGCTTAATCCCGCCCCTGTGAGCGCGCGTTCAAGCACCCAACGGATGGAGCTATCGTCATCGACTACCCAGACTATCCCTCGTTGCATAAACGTCACCTTTATTTTTTAATCGGCAGGAAAACCGAAAACTCGGTATGTCCCGGCCAACTGGTAAATTCAATTTTTCCAGAGTGTTGATCGATCAAACTGCGGGCAATGGATAAGCCCAGGCCGGTTCCGCCTTCGCGACCGCTGACCATCGGGTAGAACAGGGTGTCCTGCAGATGCGATGGAATGCCGGGCCCGTTATCCTCGACGTCGATTCGGGCTGCAAGCCGATAGCGCACGCCGTGTAACGTGAGCTGGAAGGCGGTACGGGTGCGTAAAATAATCTCGCCCCCGTCAGGCCCCAGCGCCTGCAGGGCATTGCGCACAATGTTCAACAGGACCTGCTCAATCTGATCCGGGTCATGAGCCAGTTCCGGCAGGCTTGGGTCGTAATCACGTACCAACGTGACGTTCTCCGGCAGCTCCATCGAGACGAGCTTCACCACCCGTTCAGCCACTTTATGGATGCTTTCTGTGACGTGCATTCCCGGCTGCTGTGGCCCGAGAAGGCGGTCAACCAGATTCCGCAGACGGTCCGCCTGCTCGATGATGACGTTGGTGTACTCCGCCAGCGCAGGGTCGGGCAGCGCCTTGGTCAGAAGCTGCGCCGCACCGCGTAATCCGCCCAGCGGGTTTTTGATTTCATGCGCCAGACCGCGCACCAGGTCTCGGGCGGCAATTTGCTGTGCATGCTGAAGCTGTTCCTGGCTCAGTCGGCGCTGATTATCCATCGGCGCCATTTCCAGCAGGATCAGACCTTCGGGAAGACGTTGCGCGGTCAGCGACAGAATGTGCGAACGCCCGTCGATCACCAGCGTCACTTCGTTATCGGTGAAACCCTGGCCTGCCTGTAAACTTTCCTGCATCAGGCCAATATTCAGCGAAAAATAGCTCAGGAGTTCCGGAAGTGGGGTGCCGAACAATTTACGTGCGCTTTGGGCGAGCAGCTGCTGTGCCGCCGGGTTGGCGTAATGAACGGCCAGCTCGTCATCGACCAGCAAAATGCTGTTAATCAAAGAATTGAGGATCTGCCCAGCATCGGGCAGCGTGCCAGTTGCCATTCAGCAGTCTCCTGGAGTCGTTTGCACTAATTTAGTGCAGTATAGCGTTTTCGGCGTCAAAAGCGCGTGAGATCAGATTGTTGGTGGAGAAAAAAGCCCATCCGGAGATGGGCTAAAAGTTTCCACGGCAACTACTCCCGGCGCTTGTCACGCCGGGTAAAACAACTTAATTAAACGCTGTAGTACAGTTCGAACTCAACCGGATGCGGAGTCATACGCACGCGGTCGTTCTCTTCAGTGCGCAGCGCGATGTAAGCATCGATAGCGTCGTCAGTGAATACGCCACCTGCAGTCAGGAACTCGCGGTCTGCGTCCAGCGCCTGCAGGGCTTCTTCCAGAGAGCCAGCAACCTGTGGGATCTCTTTCGCTTCTTCTGGCGGCAGGTCGTACAGGTTTTTGTCCATCGCTTCGCCTGGGTGGATCTTGTTCTTGATACCGTCCAGACCGGCCATCAGCAGTGCTGCGAAGCACAGGTATGGGTTAGCCGCTGGATCCGGGAAGCGCACTTCGATACGACGCGCTTTAGGAGACGCCACCACCGGGATACGGATAGAAGCAGAACGGTTACGCGCAGAGTAGGCCAGCATCACTGGCGCTTCGTAGCCCGGGACCAGACGCTTGTAGGAGTTGGTGGTTGGGTTCGCCAGGGCGTTGATCGCTTTAGCGTGTTTGATTACGCCGCCAATGTAATACAGCGCCTGCTCGGACAGACCGGCATATTTGTCGCCAGAGAACAGGTTGGTACCGTTCTTGGACAGAGACATGTGGCAGTGCATACCGGAACCGTTGTCGCCAAACATTGGTTTTGGCATGAAGGTCGCGGTTTTACCGAAACGGTGCGCAACGTTGTGCACAACGTATTTGTAGATCTGAATTTCGTCCGCTTTTTTGGTCATGGTGTTGAAGCGGGTAGCCACTTCGTTCTGACCCGCCGTCGCCACTTCGTGGTGGTGCGCTTCAACAACCAAGCCCATCTCTTCCATCACCAGACACATAGTGGAACGAATGTCCTGTGCAGAGTCGACCGGAGGAACCGGGAAGTAACCGCCTTTCACGCCTGGACGGTGACCTTTGTTACCACCTTCGTATTTGGTGGAGGAGTTCCATGCGCCTTCGATGTCGTCGATAGCCACGTGTGAGCCAGAAATAGACGCACCGAAACGGATGTCATCGAACAGGAAGAACTCTGGCTCTGGCCCGAACAGAACGGTGTCTGCGATGCCGGTAGAACGCAGGTACTCTTCAGCGCGTTTCGCGATAGAACGTGGGTCGCGGTCGTAGCCCTGCAGGGTGCCTGGCTCGAGGATGTCGCAACGGATGATCAGGGTAGGTTCTTCGAAGAACGGATCAATGACCGCAGTGGTCGCATCTGGCATCAGAACCATGTCGGATTCGTTAATGCCTTTCCAGCCACCAATGGAGGAGCCGTCAAACATTTTGCCTTCTTCAAAGAATTCGGCGTTCACCTGATGAGCAGGGATTGTGACGTGCTGTTCTTTACCTTTGGTATCGGTGAAGCGCAGATCAACAAACTTCACTTCATGTTCGTTCAGCATCGTCAAAACGTGTTCAGCGGACATACTTAACTCTCCAGATTGGTCATTGTCGTCGTGGTAACGAGGTCTTCAATTTCTGTTTGTACTGGCTGGTGCCATGTATTTTTTATAAAGCGAAATCTGTGCCAACTTTTAAAACACCCCAAAAAGGCGTTATCATGCGCACCATAGTGCAAAAGGGCTGCACCACGATGGATTTGTTGCACCAGTATAGTGCTTCAATGTGAACATTGAGCACCATATTGGTGCAATTTACGTTAAAGTGCCCTTTTACCGCTCCGTGAAAGCGATCACAAAGCATCTCTGCAATACTTGTTTGCGGGGGATGTTTGTGATCCTGTTTTGTAGTGCGATTAATCCGTGTACAATAACGCGCTATTTCTAAATGCCTGAGGCAAAGTTGTGATCGAAAATTTGCGTAACATCGCCATCATCGCGCACGTTGACCATGGTAAAACTACCCTGGTCGATAAGCTGCTGCAGCAATCCGGTACGTTTGATGCGCGTGCCGAAACCCAAGAACGCGTGATGGACTCCAACGATTTGGAGAAAGAGCGTGGGATTACCATCCTCGCGAAAAACACCGCGATTAAATGGAATGACTACCGTATCAACATCGTTGATACCCCAGGGCACGCCGACTTCGGTGGTGAAGTTGAACGTGTAATGTCCATGGTAGACTCCGTTCTGCTGGTCGTTGACGCAATGGATGGCCCAATGCCACAGACGCGCTTCGTGACCAAAAAAGCATTTGCCCATGGTCTGAAGCCAATCGTTGTTATCAACAAAGTTGACCGCCCTGGCGCGCGTCCTGACTGGGTTGTTGACCAGGTATTCGACCTGTTCGTTAACCTCGACGCGACCGACGAGCAGCTGGACTTCCCTATTGTTTACGCCTCTGCGCTGAACGGTATCGCAGGTCTGGACCACGAAGACATGGCTGAAGACATGACCCCGCTGTATCAGGCGATTGTTGACCGTGTTCCTGCGCCAAACGTCGATCTCGACGGTACCCTGCAGATGCAGATCTCTCAGCTCGATTACAACAACTACGTTGGCGTTATCGGCATTGGTCGTATCAAGCGCGGTAAAGTGAAGCCGAACCAGCAGGTCACTATCATCGATAGCGAAGGCAAAACCCGTAACGGTAAAGTTGGTAAAGTACTGACTCACCTGGGTCTTGAGCGTATCGAGAGCGACATCGCTGAAGCGGGCGACATCATCGCTATCACCGGTCTGGGTGAACTGAACATCTCCGACACCATCTGCGATCCGCAGAACGTCGAAGCGCTGCCAGCCCTGTCCGTTGATGAACCAACCGTATCCATGTTCTTCAACGTCAACACCTCTCCGTTCTGTGGTAAAGAAGGTAAGTTCGTTACCTCTCGTCAGATCCTTGACCGCCTGAACAAAGAGCTGGTGCACAACGTTGCGCTGCGCGTTGAAGAAACCGAAGACGCTGATGCATTCCGCGTTTCGGGTCGTGGTGAGCTGCACCTGTCTGTTCTGATCGAAAACATGCGTCGTGAAGGTTTCGAAATGGCGGTTTCCCGTCCGAAAGTTATCTTCCGCGAAATCGATGGCCGTAAACAAGAGCCGTTCGAAAACGTGACGCTGGACGTTGAAGAGCAGCACCAGGGTTCTGTGATGCAGGCTCTGGGTGAGCGTAAAGGCGACCTGAAAAACATGAATCCAGATGGCAAAGGCCGCGTACGTCTCGACTACGTGATCCCAAGCCGTGGCCTGATCGGCTTCCGTTCTGAGTTCATGACCATGACTTCAGGTACCGGTCTGCTGTACTCCACCTTCAGCCACTACGACGACGTTCGTCCGGGTGAAGTGGGCCAGCGTAACAACGGCGTGCTGATCTCCAACGGTCAGGGTAAAGCGGTTGCGTTTGCGCTGTTCGGTCTGCAGGATCGCGGTAAGCTGTTCCTGGGTCACGGTGCTGAGGTTTATGAAGGCCAGATCATCGGTATTCACAGTCGTTCTAACGACCTGACCGTAAACTGCCTGACCGGTAAGAAACTGACCAACATGCGTGCGTCCGGTACTGACGAAGCAACGGTTCTGGTTCCACCGATCAAGATGACTCTGGAGCAGGCTCTGGAATTCATCGATGATGACGAACTGGTCGAAGTGACTCCACAGTCAATTCGTATCCGTAAACGTCACCTGACCGAGAACGATCGTAAACGTGCTATGCGCGGTGCGAAAGAAGACTAATACGGTTAATCCGTAGTAAAAAAAGCCGCTGATTTCTCAGCGGCTTTTTTGTTGCTATTTAAAGCTGTATTTCACCCCCAGCATCCCCTGCGTATCGCTGTAGCCTTTGTCGCCTATCTGCTGAGCCACGTTGCCCCATACGCTAAGCTGCGGCGTAATCTGCCCCTCTACGCCTGTCTTGAGTTCACCGATATTGCGCGTACCACGCATCTCATTGCTAACGTCATCCATGCGGATATGCGTGGTCTGGGTGTTGTGGATCCAGTTCGCTTCGATAAACGGCTGGAAGGTCCGTGATTTACCGTCGTCAATCGCGTTATGTCCGCTGATGTAGGCCTTCACGCCGAGGCGCGTCATCAGGTTCCCCTGGGTTTCGTCTTTCACCCGCGTGCCGTTGCGCTCACGATGGTCGTCAGCCTGCACGTCCATCCAAACGGCCTGCGCTTTCGGCTGGAGCCAGTAGCTGTTGCGGCCGCTTTCGCCCACCTTAACGCTATAGCCTGCTTCTACAGAGGCGGTCACGCCGCTGGAGCGATAGTTCTCTGTGGCCTGATCCTGTCCCATCACCTTATTGTCGAACCAGTTATACAGCACCCAGCTATCAACGTAAGTGCCACTTTTATCCGCGTCGTTTGCGTACCAGGTACCGTACAGACCGACGCTATAGCCATTCACTTCACCGCGTGAGTGGTAGCCGGTCAGGCTGGAAGCGCTCCGGCTCTGACTGTTGCCGTAGCCCGCCATCAGGCCAAGATGCCAACGGTCCAGACCGTCGGTGCTCCACTGGGCGACATCGCCACCCAACTGCAGCACGTAGCGATTGGCGGTGGTTTTTAACTGGCCGCTGCCATCTCTGAAACGCGTATGACCGCCGACGTTACGCATCCACAGGCTCGTCACTTTCTGCTCGCCAGTGAGCATGTCGGTGTACTGCGTTTCACCCAGACGATCGTGCAGGCGGGTCATAAACAGCGTATTTGCCGCATAGCTGTTTGCCAGATAGCTACCAAATTCCGGGCGATACTGATGCTCGCTTTTCGGTGGTGCAGGCGGTGGGACCGGATCTTGCGGCGGAATCACTGGGTCAACGGGCGGATCTACCGGGTCGACTGGTGGGTCCACAGGGTCAACAGGCGGGTCTACGGGGTCGACCGGTGGGTCAACTGGATCAACGGGCTCGGCCAGGCTGGTCAGAAACCAGTTTTTACCTTTTTGCACAACGTTATAGTCATAACCGCCCGCCACGATACGGCTGGCCTTCTCAAACGTCCCGTCAGAGTTGCCGCCAACGCTGACAATTTCAATCCCTTCTACGGTTTGCGCGCCAGTACCGCCAATGTTGTTCACTTCCACCCCGGTATGACCGGACGTGTTGCCTTCAACAATCAGTTTGTCCGTTTCCGAAGTGTCGTCAAACAGGACGGTATTGAAAACCAGCTTGCCGCCGTTGCCGATAAAATCATCCTTGATGGTCAGCGTTTGCCACGCCGCGTCCTCTGCATGCTGAAAATTAATCGTGCCGCCCGCATTCAGCGTCAGGCTGGTTAGCGTGGAGCTGTCGCGCAGATTCCAGACGGCATCATTCATCGTCAGTGCGATAGTACCGGTACCCGCGGCGTTGCTTTCAATGAAGGACGCCCCATTCCACAGGGAGTTGTCATCCATTGTCAGCGTAATGGTACTGTTTTGTGCCGGAAGCGTGCTGGTGGCCGCGACGCCGCCCGCGGAAAGGACATCGCCGTTGAGGATTAATTTGCCTCCAGCGGACGCGTCAATTACCCCGCCGTTACTGGCGTTCAGGGCATAGCTACCGTTGTCGCCATGGCCTGCGGTGGTAATGGTTGCACCACCCGCGAGGGCTATCACGCCGCGTGACCAGGCATACATCCCGTGCGGCGCTTGCGCAGAGCTGCTGGTTTTCTCGCTGCTGTTTACCGCAATGGCGACGTTATCTCCCAGATTCACCGCACCGGTGTAAGCATAGACGCCATGCGCGCTGGCACCGTTGGTCGTGATAGTGGCGCCTTCATCAAGGGTGATAGTAGACGAGCCGGTAGAATAAACCCCGGAAGCACTGGCCGCGTCGGTGGTAATCGTCGCGCTTTTGCCTAGCTCAATTTTTGACGCAGAGCCCGCATACAGGCCATAGGCCGATGTGCCGTACGTTTCGATGGTCGCCTCATCTCCCAGACGAACGTAAGAGCCGCTCTGGTTGGTTCGGATCCCTTCGGCGTAGGTACCGCGCGTCACAATATGGGCACGATCGCCGACGATAACGTTATTTTTTGCCTTCGACGCATCATTCAGTGCATAGGCGCTAATCCCGCGTCCTGTGCTGCCCGTGGTTTCGATATAGAGATCGTCCCCCACATAAATATTGGCGGAGCCAAGCGATCCCTGGCTGAAGGAGCTGTAGCCGGCATTGATGCCGTCACCGCTTTGGCCATTAACGTAAATGTGGGTGCGATCGCCGGTAATGATAAATACCGGGTTGTCCGGCGTGTTGATACCGTGGGTACGAATACCGTCGACGTCTTTACCATTATTGGCAGCCACTTTTGACTGGGTGCGAATAGTCAGATCGTCACCAAATATCACCCCCGGACTGCCGGACGTGGAGTTCTGAATAACGGTAACGGAATGCTCAAAGGCTTCCGCCCCAGGCCCTTCGAGGGTGATCCCATCTCCGTAGATCGGGATATTACCGGCGCTGTACTGGTAGACATAGTTAGGATCGCCGGTATTTTTGATAAAGTTCGTGTTTGCCGTTGCAGGTATCATCGCCTGTATTTCTGCAGGCAAATCCGTTACCGCTCCGGAAGCGGGTAAATTAGCAAAATCTATTACCGCTGCATGTGCGGTAAATAGCGCTGACGACAACGCCAGCGAAATCGCAGCGGCGACTGGTGAGTGTTTCATTAAATATGGCATGACTGCCCCCTTTCTTTCAGGCGTACAACATCCTCCACACCATTAAATGTGGGTAGGTAAACAGGTTGAAATTACAAAATAGAAACGAGAATTTTATGAATGCTGGTGCCTAACTTCCTCTCAAGTCGTATTTTATGGACGTAAATTTTTTTAACATCAATGCCGTCTGTTTTTATAATCTCCTGAAGGCACGCTCCTGACAAAAATCTATTAAGCAACGTGAATTCAAAAGCATTTAAGATACTGCCGCGTCTGCTATTCACTCGTCTCCCGGTGAATAGATGGCTAATCTTTTCTTTTAATATAATGTCACTGTCATCTGAATAAATAACTCCCTTTATTTCACTGCGGTGAGTGAGAAAATAATTGGCCAATGCTTCCAGCTTGCGGTCTGAGATAATCACAATGTTCATGTTAGTTCTCGCCAGACGTTCAATCCATTGCGGATCGGCAAGTTCGCGCAGGTTGTACATCGAAAAGTCTACAAATATAAATCCGCGTAATAAGTGATTCTTGTTTCCCCGCACTATTTTATTTTCTACTGCAATCTGCAGGAAATGGTTATCACCTGGCCAAACTGCGAACGAGGCGTTTCCACAATATTGTGAACGTACTGTGTTATCTGGATATAACTGACAGGACAATTCACAGCTTATACAGCGGACAACCTTATGCGACGATGTTATCATCCAGTCCACTCCTGTCTTATTTTCACCGTCAATATTTCACTGCCATGCAAATGTGTCAATCTTGAAACATATCCAGTGGCCCTCTCTTGTTTATGAAAAATAGTGATAAAGAATATAAATTCCTGGTGATGTCTATTCTGTCAGGCCATGGCCATCGCGAAAGGACATACGTTGGTCGACGTATTCCAGGAATATTCGACAGTCCCTTAAGATTATTCGACAAAAAAAATCCCAGGAGAAGATTCACGAAATAGCACTAAAAGCTAAAGATTCGTTTCTTTAATCTGCCGCAACGACCGTCTTTTCTCTTGTTGTGGCTCAATATAATTATTTGGTCTGGCGAAGTGTAATGAAATCTCATTATGTCGTTTTAGATGAGAAAAACCTAAGAAAAACACCTCTTAACCTATTGAAAATAAATGTGTTATTTTTAATCTTAGTTGGAATGGTATCGCGTCCTGATCCTTCTGACCTATACTCTTGTTAAATATACGTATGTCTTTTTGGTGTGTATGGTTAAGTATTGTTATTGCTGAGGAAAGGAAAATTGTATCTCATTAACAAATTGGTCGAGTATGATCCAGAAAACAAAACCCTGGTAAATCATATTTCCGGGCGCTCGATACAATTGCAGCTTCCTGCCAACCTCTGTTTTCTCTATCTCGTCACCCATCCCGGAGAAATAATTTCGCAAAATAAGTTAATGATAGTGGGGTGGGGTGAGCGCAATGACGTCACCACACCGAATACCTTTTATCAGGCTATTTTGACATTACGCAACGCCCTGGCTGAGGTGGGGTTACCGCGCGATACGGTAAAAACGATTTCGCGTCGTGGGCTTATGCTTTCCGAAGCCACCCAGGTTGAACGATTTATCCCAGGCGCTGAGCCGATAATAGCCAATAAAGACGCAGTCGTTGCCGATAGCACCGCGGTGAAGAGTCCGGCCTGGCTGATAATAACGACCGCAACGCTTTTGCTGATCGCGCTTATCAACGGGGGGATATTATACAAACAGCACCAGAACATGCCGTTTAGTCACTACATTCCACTTTCTACGGGCAGCAGTGCCTGCCAGCTTTTTTATGCGCCTAACGAACCTATGCAGGACCATTACTTGCGCTTGTTAAACAATAACCCTGGCCTGTGTGCCGAAAAGCGATATGTTTTTCTCATCGGCTACAGTAAAACGGAGCGAATCGCGGCGTTTGCCTGTAATAAGGATCCGCGTCGCGACGCGGCAGCGTTTTGTACCACCCATTATTTTTGGGCACACGAGCAATGATGACTCTTCGAAACCGTATTATTTTACTGGCGGCGATTCTGGTGGCAGCTATTACCAGCGGCTGGCTAGCTTACTCGAATTTGTCGAGTACGCCGATACGCTGCACGGGAAATGTGGAATGGACGATTGGTAAAAACCGATTTGTGGGTACGGTTTCCTGGCGAATGCAGCATCGGGAGGGCGCGACCATCATTAACGGTAAATTATTTGGTCAGACGGTGTCTGAAGTTAACCGGACCATCTATTTTCACTACAGTTACCATCAGAATGCGCGCGTGTTAAATAACGATCGTATTGTTAAAACCTTCGCCGATAATGCGGATGAGGCTGATATCAACGCAACGCTACCGGGCTTTTACCGTACGCCGGGTCGGGACCTGAGCCTGATGATTGATGAGTACCGGGGGGCCTGGCTTTTTGCCGCGTCAAACGTCCCTTCACTTTACTGTCGTAAAAACGCGCCGTAAAAATCGATCGCACACCTTAGAGCGCACGCATAGTCAAATCTCTTTATTCCCGCTACAGTTACCTCTCCACGGCGAGCAGGAGATAAACATGCTTTATATCTTTGATTTAGGAAACGTCATCGTCGATATCGATTTTAATCGCGTGTTGGGTGCATGGAGCGACTTTAGCCGCGTGCCGCTGGCAACGTTAAAGCAAAATTTCGCGATGGGTGAGACCTTCCATCAGCATGAACGCGGCGAGATCAGCGATGAAGAATTCGCTGAACGTTTCTGTCAGGAGATGGATCTACCGTTAAGCTACGAGCAGTTTTCACACGGCTGGCAGGCCGTATTTGTCGCCATCCGGCCTGAGGTGATCGACATCATGCATAAGCTTCGCGAGCAGGGACATCGGGTCGTTGTGCTGTCAAACACCAACCGTCTGCACACCACGTTCTGGCCTGAGGAGTACCCTGAAGTTAAGGCGGCGGCGGATAAGATCTATCTCTCGCAGGAGATGGGGATGCGTAAGCCTGAAGCGCGAATTTATCAGGCTGTTCTGCAGGCAGAGGGATTCACCGCCGCCGATGCGGTCTTTTTCGATGACAACGCCGATAATATAGAGGGAGCTAACCAGTTGGGTATTACGTCAATTCTGGTGACCGGAAAAGAGACGATACCTGACTACTTTGCGAAGCAGCTATGCTAAAAACCGTTCATCAAAAAGCCACGCACCATACTCGCCCACTGCGGGCCTGGCTGAAACTGCTCTGGCACCGGATTGATGAGGACAATATGACCACGCTGGCGGGTAACCTCGCCTACGTGTCGCTGCTCTCATTGGTGCCGCTGGTGGCGGTCATCTTTGCCCTGTTCTCCGCCTTTCCGATGTTTGCGGACGTCAGCGTGCAGCTTCGTCATTTTGTCTTTGCGAATTTCATTCCGGCAACCGGGGATGTCATCCAGAACTACATTGAGCAGTTTGTTGCTAACTCCAGCAAGATGACGGCAGTGGGGGCGTGCGGTCTTATCGTCACCGCGCTGCTGTTGATGTACGCCATCGATAACGCGCTAAACACGATCTGGCGGAGTAAAAAAGCGCGGCCAAAGGTCTATTCCTTTGCCGTGTACTGGATGATCCTCACGCTGGGACCGCTGCTGGCCGGGGCGAGCCTGGCAATCAGTTCTTATCTACTCTCCCTGCGCTGGGCGAGTGATTTAAACGGCGCTATTGATAATGTGCTTCGCATCTTTCCGTTGATCCTGTCGTGGCTCTCGTTCTGGCTGCTCTATAGCGTTGTGCCGACCACGCGCGTGCCTAACCGCGATGCGGTCGTGGGGGCGCTGGTGGCGGCATTGCTCTTTGAGCTCGGTAAGAAAGGGTTTGCCCTCTACATCACTATGTTTCCGTCCTATCAGCTGATTTACGGCGTGCTGGCGGTGATCCCCATTTTGTTTGTCTGGGTCTACTGGACATGGTGTATCGTCTTGCTTGGTGCTGAAATAACTGTCACTCTCGGTGTATACCGCGAACTTAAAAAAGCAGCAGCAGCTGAAAAACAACAAGAAGCAGACCAACCATGATTGCATTGATACAGCGCGTAACCCGTGCCAGCGTCACCGTGGAGGGAGAGGTGACGGGTGAAATTGGCCCAGGACTTTTGGTGTTGTTAGGTGTCGAAAAGGATGATGACGAACAAAAAGCCAACCGCTTGTGTGAGCGCGTGCTGGGCTACCGTATTTTCAGCGATGCGGAAGGCAAAATGAACCTGAACGTCCAGCAGGCAGGCGGCAGCGTGCTGGTGGTTTCCCAGTTTACGCTGGCAGCGGATACCGAGCGCGGTATGCGCCCGAGTTTCTCCAAAGGGGCCGCGCCGGATCGTGCAGAAGCACTTTACGAGTACTTTGTTGAGCGTTGTCGCCAGCAGGACATGAATACGCAAACCGGACGATTCGCTGCAGATATGCAGGTATCGCTGGTGAACGATGGCCCCGTCACATTCTGGCTCCAGGTATGAGCATACTTACGGCATGGCCGCGGGTAACAAGAGAGAGTACAGCTATGTATCACCTTCGAGTACCGCAAACGGAAGAAGAGTTAGACGCTTATTACCAGTTCCGCTGGGAAATGCTGCGCAAACCACTGCATCAGCCAAAAGGCTCTGAACGCGACGCCTGGGACGCGATGGCCCACCATCAGATGGTGATGGACGAAGAGGGCAACCTCGTGGCCGTCGGGCGTTTGTATATCAACGCCGATAACGAAGCGTCTATTCGCTTTATGGCGGTTCATCCCTCCGTGCAGGACAAAGGTCTGGGTACGCTAATGGCGATGACCCTGGAATCCGTCGCCCGTCAGGAAGGCGTTAAGCGCGTCACCTGTAGCGCCCGCGAAGATGCCGTTGAGTTCTTCGCTAAACTCGGTTTTGTGAATCAGGGGGAAATCACGACCCCGCAAACCACGCCGATTCGTCATTTTTTGATGATCAAACCCATCGCTACGCTGGACGATATTCTGCATCGCGCCGACTGGTGCGGACAGCTCCAGCAGGCCTGGTATCAGCACATTCCGCTCAGTGAAAAAATGGGCGTGCGCATTCAGCAGTACACCGGACAAAAATTTATTACCACCATGCCGGAAACCGGCAATCAGAACCCGCACCACACGCTGTTTGCCGGCAGCCTGTTCTCACTGGCCACGCTCACCGGCTGGGGACTGATCTGGCTGATGCTGCGCGAGCGCCATCTGGGTGGCACCATCATTCTTGCCGATGCTCATATCCGCTATAGCGCACCGATCAGCGGCAAGCCGAGTGCGGTGGCCGATCTGGGGTCACTGGGCGGCGATCTGGACCGTCTGGCTCGTGGCCGCAAGGCTCGCGTCCAAATGCAGGTTGAACTGTTTGGTGATAAAACACCGGGCGCGGTGTTTGAAGGCACCTACATTGTTCTTCCGGCGAAACCTTTTGGCGCGTATGAAGAGGGTGGGAACGAGGAGGAGTAATCTCCTGTTCACGCTCCCCGGGCGTGCTGAATCCGCCCGGCGACATCCCGCATAACGTCTCGCGCTGACTGGCTAACGCCGCCAAGCTGAAAGAAGCCATGGATGACGCCCAGCCAGCGCTGAGCGGTACACTTCACACCCTGCTCCGTCAGATGCTGGAACAACATTTCGCCCTCATCGCAGAGCGGATCGTACTCTGCAGTAATAATGTGCACAGGCGGAAGACCGTAAAAATCATCGCGCCACAGCGGACTTGCTTCGGGGTGCTGGCGGTCGGTGTCAGCGAGGTACATTTCATACCCACTGAGCAGGGTATCGCGGGTGATGATGTAATCCGTGCCATTGAGGGCATAGCTTTCAAAACTGGCCGTGGCGTCAAGCATGGGGTAGATGAGAATGAGCTGCGCAGGTTGCCACAGCCCTTTAACCTTAAGCCGCAGCGCCGTTACCAGCGCAAGATGTCCCCCTGCGCTGTCTCCGCAAAGGGTGATCCGGTTTTTATCCACGCCCAGTTTGTCCGCATAGTGCCAGACCAGATCGGCACCTCTTTCCGCATCGTCATGTGCGGCGGGGAAAGTATGCTCCGGCGCCAGCCTGTACTGAATCGCAATCACCCGGCAGTTGCCGTAGCAGGCTAACTGACGGAGTTGGTTGTCATGGGTATCAAAGCCGCCGCTGATAAAGCATCCGCCGTGGTAGTAGATGGCAGCAGGCAATATTTCAGGTGCATTGAGAGGTGAAAATACCCGAATGGTAAGACCCTCAAGAACAAGCGTCTCCACCTGAACGCGCGTTTCGGTCTCCCCGGCAAGCCCCGTGCTGGCAATATAGCCTGCTCGTCGCACCTCAATGCTCTGACGACGTGACGAGGGCCGACCTGCAGCGATAAACCCCTGAACCAGCTGTGCAATACCCTTTTCCAGCGCCATGAAAATCCCCTTTTACTGTATGGATGAACAGTTTTATAGCCTGGTTTGATTCAAAAGAAAACAAGAATAGTGTTGAGGGCAACAATCTGGAAAGCACCTCGCAAACGGAAGGCAAACTATTGGCTGGGACTTTAACCCTACTGAGAGAAAGCGTATGTTGCCTTGAAAATAGACAATAGTGATATACTGAGGTGATATATGAGTTTACTGGCGGAGCTTAACATGGGCAGAATCCTGATCGATTTGTCGGATGACGTTATTCAACGTCTCGATAACCTCAAACAGCTGCGTAACCAACCTCGTGCCGAATTACTGCGTGAAGCAATTGAGCAGTATCTCGATCAGCAAAGCTCGTCCGTTATCCGTGATGCGCTTGGTCTTTGGGGGAACCAGCAAGAAGACGGTTTAGAGTATGAGCGCAAGCTGCGTGAGGAGTGGTAGTGATGGAACACATGGCGGTTTTTGATACCAATATCCTGATCGACCTTTTCAACAATCGCGTCGAGGCAGCAAATACGATCGAAAACACAGCATCGCACCGGTCAATCAGTCTAATCACATGGATGGAAGTCATGGTAGGGGCGCGCAAGCATGGCCACGAAGCGAAAACCGCGGCGGTAATGGGCGCATTTGAGGTTATCGATGTAACCCGAGAGATCGCAGAAAGAAGCGTCGTGCTCCGTGAGAAGCATGGCATGAAACTGCCGGATGCCATTATTTTAGCGACTGCCCAAAGCAGAAATTGCCCGTTAATCACCCGGAATACCAAAGACTTTCAGGGGATTGCCGGGGTGGTTTTACCTTATCAATTGTAGGCCGGGCAAGCACGCGCCGCCCGGCACTGTCACAGGGAATTACTCCCCTTCACCCGGGAACAGGAACGGGTTGATCGAGCTACGGGCAAAGCCCTCCTGTTCCATCTTCGCGTCCAGAATCAGCGAGGCGAGATCGTCGGCCACCGCTTCGACTTTCGGGTCTTTTTCCTGATACAGAATCTTCAGGTAAGTGCCGCAGTCGCCGCAGCTTTCGGCTTTCACCGCCGCGTCTTCATTTTCCAGCGACCAGTAGTTCAGATCGCGGGTCTGTTCGCAGTTGCTGCACTTGATGCGCACCACGTGCCACTCGGTTTCACACAGGTTGCAGTGCAGGTAGCGCAGCCCCTGCGTGGTGCCGATTTGCACCATGCTGGAGACCGGCATAGAGCCGCAGACCGGGCAGAACTGGCGCGCCTCGCCGTATTCGGCGCGCGCTTTACCCGGGATCAGGCTTGCCATTTGCGCCCAGTAAAGCGACAGCGCAGCCCAGATAAACGGCGCTTTATCGCTACTGACCAGTGAGAAGTCAGAGGCAAACAGCGCGCTCGCCATCTCTTCCAGCTCTTGTTCGGAGGCTTTTTCCAGATTTTCAATGACCGCCAGCGCGGTACCGCTCATCTCCGGCTTCAGCTCGGCAATGAGCGAATGCAGCAGCTTTTGCCAGTGCTTGTCGCGCGGCAGGACGTGAATGTCCAGCGGCGGCTTGCCCTGCGCGTTGGCTTCTTTGATGCGCGCGGTCAGATCCATTTGCAAGGGGTGGTCATACAGCACCACTTCCTGCGCGTGGGCGACCAGTGCGGCAAAACGCAGAAAATCGCCCAGCGGGTTGTTCTCTGCCAGCTCGCGCAGACGCTCTGCGCGGCGGTTGTAGAGGTTCTTGAGTCTGGGGAATAACAACGGCGGAATATAATCCGCCGTGCGTTTCTCGCTCGACCCCAGCTCATCTTGCGGGATTATGCGAATACTCATTCAGATGACTTTTCCTGTTTCTGGCGGACTTCACGGTACCAGCGCGGGTGATGCTTCTTCGCCCACGTACTGGTTACCCATCCTTCCACCATCGCGGTAATGGTGCCTTTCACCCAAAGGGCGGCGTAGATATGCACCATGATAACCACAATTAACGCCACTGCGGCAAATGAATGCAGCATCAGCGCGAATCGGATCACCGGGATTGAGAAAGCAGGCGCAAAGTACGGACGCCAGATGATCACGCCGCTCACCAGCAACAGGACCAGGAAGATAATCGCCGCCCAGAATACGCATTTCTGGCCGAAGTTATAACGCCCGGTGTCACCCACTTCCTCGTTGACGACGATCTTACGAATATTCTTCGCCCAAAAGATATCATCCCGATTGATTAGGTTATGGTGCCAGTAGCGGAAAAACATAATGATGAACGACGCGAACATGATGACGCCCACAAACGGGTGCAGGATGCGCGCCAGCTGTGGTGTCCCCATGATCTGCATCAGCCAGTTGAAGGACGGGAAGAAGAACCCCAGCCCGCTTATCGCCGCCAGCATGAAGCAGAAGGCGGTGACCCAGTGGTTGATGCGTTCCGGCGCGGTGTAGCGCACGATGGTGTCACGTTTTTTCATTTGCGCACCTCGTCTTTCTCTTCATGCAGGTTGTCGTCTTCCTCTTCCGCGCGGTTCGGACCGACGCCGACGTAGTGGAAGATGCTCGCTGCGAAGGTGGCAGCAAAGCCCACCGCTGCCAGCGGTTTCCAGATGCCTTTCCAGAACTTCACGGTAGCGCTGATTTCCGGGTTCTCCGGCAGGCCGTGATACAGATTCGGCTTGTCGGCGTGGTGCAGCACGTACATCACGTGCGTACCGCCAACCCCGGCCGGATCGTACAGGCCCGCGTTGTCGTAACCACGGGTCTTCAGCTCGCCCACGCGCTCTGCCGCCAGCGTTTTCATATCCTCTTTGGAGCCAAAGTGGATTGCGCCGGTTGGGCAGGTCTTCACGCATGCAGGCTCCTGGCCGACGGTAACGCGGTCCACGCACAGGGTGCATTTGTAGACGCGGTTGTCTTCCGGGTTCAGGCGCGGTACGTCGAACGGACAGCCCGCGATGCAGTAGCCGCAGCCGATGCACTGTTCGGACTGGAAGTCGACGATGCCGTTGGCATACTGAATGATAGCCCCTTCTGACGGACATGCCTTCAGGCAGCCCGGATCCGCACAGTGCATACAGCCGTCTTTGCGGATAAGCCATTCCAGTTTGTCGTTCTGCTCCACTTCCGAGAAACGCATCACCGTCCAGGACTTGGCGGTCAGGTCTGCCGGGTTGTCGTACACCCCGACGTTGTGACCCACTTCGTCACGCAGGTCGTTCCACTCAGAGCAGGCCACCTGACAAGCTTTACAGCCGATACAGGTCGTCACGTCGATAAGCTTCGCCACTTCCTGCTGGTGGTCCCGCGCCTGAGGCGCGGGCGTGAAACCGTTAGTCGCGGAACGACGGATAATGTCTTGAGATTGATAAGCCATAAGTCGTCTCCGTTACACCTTTTCCACGTTCACGAGGAAGGCCTTAAACTCCGGCGTCTGCGTGTTCGCATCACCGACGAACGGCGTCAGGGTGTTCGCAATGAACCCTTTCTTCGCCACGCCCTCATAACCCCAGTGAATCGGAATACCGATGGTATCCACCTGCTGACCGTGAACGTTCAGAGTGCGAATACGCTTGGTCACCACCGCCTTGGCCTTAATGTAGCCGCGGTTAGAGGAGACCTTCACGGTATCGCCATGGGCAATGCCGAGCTTGTTCGCCAGCTTCTCGCCGATCTCCACAAACTGTTCCGGCTGCGCGATGGCGTTAAGCAGCGCGTGCTTGGTCCAGTAGTGGAAGTGCTCGGTCAGACGGTAGGTGGTACCCACGTACGGGAACTTGTCTTTTTTACCCAGCGCTTCAAAGTCGCCCTTGAAGATACGGGCAGCCGGGTTAGAGACCACGTTCGGGTGCAGCGGGTTGGTGCCCAGCGGCGTCTCAAACGGCTCGTAGTGTTCCGGGAACGGACCTTCCGCCATCTTATCGATAGCGAACAGACGCCCCATCCCTTCAGGCTGCATGATAAACGGCCCAACGTCGCTGCCCGGTGCGGCAGTGCTGTAGTCCGGAATATCCACGCCGCCCCATTTCGCGCCGTCCCACTTCAGCAGCTGACGCTTCGGATCCCACGGGTTGCCCTGCGGGTCAGCGGACGCACGGTTATAGAGGATGCGGCGGTTGAGCGGCCACGCCCATGCCCAGCCCAGCGTATTGCCAAGGCCTGACGGGTCGGCGTTATCGCGGTTGGCCATCTGGTTGCCTTTCGGCGTCCAGCTACCGGCAAAGATCCAGCAGCCGCTGGAGGTGGTACCGTCATCGCGCAGGTGGGCGAAGGTACTAAGCTGATCGCCTTTCTTCGCCAGCACGGTGCCGGTGGCCGGGTCGATAACGTCCGCCAGTGCCTTACCGTTGCTCTCCATCGCCACTTCTTCTGGCGCAGGGTTTTCCGGCGTCGAGTAGTTCCAGGTCATGTTCAGGACCGGTTCCGGGTTCGCGCCGCCTTCTGCCGCGTACATCTTACGCAGGCGCAAGAAGATACCGGCCAGGATCTCGCCGTCGTTCATGGCGATGCCCGGGGCGTCAGCACCTTTCCAGTGCCACTGCAGCCAGCGTCCGGAGTTAACGATAGACCCGTTCTCTTCCGCAAAGCAGGTCGAAGGCAGACGGAACACTTCGGTCTGAATCTTCGACGGATCGACGTCGTTCGATTCGCCGTGGTTCTGCCAGAAGGTCGAGGTCTCGGTATTGAGCGGGTCAATCGTCACCAGGAACTTCAGTTTTGACAGCGACTCAACAACCTTGTTCTTGTTCGGGAACGAGGCAACCGGGTTAAAGCCCTGGCACAGATAGCCGTTCACTTTGCCCTGGTGCATCATCTCGAAATACTGCAGAACGTCGTAACCTTTGTCCCACTTCGGCAGCCAGTCAAAGCCCCAGCTGTTTTCCGCCGTCGCTTTATCCCCGAAGAACGCTTTCATCATCGAGACGAAGAACTTCGGATAGTTGCCCCAGTAGTTCACCTGGCCTTCAAGCAGCGGTTTAGGCGTGCTGGCCGTCAGGTAGGTTTGCAGGTCGGTCTGTTTCTCGCTTGGCAGGTTCATATAGCCCGGCAGGCTCTGAGACAGCAGGCCGAGGTCGGTCAGACCCTGAATGTTGGAGTGACCGCGCAGGGCGTTCACGCCGCCGCCTGCCATCCCCATGTTGCCGAGCAGAAGCTGAACCATCGCCATGGTGCGGATGTTCTGCGCGCCGATGGAGTGTTGCGTCCAGCCGAGGGCGTACAGGAACGACGCGGTTTTGTCTTTCGCGCTGGTTTCGGCGATAAGCTCGCACACCTTCAGGAAGTCCGCCTTCGGCGTCCCACAGATGTTTTCGACAACCTCCGGCGTGTAGCGGGAAACGTGCTCTTTCAGCAGGTTCCACACGCAGCGCGGGTGTTGCAACGTGGTGTCGCGCTTCGCAAAGCCTTTCTCATCCAGCTCGTAGTTCCAGCTGGTTTTGTCGTACTTGCGTTTTTCAGCGTCGTAACCGCTAAACAGGCCATCTTCGAAGTGGTAATCCTCACGCACGATCAGGCTGGCGTTGGTATAGGCTTCGGTGTATTCGCGGTTGTATTTTTCGTTGGTCATCAGGTACAGCAGTACGCCTGACAGGAAAGTGATGTCAGTACCTGAACGAATAGGGGTGTAGAAATCCGCCACTGACGCAGTACGCGTAAAGCGGGGATCGATCACAATCAGTTTCGCACCGTTGTGGATTTTGGCTTCCATCGCCCAGCGGAACCCGACCGGGTGCGCTTCAGCGGCGTTACCGCCCATCACCACAATGAGGTTGGCGTTCTTGATGTCGACCCAGTGGTTGGTCATCGCACCGCGACCAAATGTTGGAGCAAGACTTGCTACCGTTGGTCCGTGTCAGACACGCGCCTGGTTGTCGACCGCGAGCATACCGAGTGCGCGCGTAAATTTCTGGGTTAAATAACCGGTTTCGTTACTGGAAGCAGAAGCACACAGCATCCCGGTGGAGAGCCAGCGGTTGACCGTGACGCCGTCGGCGTTCTTCTCAACAAAGTTGGCATCGCGGTCTTCTTTAATCAGTTTAGCGATGCGGTCAAACGCCTCTTCCCAGCTGATTTGCTGCCATTTGTCGGAACCCGGCGCGCGATATTCAGGGAATTTCAGGCGGCTTTCGGAGTGGATAAAGTCCACCAGACCGGCCCCTTTCGGGCACAATGCGCCGCGGTTAACCGGGTGATCCGGGTCGCCTTCGATATGGAAAATAGACGCTTTGGCGTTTTTAGCACCGTCGCCGAGGCTATACATTAACAGCCCGCAACCGACAGAGCAGTACGTACAGGTATTACGGGTTTCACGGGTGCGCAGCAGTTTATACTGCCGCGTTTCCGCCAGCGCTACGCCGGGCGCAAAGCCCAGTGCCGCTGCCGTGGTGCCTGCCATACCGCCAGCGCAGATCTTAAAGAACTGCCTTCTGCTGACCTGCATGGGTCACTCCTTGTTTCGACATTGCTTACATATGTAGTTTTGACTTCGCGGTTGAAGAATGACCGCAAAGGAGAAAAATTTGCGTTAATCCCTCAATTCCACGAGGGATATCATCAGAATACCACATTGTCGGTACCGCTGTTCTAATGGCGTTAATACAAAGTGAACGTATTATCACCATGTTGATTATAAAGTGTGATATAGATCACATTAACAGCTCTGCATGTTAAAGCGATGTAGCCGGTGGTAGGTTGCACCCCTGCTAAATGAGTAGGAGAATGGTTGTCGAAAAGTTGATCCATACTATGTGTACAGCCTGTGGTTTATGCTGCAATAGCACGCTCGCTTCCGTGGTTGTTCAGGAATACCGCTGTGTCTAAACAAAACCGTGATCCCCACTCGTCACCCCTGCCTGCCGGCATTGTGGAACTGTCGGTACACCGACCGCCCCGCATAACCGATGCCACGCCCGATTTTCTGGCGGAAGAAGTGCCCGTTGCGCTCGTTTACAACGGCATCTCGCATGTGGTGATGATGGCATCTCCGAAAGATCTTGAGCTGTTCGCCATCGGTTTTTCCCTCTCGGAAGGCATCATCGAGCATCCGCAAGAGATCTACGGCATGGACGTGGTCCAGGCCTGCAACGGTCTTGAAGTGCAAATCGAACTCTCCAGCCGCCGCTTTATGGGGCTTAAGGAGCGTCGTCGCGCGCTGGCCGGGCGTACCGGCTGCGGCGTGTGCGGCGTTGAGCAGCTTAACGATATTGGCAAGCCCGTTGCGCCACTGCCGTTTACTCAGACCTTTAATCTGGCGCACCTCGACCCCGCCCTTGAGCATCTCAACGACGTACAGCCCATCGGCCAGCTGAGCGGCTGCACGCACGCGGCGGCGTGGGTATTGCCGTCGGGAGAAATTGCCGGTGGGCATGAAGACGTGGGTCGCCACGTGGCGCTGGATAAGCTGCTCGGTCGTCGTGCGCGTGAAAGTCAGGTCTGGCAGCAGGGCGCGGCGCTCGTTTCCAGCCGGGCCAGCTACGAGATGGTGCAAAAGTCCGCCATGTGCGGTGTGGAAATTTTGTTCGCGGTGTCGGCGGCGACCACGCTGGCGGTAGAGGTAGCGGAGCGCTGTAACCTGACGCTGGTGGGCTTCTGCAAGCCGGGAAGGGCGACGATTTATACCCATCCTCAGCGATTAATAGTTGATCAGTAATTTTGAATGATATTAGCAAATCCTTCCGCTTTTAGTTGTTCGCGATGAGGTCTAGTATTTATCTCATCAAGGCACGGTGCCTTACCTAAACAACTTAATGAAAGGGTTTAAATCATGAAAAGCATCAAAACTTTTGTCGCTGTAATCGCTCTGGCTGCTTCTTTCGGTTCTTTCGCTGCGCAGACTGTGACCGCAACCGCCTCTACCATTGATGGTGCAGAAGCGAAAATCGCGGCTCAGGCTCAGGAAGCGGGCGCGTCATCGTACAAAATTACCCAGGCATTCTCCGGTAACCGCGTACACATGACTGCTGAACTGAACAAATAAGCGAGTCACACCGTCGAAAGAGCGCCCCCGGGGCGCTTTTTTAGTTTATGCCCGCCACGCGCAGCAATGCCGTCACCACCGCCGCGGCCACAATCACCACGATTAACGGCATTTTCCGCCAGGCCAAAAACACCGCAAACGCCACGCCCAGCACGCGCGCCATGCCTGCGAAGTGTTCTCCCTCATAAAAGGTGGTCGCCAGCGCGACGGAGAACAGCAATACCGTTGCCGCATCTGACAGCAGCGCCTGAGAACGCTCCGACAACGCCAGCCGGTTGCCGAGTTTGGCACCGCCAAGGCGCATTAAATAGGTTCCGGCAGAAAGAATGGCGATGCCGAGAATAAAGACCGTCATGTTTTCCATTATTTTTTCCTCGCGGCAAGACCGAGTAAAGAGAGCAGCACCGGTAATCCCACCGGGGCAAACGGCACGGCGGCCAGCGATAACACAGCGCCGCTGCAGGCGCGGATCAGCGTGGTACGGTTTTTAAATGCGGGAACCACTAATGCCAGCAGAATGGCCGGAAATACCGCGTCCAGCCCGATGGTTTCCGGGTCGGGCAACAGTTTGCCCACCATGGCACCCAGCAGCGCGCCCAGCGGCCAGATGAGGGCAACGCCTAAGCCGCACAGCCAGTAGGCGGCTTTACGCTGTTCGGCGGTTTTTTGCGACAGGCCAAACACCACGCTTTCATCGTTCATGATGTGGCAGCCCAGCAGGCTCAGACCGCGCTTGCCCACCAGCTCACGCACCGTCACGCCAAACGGCACATGCCGCGCGTTAACCAGTAAACCTGCCGCCGCAGCTGCCAGCGGATTGCCGCCGCTCGCCACGATGCCGATAAACATAAATTCAGACGCGCCCGCCAGCACGGTAATGGAGAGCACAAACGGCACCCAGACCGGGAAACCGTAGGCCATCGCCAGCGAGCCGTAGGACATTCCGACCACGCCCACCGCGAGGCAGACCAGAATGATTGCTTTTATGGTGTCGCCTTTCAGACAAGAGAGATGATGCTTCATACAATTTTAGCCATATCGAACGTGTATCCATTATAATGAACGCAACGAAAATGATTTTCAAGACGAACGAATTGTTCGTTTTATAGAACGCGAGGCCGTTATATGACGCAGCCGATCAGCCTGATCGCCAAAAGTCTGGTGCGAGAACGCCTGCGAACCGGGCTTTCACTGGCGGAAATTGCCCGCCGTGCCGGGATCGCAAAATCCACGCTTTCCCAGCTGGAGTCCGGCAACGGTAACCCTAGCCTGGAAACGCTGTGGTCGCTCTGCGTGGCGCTGGATATTCCTTTCGCCCGTTTGCTTGAGCCACAGTTGCCGACCACGCAGGTGATCCGCCGTGGTGAAGGGACAAAAGTGGTGGCTGGACAGGCTAACTATGAAGCCATTTTACTGGCGGCATGCCCCCCAGGCGCGCGCCGCGATGTCTATCTTCTGATGACCCAACCGGGAGCAGACCGTATTTCACAGCCGCATCCACCGGGCTCGGTTGAACATATTATTGTGACGCAGGGGCGGGCGCTGGTCGGTCTGCTCGACGCGGCGGAAGAGCTCGGCGCAGGGGATTACATTTGTTATCCCGCCGACCAGCCGCATATCTTCAAGGCCCTGGAGCCAGACACTTACGCGCTGCTGGTGGCGGAACAAAACTAACAGAGATACGGAAACTCATGTCGCTTAAAGCCATTGCCAAAGAACTGGGGCTGTCAGTCACCACCGTCAGCCGCGCCCTCAACGGATATGACGACGTCTCCGCCGAGACGCGCGCACGCGTGGAAGCAGAGGCCCAGCGCCGTGGTTACCGACCGAACACCTTCGCCCGGCGCCTGAAGATGGGCAAAATTGACGCCGTTGGGCTGGTGTTCCCGGTCCATCCTGTTCCGCTCAATAACAGCGTATTTATGGACATGGTCGGCGAAATTAGCCACGAACTGGCGCGACATGAAATCGATTTGTTGCTGATTGCCGATGACGATCTGGCCGATAAACACAGCTACATGCGCATGGTGCAAAGCCGCCGCGTGGATGCGCTGATCGTGGCACACACGCTGGATCACGATCCCCGTCTTGAGCAGCTGCAGGCGGCCGGTTTTCCTTTCCTGGCGCTCGGGCGCAGCCATCTCCCGCAGCCGTACGCGTGGTTTGATTTCGACAACTACGCCGGTACGCATCAGGCTACCCGCTGGCTGATCGAGAAAGGCCATCAGCGTATCGCGCTACTTGGCGAAAGCAACAATCAGGCGTTTATCACCCAGCGCCGTCAGGGCTATCTGGACGCGTTGCGGGAAGCCGGGCTTTCCAGCGAATGGCTGCGCGCTATGCCGCCTTCGCGCCGCGTTGGGTATGCCACCACGAAAGAACTGCTTGCCCTGCCGCAGCCGCCCACGGCCATCATCACCGACTGCAACACCCATGGCGACGGCGCGGCGATGGCGCTGGCGCAGATGGGGCGTTTATCCGGCGACAACGCCGTCTCACTGGTGGTTTATGACGGACTACCCCAGGACAGCATCGTCGATATTGACGTGGCGTCGGTGATCCAGTCTACCCGCCAGGGCGTCGGGAAACAGATTGCCGATATGGTGCGCCAGCTGATTAACGGCGACGATATTGAACAGCTTCAGGTGCTCTGGCAGCCAGAATTCTCTCCGGGCCAGACGGCTTAAATAGCGCAAAATTTTAAACCCGATCACAGAACCGAAACGTTTTGGTTTGTATCCGAAACGTTTCGGATCAACACTCAGATCATCCCGATGACAGGAGATGTCTGATGCAAGATTCCGTTTTACGTCTCGAAACCACGACGGTAGACGTGGTGATTAAAACCCATCCATTCGCCGAAATTCTCTACTGGGGGCCTCACCTTCGGCACTTTTCGCCGCAGGATGTTGCTCTGCTCGCGCGTCCTGTTGCCAACGGCAGGCTTGACGTCGACTCCCCAGTTACGCTGATGGCCGAGCTGGGGCACGGCCTGTTTGGCTCGCCGGGCATTGAGGGGCATCGCCAGGGGCTGGACGGTTCCCCGGTGTTCAAAACCACCCAGGTGCAGCAGGGCGTAAATACCCTGACGATAACCGCCGAAGATGAGCATGCGGGACTGCGCCTGACCAGCGAGCTGGCGCTGGATGCCAGCGGCGTGCTGGTGGTTCGTCACGGTTTAACGAATCTGAAAGCGATCCCCTGGCAGGTGGACCGTTTCGCCGTCACGCTGCCGGTGGCCGAGCGCGCGCAGGAGGTGATGGCCTTCCACGGACGCTGGATCCGTGAATTCCAGCCGCACCGCGTAAAGCTTGAACACGACAGCTTCGTGATTGAAAACCGCCGGGGTAAAACCTCCCACGAGCACTTCCCGGCGCTGATTGCCGGTACGCCGTCGTTCAGCGAAATGCAGGGTGACGTCTGGGGCGTGCATCTGGGCTGGAGCGGTAATCACCGCCTGCGCGCGGAAGCGAAAACCGATGGTCGTCGCTACCTGCAGGCCGAAGCGCTCTACCTGCCGGGTGAAATGGCGGTTGAGGAGGGCGATACGCTCTGGACGCCGCGCCTGTATGCCAGCTACTCCCCGCAGGGCCTGAACGGCATGAGCCAGCCGTTCCATCGCTACCTGCGCAACAACGTCATCCGCTTCCCGGAAAACAAACCGCGCCCGGTGCACCTCAATACCTGGGAAGGGATCTACTTCAACCACGATCCGGACTACATCATGCGCATGGCCGACGAGGCTGCCGCGCTGGGCGTGGAGCGCTTCATCATTGATGATGGCTGGTTCAAAGGCCGTAATGACGACCATGCGGCGCTGGGCGACTGGTATCTGGATGAGGAAAAATACCCGAACGGCCTGACGCCAGTGATCGACCACGTCAAGCGGCTCGGCATGGAGTTTGGCATCTGGGTAGAGCCGGAGATGATCAATCCGGATTCCGATTTGTACCGCGCGCATCCTGACTGGGTACTGGCGCTGCCGGGCTATCCCCAGGCGACCGGACGACACCAGCTGGTGCTCAATCTCAACATCCCGGAGGCCTTTGATTACCTGGTGGAGCGCATGAGCTGGCTGCTGGGCGAGCATGCGGTCGACTATGTGAAGTGGGACATGAACCGCGAGCTGGTGCAGCCGGGACACAACGGTAAAGCCGCTGCCGACGCGCAGACCCGCCAGTTTTACCGCCTGCTGGACGTGCTGGGCGAGCGCTTCCCGCACATTGAGTTTGAATCGTGCTCCTCCGGCGGTGGGCGCATTGATTATGAGGTACTGACCCGCAGCCACCGCTTCTGGGCGTCTGACAACAACGACGCGCTGGAGCGCAGCACCATCCAGCGCGGCATGAGCTACTTCTTCCCGCCGGAGGTGATGGGCGCGCATATCGGTCATCATAAATGTCACGCCACCTTCCGCCAGCATAGCATCCAGTTTCGCGGCTTGACGGCCCTGTTTGGCCATATGGGGCTGGAGCTGGATCCGCTCACCGTGGACGCGCAGGAGCGCGAAGGCTATCGCCATTACGCCGCGCTGCACAAGCAGTGGCGAGAGGTGATCCACCATGGTACCCAGTGGCGTATTGATATGCCGGATGCCACCACGCTGGCGCAGGGGATGGTGAGCGAAGATAAGGCGCAGGGGCTGTTTATGGTCAGCCAGCTCGCGATGCCGGATTACAGCCTGATGATGCCGCTGCGCATGGCGGGGCTGGAGGCTAGCGCGCGGTACCGCGTCATGCTGCTCGATCACCCGAATATTCAGATTACGGGCGAGGGAGGGCACACCATGCGCAAGCTGCCAGCGTGGATGGAAACGCCGCAAACGGTGAGCGGCGAGTGGCTGATGCAGGCGGGCATTGCGCTGCCGATTCTGGATCCGGAAACCGCCGTTCTGATTGGCGTTGAACGCGTGTAAAGGTGACGGGCCGGGCAGCCGGCCCTCCGTTGAGGATAAAAATAATGAACACAACAACCTGTACCCACAAAGACAACCCTAACTTCTGGATCTTCGGGCTGTTCTTCTTTCTCTACTTCTTCATCATGGCCACCTGCTTTCCGTTCCTGCCGATTTGGCTGTCGGACATCATCGGCCTGAATAAAACCCATACCGGGATTGTCTTCTCCTGCATCTCGCTGTCGGCCATCGCGTTCCAGCCGCTACTGGGCGTTATTTCGGACAAGCTGGGGCTGAAAAAACACCTTCTGTGGATCATCGCGGTGCTGCTGGTTCTGTTCGCACCGTTCTTCCTGTACGTCTTCGCGCCGCTGCTGAAAGCCAATATCTGGCTGGGCGCGCTGAGCGGCGGGCTGTATATCGGTTTTGTATTTTCGGCCGGATCGGGGGCGATTGAGGCCTACATCGAACGCGTGAGCCGCAACAGCTTCTTTGAATACGGCAAGGCGCGGATGTTTGGCTGTCTCGGCTGGGGCTTGTGCGCCTCCACGGGCGGCATCCTGTTCGGCATCGATCCGTCGTATGTTTTCTGGATGGGATCGGGAGCGGCATTGCTGCTGATGCTGCTGCTGGTGGTCGCGAAGCCGAAGCCCAACCAGACGGCGCAGGTCATGGATGCCCTGGGCGCGAACCAGCCGCAAATCACCGCAAAAACCGTGTTCAACCTGTTCCGCCAGCGCAGAATGTGGATGTTTATCCTCTACGTGATTGGCGTGGCCTGCGTGTATGACGTTTTCGATCAGCAGTTTGCCACCTTCTTTAAAACCTTCTTCGCCACGCCGCAGGAGGGGACCCGCGCCTTTGGTTTCGCAACGACTGCCGGGGAGATTTGTAATGCCATCATTATGTTCTGTTCGCCGTGGATCATTAACCGCATCGGCGCGAAGAACACGCTGCTGATCGCCGGGGTGATTATGGCGACGCGCATTATCGGCTCGTCGTTCGCCACCACTGCCGTGGAGGTGATTGCCCTCAAGATGCTGCACGCACTGGAAGTCCCGTTCCTGCTGGTGGGCGCCTTCAAGTACATCACCGGGGTGTTTGATACCCGACTGTCGGCGACTATCTATCTGATCGGCTTCCAGTTTGCCAAACAGTCGGCGGCGATTATTCTCTCCGCTTTTGCCGGGAATATGTATGACCGGATCGGCTTCCAGGAGACGTATCTGATGCTGGGCTGTTTCGTGCTGGCGATTACGGTGGTGTCGGCGTTTACGCTGAGCAGCAGGCAGGAGATTGCCGCCGCCTCGGGGGCGGCAGCGCTAACACATCAGTCCAGGTAAAAGACCTCTTTAAGTTCCGCACTCACCGGGCTGTTATCCGGGTTCGACGGCATGACGTCGCCCATATGTTTCCACCAGCGCTGGCAGACGTCGGTATTCGCTACCGCGTTCCAGCGCTCCTCCGATTCAATCTCCACGGTCGCAAACAGCAGGTTACGGGCTTTGTCGAGATAAATGGCGTAGTGGTGAGCGCCGTGGTCTTTCAGCACCGCTTCAAGCTCGGGCCAAATTGGATTGTGGCGACGCGCGTACTCCTCGTGCGCGTCCGGGTTCACCTGCATCACAAACGCTTTGCGGATCATAATGCCTCCAGATAGAGCTCGCGGACTTCATCGCGGCTGGCGGTGCGCGGATTGCATGGCGCACACGGATCCGCGAGGGCTTTATCCAGCCAGCCTTCGATATCGGCTTTAGTGACGCCGAGCTGGCTGAAGCCCGCAGGAATGCCGACGCGAGCGCTCAGGTCGCGAATCGCCTGAATGGCGGACATGCTGGCGGCTTCATCGCTCATGCCGCGGGTATCGACGCCCATCGCCTGCGCCACCCGGGCGAAGCGGGTGATGGCGTTCGGGCGGTTAAAGCTTTCGACGATCGGCAGCAGAATGGCGTTGCACACGCCGTGCGGCAGGTTATGCGTCGCGCCCGGCTGGTGTGCCAGAGCGTGTACCAGACCCAGACCCGCACTGTTAAACGCCATGCCCGCCAGATACTGGCCAAACGCCATCTGCTCGCGCGCCTCAAGGTTATGACCGTTATCAACCGCCTCCGGCAGCCTCAGGTTGATCAGGCGAATCGCCTCCAGCGCGTTGGCATCGGTCAGCGGGTGCGCGCCAACGGACACATAGGCTTCAATGGCGTGGGTTAATGCGTCCATACCGGTTGCGGCGGTCACGGAGGCCGGAATATCCAGCATGACGCTGGCATCGTCCACGGCGATATCCGGGATGATGTTCGGGTCGATGATCACCTCTTTCACCTGACGCGCGGAGTCGATGATCACCGCATTACTGGTCATCTCCGCCGCCGTTCCTGCGGTGGTGTTGATCGCTACCAGCGGTACCCCCGCATTTTTCACCTTGCCGACGCCGGAATAATCGGTTGACGGGCCGGGGTTAGCGGTGAGGATTTTAATCGCCTTGGCGGTATCAATCGGGCTGCCGCCGCCAAAGGCAATGACGTAATGACACTCCGCGTCCCGGTAAGCCGAAAATCCTTTTTGCACCAGCGCTTCTGTTGGGTTCGGGAACACCTCATCGAACAGGTGATACGACATCTGATGGGCGTCCAGCGCGGTAAACAGGCTGTCGAGCAGGCCCAGCTTCACCAGCTGGCCGTCGGTGACAATCAGCGCTTTTCCCCACTGCTTGTTCGCTACCAGATTGACCATATCGCCGATTGCGCCCGCGCCGTGAAGGCTGATTTTTGGAAGCGCCAACATAAAGCTCATGATAATTCTCCTTAACGATCAACGTTTGTCCTGCAAAGGCGTTATGCGTATAAATCCAGCGCGGATTGCAGCGGGCTCACGCCAAAGCGCTTGCCGAGGGCGATGAGCGCTTCCCGGGGAATGGTCTGCTTCATGCCGCCCATGGCGTACACTTTCACCAGCACTTCCGCTGATTTCTCGGCGGTGTCGATCAGGCCAAAGGTTTCATCCAGCGTTGGACCGCTGCCGAACACGCCGTGGAACGGCCATAGCACCAGAGAATGTTTTTGCATATCAACGGCGGTTGCCTGGCCGATTTCGTCGGTACCCGGTACCATCCACGGCAGAATGCCCACGCCATCCGGGAACACCACCAGACACTCGGTACTGCCTTCCCAGAGCTTGCGGGTGATGACATCGGCGCTGTTTTCCAGCACGTAGGTCAGGGCGATCAGGTTCGTGGCGTGGCAGTGCATGATCACGCGGTCCTTGCCATTGGTCGCTTTGATGCGCTCGCAGTGGGAGAGGAAGTGCGCCGGCAGTTCGGAGGTGGGCACCGCTTCATCCGTGAGCCCCCACAGAATGTGGTAACCCGCGCCGTCGCTGTCCACTTTCACCACGCCGAGGTTGGCCTCCGGGTCGAGCTGGACGTTACGGAAAAACTTGCCGGAACCGGTGACGATAAACGGCGTGTTGGCGAGCAGCGGCATCGGCTGGCTCAGCGCGATATAGCGCGGCTTCGCGTGGAAATCGGCCGCGAAAGGTTCGATATCCGCGTCGTCCAGGCGCAGCGTCAGGTTGCCGCCGTTGCGCTCGTCCCAGCCTTTCAGCCAGGCGTCGGAGGTGGCTTTGATCATGCCCTGGACGAACCAGGAGTGGGTGATAGTCTGCATACTGTGGTTCCTTTGAAAATGCCGGGTGGCGCTACGCTTACCCGGCCTACTCTTACCCGTAGACCCGGCAGGCAACGTGCTGCCGGGCGATGTTTTTACTGACGAGCGGCGAGAACGTCTTTCTCATATGCCCGCACGTTGTTCAGCCACTGGCTGCCCGCCGGGGCATCGTTACGCTGGCAGTACATCTCCCACACTGCCTGCCACGGCAGGGATTTCTGCTCTTCCAGCAGCGCCAGACGTGCGGTGTAGTCACCGTTAGCCTCCAGCTGTTTCAGCGTGGCGACAGGCTCCAGCAACGCGCGCAGCAGGGCTTTCTTCATATTGCGGGTGCCGATAACCCACGCCGCGATGCGGTTGATTGAGGCATCGAAGAAGTCGAGGCCGATGTGTACGCGGTCAAAGAGGTCGTGGCGGATGATTTCGCTGGCAATCGCCTGGGTTTCGTCATCCAGCAGCACCACGTGGTCGCTGTCCCAGCGCACCGGACGGCTGACGTGCAGCAGCAGACGCGGCACGTAGAGCATGGCGGCGGAGATTTTGTCGGAGATCACCTCGGTCGGGTGGAAGTGGCCAGCATCCAGACACAGCGCGGTCTGGCGGCTGGTGGCGTAACCCATATAGAACTCGTTCGAGCCCACGGTATAGCTCTCGGCGCCTATACCGAACAGCTTGCTCTCGACGGCGTCGATGTGGTGCGCCGGGTCCAGCTTCTCGCTGAGAGCCTCATCCAGCGCGGCCAGCAGGCGCTGGCGCGGAGCCAGACGATCGACGGTGATATCCTTCATGCCGTCCGGGATCCAGATGTTCATCACCGATGGCGTGCCGAGCTGCTCGCCGAAATACGCCGAAACGCGGCGGCTGGCCTTCACGTGATCGATCCAGAACTGGCGGATGTCGTTGTCCGCGTGGGCGAGAGTAAAACCGTCCGCACTCAGCGGATGTGAGAAGCAGGACGGGTTAAAGTCCAGGCCCAGCCTGTTGGTTTTGGCCCACTCTACCCAGTTCTTAAAGTGTTCCGGTTTGATTTCGTTGCGCGCCACCGGCTCATCGGATTCGAGATAGATTGCATGCAGATTTAGGCGCTTTGGCCCCGGGATCAGGCTCAGCGCCAGTTCAAGGTCGGCGCGCAGTTCGGTCGCGTTGCGCGCTTTGCCAGGATAGTTACCCGTGGCCTGAATACCCCCCGTCAGGGAACCGGCTGGGTTCTCGAAGCCAGCGACGTCATCGCCCTGCCAGCAGTGCATGGAGACGGGCAGACGGTCGAGCTGGCGCAGCGCCTCTTCGACATCCACGCCGACGGTGGCGAAACGCTGTTTAGCCAGATCCCAGGCTTGTTCTAATTGAGTTGTCATGCACAAAGCTCCTTAGTCAGTCGGTTTTGCTGAAACTGCGCGCGAAAGCGAGCAATTTCATGGCAGGGATTGGGTGTGAAGGTGGTCAGACTGGCGTTCGCCGTCACCACCGAACGGAAGTCGTCAACGTTGGAAAGTTCGTCCAGAGTCATCAGCTGAATGCCGATATTGCCGAGCGTGGAGGCCTCCACGGGACCTGCCACCACGGTGATGCCGCAGGCATCGGCGCAGAGCTGGTTCAGCAGCTGGTTCTGGCAGCCTCCGCCCACGATATGCAGCTGGCTGAAGGGTTTTCCGCGAAGGCTCGCCAGCTCGCTGAGGATGTCGGCATACAGCAGGGCGAGGCTGTCAAAAATGCAGCGCGCCAGTTGGGGAGGGCTGGACGGCACCGGCTGCCCGACCTCGACGCAGGCGGCCTGAATTTCGGCGCTCATGTGCGCCGGATTGATAAAGCGCTCATCGTTCGGGTTGATCAGGAACGTGCAGGCCTTCAGCTTCTCGGTTTCGGCGATAAGCGCAGGCAGGTCGGTAATGTTCTGCTCTTTCAGTACCCGCTGGAGCAGCCACAGCCCCATGATGTTTTTCAGTACGCGGTAGCGGCCTTCGGCACCCCCTTCGTTGGTAATGTTTGCGGCCATGGCAGCATCGCTGGCGTACGGGGTTTTGCTCTCAAAGCCCATCAGCGACCAGGTACCGGAAGAGAGGTAAGCCGCGTCTTTGCTCGCAAGTGGGGAAGCAATCACCGCGCTGGCGGTATCGTGGCTGGCGACGGCAACGACAGGAATTGCGTTCCCCTGTGGGCAAATCCAGTGACCGATCACATTACCCGGGTGGGTTGGTGTACCGAACCAGGAAGGCGACGCTCCCGTCCAGGCCAGCAGATGTTCATCCCAGTTATCCGAGTTGATGTTGACCAACTGCGTGGTGGTGGCGTTGGTATATTCCCAGTTCATGTTGCCGGTCAGGCGATAGCTCAGGTAGTCCGGGATCAGCAGCGCATGGGCCACGTCCGCCACCAGCTCTGGCTGTTGCTCGACCAAAGCACGCAGCTGATAAAGCGTGTTAAACGGCAGAAACTGAATGCCGCTGCGTCTGTAGATGTTGTCCTTACCAAGCTGGGCGATAGCGTGCGCCATCAGGCCGTCGGTGCGGTTGTCGCGATAAGAAACCGGCAAGCCGACGCGTTCGCCATGGCGATCAAGCAGAACGTAGTCCACGCCCCAGGTATCAATGCCGATGCTGTCGATGCGAATACCATCGTTGCAGACGTTGTTCAGTCCGATACGGATCTCCGCCTCCAGGGCATCGATATCCCAGGCCACAAAACCTTCCTGTTTTTGCAGGCAGTTGGCGAAACGGTGCATTTCGCGAAGCGCAAGCGTGTGCTGCTCACGGTCCCAGCTCGCGAGCATTACGCGCCCGCTGGATGCGCCTAAATCGACAGCCACACAATGGCGAAAAGTCATAGTCGGGTCCTTTCTTAAGTCATTAGCGGTGAGTGTAAAAAAGGGAAGAAAAAGTCACCTTCTCACCACTGACAGGCCAAATCTCGCGCTGGCAAGAAAGCAAAGGTGAATGTGAGGGAGTTCACAGTTTCCAGTGGTAGCGGGATTTTCAGGCAGTGTGACGCTGACCGCATTTCCCGATCTTTCCCCCTGTTTCTTGAAAAATGGACAGCTTTTGCGAGGTTTACTGCCAAAAATTGAAGGTGAGTGCGGAAGGCCTTAATTACTATTTTGAGAACATTTTTCATTGGTGGAGGCCGTTATGACCGTACTGCACAGCGTGGATTTTTTTCCTTCAGGAGGGGCGCCTGTCGCGATTGAGCCACGGCTTCCTCAGGCCGCGTTCCCGGAGCATCACCATGATTTTCATGAAATTGTGATTGTTGAGCGCGGGACGGGTATTCATGTCTTCAATGGCCAGCCGTATACCATCAGCGGCGGTACGGTGTGCTTCGTGCGCGACCACGATCGGCACCTGTATGAGCATACCGACAACCTGTATCTGACGAATGTGCTCTACCGTTCCCCGGACGCGTTCCAGTTTCTTTCGCGGCTGAATCAGCTGTTGCCCCAGGAGCAAGACGGACACTATCCGTCGCACTGGCGCGTGAATCAGTCCACCCTGCAGCAGGTGCGTCAGCTGGTGGACCAAATGGAGAAGAGCGAGGACGGGCGGGAGACGCACGCCATTGCCACGCGCGAACTGCTGTTTATGCAGCTTCTGGTGCTGCTGCGCCGCAGCAGCCTGGTGGAAGGGCTGGAAGATAACAACGCGCGCCTGAACCATCTGATGGCCTGGCTGGAAGATCATTTCGCTGAGGATGTCTGCTGGGAAACGCTTGCGGATGATTTTTCACTGTCGCTGCGCACCCTGCATCGCCAGCTTAAACAGCATACCGGTATGACGCCGCAGCGATATCTCAACCGTCTGCGCCTGATCAAAGCGCGTCATCTTTTACGTCATACCGACGAAAGCGTTACGGATATCGCCTATTGCTGCGGTTTTGGCGACAGCAATCACTTTTCAACGCTGTTTCGCCGGGAATTTAACTGGTCGCCGCGTGATATTCGTCAGGGGAAAGACGCGATGCTTCAGTAACGCGAGGGCAGTCACCGTTTTATTTCCGCAAAAAAGCTAATAGTGTCAGGTTATTCGGCGTAGAGGTCGTGGTGTGGCTGCTCAGTTAATCCTTCGCAAAGATGATTTTTATGCCTCCGCGAGCCAGGCCGTGACGGTGGCCGACCGCTACCCGCAAGATGTCTTTGCCGAACATACCCACGAGTTTTGCGAACTGGTGCTGGTATGGCGCGGTAACGGCCTGCACATCCTCAACGACCGTCCCTACCGCATCACGCGCGGAGATCTGTTCTACATTCGCGCGGAGGATAAACACTCCTACGCCTCGGTTAATGACCTGGTCCTGCAGAACGTTATTTACTGTCCGGACAGGCTCAGGCTTAACGTAGACTGGGCCGCAAGCATTCCGGGTTTTCTTGATGCTAAGGGTTCTCCGCACTGGCGCTTAAGCAGTAACGGCATGGCTCAGGTACGGCAGGTTATTTCTCAACTGGAGCAGGAGAGCCAGAAGAACGACCCCGTTTCTAACCAGCTAGCGGAGTTGCTTTTCGCTCAGCTGGTGGTGACGTTAAAGCGCCATCGTTACGCCACTGATAACCCCTCTGCCACGACGCAGGAAGCGCTGCTGGATAAGCTCATCACCACGCTTGCGGGCAGCCTGAATAAAAACTTTATACTGGAGAAATTCTGCGAGCAGGAGCAGTGCAGCGAGCGCGCGTTGCGCCAGCAGTTCCGCACCCTGACCGGGATGACGGTCAACCACTATCTGCGCCAGCTACGCATCTGCCATGCACAATATCTCCTGCAGCATACGGAGTGGATGGTCAGTGATGTGGCGATGTGCTGCGGCTTTGAAGACAGTAACTACTTTTCAGTGGTGTTTAATCGTGAGGTGGGGATGACGCCGGTACAGTGGCGTCATCGCAGTCGAAAGGGGTCGTGATCAGTTTGCCATGCCGAGCCCAACGATATTGGCAGCGATAATGATCACCACGCAGCCGAGGCTCAGTACGCCAACCGGACGATGTCCGGCGTTCTTCCACTCTTTCAGCACCAGACCGACCAGCCCGCCACACAGTACGTAGAAACTCATGTGCAGCATCCAGCTGACGTAGTCGTATTGCACCGGAATGCTGGCATGGCCCCAGGCGTAGAAGAAAAACTGTAAATACCACATCAGCCCGCCGAGCGCGGAGAGTAACACGTTGGTGATGATAAGCGATTTTGCCAGCGAGAAGTCGGTTTTTATCGACAGGTTTTTTACTTTTGCGAGACGAATGAAGCAGAAGCCCAGGTTAACCATCGCGCCGCCACCCATAATCACGACATAGCTTGGCAGCGCAACATACAGCGGATCGACGCCCAGCGCGGCGGCGGCTTCATGCATAGGCCTGGCAGCATTCATCGCGAACGACATACCGGCCGAGAAGATGCCGCACATCACCGCCAGCAGCAGACCTTTCTTCAGGTTAAAATCTTCGGCTTTAATGCCCATCTTGCGCTCTTTCAGCTGCCCCGCGCGAGTCACAATTCCTACGCCAACGACCGCCACCAGCACGCCCAGGAGCGTCATCCGCCCACCCTGAGTATTAATAAGCACCTCGACGTTGCCGTTGAGAACTGGCGTCATCAGGGTTCCGACGATCAGCGTAATGCCAATCGCGATACCAATGCCCATCGACATGCCGAGATAGCGCATGGTGAGGCCATAGTTGATGTTACCGACGCCCCACATCGCGCCGAACAGGAACACCGGCAGCAGGGTGGAGGCGCTGAAGGAGGAGAAGTAGCTCCAGAAATCGGGCAGCAGCATGGCGCTAATGGTCCAGGGCAAAATCAGCCAGGACACGACCCCGCCAACGGACCACATGGTTTCCCATGACCAGCCTCTCACCTTTTTAAACGGAGCATAGAAACAGGCTGCACTGGCAGCGCCTATCAAATGCCAGAAGATACCCATCGTAATCGCATGATTCATTTTTACACCCTCATCGTTTTTATCGTCAGTGGCTTCTCTTCGACTTGAGGAGTGTAAAAATTAGGCAGTCCGGGAACCTTCAGAAGGTTGCCGCACAGATGTTCTGGATGGCAATCAGCACGTTAACCGCGTGAGCAGACTCACATTTCCGCTATTAATCGAAAACTGAATAACCTTATAAAAACTACGGCATTGATAATCATTTTCAATATCATTTAATTAACTATAATGAACCAACTGCTTACGCGGCATTAACAGCTGTGCCGCCCGACAATAATGGAGAGGATTATGAGTTATACACTGCCATCCCTGCCGTATGCCTACGACGCACTGGAACCGCATTTCGACAAGCAGACGATGGAAATCCATCACACTAAACACCACCAGACCTACGTGAATAACGCGAACGCCGCGCTGGAAAGCCTGCCAGAGTTCGCTAACCTGCCTGTTGAAGAGCTGATCACCAAGCTGGACCAGCTGCCAGCGGACAAGAAAACCGTGCTGCGTAACAACGCGGGCGGCCACGCAAACCACAGCCTGTTCTGGAAAGGCCTGAAGACCGGTACCACCCTGCAGGGCGACCTGAAAGCGGCTATCGAGCGCGACTTCGGTTCTGTTGACAACTTCAAAGCGGAATTCGAAAAAGCCGCTGCAACCCGCTTCGGCTCCGGCTGGGCGTGGCTGGTTCTGAAAGGTGACAAACTGGCGGTGGTTTCTACCGCGAACCAGGACTCCCCGCTGATGGGTGAAGCGATCTCTGGCGCATCCGGCTTCCCAATCCTGGGTCTGGACGTGTGGGAACACGCTTACTACCTGAAATTCCAGAACCGTCGCCCGGACTACATCAAAGCGTTCTGGGACGTGGTGAACTGGGACGAAGCAGCAGCGCGTTTCGCCGCTAAAAAATAAGGTTGCATTGACGCCTGTGAGAAGCGAGTCTGATGGCTCGCTTTTTTTGTATCTGCGTAATGGAGGCAGCGATGCATTACCCGGTGAATGTATTTACAGGCAAGGTAAGGGAGTACGACGGCAGCCGCCCGAGCGCCATCGCCAAAATTCAGGTCGACGGTGAGCTGACGTTAACCGACCTTGGGCTTGCGGGCGACGAGCAGGCCGAAAAGAAGATCCACGGTGGGCCCGAGCGCGCACTGTGCCACTACCCGCGCGAGCACTATCAGCACTGGAAAACCGAGTTCCCCGAGCAGGCGGACCTCTTCGTCGCCCCCGCGTTTGGCGAGAATCTCTCCACCGAAGGGCTCACCGAAAAGAACGTGTTTATAGGTGATATCTACCGCTGGGGCGATGCCCTGATTCAGGTGACGCAGCCGCGCTCGCCGTGCTTCAAGCTCAACTTCCATTTCGGTATTCATGACATGTCGGCTCAGATGCAAAGCGCGGGTAAAACCGGCTGGCTGTACCGTGTAGTGCTGGCTGGGCAGGTGTCAGCGGATGCGCCGCTTGAGCTGGCATCACGCCTGAGTGAAGTGTCTGTTTACGACGCCTGCGCCATTGCCTGGCATATGCCGTTTGATGACGAGCAGTATCATCACCTGCTGTCGGCAGCGGGGCTATCGACCAGCTGGACAAGAACGATGCAGAAGCGGCGTTTAAGCAGCAAGATCGAGGATAATTCGCGGAGGTTGTGGGGTAAATAGAACTCCGTAAAGCGTAGGCCGGGTAAGGCGAAGCCGCCACCCGGCACTAACAGCTACGAACGCTTATACAACGGTAGCCACAGCGTTAACCGCAGCCCACCCAGCGGGCTGTCATCGGCTTTCACCCAGCCGCGGTGCTGCTGCATGGCGGTTTCCACAATCGCAAGCCCCAGCCCCGTACCGCCCGATTCCCGGTCGCGCGCTTCGTCGGTGCGGTAGAACGGACGGAAAATCTGCTCGCGGTCTTCCGGGCTGACGCCTGGACCGTCGTCGTCGACAATGACGGTGATCCCGTCTTTATCCACCGAGAACGCCACCTCAATCTTCGTGTGCGAGTAGCGCAGGGCGTTACGCACGATATTCTCCAGCGCGCTTTCCAGCGTGTTGGGGTTACCGTACAGCGGCCACGGACCCGGCGGGAAGTTGACGGTGAAGGATTTGCCCATCTGCTCCGCTTCGAACGCCGCGTTATCCAGCACTTCATGCCACAGATGATTGGCTTTCACCGTTTCGCTCACCAGCGCGTTTTTCTGCTGATTGCGCGACATGACCAGCAGATCGTTGATCATGCTGTCCAGACGATGCGCTTCGGTTTCGATACGCTCCAGCTCTTTGCTCTCCCCGCTGCGGCGGCGCAGCAGCGCGGTGCCAAGCTGTAAGCGCGTAAGCGGGGTGCGCAGTTCGTGCGAGATATCCGACAGCAGACGCTGTTGTGCCGTCATCATGCGATCGAGAGCGCTCACCATCTGGTTAAAACTGGTCCCGGCGGCAAGGAACTCCTGCGGTCCGGCTTCCAGTTCAGGGTGTTGTCGCAGGTTACCCTGTGCCACTTCATCAGCCGCATTTTTCAGCTTACGGGCCGGTTTTGCCAGGCTCCACGCCAGCCATAACAGCAGCGGCGAGCTGACCAGCATAGTAACAATCAGCAGCAGGAGAGGGCGGTCAAACAGCAGGTTGATGAAGTCGGACTGGGAGCTGCTCGCGGGGCGAATCAGGTAGAGCTGATAGTTATCCTCGCCATCTCTGACGGAGAACGGCCCCACCATTTCTACGCGGCCATATTTTTTCTTCTGGGGGTGATCGGCGTTATCTGCCTGGCCAATGAAGTTGCGGATAATCTGCATTTCATTGCGATCGGCGCCAATCACGCGGCCTTCGCTGGTCACCAGCAGCAGGCGTTGTCCGGGCGGCGCCCACTTGTCGATAGCGCGAAATAGCCTGCGCCACCACATTAAATCGTTTGGCGGATCGTTTGCCAGCTCGGCTTCCACGTGCTGCTCGATCATCACGCCCTGACGTTGCTCGCTGTCGAGAAGCTCCGTCATCTGGCGTGAGTCGAGTTTTGGCAACATCAGTACGAGCATTAAAACCAGTGCCAGCGTCAGCCAGAAGATGGCGAAGATGCGGGCGGTTAAGCTTCCTATCATGAAGCGGAAACCATCAGATAACCGCGACCACGCAGGGTTTTAAACCATGGGTGACCGTCTTTACGCTCCGGCAGCTTACGGCGCAGGTTAGAGATGTGCATGTCGATGGCGCGGTCAAACGGGGTCAGACGTTTGCCCAGCACTTCCTGGCTTAAATGTTCACGCGAAACCACCTGGCCGAGGTGCTGCGCCAGAAGATACAGCAGGGTGAACTCCGTGCCGGTCAGTTCCAGCGTCTGGCCATCAAAGCTCGCTTCCTGACGGCCCGGGTTCAGGCTCAGGGAGTCGACTTCAAGGGTAGGTGAGCTGTTGTCGGTATTCTGCTGCTGCTCGCTCCAGTGGGAACGACGCAGGATCGCGCGAATACGGGCGACCAGTTCGCGGTCGTTAAACGGCTTCGGTAAATAGTCATCCGCGCCCAGCTCAAGGCCGAGTACGCGATCGAGTTCGCTGCCGCGAGCGGTCAGCATGATTACGGGAGTCTGGTGTGTCTGGCGAAGTTCTTTCAACGTATCAATACCGTTTTTCTTCGGCATCATCACGTCGAGCAAAAGTAAATCGATGCTGTCGTCAAGGAGACTCAGCGCCTGCTCGCCATCATGGGCAACCAGGACGTTGAAACCTTCCATGTCGAGCAACTCCTTTAAAAGGGATGTGAGCTCTCGGTCATCATCAACTAACAGGATTTTATTCATTGTTTAAATACCTCCGAGGCAGAAATTACGACATCAAGGCTGTCTAATCCATGACTTTACGTTGTTTTACACCCCCTGACGCATGTTTGCAGCCTGAATCGTAGACTGTCTCTCGTTGAATCGCGACACGAAAGATTTTGGGAGCAAGTGATGCGCAAAGTTACCGCTGCCGTCATGGCCTCAACGCTGGCGTTCAGTGCGTTTAGCCAGGCTGCTGTAGCTATCATCAGCGATAACGGTTCCTCACAAGAGGACACAACGCAGCACAGTAGCCAAAGCCATATGTTTGACGGCATAAGTTTAACCGAACATCAGCGTCAACAGATGCGAGATCTGATGCAGAGGGCGAGACACGACCAGCCCCCTGTTAATGTTAGCGAAATGGAGACAATGCATCGCCTTGTCACCGCAGAAAATTTTGACGAAAGCGCTGTGCGCGCTCAGGCCGAAAAAATGGCACAGGAACAGGTTGCTCGCCAGGTTGAAATGGCGAAGGTCCGCAACCAGATGTTCCACCTGCTAACGCCCGAGCAGCAAGCGGTTTTGAACACCAGACATCAGCAGCGTATGGATCAGCTGCGTGAGGTTGCACGGATGCAGCGAAGCTCAGAAACGACGTTTTTCAGTAGCAATAGCAGTACCCGTAGTAACCAGTAAACCCTGTTTTCCTTGCCATAGACACCATCCCTGTCTTCCCCCACATGATGTGGGGGTTTTTTTTGCCTGTTGATTCTTCACATCATGAGAAAATGGTATTGAGCGTTCCTCGTTGCTATTACCAGGGAGTTTTCATGTCCCTGTATTATTTTATGAGTACATCTTTGATTTTTAATTTTATGTTATTAATGGTTTTAATAAAATTATAGGTCCTTGATTTTTTCATTTCATCAATCCATTTTTCAGCATCGGTTTTTTGTTTTAATAATTCTTTGTTTTGCAGTTGAAGGGCGTCGAATGTATCCTGCAATTCATTGTTGGCGCTACTAAAGGTATTGATATTATCCTTCAGTTCAATATTCAACTTACATAATTCGGCGTGTTTATCCTGTAGCTCTACATACTTTATGTGGGTGTCTCTACTGAGATTATCCAGTTGTCTGAACTCGGATTGTAATGTACTGAAAGATTTGTTTATATTGGATATGGTATTAGAAAAGTTAATAAGGAAATTATCACTTCCTTTTTCTCTCGTTTTAGTTGATACGAGTAATTCAATAATAGTGTCAAAGTGCTGATGCAGAGATGCTATTTTATCATCTAAAATAACTGGAGACATGTTTTTGTGACATTGTACTGTACGCTCGTATAGGGAATTAGAATCAGTTACGTAATAATCCTGAAGATCTAACATCTTGAAGAGATCTTTAGTTTTCCCGTTCAGCATATAATCAAAGGCCACAACTTTTTTCCCATGACAGGCTGCGGTAATTGCGCCATGGAAACTCACACCAATATAAGCGTGGCAACCTGCCAGCATGCTCATAATTTCGTACATATTGAGTTCTTTTTCATAAAGAGTATATCGGGAATCTGCATTTTGATTTATCTCTCTAAGAATGCTTTCATCATCATGAGTATACGCCAGTGGTAACAGTATGAT
This sequence comes from Enterobacter sp. TCD1-1, assembly GCF_020567405.1. NCBI lineage: Bacteria > Pseudomonadati > Pseudomonadota > Gammaproteobacteria > Enterobacterales > Enterobacteriaceae > Enterobacter > Enterobacter sp. TCD1-1. The sequence goes on along the minus strand of NZ_JAJCXF010000009.1, from coordinate 49,947 downwards.
TTCAAAACCTAAATTGTAAAAATAGTCTAATGACTTTACAACATCAGGGATTGCACTTTTAGGTAGGAATCTATTCGCGTGATAAACAATGTATTCTTTATCGCTGTTTCTTAAATTTTTTAACGATTTTTCAATAATTTCATGAGAAATACATTCTGTCATCATAAATGCAGAATCAGGAAATACGTTAATTAATGTATCCTCTATGCCACTATCTGTCAGGATTTTTTTAGTATAGTTGTCCCGGACTGATATATAGTCAATTGGGTCGCATAAGGCCTGAGTAAGTTTCTGATAAAATGGTGAGAAATCATGGTAGCCGCCAAGTAGATTCCAGATTAGTTTTATGTTGTGTTTGTATGCAACTATCGAAGGAATAACCCATGTTTCAAACACCGGGTAGTCTACGAACTCGTCCGAGTCTCTTTTTATTTTTTGTTGCCCGCTTGCATAGTGGAATATTCCACCACCACCAACAATAATTGCATCGAATTTATGTTTTAGATGCAATGATTCCATCTCATTTAATGGGTAGACAATCTCATTTAATGATAGGCTTTGTGTTCCCCCCACCGGTGAGAAAAGATAAAGCTTGATATTCAGACCTTTCATTTTCATGATTTTATCGAAAATAATCGGAAATAAATGATCTCCATAATTTGCGATATCATAAACGCCAGTAAACGCAATTTTTAGTGGTTCATTAGACATATATATTCTCTTAAGATAAATTTTTCCAGTACAACATGTATAGCATCAAGTGTACTATATCGCTGAAATTAAACAATATTAACTTATCCTATAAATCTAATAAAGAACAATGAGTTAGATGGTGTGGTGGTTTTTCAGAGTAGTGGTAGGTTTTTATTGTTTGACACAATGCAATAGCATCTGTTGAGCGATTGGATACGGAAGCAACTTATCCATTCAGTATTTTCTAAGTCGCAGTGACAGTGTCGTCGATGATGCATATCAACGTAACAATCAAACCGGATGTGTAGTCTGGATGTAACGGGTTGGTGAAATAAAATTCTTTTAATACAAGTGGTTATTGTTTTTCTTTCTTCTCTGTTCCTGTCTTTTCCCACATAAGGGGGGCTCTGCACCATATTCTGATTTGTTAACCGTTTATTCATCCTTCGACTCCACATGCTTCCGTTATACTAGCGGCATGACATGACAGGAGCGTTTATGAATCAATCCTATGGAAGACTGGTAAGCCGGGCCGCCATTGCGGCGACCGTCATGGCCTCCAGCCTGTTACTGATTAAAATCTTTGCTTGGTGGTATACCGGCTCGGTCAGTATTCTGGCGGCGCTGGTGGACTCGCTGATGGATATTGCCGCCTCGCTGACCAATCTGCTGGTGGTGCGTTACTCGCTGCAGCCAGCGGATGAAGAGCACACGTTTGGGCACGGCAAAGCGGAGTCGCTGGCCGCGCTGGCGCAGAGCATGTTTATATCCGGTTCTGCGCTGTTCCTGTTTCTCACCGGCATTCAGCATCTCGTCTCGCCGACACCGATGAACGATCCCGGCGTTGGCGTCGTTGTGACGATTGTCGCGCTTATATGCACACTTGTTCTGGTAACGTTCCAGCGCTGGGTCGTTCGCAAAACGCAAAGTCAGGCCGTACGGGCGGATATGCTTCATTATCAATCTGATGTTATGATGAATGGGGCTATTCTTATTGCGCTCGGTCTGGCCTGGTATGGCTGGCATCGGGCCGATGCGTTGTTTGCGTTAGGGATTGGTATCTATATTTTATATAGCGCCCTGCGGATGGGGTATGAAGCGGTGCAATCACTGCTTGACCGCGCCCTCCCGGACTCAGAACGCAATGAAATTTTTTCTATCGTGACCGCCTGGCCCGGCGTCAGCGGTGCGCACGATCTTCGAACGCGGCAGTCAGGGCCGACCCGCTTTATTCAGATTCATATTGAAATGGAAGACAACCTGCCACTGGTTCAGGCTCACGTGATTGCTGAGCAGGTTGAGCAGGCGATTTTGCAGCGTTTTCCTGGTTCAGACGTCATCATTCACCAGGATCCCTGCTCGGTTGTACCCGGACATGTTGGGCTTTCGTAATTCGTTGTAAAAAAGTGAGCCAGGCCAGCATTTTGTGTATAAATTACCGCCATTTGGTCTGACCTGAATCAATTCAGCTGGAAGGGATTGATATACTATTTGCAGTATTCGTTGGTCGATAAGTTTCTTCCGGCAACAGATTTCAATTTTGCATTCCTAAGTTCAGAGGTAGTCATGATTAAGAAAATCGGTGTGTTGACAAGCGGCGGTGATGCGCCGGGCATGAACGCGGCAATTCGTGGGGTTGTTCGCGCGGCGCTGACGGAAGGTCTGGAAGTTTTTGGTATCTATGATGGTTACCTGGGTCTGTATGAAGACCGTATGGTTCAGCTCGACCGTTACAGCGTGTCTGACATGATCAACCGTGGCGGTACCTTCCTTGGGTCTGCACGCTTCCCGGAATTCCGTGATGAACACGTTCGTGAAGTGGCTATCGAGAACATGAAAAAACGTGGCCTGGACGCCCTGGTGGTTATCGGTGGTGACGGCTCGTACATGGGTGCAAAACGTCTGACAGAAATGGGCTTCCCGTGCATCGGTCTGCCAGGCACTATCGACAACGATATCAAAGGCACCGACTACACCATCGGCTACTTCACCGCGCTGGGAACCGTTGTTGAAGCGATTGACCGCCTGCGTGACACCTCTTCTTCTCACCAGCGTATCTCTATCGTTGAAGTGATGGGGCGTTACTGCGGTGACTTGACCCTGGCTGCGGCGATTGCGGGTGGCTGTGAGTTTGTCGTGGTTCCGGAAGTGGAATTCAGCCGTGAAGATCTGGTAGCTGAAATCAAAGCGGGCATCGCGAAAGGCAAGAAACACGCGATCGTAGCTATCACCGAGCACATCTGTGACGTTGACGAGCTGGCCAAGTACATCGAAACCGAAACCAAGCGTGAAACCCGTGCCACCGTACTGGGGCACATCCAGCGTGGCGGTTCCCCTGGCCCGTATGACCGTATTCTGGCGTCCCGTATGGGCGCGTACGCAATCGAACTGCTGCTGCAGGGCCACGGCGGACGCTGCGTCGGTATTCAGAACGAAAAACTGGTTCACCATGACATCATCGACGCGATTGAAAACATGAAGCGTCCGTTCAAAGGTGACTGGCTGGACTGCGCGAAAAAACTGTACTGATTGGCTCTGTTGCCCGGTGGCGCTGCGCTTACCGGGCCTACAAAAGCACGACTCGTAGGCCGGGTAAGGCGTAGCCGCCACCCGGCTTTTTTATGCGTGCACGCTTTTTATTCCACTACGTTATAGCCAATCTTTTTTTATTCTTTAATCCTCGATTCGCTTTCTGGCACGCTGCATTCATCAAAACACTACACAAGAGAGCTGGGCGATGAATAAATGGGGCGTGGGTTTAACATTATTGCTGGCATCGACCAGCGTTCTGGCTAAGGACATCCAGTTACTGAACGTGTCATACGACCCGACGCGTGAACTGTACGAGCAATACAACAAAGCGTTTGCGGCACACTGGAAACAGGAAACCGGCGACAATGTCGTGGTTCGCCAGTCTCACGGCGGTTCTGGCAAGCAGGCGACCTCCGTCATCAACGGTATCGAAGCTGACGTGGTGACCCTGGCGCTCGCCTACGATGTTGACGCGATCGCCGAGCGTGGCCGTATCGACAAAAACTGGATCAAACGCCTGCCGGATAACTCCGCGCCATACACCTCGACCATCGTTTTCCTGGTCCGTAAAGGCAACCCGAAACAGATCCATGACTGGAATGACCTGATTAAGCCAGGCGTGTCCGTCATCACCCCTAACCCGAAAAGCTCTGGCGGTGCTCGCTGGAACTACCTGGGCGCGTGGGGCTACGCGCTGCACCACAACAACGGTGACCAGGCTAAAGCCCAGGAATTCGTGAAAGCGCTGTATAAAAACGTTGAGGTGCTGGACTCCGGCGCGCGTGGCGCCACCAACACCTTCGTCGAGCGCGGGATTGGCGACGTGCTGATCGCATGGGAAAACGAAGCCCTGCTGGCCACTAACGAGCTGGGTAAAGACAAGTTCGAAATCGTGACCCCAAGCGAATCGATTCTGGCTGAGCCGACCGTCTCTGTTGTCGATAAAGTGGTTGAGAAGAAAGATACCAAAGCGGTGGCAGAAGCCTACCTGAAGTATCTCTACTCGCCAGAAGGCCAGGAAATTGCGGCGAAAAACTTCTATCGCCCACGCGATCCGGCGGTGGCGAAGAAATACGAAAGCGTCTTCCCTAAACTGAAACTCTTCACCATTGATGACGAGTTCGGCGGCTGGACGAAAGCGCAGAAAGAGCACTTCTCTAACGGCGGCACGTTCGACCAGATCAGCCAGCGCTAACCATTAGCCAATGACACGGTAACCCGGCGTGAGAAATCCGCCGGGTTTTTTATTTGGTCATCATTTTGCGTTACTCTTTTGCCTCTATTGAAAACAGGGAACGCGTTGTGAAAAAAATTATCTTATTGATCCTCATTGTCATCGCCCTTGCCGCTGGCGGCGTGTACTGGATGAAAGCGGGTAATCCGAATGCGTTGCGACATATCGTTCTCGACCAGTGTGTGCCGAATCAGATCCAGAATCGTAACCCGGCACCGTGTGCGCAGGTGAAAACGGATGCAGGCTATGTGGTCTTTAAAGACCGCAACGGGCCGCTGCAATATCTGCTGATGCCGACATATCGCATCAACGGCACCGAGAGCCCGCTATTGACCGAAGCGCACACGCCGAACTTTTTCTGGCTGGCCTGGCAGTCGCGCAGCTTTATGACCCTGAAGCGCGGATCCGAGGTGCCCGACAGCGCCATTTCGCTGACGATTAACTCGCCGACAGGGCGCACGCAGAACCATTTACATATTCATATCTCCTGTCTGCGCCCGGACGTGCGCGAGAAACTCAACGCCGCGCAGGGAGAAATCAGCACCCAGTGGCTGCCGCTTCCCGGCGGGCTGGAAGGGCATGAGTATCTTGCTCGTCGTGTGACGGAGAATGAACTGGTGCAGCGCAGCCCGTTCATAATGCTGGCTGAAGAGCTGCCGGAAGCGCGCGACCATATGGGGCGCTTTGCCCTGGCGATGGCGCAGCAGTCCGATGGTTCGTTTGTGTTGCTGGCAACCGAACGTAACTTGCTGATGCTTAACCGCGCGTCAGCTGAGGAACTGCAGGATCATCAATGCGCTATTCTAAATTGACCCCACCATAAATAGCGTTTACTCGCCCTGCCTGTCGCCGTAGACTTGCTGAAAAATTCTACAGGAGACAGGTATGTCGCTCTGGTCAACGTATCCTCTGCTGGTACCCTCACTGATCGTTGGCGTCACTATCGTGCTATGGGCGACGTCGCTGTTGCCGGAATTTATCACCGCGCTGCTGTTCTTTACGGCGGCAATGACCGCGAAGATCGCCCCGCCGGAGGTGATTTTCGGCGGTTTTGCTTCCTCGGCCTTCTGGCTGGTCTTCAGCGGATTCGTGCTCGGCGTGGCGATCCGTAAAACCGGTCTGGCAGACCGGGCCGCCCGGGCGCTGTCGGCAAAGCTCACCGACTCCTGGGTATTAATGGTAGCGAGCGTGGTGCTGCTGAGCTATGCGCTGGCGTTTGTGATGCCGTCGAATATGGGACGTATTGCGCTGCTGATGCCGATTGTCGCCGCAATGGCGAAACGCGCCGGTATCGCCGACGGCTCCCGCGCCTGGTTTGGTCTGGCGCTGGCGGTAGGGTTTGGGACGTTCCAGCTTTCGGCAACGATTCTGCCCGCTAACGTGCCTAACCTGGTGATGAGCGGTGCGGCGGAAGGCTCGTACGGCATCCATCTGAACTATGTCCCGTATCTGCTGCTGCACACGCCGGTGCTGGGCGTTCTCAAAGGCCTGATTCTGATTGGCCTGATCTGCTGGCTTTTTCCCGGCAGCCCAAAACCGCCGAAGGAACAGGCGCCGTCTGAGCCTATGGGGCGGGACGAAAAGCGTCTTGCCTGGCTGCTGGCGGTGGTGCTGGGGATGTGGGTGACGGAGAGCTGGCACGGTGTTGGGCCCGCCTGGACCGGGCTGGCGGCGTCGGTCATCGTTATGCTGCCGCGTATCGGTTTTATCACCGGGGAGGAGTTTTCTGCGGGGGTGAATATGCGTACCTGCATTTACGTCGCGGGCATTCTTGGGCTGGCGATCGTCGTGACGCAAACCGGTATCGGAACGGCGGTGGGCGAGGCGTTGCTCCGCATTATGCCGCTCGATGCAGACCAACCGTTCACCAGTTTCCTGGCGTTGACCGGGATCACCACCGCACTCAACTTCATTATGACCGCCAACGGCGTTCCTGCGCTGTATACCACCCTGGCGCAAAGCTTCTCGGATGCGACCGGCTTCCCGCTGCTGTCGGTGATCATGATTCAGGTGCTCGGCTATTCCACGCCGCTGCTGCCGTATCAGGCGTCGCCGATCGTGGTGGCGATGGGGCTAGGAAAGGTGCCTGCCAGGGCGGGGATGGTGCTCTGTCTGGCGCTGGCGATAGCGACCTATCTGGTGCTGCTGCCGCTGGATTATCTGTGGTTTAGCCTGCTGGGACGGCTGTAAAAAAGCCCGGTGGCGCTGACGCTTACCGGGCCTACAGAACTGTAGGACGGGTTAGCGCAAGCGCCACCCGCCACAAAGGCAATTACGCCTGTTTAGCCGCTTCTGCCGCTTTAACGATCACCGCGAAAGCGTCCGCTTTCAGGGATGCACCGCCAACCAGCGCGCCATCGATGTCTGGCTGGGTGAACAGCTCAGCAGCGTTGGAGGCGTTAACGGAACCGCCGTACTGGATGATCACTTGCTCAGCCACTTTGGCGTCAGCTTTCGCAATGTGGTCACGGATGAATTTGTGAACCGCCTGAGCCTGCGCAGGGGTTGCTGATTTGCCGGTACCGATCGCCCAGACTGGCTCGTAAGCGATTACCGCGCCTTCGAACGCTGCCGCGCCCTGGGTTTTCAGCACTGCGTCGATCTGACGTGCGCACACTTCTTCGGTTTTGCCCGCTTCGTTTTCTGCTTCAGTTTCACCGATGCACAGAACCGGGATCAGACCCTGCTCTTTCAGCACGGCGAATTTCTTCGCGATGAACTCGTCGGATTCTTTGTGGTAGGTGCGACGCTCGGAGTGGCCGATGATGATGTATTTCGCGCCGATATCTTTCAGCATTTCAGCGGATGTTTCACCGGTGAACGCGCCAGACAGGTTAACGTCAACGTTCTGCGCGCCCAGAATGATGTGGCTGCCGTCTGCGGCACGTTTAGCCAGATCCAGGTACATATCCGGCGGAGCGATAGCAACCGCGCAGCCGGTCACGCCAGCCAGCTCTTTACGCAGGTTCGCAACCAGTTCGTTTACCATGTGGCGGCTGCCGTTCAGTTTCCAGTTACCCATCACTAAAGGATGTCGCATTTCAATTCTCCACGCTCAATAAGCGAATTAAGGAATATGGCCACCCTGTCGGGCAGCATGGTCTGTGAATCAGTATAGAGATTTTCCCTCGAAAGGCTTTGCTTTTTGTCATTAATTCGCCCCGCCAAGGGTGTCAGATAGTGCCAGCTTAATCGGTTCAACAGCGAAGGTCAGTCCTTTTTCGCCGTTGTCCGCCACAACATAGCGGATCGCACCTTCGGTATCGGCGTAGTAACGCTTGTTTTTACCGGCGGTGAGGAGTTTTTGCAGCTTTTGCTGGCTTTGCTTTTTCGTCAGCGCAGGGGTAAACGCCTGCAAGACCGCGCTCATGTACTCCAGGGCTTTTGCCTTCGCGGCTTTCTGCTCTGGCCCCTGTATTGGCAGCCAGGTGATTTGCATGCTTTTGATTTTTAACGTCCCGCGTTCCAGCGCCGTGGAAGCATACAAATTCTCGTTAATCTTGCTTGCCGCACGGGTCAGGGTAGGCGTGTCGCGGGGGCCATCAATGGCTCGAAACTCATCCAGCGGCAGCGTGGGGTTGGCCTGATTGAAGGCTTCACGAAACTGGCTGATGGACTGATCGAACGACGGTGCGCCCGCCAGCAGATACGGTGCGGTGGTCGGGGCTGTGGTTTCGGCGGCGTGCAGGGTAAAGCCCGCGCTGAGCAGCGCTAAACACAGGAAAAGAGAATGTGTCGAACTTTTCATCAATATTGCCCCTGGCCGTAAGTGCTCATGATTAAAACGATATCTGGTCGGCTTGTCAAAAGGTCACAACTCCAGGGTAAAATGCGCGCGATATGATAATAAGGAACCTTACATGACCATACAGCAGTGGCTGTTTTCATTCAAAGGGCGTATTGGACGCCGTGATTTCTGGATCTGGATGGTGACGTGGGTTGTCGCCATGCTGCTTCTGTTTTTCGTTGCCTATAACGCATGGCTAAGCACGCAAACGGCGGCCTTCGCGCTGGTCTGCCTGCTCTGGCCAACGGCGGCTGTCGTCGTGAAACGCCTGCACGATCGCGGACGTTCCGGCGCGTGGGCATTTCTGGTTATTCTGGCGTGGATGCTGGTGGCGGGAAACTGGGCGATGCTGCCGTCCATCCTGCCGTGGGTTGTGGGCAGGCTGCTGCCGTCGGTCATCTTCGTGATGATGATTGTCGATCTGGGCGCGTTTATTGGCACCCAGAGCGAAAACAAATACGGTAAAGACACCGTTGAGGTGAAATACCGCTGATCACCAGTAGTGTTCGGCGGTCATATGGCCTGGCCGGCGGCGAAGATGTTTCGTCATCTGCCGGGTATCCTTCAGAAGCTGCTGCGTGTCCCGTACCATCTGCGGGTTGCCACATAGCATGACGTGGCTGGTTTCAGCGTTCAGCGGCAAACCCACCGCCTCTTCCAGGGCACCACTCTCAATAAGCGCCGGCACGCGGCCGGTCAGCGTTCCTGCTACGGTTTCACGGCTGACCACCGTCTGAATCTTTAACTTTCCGCCGTACTGTTGTTCCAGCGCCTGCATCTGCGGCAGGTAGCTCAGATCTGCAGCGTAGCGCGCGGCGTGCACCAGCACGATGTTTTTAAAGCGCTCGAGGTCTTTGCCGTACTGCAAAATAGAGAGATAAGGACCGATGGCCGTGCCGGTTGCCAGCATCCAGAGCGTGTCACAATCCGGGATCTCTTCGAGCACAAAGAAGCCTGCTGCTTCACTCACGATCTGCACTTCGTCGCCGGGCTTAAGGGCGGCAAGGCGCGGGCTGAGTTTACCGTCAGGAACGGTGACCAGATAGAACTCGAGATCCGGGTTATCAGGCGCGTTAACGTAAGAGTAGGCGCGCTGCACGCGCTCGCCGTCGACATCCAGCCCCAGCTTCGCAAATTGCCCGGCTTTAAACGGGTGTACGGGAGCATGCACGGTGAGACTAAATAGCGCATCGGTCCAGAACTGTACCTTTGTGACTTTACCTGTTACCCAGTCCGCCATGATCTTCTCCTGTGCTGTTTCTCTGTTCTATCTTCCGTACTTAACGGGGAGATTTCCAGCCCATTTGGGCCGGAAAGCTCTATCGATCAAACGGTTTTACAGAATGTGCGTCTGTACGTCCGGGTCTTTGCGGTCGAGATAGTGGATAGACTGGATGCGGCGAATGGTGCGCGATTTGCCGCGGATCAGCAGCGTTTCGGTGGTCGCCATATTGCCCTTGCGGGTGATGCCGTCCAGTAGATCGCCTTTGGTGATACCGGTCGCCGAGAAGACCACGTTATCGCTTCGGGCCATATCATGTAGCGCCAGCACTTTGTTGGCCTCGATACCCATCGCTTCGCAGCGTGCCAGCTCGTTTTCCCCGATACGGCGGTTCTCTTCGCTGTCGCCTTTCACCTCGTGGCGGGGCAGCAGACGAGCCTGCATATCGCCGTCCAGCGCGCGGATCACTGCCGCAGAGACTACGCCTTCCGGTGCGCCGCCGATGCCGTACAGCACGTCCACTTCGCTGTCCGGCATGCAGGTCAGGATCGAGGCGGCAACGTCACCATCCGGAATGGCAAACACGCGCACGCCGAGCTTTTGCATCTGCGCGATGGCGGCGTCGTGGCGCGGTTTGGCCAGAATGGTGACGGTGAGTTCGCTCAGCGGTTTGTTCAGCGCGCTGGCGACGTTACGCAGGTTCTCTTCCAGCGGCAGGCTGAGGTCGATTGCGCCTTTTGCGCCAGGACCGACAATCAGCTTTTCCATGTACATATCCGGCGCGTTAAGGAAGCAGCCCTTATCGCCTACGGCCAGCACCGCCAGGGCGTTGGCCTGACCCATCGCCGTCATGCGCGTACCTTCGATCGGGTCGACGGCGATATCCACAGCATCACCTTTGCCGGTACCGACTTTTTCACCGATATAGAGCATTGGCGCTTCGTCGATCTCGCCTTCGCCGATCACGATAGTGCCGTCGATGTTGACCTGGTTAAGCACAATGCGCATGGCATGGACGGCTGCGCCGTCGGCGGTATTTTTGTCACCACGACCCAGCCATTTATAGCCTGCAAGGGCGGCCGCTTCGGTGACGCGGGAAAACTCGATAGCAAGTTCACGTTTCATGAGGTACTCGTGCAATCAAAAGGAATTGCACGAAGTTTATCACAGAGTGGGGAGGGGGGTTTTAAGTCCCCTCTCCCCAAAGGGGAGAGGGATACGTTTGTCTTACTCGTCGTGCTCTTCCCACGCAAGGGCGCGTTTGACCGCTTTCTTCCAGCCGCTGTAGCGGAAGTTACGCTCGGTGGTTTCGATGCCCGGACGGAATTCGCGTTCGATCACCGCTTTTTCCTGCAGCTCGTCCAGGTTCTGCCAGAAGCCTACCGCCAGACCGGCAAGGTACGCCGCGCCCAGCGCCGTCACTTCACGCACTTCAGGACGCTCAACGCGGGTGCCCAGAATGTCGGACTGGAACTGCATCAGGAAGTTATTCGCGACCGCACCGCCGTCCACGCGCAGGGCGTGCAGACGAATACCGGAGTCCGCCTGCATCGCTTCCAGCACGTCGCGCGTCTGGTAGGCGATGGATTCCAGGGTGGCGCGAATAATGTGGTTAGAATTCACGCCACGCGTCAGACCGAAAATCGCGCCGCGTGCATACGGGTCCCAGTACGGTGCGCCCAGACCGGTGAACGCAGGTACCACGTACACGCCGTTGGTGTCTTTCACTTTGGTCGCGAAGTACTCGGAGTCGAACGCATCGCTGATCAGCTTCATCTCGTCACGCAGCCACTGGATAGACGCGCCGGCCATGAACACCGCACCTTCCAGGGCATAGTTCACTTCGCCGCGCGGGCCGCAGGCGATGGTGGTCAGCAGGCCGTTTTCTGATTTCACCGCTTTCTCGCCGGTGTTCATCAGCATAAAGCAGCCGGTGCCGTAGGTGTTCTTCGCCATCCCTTCCTTGACGCACAGCTGGCCGAACAGCGCCGCCTGCTGGTCACCGGCGATACCGGCGATAGGAATACGGGTGCCGCCTTTACCGCCGATGTTGGTCTGGCCATATACCTCAGAAGACTTGCGCACTTCAGGCAGCATCGCGCGTGGGATATCCAGCGCGTCCAGCATCTTGTCATCCCACTCCAGGGTGTTGATGTTGAACAGCATGGTACGCGAGGCGTTGGTGTAGTCGGTGACGTGAACGCGTCCCTGGGTCATCTTCCAGATAAGCCAGGTGTCAACGGTACCGAACAGCAGCTCGCCGCGCTTTGCACGCTCACGTGAACCTTCCACATGGTCGAGGATCCATTTCACTTTGGTGCCGGAGAAATACGGGTCAACCACCAGGCCGGTGGCGCTGCGCACGTACTCTTCCATGCCGTCGCGCTTCAGCTGTTCGCAAATCTCAGAGGTACGGCGGCACTGCCAGACGATGGCGTTGTAAATAGGCTTACCGGTTTCACGTTCCCAGACAATCGTCGTTTCACGCTGGTTAGTGATACCAATCGCGGCAATCTCGTCGGAACTGATATCGGCTTTCGCCAGCACTTCGACCAGCGTGGAGCTTTGTGACGCCCAGATCTCCATTGGGTCGTGTTCGACCCAGCCTGGACGAGGGTAAATTTGCTCAAATTCGCGCTGTGACACGCTGACGATGTTCGCGTCATGATCCATTACGACAGCGCGGGAGCTGGTAGTGCCCTGGTCGAGCGCAACGATATATTTTTTTTCGGTCATGGTATGTGTCCCGTAGTCAGATTACAGCGAAGCTTTTTGTTGTGCGGTAGAAGTCGTTTCCTTCTCCTCTTCCACACAGGTGTCGCACGGTAAATGGCGACCAATTAATTTGCGGTAGCTGAACGCACCCAGCGCAGCCCCGACAACTGGCGCAAACAGCGGTACCAGGAAGTAAGGAATGTCTTTGCCGCCGGTGAAGGCGACGTCGCCCCAGCCTGCGATAAAGGCGAACGCTTTAGGTCCGATATCACGTGCCGGGTTCATCGCGAAGCCGGTCAGCGGGCCCATGGAAGCGCCAATCACCGCGATCAGCAGGCCAATCAGCAGAGGGGCCAGCGGGCCGCGCGGAATGCCGTTTCCGTCGTCGGTCAGCGCCAGGATAACGCCCATCAGAATAGCGGTAATCACCATTTCAACTGCGAACGCCTGCACAAAATTGATATGCGGGTTTGGATAGGTTGAGAAGATGCCTGCCAGATCCAGACTTTCGACACTGCCGCGCACCATATGATGCGTCTGTTCGAAGTCGATGAAAAGATTGTAATAAAGCCCGTAAACTAACGCCGCTGCGCAAAACGCGCCGGCAAACTGAGAAAGAATGAAAGGAACTACTTTGCGTCCGTCGAAGCACGCGAACAGCCACAGTGCGATAGTCACCGCCGGGTTAAGATGTGCACCAGAAACCCCTGCAGTCAGGTAGATGGCCATCGCCACGCCCAGACCCCAGATGATACTGATTTCCCACTGACCAAAACTGGCACCTGCCACTTTCAGTGCAGCGACACAGCCCACTCCGAAGAATATCAACAACCCGGTACCAAGGAACTCGGCAATGCACTGGCCTTTTAAGGTTGATGTCTGACTCATAATCGGAATCCTGAAGAAATTGATGTTTATTGTTAGCATGGCCGCCCGTGACAGCCACGATGCCCTGTAGACATAGTGTTAATTTATCGTTAACGAGCAAAAACGAGAAATATCGAAATCAAAATGTGTGGTCTGTGTCAATAAAATGAGCGTTTTCGCGCCATAAAGCACATTTTTACAGCAGTACAGGATCGGTACAGGAATGAGAGCTGAATCATTTCATTAACGAATGAGTTAACAATTTAGGGGGATATGACGCGAACGCACCAGGACCAGACCTAAAAGTGTTGCAAACCGCGATCTGCGCGGTGTGTCGCTGGACACAGAGCGCCGCGCTCCATACAATCGACGGTATATGTCATGCGCGTTTATGTTAAAGCGTCGCCTTGCAATTCAGGAGAGGTAGCATCATGTCTTTAGAAGTGTTTGAGAAACTGGAATCGAAAGTACAGCAGGCGATTGACACCATCACCCTGCTGCAGATGGAAATTGAAGAGCTGAAAGAGAAGAACAACAGCCTGGCGCAGGAAGTACAGAACGCGCAGCACGGCCGCGAAGAACTGGAGCGCGAAAACAACCAGCTGCGCGAACAGCAGAACGGCTGGCAGGATCGCCTGCAGGCGCTGCTGGGACGTATGGAAGAAGTCTGATTCCCATTGGGATGAACTGAACAGGCCGGGTAAGGCGATGCCGCTACCCGGCTTTTTTTATGCCAGTTATAAAAAAGGCCGCCAGAGGCGGCCTTAACGCTACTTGTCCTGCGCTGTCATAGCAAAAGCAACGAACATATTCGGTTCATCACTCTTTACAACGAGTACGCTGGCGACAATGAACGCGATACATAAATAGCGTTTCATTATGCGGTCCCTGCTGCTAACCGCTCCACCGTTCACCACCGGTGATAAGTCGGTGGACACAAGCCCGGTTAAAGGTTGCTTAACGGTTGTGAATACACCTTTCCCTGGACCGATGCCCATGTGCGAGATGGCGGAAAGGGACGATGCATCATAATGAGCAGCAGCAGCGTAGTTAAGGTTTTAATAGTTAATTAGGAATTTATAAAGGGTCGATGGGGTTACCTGAGATTTGAACCAGGGTAAGATAAAAATCCTGGTTAAAGGTTGCAAACCTTCCCAACGGACCGCGAATCCCGAGGGACAAAAAAACCGCCACATTGCTGTTGGCGGTTTTTTTTATGGTCCACGCTTACGGTTTTTATTACTCGATATCCAGCGGATCTTCGGAAAGGATAATGCCGGTATTATCGGCGTAGAGATGGTCGCCGGAGAAGAAGGTCACGCCGCCGAAGTTAACGCGCACGTCGCTTTCGCCGATACCGTCACCCGCCGCCCCTACCGGTATGGCCGCGATGGCCTGAATCCCGATATCGAGGTCTTCCAGATCGTCCACCTGACGCACGGAACCGTACACCACAAGGCCTTCCCACTCGTTCTGCACGGCAATACCGGCCAGCTCAGCATCAATCAATGCGCGCCGCACGGAACCGCCGCCATCGACCACCAGTACGCGGCCGCGGCCGTTCTGTTCGAGCAGATCGTACAACAACCCGTTATCCTCGAAACATTTCACCGTGACGATCTGTCCGCCAAACGACGACCGCCCACCAAAGTTGGAGAACAGCGGTTCAACGACGTTGACATCTTCCTGGTAGATGTCACAAAGCTCGGAGGTATCGTATTTCATAGGTTTAACGCTCAGTTGCTGCGAATGTGTTCAGTATATCGTGCGAAATGCGTTGTTGGCAAAATCATCAATTGTTAATTGATATTTGTCAGCTAACTGAGCGTCTGGCTTAAGACAATCCCGATGACGAACAACAGGTTAGTCAGCAGCGCGCCTTTTACGGTGCGCTCCAGCATCGGCGGCATGGCGGCCGGGCTACGTTCACGCATCACAAAACGGGCCTGCTTAATCAGCAGCGGCGCGGCAAGCACAAACAGCCAGCCCCACAGACTGTGCAGGGAAATCAGGTTAAACAACGCCAGGCAGACCAGGGCCCCCATCAGCAGGCAGGCATGGTAGCGACGCGCATTCACTGGCCCCAGACGGACCGCCAGGGTGTTTTTACCGTTCTCGCGATCGCTGTCGATGTCGCGCAGGTTGTTGATGTTGAGCACCGCTGTCGCCAGCAGGCCGCAGGCGGTCGCAGGCAGGAACAGGGCAGGGATCACCGTATGCGCCTGTAAGTACCAGCTTCCCATGACGCTCAGCCAGCCGAAGAAAACCAGGACGGAGATATCACCGAGCCCAATATAACCGTAAGGTCGCGTGCCGACGGTGTAGGTGATGGCCGCGATAATGGCCAATAAGCCCAGCACCAGAAAACCAATGAAATCGCTGGGAGTCTTAGACGCCACCGTCACCAGCGCCAGACCCGATAAACAGATCAGCACCACGGTGATGATTAACGCGCGCTTCATCTGCGCCTGGGTAATCACCCCTTTTTGCATTCCACGCAGCGGCCCGATACGGTCAGGTTTGTCGCTGCCTTTCACCGCGTCGCCGTAGTCGTTGGCGAGGTTGGAGAGGATTTGCAGCAGGCCGGCGGTAATCAATGCCAGCGCGGCGACCAGCGGATCGAAATAACCCTGCCACCAGGCAAGCGCCGTACCAACGATAATCGCGGCGAAGGCCAGAGGAAGTGTTTTAGGGCGCAGACTTTCGAGCCACGCCTGCGTACGGCTGATGTCAGTCATAAGTATTTAGCCAATAAAAATGGGGGCATTAGCCCCCATTAAACGTGATGAGAATCCAGTAACCGCGATTATAGGATAAAACGGCTCAGATCTTCATCTGCCACTAACGCATCCAGATGTTTACTCACATATTCTGCGTCAATGGTAACGGTTTGACCGTTCAGGTCGCTCGCGTCGTAAGAGATATCTTCCACCAGGCGTTCCAGTACGGTATGCAGACGACGCGCACCGATGTTTTCGGTGGTTTCGTTCACCTGCCATGCAGCCTGGGCAATACGTTTGATACCGTCTTCGGTGAACTCGAGGTTCACGCCTTCGGTCGCCATCAGCGCTTTGTACTGTACGGTGGCAGAGGCGTTTGGCTCGGTCAGGATACGTTCGAAATCTTCGGTGGTCAGCGCCTGCAGCTCAACGCGGATAGGCAGACGGCCCTGCAGTTCCGGGATCAGATCCGACGGGCTGGCAACCTGGAAGGCACCTGATGCGATAAACAGGATGTGGTCCGTTTTCACCATGCCGTGCTTGGTGGAGACGGTGCAGCCTTCAACCAGCGGCAGCAGGTCGCGCTGAACGCCTTCGCGGGACACGTCCGGGCCGGAGCTGTTGCCGCCGCGCTTACAAATTTTGTCGATTTCGTCGATAAACACGATACCGTGCTGCTCAACCGCGTCGATAGCGTCCTGCTTCAGCTCTTCCGGGTTCACCAGCTTCGCCGCTTCTTCTTCAATCAGCAGCTTCATCGCGTCTTTGATTTTCAGCTTACGCGCTTTTTGCTTCTGACCGCCCAGGTTCTGGAACATGGACTGCAGCTGGCTGGTCATCTCTTCCATGCCCGGAGGCGCCATGATTTCCACACCCATTGGCGCGGCAGCGAGATCGATCTCAATCTCTTTGTCATCCAGCTGGCCTTCACGCAGTTTTTTGCGGAACGCCTGACGTGCAGCAGACGGTTCCGCCTGCTGTTCAGCCTGACCCCAGTTGTTTTTTGCTGGCGGGATCAGCACGTCGAGAATGCGCTCTTCGGCCATCTCTTCCGCGCGATAGCGGTTTTTCTCAATCGCCTGGACGCGCACCATTTTGATCGCCGAGTCGGTCAGATCGCGGATGATGGAGTCCACTTCTTTACCCACATAGCCCACTTCGGTGAACTTGGTGGCTTCAACTTTGATGAACGGCGCGTTAGCCAGCTTCGCCAGACGACGGGCGATTTCGGTTTTACCGACGCCGGTCGGGCCGATCATCAGAATGTTTTTCGGCGTAACTTCGTGGCGCAGCTCTTCGTCAAGCTGCATACGACGCCAGCGGTTACGCAGGGCGATAGCCACGGAGCGCTTGGCGTTATCCTGGCCGATAATGTGTTTGTTCAGTTCGCTGACAATTTCGCGTGGGGTCATTTCAGACATGGGAGATCCTTACGCTTTGGAGGTCAATTCTTCGATGGTGTGGTTGTGGTTGGTATAGATGCAGATATCACCTGCAATATCCAACGCCTTCACCGCGATATCACGCGCGTTCATGTCGGTATTTTCCAACAGCGCGCGGGCAGCAGCCTGGGCATAAGGGCCGCCAGAGCCGATAGCAATCAGGTCATTTTCCGGCTGAATCACGTCACCGTTACCGGTGATGATAAGCGATGCGGTCTCATCGGCGACCGCCAGCAGCGCTTCGAGCTTGCGCAGCATGCGGTCGGTACGCCAGTCTTTCGCCAGCTCAACGGCGGCTTTCACCAGATGACCCTGGTGCATTTCCAGTTTACGTTCAAACAGTTCAAACAGCGTGAAGGCATCCGCCGTGCCGCCTGCAAAGCCGGCGATCACTTTGTCGTTGTAGAGACGACGCACTTTCTTCACGTTGCCTTTCATGACGGTATTACCCAGCGTGGCCTGGCCATCACCGGCGATTACCACATGGCCGTTACGGCGTACACTTACTATTGTTGTCACGAGCAGACCCCCTGGTTACAGAATCGGGAAACAGAAGCCCTGAGCCTGTGCTCAGGGCTGAATTAAATGATAGATGGGGGGGAATTTGGGGGTTTCAACCCCCGGAGGCGAGTCGAATGCAGTTTGTGTGACCGGCGATTTTCAAACGAGAAAGGGTGCCATCGGCATTTTCTTTGCCTTTGACCGGACCAATCACCACGCGATTCCAGCCGTTATTGGTGGTAATACGCGAATCAAACCCTTCAAAGGCCAGCTGCGCGCGCACCGTTTCCGCCTGCTCCGCACCTTTGAACGAACCGCACTGTACCATCCAGCGACGTTCGTCTTTTTTCTCCGCCGTCTGCTTCGGCGCTTCGGTCTCTTTCGTTACCGGCGCGGCCTGCTGCGTTTTCGGCTGCTGGGCGGTGGTATGCGCTGGCGTCTGGAGCAGATCCTGATACGGCTGAGCCGCCTGCTTCTGCGGCTGCGTTTTAGGCTGCTGCTGGACAGGTTGAGACTGCACCGTACGCGTCGGCTGCTGATACGGCTGTTCCGTGACCCGCGGCTGTGCCTTAGGCTGCTGTACCGGCTGAGTTTGCGCCCACTGCTGTTGCTGCTGAATCTGCTGTTGTGCCTGGCGACGCTGCAGCGTTTGCTGACGCTGTTCCGGCGTCTGCTCATTCCACGGCACTTCGTTCAGCTGCGTAGGCTGCTGGCGCATATCGGCCTGCATTTGTGCCAGCAGCTGACGCTGTTCATCCGTCAGCTGATTCGCATTCTGCACTTCACCACCCGCAGAAGGTTCGGTTGGCGCACGCACCCCAGGCTGACGGCTCTCCAGCTCTTTGATATAGCGCCAGCGCTCTTCAGGCTTCGGAGGGAGGCCATTTCCGGCGACTTTACTGGCCTGAAGCGCCTCGGACTCTTCTTTTTTATGGTGCGTGATAAAGTACAGGCCACCAATAAAGGCGACGACTACAGCCGCAGCAATAGCGACCATTGCTGGCGAGACAGCAGGCAGGTTACGTTGCTTTTTTCTTGAGCTACTCTTTTTGCGTCGCGAAGGTGCCGGCTGGCCGCGACGTACATAATCTCGTTGTGCCACTATCGTTTCGCTGTATTTATTCGTTCGTCAGTCCGCCATGTTACTTAAGCGGCGGGGCTTTGACCAGATAAGGGTATCCGAAAGACGTTTACTTTAAGTCAATGCCTGGGTCGTGCCGCGGACGATCAGTTCGCAGTCCAGCAACCGTGATCCGCTGCTAACTGTTTGACCGTGAAGCTGATCCAGCAGAAGCAGCATCGCTTCGCGGCCGATTTGGTAGCGCGGCTGAGCGACCGTTGAGAGCGGCGGATCGCAAAATTCCGAAAGCGAAATATTATCGAATCCGATGATGGATAAATCTTTCGGTATGCGCAGACCGCGGCGTTTGGCATACGATAATGCGCCCAGCGCCATCACGTCGCTGTGACAAAATACGGCGGTTGGCGGCTCAGGCAGGTCCAGAAGTTTCTCCAGCGCCTGTCCACCCGCAGCGAAGGTAAAATCACCTCGTGCAATGTAGTGCGGATCGACGGTGACGCCGGTCCGGCGCAGCGCCTGAACGTAGCCCTGCAAACGGTAGTGACACAGCGGCATCTCTTCCGGCCCGGCGATGCAGCCAATACGCTTATGCCCCAGCTCCTGGAGATAGTTTACGGCGTTGAACGCGGCGGTAAGGTTATCGATATGGACCGTCGGCAGCTCCAGCTCTGGCGCAAACTCGTTGGCCATGACCATCGGCGGTAAATTACGCTGCTCTTCGATGCTGGCATCAAACGGCAGGCGAGAGCCAAGCAGCAGCATGCCGTCGATCTGCTTGGTGATAATGAGGTCGATGAAGGTTTTTTCCTGCTGGTTCTGGTGGGCGCAGTCGCCAATCAGCACCAGGTACCCCTGTTCCGCCGCGGTGACTTCAATACCGCGGATAATCTCGCTAAAGAAAGGGTCACAGATGTCCGGCACAATCACCAGGATGGTGCGCGACTCGTTGCGTTTGACGTTACGCCCCATTGCCTGCGGAAAATAGCCCACTTCAAGCGCAGCCTGCTCCACCCGGTTACGGGTCGCCTGGGAGACTTTATCCGGGTTCATTAATGCGCGGGATACTGTTGCCGTAGAGACCTGTGCTTTCTGGGCAACGTCTTTCATGGTCGCAGTCGCAACCTCTTTCCTGGACTTCAACGTCTTCTCCTCGCCTGAACACCGAACTTCTGACATCACCATTTTTACAGATAGTTAATGGAATCGGTTACAGAATTTTCATAAAAAGTGTGAGGAGCGTTAAATTTTTCGATCCAGCTTCAGCCTTCGATGGGGTCGACGTCCAGGACCCACTTCACTTTTCGCGCTTCTGGCAGGGTGTTAATCAGCACCAGCGCGCCGCTGACGATATGCTGAAGACGAATACGCGAGGGGTGCTGGAGCAAGATCTGCCAGCGGAAACGACCGCCGCGTTTTGGCGCGAGGGCAGGCACCGGGCCCAAAATCCACAGCTGGTTATCCACCAGCGGGCTGGCCTGCAGGAGGTTTCTCAACTGCTGCAGGAAAAGTGGCGCCTGCTGGTTGTTATGATCTTCCGCGCGGATGATGACGTGGCTGGTCCACGGCGGCAGTTGCATGGTCTGGCGTTCGGCCAGCGCCTGCTCGGCAAAGGCGTCATAGCCTTTGTGCAGCAGGGTTTGCAGCAGCGGGTGCTCCGGGTGGTGTGTTTGCAGCACCACTTCGCCCTGTTTACCGGCGCGTCCTGCACGTCCGGCAACCTGGGTGTAAAGCTGGGCGAAGCGCTCGGCGGAGCGGAAATCTGCCGAGAACAGCGCGCCGTCCACGTCCAGCAGAGCGACCAGCGTCACGTCGGGGAAGTGGTGGCCCTTGGCCAGCATCTGGGTGCCAATCAGGATGCGCGCGCCACCGCGATGCACTTCCGCCAGCTGCTGTTCCAGCGCGCCTTTGCGGCTGGTGGTGTCCCGGTCGATACGCGAAATCGGCACGTCCGGGAAGAAGGGCCCAAGCGCCTGTTCCAGCTGTTCCGTCCCCAGACCGACCGGCACAATATGCGTTGAACCACATGACGGGCACTGGCGCGGCACCGGACGCTGGCTGTCGCAGTGGTGGCAGCGCAAATGCCGCTGGGCCTGATGGAAGGTGTAGTAGTGATCACAGCGCGGGCACTCGGCAATCCAGCCGCAGTCGTGGCACAGCAGGGCGGGGGCAAATCCACGACGGTTGAGGAACAGAATGACCTGATTCCCCGCCTGCAAATGCTGGCGCATGCGGGTAATCAGTGCAGGCGCTAGCCCCGCCTGAACCTGCTGACCTTTCAGATCCAGCACGTGCTGAATGGCCGGACGGGCATTCCCCGCCCGGCGCGTCAGGCGCAGCATGTGGTATTTACGCTGGCGCACGTTGTGCAGCGTTTCGAGCGCAGGCGTGGCGGATCCCAAAACAATAGGAATTTGCTCGCTGTGCGCGCGGTAGACGGCCAGATCGCGGGCGTGATAGCGCCAGCCTTCCTGCTGTTTATAGGAGCTGTCGTGCTCTTCGTCGATCACGATTACGCCAAGATTTTTAAACGGCGTGAACAGTGACGAACGGGTGCCAATCACAATCGCCGCTTCGCCGTTTTTCGCTTTCAACCAGGCACTGAGGCGCTCGCTGTCGTTCAGGCCGGAGTGCAGAACCTCAACCGGCGCGTTAAAGCGCTCGCGGAATCGGGCGATGGTTTGCGGCGTCAGGCCAATTTCCGGCACCATCACCAGCGCCTGTTTGCCCTGCGCGAGCACGTTTTCCAGCACGCTCAGGTAAACCTCGGTCTTGCCGGAACCGGTGACCCCCGCCAGCAGCCAGGCAGAGAAATGATCGGAGGCGCTATGAATCGCGCCTACCGCGGTGGCCTGCTCGGTATTCAAACGCAGGCGATCCCCTGAAACGGAGAAATTTTCCCGCCAGTCGTAAAGGGCAGGCGCTTCGCTTGCCAGGTCGCTCAGCCCTTTCTTTCTCAATGCCTGTAGCGCCGTTTCGCTGACCTCAAGCTCGTCGACCTGATGCCGCCAGATTTTCCCCTGACGCAGCGCCGCCAGCGCCTGCTGCTGTTTCTGCGAACGCTTCAGGCTGTTGATGTCGACGGCCTGGCCTTCCTCCGTGGCAAACCAGTACCACATCGGCGCGTGGCTGGCGCTTTTGCCCTGACGCAGCATCATTGGCAGGGCGTGGAACAGGACGTCGCCAATCGGGTGATGATAATAATCTGCCGCCCACAGCAGCAGTCGCCAGGTGCTGGTGGAGTAAACAGGCTCGCTGTCCAGCGCCTCAACGACCGATTTCAGTTCGTTAAGCGGCAGTTCGCTTTTATCGCTGACGGAGACAACGATCCCCACGCGCTGCTGTTTGCCAAACGGCACGGTCACGCGGCAGCCCGCTTTGGCGTTCATGCTGTCGGGCAGCAGATAGTCAAAGGTGCGGGGAAGCGGAACGGGCAGGGCAACGTGAGCGACGGGCATCGAATCTTCCTGACTTGAAAAGTGGCGCGTTAGTATACACATTAGTAAAAGCGGCGTGCGGATCAGTTTGCATACGTTGGTCAAATTCTGTATGATTCGCCGCCTTTGGTGTACTTTACGCCAAAGAACTTACAATCAACATCGCGTGGTGTCTGGCGTTAGGGCTGGAAGAGCGACGCGGCCTTAACTGAGGTTCTCCCATGAAAAAAGATATTCACCCGAAATACGAAATGATTACTGCAAACTGTTCTTGCGGTAACTCTATCCAGATCCGCTCTACCGTGGGTCACGATCTGAACCTGGACGTGTGCGGCAAATGCCACCCGTTCTACACTGGTAAGCAGCGTGATGTTGCAACCGGTGGCCGTGTTGACCGCTTCAACAAGCGTTTCAGCATCCCGGGCGCTAAATAAGCATCCAGAAAAAACCGCCTACGGGCGGTTTTTTTGTGCCTGTTATATCCCTTCTGAATAAATCACACCTGGATATTTCTATCTAAAATAATTAATTACGCATCATTGTATTAAAATATTTGTCTGATGTATTCTTTAACGGATAGTGAACTGCATCTCTCATTTCTTTAATTCTTTGCCACCTTTTAATGAGTGTGTCAAAAATTAAAAGGTTTCTCTCGTTTCGTAAAATTACACTTCGCCCGTCATACATTCTTATTCGCCATTACGACAAGGTGGCTTTCAGGGCGCATTTACTTCGAGGGAACTGTTATGAAATTGAAGCAAGTCTTATTTGTGCTTCCGTTAATATCGTGCGCGGCGCAGGCGGGATATGTGGATTACCGACACGAGTATTACGACGATGGGCGTAACTATGACCGTGTATACATGTCACACCGCTTTGGCACCGGCTTTGGCGTAGCGGTTGAGGCGGTATCGCGCTCCGATAACAAGCAGTCTAACGACGCGCTTAATAATATGGAAAGTAACAGCAACGAATATACCGCAAGCTATCAATTTACCTGGCAAGGTTTTATATGGCAGCCGGGCGTCGCCGTTGAAATGGGTGATGACATGGCCATCTATAAGCCTTATCTGCGCGTACAGTATAATATTAATGACAGCTGGTGGACGGCGTTTCGTTATCGTACGGAGTACACTCGCCGTAATGCTGACGGTAAAGATGACCGTATGGTTTATCGTCCGGAAGTGTGGCTGGGTTATAATATTGATAGCTGGATGTTCGAGTTAAACGGCATTTATAAATTCGCTGATAACGAAGACCTGTATAACAATAAAAAAGAAGATTACGAATATAACTTCCGCGTGGCGTATAACATCGACTCGTGGATCCCGTTTATCGAAGTGGGCAATGTCTCTTCCGGCTATAACACCGCCACCAGCGACGATCGCCAGACGCGTCTGCGCGTGGGTTTAGGCTACAACTTCTAAAACTATCCCGCTGAGTCACCTCAGCGGGATCACACCGCAGTTAGTATTCCCACGTCTCCGGGTCAATACCCAGTTCACGCATGATTACTTTCGCCTCTTCCGGGATTTCGTCACTACGCTCTTTGCGCAGATCGTCATCGTTCGGCAACGGTTGACCGGTAAACGCATGCAGAAACGCTTCGCACAGCAGTTCGCTGTTGGTTGCGTGGCGCAGGTTATTCACCTGACGACGCGTACGTTCATCGGTGAGGATCTTCAACACCTTCAGAGGAATGGAAACCGTAATTTTCTTTACTTGCTCACTCTTCTTACCGTGCTCAGCGTATGGGCTGATATATTCGCCGCTCCATTCAGCCATGAGATACCTTTAATCCTCTCAGTCATTTATTTAAAGGTGCAAAACCGGTAACCACCCGTTTTGAACCGCAATCTTGCCTAGTTTACCGTAGAGACGATACCGTGGCACGGATATTGCCGCTGCAGCGTGCACTAAAGCATATAATTTTAACGGCTATTTGCGCATTGCTCAATCTATACGCAAAGAAGTTTAGATGTCCAGATGTATTGACGTCCATACTTTCAGTGTTTACTCTGGTGCCTGACTTTTCACCTCATTCGCCAGGAAGCCCTCACCATGACGCGTAAACAGGCCACTATCGCAGTGCGTAGCGGATTAAATGATGACGAGCAGTACGGCTGCGTTGTCCCGCCCATTCATCTTTCCAGTACTTACAACTTCACCGGATTTAATGAACCCCGCGCGCATGATTACTCGCGTCGTGGCAACCCTACGCGTGACGTGACCCAGCGCGCGCTGGCCGAACTGGAAGGTGGCGCAGGTGCTGTGTTAACCAACACGGGGATGTCCGCCATTCACCTGGTGACCACCGTGTTCCTGAAACCAGGTGACCTGCTGGTTGCGCCGCACGATTGCTACGGCGGCAGCTATCGCCTGTTTGATAGCCTGGCGAAACGCGGCTGTTATCGCGTATTGTTTGTCGATCAAAACGACGAACAGGCGTTGAAACAGGCGCTGGCAGAGAAACCGAAGCTGGTTCTGGTAGAAAGTCCAAGCAATCCATTGTTGCGCGTTGTCGATATTGCGAAAATTTGTCAGCTCGCAAGGGATGCGGGAGCGATAAGTGTAGTGGATAATACGTTCCTCAGTCCGGCCCTTCAGAACCCACTCGCACTGGGTGCCGATCTGGTATTGCATTCATGCACTAAATATCTGAACGGCCATTCTGACGTGGTAGCAGGCGTGGTGATTGCCAAAGATCCGGATGTTGTCACCGAACTGGCATGGTGGGCCAATAATATTGGCGTCACCGCAGGCGCCTTCGACAGCTACCTGCTGTTGCGCGGCATCCGCACGCTGTCGCCGCGCATGGACGTGGCGCAGCGCAATGCTCAGGCGATTGTCGATTTCCTGAAAACCCAGCCGCTGGTGAAGAAGCTGTATCACCCGTCGCTGCCGGAAAATCAGGGGCACGAGATTGCCGCGCGCCAGCAGAAAGGGTTTGGCGCGATGTTAAGTTTTGAACTGGACGGTGACGAGCAAACGCTGCGTCGCTTCCTGAGCGGGCTGTCATTGTTTACGCTGGCGGAATCCTTAGGTGGGGTTGAAAGCTTGATCTCCCACGCCGCGACCATGACGCACGCAGGAATGGCACCCGAAGCACGTGCCGCCGCCGGTATTTCTGAGACGCTGCTGCGGATCTCAACCGGTATTGAAGATTCTGAAGATTTAATTGCCGATCTGGAAAATGGCTTCCGGATCGCAGCCAAGGGGTAATCATGAGTGTGATAGCGCAGGCAGGGGCGAAGGGTCGTCAACTGCACAAGTTTGGTGGTAGTAGTCTTGCTGATGTGAAATGTTACCTGCGTGTCGCAGGGATCATGACGGAATATTCACAGCCGGGTGACATGATGGTTGTCTCGGCGGCGGGCAGCACCACCAACCAGTTGATTAGCTGGCTGAAACTGAGCCAGACAGATCGCCTTTCTGCGCATCAGGTGCAACAGTCCTTACGTCGTTACCAGAGCGAGCTGATTGCTGGCTTGCTGCCTGCGGACGTAGCGGACGGGCTGATCAGCGCCTTCACGCATGACCTTGAGCATCTGGCCGCCCTGCTGGATAGCGGCATTACCGATGCGGTGTATGCCGAAATGGTGGGGCACGGTGAAGTGTGGTCCGCGCGCCTGATGGCTGCGGTTCTGCAACACCTGGGTGTGGACGCCGCCTGGCTCGACGCGCGTGATTTCCTGCGCGCCGAACGCGCCGCGCAGCCACAGGTGGATGAAGGCCTGTCCTACCCGCTGCTGCAACAGCTGCTGGTGCAGCATCCGGGCAAACGTATTGTGGTTACCGGCTTTATCAGCCGCAGCAACGCGGGTGAAACCGTGCTGCTGGGCCGTAACGGCTCCGACTACTCGGCAACGCAAATCGGTGCGCTGGCGGGCGTGTCCCGCGTCACCATCTGGAGCGACGTGGCCGGTGTTTACAGCGCGGATCCGCGCAAAGTAAAAGATGCCTGCCTGCTGCCGCTGCTGCGCCTGGATGAAGCCAGCGAACTGGCGCGTCTGGCCGCACCGGTGCTGCACGCGCGCACCCTGCAGCCGGTTTCCGGCAGCGATATCGACCTCCAGCTGCGCTGCAGCTACACCCCGGATCAAGGCTCCACGCGCATTGAGCGCGTGCTGGCGTCCGGTACCGGGGCGCGTATTGTTACCAGCCACGACGACATCTGCCTGATTGAATTCCAGGTTCCTGCGGGCCAGGACTTCAGGCTGGCGCATAAAGAGATCGACACGATCCTGAAACGCGCCCAGGTGCGTCCGCTGGCCGTGGGTGTTCACAATGACCGTCAGCTGCTGCAGTTCTGCTATACCGCAGAAGTGGCGGACAGCGCCCTGAAAATTCTGGATGAAGCCGGTCTGCCGGGCGAGCTTCGCCTGCGTCAGGGGCTGGCGCTGGTGGCGATGGTGGGCGCGGGCGTCACCCGTAACCCGCTGCACTGCCACCGCTTCTGGCAGCAGCTGAAAGGCCAGCCGGTGGAATTTACCTGGCAATCGGAAGAGGGCATTAGCCTGGTGGCCGTTCTGCGCAAAGGGCCAACCGAAAGCCTGATTCAAGGTCTGCATACCTCCCTGTTCCGCGCGGAAAAACGCATCGGCCTGGTGTTGTTTGGTAAAGGCAACATCGGTTCCCGCTGGCTGGAGCTGTTTGCCCGCGAACAGGTCACGCTTTCGGCGCGTACCGGGTTCGAATTCATTCTCGCAGGCGTGGTGGACAGCCGCCGCAGCCTGCTGAACTACGAAGGGCTGGATGCCAGCCGCGCGCTTGCCTTCTTTAATGATGAAGCCGTCGAGCAGGATGAAGAGTCGCTGTTCCTGTGGATGCGTGCGCACCCGTATGACGATCTGGTGGTGCTGGACGTTACCGCCAGCGAACAGCTTGCCGATCAGTATCTTGATTTCGCCAGCCACGGTTTCCACGTCATCAGCGCCAACAAGCTGGCGGGGGCAAGCAGCACCGACAAATACCGCCAGATCCACGACGCGTTTGAAAAAACCGGTCGTCACTGGCTGTATAACGCCACCGTGGGTGCGGGCCTGCCGGTAAACCACACCGTGCGCGACCTGATTGAAAGCGGCGACAGCATTCTGGCGCTGAGCGGTATCTTCTCCGGCACGCTCTCCTGGCTGTTCTTGCAGTTTGACGGCACCGTACCGTTCACCGACCTGGTGGATCAGGCGTGGCAGCAGGGCTTAACGGAACCCGATCCGCGCGTTGACCTCTCCGGTAAAGACGTGATGCGCAAGCTGGTGATCCTGGCGCGGGAAGCGGGTTATGACATCGAACCGGATTCCGTCCGCGTCGAGTCACTGGTGCCTGCCGGCTGTGAAGAAGGTTCTGTGGACCATTTCTTTGAAAATGGCGAAGAACTTAACGAGCAGATGGTGCAGCGTCTGGAAGCCGCGAACGAGATGGGGCTGGTGCTGCGCTACGTGGCGCGTTTCGAGGCCAACGGAAAAGCGCGAGTCGGTGTCGAGGCGGTGCGTCCTGAACATCCGCTGGCGGCGCTGCTGCCGTGCGATAACGTCTTCGCCATCGAAAGCCGCTGGTACCGCGATAACCCGCTGGTGATCCGCGGCCCGGGCGCCGGGCGCGACGTTACTGCCGGGGCCATCCAGTCCGACATCAACCGTCTGGCTAAGCTGCTGTAAAAACTCAATTTCCCTTTCCCTGTGGGAGAGGGTTAGGGTGAGTGCAGTCTGATGCACTCACCCCCATCATGAATTTCCCTCATCTTCCCTGAGCAAACCTCACCGTTATTGTTGATTATTTCTATTGACGTCCCTCCGCTTTTCCGTCATTTTTACATCTGGACGTCTAAACGTATAGAAGTTCACAACACAACAGATAATGACACGCGATTGATAGGGGTAGGGTATGAGCTTTTTTCACGCCAACCAGCGGGAAGCACTGAACCAGAGCCTGGCCGAAGTAAACGGCCAGATTAACGTCTCTTTTGAATTTTTCCCGCCGCGCACCAGTGAAATGGAGCAAACCCTGTGGAGCTCTATCGATCGTCTCAGCAGCCTGAAACCGAAGTTTGTCTCCGTGACCTACGGTGCGAACTCCGGCGAGCGTGACCGTACCCACAGCATCATTAAAGGCATCAAAGATCGTACCGGTCTGGAAGCGGCGCCGCATCTCACCTGTATCGACGCCACCCGCGACGAGCTGCGTGCCATCGCCCAGGATTACTGGAATAACGGCATTCGGCATATTGTTGCGCTGCGCGGCGATCTGCCGCCTGGCAGCGGTAAGCCGGACATGTATGCCGCCGATCTGGTCGGGCTGTTGAAGGGCGTGGCTGACTTTGATATCTCCGTTGCCGCCTATCCTGAGGTTCATCCGGAAGCGAAAAGCGCCCAGGCGGATCTGCTTAACCTCAAGCGTAAGGTGGATGCCGGCGCGAACCGCGCCATTACCCAGTTCTTCTTTGATGTCGAAAGCTATCTGCGTTTCCGTGACCGCTGCGTCTCCGCGGGCATCGACGTTGAAATTATCCCGGGTATTCTGCCGGTCTCTAACTTCAAACAGGCGAAGAAATTTGCTGATATGACCAATGTGCGTATTCCGCTCTGGATGTCTAAAATGTACGAGGGGCTGGACGATGACCCGGAAACACGCAAGCTGGTGGGCGCAAACATCGCGATGGACATGGTGAAGATATTAAGTCGTGAAGGGGTGAAGGATTTCCACTTCTACACGCTGAACCGTGCTGAGATGAGTTACGCCATATGCCACACGCTCGGCGTTAGACCAGGCGTGTAACAAAAAAGAGCCCTCTTCGGAGGGTTTTTTGATTTATAAGGGTTTTATTTTCCTGCCATATCAGCAATGCTGCCTTTGACGTACAAAACTCATGTATTTTCCATGGGAAATTAAACGGATTTAACTATCGAATCTGTGGGTTATCTCAACTATACCTTATCAACAAGGGCGTATATCGTAACGGTAACACTGTAAAAGGGAGCATAGCGATGAGCACGTCAGACGAGACCAATAAAGCGGCATCAGTCGGCAAATGCCCGTTCCATCAGGGCGGCGTCGATCACAGCGCGGGCGCAGGTACAGGCAGCCGCGACTGGTGGCCAAAACAACTCCGCATCGATCTTCTTAACCAACATTCCAATCGTTCGAACCCGCTGGGTGAAGACTTCGACTACCGCAAAGAATTCAGCAAACTTGATTACTCTGCCCTTAAAGGCGACCTTAAAGCACTCTTAACCGACTCTCAGCCGTGGTGGCCAGCCGATTGGGGCAGCTACGCGGGCCTGTTTATCCGCATGGCATGGCACGGCGCGGGTACCTATCGCTCCGTTGACGGGCGCGGTGGGGCAGGACGCGGTCAACAGCGCTTTGCGCCGCTGAACTCCTGGCCGGATAACGTGAGCCTGGATAAAGCGCGCCGTCTGCTGTGGCCCATCAAGAAAAAATACGGACAAAAAATCTCCTGGGCTGACCTGTTTATTCTCGCGGGTAACGTGGCGCTGGAGAATTCGGGCTTCCGCACCTTTGGTTTCGGTGCCGGACGTGAAGACGTCTGGGAACCGGATCTGGACGTGAACTGGGGTGATGAAAAAGCCTGGCTGACCCACCGCGATCCGGAAGCGCTGGCGAAGCGTCCTCTGGCTGCCACCGAAATGGGTCTGATCTACGTGAACCCGGAAGGGCCAAACGCCAGCGGTGAACCGCTGTCAGCGGCGGCAGCGATTCGCGCGACCTTCGGCAACATGGGCATGAACGATGAAGAGACCGTGGCGCTGATTGCAGGCGGCCACACCCTCGGCAAGACCCACGGCGCGGGTGAAGCCACCCACGTGGGCACCGACCCGGAAGCCTCACCAATTGAAGCGCAGGGCCTGGGCTGGGCGAGCACGCTTGGCACGGGCGTGGGCGCTGATGCCATTACTTCCGGTCTGGAAGTCATCTGGTCACAAACCCCGACGCAGTGGAGCAACTACTTCTTCGAGAACCTGTTCAAATACGAATGGGTGCAGACCCGCAGCCCGGCAGGGGCGATTCAGTTTGAAGCCGTTGATGCGCCGGAAATCATGCCCGATCCGTTCGACCCGTCGAAAAAACGCAAGCCGACCATGCTGGTCACCGACCTGACGCTGCGTTTTGACCCGGAATTCGAAAAGATTTCCCGCCGTTTCCTGAACGATCCGCAGGCCTTCAACGAAGCCTTCGCGCGCGCGTGGTTCAAACTGACCCACCGTGATATGGGGCCAAAATCGCGTTACCTTGGCCCGGAAGTGCCGAAAGAAGATCTGATTTGGCAGGACCCGCTGCCGCAGGCGGTATTCAATCCGACCAAAGAGGACATTGAAAGCCTGAAGGCGGAAATTGCGGCGTCCGGTCTGTCCGTCAGCGAACTGGTTTCTGTGGCCTGGGCGTCGGCATCGACCTTCCGCGGCGGCGATAAACGTGGCGGTGCCAACGGCGCGCGTCTGGCGCTGGCGCCTCAGCGTGACTGGGATGTGAACGCCGCGGCGGTTCGCGCGTTACCGGCGCTCGAAGCTATCCAGCGCACCACCAACAAAGCCTCTCTGGCCGATATCATCGTGCTGGCGGGCGTGGTAGGCGTTGAGCAGGCCGCAAAAGCGGCGGGCGTGTACGTCACCGTGCCGTTCACGCCGGGCCGCGTTGATGCGCGTCAGGATCAGACGGATATCGAGATGTTTAACCTGCTCGAACCGATTGCCGATGGCTTCCGCAACTACCGTGCGCAGGTGGATGTGTCCACCACGGAGTCGCTGCTGGTTGATAAAGCCCAGCAGCTGACGCTGACCGCGCCGGAGCTGACGGTGCTGATTGGTGGCCTGCGCGTGCTGGGTGCCAACTTTGATGGCAGCAAGAACGGCGTGTTCACCAACCGTGAAGGCGTGCTGAGCTCTGATTTCTTCGTGAATCTGCTGGATATGAACACCCAGTGGAAGGCGACCGACGAATCCAATGAGCTGTTTGCCGGAAGCGATCGCGCCAGCGGTGAAGTAAAATATACCGCCACCCGCGCCGATCTGGTCTTCGGTTCTAACGCCGTCCTGCGCGCGCTGGCAGAGGTTTATGCCAGCGATGATGCGCATGAGAAGTTCGTTCGCGACTTCGTTGCCGCATGGGCGAAGGTAATGGATTTGGATCGGTTTGACGTGAAGTAACCTTTGTGCCGGGTGGCGGCTACGCCTTACCCGGCCTGGAAATTCAAGTGCCATGTAGGCCGGGTAAGCGCAGCGCCACCCGGCTTTTTTATTACTCCCACTCCTGCAGGAATCGCTGTCCATACTGGTCGGCCACCAGCAGTGCCGCATAGACCTGATCCGGCGTGACGCCGCCGGGCATGTTGTGGATGGTTTCTCCTTCCGCACAGGACGCTTCGGCGATCAGACGCATTTTGGCCGGAATATCCTCTTTGATGTTCAGCTGTGCCAGCGTGATTGGCAGCCCAACGCTGTGGCAAAGCGCCGCGACGGTTTCAATTTCTTCTACCGGCGCATTTTCCAGCACCAGCTGCGTCAGGGTACCAAACGCCACTTTCTCCCCATGATAGAAGTGATGCGCGTCCGGTACCGCCGTCATACCGTTATGAATAGCGTGTGCCGCCGCCAGCCCGCCGCTTTCAAAGCCGACGCCGCTGAGATAGGTGTTGGCTTCGATAATGCGTTCCAGCGCAGGCGTCACCACATGCTGTTCCGCCGCCAGCATCGCTTTTTCACCCTCTTCAACCAGCGTGTTGTAGCACAGCTCCGCGAGCGCCAGTGCCGCCTGGGTGCATTTACCCCCGGCCATGGTGGTCGCACCGCTGCGCGAGCAGGCGCGTGCTTCAAACCAGGTCGCCAGCGCGTCGCCAATCCCGGCGGCTAGCAGACGTGCAGGCGCACCTGCTACCACTTTCGTATCCACAATGACCATGTTCGGGTTGTGTGGCAGCATCAGGTAGCGATCGAACTCGCCGCTGTCGGTGTAAATAACGGAAAGGGCGCTGCACGGCGCGTCGGTGGAGGCAATAGTCGGCGCAATGGCGACCGGCACGTTCATAAAGTGGGCCAGCGCTTTGGCGGTATCCAGCGTTTTCCCGCCCCCAATACCCAGCACCGCCAGGCAGTCGGCGCTATCGGCCAGTCTTTTCAGCCGATCGATTTCATTTTGTGAACACTCGCCGCCAAACGGCGCGATTTCGGCATGCAGTTCAGCTTTTTTAAAACTTTGTCGTAGGGTTTCTTCGGCAAAACCCAGCACAAATTTATCGCCGACGACCAGCCAGCGGTTGGCCAGCGGTTTCAGATAGTCGCCGAGACGGGTCAGTACGTCAGCGCCCTGGATATATTTCCCCGGCGATTGAATGATACGGTCCATAACAGTTCTCCCTTAGAGGTTGAGGTTACCAAACGCGTTTTTCCAGTCCTGCTCGAACTTCTCTATGGCTGACTCTACCGCCGGTGTGCCGAGCATATGTTGCGCTACGTCTAAGGGAAGCGTGATTGCTTCACATCTTGCCAACAGGCAGTCCAGCGCCTGGCGCGGCGTTTTGAAGCTGGCGGCCAGCACCTTGCTTTCCGGCGCGTGCAGTTCCAGCAGGGACTGCAGTTCCTGAACCATGCGAATGCCGTCACCGCCCTGCGCGTCGACGCGGTTTACATACGGCGCGACATATTTCGCCCCTGCGAGTGCGGCGAGCAGGCCCTGCGCCGCGCTGTAAACGGCGGTGCCCAGTGTGGTTATCCCCTCTTTTTTCAACGCTTTAATTGCGATAAGCCCCTGAGCCGTCACCGGGATTTTCACCACAATGCCCGGAATGGCGTTACTCAGACGTTTGGCTTCTGCCACCATGCCTTCGGCATCGCGGCTCATGGTTTGAGCAAACAGCGTGCCTTCCGGCCCGATGGCTTGTTGCAGGCGCGGCAGCACGTCCCAGATGGATTCACGGCTGGCGGCAATGATGCTCGGGTTGGTGGTGACGCCCGCGATGGGAAAGATGCGCGCCAGGCGTTCTACTTCCGCCACGTTGGCGGTATCCAGGTACAGTTCCATTATTTTTCCTTAAGTCAGAAAGGTTGAATAAAGGATACGGCGCACCCAGGCGCGGCGAATACAGGTCAATTTTGCCAAATACTGGACAAATGTAATGTCCTTAGCGAAGTGAGAGAGCGATCACAATGCTACTTTTTGGCGATCAGCTGGCTATGGTACTGGCGTCGATATTCGGAAGGGGAACGTTCGGTGTGCTTGCGAAAGAGACGGCAAAAGTAGTTGCTGTCCGTAAATCCGCAGCGTGTGGCGATATCTTTAATTTTGAGATCGTAGCCTTTCAGCAGCTGACGCGCATGTTCCAGGCGCGTTTTTGTTAAATATTCATTGAATCCGACGCTGCCGACTTTCTGGAATAGATGGGAAAGGTAGTTTGGTGAGATGTAGAACGCCTGTGCCACGGATTCGCGAGTTAACAAAGAGGCGTAATTTTCTTCGATATAGCTCCGAACGGCTTCGAACAGTGCCCGGCTGCGGCTGTCGGTGTGAATTTCACTGCCAAGCAGATCCCGGCAGTGGCTGAGCAGGCTTAAAACTACCAGCCTTGCTGTGTCTTGTTCCTCAGGCTGCATCTGTAATTCGGTGAGCGTTTGCAGAAGAAAAGCCCCCGTTCGCGGACCACGTCGGGCAACCTGGAGTTGTTTTAAGAGCACATTGTCACGCTGTAACTCGATTGTAAGCTGCTGCTTCCCGAAATGTATGCTCAGGACGTGAGGCGCAGGATGCGTGATTTGTCCAAAAAAAGAAAAAAACGCCTCGCAGGGAGTGCCAAGGGTAATACCTAGGCAGGGAGAGGTTCGGGGATGCTGTTCAGTCAGCGCTGAGAAACGAATCTGACCCAGCGGTAACGTGCGGTTCACCAGGTCAGTCAAAATCTGGGTGATATCGGAATGCATAAGGAGACTACCGAAATTTGCCGGGTGGCGCTAACGCTTACCCGGCCTACTTATCGTAGGCCTTTGCAAGCGCAGCGCCGCCGGGCGTATAGCATTAGCCGGTGTTACGCATACCCGCCGCAACGCCCGCAATCGTCACCATCAGCGCCTGTTCAACGCGTGGATCTGGCTCTTTCCCTTCTTCTTCCGCCAGACGCGAACGGTGCAGCAATTCTGCCTGCAGGACGTTCAGCGGGTCGGTGTAGATGTTACGCAGCTGGATAGACTCGGCAATCCACGGCAGGTCCGCCATCAGGTGTGAGTCGTTGGCGATATCCAGCACCACTTTGATGTCGCCTTCCAGCAGTTCGCGCAGCTCTTTACCCAGCGCCCACAGCTCTGGCTTCACCAGGCGCTGATCGTAGTATTCCGCCAGCCAGAGGTCAGCTTTCGAGAAGACCATCTCCAGCATTCCCAGACGGGTAGAGAAGAACGGCCAGTCGCGACACATGGTCTCCAGCTCGCTCTGTTTACCGTCTTCCACCACTTTTTGCAGTGCGGCACCGGCACCCAGCCAGGCGGGCAGCATCAGACGGTTCTGCGTCCAGGCAAAGATCCACGGGATTGCACGCAGAGACTCTACGCCGCCGGTCGGTCGACGTTTTGCAGGACGTGAGCCCAGCGGCAGTTTACCCAGCTCCTGTTCAGGCGTGGCTGAACGGAAGTAAGGCACGAAATCTTTGTTTTCACGCACGTAGCCGCGGTACAGATCGCAGGAGATAGCCGACAGCTCGTCCATGATGTGGCACCAGGAGGCTTTCGGCTCCGGCGGTGGCAGCAGGTTGGCTTCCAGGATCGCGCTGGTATAAAGCGACAGGCTGCTGATGGTCACTTCCGGCAGGCCGTACTTGAAGCGGATCATCTCACCCTGCTCGGTCACGCGCAGGCCGCCTTTCAGGCTTCCCGGCGGCTGTGACAGCAGTGCCGCGTGTGCTGGCGCGCCGCCACGGCCAATTGAGCCACCGCGTCCGTGGAACAGGGTCAGCTCGATACCGGCTTTTTCGCAGGTTTTGATCAGTGCATCCTGCGCCTGATACTGCGCCCAGGATGCCGCCATCACGCCCGCATCTTTCGCGGAGTCGGAATAGCCGATCATTACCATCTGTTTGCCCTGAATAAAGCCGCGATACCAGTCGATGTTCAGCAGCTGGCTCATTACGTCGTTGGCGTTGTTCAGGTCGTCGAGAGTTTCAAACAGCGGGGCGACCGGCAGAGCGTAGTCGATTCCCGCTTCTTTCAGCAGGAGGTGAACGCCCAGCACGTCGGATGGGGTTTTCGCCATGGAGATCACATAGGCGGCGACCGATCCTTTCGGTGCGTCCACGATCGCTTTACAGGTGTTGAGCACTTCGCGGGTATCGTTGCTTGGCTCCCAGTTGCGCGGCAGCAGAGGGCGCTTGGAGTTCAGCTCGCGGATCAGGAACGCCTGCTTGTCAGCTTCGGACCAGCTTTCATAGTCACCGATGCCGAGATAGCGGGTCAGCTCGCCCAGCGCTTCGGTATGACGGGTACTTTCCTGACGCACGTCGATACGCACCAGCGGCACGCCAAAACACTTCACGCGACGCAGGGTGTCGAGCAGTTCGCCGTTGGCGATGATGCCCATCCCGCAGGCCTGCAGCGATTTATAACAGGCGTAAAGCGGCTCCCAGAGCTGTTCGTTCTGGCTGAGCAGGCCTTCTGGTTTTGGCAGGCGCTGGCCTTTCAGGCGCGCTTCCAGCCAGGCCTGAGTGGCCATCAGCTGACCACGCAGCTTTTTCATCAGGAAACGGTACGGCTCGCTGGCGCCTTCTTCACCGGCCAGCGCGCGCAGTTCCGGCGTCGCTTCAACCATCGACAGCTCAGAGATCAGCACCTGAATGTCTTTCAGGAACAGGTCGGTCGCTTTCCAGCGGCTCAGCAGCAGGACGTGGCGGGTGATTTCCGCGGTAACGTTCGGGTTGCCGTCGCGGTCGCCGCCCATCCAGGAGGTGAAGCGAACCGGCACGAAATCGACCGGCAGACGGTAGCCCAGGTTCGCTTCCAGCTGTTCGTTC
Source organism: Enterobacter sp. TCD1-1 (assembly GCF_020567405.1). NCBI lineage: Bacteria > Pseudomonadati > Pseudomonadota > Gammaproteobacteria > Enterobacterales > Enterobacteriaceae > Enterobacter > Enterobacter sp. TCD1-1. The sequence continues at coordinate 13,717 of NZ_JAJCXF010000009.1, read as the reverse complement.
AGCTCGCGCAGGTAGTTTGGTACCCCTTCCCACAGGCTGTTTTCCACCACCGCAAAGCCCCATTTGGCTTCGTCGACCGGGCTTGGGCGATGCTTACGAATTTCATCGGTGTGCCAGGACTGGGCAATCAGCTGGCGCAGACGGCGCATCAGCTGGTTGCGTTCATAGTCGGCAATGTCTTTGTTATCCAGCTGCTTCAGGCAGTTGTTCACTTCCACCATTTTGTGGATCAGGGTGCGACGGGTGATCTCGGTTGGGTGAGCGGTCAGTACCAGCTCCAGCGAAAGCGACTCCACCGCTTTTTTGATGGTGGCTTCGTTGAGGTCGGGCTGGTCTTTCAGTTTACGAAGGGTGCGGGCAATGACTTCCGGGTTGCTGGCCGCTTCGCCGTTTGGCGAAATGCTGTGGTATTGCTCAGCGGTGTTGGCCAGGTTCAGGAACTGGCTGAAGGCGCGCGCAACGGGCAGCAGCTCATCGTTAGAGAGGTTCTGCAAGGTGGTGAGCAGCTCCTGACGACTGGCCTCGTTACCGGCACGGGAAGATTTAGACAGCTTGCGGATGGTTTCAACGCGGTCAAGGATATTCTCCCCCAACGCATCTTTGATGGTATCTCCAAGCACTTTGCCGAGCATACTGACATTACTACGCAACGCGGAATATTGTTCGTTCATAAAAACCCAGTCACCCCATCATTTTTGTTTATGCCCAGGCGAAAATCTTCTGGACATTATTTTGTCATCTCCCTTTATAAAGCCACGTAAAACCCCCGTCGTCAATTGCTGCGAAAACGGTTCAGCAAACGAATAAATGTGGGCAATTTACGAAATTTAATTCGCATTGCGTCAGATAAGAGATGCTTATGGAAATGTGACGGAGGTCGCGGGATTTACTCCCCTCACCCTGCCCTCTCCCCAAAGGGGAGAGGGTGTTCAAATTCCCTCTCCCCTTTGGGGAGAGGGTTAGGGTGAGGGGCAGTTTTTAATGCCAGCAGAAGTGATGCACAACCTGGGTAATCAGTTCGCGGGTGGGTTTGATAAAGCGGGTTTCCAGATATTCATCCGGCTGGTGCGCCTGGTTGATGGAGCCTGGGCCAAGAACCAGCGTCGGGCAAAGCGTCTGAATAAACGGCGCTTCGGTGCAGTAGTTCACCACGTCGGTTTTCTGGCCGAGCAGCTTTTCTACCACATCGACCAGTTGATGGTCCGGCGGGCATTCGTAACCCGGGATGGGCGGATGCAGTTCGGAGACCGTCAGGCGACCCGGCCAGCGTTCGCTCACCGGGGCCAGCGCCTCATTCAGCAGGCCGTCGAGATCGCTCAGGGTCATGCCCGGCAGCGGGCGAATATCCATGTGCAGTTCGCAGCAGGCGCAGATGCGGTTGGAGGCATCGCCGCCGTGCAGGCTGCCGAGGTTCAGCGTCGGGTACGGCACGGTGAACGCGTCGTAGTGATAGCGAGCCTTCAGGTCGTCGCGCAGGGCCATGATGCGGCCGATGGCGTCATGCATCAGCTCAATGGCGTTCACGCCGCGTGCCGGATCGCTGGAGTGGCCGGACTGCCCGAGCACGCGCACGGCGGTAGAGATATGGCCTTTATGCGCGCGAATCGGCTGCAGAGACGTCGGCTCGCCGATGATCGCGCAATCCGGGCGAATCGCCGTGTTTTCAGAGAAGTAGCGCGCGCCCGCCATGCTGGTCTCTTCATCAGCGGTCGCCAGAATGTAGAGCGGTTTTTTCAGCTTCGTCACGTCCACGTCACGCAGCGCGTCGAGGATAAAGGCGAAGAAGCCTTTCATGTCGGCGGTGCCCAGACCGTAGAGCTTGTTGTCGTGCTCGGTCAGGGTGAACGGATCGCGCGTCCAGCGGCCATCGTCGAACGGCACGGTGTCGGTATGACCGGCCAGCAGCAGGCCGCCCGCACCGGTTCCGGTACTGGCGAGCAGGTTAAATTTGTGGCGCGTGCCGGGGACGGGCTGAACCTCAACGTCAAACCCAAGATCGCTAAACCAACCCGCCAGCAGATTGATTAAAGACTCATTGCTCTGATCCAGCGCTTCTTCCGTTGCGCTGATGGACGGTGTGGCAATCAGGGCGCGGTAGATCTCGATAAATGGCGGTAAGTTCATTTTCATTGTTGACACACCTTAGGTCGTGATAGTATCAATATTCATGCAATAAATGTGAATAAAAATACATTAACGTTGAGCATAAAGGAACCCGATGTTGAATACGCTGATTGTAGGCGCTAGCGGTTATGCGGGCGCAGAGCTTGTAAGCTACGTGAATCGCCATCCACATATGACCATAACCGCTTTGACCGTGTCAGCGCAAAGCAATGATGCAGGAAAGTTAATTTCCGATTTGCATCCGCAGCTTAAGGGCCTGGTCGATCTGCCGCTGCAGCCCATGTCTGACATCAGCGAGTTTACTGACGGCGTCGACGTGGTGTTTTTAGCCACCGCACACGAGGTCAGCCACGACCTGGCGCCGCAGTTCCTGGCGGCTGGCTGCGTGGTCTTCGACCTCTCCGGCGCGTTTCGCGTTAACGACGGCGCGTTCTACGAAAAATATTACGGTTTCACCCATCAGCATCCGGATCTGCTTGAAAAAGCGGTGTACGGCCTGGCGGAGTGGAGCGCAGATAAACTGAAAGAAGCGGATCTGATTGCCGTTCCGGGCTGCTACCCGACGGCGGCGCAGCTTGCCCTGAAGCCGCTGATCGACGCGGGTCTGCTGGATCTGAACCAGTGGCCGGTGATCAACGCCACCAGCGGCGTGAGCGGTGCAGGACGCAAGGCGGCGATCTCTAACAGCTTCTGCGAAGTGAGCCTTCAGCCGTATGGCGTGTTTAATCACCGCCATCACCCTGAGATCACGACGCATCTGGGCGCGGACGTCATTTTCACCCCGCACCTGGGCAGCTTCCCGCGTGGGATCCTCGAAACCATTACCTGCCGCCTGAAGCCTGGCGTGACCAAGGAGCAGGTGAGCGAGGTCTTCACGCAGGCGTATGCGGACAAACCGCTGGTACGTCTGTACGACAAAGGCGTGCCGGCGCTGAAAAACGTGGTCGGTCTGCCGTTCTGCGATATCGGCTTTGCCGTTCAGGGTGAGCATCTCATCGTGGTGGCCGCAGAAGATAACTTACTGAAAGGCGCTGCCGCACAGGCAATGCAGTGTGCAAATATTCGTTTCGGTTTCCCTGAAACGCAGGCTCTTATTTAAGGTGTGATGATGAACCCATTAATTATCAAACTCGGTGGTGTACTGCTGGACAGCGAAGAAGCGCTGGAGCGTCTGTTTACCGCGCTGGTGAACTATCGCGAATCACACCAACGTCCACTGGTGATTGTGCACGGCGGCGGCTGCGTGGTGGATGAGCTGATGAAAGGGCTCAACCTGCCGGTGATCAAGAAAAACGGCCTGCGCGTGACGCCTGCGGATCAGATTGACATTATCACCGGTGCGCTGGCGGGTACGGCGAACAAAACCCTGCTGTCCTGGGCGAAGAAACACCACATTGCCTCCGTTGGCCTCTATCTGGGCGATGGCGACAGCGTAAAAGTGACCCAGCTCGACGAAGCGCTCGGTCATGTTGGACTGGCGCAGCCGGGTTCGCCTAAGCTGATTAACACGCTGCTGGAAGGCGGTTTCCTGCCGGTGGTGAGCTCTATCGGCGTGACCGAAGAGGGTGAGCTGATGAACGTTAACGCTGACCAGGCGGCAACCGCACTGGCGGCAACGCTGGGTGCGGACCTGATCCTGCTCTCCGACGTGAGCGGCATTCTGGACGGAAAAGGCCAGCGCATCGCAGAAATGACGGCAGAGAAAGCCGAGCAGCTGATTGCGCAGGGCATCATCACCGACGGCATGATCGTCAAAGTGAACGCCGCGCTGGATGCGGCACGCACGCTGGGTCGCCCGGTAGATATCGCCTCCTGGCGTCACGCGGAGCAGCTCCCGGCGCTGTTTAACGGCACGCCGATTGGCACGCGTATTTTAGCGTAATCGATTTAATGTTTTGTAGGCCCGGTAAGCGCAGCGCCACCGGGCAATGAAATTCAAAGATATTAAGGAAGCATGTTATGGCACTTTGGGGTGGGCGTTTTACACAGGCAGCGGATCAGCGGTTCAAACAGTTCAACGACTCTTTGCGCTTCGACTACCGCCTGGCCGAACAGGATATTGTCGGCTCTGTGGCCTGGTCCAAAGCGCTGGTGACGGTGGGCGTGCTGACCCCAGAGGAACAGTTGCAGCTGGAAGAGGCGCTGAACAATCTGCTGGAAGAAGTGCGTCTGGATCCGCAGCAAATTCTGCAGAGCGATGCCGAAGATATTCACAGCTGGGTGGAAGGTAAACTGATCGACAAGGTCGGCCAGCTGGGTAAAAAGCTGCATACCGGCCGGAGCCGTAACGACCAGGTCGCCACCGATCTGAAGCTGTGGTGTAAGGATACCGTTGGCGAACTGCTGGCGGCTAACCGTCAGCTGCAGACCGCGCTGGTGGAGACCGCACAAAATAATCAGGACGCGGTGATGCCGGGTTATACCCACCTGCAGCGCGCGCAGCCGGTGACCTTTGCGCACTGGTGTCTGGCCTATGTAGAGATGCTGGCGCGTGACGAAAGCCGTCTGCAGGATACCCTGAAGCGTCTGGACGTCAGCCCGCTGGGCAGCGGCGCGCTGGCGGGTACCGCTTACGAAATCGACCGTGAACAGCTGGCAGGCTGGCTGGGCTTTGCCTCCGCTACCCGTAACAGCCTGGATAGCGTCTCCGATCGTGACCACGTGCTGGAACTGCTCTCTAACGCGTCTATCGGTATGGTGCACCTGTCGCGCTTTGCCGAAGACTTGATCTTCTTTAACTCCGGCGAAGCGGGCTTTGTTGAGCTGTCCGACCGCGTGACCTCAGGTTCATCCCTGATGCCGCAGAAGAAAAACCCGGACGCGCTGGAGCTGATCCGCGGGAAATGTGGCCGCGTGCAAGGCGCGCTGACCGGCATGATGATGACCCTGAAAGGGCTGCCGCTGGCGTACAACAAAGATATGCAGGAAGACAAAGAAGGGCTGTTCGACGCGCTCGACACCTGGCTGGACTGTCTGCATATGGGCGCGCTGGTGCTGGATGGCATTCAGGTGAAGCGTCCGCGCTGTCAGGAAGCGGCGCAGCAGGGCTATGCGAACGCGACCGAGCTGGCGGATTACCTGGTGGCGAAGGGCGTACCGTTCCGTGAAGCGCACCATATTGTCGGTGAAGCGGTAGTGGAAGCCATTCGTCAGGGTAAACCGCTGGAAGATCTGGCGCTGGCCGATCTACAGAAATTCAGCGCGGTTATCGGGGATGATGTGTATCCAATACTGGCGCTGCAGTCCTGCCTGGATAAGCGTGCGGCGAAAGGCGGCGTGTCGCCTAAGCAGGTGACGCAGGCGATTGCGGATGCGAAAAACCGCCTGATTTGATGCCTGAAACGTCGGGTGGCGGCTTCGCCTTACCCGACCTACAAAACCCCAGCCCAACCCTGAGTTGGGCTTTTTTACGCAAAAAAAAGCGGACCACGGGGTCCGCAAAAGTTCACGTTGGCTTTAGTTGTTCGAGTTTTGAGAGAAACTCGCTGACGGTGCGGGGACGTCAAGGGTCAAACACGTGCCGCCTCGTCTATGTGGTGTATTATTCAACAGAATGCTTGATAGGGATAATCGTTCGTTGCTATGCTATCTATCGCCATGAACTATCGTGGCGACGGAGGATGAATAATGAATATTCGTGATCTTGAATACCTGGTAGCGTTAGCCGAGCATCGTCACTTTCGCCGCGCGGCAGATTCCTGCCACGTCAGCCAGCCCACGCTGAGCGGCCAGATCCGCAAGCTGGAAGACGAGTTGGGCGTGATGCTGCTGGAGCGCACCAGTCGTAAGGTTCTGTTCACACAGGCAGGTCTTCTGCTGGTGGATCAGGCGCGCACCGTGCTGCGCGAGGTCAAAGTGCTCAAGGAAATGGCAAGCCAGCAGGGGGAGGCCATGTCCGGCCCGCTGCATATTGGCCTGATCCCAACCGTTGGCCCGTACCTGTTACCGCACATCATTCCGATGCTGCACCAGACGTTCCCGAAACTCGAAATGTACCTGCACGAAGCGCAAACCCATCAGCTGTTGGCACAACTGGACAGCGGCAAGCTCGACTGCGCCATTCTGGCACTGGTAAAAGAGAGTGAAGCCTTTATTGAAGTGCCGCTGTTCGATGAGCCAATGATGCTGGCGATCTATGAAGATCACCCGTGGGCGAACCGCGATCGCGTGCCGATGGCCGATCTGGCGGGTGAAAAGCTGCTGATGCTGGAAGATGGCCACTGCCTGCGTGATCAGGCGATGGGCTTCTGCTTCGAAGCGGGTGCGGATGAGGATACCCATTTCCGCGCAACCAGCCTGGAAACGCTGCGTAATATGGTCGCGGCGGGAAGCGGTATTACGCTGCTGCCTGCGCTGGCGGTACCGCACGAGCGTAAACGTGATGGCGTGGTCTACTTGCCATGCATTAAACCAGAGCCGCGTCGTACGATTGGCCTGGTCTATCGCCCTGGGTCACCGCTGCGCAGCCGATATGAGCAGCTGGCAGAGGCCATCCGTGGTGCGATGGATGGCCATTTTGACAGCGCGTTAAAACAGGCGGTTCAGGCCGTTTAGTGCCGCGACCCGATAGGCTTCCGCCATGGTCGGGTAGTTAAAGGTGGTGTTAACGAAGTACTCAATGGTGTTACCACCACCTTTCTGCTCCATGATGGCCTGGCCGATATGAATGATTTCCGCGGCGCGTTCACCAAAGCAGTGAATCCCGAGGATCTCTTTCGTCTCGCGATGGAACAGAATCTTCAGCGTACCCACGCTCATCCCCACGATTTGCGCCCGCGCCAGATGTTTAAACTGCGCACGACCCACCTCGTAAGGCACCTTCATTGACGTCAGCTGCTGCTCGGTTTTCCCTACGGAACTGATTTCCGGGATGGTGTAGATGCCCGTCGGGATATCTTCAATCAGATGCGCCGTCGCTTCGCCTTTCACCAGCGCCTGCGCCGCAATGCGTCCCTGGTCGTAAGCGGCTGAGGCCAGGCTTGGATAGCCAATGACGTCGCCGACCGCGTAAACGTGCGGCAGGGCGGTCTGATACATGCTGTTGACCTTCAGCTGACCGCGGCTGTCGGTTTCAAGCCCGATATTTTCCAGCTGCAGGGAATCGGTGTTGCCGGTACGGCCGTTGGCGTACAGGAGGCAGTCCGCTTTCAGCTTCTTGCCGGACTTGAGGTGCATGATCACCCCGTCGTCGCAGCCTTCGATCTTCTCGTACTCTTCGTTGTGACGAATGACCACGCCGCTGTTCCAGAAGTGGTAGGAGAGGGAGTCCGACATCTCCTGATCGAGGAAAGCCAGCAGGCGATCGCGAGTGTTGATCAGGTCAACTTTGACGTCCATTCCGCGGAAGATCGACGCATATTCGCAACCAATGACCCCTGCGCCATAGATAATGACGTGGCGGGGTTCATGGTGCAGGCTCAGAATCGAGTCGCTGTCGTAGACGCGCGGGTGCGAGAAGTCCACGTCGGCCGGATGGTATGGGCGTGAACCGCAGGCAATCACAAATTTTTCAGCGGTGATGGTTTCAACCGACCCGTCGTGGCATTCGAGTGCCAGGGTGTGTTCATCCACAAAATGCGCGTTGCCCTGCAAAATTTCACAGTGGTTACGCTCATAAAACCCCTGACGCATGCGCGTCTGCTGGTTAATGACGGTATCCGCGTGGTTCAGGATGTCGGCAAAGGAGGAACGAAGAAGTCGGGAGTGGTCGCTGTAAAGAGGGTTCTGGTTGAATTCGATAATGCGGCTAACGGCGTGGCGGAGGGCTTTCGAAGGGATGGTGCCCCAGTGGGTGCAACCGCCGCCGACATTATGGTAGCGCTCAATGACCGCTACTCTGGCTCCCTGTTTCACCAGACCCATAGCAGCGCCTTCGCCGCCGGGGCCGGAACCAATAACTATTGCGTCGTAATCGTAGGAATGTGGCATGGCAAGGCTTACCTGTTCTTATACATAAAAGCAACAGAATCATAACATCATTGCCAGAGTAACCCAATTATCGTTGTGCTTTTTTCCGGCAGTGGAGCACAAACCGCACGTAAACAATCATTCACAAAGCCAGGCAAACAGATTAATTTTATTCTCTGGTATAGTGCCATCAGGCCTTTGGAAGGATTCAACTATCGTGATGGGCGTAAGAGCACAACAAAAAGAGAAAACCCGGCGTTCGCTGGTGGAAGCCGCATTCAGTCAACTGAGTGCTGAGCGAAGTTTTGCCAGTTTGAGCCTGCGCGAAGTCGCACGTGAGGCCGGGATTGCGCCAACGTCCTTCTATCGTCACTTCCGTGATGTGGATGAACTGGGCCTGACCATGGTCGACGAGAGCGGTTTGATGCTGCGCCAGCTGATGCGCCAGGCGCGTCAGCGTATCGCCAAAGGGGGCAGCGTGATCCGTACCTCCGTGTCGACCTTTATGGAATTTATCGGCAATAACCCCAACGCGTTTCGTCTGCTTCTGCGCGAGCGTTCGGGCACGTCGGCGGCGTTTCGTGCCGCCGTCGCGCGCGAAATTCAGCACTTCATCGCGGAACTTGCCGACTATCTTGAACTCGAAAACCATATGCCGCGTGCGTTTACCGAAGCACAGGCCGAGGCGATGGTGACGATTGTTTTCAGCGCAGGTGCCGAAGCGCTGGATGTCAGCATTGAACAACGCAAGCAGCTTGAAGAGCGACTGGTATTGCAGCTCAGGATGATCTCCAAAGGCGCGTACTACTGGTATCGCCGTGAACAAGAGAAACTGGCACATCAAACCGAAGAGTGAAGGTGAGTAATGAAACAGTCAGGTCAGGATAAAGGGACGTTGTTGCTGGCATTGATCGCTGGCTTATCCATTAATGGTACGTTCGCCGCTATTTTTAGCTCCATCGTGCCGTTTTCGATTTTCCCGCTGATTGCGCTGGTGCTGACGGTGTACTGCCTGCATCAACGCTACCTGAACCGCACCATGCCGGTGGGGTTACCGGGGCTGGCCGCCGCCTGCTTTATTCTGGGCGTATTGCTGTACAGCACGGTGGTGCGCGCGGAGTATCCGGATATCGGCTCTAACTTCTTCCCTGCGGTACTGTCTGTGGCGCTGGTGTTCTGGATTGGCTCGCGCATGCGTAGCCGTAAAAGCCAGTTACCGGAGTAAAGGTTTTTGTCATTGTAGGCCGGATAAGCGAAGCGCCATCCGGCTTTTTTGGCAGGTGGCGCTTCGCTTACCTGCCCTACAAGGCCACATTACTTCGCCGTGAGCAGTACACCGCACTCCATATGGTGCGTATACGGGAACTGATCGAACAGCGCCAGACGTTCAACCTTGTGCGTCTGGCCTAACGTTTCCAGGTTCTTGCACAGCGTCTCCGGATTACAGGAGATGTACAAAATACGCGGGTAGGCCTGCACCATCTTTTCGGTTTCGCTGTCCAGGCCACTGCGCGGCGGGTCGACAAAAATCGTCTCACACTGGTAGCTCTTCAGATCGATGCCTTCCAGACGGTTAAACTGGCGAACGCCGTTCATCGCCTGCGTGAACTCTTCTGCGGCCATACGAATGATCTGCACGTTGTCGATATGGTTGGCGGCAATGTTGTACTGCGCGGCGGCAACCGACGGTTTGGCGATTTCCGTTGCCAGGACGCGATCGAAGTTACGCGCCAGCGCCAGCGAGAAGTTGCCGTTACCGCAGTAGAGCTCAAGCAGATCGCCCGTTGATCCTTCCGTCGCCTTCAGCGCCCACTCCAGCATCTGCACGTTCATTGCAGCGTTCGGCTGGGTGAAGCTGTTCTCGACCTGACGATACACCATCTCTTTACCCGCCACCGGCAGACGCTCGTCGATGTAGTCCTGATCCAGCATGATTTTGGTTTTTGTCGCGCGGCCAATCAGGTGAACGTTGATGTTCTGCGCACGCAGCGCATCGCGCAGCGCTTCCGCCTGCTCGCGCCACTCGTCGTTCAGGGCTTTGTGGTACAGCAGGGAGACAATCGCCTGATTGCTTTGCGTGGTCAGGTAGTCAATCTGGAAAAGCTTGTTACGCAGTACCGGGTTGTTACGCACGCCGTCCATTATCAGCGTCATTAATTGGTTAATGAGCTCACTCGCTGCCGGGAAGCTGTCCACGCGGATACGGGACTTCGTCTGCTGATCGAAAATGATGTGGTACAGGTCGTCACCGTCGTGCCAGATGCGAAACTCGGCACGCATGCGGTAGTGGCTGACAGGAGAGCGGAACACCTCGGGAACGGGCGCGTTGAAAGGCGTCATCATACTTTGCAGGCGGACAACTTTCTCTGCCAGCTGCGCGTCGTACTGTTCTGTCGGGAGGTGTTCTGGGGTCATGATGCGTCCTGAGTGATAAAGAATTACGCGGCGATTGTAGGGATTGTTCAGGGGATGTCCAGATTTAATGGCCAATAGCTGTCTGGACATCCATACGTGTCTAATTGTAGCATTCTGTTTCCGGTCTCCTGAGAGTGAAAAGGGAATCCAGTGTAAATCTGGAGCTGACGCGCAGCGGTAAAGACTGGCGGGATGAGCGTTGTAGACACTGTGAAAATGGGAAGTCTTCATCCTTATATAGCCACCTAGCCCGAAGACCTGCCGGGATCACGTCGCATTTGGTTTCATCATCGCGTGCTATCGATGAGGCCTGCGGCATCCTTCTTATATTGTGGATGCTTTAACAATGATTAAAAAAGTATCGCTGTTGACGGCGTTGTCCGTCACGGCATTTTCGGGCTGGGCGCAGGATAGCGCAGACTCGTTGGTGGTGACGGCAAATCGTTTTGAACAACCTGAAAAAACTATTCTGGCTGCAAACACGGTTGTTACGCGTGCCGATATTGACCGTTGGCAGTCAACCTCGCTCCTGGATGTTATGCGCCGCCTGCCCGGCGTGGATACGGCGCAAAGTGGTGGGATGGGGCAACTCTCTTCTCTCTTTATCCGTGGCACCAACTCCAGCCACGTCTTGATCCTTGTTGATGGGATCCGCCTTAACCAGGCGGGCGTCACGGGGTCGTCCGATCTCAGCCAGTTCCCAATCTCTCTGGTGCAGCGTATCGAATATGTTCGTGGACCGCGTTCTGCGGTATACGGCTCGGACGCGATCGGCGGCGTCGTAAACATTATTACCACTCGCGCGAAGGACGGTACCACGCTGAATGCTGGCGTAGGCTCGCACGGCTACCAGAATTATGGTGGCAGTACTCAGCAAACACTGGGCGACAGCACACGCGTCACGCTTGCGGGTGATTACACCTATACCAAAGGGTTTGATGTGGTTGCGGACGGCAACAATGGTGGCCTTGCCCAGACCGATCGCGACGGCTTTATGAATAAAACGCTCTACGGCGCACTGGATCACGCATTCTCAGACCAGTGGAGCGGTTTTGTTCGCGGCTTTGGCTACAGCAACCGTACTGCCTACGACGGTTACTACAGCTCATTTACCCCTGACGTACTGGTCGATACCCGCCAGCTTTATAGTCAGACCTGGGATGCAGGATTGCGCTTCAATGATGACATCTTCCATTCACAGCTGCTCACCAGCTATAGCCACAGCAAGGACTATAACTACGACCCGAATTTAGGCCGCTACGATTCGACAGCCACGCTGGATGAAATCAAGCAGTACAATGTCCAGTGGCTCAACTCCGTTGATGTTGGCCAAGGGAACATTGGCGCGGGCGTTGACTGGCAGAAGCAGAGCACCGAGCCGGGTACAAACTACGTGACCAACGGCTACGACCTGCGTAACACCGGCGTCTACCTGACCGGGCTGCAGCAGTTTGGTGACTTCACCCTGGAAGGAGCGGTTCGCAGCGATGACAACTCTCAGTTCGGTCGTCATGGCACCTGGCAAAGCAGTGCGGCCTGGGAGTTCGTGGAGGGTTACCGCTTCGTTGCTTCTTATGGTACGGCCTATAAAGCACCGAATCTGGGTCAACTCTATGGTTTCTATGGCAATGACCATCTTGATCCAGAAGAGAGCAAACAGTGGGAAGGTGCGTTTGAAGGCCTGACGGCAGGCGTGAGCTGGCGCGTATCCGGCTACCGTAATGACGTTGATAATCTCATCGACTTCGATAATAACCTCCAGCAATATTACAACGTCGGTAAAGCGCGCATTAAAGGTGTGGAAGCGACAGCATCGTTTGACACGGGGCCGTTGACGCACACCGTTGGCTACGACTACGTGGATGCCCGCAATGCTGCAACCAACGAACTTCTGGACCGTCGTGCTAAGCAGCAGGTGAAATATCAGCTCGACACGCAGATCTATGATTTCGACTGGAGCCTGACTTATCACTATCTCGGTACGCGTTACGACACTGACTTTGGTACTTACCCGTCTGAGAAAGTAAAAATGGGCGGTGTAAGCCTGTGGGATGTCGCAGTTTCGTATCCTGTCACCTCACACCTTACAGTTCGTGGTAAAATAGCCAACCTGTTCGATAAAGATTACGAGACAGTTTATGGCTACCAAACTGCAGGACGGGAATACACCTTGTCTGGCAGCTACACCTTCTAATCCGCGTCCCACCGTGCTGGTGTTTGATTCCGGCGTCGGTGGGCTTTCGGTCTATGATGAGATTCGGCATCTCCTGCCGGATCTCCATTACATCTACGCTTTCGATAACGTCGCTTTCCCGTACGGGGAAAAGAGCGAAGATTTTATTGTCGAGCGCGTGGTGGAAATCGTCACTGCGGTACAAAAGCGCTATCCCCTTGCGCTGGCTGTCATCGCGTGTAACACGGCGAGCACCGTTTCTCTTCCCGCCCTGCGTGAAAAATTCCAGTTCCCGGTTGTGGGCGTCGTCCCTGCAATAAAGCCTGCCGCGCGTCTGACAGCGAACGGCATTGTGGGCTTGCTGGCCACGCGAGGTACGGTAAAGCGTCCTTATACCCGCGAGCTGATCGACCGTTTCGCTAATGAATGCCAGATTGCGATGCTCGGTTCGGCTGAGCTGGTGGAGATGGCGGAAGCGAAGCTGCATGGCAAGTCGGTATCACTCGACGAGCTGCGTCGTATTCTTCGTCCGTGGCTGAGGATGCCCGAACCCCCGGATACTGTTGTGCTGGGCTGTACCCACTTCCCGCTACTCCAGGAAGAGCTATTAGAGGTACTGCCGGAGGGGACGCGTCTGGTGGATTCCGGAGCGGCTATTGCCCGTCGTACGGCATGGTTGCTGGAGCATGAAGCCCCGGATGCGAAATCTACCGATGCGAATATCGCGTTTTGTATGGCGTTAACAAAAGAAACTGAACAACTTTTACCCGTTTTACGCCGTTATGGCTTTGAAACGCTCGAAAAACTGGCGCTATAGCACGGTTTTGAGCAAAAAAGAGACGGTTGAAAGTTTTTTTTAAAAGAGGGGTTGTCAACGTCTGAGAACTCCCTATAATGCGCCTCCACTGACACGGAACAACGGCTTACAGGCCGCCGGGTTAGCGGGGTTCAGAGATGAACGCCAACAGAGAAAAGCGAAAATAATCACTTGACTCTGAATGAGGAAAACGTAATATACGGGACCTCGCAACGGTGAGCGAAAGCCGCGTTGCACTGCTCTTTAACAATTTATCAGACAATCTGTGTGGGCACTCAAAG
>NZ_JAJCXF010000008.1:0-143951 GCF_020567405.1 Enterobacter sp. TCD1-1 | reverse complement strand
CTGCCAGGCATCAATTAAGAAGAACCCCGTACCGGAAGGTGCGGGGTTTTTTGCTTTGCACGCCAGAAAACATGCCGGATGACGGCTTCGCCTTATCCGGCCTACAAAACCTGCAGGCCCGGTAAGCGCAGCGCCACCGGGCATGGCAGACCGCACCATCCTCTCCTTGAAACTTTCTCACCTTCTGCTTGCAGACTCGACATTCAAACCATTTCTGGGTATCGTTAGCTGTCTGGATGTCTAAACGTTTATACGTATGCTGTGAGGATACAAAGCTATGCCGATTCGGGTGCAGGACGAGCTACCAGCCGTCAATTTCTTGCGTGAAGAAAATGTCTTTGTGATGACGACTTCACGTGCGACAGGTCAGGAAATTCGCCCGCTGAAGGTGCTTATTCTCAATCTGATGCCCAAAAAGATCGAAACAGAAAACCAGTTCCTGCGTCTGCTGTCGAACTCCCCGCTGCAGGTCGATATTCAACTGCTGCGAATCGACGCCCGTGAGTCACGCAATACGCCTTCTGAGCATCTGAACAACTTCTACTGCAACTTCGATGACATTCAGGGTGAAAACTTCGACGGTCTGATTGTGACCGGCGCGCCGCTGGGCCTGGTGGAATTTAACGATGTCGCTTACTGGCCGCAGATCAAACAGGTTCTGGAGTGGGCAAAAGATCACGTCACGTCCACGCTGTTTGTCTGTTGGGCGGTACAAGCCGCACTGAATATTCTCTATGGCATCCCCAAGCAAACCCGCACTGAAAAGCTCTCCGGCGTATACGAACACCATATTCTCCATCCCCATGCGTTGCTGACGCGCGGGTTTGATGATTCTTTCCTGGCTCCGCATTCTCGCTACGCTGACTTCCCGGCCCAGCTGATTCGTGATTACACCGATCTGGAGATTCTGGCCGAAACGGAAGATGGAGACGCTTACCTGTTTGCCAGTAAAGATAAGCGCATTGCCTTTGTGACCGGACATCCTGAGTACGATCCGCACACCCTTGCGTCAGAATATTTCCGTGATGTCGAAGCGGGTCTGAACCCGGATGTCCCGTACAACTATTTCCCGAAAGACGATCCGCAAAACAAACCGAGAGCGACCTGGCGCAGCCACGGGAATTTGCTTTTTACTAACTGGCTCAACTATTACGTCTACCAGATAACGCCATACGATCTGCGTCACATGAATCCAACGCTGGAGTAATCGTCTGCACTAAACGATCCTAAAGCGTTTCAGCTATTCAAATCAGGCACCTTCGGGTGCCTTTTTTATTTCCGAAATGTCACTCATCATTCTTTAAAACTTTAATTTCAATAAAATCAATCAATTAATTGCAATTTATAATTAAAATGGAAATTGTTTTTGATTTTAGAAAAAATAGAGATAGTCTTAATTCTGCTGAGCGAAAACTACCCAACGATCTTTCGTTCGCATCGGGAGCGTGATTTTGGATCTTTGATGAGGAGCAGAGTAATGACTCAACAGGCAACGACGGTCGATGAACTGGCCTTTACCCAGCCGTATGGCGAGCAAGAACAGCAAGTTTTGACGGCAGAAGCGGTAGAATTTCTGACTGAACTGGTGACCCGTTTTACGCCGCAGCGCAATAAGCTGCTGGCAGCACGTATTCATCAGCAGCAGGAAATTGATAACGGCAAGTTGCCTGGTTTCATTTCGGAAACCGCTTCCATTCGTCGTGGCGAGTGGAAAATCCGCGGCATCCCTGAAGATTTACAGGATCGCCGCGTCGAGATCACCGGTCCGGTAGAGCGCAAAATGGTGATCAACGCCATGAACGCCAACGTTAAGGTCTTTATGGCCGATTTTGAAGACTCGCTGGCGCCGGACTGGCGTAAGGTCATCGACGGACAGATCAACCTGCGCGACGCCGTAAACGGCACCATCAGCTATACCAACGAAGGCGGCAAAATATACCAGCTTAAACCGAACCCGGCGGTACTGATCTGTCGCGTGCGCGGGCTGCACCTGCCCGAAAAACATGTCACCTGGCGTGGTGAAGCCATTCCGGGAAGTCTGTTTGATTTTGCGCTCTATTTCTTCCACAACTACAAATCCCTGCTGGCGAAGGGCAGCGGCCCATATTTCTATCTGCCTAAAACGCAGGCCTGGCAGGAAGCGGCCTGGTGGAGCGAAGTCTTCAGCTATGCGGAAGATCGTTTCAACCTGCCACGCGGCACTATCAAAGCCACCCTGTTGATTGAAACGCTGCCTGCCGTGTTCCAGATGAATGAAATTCTGCACGCTCTGCGTGACCACATTGTCGGCCTGAACTGCGGACGCTGGGACTATATTTTCAGCTACATCAAAACGCTGAAAAACTATCCCGATCGCGTACTGCCGGATCGCCAGGTCGTGACCATGGATAAACCGTTCCTGAGCGCCTACTCGCGTCTGCTGATCAAAACCTGCCACAAGCGCGGTGCCTTCGCGATGGGCGGCATGGCGGCCTTTATCCCGAGCAAAGATGCCGAGCGCAACAATCAGGTGCTCAACAAGGTGAAAGCCGACAAAGAGCTTGAAGCACGTAACGGCCATGACGGGACGTGGATCGCGCATCCGGGTCTGGCCGATACGGCGATGGACGTCTTCAACCGCGTGCTTGGCGACAATAAAAACCAGCTGTTTGTCACGCGTGAAGACGATGCCCCAACGGCTGAAGAACAGCTGCTGGCCCCGTGCGCGGGCGAACGGACGGAAGAGGGGATGCGGGCCAATATCCGCGTTGCGGTGCAGTACATCGAAGCGTGGATCTCCGGCAACGGCTGCGTGCCGATCTACGGCCTGATGGAAGATGCTGCGACGGCGGAGATCTCACGTACCTCTATCTGGCAGTGGATCCACCATCAAAAAACGCTCAGCAACGGCAAGCCGGTGACCAAATCCCTGTTCCGCCAGATGCTGGCCGAAGAGATGCGGGTGATCCAGGACGAGCTGGGCGAACACCGCTTTAGCAGCGGACGCTTTGACGACGCTGCGCGCCTGATGGAGCAAATCACCACATCAGATGACTTAATCGACTTCCTGACCCTGCCGGGCTACCGCTTCCTGGCGTAACTCACCACATAACAATATGGAGCATCTGCACATGAAAACCCGTACCCAACAAATCGAAGAATTAAAGAAAGAGTGGACACAACCTCGCTGGGAAGGCATCCGCCGTCCGTACAGCGCGGAGGACGTGGTGAAATTACGCGGCTCGGTCAATCCGGAATGCACGCTGGCGCAAAATGGCGCGGCAAAAATGTGGAAGCTGCTGCACGGTGGTTCCAAAAAAGGCTACATCAACAGCCTCGGTGCGCTGACCGGCGGTCAGGCCCTGCAGCAGGCGAAGGCCGGTATTGAGGCGATTTACCTCTCCGGCTGGCAGGTGGCGGCGGACGCCAACCTGGCCTCCAGCATGTACCCGGATCAGTCGCTCTATCCGGCTAACTCCGTGCCGTCGGTTGTGGATCGGATCAACAACACCTTCCGTCGAGCGGATCAGATCCAGTGGGCGGCGGGCATCGAGCCTAACGATCCGCGCTTTATTGACTATTTCCTGCCGATCGTTGCAGATGCGGAAGCGGGCTTCGGCGGCGTGCTGAACGCCTTTGAGCTGATGAAATCGATGATTGAAGCCGGTGCAGCGGCCGTTCACTTCGAAGATCAGCTGGCGTCAGTGAAGAAGTGCGGACATATGGGCGGTAAGGTGCTGGTTCCCACACAGGAAGCCGTGCAGAAGCTGGTTGCCGCGCGTCTGGCTGCTGACGTGCTCGGCGTGCCGACGCTGGTGATTGCCCGTACCGATGCGGACGCGGCGGACCTGATCACCTCTGACTGCGATCCGTACGACAGCGAGTTCATCACCGGCGAGCGTACCAGTGAAGGTTTCTATCGTACCCACGCGGGTATCGAGCAGGCGATCAGCCGCGGTCTGGCGTACGCGCCGTACGCGGATCTGGTCTGGTGTGAAACGTCCACGCCGGATCTGGCGCTGGCAAAACGCTTTGCTGATGCCATTCATGCGAAGTACCCGGGCAAACTGCTGGCCTACAACTGCTCGCCGTCCTTCAACTGGCAGAAAAAGCTGGATGACAAAACGATCGCCAGCTTCCAGCAGCAGTTGTCCGACATGGGCTACAAATACCAGTTCATTACTCTGGCAGGCATCCACAGCATGTGGTTCAACATGTTCGACCTGGCGCACGCCTATGCGCAGGGTGAGGGCATGAAGCACTACGTTGAGAAGGTGCAGCAGCCAGAATTTGCGGCGGGCAAAGATGGCTACACCTTCGTCTCTCACCAGCAGGAAGTGGGCACCGGCTACTTTGATAATGTGACCACGATTATTCAGGGCGGCACCTCCTCCGTCACCGCCTTGACGGGTTCAACGGAAGAAGCACAGTTCTAATCTTTTCCCCCTCTCCCCCCTGGGGAGAGGGTTGGTGGTGAGGGGGAATATATGTCGCGTGGCCTGGAATTACTGATTGCCCAAACTATTTTGCAGGGCTTCGATGCCCAGTATGGTCGTTTTCTTGAAGTGACCTCCGGCGCGCAGCAGCGCTTCGAACACGCAGACTGGCATGCGGTTCAGCAGGCCATGAAGCAGCGTATCCATCTTTATGACCACCACGTGGGTCTGGTGGTGGAGCAGTTGCGCTGTATTACCGACGGTAAAAGTCCGGACGCGGAATTTTTACTGCGCGTAAAAGAGCATTACACCCATTTGTTACCCGACTACCCGCGCTTCGAGATTGCGGAGAGCTTTTTCAACTCCGTCTATTGCCGGTTATTTGACCACCGCTCATTATCTCCTGAGCGGTTATTTATCTTCAGTTCCCAGCCCGAGCGACGCTTTCGTACCATTCCGCGTCCGCTGGCGAAAGATTTCTTCCCCGATCGCGGATGGGAAAAGCTCCTGCACCGCGTGCTGACGGATCTGCCGCTGCGCCTGCCCTGGGAGAATAAAACCCGGGATATCGGGTATATCCACGCCCATCTCAAGGAAGCTTTCGGCGCGGAGGTGCTCAGCCACAGCCATTTGCAGGTGGCCAACGAGCTTTTCTACCGCAATAAAGCGGCCTGGCTGGTGGGCAAACTGGTTACGCCGACGGCCATTGTGCCGTTTCTGCTGCCCATTCACCGCACCGACGGCGGGGAACTGTTTGTCGATACCTGCCTGACCACCAGCGCCGAGGCCAGCATCGTGTTTGGCTTCGCCCGTTCCTATTTTATGGTCTATGCCCCGTTACCTGCCGCGCTGGTGGAGTGGCTGCGCGAGATCCTGCCGGGCAAAACCACCGCCGAGCTGTATATGGCTATTGGCTGCCAGAAGCACGCTAAAACGGAAAGCTACCGGGAATACCTGCGTTATGTCACTACCGCTGATGAGCAGTTTATCGAAGCGCCCGGCATTCGCGGCATGGTGATGCTGGTGTTTACGCTGCCGGGCTTTGACCGGGTCTTTAAGGTGATTAAGGACAGATTCGCGCCGCAGAAAGAGATGACCGCCGCGCACGTCCGCGCCTGCTACCAGCTGGTTAAGGAGCATGACCGCGTCGGGCGCATGGCGGATACACAGGAATTCGAAAACTTTGTGCTGGATAAGCAGCAGATCGATCCGGCACTCATGGCGCTTTTACTGCACGAAGCACCTGCCAAAATCACCGATCTTGGTGACAAGATCGTCATTAGCCATCTCTACATTGAACGACGCATGGTGCCGCTGAATATCTGGCTGGAGCAGTCCGACGGTCAGGCTTTAAGAGATGCGATTGAAGAGTACGGCAACGCGATTCGCCAGCTTGCCGCCGCCAACATCTTCCCGGGCGATATGCTGTTTAAAAACTTCGGCGTCACCCGTCACGGTCGGGTGGTGTTCTACGATTACGACGAAATTTGCTACATGACCGAGGTGAACTTCCGCGATATCCCACCGCCCCGCTACCCGGAAGATGAGCTTTCCAGCGAGCCGTGGTACAGCGTTTCGCCGGGCGATGTGTTTCCCGAAGAGTTTCGCCACTGGCTGTGCGCCGATCCGCGTATCGGGCCGCTATTCGAAGAGATGCATGCCGATCTGTTTCGCGCCAGTTACTGGCGCGGACTGCAAACGCGGATCAAAAATGGGCATGTCGAAGATGTGTATGCATACCGCCGCAAGCAGCGGTTTTGCATCCGCTTTTCTCCCTCTCCCTGTGGGAGAGGGCCGGGGTGAGGGCATCAGGCTGCACTCAATTTTAACGAATCCCACCGTACGCCAGCGTGACCTCTTTCGCCGCCTTAATCACCAGCGCACCCAGCTCAGTGACCCGATCGTCGGTCATACGCGAAATCGGCCCGGAGATAGAGATGGCGGCAAACGGCTCGCGGTGCTCGTCAAAAATACAGGCTGCGATACAGCGCAGGCCGAGGGCGTGCTCCTCGTCGTCAAACGAATAGCCGCGCTTGCGGGTCAGGGCCAGATCTTCTTTCAGATGGACGGGTGACACCAGCGTGGCGTGGGTATAGGCGTGCAGCCCTTTACGGTGCAGCAGCCCTGTCACCTGTTCCTCGCTAAGCTGCGAGAGAAATGCTTTCCCCGCCCCGGACGCGTGCATTGGCAGCTTACCGCCAATCGGCGCGGACATGCGCATCAGCTGCGTGCACTGTACCTGGTCGATGATAATCGCCTGGTGATCGCTCTGGTCCAGCACGGCCAGGTTTACGGTCTCACCGGACTCCTCCATTAGCTTGCGCAGAATCGGATGCACAATCGCCAGCAGGTTGCGGCTCTGCAGGAAGCTGCTGCCAACGATAAACGCATGCGCGCCCACCGCCCAGTGCCCCAGCTCGCCGACCTGGCGGACAAAACCCAGCTGCTGCATGGTGGTCAGCAGGCGGTGTGTTGTGGAGTTCGGCAGGCCAGCCTGCTGGGCCAGCTCCGTCAGGGCCACGCTGCTGTGCGACTCGGCTATCCACTCCAGCAGCTTCAGACCGCGCGTGAGCGATTGAACCTGTCCGCCCTGTTGTGCGGCGGCGGTGGTGGCAGCAGGTTTTCTGCCGCGTTTAGCGGGAACGGTCGCGACCATGACGATCTCCTTTTTCTGTATCGTGGAAATCATTTTCGTTTTATTTGGTGAATTTGCAACCGTTATCCTGACTGATCGGAGGAGTGATGGTGAACATGTCTCATGTTACCGCTGAGCGGCTTTTCCACCCTGCGAGATTGTGCCAGTATGGAACGCAGCCTTTTGGCCTTGTTGAGCGTTGTCGGGAGCAAGTGTGAGCAGCAAAGTAGAGCAACTGCGTGCGCAGTTAAATGAACGAATTCTGGTGCTGGACGGCGGCATGGGCACCATGATCCAGGGCTATCGCCTGAGTGAAGATGATTTCCGCGGCGAACGCTTCGCCGACTGGCCCTGCGACCTGAAAGGGAACAACGACCTGCTGGTGCTCAGCAAGCCGTCCGTGATTAAAGATATCCACAACGCCTACTTCGAAGCGGGTACGGATATAGTTGAAACCAACACCTTTAACTCGACAACCATCGCCATGGCGGATTACCAGATGGAATCCCTGTCGGCGGAAATCAACTTTGAAGCCGCGAAGCTGGCGCGCGCCTGCGCCGACGAGTGGACGGCCCGCACGCCGGATAAACCGCGCTACGTTGCCGGGGTGCTTGGCCCGACGAACCGCACCGCGTCGATTTCACCGGACGTCAACGACCCGGCGTTTCGTAATATCACCTTTGACCAGCTGGTTGCGGCCTACCGGGAATCGACCAAAGCGCTGGTGGAAGGCGGTTCCGATCTGATCCTGATTGAAACCGTCTTCGATACCCTCAACGCCAAGGCCGCAATTTACGCGGTGAAAGAGGAGTTCGAGGCGCTGGGCGTTGACCTGCCGATCATGATTTCCGGCACCATCACCGACGCCTCTGGCCGTACCCTGTCCGGCCAGACCACCGAAGCGTTTTATAACTCCCTGCGCCACGCCGACGCGCTCTCCTTCGGCCTGAACTGCGCGCTGGGTCCGGATGAACTGCGCCAGTACGTACAGGAGCTGTCGCGCATCGCGGAATGCTACGTCACCGCGCACCCGAACGCCGGTCTGCCAAACGCCTTCGGTGAATACGATCTGGATGCCGACACCATGGCGGCACAAATCCGCGAGTGGGCCGAGTCTGGATTTCTGAACATCGTCGGCGGCTGCTGCGGCACCACGCCGAAACATATCGCCGCCATGAGTAATGCCGTCGCCGGGCTGCCGCCGCGCAGGCTGCCCGAGCTGCCGGTTGCCTGTCGCCTCTCCGGCCTTGAGCCGTTGACCATTGGTGAAGACAGCCTGTTTGTGAACGTGGGTGAGCGTACGAACGTCACCGGTTCCGCGAAGTTTAAACGCCTGATCAAAGAAGAGAAGTACAGCGAAGCGCTGGACGTTGCCCGCCAGCAGGTGGAAAGCGGCGCGCAGATAATCGATATTAACATGGATGAGGGGATGCTCGACGCCGAAGCAGCGATGGTGCGTTTCCTCAACCTGATTGCCGGTGAGCCGGACATCGCCCGCGTGCCGATCATGATCGACTCCTCCAAATGGGACGTGATCGAGAAGGGGCTGAAGTGCATTCAGGGTAAAGGCATCGTCAACTCCATCTCCATGAAAGAGGGCGTTGATGTCTTCATCCACCACGCGAAGAGGGTCCGCCGCTACGGTGCCGCCGTGGTGGTCATGGCCTTCGACGAAGTGGGCCAGGCCGATACCCGCGCGCGTAAAATTGAGATTTGCCGCCGCGCGTACAAAATACTGACCGAAGAGGTGGGCTTCCCGCCGGAAGACATCATCTTTGACCCGAACATCTTCGCCGTGGCGACCGGCATCGAAGAGCACAATAACTACGCCCAGGACTTTATCGGCGCGTGCGAGGACATTAAGCGCGAGCTGCCGCATGCCCTCATCTCCGGCGGCGTGTCGAACGTCTCGTTCTCGTTCCGCGGTAACGACCCGGTGCGTGAAGCGATCCACGCCGTGTTCCTCTACTACGCCATCCGCAACGGGATGGACATGGGGATCGTTAACGCCGGCCAGCTGGCGATTTACGACGACCTGCCTGCCGAGCTGCGCGATGCCGTAGAGGACGTGATCCTTAACCGCCGCGACGACGCCACCGAACGGCTGCTGGACCTGGCGGAGAAATACCGCGGCAGCAAGTCGGATGACGCAGCCAACGTTCAGCAGGCCGAGTGGCGTGCCTGGGACGTGAAAAAGCGTCTGGAATATTCGCTGGTAAAAGGCATCACCGAGTTTATCGAGCAGGACACCGAAGAGGCGCGTCAGCAGTCAGCCCGCCCGATTGAAGTGATCGAAGGGCCGCTGATGGACGGCATGAACGTGGTGGGCGATCTGTTCGGTGAGGGCAAAATGTTCCTGCCGCAGGTGGTGAAATCCGCCCGCGTGATGAAGCAGGCCGTGGCGTACCTGGAGCCGTTTATCGAGGCCAGCAAAGAGAAAGGCTCCAGCAACGGCAAGATGGTCATCGCCACCGTCAAAGGCGACGTGCACGACATCGGCAAGAATATCGTCGGCGTGGTGCTGCAGTGTAATAACTACGAGATTATCGACCTCGGCGTGATGGTCCCGGCGGATAAAATCCTCAAGACCGCGCGCGAAGTGAATGCCGATTTGATTGGCCTCTCCGGGCTGATCACCCCGTCGCTGGACGAGATGGTTAACGTGGCGAAGGAGATGGAGCGTCAGGGCTTCACCATTCCGCTGCTGATTGGCGGCGCGACCACTTCTAAAGCGCACACGGCAGTGAAAATCGAGCAGAACTACAGCGGGCCGACGGTCTACGTGCAGAACGCCTCGCGCACGGTGGGCGTGGTCTCCGCGCTGCTCTCTGACACCCAGCGCGACGAGTTTGTCGAGCGCACCCGCAAAGAGTACGAAACCGTTCGCATCCAGCACGGGCGCAAGAAACCGCGCACCCCGCCAGTTTCACTCCAGGCGGCGCGTGATAACGATCTGGCGTTTGACTGGTCGAGCTATACGCCACCGGTCGCGCATCGCCTGGGCGTTCAGGAGGTCAGCGCCAGCATCGAAATGCTGCGCAACTACATCGACTGGACGCCGTTCTTTATGACCTGGTCGCTGGCGGGCAAATATCCGCGCATCCTGGAAGATGAGGTGGTTGGCGAGGAGGCGAAACGCCTGTTTAAAGATGCCAACGATATGCTCGACAGGCTGAGTGCGGAGAAAACCCTTAACCCGCGCGGCGTCGTGGGCCTTTTCCCGGCTAACCGTGTGGGTGACGACATCGAAATTTACCGCGATGAAACCCGCACTCATGTACTGGCGGTCAGCCGCCATCTGCGTCAGCAAACCGAGAAAGTGGGCTTTGCCAACTACTGCCTGGCCGATTTTGTCGCGCCGAAGCTGAGCGGTAAAGCCGACTATATTGGCGCCTTTGCCGTGACCGGCGGTCTGGAAGAAGATGCCCTGGCGGACGCGTTCGAAGCGCAGCACGACGATTACAATAAAATCATGGTGAAAGCGATCGCCGACCGCCTGGCTGAAGCCTTCGCCGAGTACCTGCACGAGCGCGTGCGTAAGGTGCACTGGGGCTACGCGGCGAATGAAAACCTCAGCAACGAGGAGCTGATCCGTGAAAACTACCAGGGGATTCGTCCGGCACCGGGCTATCCGGCCTGCCCGGAGCACACCGAAAAGGGCACGATCTGGCAACTGCTGGATGTCGAAGCCCATACCGGGATGAAGCTCACCGAGTCGTTCGCCATGTGGCCGGGTGCGTCAGTTTCAGGTTGGTACTTCAGTCATCCGGACAGCAAGTACTTTGCCGTGGCGCAGCTGCAGCGCGATCAGATTGAAGATTATGCCCTGCGCAAAGGGATGAGCGTATCAGAAGTCGAGCGCTGGCTGGCCCCGAACTTAGGCTACGACGCCGACTAACGTCACTTTTCCTTACAACAAACAGGGCACCTCAAGGGTGCCTTGTCTCTTTCTTACGCTTAAACCCTTATACTGAACCTATGGAAAACGAATAATGATAAGGAGGAAAACCTTCCGTGCTGACCCTGTTACATCTGCTCTCTGCAGTTGCACTGCTCGTATGGGGCACCCATATCGTCCGTACCGGCGTGATGCGCGTTTTTGGCGCCCGTTTACGTACCGTTCTCAGCAGCAGCGTTGAGAAGAAGCCGCTCGCCTTCTGCGCGGGCATTGGCGTAACGGCACTGGTTCAGAGCAGCAACGCCACAACTCTGCTTGTCACCTCCTTTGTGGCGCAGGATCTGGTGGCGCTGGCCCCGGCGCTGGTCATTGTGCTTGGGGCTGATGTGGGTACCGCGCTGATGGCGCGTATCCTGACGTTTGACCTCTCCTGGCTGTCGCCGCTGCTGATTTTTGTCGGCGTCATCTTCTTCCTCGGCCGCAAACAGACGCGGGCCGGCCAGCTTGGACGCGTGGGCATTGGCCTGGGGCTGATTCTGCTGGCGCTGGAGCTGATTGTGCAGGCGGTCACCCCGATTACCGAGGCCAACGGCGTTCAGGTCATCTTCGCTTCCCTGACCGGGGACATCATGCTCGACGCGCTGATTGGCGCGGTGTTTGCCATCGTCAGCTACTCCAGCCTGGCCGCCGTGCTGCTGACGGCCACGCTCACCGCCGCCGGGGCGATCTCCTTCCCGGTCGCGCTGTGTCTGGTGATCGGTGCCAACCTCGGCTCTGGCCTGCTGGCGATGCTCAATAACAGCGCCGCCAATGCTGCCGCCCGCCGCGTGGCACTCGGTAGCCTGCTGTTTAAGCTGGTGGGCAGCCTGATTATCCTGCCCTTTATCCATCCGCTGGCGAACCTGATGGACAACCTCCCGCTGCCGAAGGCGGAGCTGGTGATCTATTTCCACGTGTTCTACAACCTGGTGCGCTGCCTGGCGATGATCCCTTTTGCCGGGTCGATGGCCCGCTTCTGCGAACGACTCATTCAGGACGAACCGGAGCTGGATGCGCGCCTGAAGCCGAAGCACCTGGATACCTCCGCGCTGGACACCCCGGCGCTGGCGCTGGCGAATGCCGCGCGCGAGACGCTGCGCATGGGCGACGCGATGGAGACCATGCTCGAAGGCCTGCAAAAGGTAATGCACGGCGAGCCGCGGGAGGAGAAAGAGCTGCGCAGACTGGCGGACGATATCAACGTGCTCTATACCGCCATTAAGCTCTACCTGGCGCGCATGCCGCAGGACGAGCTGGCGGAGGAGGAGTCCCGCCGCTGGGCGGAAATCATTGAGATGTCGCTCAACCTTGAGCAGGCCTCCGATATCGTTGAGCGCATGGGCAGCGAGATCGCCGATAAATCCCTGGCCGCACGCCGGGCGTTCTCCGTTGAAGGTCTGAAGGAGCTGGAAGCGCTGCACGAGCAGCTGGTTAGTAATCTGAAGCTGGCGATGCTGGTCTTCTTTTCCAGCGACGTCCCGAGCGCGCGCCGCCTGCGCCGTAACAAGCATCGATTCCGCATTCTTAACCGCCGCTACTCGCACGCCCACGTTGAGCGTCTGCATCAGCAAAACGTGCAAAGTATCGAAACCAGCTCACTCCACCTGGGACTGCTGGGGGATATGAAGCGCCTTAACTCGTTGTTCTGCGCGGTGGCCTACAGCGTGATGGAACAGCCGGATGAAGATGACCAGCGGGATGAGTATTAATCCCCGGCGTGTTTGAGTGTTAGCCCAAAACCCAATGCTTTCATGACCGCGAGCGTGGTTTTGAGCGTTGGGTTTCCTTTATCACTGAATGACCGATAAAGCTGCTCACGTGATAAACCGGTTTGCTGTGAAATGTTCGACATGCCTTTGGCTCGCGCGACAACACCAAGGGCTTTAGCGATATATGTCGAGTCGCCTGTTTCTAGTGCATCAGCGATAAACACGGCGATTTCCTCGTCATCCACCAACGCGTTGGCGGGATCGTAAGGTGTTAATTTATGCATGCTCATTCACTCCTGCCATTGGGATACATTGCTCAGCATTTTTGCCATCAGTATGTCTCTGGCCTGGCTGCTTTTGTCACCACCACATAACAGCACGATGATGTAATTGCCCTGGTCTTTAAAATAGATTCTGTAGCCCGGACCAAAGTGGATCCTTAGCTCACTTATACCTTCTCCCACGGGTTTAACGTCGCCCGCTAAGCCATTTGCCAACCGAAAGAGGCGGGAAGCGATAATGGTCTTCGCTCGTCGATCTTTTAAGTTTTGCTCCCAGCGTCGGAAGGATTCTGTCTGAACAATCTCCTTCATATTACTCCCTGTGATTTATAAACTACAAACACTTCTCCATGGAGAGTAAAACTAAAAGGCTTGAACACATGGGTAAATGACAGAATGCAAAATCCTGAAAGCGTCTCGCAAACTAAAAAACCCGTCTCAGTTACCGTCGGCTAATCTTTTTTTCCAGTCCATACCTAAGGTATATTTCGCCCTTCACAGGAGAAACTATGCTGCCAACTCAATCAACCCGATTAAACAAATACATTAGCGAGAGCGGGATCTGCTCACGTCGCGAGGCGGACCGTTACATTGAACAAGGTAATGTGTTCCTCAACGGCAAGCGCGCCACGATTGGTGACCAGGTCATGCCTGGCGACGTGGTTAAAGTGAATGGTCAGCTCATCGAACCGCGTGATGCCGAAGACCTGGTGTTTATCGCGTTGAACAAACCGGTTGGAATTGTCAGCACCACGGAAGACGGTGAGCGGGACAACATCGTTGATTTCGTGAACCACAGCAGCCGTATCTTCCCGATTGGCCGTCTGGATAAAGACTCTCAGGGGCTGATTTTCCTCACCAACCACGGCGATCTGGTCAACAAGATCCTGCGTGCCGGTAACGATCACGAAAAAGAGTACATTGTGACGGTGAATAAGCCGGTCACGGACGACTTTATTCGCGGCATGGGCGCCGGTGTGCCGATCCTCGGTACCGTCACGAAAAAGTGTAAGGTGAAGAAAGAAGCGCCGTTCGCGTTCCGCATTACCCTGGTGCAGGGCTTAAACCGCCAGATCCGCCGCATGTGCGAGTACTTCGGTTATGAAGTGACGAAGCTGGAGCGCACGCGCATCATGAACGTCAGCCTGTCCGGCATTCCGCTGGGCGAATGGCGCGACTTAACGGACGACGAACTGATCGAGCTGTTCAGGCTTATCGAGAATTCCTCGTCCGAAGCGAAGCCGAAGGCCAAAGCCAAACCGAAAACCCAGGCGATTAAACGTCCGGTCGTGAAGGCGCCGCAGGCGGAAGAGAAAGGACGCGGCAAACCGGGTAACGGGAAGCGATTTACCCAGCCGGGCCGTAAAAAGAAAGGGCGCTAGCTAGCGCCTTCCACGAGTAGAGGTATTGGCCGACCAGGAAAAGGTCGTTTCAGTATCCGGCTTGTAAGCCTGCTGCTTTTTCAATTTGCGGGCTTTTTTCGCCTCGGCGTCACGCTGCGCCATCAGTTTGTCGATGTACTCTTTTTTCACCTGATTGGTTTCGGCGTTGGTCAGCGTACGGCCATGCGCGATGCGGGCGCGGTCGAGAAGCGTTTTCAGTTCGCGCTGCTCGGCTTCCGTCATGTCTTTCTGGGTCAAACGTGGTGTCGCCATTGCTGAAGCCTCCTGAGAGAGAGGCTTCAGTGTAAAGCAAGCTGAGTCAATTAACCCTGCTTCACCGCATCTTTTTTCGTTTGTTCCTCAATCGGTTTGCCGGACCAGTATCCCGCCAGCAGCGAGCCGGAGAGGTTATGCCAGACGGAGAACAGCGCACCCGGCAGGGCCGCCAGCGGCGAGAAGTAGATTTTACCGAGCGCCGCCGCCAGGCCGGAGTTCTGCATCCCTACCTCGATTGCCAGCGTGCGGCAGGTCGATTCGTCGAAGCCAAACAGTTTCCCGCCCCAGTAGCCGCCCAGCAGGCCAATGGTGTTATGCAGCACCACCGCGACGATCACCACAAAGCCTACGGAAGCAATGTGCGAGGCGGAGCCCGCCACCACGGCGCTGATGATGGCCAGAATACAGACCATCGAAAATGCGGGTAGGTATGGCTCAACGGCCTTCACCACGCGCGGGAAAAGATGGTGAATGACCAGCCCCAGCGCAATCGGGATCACCACGATTTGCAGAATGCTCAGCAGCATGCCCATCACGTCCACCTGAATATGCGCATCTACGTACAGGCGGGTTAACAGCGGCGTGGCAATCACGCCCACCAGCGTGGAGACGGACGAGATAGTGACGGAGAGCGCCACGTCGCCTTTCGCCAGATAGATCATGACGTTGGACGCCGTGCCGCTGGCCACGCTGCCCACCAGCACCATCCCGGCGGAAAGGTCGGGCGGCATCTTAAAGGCCATCGCCAGTAGCCACGCCGCGAGCGGCATCACCAGGTAGTGCAGAAATATTCCTGCCGCGACAGGCGCAGGGCGAGACAGCACGCGTTTGAAGTCGTCGACTTTCAGATGCACGCCCATACCGAACATGATCAGCATCAGCAGCGTGGTGACCCACGGACCAATACCGGTGAACGTGGTGGGCGTGTAATACGCGAGTACGGAGAGCAGCAGCGCCCATAACGGGAACAGCCGCGTAATAGCGGATAACATAATGATTTCCTTGCGATGAATGTTGTATGTGTTTGTTATAAAAAGCCGGGATCGAGCCCGGCTATAGTTATTGTTTATCGCGTAAGGAAGTAATATTCAAATGAATTATGACCGGATGCTTTCCCAGCTCAGACTAAAGCGAGCCAGATATTTGCGCAGTCGGTCGGCGTCGTTAGGATTGGCTTTTTTGAGCCGTGAAACGGCAAACAGCTCACGTCCGGCTTCAGACAACGATGCGCTGCGGCGACATACCTCCAGCACCGTTTCAAGTTGCCGCTGGTCAAAGAGGTCAATCTCCATGTCAGTTGCAGGCTGCGTCACGTCAGTTTGCCAGTCGGTCTGAAGACGTGAGATCTCCTCCAGCACCAGATCCTGAGTAATACGCCCTCGTTCCGCCAGCGTCGCCATGCGTGCGACGCTGGCGCTCAGTTCGCGAAAGTTGCCCCGCCACAGCGCCCTGCTGGAACAGGCAAAGGCCAGATAGCCTTCGCGCGCCTCTTTATCGAAGCGGATTTGCGTCTGGCTTTCGCGAGAGAAACGTTGAAGTTCGTAGTCGACATTCGGCGTGATGTCCTCTTTCCGTTGGGCAAGGCCGGGCAAGGCAAAGCTCCACATATTAATACGGGCATAGAGATCCTCACGAAAACGTCCCTCTGCCACCCACTGGCGCATATCACGGTGGGTTCCGGCGATAAGTTGAAAATCGCTGTGAACTTCTTTATCGGAGCCAAACGGGAAAAAAGTTTTCTCTTCAATGGCTTTGAGCAGCATCGCCTGTTCATCCAGGCCTAGTTCGGCAATCTCGTCGAGGAAAAGGACGCCGCCATCGGCTTCACGCAGCAGGCCGCTGCGCGCCGACAGTGCGCCGGTAAAGGCTCCTTTCACATGGCCGAACAGCGTGGACATGGCGTTATCACCGCGCAGGGTCGCGCAGTTGACGGAAACCAGCTTGCCGGATACCTGATGGCGTGACTGCTTAAGCTGATAAATGCGGTTCGCGAGGAACGACTTGCCCGCGCCGGTGGGGCCGGTCAGCAGGATCGGGGCTGTTGAACGTAGCGCCACGCGTTCAATCTTGTCGATAAGAGTGTTAAAGGTGGCATTTCGCGTATCAATGCCCGCTTTCAGAAATGAGATTGACTGCTGCTGCTCGCGCTGAAAACGGTTGGTAAGGGTTGTGTAGCGGCTTAAATCCAGGTCGATAATTGAGTAAGTTCCGGCTGCAGTCTCCTCAGCAGAGGCTTCTTTTCTGGCAGGGCCAGTCTGCAAAAGGCTGGCGGGAAGATAGCGGGCTTCCGTCAGCAGGAACCAGCAGATCTGCGCCACATGCGTGCCGGTGGTGATGTGGACGAAATACTCTTCGTGATCGGTATCAAACGTGTACTGGGTGGCGAAATCGAGAAACGCGGCATAAACCTCTTCGAAATCCCACGGGTCTTCAATGATTACCGTGCTGGGACGCACCTCGGTGTGGGGGGAAACCAGCACAATATCTTCCGCCAGTTGCTGAGCCATGCCGAGATCTCGCGGTTGATGTAGCAGCTCCAGCCTGTCGACCGGGAAATCCGGCTGTTGGCACAGCCCGACGGTCGGTCGCCATTTGCGAAAGCGATTAGCCCGCTTTCCCCGTTTATCCATCACGGTGCCAAGCACCCCGATTACCACCTTCCGCTTCTTCATGTTTATCCAGAAAGATAATTGTCGATATAACAGGATAAAAAATGTTGAGCCGAACGGCAATGCATGAAAAGCCTGATAAATAAAAAATCATTAATTATCAATAAAATAAAAAATAAAAACGGCGATTTTTGTTTTTGGCACGCTTCTGGCAATACAGATAACGTCACGACGTTGAGCACACTGGGGGTTAAGGCCCCGTCGGCGCACCAGGAACGGCAAGGCTGTTTTCCGGGGGCGTTCCGTCAACCAATGACAGACAGAAGGGTTCGATTCCCGATTCATTCTCCCAATGAAAACTGGTTGTAAACATCAAAGTAAATACGGGGATTGCGCAGTCAGCAATCCCAATGAAGGTCGCCGGTAATGGCGCCGGATCGCAGGCGAAAAGGCATTCCCCTGTGATTTCGTGCCTGCACCCGCGCCTGACTTTAAGGAATATAAAATGGCTAAAAAAATCACGATAAAAAAAGGTCAGTTAGGACTGGTAGCAAAAGCTGGCGATTATTACCGGGTACTGGAGGCGGGTGAACACCGTCTGGGTTGGTTCAATACTGACGACGTGCTGGTGGTGAGCCAGGACGGCAGCGAGGTGCCGGGTGCGCTGGCGGATTATCTGCGTCGCTTTCAGCCTGACTGGGTGGCACGTTACTGCCTGGCGGTTGATCTTACTGCGGATGAAATCGGGGTGTTATCGAACAACGGCGTATTGCAGGAGATTGTGCCGCCTTGTACACGTCGTCTGTACTGGCAGCAGGATGCGGCGTTGAGCCTGCGAAGAATTGATACCCGTGATGTGCGGGTGCCGGAGGACGTGATGAATGCTGCTCTGCAGCCGCGTCGCAATGGCGCGGTAAAAGGGCGTGACGCGATGCTGGTCGTACAGGTACCTGCCTGGCACGTCGGGGTGGTGAAAATCGACGGAGAAATTCAGGCACTGTTACCGCCGGGACTGACGGCTTACTGGAAAATTAACCATCTGGTTGAGGCAGAGGTAGTGGATACGCGCCTTCAGGTGGTGGAAGTGAGCGGGCAGGAGATCCTGACGAAGGACAAAGTTAACCTGCGCCTGAACCTGGCGGCTAACTGGCGCTACAGCGACGTGCTGCAGGCCTGCGGACAGCTTACGAAACCGCTGGAACATTTGTACCGCGAACTCCAGTTCGCACTGCGTGAGGCGGTCGGCACCCGCACGCTCGATGAGTTACTGGAAGATAAGCAGATCATTGACGAGGTGGTCAGCAAACAGGTGCAAGGCCGCCTGTCATCCTTTGGAATGGAAATTGCGTCGCTTGGGGTAAAAGATATTGTTTTACCTGGTGATATGAAAACGATTTTATCCCGTCTGGTAGAGGCCGAAAAATCGGCCCAGGCGAATGTTATTCGCCGACGTGAAGAAACGGCGGCGACACGATCGCTGTTAAACACCGCAAAGGTGATGGAAAACAACCCGGTGGCGCTGCGTTTAAAAGAGCTGGAAACCCTGGAAAGGGTCGCGGAGCGTATCGACAAAATTTCAGTATTTGGTGGCCTGGACCAGGTATTACACGGCCTTGTTAACCTGAAAGGATAACGCAATGCAACAGAATGATTTTGAATTACTGACAGCGCCATACGGCGCCCCGATCAAAATGTGGACTCACGGTGTGCCCGTGGAACCAGAGGCACAGGCGCAGTTACTGAATACCGCAAAGATGCCGTTTATTTTCAAACACCTTGCGGTGATGCCCGACGTTCACCTCGGTAAAGGCTCAACCATCGGCAGCGTGATCCCGACCAAAGGGGCAATTATTCCTGCGGCGGTTGGCGTAGATATTGGCTGCGGGATGATTGCCGTTCGCACGTCGCTGGTGGCCGGTGATTTGCCGGATAATCTCAGCGGTTTACGTAGCGCCATTGAACAGGCAGTACCGCATGGGAGAACCAATACCCGTTCTCGACGGGATAAAGGCGCGTGGGAAACGCCACCGAAAGAAGTGGACGATCGCTGGTGGGTGCTGGCCCCACGTTTTAAACAACTCACGGATAAATACCCGCAGTTGCGGAAAACCAACAACTACCAGCATCTGGGCACGCTGGGTACCGGAAATCACTTTATTGAAATTTGCCTCGATGAGCAGCAGCGCGTCTGGGTGATGTTGCACAGCGGCTCGCGCGGCGTAGGAAACGCCATCGGTAATGTGTTTATCGCCCTGGCACAGCAGGATATGCAGCATCACCTGGGACATCTGCCGGATAAAAATCTGGCCTATTTTCAGGAGGGGAGTCGTCACTATGAGGACTACATCGAGGCGGTGGAGTGGGCGCAGGATTTTGCCCGCCACAATCGGGAAGTGATGATGTCGCGCGTGCTGGCGGCGCTCTCTCGCGAAGTGACAAAGCCCTTTATTACGCAGCAGGAGGCGGTTAACTGCCATCACAACTATGTGCAGAAAGAGCATCACTTTGGGGAAGAGGTATTGATCACGCGCAAAGGTGCGGTGTCGGCGCAGAAAGGGCAGATGGGGATTATTCCGGGCTCAATGGGCGTAAAGAGCTTCATCGTGCGTGGCCTCGGCAACGAGCAAAGCTTCTGTTCCTGCAGCCACGGCGCTGGGCGAGTGATGAGCCGAACGGCGGCAAAAAAACGCTTTACCCTTAGCGACCATATTCAGGCGACCTCTCACGTAGAGTGTCGCAAAGACAATGAGGTGATCGATGAAACGCCGATGGCCTATAAAGACATTGATGCCGTGATGGCCGCGCAATCGTCGCTGGTGGAAATCGTTCATACCCTGCGTCAGGTAGTGTGTGTAAAAGGATAAAAAAATGAGCAACAACGATGTTGATAGCGCGATGCGCGCACGTGTCTGCGCGCAACTTCGCGATATAGAGCAGCGCTATAACGTGCGCGTGCTCTACGCCTGTGAATCGGGCAGCCGGGGATGGGGATTTGCCTCACCGGATAGCGATTATGATGTGCGGTTTTTGTACGTTCACCGCCCAGAATGGTATCTGCGCGTCGAATCCCAGCGGGATGTGATCGAGCTGCCGATAGATAATGAACTGGACGTTTGTGGCTGGGAATGGCGCAAGGCACTGGGCCTGCTGAAGGGGGCAAACCCGACGCTTATCGAGTGGCTGGATTCCCCTGTTGTTTATCAGGAGGATGAGACGGTATTGGCCGAGTTGCGTGCGCTAATACCTGCGTGGTTTTCGCCATTGCGCGCCCGCTGGCATTACTACTCGATGGCCCGAAAAAACTTCCGTGGATATTTACAGGGGGAAACGGTTCGGCTGAAAAAGTACTTTTATGTTCTGCGACCTTTGCTGGCGGCGCGGTGGGTAGAAGCGGGGAAAGGCGTTCCACCGATGCGTTTTGCCGAACTGCTTGCCGGGAGCGAACTGTGTGCGCCGTTACGTGCGGAAATCGATGCATTACTGGAAATAAAACAGCGCGCAGGTGAAGCGGAATATGGTCCTAAACGGCCCTTACTCCATGCTTTTTTGCAAAGTGAGCTGGTGAGAGGAGAAGTGCCGCCGGTACTACCCGACAGCAGAGAAGGAAATTTAAAAGATCTGGATTCGTTGCTGATGAGAACAGTAATGAAAAGCTAAAGAATGGCCCGGTAGTGAAAACGCCCGGGCCATTCTTGCGCTTATTCAAACAAATTCTGATGAAGTTTCTGCACCACCTGCTCGGCCTGATCGGCTGGCACCAGGAAGCAGAGGTTATAGCTGGACGCACCGTAGCAAATCATGCGGATGTTGAACGGGTCGAGCACGCCAAACACCTCTTTGCCCACGCCGCAGGCGCGTGACAGCTTGTTACCGATGATGGCAACCAGCGCCAGGTCTTCTTCGACTTCCACGCGGCACAGTTCAGACAGCTCAATCAGCAGCGACTGCGTCAGCAGGGTGTCGCCGGTTGAGGTAGAACCGGTGGTGTCCAGCGTCAGCGCAATGCTCACTTCAGAGGTGGTGATCAGATCCACGGAGATGTTGTGGCGCGCCAGAATGCCAAACACTTCCGCCAGGAAACCGCGGGAGTGCAGCATATTGTGGCTGTGCAGCGTCACCAGCGTCTGGCGACGGCGCAGGGCCAGGGCGCGGAACAGCGGCGGGTTTTCCGTTTTCTTACAGACCAGCGTGCCGCCCGCTTTTGGATCTTTACTGGAGCCGACAAAGACCGGAATATCGCTGCGCACAGCAGGCAGCAGCGTTGCCGGGTGCAGCACTTTCGCGCCGAAGGTGGCCATTTCCGCCGCTTCTTCAAACGCGATCACATCAATACGTTTCGCCGCAGAAACGACGCGCGGGTCGGTGGTGTAAATACCCGGAACGTCAGTCCAGATATCCACGCGCGTGGCATGCAGGGCCTCGCCCAGCAGCGCGGCGGTGTAGTCGCTGCCGCCACGGCCAAGCGTGGTGGTGCGGCCCTTCGCTTCGCTGCCGATAAAGCCCTGGGTGATCACGATGCCGTCAGCCAGACGCGGGGCAAGCTGCTGATTGGTCAGCTCGGCCAGTGCTTCAACGTCCGGCTCGGCGCGGCCAAAGCGGTCGCTGGTGCGCATCACTTTACGCACGTCAAACCACTGCGCCTGAATGTTACGCTCGCGCATGATTTCCACAAACAGCAGGGTGGACATCAGCTCACCGTGGCTGACCAGCTCGTCGGTCAGGGCGGTGGAGGTGGCCAGCGAGGCGGCTTCTGCCAGGGTGGTGATGTTTTCCAGCAGACGTTCCACTTCCTCGCGGATGACGTTCGGGTTCTGCAGACGCTCAAGAATGTCGAACTGAATTTTGCGCAGTGCATCCAGCTTCACGAAACGTTCTGTCGCTTCCAGTCCTTCAGACAGAGAAACCAGCAGGTTCGTCACGCCGGCAGATGCAGACAGCACCACCAGGCGGGTATTCGGATCGGCCAGCACCACATCGGCGCTGCGGTTCATGGCATCGTAATCGGCCACACTGGTGCCGCCAAATTTGGCGACCACAAAACTCGTCATAACAACCTCGTGTCAGGGAATGAATAAGCGACCTTGGCACAAGAGTGAAACGAAAACAGGTGCAGGCGCAAAATACGGCCCTATAAATAAAATGCGGGGGAGGTCCTGTCAATGCTGGGATTATGCGGATTTTTTATGGGGGGGTACCCCTGAGAAACAGGACTTATAACAGGGCCAGATTTTATGCTCCGTTTTAGGGCATTTTGACCGACATTTCACCGCTCCTGGAAGGCGCTTCAGCAGCTATACTTTTCGGGTCTTTTCACCTGTGTTTGATGCAGGCCAGGGCAATGGCATAAAAACCATCACAATTTTTATTTGCAGGCGCTACAATCGACCGCAGTCACAATTCTCAAATCAGAAGAGTATTGCTAATGAAAAACATCAACCCAACGCAGACCGCTGCCTGGCAGGCACTCCAGAAACATTTTGATGAAATGAAAGACGTCACCATCGCGGATCTGTTCGCGAAAGATGCCGATCGTTTCAACAAGTTCTCCGCGACCTTCGACGACCTGATGCTGGTGGATTTCTCTAAAAACCGCATTACCGAAGAGACGCTGGCAAAACTGCAGGATCTGGCGAAAGAAACCGAGCTGGCGGACGCCATCAAATCCATGTTCTCCGGTGAGAAGATCAACCGCACCGAAGACCGTGCCGTGCTGCACGTCGCTCTGCGTAACCGTAGCAATACGCCAATCATCGTTGACGGCAAAGACGTTATGCCGGAAGTGAACGCGGTGCTGGAAAAGATGAAAACCTTCTCCGAAGCGATCATCTCCGGTAGCTGGAAAGGCTACACCGGCAAAGCGATCACCGACGTGGTAAACATCGGTATCGGCGGTTCTGACCTCGGCCCGTTCATGGTGACCGAAGCGCTGCGTCCGTACAAAAACCACCTCAATATGCACTTTGTGTCTAACGTCGATGGTACCCACATCGCCGAAGTGCTGAAGAACGTGAACCCGGAAACCACCCTGTTCCTGGTTGCGTCTAAAACCTTTACCACCCAGGAAACCATGACCAACGCCCACAGCGCGCGCGACTGGTTCCTGAAAACCGCGGGCGACAACAAGCACGTGGCGAAACACTTCGCGGCGCTGTCTACCAACGGTAAAGCCGTCAGCGAGTTCGGTATCGACACCGCGAACATGTTCGAGTTCTGGGATTGGGTTGGTGGCCGCTACTCTCTGTGGTCTGCAATTGGCCTGTCCATCATCCTGTCCGTGGGCTTCGACAACTTCGTTGAGCTGCTCTCCGGCGCGCACGCGATGGACAAACACTTCTCCACCACCGCACCAGAGAAAAACCTGCCGGTACTGCTGGCGCTGATCGGGATCTGGTACAACAACTTCTTCGGCGCTGAAACCGAAGCGATCCTGCCGTACGACCAGTATATGCACCGCTTTGCTGCGTACTTCCAGCAGGGCAACATGGAATCCAACGGTAAATACGTTGACCGTAATGGCAACGCGGTGGACTACCAGACTGGCCCAATCATCTGGGGCGAGCCGGGTACTAACGGCCAGCATGCTTTCTACCAGCTGATTCACCAGGGCACCAAAATGGTACCGTGCGATTTCATCGCGCCGGCTATCACCCATAACCCGCTGTCCGATCACCATCCGAAGCTGCTGTCCAACTTCTTCGCCCAGACCGAAGCGCTGGCGTTCGGTAAATCCCGCGAGGTGGTAGAGCAGGAATACCGCGACCAGGGTAAAGATCCGGCCACGCTGGACCACGTTGTCCCGTTCAAAGTGTTCGAAGGCAACCGTCCAACCAACTCCATCCTGCTGCGCGAAATCACGCCGTTCAGCCTGGGTGCGCTGATTGCTCTGTACGAGCACAAAATCTTCACGCAGGGCGCGATCCTGAACATCTTCACCTTTGACCAGTGGGGCGTTGAGCTGGGCAAACAGCTGGCAAACCGTATTCTGCCAGAGCTGGGTGATGATAAAGCGATTACCAGCCATGACAGCTCGACCAATGGTTTGATCAACCGTTATAAAGCATGGCGTGCGTAATTAAAACGTCATGAAAACGTGCCGGCTTAATGCCGGCATTTTTTTATCGGATAATTCCTGATGTCTGTTAGTTAACTCAAATTCTGGTTCTGAGTTTAATCCGAAAAAGACGCTTAACCCGTTAATTGCTGCGGTTTATTTTAAGAAAATACGCAGAAGTCAGTTAATATCTATATATTATAACTTATTGATTTTTATTAGTTATATATTTTCCTGTTTTTCCTTTCATTTCGGTTTTATCCATTAGTCCGAAAACCCTCTCCCTATTTCCCCTTACGGCAAACCCGCGGCAGTAGTTGTGTATACTCGATTCCGCCTGAAATTCTTTTCGGGCAAATCTCCATTCATTCATTGAAGGGAAATTGTTATGAAGAAAGTACTGTATGGCATTTTTGCCATATCTGCGCTTGCGGCGACATCTGTCTATGCAGCTCCGGTTCAGGTCGGGGAAGCGGCAGGGTCGGCTGCGACGTCTGCGTCTGCGGGGAGTTCTACCGCAGCCAGCGCCAGCACCGTAAGTTCAGCCGTGGGTGTCGCGCTGGCGGCAACCGGTGGCGGTGATGGCTCCAACACCGGAACCACGACCACCACGACAACCAGCACCCAGTAATAGCGGGTGTTTTAATCATAACCACACTTCGGTGTGGTTATTTCGCCCCTTCGGAGAAGAGTCGTGAAGCGACCTGCAATCATTCTGATTTGCCTGCTGCTGCAGGCGTGCTCGGCCACCACTAAAGGGCTGGGAAACTCACTGTGGGAAAGCCTGTTCGGCACACCGGGCGTGCATCTGACCGATGACGAACTTCAGAACATGCCCTATGCCAGTCAGTACATGCAGCTTAACGATGGCCCGCAACTGTTTGTGGTGCTCGCTTTCGATGAAAACGGGCAGCAGAAATGGGTGACGCAGGATCAGGCCACCATCGTGACGCAGCATGGCCGTATCGTGAAAACCCTGTTGGGCGGCGATAACCTGCTGGAGGTGAATAATATCGCCGACGACCCGCTGATCAAGCCGAACCAGATCGCCGACGGCGCAGGCTGGACGCGCACGATGGGCTGGACCGAACACAAGCAGGTGCGTTACGCCACGGCACGCTCGACCTTCCGCTGGGACGGCACCGACAGCGTGAAAGTCGGCAGCGACGAAACGCAGGTTCGCGTGCTGGATGAAGAGGTCACCACCGACCAGGCCACCTGGCATAACCGCTTCTGGATCGACGAGGAAGGGCAGATCCGTCAGTCCTTACAGTATCTCGGTGCCGGTTTCTTCCCGGTCAAAACCACCCTGATCAAGGCGGCGAAATCATGAAAACGCTCATTCACGTTGCGCTTATCGCCAGTTTTGCCGCGCCGCTGGCATGGTCCGCCGGGACAGTAAAGGTCTACACGCCGGACAGTGAAAAACCCAAAACCTTAACCCACGCCGAACACCTGCTCGATCTTGTCGGACAGCCAAGGCTCGCCAACAGCTGGTGGCCAGGCGCGGTCATCGCTGAACGGCAGAAGACCGTGGAAGCGGAACAGCAGCACAAGGCGCTTCTTGCCAGGCTAACGGGACTCGCGGAACAGGAAGATGGCGACGACGCGGCGGCCATTAATAGCGTCCGTCAGCAACTGCAGGCGCTGAAGGTGACGGGCCGACAGAACGTCAATCTTGACCCGGATGACGTGCGCGTCACGGAAAACGGCAACCCCACGCTGGAAGGGGACTATACGCTCTGGCTTCCGGCGAAGCCGACGACGGTGACCGTGATGGGGCTTATCAGCAGCCCAGGTAAGAAGCCCTTTACCCCCGGTCGTGACGTGGCGAGCTATCTCGACGAGCAGAGTCTGCTGAGCGGCGCGGATAACAGCTACGCCTGGGTGGTTTACCCTGACGGCCACACGCAAAAAGCCCCTGTCGCTTACTGGAATAAGCGTCATATCGAACCCATGCCGGGCAGCATTATTTTTGTCGGTTTTGCCGACCATTTCTGGACGAAGGCGTATGACGGGCTTAACGCCGATATCCTTCACTCCCTGATTCAGCGGATACCGGAATAATGAAAAGAACCTATCTCTACAGCATGCTGGCGCTCTGCGTGAGTGCCGCCTGCCATGCAGAAACGTATCCGGCACCCATTGGCCCGTCTCAGTCAGACTTCGGCGGCGTCGGTTTACTGCAAACGCCCACCGCGCGTATGGCGCGTGAAGGGGAAATTAGCCTTAACTACCGTGATAACGACCAGTATCGCTACTACTCGGCGTCGGTGCAGCTGTTCCCGTGGCTTGAAACCACGCTGCGCTATACCGACGTGCGGACGAAACAATACAGCAGCGTCGAGGCGTTCTCAGGCGATCAGACCTACAAAGATAAAGCCTTCGACGTCAAGCTGCGCCTGTGGGAAGAGAGCTACTGGATGCCGCAGGTCTCCGTGGGTGCCAAAGATATCGGCGGTACCGGCCTGTTTGACGCGGAATACATCGTGGCCAGCAAGGCCTGGGGGCCGTTCGACTTCTCGCTCGGTCTGGGATGGGGCTATCTTGGCACCAGCGGCAACGTGAAAAACCCGTTTTGCTCCTACAGCGATAAATACTGCTACCGCGATAACAGCTACCAGAAAGCGGGCTCCATCAACGGTGACCAGATGTTCCACGGTCCGGCGTCACTGTTTGGCGGTGTTGAATATCAGACGCCCTGGCAGCCTTTACGCCTGAAGCTGGAGTACGAGGGGAATGACTACTCGCAGGACTTCGCCGGGAAGATTGAGCAGAAGAGCAAGTTTAACGTCGGCGCCATTTATCGCGTCACCGATTGGGCCGACGTTAACCTCAGCTACGAGCGCGGCAATACGGTAATGTTTGGCTTCACGCTGCGCACCAACTTTAACGACATGCGGCCGCACTACAATGATAACGCGCGGCCTGCATACCAGCCGGAGCCGCAGGATGCGATTCTGCAGCACTCCGTGGTGGCAAACCAGCTGACGCTGCTGAAATACAATGCCGGTCTGGCGGATCCGAAAATTCAGGTGAAAGGCGATACGCTGTACGTCACCGGCGAGCAGGTGAAATACCGCGACTCGCGTGAAGGGATCGAACGCGCCAACCGGATCATCATGAACGATCTCCCGGACGGGATCCGCACGATCCGCGTGACGGAGAACCGTCTCAACCTGCCGCAGGTGACGACGGAAACGGACGTTGCCAGCCTTAAGCGCCACCTGGAAGGCGAACCGCTTGGGCATGAAACCGAGCTGGTGCAAAAACGCGTTGAGCCGATCGTGCCGGAGACCACCGAGCAGGGCTGGTATATCGACAAGTCGCGCTTCGATTTCCATATCGATCCGGTGCTGAACCAGTCCGTCGGCGGGCCGGAAAACTTCTACATGTATCAGCTGGGCGTCATGGCGACGGCGGATCTGTGGCTCACCGACCACCTGCTGACCACCGGCAGCCTGTTCGGCAACATCGCCAACAACTACGACAAGTTCAACTACACCAATCCGCCAAAAGACTCGACGCTGCCGCGCGTGCGTACCCGCGTGCGTGAGTACGTGCAGAACGATGCCTACGTGAATAACCTGCAGGCCAACTACTTCCAGTACTTCGGCAATGGCTTCTACGGCCAGGTGTACGGCGGGTATCTGGAAACCATGTACGGCGGCGCGGGGGCAGAAGTGCTTTATCGTCCTGTCGACAGCAACTGGGCGTTCGGGATTGATGCCAACTACGTCAAACAGCGTGACTGGCGCAGCGCCCAGGACATGATGAAGTTCACCGACTACAGCGTCAAAACCGGCCACCTGACCGCCTACTGGACGCCGTCGTTCGCGCCTGACGTGCTGGTGAAAGCCAGCGTCGGCCAGTACCTGGCGGGCGACAAGGGCGGCACGCTGGACATCTCCAAACACTTCGACAGCGGCGTCGTGGTGGGCGGCTACGCCACCATTACCAACGTCTCGCCGGACGAGTACGGGGAAGGGGACTTCACCAAAGGGGTTTACGTGTCGATTCCGCTGGATCTGTTCTCATCCGGTCCAACCCGCAGCCGCGCGGCCATCGGCTGGACGCCGCTGACGCGCGACGGCGGTCAGCAGCTTGGACGTAAGTTCCAGCTGTATGATATGACCAGCGACAAGAACATTAACTTCCGCTGATGCCCCTCACCCTAACCCTCTCCCCAAAGGGGAGAGGGGATCGCTCGGTGCTGTCTTTTCCCCCTCGCCCCTTTGGGGAGAGGGCCGGGGTGAGGGGAATCCTCTCCGGTGCGCTAAACATAAACAAAAAATATAGATCTCCGTCACATTTTTGCGTTATACAGAAACCTCGCCCTGGAGAATGAGGTGCTGTATGACATCCCTGACTCGCCCGCGCGTTGAGTTTATCTCAACTATCCTCCAGACCGTGCTGAACCTCGGTCTGTTGAGCCTTGGCCTGATACTGGTCGTCTTTTTGGGTAAGGAGACGGTGCATCTGGCGGATGTGCTGTTTGCCCCTGAACAAACCAGCAAATATGCGCTGGTGGAAGGACTGGTGGTCTACTTTCTCTACTTTGAATTTATCGCCCTGATTGTGAAGTATTTTCAGTC
This sequence comes from Enterobacter sp. TCD1-1, assembly GCF_020567405.1. Classification (NCBI taxonomy): domain Bacteria; kingdom Pseudomonadati; phylum Pseudomonadota; class Gammaproteobacteria; order Enterobacterales; family Enterobacteriaceae; genus Enterobacter; species Enterobacter sp. TCD1-1. The sequence goes on along the minus strand of NZ_JAJCXF010000008.1, from coordinate 115,061 downwards.
CGGCTTTCACTTCCCGCTGCGTTATTTTGTCTACATCGGGATCACCGCGATTGTGCGGCTGATCATCGTCGATCATAAATCCCCGCTCGACGTGCTGATCTACTCGGCGGCGATCCTGCTGCTGGTGATCACCCTCTGGCTGTGTAACTCGAAGCGGCTGAAACGCGAATAAAAAAATGGCGGCCCGGAGGCCGCCTAACAACAGTCACAAGTTGGGTCAATACAATACGTCTAAAGTTGAGGGTTGCAGTGGCATAACAAAATGAAACTTAACCTTTCACACCGCCCGCCGTCAGGCCGTTGACCAGCCAGCGCTGCGCCAGCAGGAACACCACGGTAATCGGGATGGCAGAGAGTACGGCCGCCGCGGCAAAGTCGCCCCACAGGTAGTTTTGCGGGTTGAGGTATTGCTGCATACCCACGGCCAGGGTGTAGCTGTTCACATCACGCAGTAACAGTGAGGCAACCGGTACTTCGGTGATCGCAGCGATAAACGACAGGATAAACACCACCGCCAGAATCGGCACCGACAGCGGCAGCAGCACCAGGCGGAACGCCTGCCACGGGGTAGCCCCATCCAGCGCGGCCGCTTCTTCCAGCGAACCGTCGATGGTTTCGAAATAGCCTTTAATGGTCCACACATGCAGTGCGATACCGCCAAGGTAGGCGAAGATCACGCCACCGTGGGTGTTCAGACCGATAAACGGAATGTACTGGCCCAGGCGGTCAAACAGGGCGTACAGCGCCACCAGCGACAGCACCGCCGGGAACATCTGGAAAATCAGCATCCCTTTCAGCAGCGTCGCTTTGCCCGGGAAACGCATACGGGCAAAGGCGTAAGCGCAGGTGGTGGACAGCGCCACGATACCGATCGCGGTAATGCCTGCGATTTTCACCGAGTTCCACAGCCACAGCAGCACCGGGAACGGCGGTGGCGTGACGCGGCCATCCGCGTGCTCCACGCTGAAGCCCAGCGCGAGCTTCCAGTGCTCCCAGGAGATTTCGTCCGGGATCAGGCTCCCGGTGGCAAAGTTACCCGAACGCAGGGAGATGGCGATTACCATCAGCAGCGGGAACATGATCGCCGCGATAAAAATCAGCAGGCCTAAATGCGTCGCCAGGAGGCGCAGTTTCTGAGATTTGGGTTGTACCATAGCCATGTTCAGTGCCCTCCTTAGTCAAATTTCATACGCGTGGCTTTCAGGTTCACTATCGCCAGTGCGCCTACCAGCAGGAAGATCAGGGTGGCAATCGCCGCCGCCAGACCGAAGTCCTGACCGCCGCCGCCTTCGAAGGCGATACGGTAGGTGTAGCTCACGAGCAGGTCGGTATAGCCTGCCGGCGTGGTGGTGCCCAGGCGGTCCGGGCCGCCGTTGGTCAACAGCTGAATCAGCACGAAGTTGTTAAAGTTAAAGGCGAAGCTGGCAATCATCAGCGGGGTGAGCGGCTTGATGAGCAGCGGCAGCGTAATCTTAAAGAAGTTCTGGAACGGGCCCGCACCGTCCATCGCCGAAGCTTCGTACAGGTCATCCGGGATGGCCTTCAGCAGCCCCATGCACAGGATCATCATGTACGGATAGCCCAGCCAGGTATTCACGATGATGATCATCGAGCGGGCGGTAGTTGGGTCGCTGAACCAGGCCGGTTTGATGCCGAACAGGGCGCTCAGCATCATGTTGATTTCACCGAAGCTCTGGTTAAACAGCCCTTTGAAAATCAGAATTGAGATAAACGACGGCACGGCATACGGCAGAATCAGCAGCACGCGGTAGATCGCTTTGCCCTTCAGGGATTCCCACTGGACAAGACAGGCCAGCACCATGCCCACGGCCACGGTGAGGATCACGGTCAGTACGGAGAAGACCACCGTCCAGACGAAGATGGCGAAGAACGGTTTCTGAATGCCTTCGTCGGTAAACACGCGGGTAAAGTTGTCCCAGCCGATGGTGACGGTGTAGCCCGGGCTGAGTTTGTCATCACCCCATTTGCCGTCGGCAGTAATGGACTGATAGAAACCAATGTCATTATTCGGACGATATTTCACGCCGCTCTGGTTGTTGGTCAGCGTGCCGTCATCCGCCAGGGTATAGAGCGGTTGGGTGCCTGAGAACTGGCGCAGCGAGCTCATGATCACTTTGCTTTCGTCCGGCAGCACGGCGGTGAGCTGGGTCAGCGCCTGACGGTTCTGGGTAATGACGCGCAGGTTGGCACGTTCACCTTCCGGCAGGGCTTGCGCCTCTTTTAAGGTCAGCTTCTGCTCGCCGCCAAATTTGAAGGCGTCAGAGACATAGTATTTCCCGCTTGCTTCGTCAGTGAGCGCTAACTTCCACTCATTGCCTGCAGGATAGAGGCCGAAGTTAAAGGTCTTGCCTGCCTGGTATGAGCGGTCCAGCAGGACCTGCTGCGCGCGTTCCTGCGCAAGCTGGTTGGTGCTGCTGTAGTTGGTAAACGCAATGGCGACGGTACAAATCAACGGGAACAGAACAAACAGCCCCATCCCGGCCACGCCAGGGTAGACATAGCGCCAGGCGTAGGCTTTACGGTTGGCGAAAATATACAGGCCAGCAGAGCTTAAAATCAGCGTCATGATGGCGAACAGATATTCCCCTTGTACGTACATTAAAACAACAAGGTAACCCACCAGCAGGCACAGCAGACCGATCGCTGACCACTTCAGCGCGTCGCTTTGCCACCAGCGTTTCTTTTTAATGACATCCATGGGGTTCTTCCTCTACAACGGTGGAATCTTATCGTCAGGTGGCGCTGCGCTTACCTGACCTACGGATCGTGCCGTAGTCGTAGGGCGGGTAAGCGCACGCGCTACCCGCCGTTTTTCTGCTTACTTAGTAATACGACCCTGAGCATCTTTCAGCGCGGCATCAACGGTCTGGCGACCGCTTGCAGCGTTGATAACCGCGGTACGGGTGGCGTACCAGAATGCGGCCATCTGTGGGATGTTCGGCATGATTTCGCCTTTCTGGGCGTTATCCATGGTGGCCGCGATACGTGGGTCTTTCGCCAGCTGATCCTGGAAAGATTTCAGCGCGACGGCGCCCAGCGGTTTGTCCTTGTTCACTTCATCCAGACCCTGATCGGTCAGCAGGTAGTTTTCGAGGAACTCTTTCGCCAGCTCTTTGTTCGGGCTGGCAGCGTTGATGCCTGCGCTCAGCACGCCAACGAACGGTTTAGACGGCTTGCCTTTGAAGGTTGGCAGCAGCGTCACGCCGTAGTTGATTTTGCTCTTATCGATGTTGGTCCAGGCCCACGGACCGTTGATGGTCATCGCGGTTTCGCCTTTGTTGAACGCCGCTTCCGCGATGGAGTAATCGGTATCCGCGTTCATGTGTTTGTTCTTGATCAGGTCAACCAGGAAGGTCAGACCCGCTTTCGCACCTGCGCTGTCGACGCCCACGTCTTTAACGTCGTATTTGCCGTTTTCAAACTTGAACGCGTAACCGCCGTCGGCAGCAATCAGCGGCCAGGTGAAGTACGGCTCTTGCAGGTTGAACATCAGGGCGGATTTACCTTTCGCCTTCAGCTCTTTATCCAGTTTCGGGATCTCTTCCCAGGTTTTCGGTGGGTTAGGGACCAGGTCTTTGTTGTAAATCAGAGACAGGGCTTCGACCGCGACAGGGTACGCGATCAGCTTGCCGTTATAGCGAACGGCATCCCAGGTGAACGGGAACAGTTTGTCCTGGAACGCTTTGTCCGGGGTGACTTCAGCCAGCAGGCCAGACTGCGCGTAACCGCCGAAACGGTCATGCGCCCAGAAGATGATGTCCGGGCCGTCGCCGGTTGCCGCAACCTGCGGGAATTTCTCTTCCAGTTTGTCCGGATGCTCTACGGTCACTTTGATGCCGGTGTCTTTCTCGAATTTTTTGCCCACTTCGGCCAGGCCGTTATAGCCTTTGTCGCCGTTAATCCAGATAACCAGTTTGCCTTCTTCAATTTTGGCGAGCGCCGGTGCGGAAATCATCATTGCTGCGAGGGCGGACAATGCGAAAACGCGTGCGCCAGTCTTGATATTCATATCTGCCATCCTTTTTGGTGATGTCTCGTGGTATGACTTCAGTGGTTCAACGTGACTCAGTCTCCTTATTTGACATCCTCTTTCCATCCTCCCAACCCCTACGCCCCACCCCCCGTTTGTGTGATCTCTGTTGCATAAATTTAAGTTATGAGTGCTGGCGCACATAAAAACGCACTGAATTTTGCAGGCGGCTTCACGAATTTTGCCCTGGCCCGCCCGTGCCGGTCGCAGAGCCTGCTCTCTCATCCTCCCGCCTCCTCCCCCATAAAAAAGCCGGGGGGTGGAGGATTCGGGAAAGTAATGGATACCCCATAGTGAACTTATCTTGAATGTTTCTGTCGGTGACAGGTTGTAACGAAGGGAGAAGGGCATGGCGAGCGTACAGCTGCGTAATGTAACGAAAGCCTGGGGTGACGTTGTGGTGTCGAAAGACATCAATCTGGACATCCACGAAGGTGAATTCGTGGTATTTGTCGGCCCATCAGGCTGCGGTAAATCAACTCTGCTGCGTATGATTGCCGGTCTTGAAACCATCACCAGCGGCGACCTGCTGATCGGTGATACCCGAATGAATGACATCCCGCCTGCCGAACGTGGCGTAGGCATGGTGTTCCAGTCTTATGCTCTCTATCCCCATCTTTCCGTCGCCGAGAACATGTCTTTTGGTCTGAAGCTGGCTGGCGCGAAGAAAGAGGTCATTAACCAGCGCGTGACGCAGGTGGCGGAAGTGTTACAGCTGGCGCACCTGCTGGAGCGTAAGCCGAAAGCGCTTTCCGGCGGTCAGCGTCAGCGTGTGGCGATTGGTCGTACCCTGGTCGCCGAGCCGCGCGTCTTCCTGCTCGATGAACCGCTTTCCAACCTGGATGCCGCCCTGCGCGTCCAGATGCGTATCGAAATCTCCCGTCTGCACAAGCGTCTTGGCCGCACGATGATTTACGTCACCCACGATCAGGTCGAAGCGATGACCCTCGCCGACAAAATTGTGGTGCTGGATGCCGGCCGCGTGGCGCAGGTGGGCAAACCGCTGGAGCTGTATCACTACCCGGCAGACCGCTTTGTTGCGGGCTTTATTGGCTCGCCAAAGATGAACTTCCTGCCCGTCAAAGTGACCGCGACCGCGATTGAACAGGTACAGGTGGAGCTGCCAAACCGCCAGCAGGTGTGGCTGCCGGTCGACAGCGCCAACGTACAGGTGGGGGCAAACATGTCCCTCGGTATTCGTCCTGAGCATTTACTGCCGAGCCACATCGCCGATGTGACGCTGGAAGGTGAGGTTCAGGTCGTCGAACAGCTTGGTCACGAAACACAGATTCATATCCAGATCCCCGCCATCCGTCAGAACCTGGTCTACCGCCAGAACGACGTGGTGTTGGTAGAAGAGGGTGCCACATTCGCTATCGGCTTGCCGCCAGAGCGCTGCCATCTGTTCCGTGAGGATGGCACTGCATGTCGTCGGTTGCACAAAGAGCCAGGCGTTTAAGCAATCCCAAAAGAAGACACGAAACCGACAGGTGAAGTGTTCAAAGAAAAGCAATGATCTCAGGAGATAGAATGATGATTACTCTGCGCAAACTTCCTCTGGCAGTTGCCGTCGCAGCGGGCGTAATGTCTGCTCAGGCAATGGCCGTGGATTTCCATGGTTATGCTCGTTCCGGTATCGGCTGGACGGGGAGTGGCGGCGAACAACAGTGCTTCCAGGCAACCGGTGCTCAAAGTAAATACCGTCTGGGTAACGAATGTGAAACCTATGCGGAACTGAAGCTGGGCCAGGAAGTGTGGAAAGAAGGCGACAAGAGCTTCTACTTCGACACCAACGTAGCGTACTCCGTGGCGCAACAGAACGACTGGGAAGCCACTGATCCTGCGTTCCGTGAAGCCAACGTGCAGGGTAAAAACCTGATTGAGTGGCTGCCAGGTTCCACCATCTGGGCCGGTAAGCGCTTCTATCAGCGTCATGACGTCCACATGATCGACTTCTACTACTGGGATATTTCAGGTCCTGGTGCGGGTATCGAAAACGTCGATCTGGGCTTCGGTAAACTGTCTCTGGCCGCGACCCGTTCTCAGGAAGCGGGCGGTTCATACATCTTCACCAGCAACGATATCTATCATAACTTCAAAGACACCGCTAACGACGTCTTCGATGTGCGTTTAGCGCAGATGGAAATCAACCCGGGCGGTACGCTGGAGCTGGGTGTTGACTATGGCCGAGCTAACAAAACTGACGGTTACAGCTTCGCTGACGGCGCATCTAAAGATGGCTGGATGTTCACCGCTGAACATACCCAGAGCATGCTGAAAGGCTACAACAAGTTTGTTGTCCAGTACGCTACCGATGCAATGACCACTCAGGGCAAAGGTATTCCTCAGGGTTCCTTCACCGGCAACAACTATGACAAAGACGCTGAAATTGGTGTTGTAGACAACAAGATCAACAACAACGGCTCTCTGGTTCGTATTCTCGACCACGGTGCGATCTCTCTGGGTGACAGCTGGGATCTGATGTACGTCGGTATGTATCAGGATATCGATCGTGACGACAACAACGGTACGACCTGGTACACCGTGGGTGTGCGCCCAATGTATAAATGGACGCCAATCATGAGCACCTTGCTTGAAGTGGGCTACGACAACGTTAAGTCGCAGAAAACTGACGATACCAACAACCAGTACAAAATTACCCTTGCACAGCAATGGCAGGCCGGTGACAGCATCTGGTCCCGTCCAGCGATCCGTGTCTTCGCAACTTACGCGAAGTGGGATGAGAAATGGGGTTATGACAACGGCATTGCAAAAAGCGATACCAAAGCCACAACCTACAGCCGCGGTGACAACGACGAGTGGTCCTTCGGCGCCCAGATGGAAATCTGGTGGTAATACCGTCTTAACCTGACGTAATGACCAAACTGAGGGGCGCAAGCCCCTCAATCCTTGGGACGGCGCGCTATTGCCTGGCTACCGCTGACCTGTGCATTTTGAGGTGATAACAATGAAAATGAACAAAACTCTCCTTGCCCTTTGTTTATCCGCAGGGCTGCTGGCGAGCGCGCCTGCTGTAACGCTCGCTAATGTGAATTTCGTTCCGCAAAACACAACATCCGCGCCGGCCATACCGGCCGCAGCGTTGCAACAGCTGGTCTGGACGCCTGTCGATCAATCTAAAGCCCAAACGACCCAGCTCTCGACGGGGGGACAACCGCTTAATGTTCCAGGCATCAGTGGCCCGGTGGTCGCATACAGCGTGCCCGCTAACATTGGCGAACTGACGTTAACGCTCTCCAGTGAAGTCAATAAACAGACCAGCGTCTTTGCCCCGAACGTGCTGATCCTTGACCAGAACATGACGCCTTCTGCGTTCTTCCCGAGCGAATACTTTACCTATCAGGAACCCGGCGTCATGAGCGCAGACCGCCTCGAAGGGGTAATGCGACTGACGCCTGCGCTGGGTCAGCAGAAAATTTATGTACTCGTCTTCACCACGGAAAAAGATTTGCAGCAAACCACTACGCTGCTTGATCCCGCTAAGGCCTATGCCAAAGGCGTAGGTAACGCCGTGCCGGATATCCCGGACCCGATTGCCCGCCATACCACTGACGGCCTTGTGAAGCTGAAAGTGTCGACCAGCAGTGCATCCAGCGTCCTGGTCGGCCCGCTGTTTGGCTCCTCCGGTACCGGCCCTGTCACTGTAGGCAATACCGCTGCGCCTGCCTATACCGCACCTGCTGCCACCGCAGCCGCACCGGTAGCGACCGCAGCGCCAGCCCCGGCGAAGAAAGCGGAGCCGGTACTGAACGACACCGAAGAATACTTCAACAACGCCATTAAGCAGGCGGTGAAGCGCGGCGATGTCGATAAAGCGCTGAAACTGCTTGATGAAGCCGAACGTTTAGGTTCAACCACTGCCCGTTCCACCTTTATCAGCAGTGTAAAAGGCAAGGGGTAACCGTTTCCCCGCAGTGCTGATTTGTTAGTCGTTTGGTGCGCCTGAGTGGGCGCACTTTTTTTCGTCTCCGCCGGGCTGTTGCACTCTTGTTGCGATCGTGATCGTTAAATAACGTTTGGCCCCCCTCAATCCGTGTTTCTGCGATACAATGCCATTACGTTATGTATCGGAGAGTCTGGCATGTCACACCCTGCGCTAACGCAACTGCGTGCGCTGCGCTATTTCGACCAAATACCTGCGCTTGATCCCCAGCAACTGGACTGGTTGCTGCTGGAAGATTCCATGACGAAACGTTTTGAGCAGCAGGGAAAAACGGTCACGGTGACCCTGATTCAGGAAGGGTTTGTCTCTGGCGATGAGATCGCCAACGAGCTGCCGCTGCTGCCGCACGAGCCACGTTACTGGCTGCGTGAAATTTTACTTTGTGCCGATGGCGAGCCGTGGCTTGCCGGGCGGACGGTGGTGCCCGAGTCCACCCTTTCCGGGCCAGAACTGGCGCTGCAACGTCTGGGGAAAACGCCGCTGGGGCGTTACCTTTTCACCTCGTCTGAGCTTACCCGGGATTTTATTGAGATTGGTCGTGATGCCGAACTGTGGGGGCGTCGTTCCCGCCTTCGCCTGAGCGGTAAGCCGTTAATTCTGACGGAGCTTTTTTTACCGGCATCGCCGTTGTACTAAGAGGAAGAAAAAATGGAGTGGAGCCTGACGCAGAATAAGCTGTTGGCGTATCACCGCTTAATGCGTACCGATAAACCGATTGGCGCATTGCTGCTGCTGTGGCCGACCCTATGGGCGCTGTGGGTTGCCACGCCGGGCGTGCCGCCGCTGTGGATCCTTGGCGTGTTCGTGGCTGGCGTCTGGCTGATGCGCGCGGCGGGCTGCGTGGTCAATGATTATGCCGACCGTAAATTCGACGGCCATGTAAAGCGTACTGCCGGTCGTCCGTTACCCAGCGGGCAGGTCACCGGGAAAGAAGCCCGCGTGCTGTTCATCGTTCTGGTGTTGCTCTCTTTCCTGCTGGTGTTAACCCTGAACACCATGACCATTTTGCTTTCCGTCGCGGCCCTGGCCCTGGCCTGGGTGTATCCGTTTATGAAGCGCTATACCCACCTGCCTCAGGTGGTGCTCGGGGCGGCGTTTGGCTGGTCGATTCCGATGGCGTTTGCGGCGGTTAGTGAGTCCTTACCGCTCAGCTGCTGGCTGATGTTCCTGGCGAACATACTTTGGGCCGTGGCTTACGACACGCAATACGCGATGGTTGACCGCGATGACGACCTGAAAATTGGCATCAAATCCACCGCCATTCTGTTTGGCCGTCAGGACAAGCTGATTATCGGTATCCTGCAGGTCGCGGTACTGGCGCTGATGGTGGCGATCGGGCGCCTGAACGGGCTGAACTGGGAGTTTTACTGGTCCGTGCTGGTGGCGGGGCTGCTGTTTGCCTACCAGCAAAAGCTGATTGCGAAGCGCGAACGCGACGCCTGCTTCAAGGCGTTTATGAACAATAACTACGTCGGTCTGGTGCTGTTTTTAGGCCTGGCGATGAGCTACTTCATATAAAAAAAGCCGGGTGGCGGCTTCGCCTTACCCGGCCTACGATTTAGCAGGATATGTAGGCCCGGTAAGCGTCAGCGCCACCGGGCGTTTTTTTACCGGCGACGCAACAGCCGGAGCGCGTTCGCCGTCACCAGCACCGTCGCGCCGGTATCCGCCAGCACCGCCAGCCACAGCCCGGTCATGCCCAGCAGCGTGGTCACCAAGAAAATCCCCTTCAGCCCCAGCGCGATGCCGATGTTCTGACGGATATTGGCCCGCGTCGCGCGCGCAAGATCGATCATCTGCGCCAGTCCGGTCAGGCGGTTGTGGGTCAGCGCCGCGTCAGCCGTTTCCAGTGCGACGTCGGTACCGCTGCCCATCGCAATACCGATGGTGGACGCTTTCATCGCCGGGGCATCGTTAATCCCGTCACCGACCATCGCCAGCGGCGCCTGAGCATTCAGTTCCGTTACCGCGCTGACCTTATCCGCCGGCAGCAATCCTGCTTTAAACGCCAGCCCCAGCTCACTGGCAATCGCTGCCGCCGCGCGAGGGTTATCGCCGGTGAGAATCACGCCCTGGACGCCCAACTGATGCAGCGCCGACACGGCCTCTTTTGCGTCATCGCGCAGGGTGTCGCGCAGCGCCAGCCTCCCTTTTGCGGTGCCGTCCTGCATGACGGTCACGACAGTTTGTCCGGTCTGTTCTAACGCCTCCACCTCTGGCGTAGAAGACTTGCCCGCCGCGACAATCAGTACCTTTTTACCGTCAACGGTGGCCTCAATCCCTGACCCGACCAGCGCCCGCTGGGCGGTTGCCGGAGGGATGTTCAGCCCGCGCGACTGCGCTTCTCGCACAATCGCCTGCGCCAGCGGGTGAGTGGACCCCTGCTCAACGGCGGCGGCCAGGGTCAGCAGTTCATCTGCACTGATGTCCTGCGGATACACGCCGGTCACCTGCGGCTTACCCACGGTCAGCGTACCGGTTTTATCAAAGGCGATATGCTGGACCTGGCTTAGCTGCTCCAGCGCCGCGCCGCCCTTAATCAGCGCCCCGCGACGTGCCGCAGCCGCCAGCCCGGACGTAATGGCCGCCGGGGTGGAAATCACCAGCGCGCACGGACAGCCGATCAGCAATAGCGTCAGCCCTTTATAAATCCACCCCTCCCACGGCGCGCCAAAGAACAGCGGCGGAACGACGGTAACCAGCAGGGCAACCAGCATAATGGCGGGCGTGTAGATCCGGCTGAAGCGGTCGATAAAGCGTTCGACCGGCGCGCGGCGCTCTTCGGCCTCTTCAATCAGCTTCAGGATGCGGTCGATGGCGCTGTCACCCGGCTCGGAAAGCACGGTGAGCTGCACCAGACGGTCGACGCTGGTGGCGCCCGCTGGCACTTTTTCACCCGCCTCACGTTCGACCGGAATGGATTCTCCGGTCAGGGCGCTTTCATCAAAGCTCGCGGTGGCGGTAAGCAGCGCACCGTCTGCAGGCAAGCGTCCGCCTGCCGCGACTTCAATCACGTCGCCCGGACGAAGGGTCGTGATGGCGACCGTTTCACGCGTGCCGTTTACCACGCGCGTGGCGGTTTCCGGCTTCAGCGCCATCAGCGCGCTGACCCCTTTGCGCGCCCGGCTGGCTGCCCAGCCCTCAAGGCGTTCACCGATTAAGAACAGCAGCAGCACCATCGCCGCTTCTGCCGTCGCGCCAATAAACAGCGCGCCGATGGCCGCCACGCTCATCAGCGTTTCGATGGCAAACCAGCTGCCGCTTTTCATCAGGCGCAGCGCCTGACGGGCAATCGGGAACAGACCGACCAGCGTGGTGGCGATAAACGCCAGGTTGCCGAACGGATGGTTAATCTGTTCCAGCCCCCAGCTCAGTGCCATCATGATGATGAGGGTGATGAGCGGCAGGTTTTCCCGCAGGGAAGACGTTTTTTCCGCGGGCGCGGCTTCGCTACGCAGGCTGTAACCCGCCTTGCTTACCGCGGCTTCCACCTGTTTGCTGACGTCGTTTTCGGCGCTAACCAGCAGCTTTTCGGTGGCGAACAGCACCTGAACGTGGCTGACGCCCGGCACCTGTTTCACCGCATTTTCTACTTTACGGGCGCAGGCGGCGCAGTCCATGCCGTTAACGACCCAGCTGTAGCGGTTGCCGCTTTCGGGCAGCATTTCCGTTTGCGTTTCGCACGCGCCTTCGCAGCAGCAGTCGTCTTGAGGCGGAACCGGACTGAGCTTAAGCGCCGAGAATTGAGGAACTTTTTTGGGTGTTTCTGGAGTCGACATGGCAGTCTCCGGCAATGATAATTTTCTCATTAACCGCAGCATACACTCTGGAGTCGACTCCAGAGTCAAGCGTTATTTAGATATACAGCGAACGCACAATCAGGAAGTGCCCGGCAAAGTAACAGGCGGCGGCAATCGCGTTATCCGCCCGGAAACGGCGGCGATAGTGGCTGCCCAGCCACACGATATTCCCAATCAGCAGCAGCGCGGCGCCGAAGAATGCGGACATTGCCGGAGCGGTCGGACGGAAGAACCACAGTTCACCTGCCAGCCATACCATCACCAGGGTCATGGCGATAAACGTGCAGACCGGCAAACGCATCTCTTCCAGACGCGACCAGATCACCGCGATCAGCAGGGCGCCAATCACCAGCAGGACCAGCGGCAGCGGCCAGAAGAAAGAGAGCGTCATCTGGCTGGCGAAGTAGATGGTATACAGCAGGTGCGACAGGAAAAATGCCCCTACGGCATACAGCAGGCGCTGGCGCGGCAGCAGGGTCAGGGCGTCGCCAATCAGAGAGGCGCACAGCCCGGCGAGCACCAGATAGCTGACGGCGTTGAACATCGGCGCTTGCCAGGCCAGCAGCAACAGGAGCAACAGCGTGACGGGTTTAAACAGCCAGCGCTGCCAGGTGGGACCACGGTACGACGCATCGACATAAAGCCATGCGGAAAAACAGACAGCGATAAATGACCAAAGCATATTAACTCCCTGTATCTGTTAAGTCTGAATAATCAGTTTCTGATCCAGTGTAGTGACGCGGGCGGGCGTTTGGCAATGCCGGGGAAGGCAGGGTATCCTGAATTCCGCATAATCTGATGGGATTGTAGAATGAGCAAGATGCCGCTGTTTTTTATTATCGTGGTGGCGATTATCGTCATTGCCGCCTCGTTCCGCTTCGTGCAGCAGCGCCGCGAGAAGGCGGATAACGATGCCGCACCGCTGATGCAAAAGCGCGTGGTGGTGACGAACAAACGCGAAAAACCGCTCAATGACCGCCGCTCGCGCCAGCAGCAGGTGACGCCTGCGGGCACAACAATGCGCTATGAAGCGAGCTTTAAGCCGGAAACGGGCGGCCTGGAGATGACCTTCCGCCTGGAGGCGCAACAGTACCACCAGCTGACGGTGGGAGAGAAAGGAATGCTGAGCTACAAAGGGTCGCGATTCGAAGGGTTTGCACCGGAGCGGTAACGCCGGGCGGCACTGCGTTTGCCCGGCCTACAGGGTTTCGTAGGCCCGGTAAGCGAAGCGCCACCGGGCGATAGCGCGCACCTTACTTCTTCACCTGCGCCTTAAACTTCTTCATCCACACCAGCAGCTCAAACACGCCGAAAATAAACACGCGCAGCTGCTGCCAGCCCGTCATCTGCGGGCCGTCTTTCGGCAGACCGTTTTTCAGCATCACCATCTGCAGGGCGTGCATGAACGAGGTGAAAATCAGCGCGACGTTAACGAAAATATTCATCGGACGCGGGAACGGGTGCACCAGATTGAGCAGCAAAAACGCCCAGACGCCCAGCATCAGCAAGCGTCCCAGATTAATCAGTACCGGCATCGGATCCTCCTTGTGCCTGACGGTGATACAGACGATAAGCAACCTGACCTGCGACTTTTTCACGGTGCAGATCCCAGTGGGCGGGAACCGGCGGTAAACCGTTTTCCACTTCGCTTTCCACGTAAATCAATGCGTCATCCGCCAGCCAGCCGTTTTGCTCCAGCAGGGATAACGTCTCTTCCAGCAACCCCTTGCGGAACGGCGGGTCGACAAACACCACGGTGTGCGGCGTGCCCTTTTGTGCGAGGAAGCTCAGCGTGTTGGTGTTCACCACTTTCGCGTTGCTCGCCTTCAGCGTCGCCAGATTTTGCTGCAACGTCTGCGCCACGCCGCGCTCCATCTCCAGCAGCGTAGCGCTGGCAGCATAGCGCGACAGCGCTTCCAGCCCGAGCGCACCGCTTCCGGCGAAGCAGTCCAGGCAGCGGGCGTCTACCATTGACGGGGCCAGCCAGTTAAACAGCGTCTCGCGCACGCGGTCGGTAGTAGGGCGTAAACCGGGGCTGTCCGGCACCGGTAATTTCCGGCCTCGCCACTGACCGCCGATAATACGAATTTGACCGGCCGGGGCGCGGTTGGGTTTCTTCATCTCAGGAAAGCTCTGTTAACAATTGGCCTGCGATTGCGGGCGGTGATGTCAATTAAGTAAAGTGTTAGACTATTTCATCATTTTTTTAGCTTCCATGTATATAGCGCCGCGAGGAGTGTAGTCGCAGATGGCAAAACAAAAAAAACGTGGCTTCTTTTCCTGGCTGGGCTTCGGTGAAAAAGAGCAAGAAACAGAACAGAAAACCGAAGAGCAACATGCCGTTGAAGAGCCGTCGCAGCCTGAAACGCCTGTAGAAACCGCCGCGGTTGTCGACGCGGAAGAGACGGCGCACAGCAAAGAAGAGGTTGAAACCTTTGCTGAAGAGGTGGTTGAGGTCACTGAACAGGTTCAGGAAAGCGAGAAGCCAGAGCCGGTTGTCGTAGAAGCCGCTATCGAAGCACCACAGGCTGCTATCGAATACGAAGAGCTGCCGCTGCCGGAAGAAGTGAAAGCCGAAGCGGTGTCTGCCGAAGAGTGGCAGGCCGAAGCGGAAACCGTTGAAATCGTTGAGGCGGTGGAAGAAGAGGCGGCGCTTGAGCCAGAGCTGACCGACGAAGAGCTGGAAGCTCAGGCGCTGGCGGCCGAGGCCGCTGAAGAAGCGGTCATCGTTGTGCCGGTAGAAGAGCAGGCCGAAGAAGAGACCGTTCAGGAGCAGGAAAAACCGACCAAAGAGGGTTTCTTCGCGCGTCTGAAACGCAGCCTGCTTAAAACCAAAGAAAACTTAGGTTCCGGATTTATCAGTCTGTTCCGCGGCAAGAAGATCGACGACGATCTGTTTGAAGAGCTGGAAGAGCAACTGCTGATTGCGGACGTGGGTGTCGAAACCACCCGTAAGATCATCACTAATCTGACCGAAGGGGCGAGCCGCAAACAGCTGCGTGACGCCGAAGCGCTGTACGGCCTGCTGAAAGACGAGATGGGTGAAATTCTCGCAAAAGTTGACGAACCGCTTAATATTGAAGGCAAAACGCCATTTGTTATTCTGATGGTCGGCGTGAACGGCGTGGGTAAAACCACCACCATCGGCAAGCTGGCGCGTCAGTTCGAGCAGCAGGGTAAATCGGTGATGCTGGCGGCGGGCGACACCTTCCGTGCGGCGGCGGTTGAGCAGCTGCAGGTGTGGGGCCAGCGCAACAACATTCCGGTGATTGCTCAGCATACCGGCGCGGATTCCGCTTCCGTGATCTTTGACGCCATCCAGGCAGCGAAGGCGCGCAACGTGGACGTGCTGATTGCCGATACCGCAGGGCGTTTGCAGAATAAATCGCACCTGATGGAAGAGCTGAAGAAAATCGTTCGCGTCATGAAGAAGCTGGACGAAGACGCACCGCATGAAATTATGCTGACCATTGATGCCAGCACCGGACAGAACGCCATCAGCCAGGCAAAACTGTTCCATGAAGCGGTAGGACTGACGGGGATCACGCTGACCAAACTGGACGGCACCGCGAAAGGCGGGGTGATCTTCTCCGTGGCCGACCAGTTCGGCATTCCTATCCGTTACATCGGTGTGGGCGAGCGTATTGAGGATTTACGTCCGTTTAAGGCGGACGACTTTATTGAGGCATTATTTGCCCGAGAGGACTAACAATGATTCGCTTTGAACACGTCAGCAAGGCCTATCTCGGTGGGAGACAAGCGCTGCAGGGGGTCACATTCCACCTGCAGCCGGGCGAGATGGCATTCCTGACCGGCCATTCCGGCGCGGGGAAAAGTACCCTGCTCAAGCTTATCTGTGGGATCGAGCGGCCAAGCGCCGGGAAAATCTTTTTCGGCGGCCATGAGATCAGCCGCCTGAAAAACCGCGAAGTGCCGTTCCTGCGTCGTCAGATCGGCATGATTTTCCAGGATCACCACCTGCTGATGGATCGCACCGTTTTCGATAACGTGGCCATTCCGCTGATTATTGCCGGCGCCAGCTATGATGATATCCGCCGTCGCGTTTCCGCGGCGCTGGATAAGGTCGGGCTGCTGGACAAAGCGAAGAACTTCCCGATCCAGCTCTCCGGCGGTGAACAGCAGCGCGTGGGTATCGCCCGTGCGGTGGTGAACAAGCCTGCGGTGTTGCTGGCGGATGAACCGACCGGTAACCTGGACGATGCCCTGTCAGAAGGGATTTTGCGTCTGTTTGAGGAGTTTAACCGCGTGGGGGTTACCGTATTGATGGCGACGCACGACATCGGGCTGATTTCCCGTCGTTCGTACCGCATGCTGACCCTGAGCGACGGTCATTTGCACGGAGGCCACGGTGAATAAGCGTGATGCAATAAACCAGATTCGGCAGTTCGGGAACCGGTTTGACCGTTTCCGTAAGCCGCAGGGCGGGGGTGACGGCAATCGTAATGCGCCGAAGCGCCAGAAGGCCGCGCCAAAGCCAGCCTCCCGTAAAACCAACGTGTTTAACGAGCAGGTGCGCTACGCGTTCCACGGCGCGCTGCAGGACCTGAAAAGCAAACCGCTGGCGACGTTCCTGACGGTGATGGTGATCGCCATCTCCCTCACGCTGCCAAGCGTCTGCTATATGGTCTATAAAAACGTCAACCAGGCGGCGTCGCAGTATTATCCGTCTCCGCAGATCACGGTCTATCTGGATAAAGCGCTCGACGATAACGCGGCGGCGCAGGTGGTTGGGCAAATTCAGGCCGAGCAGGGCGTGGAGAAGGTCAATTATCTCTCACGTGAAGACGCGCTGGGCGAGTTCAGGAACTGGTCTGGCTTTGGCGGCGCGCTGGATATGCTCGAAGAGAATCCGCTGCCCGCCGTGGCGGTGGTGATCCCGAAGCTGGACTTCCAGGGGACCGATTCGCTTAACACCCTGCGCGATCGCATCACGCGCATTAAGGGCATTGATGAAGTGCGCATGGATGACAGCTGGTTTGCGCGTCTCTCTGCTCTGACCGGGCTCGTAGGCCGCGTCGCGGCGATGATTGGCGTGCTGATGGTGGCGGCGGTCTTCCTCGTCATCGGCAACAGCGTTCGCCTGAGCATCTTCGCCCGTCGCGACACCATCAACGTGCAGAAACTGATTGGTGCGACGGATGGCTTCATCCTCCGACCGTTCCTTTATGGTGGCGCACTGCTCGGTTTTTCCGGCGCATTTCTTTCACTGATATTGTCAGAAATTTTGGTGATGCGGCTTTCCTCTGCCGTGACTGAAGTGGCGCAGGTTTTCGGAACCAAGTTTGATATCAGTGGGTTAGGGTTCGATGAGTGCCTGTTGTTGTTGCTGGTGTGTTCGATGATTGGGTGGGTGGCAGCGTGGCTGGCAACCGTTCAACATTTACGTCACTTTACTCCCGACTAATAAAAGCGTGATATAATCTTTCCCTGCACCGAGATGTTCGCTCTGCAGGGAAAGCGTCCCTGTTGTCTCTTCCCCTGTTATCATCTCCATGTCACATTTTGTGCGTAATTTATTCACCGTTGCACCTGGAACTTGTGGATAAAATCACTGTCTGATAAAAGAGTGAATGCTAATCTCGTTGCTCAAACGCTTTGGCATGGTTGTTGCCTGACGGGGACAACCTGGACCAGAAGAAACACTGAGAGGAATGAATGACCAAAGAAATGCAAACTTTAGCTTTAGCCCCTGTTGGTAACCTGGAATCTTACATCCGGGCTGCGAACACCTGGCCGATGTTAACGGCCGAGGAAGAAAAGGAGCTTGCTGAAAAGCTGCATTACCAGGGCGATCTGGAAGCAGCGAAAAAGCTGATCCTGTCTCACCTGCGCTTTGTTGTTCACATTGCTCGTAATTATGCGGGCTATGGCCTGCCGCAGGCGGACTTGATTCAGGAAGGTAACATCGGCCTGATGAAGGCTGTGCGTCGCTTTAACCCGGAAGTGGGTGTGCGACTTGTCTCCTTCGCCGTACACTGGATCAAAGCTGAAATTCATGAATACGTGCTGCGCAACTGGCGTATCGTGAAAGTCGCCACGACAAAAGCGCAACGCAAACTGTTCTTCAACCTGCGTAAAACCAAGCAGCGTCTGGGCTGGTTCAATCAGGATGAAGTGGAAATGGTGGCGCGCGAGCTGGGCGTATCCAGCAAAGACGTGCGTGAGATGGAATCCCGTATGGCCGCGCAGGACATGACCTTTGATATGTCCTCCGACGACGACGCATCCGACAGCCAGCCAATGGCACCGGTTCTGTATCTGCAGGATAAAACCTCTAACTTTGCTGACGGCATCGAAGAGGACAACTGGGAAGATCAGGCCGCGAACAAGCTGAGCTATGCGATGGAAGGCCTCGACGAGCGTAGCCAGGATATTATCCGCGCCCGCTGGCTGGACGAAGACAACAAGTCCACGCTGCAGGAGCTGGCCGACCGCTACGGCGTCTCTGCGGAACGTGTCCGTCAGCTTGAAAAGAACGCCATGAAAAAACTTCGCGCCGCTATCGAAGCGTAATTTCCGCGAAGTACACCGAGAACCCCTGGATGAGAGTCTGGGGGTTTTGTTTTTTTAGCGCCCGCTCTGGCGAATTCCCTCCCCCTGGCAAACACTTACTGATGCGCTAAGCAGGCGACTTTCTCAGGGGGACAGGGTGAAAAACAACGAACTGAACGACCGGCGTTTACAGGCGACGCCGCGTGGCATCGGCGTGATGTGTAACTTCTATGCCGATAAAGCAGAAAACGCCACGGTGTGGGATGTCGAGGGCAATGAGTACATCGACTTCGCCGCCGGTATCGCGGTGCTGAATACCGGCCATCGCCATCCCAAAGTCATTTCCGCCATCGAAAAACAACTCCACGCCTTTACCCACACGGCGTACCAGATCGTGCCGTACGAAGGCTACGTGGCGCTTGCCGAGCGCATCAACGCACGGGTGCCGATTGACGGCCCTGCCAAAACGGCGTTCTTCTCGACGGGCGCAGAAGCGGTGGAAAACGCCGTAAAAATTGCCCGCGCCTTTACCAGACGTCCTGGCCTTATCACCTTCGGCGGCGCGTTCCACGGCCGCACCTTTATGACCATGGCGCTGACCGGCAAGGTTGCGCCGTACAAGCTCGGCTTTGGGCCCTTCCCCGGCTCGGTGTATCACGCGCAGTATCCGAATGAACTGCACGGCGTCAGCACCGCTGAGGCGTTAAAAAGCCTGGAACGTATCTTTAAAGCGGATATTGCTCCTGACCAGGTCGCAGCGATAATTCTCGAACCGGTTCAGGGGGAGGGCGGCTTCAACATCGCTCCTGCTGATTTTATGCAGGCGCTGCGCGCCCTGTGCGATACCCACGGCATTTTGCTGATTGCCGACGAGGTGCAAAGCGGCTTCGCCCGCACCGGCAAGCTGTTCTCGATGGAACACCACTGCGTGAAACCGGATCTGATCACCATGGCGAAAAGCCTGGCGGGCGGGATGCCGCTCTCGGCGGTGTCGGGACGTGCTGAGGTGATGGATGCGCCCGCGCCGGGCGGGCTGGGTGGCACCTACGCAGGTAACCCGCTGGCGATTGCGGCGGCGCATGCCGTACTGGACGTGATTGATGAGGAAGATCTCTGTACGCGATCGGCGCATCTTGGCCATCACCTGGTGGAAGTGCTGAACAAAGCGAAGGAACACTGCCCGTATATCGCGGATATTCGCGCCCAGGGCTCGATGGTGGCGGTTGAGTTTAACGACCCGCAAACGGGCCAGCCTTCGCCGGAATTTACCCGCCAGGTGCAGGAGCGGGCGTTGCAGGAAGGGCTGCTTCTTCTGAGCTGCGGCGTCTACGGCAACGTCATTCGTTTCCTGTATCCGCTGACGATTCCCGAAGTGCAGTTCCGTAAAGCGCTGGACATTATCTCCGCCTCGCTGACACGTTAAAGCCATATGCCCGGCGAAAACCTCTGCCGGGCCTATCATATATTCATTTCAAATTAGCTATTCCAAAATCATAAAAATCGGGTATGTTTTAGCAGAGTATGCTGAAAAAGCGCGAACAGCACACCTATAACTGACATAAAGCGCTGCACAACAACATCACAACAATCGTAATAACCATAATAATGGGGAATCTCAGGATGAACATGAAGGGTAAAGCGTTACTGGCAGGATGTATCGCGTTGGCATTCAGCACCATGGCGCAGGCAGACATTAAAGTGGCTGTGGTTGGCGCCATGTCCGGACCGGTAGCGCAGTACGGCGACCAGGAGTTTACCGGCGCAGAACAGGCGGTTGCAGACATTAATGCCAAAGGCGGTATTAAGGGCGAAAAACTGCAGATCGTAAAATATGATGATGCCTGTGACCCGAAACAAGCGGTCGCGGTCGCGAACAAAGTGGTGAACGACGGGATCAAATACGTTATCGGTCACCTGTGCTCTTCTTCTACTCAGCCCGCGTCTGACATCTACGAAGACGAAGGTATCCTGATGATCACCCCGGCTGCGACCGCACCGGAGCTGACCGCACGCGGTTACAAGCTGACCCTGCGTACCACCGGGCTGGACTCTGACCAGGGCCCAACCGCGGCGAAGTACATCGTTGAAAAAGTGAAGCCGAAGCGCATTGCCATCGTTCATGACAAGCAGCAGTACGGTGAAGGTCTGGCGCGTTCAGTGCAGGACAACCTCAAGAAAGCCAATGCCGATGTGGTGTTCTTCGACGGGATCACCGCCGGTGAGAAAGACTTCTCCACCCTGGTGGCGCGTCTGAAGAAAGAGAATATTGACTTCGTATACTACGGCGGCTACCACCCGGAAATGGGCCAGATCCTGCGCCAGGCGCGCGCGGCGGGTCTGAAAACCCAGTTCATGGGCCCGGAAGGGGTGGCGAACGTTTCTCTGTCTAACATCGCAGGTGAATCCGCTGAAGGCCTGCTGGTGACCAAACCGAAGAACTACGACCAGGTTCCTGCGAACAAACCTATCGTAGATGCCATCAAGGCGAAGAAACAGGATCCAAGCGGCGCGTTCGTCTGGACCACCTATGCTGCGCTGCAGTCTCTGCAGGCGGGCCTGAACCAGTCAGCCGATCCGGCTGAGATTGCCACCTGGCTGAAAGCGAACACGGTTGAGACCGTCATGGGGCCTCTTTCCTGGGACGCGAAGGGCGACCTGAAGGGCTTCGAGTTCGGCGTGTTTGACTGGCATGCCAATGGCACGGCGACAGACGCCAAATAATTTTCCCGTCGCCTTTCGCGCCGCAGGTGCGTTGGCTGCGTTATTCAACCCCGGTCACTTACTTATGTAAGCTCCCGGGGATTTCATAACTTGCCGCCTTCCTGCAACACGAAATGCTTGGGAAAATGCGGTAGAAATTGTAGGCCGGGTAAGGCGCAGCCGCCACCCGGCTTTCTTTTAGCGCTTCTCCCACCCGCTCTCCTGCGCCGTAAAGCCTAACGCCTGCATAAACGCCGCCATCACGTCGCGGTCTTCCACGCCCACGTCGGCCATCCACCAGGAGGTCACGCTCGGGTTTTCGCGGATCACTTCTTCAATTAAATACTGTCCCACGCCGCGACGACGGGTGACGTCACGTACGCGCAGCGAGTCCAGCGCCCCTTCTGTACCGCTCAGGGTGACGCGAACCGCTGCCAGCAGGCGCTCGTTAAAACGCGCGGCATAAATGCGGTGGGTCTCATCCACGCGTAGCGACGAAGGGGAATATTCCGGCCAGATCTTGCCCAGGTCGATATGATCCTGGTCGCTAAAGGTCACCAGACGCACGATAGTCAGTTTCATTAGCTACTTGTCCAAATCAAATTGAGTAGAGGCAGTGTACTCAATTTATTCACTCAGGGGCTTCCTCTTTTTATTCTCATTCGCCAGGTGATTAGTTTTTTGGCAACGCGTTGGGCAGTTTGAAAACACATGGATCGAAAAATACGCAGAATTTTAACCTGATGGGTAGTGATTTATTCGGCGCTTTATGCCGTTATTTTATGCTGCAAACTGCACTTTTAGTTGTTTATCTCTGCCTGATTTCAGAATATTATCTTTGCTTAATCGCCTGAAAAATAGAGATTTTAGTCTGGTTTTTGACAAAAACCTGCGCTAAACCATTAAAGGCACTGGTAAAAATAGCGTTGTTCATTAAAAGTACAGAATGCTTTTTAACCATAATAAAACAAAATATAAACACGACATCACGAATGGGGATTCAGAGATGAAAAGGAACGCGAAGACGTTAATCGCGGGGATGGTCGCACTGTCGATCTCGCATGCCGCCATGGCGGAGGACATTAAAGTTGCGGTAGTGGGTGCGATGTCCGGCCCTGTTGCCCAGTGGGGTGACATGGAGTTCAACGGTGCGCGCCAGGCCATCAAAGACATCAACGCTAAGGGCGGCATCAAAGGCGACAAGCTGGTGGGCGTAGAATATGACGACGCCTGCGATCCGAAACAGGCCGTCGCGGTCGCTAACAAAATCGTCAACGATGGCATCCAGTATGTGATCGGCCACCTGTGCTCGTCGTCCACCCAGCCCGCGTCTGATATCTACGAAGACGAAGGCATTCTGATGATCACCCCCGGTGCGACCAACCCGGAACTGACCCAGCGCGGCTATCAGCACATCATGCGTACCGCCGGGCTGGACTCCTCTCAGGGGCCAACCGCAGCCAAATACATCCTTGAAACCGTCAAGCCGCAGCGTATCGCCATTATTCATGACAAGCAGCAGTACGGTGAAGGCCTGGCGCGCTCCGTTCAGGACGGCCTGAAAAAAGGCGGCGCAAACATCGTCTTCTTCGACGGGATTACCGCCGGTGAGAAAGACTTCTCCGCGCTGATCGCTCGTCTGCAAAAAGAGAATATCGACTTTGTTTACTACGGCGGCTACTACCCGGAGATGGGGCAGATGCTGCGTCAGGCGCGCGCCACCGGTCTGAAGACCCAGTTTATGGGGCCAGAGGGTGTGGGCAATGCCTCCCTGTCAAACATCGCCGGGGATTCTGCCGAAGGCATGCTGGTGACGATGCCAAAACGCTATGACCAGGATCCGGCCAACAAGGCTATCGTGGACGCGCTCAAGGCGCAGAAGAAAGATCCGAGTGGTCCGTACGTCTGGATCACCTACGCCGCCGTGCAGTCTCTGGCCACCGCGCTGGATCGTACCGGCAGCAAAGAACCGCTGGATCTGGTGAAAGATTTAAAAGCACACGGGGCGAACACCGTGATTGGGCCGCTGAACTGGGATGAGAAAGGCGATCTGAAGGGATTTGAGTTTGGTGTCTTTAAGTGGCACGCCGACGGGTCATCCTCGGCCGCCAAATAATTATCCCACCGCCCGGACTGACGGGCGGGTATAAAAAGGTTTGCATATGTCCGAGCAGTTTCTCTATTTCCTGCAGCAGATGTTTAACGGCGTCACGCTGGGAAGCACCTACGCGCTGATTGCCATCGGCTATACGATGGTTTACGGCATTATCGGCATGATTAACTTCGCCCACGGCGAGGTCTACATGATCGGTAGCTATGTCTCCTTTATGATTATCGCCGCCCTGATGATGATGGGCATCGACAGCAGCTGGCTGCTGGTCGCCGCCGGGTTTGTCGGCGCGATTGTGATTGCCAGCGCCTACGGCTGGAGCATTGAGCGCGTGGCCTACCGGCCGGTGCGCAGCTCCAAACGCCTGATTGCGCTGATTTCCGCCATCGGGATGTCGATCTTCCTGCAAAACTACGTCAGCCTGACCGAAGGCTCGCGCGACGTGGCGCTGCCAAGCCTGTTTAACGGCCAGTGGATTGTGGGGGCCAGTGAAAACTTCGCGGCCTCTATCACCACCATGCAGCTGGTTATCTGGGTCGTGACCTTTATTGCGATGCTTGCCCTGACGCTGTTCATCCGCTACTCGCGGATGGGACGCGCCTGCCGCGCCTGCGCTGAAGACCTGAAGATGGCGAGCCTGCTCGGCATCAACACCGACCGCGTGATTGCCCTGACCTTCGTGATTGGCGCCGCGATGGCGGCCGTCGCAGGTGTCCTGCTCGGCCAGTTCTACGGCGTGATCAACCCGTACATCGGCTTTATGGCCGGGATGAAAGCCTTTACCGCGGCGGTGCTGGGCGGTATCGGCAGTATTCCGGGCGCGATGATTGGCGGCCTGATCCTGGGCGTGGCGGAAGCGCTCTCCTCGGCGTATCTGAGCACGGAATATAAAGATGTGGTGTCGTTTGCCCTGCTGATTCTGGTTCTGCTGGTCATGCCTACCGGCATTCTGGGCCGTCCGGAGGTAGAGAAAGTATGAAACCGATGCATTTTGCAATGGCGCTGCTCTCTGCCGCCATGTTCTTCGTGCTGGCAGGCGTCTTTATGGGCGTCCAGTTAGGTCTGGATGGGACGAAGCTGGTGGTGGATACCGCCCCCGACATCCGCTGGCAGTGGGTATTTATCGGCACTGCCGTCGTGTTCCTGTTCCAGCTGCTGCGTCCGCTGTTCCAGAAGTCGCTGAAAAACGTCTCCGGGCCGAAATTCGTTCTGCCGGCCATCGACGGGTCTACCGTTAAGCAGAAGCTGTTCCTCGTGGCGCTGCTGGTGGCTGCCGTGGCGTGGCCGTTTGTGGTCTCTCGTGGCACCGTGGATATCGCTACCCTGACCATGATCTACGTGATCCTCGGTCTCGGTCTGAACGTGGTGGTGGGGCTCTCTGGCCTGCTGGTGCTGGGCTACGGCGGCTTCTACGCCATCGGCGCCTACACCTTCGCGCTGCTGAACCACTATTACGGGCTCGGCTTCTGGACCTGCCTGCCGCTGGCGGGGCTGGTCTCAGCCGCGGCAGGCTTCCTGCTCGGTTTCCCGGTACTGCGCCTGCGCGGTGACTACCTGGCGATTGTAACCTTAGGCTTTGGTGAAATCGTCCGTATCCTGCTGCTGAACAACACCGAAGTGACCGGCGGCCCGAACGGCATCAGCCAGATCCCGAAACCAACCTTCTTCGGCCTGGAGTTCAGCCGTACCGCCCGCGAAGGCGGCTGGGACACCTTCAGTAACTTCTTCGGCGTGAAGTATGACCCGTCCGACCGCGTCATCTGGCTCTATCTGGTGGCGTTGCTGCTGGTAGTGATCACCCTGTTCGTGATTAACCGCCTGCTGCGCATGCCGCTGGGCCGCGCGTGGGAAGCGCTGCGCGAAGATGAGATTGCCTGCCGTTCCCTGGGCCTGAACCCGACCCGCATCAAGCTGACCGCGTTCACCATCAGCGCCGCGTTTGCCGGTTTCGCCGGGACGCTGTTTGCCGCGCGTCAGGGCTTCGTCAGCCCGGAATCGTTCACCTTTGCCGAATCCGCTTTTGTGCTGGCGATTGTGGTGCTCGGCGGGATGGGCTCGCAGTTTGCTGTTATCCTCGCGGCCATCCTGCTGGTGGTCTCGCGCGAGCTGATGCGCGACTTTAACGAATACAGCATGTTAATGCTGGGTGGTTTGATGGTGCTGATGATGATCTGGCGTCCGCAGGGCTTGCTGCCGATGACCCGTCCACAGCTGAAGCTGAAGAACGGGCAAGCGAAAGGAGAGCAGGCATGAGTCAGCCATTATTATCCGTTAACGGTCTGATGATGCGTTTTGGCGGCCTGCTGGCGGTCAACAATGTGTCACTGGATCTGCACAAGAAAGAGATTGTCTCCCTGATTGGCCCGAACGGCGCGGGGAAAACCACGGTATTTAACTGCCTGACCGGTTTTTACAAGCCGACGGGCGGCACCATCATGCTGCGCGACAAGCATCTTGAAGGGCTGCCTGGCCAGCAGATTGCCCGCATGGGCGTGGTGCGTACCTTCCAGCACGTACGTCTGTTCCGCGAAATGACGGTGATTGAGAACCTGCTGGTCGCGCAGCATCAACAGCTGAAAACCGGGCTGTTCTCCGGCCTGCTGAAAACCCCGGCCTTCCGCCGCGCCCAGGATGAAGCGCTCGATCGCGCCGCCACCTGGCTCGACCGCATTGGCCTGCTGCAGCACGCCAACCGTCAGGCGAGTAACCTGGCTTACGGCGACCAGCGTCGTCTGGAGATTGTGCGCTGCATGGTGACCCAGCCGGAGATCCTGATGCTCGACGAACCGGCGGCGGGCCTCAACCCAAAAGAGACCAAAGAGCTGGACGAGCTGATTGCCGAACTGCGCGATCACCACGACACCACCATTCTGCTGATTGAGCACGACATGAAGCTGGTAATGGGCATTTCCGACCGTATCTACGTGGTTAACCAGGGTACGCCGCTGGCAAACGGCACGCCGGAAGAGATCCGCAACAACCCGGACGTGATCCGCGCATACCTGGGTGAGGCATAAGATGGAAAAAGCGATGTTAACGTTCGACAAGGTCAACGCGCACTACGGCAAGATCCAGGCGCTGCACGATGTCAGCCTGCATATCAATCAGGGTGAAATCGTTACCCTGATTGGCGCCAACGGCGCGGGCAAAACCACGCTGCTCGGCACCTTGTGCGGCGATCCGCGCGCCACCAGCGGGCGGATTGTGTTCGATGGTAAGGACATTACCGACTGGCAGACGGCCAGAATCATGCGTGAGGCGGTGGCGATTGTCCCGGAAGGGCGTCGCGTCTTCTCGCGTATGACGGTGGAAGAGAACCTGGCGATGGGCGGTTTCTTCGCCCATCGCGATGAATACCAGACCCGCATCAAGTGGGTGTACGAACTCTTCCCGCGCCTGTGGGAGCGTCGCATTCAGCGTGCGGGCACCATGTCCGGCGGTGAACAGCAGATGCTGGCAATTGGCCGCGCGCTGATGAGCCAGCCGCGTCTCCTGCTGCTGGATGAGCCGTCGCTCGGTCTTGCGCCGATCATCATCCAGCAGATATTCGACACCATTGAGCAACTGCGCAAAGAGGGGATGACCATCTTCCTCGTCGAGCAGAACGCCAACCAGGCGCTGAAGCTCGCTGACCGTGGCTACGTGCTGGAGAACGGCCGCGTGGTGCTTGAGGATACCGGAGACGCGCTGCTGGCGAACGAAGCGGTGCGGAGCGCTTACCTGGGCGGCTGAGCCGTCTGTATCGCCCGGTGGCGCTGCGCTTACCGGGCCTACAGGGATCGAGTAGGCCGGGTAAGGCGTAGCCGCCACCCGGCTTTTTTAACCGCTACACCCCTTCACACAACCATCATCCCCCTGACCCTTTACTGTCACTTATCTGTAAACAAACAGTTATTTTTCTGTCATTCGAGCATGTCATGTTACCTCGCGAGCATAAAACGCGTGATATCGCGCATCCGGCACAATAAGAGAGATGACAATGACATCGTTACGACACACAGCTTTGGGTCTGGCACTGGGTCTGGCTTTTGCGACGAACGCAATGGCTGTGACGACCATTCCGTTCTGGCATTCCATGGAAGGGGAGTTGGGTAAAGAAGTTGACTCCCTGGCGCAGCGTTTCAACGACACCCATCCGGATTACAAAATTGTGCCGGTGTACAAAGGTAACTACGAGCAGAGCCTGAGCGCGGGCATCGCCGCCTTCCGTACCGGCAACGCGCCTGCACTGTTACAGGTTTATGAAGTGGGCACCGCCACCATGATGGCCTCCAAAGCTATCAAGCCGGTGTATGAAGTGTTCAAAGAGGCGGGTATCAACTTTGATGAATCCCAGTTTGTGCCGACCGTAGCGGGTTACTACACCGATTCCAAAACCGGACATCTGCTGTCTCAGCCGTTTAACAGCTCCACGCCGGTGCTGTACTACAACAAAGACGCCTTCAGGAAAGCCGGTTTAGACCCGGAGCAGCCGCCAAAAACCTGGCAGGACCTGGCCGAATACACTGCGAAGCTGAAAGCGGCGGGGATGAAGTGCGGCTACGCCAGCGGCTGGCAGGGCTGGATCCAGATTGAAAACTTCAGCGCCTGGCACGGCCTGCCGGTGGCGACCAAAAACAACGGCTTCGACGGCACCGATGCGGTACTGGAGTTCAACAAGCCGGAGCAGGTGAAGCACATTGCGCTGCTGGAAGAACTCAACAAGAAGGGCGACTTCAGCTACTTCGGGCGTAAAGACGAATCCACCGAGAAGTTCTACAACGGCGACTGCGCCATTACCACCGCCTCGTCCGGCTCGCTGGCGGATATCCGTCACTACGCCAAATTCAACTACGGCGTGGGCATGATGCCGTACGACGCTGATGTGAAGGGCGCGCCACAGAACGCCATCATCGGCGGGGCGAGCCTGTGGGTGATGCAGGGTAAAGACAAGGGCACCTATAAAGGCGTGGCCGAGTTCCTCGACTTCCTGGCGAAGCCGGAAAACGCTGCCGAATGGCACCAGAAGACCGGCTACCTGCCGATCACCAAAGCCGCGTATGACCTGACCCGCGAGCAGGGCTTCTACAGCAAGAACCCGGGCGCGGATATCGCGACGCGTCAGATGCTGAACAAGCCGCCGTTGCCGTTCACCAAAGGCCTGCGCCTGGGCAACATGCCGCAGATCCGCACCATCGTGGATGAAGAGCTGGAAAGCGTGTGGACCGGGAAGAAAACGCCACAGCAGGCGCTGGATTCCGCAGTAGAGCGCGGGAATCAGCTGCTGCGCCGCTTTGAGCAGTCGACGAAATCGTAATTCAAACCTGCCCCTCACCCCGGCCCTCTCCCCACAGGGGCGAGGGAGAAAAGACGGCTCCGTGCAGTCCCCTCTCCCCTCTGGGGAGAGGGTTAGGGTGAGGGGTGAATACCTACAGAGCTAACCTATGTCATCATCCCGTCCGGTGTTCCGTTCCCGCTGGCTGCCGTACCTGTTGGTCGCGCCTCAGCTGGTCATCACCGTTATCTTCTTTATCTGGCCTGCGGGCGAAGCGCTGTGGTACTCGGTACAAAGCGTCGATCCGTTTGGGCTCTCCAGCCAGTTTGTCGGGCTGGACAACTTTACCGCGCTGTTCCATGACATCTACTACCTGGACGCCTTCTGGACGACGATGAAGTTCAGCGCGCTGGTCACCGTCAGCGGCCTTGTTGCCTCGTTGTTTTTCGCCGCGCTGGTGGACTACGTGGTGCGCGGAAGTCGTATTTATCAGACCCTGATGCTGCTGCCGTACGCCGTGGCACCCGCCGTCGCTGCCGTACTGTGGATTTTCCTGTTTAACCCCGGTCGCGGGCTGATCACCCATTTCCTGGCAGAGTTCGGCTACGACTGGAACCACGCCCAGAACAGCGGTCAGGCCATGTTCCTGGTGGTGTTTGCCTCGATGTGGAAGCAGATCAGCTATAACTTCCTGTTCTTCTTTGCCGCGCTGCAGTCCATTCCCCGTTCGCTGGTGGAAGCCGCCGCGATTGATGGCGCAGGGCCAATTCGTCGTTTCTTCAGACTGTCGCTGCCGCTGATCGCCCCAGTGAGCTTCTTCCTGCTGGTGGTTAACCTCGTGTACGCCTTCTTCGACACCTTCCCGGTGATCGATGCGGCCACCGCAGGCGGCCCGGTGCAGGCGACCACGACGCTTATCTACAAGATCTACCGCGAAGGCTTCGCCGGGCTGGATCTCTCCGCCTCCGCCGCGCAGTCGGTGGTGTTGATGTTCCTCGTCATCATCCTCACGGTGGTGCAGTTCCGCTATGTCGAAAGTAAGGTGCGCTACCAATGATTGAGAACCGTCGCGGGCTGACGATTTTCAGCCACACCATGCTGATTCTGGGGATTATCGTCATCCTCTTCCCGCTGTACGTGGCCTTTGTCGCCGCCACGCTGGACACCAAAGCGGTGTTCGACACGCCGATGACGCTGATCCCAGGCACACATCTGTTCGAGAACATGAAAACCATCTGGACTCAGGGCGTGGGCGCCAACAGCGCGCCGTTCTGGCTGATGATGCTCA
Source organism: Enterobacter sp. TCD1-1 (assembly GCF_020567405.1). Classification (NCBI taxonomy): domain Bacteria; kingdom Pseudomonadati; phylum Pseudomonadota; class Gammaproteobacteria; order Enterobacterales; family Enterobacteriaceae; genus Enterobacter; species Enterobacter sp. TCD1-1. Next base: position 85,381 of record NZ_JAJCXF010000008.1, on the reverse strand, counting down.
ATAGCTTCATCATGGCGTTCGGCATTACGGTCGGCAAAATTACGGTGTCGATGCTCTCGGCCTTCGCCATCGTCTGGTTCCGTTTTCCGCTGCGCAACCTGTTTTTCTGGATGATTTTTATCACCCTGATGTTGCCGGTGGAGGTGCGTATCTTCCCGACGGTGGAAGTGATCGCCAACCTCAAGATGCTCGACAGCTACGCGGGCTTGACCCTGCCGCTGATGGCCTCAGCGACCGCCACCTTCCTGTTTCGCCAGTTCTTTATGACCCTGCCGGACGAGCTGACTGAAGCGGCGCGCATTGATGGCGCCTCGCCGATGCGCTTCTTCCGCGACATCGTGCTGCCGCTGTCGAAAACCAACCTTGCGGCGCTGTTTGTGATCACCTTTATCTACGGCTGGAACCAGTACCTGTGGCCGCTGCTGATTATTCAGGACGTCAATCTCGGCACCGCCGTGGCGGGCATCAAAGGCATGATTGCCACCGGCGAAGGCACCACCCTCTGGAACCAGGTGATGGCGGCGATGCTGCTTACCCTTATCCCACCCGTAGTCATTGTTTTAGCCATGCAGCGCGCGTTTGTCCGCGGCCTGGTCGATAGCGAGAAATAAGATGGCAGGTTTAAAACTTCAGGCAGTAACCAAAAGCTGGGACGGCAAAACCCAGGTGATTCAGCCGCTCACGCTCGACGTGGCGGACGGGGAGTTTATCGTGATGGTCGGCCCATCCGGCTGTGGCAAATCCACCCTGCTGCGCATGGTGGCGGGGCTGGAGCGCGTGACCTCCGGGGATATCTGGATTGACCGCCAGCGCGTCACCGAGATGGAGCCGAAAGACAGAGGCATCGCGATGGTCTTCCAGAACTACGCTCTCTATCCGCACATGAGCGTGGAAGAGAACATGGCCTGGGGGCTGAAAATACGCGGCATGGGCAAAGGCCATATCGAGGAGCGCGTGAAAGAAGCCGCCCGCATTCTGGAGCTGGACGGCCTGCTGAAGCGCCGCCCGCGCGAGCTTTCCGGCGGCCAGCGCCAGCGCGTAGCGATGGGGCGCGCCATCGTGCGCGACCCGGCGGTATTCCTGTTCGACGAGCCGCTTTCTAACCTCGACGCCAAGCTGCGCGTGCAGATGCGTCTTGAGCTGCAGCAATTGCACCGTCGTCTGAAAACCACATCGCTGTACGTTACCCACGATCAGGTCGAAGCCATGACCCTCGCCCAGCGCGTGATGGTGATGAACAAAGGCGTTGCCGAGCAGATTGGCACCCCCGTGGAAGTCTACGAGAAACCGGCCACCCGTTTCGTGGCGAGCTTTATCGGCAGCCCGGCGATGAACCTGCTGGAAGGGCGCATCAGCAGCGCGGGCTCGCACTTTGAGCTGGAAAGCGGGATGGCATTGCCGATCAACTGGTACTATCGTGGCTACGCCGGGCGTAAGATGACGCTCGGTATCCGCCCGGAACATATCGGTTTAATCACTCAGGCGGAAGGCGGCGTGCCGCTGGTGATGGACACGCTGGAGATGTTGGGTGCAGATAACCTGGCGCACGGGCGCTGGGGCGAACAAAAAATGGTGGTGCGTCTGGCACATCAGGAGCGCCCTAAAGCAGGCAGTACGCTGTGGCTACACCTGCCGGAAAATCATCTGCACCTGTTTGACGGTGAAACAGGACAACGAGTATGAGCAACTGGCCTTATCCCCATGTCGTCGCCCACCGGGGCGGCGGTAAGCTGGCGCCGGAGAATACCCTGGCGGCGATTGACGTTGGCGCGCGCTACGGCCACACGATGATCGAGTTCGACGCCAAGCTGTCGAAAGACGGCGAGATTTTCCTGCTGCATGACGATAACCTCGAACGCACCAGCAACGGCTGGGGCGTCGCGGGCGAGCTGCCGTGGCGCGATCTGCTGAAAGTCGATGCCGGAAGCTGGTACAGCGGCGAATTCAAAGGCGAACCGCTGCCGCTGCTGGCGGAAGTGGCCGATCGCTGTCGCCAGCATGGCATGATGGCCAATATCGAAATTAAACCGACCACCGGCACCGGGCCGCTGACGGGCAAAGTCATTGCCCTTGCCGCGCGTGAGCTGTGGGAGGGGATGACCGCACCGCTGCTGTCATCATTTGAAATCGATGCGCTGGAGGCCGCACAGGCCGCAGCGCCGGAACTGCCGCGCGGACTGCTGCTGGACGAGTGGCGCGAGGACTGGCGCGAGCTGACGACGCGCTTAGCGTGTGTCTCTATTCATCTTAATCACAAGCTGCTGGATGAGGCGCGGGTGAAGATGCTGAAAGACGCGGGCCTGCGTATTCTGGTTTACACCGTCAATAAACCCCAGCGTGCGGCCGAACTGCTGCGCTGGGGCGTGGACAGCATCTGTACCGATGCGATTGACCTGATCGGCCCGGACTTTAGTTCTGCGGATTAAGCATACTGCCATTCGACTGCGGCGGCAGCATATGCTGCTGTCCGCTGCCTGACGAGGTCATCCCACCTAACATTCCGCCGTTTTTGTTCGGCAACGGCTGCTCGCGCACCTGCCCCTGCTGCACGCGCTGGGTGTTGGCGTTCATCTGATTTTGCAGGCTTTGCTGCTGCATCTGGGTCTGCGTTCTCAGTTGCTGATTCAGCATCCCTTTTTGCTGCTGTTGCTGGCTCATCATCTCGGTCTGCATACGCTGCTGGCTCGGGATGACATACCCCTGCTGGTTCGGGTTATTCATGGTGTTGAGTGGCTGTGCGAGCGCGGCAAAGGGGATCAGCGCCGTAAGAATCAATAAGCGTTTCATTGTCATTTCCTCCTTTTGAGGTCTCTCTTAAGTTTACCCTGATTTCACCATGACGATGATTTTTTAGGAGTTGTGAACCAGGCTTAAGCGGGGAATATGGATCCCTTCACCTGGAGAACAATAATGATGAAACCAACGTTTTTGCGCTGGGTCGCCCTCGCCGCGCTGATGGCAGGCGGTACATTTAGCGTGGCGGCCAACCCGCCCGCGGCGCCTCCGGTCTCTTACGGCGTGGAGGAAGATGTTTTTCATCCCGTGCGGGCAACCCACGGCATGGTGGCATCCGTGGATGCGCTGGCGACCCGCGTGGGCGTCGATATTCTCAGGCAGGGCGGTAACGCGGTGGATGCGGCGGTCGCCGTCGGCTACGCGCTGGCGGTGACGCACCCGCAGGCGGGGAATCTGGGCGGCGGTGGCTTTATGATGCTGCGTGCCAAAGACGGTAAAACCACCGCCATCGACTTCCGTGAAATGGCACCTTCTCAGGCGTCACGGGACATGTTCCTTGATGACCAGGGGAACCCGGACAGTAAAAAATCCCTGACCTCGCATCTCGCGTCCGGCACGCCGGGTACCGTTGCGGGCTTCTCGCTGGCGCTGGAAAAATACGGCACGATGCCGCTGAATAAGGTGGTACAGCCTGCTATCAAGCTGGCGCGGGAGGGCTTTGTGGTGAATGACGCGCTGGCAGACGACCTCAAAACCTACGGCAGCGAAGTGATTCCGAATCACGAAAACAGCAAGGCCATCTTCTGGAAAGACGGTGAACCGCTGAAGAAGGGCGATAAGCTGGTGCAGAAGAACCTCGCTAAAAGCCTGGAGTTGATTGCGGAGCACGGTCCTGACGCCTTCTACAAAGGGGCGATTGCCGACCAGATTGCACAAGAGATGCAGAAGAACGGCGGACTCATCACCAAAGCGGATCTGGCGGACTACAAGGCGGTAGAGCGCGAGCCGATTAGCGGCACCTACCGCGGGTACGAGGTCTTCTCTATGCCGCCACCTTCTTCCGGGGGCATTCACATCGTGCAGATCCTCAACATTCTTGAAAACTTCGATATGCACAAGTTCGGCTTCGGCAGCGCGGATGCCATGCAGGTGATGGCGGAAGCGGAAAAACGCGCCTACGCCGACCGCTCGGAATATCTCGGCGACCCGGACTTCGTGAAGGTGCCGTGGCAGGCGCTGACCAACAAGGCGTATGCCAAATCCATTGCCGATCAGATCGACATCAACAAGGCTAAGCCGTCGAGCGAGATCCGCCCCGGCAAGCTGGCGCCGTATGAAAGCAACCAGACCACCCACTTCTCGGTGGTGGATAAAGACGGTAACGCAGTGGCGGTGACCTATACGCTCAACACGACCTTCGGCACCGGGATTGTGGCGGGTAACAGCGGCATTTTGCTGAATAACGAGATGGATGACTTCTCTGCCAAGCCGGGCGTGCCGAACGTCTACGGGCTGGTCGGCGGCGATGCGAACGCGGTAGGGCCGAAGAAACGTCCGCTGTCGTCCATGTCGCCCACCATCGTGGTGAAAGAGGGCAAAACCTGGCTGGTAACCGGTAGCCCGGGCGGCAGCCGGATTATCACCACCGTATTGCAGATGGTGGTGAACAGCATCGACTTTGGGATGAACGTCGCCGAAGCCACCAACGCCCCGCGTTTCCACCATCAGTGGCTGCCGGACGAGCTGCGCGTCGAGAAGGGCTTTAGCCCGGACACCATTAAACTGCTTGAGCAGCGTGGGCAGAAGGTGGTGGTGAAAGAGGCGATGGGCAGCACCCAGAGCATTATGGTGGGGCCGGACGGGGCGCTGTTTGGCGCATCAGATCCGCGTTCGGTGGATGATTTGACGGCGGGGTATTGATTATTCCCCTCACCCTAACCCTCTCCCCATAGGGGAGAGGGGATTGCACGGTGCGGTCTTTTCTCCCTCGCCCCTATGGGGTGTACAGTCCGGGATGAGGGGAGTGTGTCACTTCATTCTCGCCATATAATACGCGTCCACATATTCGCCGTTGCGCAGGGCAAATTTCTTGCCGGTCCCTTCGATTTCAAAACCAAAATTTTTATAGAGGGCAACTGCCGCGGGGTTATCGGCAAAGACCGTCAGTTCGATACGTTCAATGCGCAACCAGTTGTCACACAGGTTGATCATCTCGCTCATGAGCCTGCGGCCTACGCCGCGTCCCTGCATATCCGCAGCCACGCTGATGCCGAATGTGGCAACATGGCTGCGACGCGGGTTTTCCATTACGTCCAGCGCCATATGTCCAATAACGCGCTGGTCCAGACAGGCAACGAGATGGCGCCGGCCTGGTTTTGTCGCAACGCGTTCGTGCCACATTTCCATAGAAGGATGAGGGAGCTGTAGCGTGTCGTGATACACATCAGGATGCGACATGATGTCACGTAAAGCTTCTGCATCGCTGGGTTCGATGTGGCGTATCACTATCTCACTCATTCCTTGTTCCTCAGTCAGTTAAACGTCCCTTCCAACATCAATGACTTTAAAATTTGAGTCAACCGCTATTTTTTGCAAAAAGTATTGGACAAGTGCGAATGAGAATGATTATTATTGCTCTGCATTCAGGAAGACCCCTACGGGAACCTGAAAGCACGACATTGCTCACATTGCTTCCAGTATTACTTTAGCCAGCTTTTAGCTGGCTTTTTTTTTGTTATGGTTAGACTCAGTAACCTTCCAAAAGGACTGAGCTATGACACTACATTGCGCATTTATTGGATTTGGTAAAAGTACGACCCGCTATCACCTGCCGTATGTTCTTAACCGCAAAGACAGCTGGCATGTGGCCCATATCTACCGCCGCCGCGCGAAGCCGGAAGAGCAATCTCCGCAGTATTCCCACATCCACTTCACCAGCGATCTCGATGAGGTGCTTAACGACCCACAGGTGAAGCTGGTGGTTGTCTGCACCCACGCCGACAGCCATTTTGACTATGCCAAACGCGCGCTCAATGCGGGTAAAAACGTGCTGGTAGAAAAGCCGTTCACCCCGACTATTGCCGAAGCGAAAGAGCTGTTCGCGCTGGCGAAAAGCAAAGGCCTGACCGTCACGCCGTATCAGAACCGTCGCTTTGACAGCTGCTTCCTGACGGCGAAAAAAGCGATTGAAAGCGGCAAGCTCGGCAACATCGTGGAAATCGAAAGCCACTTCGATTACTACCGTCCGGTGGCGGAAACGCAACCCGGACTGCCTCAGGATGGTTCGTTCTATGGTCTGGGCGTGCACACCATGGACCAGATCATCTCCCTGTTTGGCCGCCCGGACCACGTGGCGTATGACATTCGCAGCCTGCGCAGCAAAGCCAACCCGGACGATACCTTCGAAGCCCAGCTGTTCTACGGCGACCTGAAGGCCATCGTCAAAACCAGCCATCTGGTGAAAATCGACTACCCGAAATTTATCGTTCACGGCACTAAAGGTTCGTTTATCAAATACGGTATCGACCAGCAGGAGACCAGCCTGAAGGCCAATATCATGCCGGGTGAGCCAGGCTTTGCCGCGGACGATTCCGTGGGCGTGCTGGAGTATGTGAACGACGAGGGCGTGACGGTCAAAGAAACGCTGAAGCCGGAAACCGGCGACTATGGCCGCGTCTATGATGCGCTGTTTGAGACCCTCACAAACGGCACGGCGAATTACGTCAAGGAATCTGACGTTCTGACCAACCTCGAAATCCTTGAACGGGCCTTCGAACAGGCTTCTCCTGCCACGATAACCCTCGCAAAATAAGCAAAAACGGCTCCTCTGCACTTGTTCACAATTTTTGAACAGAGGAGTCAATTTTCACCCTCTATGATCCCAGGCCGTTTGCGTCCACACTTACTCCATCGAAACGAACTGAGGGTGAAAACAATGATCTACTTACGCAAAGCAAACGAACGTGGTCACGCGAATCATGGCTGGCTGGACTCATGGCATTCATTCTCGTTTGCCGACTACTACGACCCGAACTTCATGGGCTTCTCAGCACTGCGCGTGATTAACGACGACGTGATTGATGCAGGCCAGGGCTTTGGTACCCACCCGCACAAGGACATGGAAATCCTGACCTATGTGCTGGAAGGCGCGGTTGAGCACCAGGACAGCATGGGCAACAAAGAGCAGGTTCCGGCGGGCGAGTTCCAGATTATGAGCGCGGGTACCGGGGTGCGTCACTCTGAGTACAACCCAAGCAAAACGGAAAAACTGCACCTGTATCAAATCTGGATCATTCCAGAAGAGACCGGCATCACGCCGCGCTACGAGCAGCGCCGCTTCGACGCGAAACAGGGTAAACAGCTGGTGCTCTCCCCGGATGCGCGTGAAGGCTCCCTGAAAGTGCATCAGGATATGGAGCTGTACCGCTGGGCGCTGGCGAAAGATGAACAGTCCGTGCATCAGATTGCCGCTAACCGCCGCGTCTGGATCCAGGTGGTGAAAGGTGACGTGTCCATCAACGGGACCAAAGCGACAACCGCCGATGGTCTGGCCATCTGGGACGAGCAGGCGATCTCCGTGCACGCCGACAGCGAAAGCGAAATTCTGCTCTTTGACCTGCCGCCGGTGTAATAAAACATAAATAAATCCCCATCCTTCCCTTTGACAGGGGAAGGATGGGCTTTGTCCGTGGTAAACTGAGCAAATCTCTCACTTCAAGATTTCTCAGGACGATGAAAAAGAAACGCCCCGTACTTCAGGATGTCGCCGATCGCGTCGGTGTGACCAAAATGACGGTCAGCCGTTTTTTACGTAACCCGGAACAGGTTTCCGTGGCGTTACGTGGCAAGATTGCCGCTGCCCTTGATGAACTGGGTTACATCCCCAACCGCGCGCCCGATATTCTCTCCAATGCGACCAGCCGCGCGGTGGGCGTTCTGCTTCCTTCTTTGACCAACCAGGTTTTCGCCGAAGTATTACGTGGAATCGAAAGCGTTACCGATGCGTTTGGCTACCAGACCATGCTCGCCCACTACGGGTACAAGCCGGAACTCGAAGAGGAACGTCTTGAATCGATGCTTTCCTGGAACATTGACGGCCTGATTTTAACCGAACGAACCCACACTGCCCGCACGCTCAAAATGATTGAAGTGGCCGGTATTCCGGTCGTGGAGCTGATGGACAGCCAGTCGCCGTGCCTCGACATCGCCGTCGGCTTTGATAACTTCGAAGCGGCGCGCCAGATGACGGCGGCCATTATCGCCCGCGGGCATCGTCATATCGCCTATCTGGGTGCGCGTCTTGATGAACGTACTATCATCAAACAGAAGGGATACGAGCAGGCGATGCTCGACGCGAACTTAACCCCGTACAGCGTGATGGTGGAGCAGTCCTCTTCCTATACGTCGGGTATTGAGCTGATGCGTCAGGCGCGACGCGAGTATCCGCAACTGGACGGTATTTTCTGTACCAACGATGACCTTGCGGTCGGCGCAGCATTTGAGTGTCAGCGTCTGGGGCTGAAGATCCCTGATGATATGGCGATCGCCGGTTTCCACGGCCACGATATTGGCCAGGTGATGGAGCCGCGTCTGGCGAGCGTCCTGACGCCGCGTGAACGTATGGGCCGAATTGGCGCAGAACGCCTGCTGGCGCGCATTCGTGGCGAGACGGTGACCCCGAAAATGTTAGATTTAGGTTTCACCTTGTCACCGGGTGGATCTATTTGAACTGACAAATTTGAAGTAGCTCACACTTATTCACTTCGCGCACGTTTGGATATTGCTTCTCTTTTGCCCCAGCAGGACAATGTTACCGATAACTGTTACCCGTAACAATTGACTGAGGGACACCCTTTGAGCACGACTAATCACGATCACCACGTCTACGTCCTGATGGGCGTTTCCGGTAGCGGGAAATCAGCCGTGGCCAGCGAAGTGGCGCATCAACTCCAGGCTGCGTTTCTTGATGGCGACTTCCTCCATCCGCGCAGCAACATCATGAAAATGGCCTCCGGCGAGCCGCTGAACGATGACGACCGCAAACCGTGGTTGCAGGCGCTGAATGACGCCGCGTTCGCGATGCAGCGCACCAACAAAGTCTCCCTGATCGTCTGCTCCGCGCTGAAAAAAACCTATCGCGACCTGCTGCGCGACGGCAACCCAAACCTCTCTTTCATCTACCTGAAAGGGGATTTCGAGGTGATTGAAAGCCGCCTGAAGGCGCGCAAAGGTCACTTCTTCAAAACCCAGATGCTGGTAACGCAGTTCGAAGCGCTGCAGGAGCCGGGTGAAGACGAGAAAGACGTCTTAGTGGTTGATATCGATCAGTCACTGGAGGGTGTTGTTGCCAGCACCATCGAGGTCATTAATAAAAGGCAGTAAGTTTTGAGTACATTAACGCTAGTTTTGACAGCAGTGGGTTCGGTATTGCTGCTGCTGTTTTTAGTGATGAAGGCGCGTATGCACGCCTTTGTTGCTTTGATGGTGGTTTCTATTGGTGCTGGTCTCTTTTCCGGTATGCCGCTCGACAAGATCGCCGCGACGATGGAAAAAGGGATGGGTGGTACGCTGGGCTTCCTGGCGATTGTGGTCGCGCTGGGCGCGATGTTTGGCAAGATTTTGCACGAGACGGGCGCGGTCGACCAGATTGCCGTCAAGATGCTGAAATCCTTCGGCCACAGCCGTGCGCATTACGCGATTGGTCTGGCCGGTCTGATTTGCGCGCTGCCGCTGTTCTTCGAAGTGGCCGTTGTGCTGCTGATAAGCGTCGCATTCTCCATGGCGCGCCATACCGGTACTAACCTCGTGAAGCTGGTCATTCCGCTGTTTGCGGGCGTGGCGGCGGCTGCGGCGTTTCTGCTGCCGGGACCCGCCCCGATGCTACTGGCCTCCCAGATGCACGCCGACTTTGGCTGGATGATTCTGATTGGCCTGTGCGCGGCAATCCCGGGGATGATTATCGCCGGCCCGCTGTGGGGCAACTTCATCAGCCGTTACGTTGAGCTGCATATTCCGGATGACATCACCGAGCCGCACCTGGGCGAGGGCAAAATGCCATCCTTCGGCTTCAGCCTGTCGCTGATCCTGCTGCCGCTGGTGCTGGTGGGTCTGAAAACCATCGCTGCGCGCTTTGTGCCGGTGGGGTCCACTGCCTACGAGTGGTTTGAGTTCATCGGTCACCCGTTCACGGCGATCCTGGTGGCGTGTCTGGTGGCGATTTACGGCCTGGCGATGCGTCAGGGGATGCCAAAAGACCGGGTGATGGAGATCTGCGGTGCGGCGCTGCAGCCTGCGGGGATTATCCTGCTGGTGATCGGTGCAGGCGGCGTGTTCAAGCAGGTGCTGGTGGATTCCGGCGTGGGCCCGGCTCTGGGTGAAGCGCTGACCGGGATGGGCCTGCCGATTGCGGTGACCTGCTTTGTGCTGGCTGCGGCGGTACGTATCATCCAGGGTTCTGCTACCGTGGCGTGTTTAACCGCCGTGGGTCTGGTGATGCCGGTGATTGAACAGCTGAACTACTCCGGTGCCCAGATGGCTGCGCTTTCTATTTGTATCGCGGGTGGTTCGATTGTGGTCTCTCACGTTAACGACGCCGGCTTCTGGCTGTTCGGTAAGTTTACCGGCGCCACCGAAGCGCAAACCCTGAAAACCTGGACGCTGATGGAAACCATTCTCGGCACGACGGGTGCAATTGTCGGGATGATTGCCTTTACGCTGCTCAGCTAAATGCGGTGATTTAACAAGGCTAAAAATAAGGCCCGGTAGCGTCAGCGCTTACCGGGCCTTTTTATTATCCAGGGCGTCAGGCCGGGCCATAACCCGGCATTGTGTTACTCGCCCTGCGTGGCGCTCTCAATCGTCAAGCGCACGTCCGAGGTAATCAGCTCTGCCAGCATCTGGTACACCTTCAGCGTCTCTTCCGGCTCGGCATCACCCGTATCACTGATGAAGCCTTCATCGCGAAGCGTCAGCACCAGGGAACTGAAGACCGCTTTGTCGAAGAATTCAGGGGCGTTAATGCCGTGCAGAACGGACAGGCGCTGGGCCAGCGTCCGGCTCTCTTTCTCCAGCGTACCGCGGTTGATAGACGGATTCGCGCTCAGCAGCCAGAACGTAATGGCGTAGCGCTGCAGCGTTTCGCGCGCACCGGCCGCCAGCAGCTGCAGGGTGCGGGAGCGTGACGGATTGATGTGCAGCTCGTCGTTGTTCAGGGTAATCAGCCCCTGGCGACGCATCTCTTCCATCATCTTATCCAGTTCTGTCGCCAGCTCATCCTTACTCCAGCGCAGGAACAGCTCCGCTTTCAGCATCGGATAGATGGTCTCAAGATGGCGCAATAGCTCCTGACGGGAGATATGACGATGCTGGGTAATAATGGCGGCCATGAGCGACGGCAGCATCAGCATATGCGTGATGTTGTTGCGGTAGTAGGTCATCAGCACTGCCTGCTCGCGCGGCAGAATGATGATGTCGCCGATCGTGTCCTTCTCCACTTCAAACTTGTTCATCTGCAACGCGTGATCGATAAGTTCACTGGCGGTTGCAGAAGGCACGGTCGAATCAACCGAGTACGGCACGTTACGCATCATATCCAGATAGCAATCCAGCTGCTCCGTGAGCTGTTCACGGGTCAGCGAGCGCTGACGTGAAGCCAGAAGTGCCGTACAGCACAGGTTCATGGCGTTAGCCGCACCGGCGTTGTTAATGCGCACCATCAGCTCGGATGCGATGCCGTTAACCGTTGGCGTCAGCCAGGCCGGACGCACCGCTTCGATAGGATCGATGGACTCGCGCCACTCCGGAACGTGATGGTTCAGGTACGTCATCAGCGGCATCGGCTCACCGAAGTTCACGTAGCCCTGACCGAGATTACGCAGCTTGCTCAAGCCGCGCAGCATCTGCGGCAGGCTCTCTTTCTCTTTGGTCGCACCACGCAGCTCTTTCGCGTATGTGCCCACTTCCATCACGTGCTCGTAGCCGATGTAGATAGGCACCAGCGTGATCGGACGGGTACCTCCGCGCAACATCGCCTGGATGGTCATCGATAGCGTGCCGGTCTTCGGATCGAGCAGACGTCCGGTACGGGAACGACCGCCCTCCACGAAGTACTCCACGGAATAGCCGCGGCTGAACAGCTCGCCCAGATACTCGCGGAACACAGTGGAGTAGAGCTTGTTGCCCTTGAAGGTACGACGAATAAAGAACGCGCCCAGGCGGCGGAAAATCGGACCTGCTGGCCAGAAGTTCAGGTTGATACCGGCTGCGATGTGCGGTGGTACCAGCCCCTGATGATAGAGCACGTAGGAAAGGAGCAGGTAGTCCATGTGGCTGCGGTGGCAGGGGACATAGACAATCTCATGGCCATCATGCGCCAGCTGACGCACACGCTCGGCGTTATGGACGTTGATGCCCTGATAGAGGCGGTTCCACGTAAAGCCGAGAATACGGTCGGACAGGCGAATCATCTCGTAAGAGAAGTTCGCTGCAATCTCTTCCATCAGCGCAATGGCGTTCTGCTGGGCTTTCTCATGCGAAATTTTCTTGCTGCGCGCTTCATCTTCAACGGCGCGGGCAATCGCTTTGGAGGCCAACAGCTTGTTGAACAGATCCTGACGCGCCGGGAGGCGTGGTCCTACGGCAGCCAGGCGCTGACGGGCGAAGTGCATACGCGCCACGCGCGCCAGTTTTTGCGCGATGATCTTGTCGGTGCCGTGCTCGTCCGCCATGCGACGCAGCGAAACGGAAGGGGAGAAACGCACAAAGCTGTCGCGTCCCAGCCAGGAGACCGCGAAGAACTTCTGGATGCCGTTAAGCATGCGCAGCGGCGGATTCTCTTCGCCTTTTTCACGGCCCGGACGACGACCAAACATCACCGATACCGGCACCATCTGCACATCCAGATCGGGATTGCTGCGGTGCAGGTCGAGATAGTCATGGAACAGCTTGATGGACTCTTCTTTTGGCGTGTAATAGGTAAACACGCGCGGTCCACCGTGAATGAACACGTAGCGCGGCAGCAGCGTACCGTCAACTTCCAGCGGTTCAAGCGGGTCAGGTAAGTCATGCGCCAGACATTGGGCGCGAAGCGTCAGTAAGTCAGCCTTCGAGTTATAAGGCAAAACGTACATAATGGGGCGTGACGTATCAAGCCCCAATTCCAGCGCGGGTTCTGCTGGGATAGACTTGCTTTTTACCAGGATGCTTAATGGTAAATTAAGTAATTTGTAGTAAATTCGTGGCCAGCCGGACATAAACGATGTAAAGCCTCTGGTTAATAATGCAATTGCGGCGCAAGGATAACAGAAAGCGCGCAAAATTTCTGTTGTTACCCGTCATACTTCAGGCTGTAGCGAAACGCGCTACGGCTCCTGTTACTGACGCTCTTTTTTAAAAAAGGTTCTTTTAATGGCCAATAATACCACTGGGTTAACACGTATCATCAAAGCCGCCGGCTATTCATGGAAAGGTTTCCGTGCCGCATGGGTCAACGAAGCCGCCTTTCGCCAGGAGGGCGTCGCCGCTATCATCGCGGTGATCGTCGCCTGTTTCCTTGATGTTGATGCGATTACCCGCGTACTGCTTATCGGTTCCGTTCTTCTGGTGATGATAGTGGAAATTCTTAATAGCGCTATTGAGGCCGTTGTGGATCGCATTGGTTCCGATTTCCATGAGCTTTCTGGCCGTGCAAAAGACATGGGCTCTGCTGCCGTGTTGCTGGCGATTATCACTGCCGTTATCACCTGGGTCACGCTGCTTTGGTCACATTTCCGATGAGCCTCGAGGAATAATTAAGTCCCTGGTTTTTTGTGCAGTTTTTGGTTCCAAAATCGCCTTTGACTGTATATACTCACAGCATAACTGTATATACACCCAGGGGGCGGAATGAAAGCGTTAACGACCAGGCAGCAAGAGGTGTTTGATCTCATCCGGGATCATATCGGCCAGACGGGTATGCCACCCACGCGTGCGGAAATCGCGCAGCGTCTGGGTTTCCGTTCTCCAAATGCTGCCGAAGAACACCTGAAAGCGCTGGCGCGTAAGGGCGTGATTGAGATTGTCTCGGGCGCGTCACGGGGTATCCGCCTGCTGGTGGAAGAAGAGACGGGCATTCCGCTGATAGGGCGTGTTGCTGCCGGTGAGCCTTTACTGGCTCAGCAGCATATTGAAGGTCACTACCAGGTCGATCCTGGCATGTTCAAACCGAGCGCTGACTTCCTGCTGCGCGTCAGCGGCATGTCGATGAAAGACATCGGTATTCTTGATGGCGATCTGCTTGCGGTGCATAAAACACAGGATGTGCGAAACGGCCAGGTGGTGGTGGCGCGCATTGATGACGAAGTGACCGTTAAGCGTCTGAAAAAACAGGGTAACAGCGTACAGTTGCTGCCTGAAAACAGCGAGTTTTCACCCATTGTGGTCGATCTCCGCGAACAGAGCTTCTCTATTGAAGGTCTGGCGGTAGGCGTGATTCGCAACGGTGAATGGCTGTAACCTCTTCCTGACAGGCTATGGCACCGCTGTAGCCTGATTCATTCCCCACTCCCGGTATCTTTCATGTCACTGCTGACGGCATCCGATAAGGCATTGTGGCGTCTTGCTCTGCCGATGATTTTCTCCAATATTACCGTACCCTTGCTGGGGCTGGTCGATACTGCCGTTATAGGCCATCTTGATTCACCGGTTTATCTTGGCGGCGTGGCGATTGGCGCGACGGCAACCAGCTTCCTGTTTATGCTGCTGCTCTTTTTGCGCATGAGCACCACCGGTCTTACCGCACAGGCTTATGGCGCGAAAGATCCGCTGCGTCTGGCGCGCGCGCTGGTGCAGCCGCTGATCCTCGCGCTTGGCGCGGGTGCGTTCATCGTTTTATTGCGGGCACCCCTGATCGATCTTGCGCTTCATATTGTTGGCGGCAGCGAGGCGGTATTAGAGCAGGCGCGACGTTTCCTTGAAATCCGCTGGCTCAGCGCGCCCGCGTCGCTGGCTAACCTGGTTCTGCTGGGGTGGCTACTGGGCGTGCAGTACGCCCGTGCACCCGTGATTTTGCTGGTGGTGGGTAACCTGCTCAACATTGTTCTGGATATCTGGCTGGTCATGGGTCTGCATATGAACGTGCGGGGCGCGGCGCTGGCGACGGCGATTGCCGAATACGGGACCTTTATCATTGGCTTATGGATGGTCTGGCGTGTACTGGCCATGCGCGGGATCTCCCTGGCGCTGCTCAAAACCGCATGGCGCGGCAATATCCGTAAGCTGCTGGCCCTCAACCGTGACATCATGCTGCGCTCGCTTCTTCTCCAGCTTTGCTTCGGGGCACTGACGGTTTTCGGAGCTCGACTGGGGCCAGAAATCGTCGCGGTCAACGCAGTATTGATGACGTTGCTGACGTTTACCGCCTACGCGCTGGACGGTTTTGCCTATGCGGTTGAAGCGCATTCCGGGCAGGCGTACGGGGCGCGCGAAAGCGGTCAGCTACGGGATGTCTGGCGGGCTGCCTGCCGTCAGTCGGGACTGGTGGCGCTGGCATTTGGCCTGGTTTACGCCTGCTTTGGTGAGCAGATCGTTGCATTGCTTACCTCTCTCCCTGCGCTGCGCGAGCTGGCGAGCCACTATCTCATCTGGCAAGTCGTCTTACCGGTGGTTGGCGTCTGGTGTTATCTGCTGGACGGCATGTTTATTGGTGCGACGCGCGGGGCCGAAATGCGCAACAGCATGGCCGTCGCGGCGGCTGGGTTTGGTCTGACGCTGCTGACGCTCCCCTGGCTGGGTAATCATGGTTTGTGGCTGGCCCTGGCCGTCTTCCTCTCACTGCGCGGGTTATCGCTGGCGTTTATCTGGCATCGACACTGGCAAAACAATACCTGGTTTCCCTCGCGCTCCGATATATCGTGACGGTTAAAGATTCCGAATATGAAATTAACCACGGAATCCTTAACTACAATAATTATCACGTCCAGCAGAAAAGAACGTAACGGACGTTACGACCCGACGCTTAACGAAGAGGACACGATGATGAATAAAGACGAAATCGGCGGCAACTGGAAGCAGTTCAAAGGTAAAGCGAAAGAACAGTGGGGTAAGCTGACGGATGACGACATGACCGTCATCGAAGGTAAACGCGATCAGCTTGTCGGTAAAATTCAGGAACGTTACGGCTACGCAAAAGACCAGGCGGAAAAAGAAGTGGGCGACTGGGAAAAACGCAACGACTACCGCTGGTAACGCTGAATAACCCACAGGGCGGCTCTAAGCCGCCTTTTCTTTTGCCGTTAACGCGGCTTTTTCTTCACCAGAATAGAGTGGTCGTGCTGACACGCGTCCTGATGACGACAGGCTTCCACCTCCACGCACGCGGAACAGAGCCCGTGCGCCTCAATCACGTTATGACGCAGGGCAAAACCCATTTTCGCTGCCAGCGTATGCATAATATCTTCCACGCCTTCCGCAGCCTCTTCTTTCACCACGCCGCAGCGGTCACAGATAAACATCGCCGATGTGTGGGTGGGCTGATCGAACAGATGGCACAGCACATAGCTGTTAGTGGATTCCACCTTGTGCACAAACCCTTGTTCAAGCAGGAAATCCAGTGCGCGATAGACCGTCGGCGGCTTTGCCTGCGGCTCGCTTTCGCGCAGCAGATCCAGCAGATCGTAGGCGCTGATGGCACCCTGCTGCAGGCTCATCAGGCGTAAGACTTCAAGGCGCTGCGGAGTCAGGCGCACATTGCGTTGCGCACACAGCTTTTCGGCCTGCGCTAACAGCTCTTTTGTGGACTTATCCATGTAGCACCCCGGATGTTATAGGACGGAAAACCCCCACTTTATCATGTTCTGCTAAAAACACCGAGATCCGCCAGTCTGTGCTATACCTGACCCATCGAAAACCGGGAGAACCAAAATGAAAAGACCTGACTGTATTCGGCACTGGCGCGACGTGGAAGGCGCGGATGACTCGACCTACCCCGACAGCGATGAGCTGTTCTCTATCGGCGCACCGCTGGCTCGCAGGCTTGGGCTCGGGCGTATTGGCATCCATCATGAGCGCCTGCCGCCGGGGCGCAGAACGTCCTATCCGCATGCGGAGAGCGACGAAGAAGAGTTTATTTACGTGCTCGAAGGTTACCCTGAAGCCTGGATTAACGGCTACTTGTGGAAGCTGGAGCCTGGCGACAGTGTAGGTTTTCCCGCCGGAACCGGCATCTGTCATACCTTTATCAACAACACGGACGACGAGGTTCGGTTACTGGTCGTTGGCGAGGCCAACAAGAAGCACAACCGCATCTACTATCCGCTCAACCCTGAGTATGCCGCCACGCGGGAAGATCGCTGGGTAGACCATCCCCCACAGTTTTTTGGGCCGCATGATGGAAAACCTGGGAAAAAATAATTTCCTCTTCTATAAATATTGAGGGCCGTCACAAAATATAACAGGCCGTAAGGGAGTTTTACTTAGGGAAAGAAATAGCGGGTCTTTTACTACTTATTCACAGCAATAGTTCGTTCCTGTTTGGGTGATAACAGACAGGGGTTATTTCATAACAGACTATAACGGGCATACTGTGAAAAAAAATTTTAAATTTTCGGTGGTTAGCATTGCTGTCTCCTTGTTTATGGCAAATCAGGCGGGAGCAGCCAATACCTGGACAGAATCACGCAGCGACGCCATGGGTGGCACCGGCGTGGCGTCGGGAAGCTATGGCAGTGGGGCGTTAATCAACCCGGCGCTGCTGGCAAAGGCAAAACCGGACGATGATGTGACGGTCATCTTGCCAGCCGTTGGGGTGCAGGTGACGGATGAAGACAATCTTCAGGACGAGATTGATAACATCAATGACAAAATCAATCACTACAAGGATGTGGTTGATAATCTCACGCCACGAGAAATTATCACCAATCCGTTAGGTTCCATTAATCAATTCCAGGGCGCGGCCAAAGATCTGGCCGATGAGCTGGACTATCTCAAAGGCAAAACCGCACGCGCAACGGCTGGTGCAGGGCTTGCGGTGAGTATCCCTAACGATGTCCTTTCCGTCGCCTTCATGGCGAAAGGTTATGCACATGGCCGGGTGAGCTCGTCTATCGATCAGCAAGACATTGATTATCTGCGTGGTATTCAACGAAGTAATGTGGTGGCGGCCGGTGTTGCGCTGGATGCTGCGCTGAACGGTACGGATCAGATCACTAAGAACCTCAACTCAACGGCGTCCGGCCGGGCGGCGATTGTCTCCGACTACGGTGTTGCCGTTGCCCGTCAGTTTGATCTCGGCGGCGTCCCGGTTTCCGTGGGCGTAACACCAAAACTGCAAAAAACCTGGGTCTATAACTACACCACGTCAATCTACGATTACGACAGTAACAAGTGGAACGACAGCCGCTACCGTACTGACGATACGGGCTTCAACGTGGATGCCGGTATTGCGGCCGATTTCGGCGAAAACTGGACCGTTGGCGTAAGCGGACAAAACCTGATGTCGCGTGATATCGACACCAAAGATATCCGTATCCGCAATGGCCGTACGGGAGAAGTGGTGAGCTATAAAGACACCTACCAGATCCGTCCGCTGGTGACCGCCGGTGCCGCCTGGCACAACGATCTGGTGACGCTGACCGCCGATGGCGATCTGACGGAAACCAAAGGCTTCAAGAGTGAAGATACGTCGCAGTACGTGGGTGTCGGTGCCGAGGTGACACCGCTGAGCTGGCTGGCGGTGCGTGCGGGTTATCGTGCCGACGTGAAGGGTAACGACAGTAATGTCTTTACCGGCGGTGTCGGTTTCGCGCCGTTTAGCACCGTGCATGTTGACCTGATGGGCCTGTACGGTGAAGACGAAACCTGGGGCGCAGGGGCTCAGCTGAGCATGACGTTCTAAAGTCAACCGGAGGCGCTGCGCCTCCGGCTTTTCTTTGTGCTATAGTAGCGCCCCTTTTCCACCAGATGCTTAAAACTTCGCCATGTCGTCAGAATTACAGACCGCTTTCCCTGCACACCGTTTTTCCATTGCGCCGATGCTCGACTGGACGGACAGACACTGCCGCTATTTCCTGCGCCAGCTCTCCCGCCATACGCTGCTGTACACCGAAATGGTGACCACGGGCGCAATCATCCACGGGAAGGGCGACTATCTGGCCTATAGCGAAGAAGAGCATCCGGTTGCCCTGCAGCTGGGCGGCAGCGATCCGGCCGCGCTGGCGCAGTGTGCGAAGCTGGCAGAAGCGCGCGGCTACGACGAGATCAACCTGAACGTTGGCTGTCCGTCCGACCGTGTGCAAAACGGTATGTTCGGTGCCTGCCTGATGGGGAATGCCCAGTTGGTGGCGGACTGTATCAAGGCGATGCGTGATGTCGTTTCCATTCCGGTGACGGTCAAAACCCGTATCGGGATTGACGACCAGGACAGCTACGAATTCCTGTGCGATTTCATCAATACGGTCTCCGGAAAGGGTGAATGCGAGATATTCATCATCCATGCGCGAAAGGCCTGGCTCTCCGGCCTGAGCCCGAAAGAGAACCGTGAAATCCCGCCGCTGGACTACCCGCGCGTGTATCAGCTGAAGCGTGACTTCCCGCACCTGACCATGTCCATTAACGGCGGCATCAAGTCGCTGGAAGAGGCCAAAGCGCACCTTGAACATATGGATGGGGTGATGGTTGGGCGCGAGGCGTATCAGAATCCGGGCATTCTGGCGACGGTCGATCGCGAAATCTTTGGCATCGAAGGTGCAGACACCGATCCGGTTGCCGTCGTGCGGGCGATGTATCCTTACATTGAGCGCGAGCTGAGCAACGGTACGTATCTCGGCCATATCACCCGCCATATGCTTGGGCTGTTCCAGGGCATTCCGGGCGCGCGTCAGTGGCGTCGCTACCTGAGCGAAAACGCGCATAAAGCCGGTGCCGATATCGAGGTGCTGGAACATGCGCTGCGACTGGTGGCAGACAGGCGATAACTTTCGCTAAAAGTTCGTCAAATTCACCACGCCCTGCGAATTCTCGCGGGGCGTTTTGCTTTAAGAACAACACGTTATGTCTGGCATGATTCTTGTAATGTTTGCAGTATCATTCGGGAACTCGTGGGAGAGCACCATGCTGGAACTACTTTTTGTGATTGGCTTTTTTGTCATGCTGTTAGCAACGGGCATTTCGCTGCTCGGCATTCTGGCGGCTATCGTGGTGGCGACGGTCGTCATGTTTATTGGCGGATTGTTTGCGCTGACGATCAAACTGCTGCCGTGGCTACTGCTGGCCGTGGCGGTGGTGTGGGTGATACGGGCGATTAAATCGCCAAAAGTGCCCAGTTATCAGAGCAATAACCGCTTCCGTTACTAAGGTATTGAGGGGTTCGTCACAGAGTTGTAACTTTTCCGGCAGCATGGCTTAGAACAGAATAGGATTTACTTATCGAATCTGTCACTATGACTGCCGTTAAAGAATTCATCGCGCTGTACCCTACATACAGCCGAACTAAAAAAAGAAAGGGCTTCCCACGGGAAGCCCAATTTCTTTTTGGGGCTCAGGGAATCAACAAACTCGACCCCTGCGTTGCCCGGCTCTCCAGCACCTCATGCGCACGCTGCGCATCGGCTAGCGGGTATTTCTGCGCTTCTGCCACATCCACCTTAATGACGCCGCTGGCGATCAGAGAGAACAGCTCATTGCTGGCTTCCTCAAGTTCTTCCCGGTTGGTGATGTAACCCTGCAGGGAAGGGCGCGTGACGTACAGCGAGCCTTTCTGGTTCAGGATGCCGAGATTCACGCCGGTGACAGCACCTGAGGCGTTTCCGAAGCTCACCATCAGCCCACGACGCTGCAGGCAGTCCAGCGATGCCTCCCAGGTGTCTTTCCCAACCGAGTCATACACGACACGCACCTTTTTGCCGCTGGTGATCTCCTTCAGCCGTTCGACAATGCTCTCTTCACGGTAGTTAATCACCTGCCAGGCGCCCGCCTGCAGTGCGCGCTGCGCTTTTTGGGCATTGCCCACGGTGCCGATCAGTTTTGCGCCCAGCGCTTTTGCCCACTGACAGGCGATGAGCCCGACACCACCCGCCGCGGCATGAAACAGGAACTGCTCATCGGGTTTAATTTCATAGGTTTTACGCAGCAGGTAGTAAACGGTTAACCCTTTCAGGAAGGAGGCTGCCGCCTGCTCAAAGGAGATGGCATTAGGCAGCAGGGCGGCTTTATCCGCCGGGACGTTGTGGACGGAGCTGTAAGCGCCCAGCGCAGATTGTGCATACACCACGCGGTCGCCCTCTTTAAGATGCTTAACCGCGCTGCCCACTTTGATGACGAGACCGGCTGCCTCGGTGCCCAGTCCGCTCGGCATCGACGGAGGCGGGTAGAGCCCGCCGCGAATATAGGTGTCGATGTAGTTTATGCCGATGGCTTTGTTTTCAACCTGCACTTCGTTTTCGCCAGGCGCGGTGGGGGTGAACTCCACCGCGTTGAGTACTTCTGGACCGCCGTGCTTAGCAAATTCTATTCGTAATGCCATGATTCCTCCGAGGCAGAGTTGTGGTAACCTTTGTGGTCCCTAATATATAATTAAATATTTATTTAATTATTCGATCTCGGTAACTCCATTCACTATGGCAGGAAACAAACCCTTCAACAAACAGACTGAACCTCGCGAGCGTGATTTCCAGGTCGCAGGGTTAAAAGTCCCGCCGCACTCGATTGAAGCGGAACAGTCGGTGTTGGGCGGTTTAATGCTGGATAACGAACGCTGGGACGACGTCGCCGAGCGCGTGGTGTCTGAGGATTTCTACACCCGTCCGCACCGTCATATCTTTACCGAAATGGCGCGCCTGCAGGAGTCGGGTAGCCCAATTGACCTGATCACGCTCGCGGAATCGCTGGAGCGTCAGGGACAGCTGGACAGCGTCGGCGGGTTTGCCTATCTGGCAGAACTGTCAAAAAACACGCCAAGTGCGGCAAACATCAGCGCTTATGCCGACATCGTGCGTGAACGTGCCGTTGTCCGCGAGATGATCTCGGTGGCGAATGAGATCGCCGAAGCCGGTTTTGATCCGCAGGGTCGCACCAGTGAAGACCTGCTCGACCTTGCCGAGTCCCGCGTCTTCAAAATCGCTGAAAGCCGCGCCAACAAAGACGAAGGCCCCAAAAATATCGCCGACGTCCTCGACGCCACCGTTGCCCGTATCGAACAGCTGTTCCAGCAGCCGCACGACGGTGTGACTGGGGTGAACACCGGTTATGACGATCTCAACAAGAAAACCGCCGGTCTGCAGCCGTCGGATTTGATTATCGTCGCGGCGCGTCCGTCGATGGGTAAAACGACCTTTGCGATGAACCTCGTCGAAAACGCGGCGATGTTGCAGGATAAGCCGGTACTCATTTTCAGTCTTGAGATGCCCTCTGAGCAGATCATGATGCGTTCTCTGGCATCGCTGTCGCGCGTGGACCAGACCCGCATCCGTACCGGCCAGCTCGACGATGAGGACTGGGCGCGCATCTCCGGCACCATGGGCATTCTGCTGGAAAAACGTAACATCTATATTGATGACTCTTCCGGCCTGACGCCGACGGAAGTCCGTTCCCGCGCGCGTCGTATCGCCCGTGAACACGGCGGTATCGGCCTTATCATGATCGACTACCTTCAGCTGATGCGCGTCCCGTCGCTCTCCGACAACCGTACGCTGGAGATCGCCGAAATTTCCCGCTCGCTCAAGGCGTTAGCTAAAGAGCTGCACGTGCCGGTGGTGGCGCTGTCGCAGCTTAACCGCTCTCTGGAACAACGTGCCGACAAGCGCCCGGTCAACTCCGACCTGCGTGAATCCGGCTCCATCGAGCAGGATGCCGACTTAATCATGTTTATCTACCGTGATGAGGTTTATCACGAGAACAGCGACCTGAAAGGGATCGCCGAAATTATTATTGGTAAACAACGTAACGGCCCAATCGGGACGGTACGTCTGACCTTTAACGGACAGTGGTCGCGTTTCGACAACTATGCCGGTCCTCAATATGATGATGAGTAATTTCTAAGGAATTCAAATGCAAGCGGCAACTGTTGTGATTAACCGCCGCGCTCTGCGACACAACCTGCAACGTCTGCGTGAACTGGCCCCCGCCAGCAAGCTCGTTGCAGTCGTGAAAGCGAACGCTTACGGACACGGTCTTCTTGAGACCGCGCGAACGCTCCCCGATGCCGACGCCTTTGGCGTCGCCCGTCTTGAAGAAGCTCTCCGCCTGCGCGCGGGGGGGATTACCCAACCGATTCTGCTCCTCGAAGGCTTTTTCGAAGCCGCCGATCTGCCAACTATCGCGGATCAGCATCTGCACACGGCGGTACACAACGAAGAACAGCTGGCCGCACTGGAAACCGCTGAGCTGAGCGAGCCGGTGACCGTGTGGATGAAGCTTGATACGGGCATGCATCGTTTGGGCGTGCGTCCGGAAAGCGCGGAAGCGTTTTATCAGCGTTTATGCCGGTGTAAAAACGTGCGCCAGCCGGTGAATATTGTCAGCCACTTCGCCCGTGCCGATGAGCCTGAGTGCGGGGCGACCGAGCGGCAGCTGGATATCTTTAATACCTTCTGCGAAGGCAAGCCGGGGATGCGCTCGATCGCCGCATCCGGCGGGATCCTGCTGTGGCCGCAGTCGCATTTCGACTGGGCGCGACCGGGCATCATTCTTTACGGCGTGTCGCCGCTGGAGAATAAACCCTGGGGGCCGGACATGGGTTTTCAGCCGGTCATGTCTCTGGTGTCTACTCTGATTGCCGTGCGCGAACACAAAGCCGGTGAGCCGGTGGGCTACGGCGGCACCTGGATCAGCGAGCGTGATACCCGTCTCGGCGTCGTGGCGATGGGCTATGGCGACGGTTATCCGCGCGCTGCACCCACGGGTACGCCGGTGCTGGTCAACGGTCGCGAAGTAAAGATCGTTGGCCGCGTGGCGATGGACATGATTTGTGTCGATCTGGGTCCTGAAGCCCAGGATAAACCCGGCGACGATGTGGTGATGTGGGGGGAAGGTTTACCCGTTGAACGTATTGCTGAAATCACGAAAGTGAGTGCTTACGAACTTATTACCCGCCTGACGTCTCGGGTGGCGATGAAGTACGTCGACTAACATTTTATTCCAGGGAAGGATAATGTCCCCTTCAGAAATCGCTGCGTGTCTGGCCTATGCTCTCTCCGTCTGGCTGGCCGCCAGAAACAATATCCATACGTGGTGGATAGGTATCATTGGTAGCGGGCTTTATGCCTGGGTCTTCTATTCTGTGCAGCTTTATGCTGACGTTACCCTTCAGTTCTTTTTCATCATAACGAGCATAACCGGTTGGCTGCATTGGCTTAAAGGCAATCATGGAGAGGTCTTGCCTGTTCGTCGTACCAGACCGGGACATTTTTTTATGCTTTTAGCCTGCGCCGTAAGCGTAGCAGCGGCGTACGGGTGGATATTGCATCTCTATACCAATGCATGGGCCCCCTGGCTGGACTCCATCATTTTGACATTCAGCATTCTTGCTCAGTTTATGTTGATGGGACGGCGTCTGGAAAACTGGTACATCTGGCTTGCCGTTAACACGCTGGCAGTACCGCTGTACGCGACGAGAGAACTGTATCTGACCGCCGGTTTATATCTGGTGTTTTGGTTTAATGCGTGGCACGGACTGTATCAGTGGCGCAAGGAGATCCGTGCGCAATGACGCTGTATGCCAACGGTCTGGTGGTCGGCAAATTCGCACCATTACATGCGGGCCATGAAGCGCTCATCAATACGGCACTTGAGCAGTGCGAGACGGTCTGTATCATCAGCTATTCGTCGCCGGAAATACGCGGTTACGAACCTGAAAAGCGGCTTAACTGGTTAATAACGCGCTTCCCACAATGTCGCCACCTCGTGCTTTCGCCGCAAGTGTTGGCTTCATATGGCCTTGCGCCACCGCCACCGAATGACGCTGATGACGATCTTCACCGGCATTATGTTGCAACGCTATGTGAGGACATTCTGCATTGTCAGCCAGAGGCGGTATTTACTGCCGAAGACTATGGAGACGGGTTTGCCACTGTCCTGAGCCAGCGTTTCGGACGACCGGTTGCGCACGTGCGTCTCCAGCGTCAACAGGGACCAGAGGCTCCATCGGGAACGCTCATCCGTTCTGATGTTCATCGTTATCGCAAGATGATGTCCCCTGAGGTGTATCGCAGCTTTGTTTTTCGTATCTGCTTATTAGGTGGAGAATCGACGGGCAAAAGCACGCTTGCAAAGGCACTGGCGCAAACGCTAAACGTTCCGTTCGTTGCAGAGTATGGTCGTGAACACTGGGAAAAGAAGAACGGCATCCTTGATCTGGAGGATTTGCTGCATATTGCCCGCGAGCAGGTGCGTCGGGAAGAATCAGCCTGCACGGCGCCTTATCTGGTCTGTGATACGTCACCTTTAACGACCCTGTTTTACGCGCTCGATCAGTTTGGCAGCGCGCCGCAGGCGTTAATGGCGCTTGCTGAACGAGACTATGCACTGGTCGTGCTTTGCGGAGATGATTTTCCGTTTGTGCAGGATGGCACCCGGCAGGGGGAGGCGTTTCGCCACAGACAGCAGGTATGGTATGAAGCAGAGCTATCACAACGAAACATTCCTTTTCTGCGCGTGCAGGGCTCGGTGCCTGAGCGAATCGATTGCATTTGCCGATATATCGAGTGTCTGGCCTGATATCGCACTCGACCTTCACCTGCTTCCGGTTTATTGTTGAAATCCCTGCCTCATCGAATTCCGGAGAACCATCGCGTGTTTCAGAAAGTTGACGCCTATGCCGGCGACCCTATCCTCTCCTTAATGGAGCGTTTCAAAGAAGATCCTCGCAGCGACAAAGTGAACCTCAGCATCGGTCTGTATTACAACGAGGATGGCATTATCCCTCAATTAAAAGCCGTAGCTGAAGCCGAAACGCGTCTGAACGCTGTTCCACACGGCGCTTCTCTGTATCTGCCGATGGAAGGGCTAAACGCTTATCGCAACACCATCGCACCGCTGCTGTTCGGCGCCGATCACGCGGTGCTCGCGCAAAAACGCGTGGCGACCATCCAGACGCTGGGCGGCTCGGGTGCGCTGAAAGTGGGCGCAGACTTCCTGAAAAAATATTTCCCGGATTCAGGTGTGTGGGTCAGCGACCCGACGTGGGAAAACCACGTTGCGATCTTCGAGGGCGCGGGCTTTAAGGTGGCGACCTATCCGTGGTTTGATAGTGAAACTAACGGCGTGCGCGTTGACGCGCTGCTGGAAAAACTGAACACCCTGCCGGAGCGCAGTATTGTGCTGCTGCATCCGTGCTGCCATAACCCGACCGGTGCCGATCTCACCAATACCCAGTGGGATGCGGTGATCGAGGTGCTGAAGGCCCGTAACCTGATCCCATTCCTCGATATTGCCTATCAGGGCTTTGGCGCGGGTATGGAAGAAGACGCCTATGCCATCCGCGCCGCTGCCAGCGCGGGGCTGCCTGTTCTGGTGAGTAACTCCTTCTCTAAAATCTTCTCCCTGTACGGTGAACGCGTTGGTGGTCTTTCCGTGGTATGTGAAGACGCCGAAGCAGCCAGCCGCGTGCTGGGTCAGCTGAAAGCGACGGTGCGCCGTATCTACTCCAGCCCGCCAAACTTTGGTGCGCAGGTGGTGGCAACGGTTCTCGGTGACGAAACGCTGAAAGCGTCCTGGCTTGGCGAAGTGGAGGCGATGCGTAAGCGCATCCTGTCGATGCGTCAGGAGCTGGTTAATGTCCTGAAAGAGGCCGTGCCTGGGCATAACTTTGATTATCTGCTCAAGCAGCGCGGGATGTTCAGCTATACCGGACTGAGCGCGGCGCAGGTCGATCGCCTGCGCGAAGAGTTCGGCGTCTACCTGATCGCCAGCGGCCGTATGTGCGTGGCGGGCCTGAATGCCGGCAACGTTCACCGCGTGGCGCAGGCGTTTGCCTCCGTAATGTAAGTATTCACTTACTTGCATGCTATATGTAGGCCGGGTAAGGCGCAGCCGCCACCCGGCTTTTTTGTTCGCGCCGGTGCCAGTCATTGCCCGGTGGCGCTGCGCTTTGTGATCGTCTTCTTTTTATTCCGCTTCATAAGCAAAAACTCCTTCCCTTCACCTCCCGCTGGGGTTATGGTCGGATAGTTTTTTGACCATTCACTCAAAATAAAACGATAACAAGCTGAATATTCAGGGGAAAATATGCGCAAGATCACACTGGCGCTCAGCGCCGCCTGCTTATTGTTCTCACTTAACAGCGCCGTCGTCGCGCGAGCTTCCGCCCCGACGCCGCTTTACACCGGCACTACCGCCGCCATTCTCGCCGAGCAGGCACCCATTCACTGGGTTTCCGTGGCCCAAATCGAAAACAGCCTGATGGGGCGCCCACCAATGGCCGTGGGCTTCGATATTGACGATACCGTGTTGTTCTCAAGCCCAGGATTCTGGCGCGGCAAAAAAATGTATTCTCCCGACAGCGAAGCGTATCTGAAGAACCCGGAGTTCTGGGAAAAAATGAATAACGGCTGGGACGAATACAGCATTCCGAAAGAGGTCGCCCGGGCGGTAATTGCTATGCATGTTAAGCGTGGCGACAGTATTTATTTCGTCACCGGTCGTAGCCAGACCAAAACGGAAACCGTCTCCAGAACACTGCAGGACGATTTCCAGATCCCGGCAGCCAACATGAACCCGGTCATTTTTGCCGGTGACAAAGAGGGGCAAAACACCAAAATCCAGTGGCTGGAAAAGAAAAACATCAAAGTGTTTTATGGCGATTCGGATAACGACATTACCGCCGCGCAGGATGCAGGAGCCAGAGGGATCAGGGTGTTACGCGCGTCTAACTCTACCTATCGACCGCTGCCGATGGCCGGAAAGTTTGGCGAAGAGGTGATCGTCAACTCGGAGTACTGAGTCCCTGGCAGCGAGTTTGACTCTTTTTTAATCAAATCTCGCTGCTGCGGGTTTTACCTTTCGTCTTCTTGCTGCACACTTAGAAAGATTCATCTTTCATCACGGAGCAGCCTATGTGGTACCAACAGACCCTGACCTTAAGCGCGAAGCCACGCGGATTTCACCTGGTGACGGATGAAGTCATCGGGCAACTCCGCGACCTGTCGCGCGTCAGAACGGGTTTACTGCATCTGCTGCTTCAGCATACGTCTGCCTCTCTGACGCTGAATGAAAATTGCGATCCCACCGTCCGGTCTGACATGGAGCGGCATTTTCTGAAGAGCGTCCCGGACAACGCCCCTTACGAGCATGACTATGAGGGGGCGGACGATATGCCTTCGCATATTAAATCCTCTTTGCTGGGCGTATCGTTGATGCTGCCGGTCCACAACGGGCGGCTGCTGCTGGGCACGTGGCAGGGGATCTGGCTGGGAGAGCATCGCATTCACGGTGGTTCGCGTAAAATTATCGCCACGCTACAAGGGGAATAAAGATGACAATTTCGGAGATACTTCAGTACTGCATGAGCAAGCCCGGCGCGGAGCAGAGCGTCCATAGCGACTGGAAAGCCACGCAGGTTAAGGTGGGGGATGTGCTGTTTGCGATGGTGAAAGAGGTGGAGGGCCGTCCGGCGGCGTCGCTGAAAACCAGCCCTGAACTGGCGGATTTACTGCGTCAGCAGCATGATGACGTGAGGCCGAGCCAGCACCTCAATAAGGCGCACTGGAGCACCGTCTATCTGGATGGATCGATTCCAGGCTCGCAAATTTACTACCTGGTGGACGCGTCCTATCAGCAGGCGGTTGAGCTGCTGCCGGAAACGACCCGACAGCAACTCTCCGTGTGACAATTACAGCAACGGTTTAAGGAAGCGCGCGGTGTGCGAGGCTTCGCACTCTGCAACGGTCTCTGGCGTACCGGAGACGAGGATTTCACCGCCGCCGCTGCCGCCTTCCGGGCCAAGATCGACAATCCAGTCCGCGGTTTTAATCACGTCCAGGTTATGTTCGATGACCACGATGGTGTTGCCCTGATCGCGCAGCTGATGCAGCACGTCCAGCAGCTGCTGGATGTCGGCAAAGTGCAGACCGGTGGTCGGCTCATCCAGGATATACAGCGTCTGGCCGGTACCGCGTTTTGACAGCTCGCGCGCCAGCTTCACGCGCTGCGCTTCACCGCCGGACAGCGTCGTGGCGGACTGCCCCAGACGAATGTAGGTCAGGCCGACGTCCATCAGCGTCTGCAGCTTACGCGCCAGCGCGGGAACGGCGTCAAAGAACTCGCGCGCCTCTTCGATGGTCATATCCAGCACTTCGTGGATGGTCTTGCCCTTGTACTTAATCTCCAGCGTTTCGCGGTTATAGCGCTTGCCTTTGCACTGGTCGCACGGCACGTAGATATCCGGCAGGAAGTGCATCTCAACCTTGATCACGCCGTCGCCCTGGCACGCTTCACAGCGGCCGCCGCGCACGTTAAAGCTGAAACGTCCCGGCGTGTAGCCGCGTGAACGCGCTTCCGGCACACCAGCAAACAGTTCACGTACGGGCGTGAAAACACCGGTATAGGTTGCCGGGTTAGAGCGTGGTGTACGGCCAATCGGGCTCTGGTCGATATCGATAACTTTATCGAAATGCTCCAGCCCCTGAATGTCGCGGTACGGTGCCGGCTCTGCCAGCGTCGCACCGTTTAGCGCGGTCTGTGCAATCGGGAACAGCGTATCGTTGATCAGCGTCGATTTACCGGAGCCGGACACGCCGGTGATACAGGTAAACAGCCCGACGGGCAGGGTCAGGGTGACGTCTTTCAGGTTATTGCCGCGCGCGCCGGTCAGCTTCAGCACTTTTTCCGGATCCGCTGCCACGCGCTGTTTGGGGACGTCAATCTTGCGCTTGCCGCTCATGTACTGGCCGGTCAGCGACTCGGGCACCGCCATAATGTCTTTCAGCGTCCCTTCCGCCACCACCTGGCCACCGTGGACGCCGGCACCCGGGCCGATGTCGATCACGTGGTCAGCGGCGCGGATCGCGTCTTCGTCGTGCTCGACCACAATCACCGTGTTACCGAGATTACGCAGGTGGATCAGGGTGCCGAGCAGACGTTCGTTATCGCGCTGGTGCAGGCCGATTGACGGCTCGTCCAGCACGTACATCACGCCCACCAGGCCCGCACCAATCTGGCTCGCCAGACGAATACGTTGGGCTTCACCGCCGGAGAGCGTTTCTGCCGAGCGGGAAAGCGTCAGGTAGTTCAGGCCGACGTTCACCAGGAACTTCAGGCGATCGCCAATCTCTTTCAGCACTTTTTCGGCGATTTTCGCGCGCTGGCCAGATAGCTTCAGGTTATTGAAGAAGTCCATCGCGTGGCCGATGCTCATGTCTGAGATGGTCGGCAGCGCCGTATTTTCCACAAACACGTGGCGCGCTTCACGACGCAGGCGCGTGCCCTCGCAGGTGGCGCAGGAGCGGTTGCTGATGAACTTCGCCAGCTCTTCGCGCACCGCGCTGGATTCGGTCTCTTTGTAGCGGCGCTCCATATTGTGCAGCACCCCTTCGAACGGGTGGCGACGCACGGAGGTATCACCGCGATCGTTCATGTATTTGAACTCGATGTTCTCTTTGCCAGAGCCGAACAGGATCACTTTGTGTACGTTCGGGCTCAGGCTGGCCCACGGCGCTTCCACGTCGAACTTGTAGTGCTCTGCCAGCGACTTCAGCATCTGGAAGTAATAGAAGTTACGCTTGTCCCAGCCGCGAATGGCGCCGCCCGCCAGGGACAGCTCCGGATTCTGGATCACGCGGTCCGGATCGAAATACTGCTGCACGCCCAGGCCGTCACACGTCGGGCATGCGCCCGCCGGGTTGTTGAACGAGAACAGGCGCGGTTCCAGCTCGCGCATGCTGTAGCCGCAAATCGGGCAGGCAAAGTTGGCGGAGAAGAGCAGCTCTTCCGCTTTCGGGTCGTCCATGTCGGAGACCACGGCCGTGCCGCCGGAGAGTTCCAGCGCCGTTTCAAACGATTCTGCGAGACGCGTGGCGAGATCGTCACGCACCTTAAAGCGATCAATCACCACCTCGATGGTGTGCTTCTTCTGCAGTTCCAGCTTGGGCGGATCGGACAGGTCACACACTTCGCCGTCAATACGGGCGCGGATATAGCCCTGGCTTGCCAGATTCTCCAGCGTTTTGGTGTGCTCACCCTTACGCTCTTTGATGATCGGCGCCAGCAGCATCAGGCGCTTGCCTTCCGGCTGCGACAGGACGTTGTCTACCATCTGGCTCACGGTCTGGGCCGCCAGCGGGACGTCGTGGTCCGGGCAGCGCGGCTCACCCACGCGGGCATACAGCAGACGCAGGTAGTCATGGATTTCGGTAATGGTACCGACCGTTGAACGCGGGTTATGCGAGGTGGATTTCTGCTCAATAGAGATAGCAGGGGACAACCCTTCAATGTGGTCGACATCCGGTTTTTCCATCAGCGACAGGAACTGACGCGCGTACGCAGAGAGTGATTCAACGTAACGACGCTGTCCTTCGGCATACAGGGTGTCGAAAGCCAGTGAGGATTTGCCAGACCCCGACAGCCCGGTCACGACAATCAGCTTGTCGCGAGGGATTATCAGGTTGATATTCTTGAGATTGTGGGTGCGGGCGCCCCGAACTTCGATCTTATCCATTCACCTTTCCCGGTTGGAACACGGATTGCCTGGTTTGTTTGAAGGACAAACGGCTGCCAGAAACGGCTAATTATGACACAATTTGACCTGTTTGAATATACAGTATTGGAATGCATTTTCTGATTCGCTGTGTAACAATGTGGAGTTGCGGGAGAACTCTGGAACGTGCTACGCAACTATCAAAGTGCAGCATGGAAATGGTACACTCGCGCGTTTACACTATTAAGAAACGTATTCAGGAGACACGAACATGGCCAGCAGAGGCGTAAACAAGGTGATTCTCGTCGGTAATCTGGGCCAGGACCCGGAAGTACGCTACATGCCGAGTGGTGGCGCAGTTGCCAACATTACGCTGGCTACTTCCGAATCCTGGCGTGATAAAGCGACCGGTGAGATGAAAGAGCAGACCGAATGGCACCGCGTTGTGCTGTTTGGCAAACTGGCCGAAGTGGCCGGTGAATATCTGCGTAAAGGTTCTCAGGTCTATATCGAAGGCCAGCTGCGCACCCGCAAATGGACCGATCAGTCCGGTGCTGAGAAGTACACGACGGAAGTGGTGGTTAACGTCGGCGGCACCATGCAGATGCTGGGTGGCCGTCAGGGCGGTGGCGCACCAGCAGGTGGCGGCCAGCAGCAGGGCGGTTGGGGTCAGCCTCAGCAGCCGCAGGGTGGCAACCAGTTCAGCGGCGGCGCGCAGTCTCGCCCGCAGCAGCAGTCTGCTCCTGCACCGTCTAACGAACCGCCAATGGATTTCGACGACGACATTCCGTTCTGATTTCCGCGTTCCCCAAACAAAAAACCCAGACATCGTCTGGGTTTTTTTATTCCATAAGGGATCAGGTAATCACCATCGGCCAGTCTGGTGGCGTGTGGCTCATCGCCTCAACCATCACCACTTTGATATTTTCCCAGACGGCGGCCATATCCAGCAGGGTAATGCCAAGCAGACCCGTTGCAAACCAGCAGGCAGCCCCCAGCCCCAACAGCGTGCTGATGACAGCGAGACCCGCGTAGTCAGATTTACGAAACTGAATGTTCAGCGTGCTGGCCAAAAACATCAGTACCGCACTCAACAAAGGCCAGCGCAGGAGTACCATGCTGGTAGTAATGGTTGCCATAAAACCCATCCTCTATAAAAAAGACGAACTGAATGAAACAGAGTATTTTCGTTACATAAGTTGTGTGAACTATATCACGTTTGCTGTTTTATTCGCCAGTCCCGGGATGATGAAAAACGAGCGATTCATAGTTGCCGAGAATCAGTGGATGCCTGAGTGAAAATATATCTTTGCTGGCTAAGTTCCCCAGTTCCCGCACTCTTTATAATGAATTCATTAAGATAGCAAAACTGATGCAAAAGGACGCACTCTGTACAATGTTTACAGCAATAACCCTATGGCTTATGCTTGAGTGGACAATTAATTTTACTCGCAGCTAACCTTTCAGGTTTTTGAATTTCATTATTTTTTTATTTCTTTGTACGTTTTTAATTACACACAACGTTGTTTTTAATTCGCTACGCTGAGATTCAGCCTGCGCGTTGGTTTGTCGATTTTCGAATCTGAAGAAAGTTGCGTCCGGTTTATCGCCTGATAATCAGCGAAAAAAATGAAAGAAAACCGACGTGAGATTGTTAATGACAGCATGCAGGCATTGCATGCGCTGGCTAAGCTAATGCCCCAGCTTCATGCTCAATGTTCTCTGGCCGACATGCTGGCGACCATCAGTCGCGCGCTGGGCGCAAGCCTTGCCTGGGTCAGCGTAAACGGTGATGACGGGCTGAAGCGCGTGGTATCCGCCGGGGAGATGACCTGCCATCCCCTCGACGTGGCCGATTTCCTGGCGAACACGCTGCTTCAGCGACATCATCGATCGTGGCGGGTGGTCTACTGGAAAGAGAATATTGGCCGCACGTTATTTCCTCCTCAGCACCCGGGCTATGCGCAACTGCAAAGCGGTGTGCTGTGCAAGCTTTCCACCCAAAACTGGCACTGCAGCGGCTATTTCTTTTTAGCGTTCGAAGAAAGGCTTTCTTCTTTGCCGATCCTGAAAAATATCGTCGTGGTGCTGGTCGAAAAATTAAAAGACTATTTTGCGGAAATTATTGCCCGAGAAAAAACGGCGCAGGAAATGCAGCGCGTCGTGACGCAATATAAGACGCTCTTTGAACGCGCCCCGGTTTTAATGAACTCTTTCGACAAATTTAACCGCTGCGTGCTGTGGAATGCCGAATGTGAAAAAGTATTCGGCTGGACGATGGCGGAGATCGCGGAACATGCCGATCCGCTTTCGCTGTTTTATCCCGATCCTGAAGAGCGGCGGCGGGTAAGAGAGTCGGTCAATGTCTCGCCGCTGAAGGATATGTATGAATGGCATCCGCTACGCAAAGACGGCACCCCGCTGACGGTGCTGTGGTCAAACATTCTGTTGCCGGACAACTCTATCCTGAATATTGGGCTGGATATCACCGAGCGGAAAAAAGCCGAACAGCAGCTCGAGGTTAAAGCCACCACTGACGATCTCACCGGCTGCTTTAACCGGTCTGCGATTTTGCAGCAGCTGGAGCTTGCGCTGGCTGCCAGTGCCAGGCAGGAGGCTAACAGCCATTTTTGCGTTCTGATGTTTGACCTGGATTTTTTCAAACAGATCAACGACGAGTGGGGACACCCAGTGGGCGATGCGGCGCTTCTTCACTTCTGTAATGCTATCCGTGAGTTGGCCCCTTCAGGCTCCGCATTAGGGCGCGTGGGAGGGGAGGAATTTTTGCTCCTGCTGGCGCAAACTGACGGCAATGGCGCTGCGCAACTGTCCGCCAGGTTGCGCACCGTTTTGCAAACTCATCCGCTGATTGTGGGCGAGAGAACGCTGTCGCTGTCGTTTAGCGCAGGGGTCGTGGAAGTCCGCGGAGGACAGCGGGATACTTCAGCCTTGCTAAGGCGTGCTGATAAAGCGTTATATGAGGCTAAGCATTTGGGGCGAGGAAAAACGGTGGTGGCGGCTGATTATTTATAAATCAGTGAACACAATACACCCGATCAAATAGCATAAAACGTCATGATGACGGTGTGCTTTTTTCATGCTGCCAGAAGTTTGGCTTAATCAACAATCGTCTGTTGTGTTATCTTCCCACCGCCCTTACGGGCTGGATAATTATTTTCCTTAATTGAAACGGAACGAATACTTACAGTTTCACTTACGGGAAAATATTATCGTCATAACGAAATTTAAGATTTTTAATACGAAAAGTCAGTTGCTAACTTCGCATGATTCATGCAACGTAATCACCTGTTTAACACAGCATCCGGCCTTCATTACTACAGGCGTACAACATGCAGGGATATAGGGCGGGAAATGAATCGTAGCGCGCAGCGCAAGATGCTCAGGGTGGTAGGGATCATCATGGTAGTTATGCTGCCGGTGATGCTTGCGCTATGGTTTGCCCAGCTAAGAGCCGTGTCTGAAACAAGCGCCCAGCTACGGACATTTGCTGAACTGGCTTTAGACAAAACAGAGCTGGTTATACAGCAGGTTGATCTGGCCCGGGACGAGGCGGAAAAATATCGGGGCGAGCTTTGCACCCCGGGACACCGTCAATATATGTTGAACGTTGTTCGTGGCCGCCTGTTTGTTGCCGATTTAATTTATGCTGAAGGTCAGAATTTTCTTTGTTCGACCGTTTTTACACCGGATCGTCCCTACGCCATTCCCGTCGCTAATTACACGCGTAAACCTGACGTCGCTATCTATTATTATCGCGACACCCCATTTTATACTGGTTATAAAATGACATATATGCAGCGTGGAAATTATGTGGTGGTCGTTAATCCACTTTCATACAGCGAAGTCATGTCTGCGGATCATTCTCTCTCGTGGGGGGTATACGACACGGTAACCAATGCTTTCTTTTCCGTCAGTCAGAAAGCCAATGTTTCTTTATTAAATTCGATGATTCGGGATAAGGAATCGGTATTTCAAAAAGATAACCGCTTTTATACGATCGTCACATCCCCCAAAAGACCGATTGCGGCCATCGTGTCGACATCGAATAAACGCTTTTATGAAACGCTTTACCATCAGGCGACATTAACGCTGCCGCTGGGAATGATTTGCAGCATTATTATTTTGCTGGTCTGGTCCCGCACCCATCGTGAGCTCAATTCGCCGGGGCGTTTACTGCACAGGGCGCTGAACAAACGCCAGCTTTGCGTGCACTATCAGCCGATTATTGATATCAAGAACAACCGGTGTGTCGGCGCGGAGGCGTTATTACGCTGGCCTGGTTTTAACGGGCAGGTGATGAGCCCGGCTGAGTTTATTCCGCTGGCTGAAAATGAGGGGATGAGCGAGCGGATTACGGATTATGTCGTTGAGGAAGTGTTCAGCGATTTGGGCCATTTCCTTGCCGAACATCCGCATCTCTATATTTCGATTAACCTGTCGGCGACGGATTTCCACTCCTCGCGGCTGATCGCCATGATTTCTGAGAAGGCCCGCCACTATGCCGTCCGCGCGCAGCAAATTAAAATTGAAGTGACGGAACGCGGTTTTATCGATGTGCCTAAAACCACGCCGGTGATTCAGGCTTTTCGTCAGGCGGGGTATGAAGTGGCGATCGATGATTTCGGTACCGGCTACTCGAACCTGCACAATCTCTACTCGCTGAACGTCGATATTCTGAAAATCGACAAATCGTTTATCGATACCTTAACGACCAACAGCACCAGCCACCTGATCGCCGAGCATATTATCGAGATGGCGCAAAGCCTGCGGCTGAAAACCATTGCGGAAGGGGTTGAGAAGGCAGAGCAGGTGAGCTGGCTGTTGAAGCGCGGCGTCCAGTTTTGTCAGGGGTGGCACTTCGCGAAAGCGATGCCGCCCCAGGAATTTATGACCTGGCAGCAGCAACCTTTGCACTGAGCGTGATTAATTCAACTGGTGGCGATAGTCGCTCGGCGTGCGGTCAAACTCGCGGCGAAACACGCGGGAAAAGGTTTGTTGCGACACATAGCCAAGATCCATCGCGATATCAAAAATCGGCCGCTGCGTTGAGCGTAGCGCCTGCGCCGCCAGCAGCAGTCTGCGCTGACGAATGTACTCACCCAGCGTCTGATGCATGACCGTACGGAACATTCTCTGTAAATACCATTTCGAATAGCCCGACTTTTTCGCGACCACATCAATGTTCAACGGTTGGTCGATATGGTCATCAATCCATTCAATAAGCGTCTGAATAATCTGCTGATGCGACATAAGGTTGCCCCTCTGTAGATACAACTATCTCGGTTAATTCGTCGTTTTCTCTGCGGGGGAGTATAATTCCTCAAGTTAACTTGAGGTAAAGAGGTTTTATGGAAAAGAGATTGCCGCGCATTAAAGCGCTGTTAACCCCCGGCGAAGTGGCAAAGCGAAGCGGCGTGGCGGTATCGGCGCTCCACTTCTATGAAAGCAAAGGGTTAATTAAAAGCATCCGTAACGGCGGTAACCAGCGTCGCTATACCCGCGACGTGCTCCGCTATGTGGCGATTATCAAAATTGCGCAACGAATCGGAATTCCCCTGGCCACGATCGGCGAGGCATTTGGCGTGCTGCCGGAAGGGCACACGCTGAGCCCGAAAGAGTGGAAAGAGCTGTCGTCCCAGTGGCGTGAAGAGCTGGACAGGCGTATTCATACGTTGGTCGCGCTGCGTGACGAACTGGATGGCTGCATTGGCTGCGGTTGCCTGTCGCGCAGCGACTGCCCGCTGCGTAACCCCGGGGACAAACTGGGTGAGCAGGGGACGGGAGCGCGGTTGCTGGAAGAGGATTGAGATCGGTTTGCCGGGTGGCGCTTCGCTTACCCGGCCTACCAAACCGTCAAATGTAGGCCGGGTAAGGCGTAGCCGCCACCCGGCAAAACCCCACATACATAAAGAACTAAAGCGCCACAAAGGGCGCTTTAGTTTTTCCCGGTCTTTGTCTTTCTCTCTATCCCGCTGGTTCACGGGAGGGTTTCCCCCGACATCAGCACCCCTCGTGTCGAGCTGGTTGGGGAGGTTCCGGATTGTGCTGACACTTTAATTCTATGCAAGGCCCGTTTTTTCGCCAGCGACGCTGACCGGTTTTTAGCCGAATTTTTTTCGCGGTGTTGTTCAATTTTCTATAGTTAAAAAGTATGAATAACAGGAGAAAGCCATGCTCACGGTACACCACCTAAACCAGTCGCGCTCGCATCGCGTAATCTGGGCGCTGGAAGAACTCGGTCTGCCTTATGAGATCGTTCACTATCAGCGCGAAAAGAACATGCTGGCACCTGAGGCGCTCAAAAAGGTGCATCCGTTGGGCAAATCACCGGTCATCGAAGATAACGGACTGATCCTCGCAGAGTCAGGCGCCATTCTGGAGTATCTGCAGGAGACGTACGATCCCGAGTCGCGGCTTAAGCCTTTAGATCCGGCGCATAAGGTGCAGTACCGCTTCTGGCTGCACTACGCGGAAGGATCGCTGATGCCGCTGCTGTTAATGAAGCTGGTCTTCAACAGCCTCGGCAAGCCGCCGGTGCCGTTTGGTATCCGAACCCTGGGGAAAGCGCTGGGGCAGGGGGTGCAGAAAGCGTACCTCAACCGCCAGCTGGAAACCCATGCACGCTTTATTGAGTCGCACCTTGCTAAAAACAGCTGGTTTGCCGGGGATTCGCTCAGCATGGCCGACATCCAGATGAGCTTCCCGATCTTTGCCCTGCTGGCGCGCGGCGGTATTAATAACCTGCCGCATAGTCAGGCATGGAAAACGAAGGTTGAAAACAGCCCTGGCTGGCAACGAACCCTGGCACAAGGGGGGCCGTTATCCATCCCGGGGGAGGATTGAAATGTAAACAAATTGCGCATAGACGATAACGTTTGCGCATCCTCTGTTTATTTCTTCAGCGTCATAAGTGAATTTTAGCGAAAAACGATAAAGTTCAGTTGAAAAGGGCGGGGATTAGGCTAGATAATCGTTTGCCTTAGTTTGACCACCCGTTTGTAAGCGC
Organism: Enterobacter sp. TCD1-1; assembly: GCF_020567405.1. Lineage (NCBI taxonomy): Bacteria > Pseudomonadati > Pseudomonadota > Gammaproteobacteria > Enterobacterales > Enterobacteriaceae > Enterobacter > Enterobacter sp. TCD1-1. The sequence goes on along the minus strand of NZ_JAJCXF010000008.1, from coordinate 47,021 downwards.
GGAGCTAAACGTTTGCTTTTTCTGTGACGCCCTTTCGTCGCAAACGCAACACAAGGATTTGACGTTTAGCTGGCAGTGGCGTCTCCACCTCGCTTACGGACTTCCTAAAAAACTCTCAGGGGATGTTTTCTATGTCTACGCCATCTGCGCGTACTGGCGGTTCACTTGACGCCATGTTTAAAATTTCGGCCCGCGGCAGCACCGTGCGCCAGGAAATCGTTGCCGGTTTGACAACGTTTCTGGCGATGGTGTATTCCGTCATCGTTGTGCCGGGCATGCTGGGCAAAGCGGGCTTCCCGCCAGCAGCTGTCTTTGTAGCGACCTGCCTTGTGGCCGGCGTGGGCTCTATCGTGATGGGCCTGTGGGCGAACCTGCCGCTGGCGATTGGTTGCGCCATCTCCCTGACCGCGTTTACCGCGTTCAGCCTGGTGCTGGGCCAGCACATCAGCGTACCGGTTGCGCTGGGCGCCGTTTTCCTGATGGGTGTGCTGTTTACCGTTATTTCAGCGACCGGCATCCGTAGCTGGATCTTGCGCAACCTGCCGCAGGGCGTGGCGCACGGTACCGGCATCGGTATCGGCCTGTTCCTGCTGCTGATCGCCGCCAACGGCGTCGGTCTGGTCATCAAGAACCCGCTGGACGGTCTGCCGGTGGCGCTCGGCCATTTCGCCAGCTTCCCGGTGATCATGTCGCTGATCGGGCTGGCGGTGATTATCGGTCTGGAAAAACTGAAAGTCCCGGGCGGCATCCTGCTGACCATTATCGGCGTTTCCATTGTCGGCCTGATTTTCGATCCGAACGTCCATTTCTCCGGCATTTTCGCCATGCCGTCGCTGAGCGATGACAAAGGCAACTCTCTGATTGGCAGCCTGGATATCGTTGGCGCGCTGAACCCGGTCATCCTGCCAAGCGTGCTGGCGCTGGTAATGACCGCGGTGTTTGACGCGACCGGTACCATTCGTGCGGTGGCCGGTCAGGCGAACCTGCTGGATAAAGACGGTCAGATTATTGACGGTGGCAAAGCGCTGACGACGGACTCCCTGAGCAGCGTCTTCTCAGGCCTGGTGGGCGCAGCGCCTGCGGCGGTGTACATCGAGTCCGCAGCGGGTACGGCGGCAGGCGGTAAAACCGGCCTGACGGCGATCACCGTTGGCGTGCTGTTCATGCTGATCCTGTTCCTCTCTCCGCTCTCCTACCTGGTTCCGGCGTACGCGACCGCGCCAGCGCTGATGTACGTTGGCCTGCTGATGCTGAGCAACGTGGCGAAAATCGACTTTGCGGATTTCGTGGACGCGATGTCTGGCCTGATTACCGCGGTCTTTATCGTGCTGACCTGTAACATCGTGACCGGCATTATGATCGGTTTCGCGTCGCTGGTGATTGGTCGTCTGGTCTCCGGGGAATGGCGCAAGCTGAACGTTGGTACCGTTGTGATTGCCGTTGCGCTGGTGGCGTTTTACGCGGGCGGCTGGGCTATCTAAATTGGCCTTTGATGCGAAAACGGGTGGCTCAGGCCGCCCGTTTTTATTTTCAGGACTCATCCTGTTGCCTTTTGCGTTACTCTGGGGAAGATAGAATAAAAGGCACGACGCCTTCCGGAGTACATAAGCAACACAGCAAACAGGGAACGCATGGAAATCTTCTTCACAATACTCATCATGACCCTTGTGGTCTCGCTATCCGGGGTGGTTACACGCGTACTGCCCTTTCAGGTCCCCCTGCCATTAATGCAAATTGCCATCGGCGCGCTGCTGGCGTGGCCGACGTTTGGCCTGCACGTGGAATTTGACCCAGAACTGTTCCTCGTGCTGTTCATTCCGCCACTGCTGTTTGCGGATGGCTGGAAAACGCCCACGCGCGAATTCCTTGAGCACGGGCGAGAGATCTTCGGCCTGGCGCTTGCGCTGGTGGTGGTCACCGTCGTCGGGATTGGTTTCCTGATCTACTGGACGGTACCGGGTATCCCGTTAATTCCTGCCTTTGCGCTGGCCGCCGTGCTGTCGCCAACCGATGCCGTGGCGCTGTCCGGTATTGTGGGTGAAGGCCGTATTCCGAAGAAAATTATGGGGATTTTACAGGGGGAGGCGCTGATGAACGACGCCTCCGGCCTGGTTGCCCTGAAGTTTGCTGTGGCCGTTGCGATGGGCACGATGGTCTTTACCGTCGGCGGCGCGACGCTGGAATTCTTCAAGGTGGCGATTGGCGGTATTCTCGCGGGCTTCGTGGTGAGCTGGCTGTACGGCCGCTCGCTGCGCTTCCTCAGCCGCTGGGGCGGCGATGAACCCGCTACGCAGATCGTACTGCTGTTCCTGCTGCCGTTCGCCTCTTATCTGATTGCCGAACATATCGGCGTGTCGGGCATTCTGGCGGCAGTGGCGGCAGGGATGACCATTACCCGCTCCGGCGTGATGCGCCGCGCGCCGCTGGCTATGCGTCTGCGTGCCAACAGCACCTGGGCGATGCTGGAGTTTGTCTTTAACGGCATGGTGTTCCTGCTGTTGGGCCTGCAGCTGCCGGGCATTATGGAATCCTCGCTGGTGGCGGCCGAAGCCGATCCAAACGTTGAAGTCTGGATGCTGTTTACCGACATCGTGCTGATCTACCTGGCGCTGATGCTGGTGCGTTTCGGCTGGCTGTGGACGATGAAAAACTTCAGCGTCCGCTTCCTGAAGAAAAAGCCGATGGAGTTTGGTTCGTGGACAACGCGTGAACTGCTGATTGCCTCTTTTGCGGGCGTACGCGGGGCGATCACCCTTGCCGGTGTCCTCTCCATTCCGCTGCTGCTGCCGACGGGCGACGTCTTCCCGGCGCGTTACGAGCTGGTGTTCCTGGCAGCGGGCGTCATTCTGTTCTCACTGTTTGTCGGCGTGATTATGCTGCCGATTTTACTCCAGCATATTGATGTCGGTGATTCGACCCAGCAGCACAAGGAAGAGCGCATTGCGCGTGCAGCGACCGCCGAAGTGGCGATTGTCGCCATCCAGAAAATGGAAGAGCGTCTGGCCGCGGATGCGGAAGAGAACATCGATAATCAGCTGCTGACGGAAGTGAGTTCCCGCGTAATTGGTAATCTTCGCCGCCGCGCGGACGGGCGTAACGATGTGGAAAGCTCGCTGCAGGAGGAGAACCTGGAACGCCGGTTCCGTCTGGCAGCGCTGCGCTCAGAGCGTGCTGAACTGTACCACCTGCGCGCCACGCGCCAGATCAGCAACGAGACGCTGCAAAAGCTGCTGCACGATCTGGACCTGCTGGAAGCGCTGTTGATAGAGAATCAGTAGCGCTGTTTTGCCGGGTGGCGGCTTCGCCTTACCCGGCCTACGGTTCGAACGTAGGCCGGTAAGCGCCACCGGGCACTATTCAGACCGCACCCAAAACCCCTCACAACATTGCAGCCACGCCTGCGCGCTCTGCGACAAATAGACCCCTTCACGCCAGATCATCCCTAACTGCCAGTGCAGAGCGCTCTCCAGTGGGATCCAGCGCAGCGTGTTTTTATCCAGACGCTCGCAAATCGGCTGCGGCAGAATGGCAATCCCCACGCCGGCCTGCACCATCGCTGCCAGGAAATCCCATTGTCCGCTGCGTACCGCAATGCGCGGCTTGACGTTATGCTGGTTAAACAGCGTCATCAGCTGGCGGCTGAGGGCGAAGTCTTCGTTGTAGATCAGCAGGGGGTGCTCGCCGAGTAGTTCAGGCTTCACCGACTCCCTCTTTAGCCAGTCGCCGGAGCGGGGCACCAGCACGCACAGCGGGTGGCTAAAGAGCGGAAGCGTCGCCAGGCCGCTCTCTTCCTCAACGGGGAGGGCGGTCATTGCCACATCGAGCTCGCCGTTAGTGACGGCCTGCTGGACGGTTAACCCACCAAACTCCGAAATCTTCAGCTCTACGCCGGGATAACGCTGGCGAAACAGGCTAATCGGTCCGGCCATCATCATGCCGACCATCGGGGGAATGCCGAGGCGAAGCACCCCTTTGGTCAGATGATTAATATCGTCCAGCTCTGCTTCCAGCTGGCGGAACTCCGCCAGAATCGCCAGCCCGCGTTCGAACACCACGCGTCCGGTGTCGGTCAGCAGCAGCTTGCGCCCGTCGCGGATCAGCAGGGTACAGTTCAGTTCATCTTCGAGGTTTTTCAGCATTTTGCTGATGGTGGGCTGGGTAACAAACAACTTCTCCGCTGCGCGGGTAAAACTTTGCTGACGAACCACTTCGACAAAATAGCGCAGCGTTCTTATGTCCATGATTATTCCTCGAAACTATACCTTTGATGATTTTAATTCATTTCAGTCCACACCGTGCGCTCACTATACTGGCGCCTCGTCTCATTTTTGAGGAAAACCCCCATGGCCGTGGCGTTAAGCCGTGTTACGCCTGCCGTTGTACAACGACTCCAGGTCCCGGTTCAGGTACTGCTCTACGCGGGACTGTTTGTTTTCGCCGAATATCTTGTCGGCTGGCTCCACCTGCCGCTGCCTGCCAACCTGGTGGGGATGCTGCTGATGCTGACGCTCATCCTCTGTCGCGTGATCCCCCTTAACTGGGTGCGCGCCGGGGCGCGCTGGCTGCTGGCGGAGATGCTGCTGTTCTTTGTCCCTGCCGTGGTGGCGGTGGTGAACTATGCGCAACTGCTGATGGTGGACGGCTGGCGAATCTTTGCGGTGATCGCGCTGAGTACGTTGATGGTGCTGGGGGCGACCGCCTGGGTCGTGGATAAAGTCTACCGGTTTGAAATCAGCAGGCACAAACATGACTAACTTTCAGATCAGCGTCCTGTGCCTGATCGCGACGCTCGGGATCTACTTTGCCAACAAGCGGCTGTATCGCCGGTTTCATGCGCTGCCGCTGATGCCGCTGGTCTTCACGCCGATCCTGCTGGTGCTGATGCTGGTCTTCGGCCACATTTCCTGGCAGAACTACATTGGTGAGTCCCACTGGCTGCTGTGGCTGCTCGGCCCGGCGACCATCGCCTTTGCCGTGCCCGTTTATGACAACCTGGCGATTATCAGGCGCCACTGGATGTCGCTCAGCGCAGGCGTGATCACCGCCACGGTGGTCGCGGTCTGTAGCTCCGTCTGGCTGGCGAGACTGTTTACGCTGCCCGATGAAATTCAGCGCAGCCTGGCCGTGCGCTCGGTGACCACGCCGTTTGCGCTGGCGGCGGCTAAACCCCTCGGCGGACAGCCGGACCTGGTGGCGCTGTTTGTGGTGGTGACGGGTGTCTTTGGGATGGCGGTGGGCGATATGCTCTTTCTGCGGCTTTCTATTCGGGAAGGAATGGCCAAAGGCGCGGGATTTGGCGCCGCGTCGCACGGCGCGGGCACGGCTCGTTCCTATGAGCTGGGCCAGCAGGAGGGCGTTGTCGCGAGCCTGGTGATGATGCTGTCGGGCGTGGTGATGGTGCTGGTTGCGCCGCTGGTGGCGTGGGTGATGTTTTAAGCTCCCCGACCAGAATGGCCGGGGAGAAAGGTTTAGTGCGCGCGGCCCTGCTCAACGCCAAGACCGGTTTGTGAACGAATAAACTGGGCGCGGAATTTCTCGCGCTCCAGGTTACCCTCCGGCGAATTGTCGGTGGCCGAGAAGACCCAGATACCGATAAACGCCACAGCAATGGAGAACAGCGCCGGGTATTCATACGGGAAGATGGCGCTGGCGTGACCGAGGATCTGCACCCAGATCGTCGGGCCCAGAATCATTAAGATCACCGCCGTCAGCAGCCCCAGCCAGCCGCCAATCATCGCGCCACGGGTGGTCAGTTTCGACCAGTACATGGAGAGCAGGATGATCGGGAAGTTACAGCTGGCCGCAATGGAGAAGGCCAGCCCCACCATAAAGGCGATGTTTTGCTTCTCGAACAGAATGCCCAGCAGGATCGCCACAACGCCCAGTACCAGCACGGTGATTTTGGAGACTTTCAGCTCATCGCGCTCGCTCGCGCCTTTGCGGAAGACGTTGGCGTAGAGGTCATGCGAAACCGCCGACGCCCCGGCCAGCGTTAAACCCGCAACCACCGCAAGAATGGTGGCGAAGGCCACGGCAGAGATAAAGCCGAGGAACAGGTTGCCGCCCACCGCGTCGGCCAGATGCACCGCCGCCATGTTATTGCCGCCAATCAGCGCGCCCGCGGCATCTTTAAACGCCGGGTTTGCCCCCACCAGCATGATCGCGCCAAAGCCGATGATAAAGGTCAGGATATAGAAGTAGCCCATGAAGCCGGTGGCGTAGAAGACGCTCTTGCGCGCTTCACGCGCATCGCTCACGGTGAAGAAGCGCATCAGAATGTGCGGTAGACCTGCGGTACCAAACATCAGGCCCAGACCGAGCGACAGGGCAGAAATCGGGTCTTTCACCAGCCCGCCCGGGCTCATAATGGCTTCCCCTTTCGGATGGACCGCCATGGCTTCGGTAAACAGGTTATTGAAGCTGAACCCGACGTGCTTCATCACCATAAAGGCCATAAAGCTGGCGCCGAACAGCAGCAATACCGCTTTGATGATTTGCACCCAGGTGGTCGCCAGCATGCCGCCGAACAGGACGTACATCACCATCAGCACGCCCACCAGTACCACCGCGATGTGGTAGTTCAGGCCGAACAGCAGCTCGATCAATTTACCCGCGCCCACCATCTGTGCGATCAGATACAGCGCCACCACCACCAGCGAACCGCAAGCGGAGAGGGTGCGAATCGGCCCCTGCTTCAGGCGATACGAGGCCACGTCGGCGAAGGTATAGCGGCCCAGGTTGCGCAGGCGCTCGGCAATCAGGAACAGAATGATCGGCCAGCCGACGAGGAAGCCGAGGGAGTAAATCAGGCCGTCATAGCCGGAGGTGTAGACCAGCGCGGAGATCCCGAGGAACGAGGCGGCAGACATAAAGTCACCCGCAATCGCCAGGCCGTTCTGGAAGCCGGTAATGTTGCCGCCTGCGGTGTAGTAGTCGTTACGGGAGCGCACGCGTTTCGACGCCCAGTACGTAATGTACAGCGTCAGCACCACGAAAATCAGGAACATGATAATCGCCTGCCAGTTGGTTGGCTGGCGCTGTACCTCGCCGGTAATGGCATCCGCCGCGTGGGCGGCAAAGGGAAGTGTGGCGGCTAGCGCCGTCAGGACTCGCTTCATGATGCTTTTACCTCTTGCAGTACCGCTTTATTAAGACGATCGAATTCACCGTTCGCGCGCCAGACGTAGACGCCGGTCAGCACAAATGAAATCACGATCACGCCAATGCCAATGGGAATACCGCGCGTCACGCTGGTCCCCTCGTGCAGCGGGGTGCCCAGCCAGTGCGGCGCAAAGGCGATCAGCAGAATAAAGCCGACATAGATAATCAGCATGATGATGGAAAGGGTGAAGGCAAACCGTTGCCGCTTATCGACGAGCTCCCTGTAGTGCGCACTATTCTCTATCTGCTGACAAATATGGTCATTCATCACAGAGTCTCCAAAGGTAAGGTTGGTTTGTTTTTATCCCCTCTCCCCTATGGGGAGAGGGTGAGGGGAGGAAGGTGCGGTCTGATGCCCTCACCCCGGCCCTCTCCCACGGGGAGAGGGAGAAAAGATTACGATGGCATTGCGATGGCCTGCTTCTCTTCGAGCAGTTTTTCCACCACGCCAGGATCCGCGAGCGTTGAGGTATCACCGAGGTTGCTGGTGTCCCCTGCCGCGATTTTGCGCAAGATACGGCGCATGATTTTGCCGGAGCGGGTTTTCGGCAGCGAGTCGGTCCAGTGCAGCACGTCCGGCGTGGCCAGCGGGCCAATCTCTTTACGCACCCAGTTGCGCACTTCTGTATAAAGTTCTGGCGACGGTTCTTCACCGTGGTTCAGAGTGACATAGGCGTAAATCGCCTGGCCTTTGATGTTGTGCGGAATACCGACAACGGCCGCTTCGGCAATCTTCGGATGCGACACCAGCGCTGATTCAATCTCCGCGGTGCCCAGACGGTGGCCGGAGACGTTCAGCACGTCGTCCACGCGTCCGGTGATCCAGTAATAACCGTCTTCATCACGGCGCGCGCCGTCGCCGCTGAAGTACATGTTTTTAAAGGTCGAGAAGTAGGTCTGCTCGAAGCGATCGTGATCGCCGAACAGGGTACGCGCCTGACCCGGCCACGAGTCTGTGATCACCAGGTTGCCTTCGGTGGCGCCTTCCAGCGGGTTGCCTTCGTTATCCACCAGCGCAGGCTGCACGCCGAAGAACGGACGGCTTGCCGAGCCTGCTTTCAGCTGCGTGGCGCCCGGCATTGGGGTGATCATGAAACCGCCGGTTTCGGTCTGCCACCAGGTGTCCATGACCGGGCATTTCTCGTTGCCGATTTTCTTCCAGTACCACTCCCAGGCTTCCGGGTTAATCGGCTCGCCCACGGAACCAAGGATGCGCAATGAAGAGCGATCGGTGCCTTCGATGGCTTTATCGCCTTCCGCCATTAATGCGCGGATCGCCGTTGGCGCGGTGTAGAGAATATTGACCTGATGCTTGTCGACGACCTGGCACATACGCGCCGGGGTCGGCCAGTTCGGTACGCCTTCAAACATCAGCGTTGTTGCGCCACAGGCCAGCGGGCCATACAGCAGATAGCTGTGCCCGGTGACCCAGCCCACGTCGGCAGTACACCAGTAGATGTCGCCCGGGTGGTAGTCGAAGACGTATTTGAAAGTGGTGGCCGCGTAGACCAGATACCCGCCAGTGGTGTGCAGCACGCCTTTCGGTTTGCCGGTTGAGCCAGAGGTGTAAAGAATGAAGAGCGGATCTTCCGCATTCATCTCTTCAGGCTGATGCTGGTCGCTCGCTTTTTCAATCAGGTCGCTCCACCACAGGTCGCGCCCCTCGTGCCAGTCGATTTTGCCGCCGGTACGCTTAAGGACGATGACGTTGCTGACCGTTTTGACGTTCGGGTTTTTCAGCGCTTCGTCGACGTTTTTCTTGAGTGGGATACCGCGTCCTGCACGCACGCCTTCATCGGCGGTGATCACCAGTTTTGAGCTTGAATCGACAATACGACCCGCAACCGCCTCTGGCGAGAACCCGCCAAAGATAACCGAGTGAATGGCGCCGATACGCGCGCAGGCCAGCATGGCCACCGCCGCTTCCGGCACCATCGGCATATAGATTGCGACCACGTCGCCTTTTTTAATGCCTTTATCCAGCAGGACGTTGGCAAAGCGGCACACGTCGCGGTGCAATTCTTTATAAGTAATGTGTTTGCTCTGCGAGGCATCATCGCCTTCCCAGATAATCGCCGTCTCGTTCCCGCGCGCGGCAAGGTGACGGTCAAGGCAGTTCGCCGCCAGGTTCAGCGTGCCATCTTCATACCATTTAATGGAGACGTTACCGGGCGCAAAGGAGGTGTTCTTCACCTTCTGATAAGGTTTGATCCAGTCCAGGATATGGCCCTGCTCACCCCAGAAGGTGTCCGGGGCGGTGATAGATTGCTGATATTTCTCGTGGTACTGCTCCGGGTTGATCAGGCAACGGTCCGCAATGTTTGCGGGAATGTCATGTTTGTGTATTTGGCTCATGGCTTTTTTTCTCCTTGTAAGATGTTAATAATATGTCGCAAAAACGTTAATAATAGGGGCTTTACAAGCTTTGTTTATTATTTGGGCTACAGATCACGCATTGTTTGAACAGGTTGAAAAATGAGCGAATGAAACTTTGAAGGAAAATAATTTATGCTGACGATTATTCACATTTATGTTTAAAAAAGCGTTTTTATAACAAAAGGTTATTTATTAGAAACAGGAGAAACTCCCGTCACGGACGCTTTTACGAGTGAAATGCGTCGTTCTTTAAGGCTTGCGCAACAGGCCGCGCAAATGATACTCATACGCCGCGTTAAAAAATCCCATAAATCGACGCAACACAATTCATACCCTATCAGTATGTCCCCCTATTCATGCAGTTTGAGTGAATAAGGCGCTTCATTGAGGAAGTCAGTTTCTATGAAAAACGTTAAAGTCAGCCTGGCCTGGCAGATCTTAATTGCCCTTGTGCTGGGCATCCTGCTGGGCAGTTACCTCCACTATCACAGCGACAGCCGCGACTGGCTGATTGCGAACCTGCTTTCACCGGCAGGGGATATCTTTATTCATCTGATCAAGATGATTGTGGTACCGATTGTGATCTCGACGCTGGTGGTGGGTATTGCGGGCGTCGGCGATGCGAAGCAGTTAGGTCGTATTGGTGCGAAAACCATTATCTATTTCGAAGTGATCACTACGGTTGCGATCATTCTCGGTATCACCCTGGCGAACGTGTTCCAGCCGGGTTCCGGGATTGATATGTCGCAGCTGGCTACGGTGGATATTTCGAAATACCAAAGTACAACCGCTGACGTGCAGAGCCATGCACACGGCCTGATGGGCACTATCCTTTCTCTGGTACCGACCAACATCGTGGCATCGATGGCGAAGGGCGAGATGTTGCCTATTATCTTCTTCTCGGTCCTGTTTGGTCTGGGGCTCTCCTCTCTGCCCGCGACGCACCGCGAACCGCTGGTGACCGTGTTCCGCTCTATCTCCGAGACCATGTTTAAAGTGACCCACATGGTGATGCGTTACGCGCCGGTAGGGGTGTTTGCGCTTATTGCCGTCACCGTGGCGAACTTCGGTTTTGCCTCCCTCTGGCCGCTGGCGAAGCTGGTGATTCTGGTGCACTTCGCGATCCTGTTCTTTGCGCTGGTGGTGCTGGGCATCGTGGCGCGTCTGTGCGGGCTGAGCATCTGGATCCTGATCCGTATCCTGAAAGATGAGCTGATTCTGGCCTACTCCACAGCAAGCTCTGAGAGCGTGCTGCCGCGTATTATTGAGAAGATGGAAGCCTACGGCGCGCCAGCGTCGATCACCAGCTTCGTGGTGCCGACCGGTTACTCCTTTAACCTGGATGGTTCCACGCTGTATCAGAGCATCGCCGCTATCTTTATTGCCCAGCTGTACGGCATTGACCTGTCGCTGTGGCAGGAGATCGTCCTGGTGCTGACGCTGATGGTGACCTCTAAAGGTATCGCAGGCGTACCGGGCGTGTCGTTCGTGGTGCTGCTGGCGACGCTGGGCAGCGTCGGTATTCCGCTGGAAGGTCTGGCCTTTATCGCCGGTGTGGACCGTATCCTCGACATGGCGCGTACGGCGCTGAACGTGGTGGGTAATGCACTGGCGGTGCTGGTTATCGCCAAGTGGGAACACAAATTCGATCGTAAAAAGGCGCTGGCGTATGAACGCGAGGTGCTGGGTCGTTTTGATAAGACTGCCGATCGGTAACCTCTTAAGCCCGGTGGCGCTGCGCTTACCGGGCCTACGAGTCTTGTAGGCCGGGTAAGGCAAAGCCGCCACCCGGCACTTTATTCTCCGCTTAACGCATCAAACTCTTCGCATCCCGTATCAAACCCTTCAGTGCAGCTCAGGTTCAACCAGTACAGTGCTTTCTGCTTATTTGGCGTGATAAAGCCTTTCTCACCCTGCCTGAACAACATCCCTGCCCAGTACTCGGCATAGCCCGTACGCGAAAGGGCTGAACTTCGCTTGAACCACGAGGCGGCCTGCACGTCATCCTGCGCCACCTCGACGCCGTTGGCATAAATGAGTCCCAGCAGCAGTTGCGCATCGACCGCAGAGTCGCTGTCGATATCTTCGGTTGCCGTTTGCAGCAGTCTGATAGCCTGCGGATAGTCCGTTTTCCCTACCTGAGTATTCACCAGAATGCGCGCCAGCATGATCGCGCCGCGTTTGCTGCCAGCAATGTTTGCCTGTTGGGCCAGGGCTTTGGCCTGTGCGTAATCGCCCTGTGTAAAGAGGATTTGCGAGAGCAACCCCATGGCGTCGACATCACCGCCTTTCGCGGCTTTCTCGGCCCACAGCGCGGCCTTCTTGCTGTCGCCGGAGCTGAAGTACGTATCGGCAAGATAATACTGGGCACGCGCATCACCGGCTTCCGCCTGTTTCCGATACTGGCTGCCTATCTCATCCGCGCTGGCGAAGGACGTTAAAAACACTAACAACAGAAAAATGGCTTTCATGGATTCTTATCATCTGGGTACACGCCGCGCAGTATAATCGCGGGCGCAAAAGAAAAAAATGGGTGCATTAAGACCTCAGCATCCTACAAGCCGGGCGGAACCGTTGTTCCGCCCATAGAGGTTAGCCTGGGTTGCAGGCTAATTTAGCCGCCACCTCCTGATGTTCACTCTTTATTGAAAACTCGCAGAGCTTACCGCGAGTAATAAAGGTAAAGATCACTATCGTCAGGCAAACAATAAAGACGATGCCTAACGCAGTTTTTAATGGCGTCATGCCTTTTACTCCTTGTCAAAAAAAGAATAAGAGGCTACTCTCAGCCTGTTGGGAGTTGAGGGAGTAGCCTCGGGTAAATGAAAATTTCCCGGGGCTTTCTACTTTCTGTCCCTCAACAATGCTCAAGACAGAAAGTCTTAAGCACCCGCCGAATATCTTATCCCTCTGAATTAAAATGCAAAGATGTAATTCTTTTTCGCGAAAATTACATTATTTCTGCGAGCCGATTTCCAGAATAGTAATTTATATTTCTTATGAATTAATCGGAAATAAAAAGGGAGTGAATATTTCACTCCCTTTATTCATCGATGAATTAACGGCTTCAACCCATTGCGCTTTCGCGCAGTCGGGCTTTCAGCTTGTTATATTCGTCGATCACGTACTGTTCCGCCGCGTGCTGATCCGCAATCGGCTCAACGTTGACGGCGCAGTATTTATACTCCGGCGTTTTGGTTATCGGGCTTAAGTTCTCCGTTACCAGCTCGTTGCAGGCACCAATCCACCACTGATAGGTCATATAGACCGCCCCTTTGTTTGGACGATCGCTGACCTGCGCACGGGTGATGATCCGCCCTTTGCGCGAATTCACCCACACCAGCGCCTCGTCCTCAATACCAAGGCGTTCCGCATCGGCGGTGTTGATTTGCGCATAGCCCGGTTCGTCCGCCAGCGCGGCCAGCGCGGCGCAGTTGCCGGTCATCGAACGACAGGAGTAGTGGCCCACTTCACGTACGGTGGAGAGCACCATTGGATACTCATCGGTGAGTTTATCAATGGGCGCGACCCAGTCGCAGGTGAAGAATTGCGCCAGCCCGTTCGGGGTGTCGAATTTCTCCTTAAAGAGATAGGACGTGCCTTGATCGGCCTCCGACTCATCCCGGCACGGCCACTGGATGTATCCCAGCTCACCCATTTTTTCATAGGTGGCGCCGTAGAAGTCCGGACACAGGCTGCGCAACTCGTCCCAGATCTCCTGGGTGTTGTTGTAGTGCATCGGGTAGCCCATACGGGTGGCGATTTCGCTGATAATCTGCCAGTCCGTTTTCAGATCCCACTTCGGCTCGACCGCCTTGAAGAAGCGCTGGAAGCCGCGGTCGGCCGCGGTGTAGACGCCTTCATGCTCGCCCCAGGAGGTCGACGGTAAAATGACATCCGCCGCCGCCGCGGTTTTGGTCATGAAGATATCCTGGACAATCACCAGCTCCAGATCCTCAAACCCTTTACGCACTGCAGAGAGCTCGGCGTCGGTCTGAAGCGGATCTTCGCCCATGATGTAGGCCGCACGCACTTCGCCATGCGCCGCGCGGTGCGGCAGCTCGCTGATGCGGTACCCAGTATGTTCCGGCAGGCTTTCCACACCCCAGGCCTTCGCGAATTTGGCGCGGTTCTCCGGGAATTTCACGTACTGGTAGCCAGGATAAGTATCCGGCAGCGCGCCCATATCGCAGGCGCCCTGCACGTTATTCTGACCGCGCACCGGGTTCACGCCAACGTGGGCTTTACCCAGATTACCGGTCAGCATCGCGAGGCTGGTCAGCGAGCGCACGGTCTCCACGCCCTGGTAGAACTGGGTCACGCCCATGCCCCAGAGGATGGCGGCGGTTTTCGCTCCGGCATACATCCTGGCCGCCTGACGGATCGCCTGCGCGCTAACGCCGGTTATCGCTTCAACCGACTCCGGCGTATAGCCTTCGACTATTTTCTTATACTCTTCAAAGCCTTCCGTACGGGTCGCGACAAACACCTGGTCGTACAGGTTCTCCTCAATGATGACGTGTCCCATTGCATTCAACAGCGCGATGTTCGAGCCGTTTTTCAATGCAATGTGCATATCCGCAATGCGCGCGGTTTCAATTTTGCGCGGATCGCAGACGATGATTTTCGCCCCATTCTGTTTAGCGCGAATAACGTGGTTCGCGACGATAGGGTGAGAATCCGCCGGGTTATAACCAAAGATGAAGACGAGATCGGTATTATCTATCTCGTTGATGGCATTACTCATTGCGCCGTTACCGACCGACTGGTGCAGACCTGCAACCGATGGGCCGTGTCAGACGCGAGCGCAGCAGTCGACGTTATTGGTACCAATAACGGCGCGCGCGAATTTTTGCATCACATAGTTGGTTTCATTTCCCGTCCCGCGGGAAGAGCCGGTGGTCTGGATGGCATCCGGGCCATACTTGGCCTTGATGGCGCTCAGGCGCGTGGCGACGTAATCCAGCGCCTCGTTCCAGGAGACGGCTTCCAGCTTGCCGCCGCGCTCGCGGCGGATCATAGGGGTTTTCAGGCGCGGGGTAAGGATTTGGGTATCGTTAATAAAATCCCAGCCGTAGTAACCTTTCAGGCACAGCGTGCCCTGGTTGGTTTTCCCCTGTGCGGCCTCCGCCCGGACGATTTTGCCGTTATCGACCACCAGGTGGATCTTGCAACCTGAGGCACAATAAGGGCAAACCGTGACGACTTTTTTCATCAGTCTGCTCCAGTTAATCGAATCGTTCGCACCCACTATGCAGCTTCTATGCCATGTTTTTTGTATGGGTATCCCCTGACTTTACGGCCCATTCGGGGTGAAAACCCTGACAAAAAGCAGCCAATCGTCAAAATTGACGTGTCGACAGGGCGGCGGATGTGACATGGGTTGAATTTCCGTCACTGAAAAAACCTTTTGACTGGAGCCGACGGCAGAATAGTTCAGACTTAACATAATCCCCTGACGGAAGCATACGATGAAACCGGCGATTCTGGTGGTTGATGACGATACGGCAGTCTGCGAACTGCTTCAGGACGTGCTGAGCGAGCACGTCTTTAGCGTGCTTGTCTGCCATAACGGCCAGGATGCGCTGCGCCGGGTACAACAGGAGCCAAATATCGCGCTTGTGCTGCTGGATATGATGCTGCCGGATATTAATGGCCTGCAGGTTCTGCTGCAGCTGCAAAAGCAGCGTCCGGCGCTACCGGTTGTGATGTTAACCGGGCTGGGCAGCGAGTCAGACGTGGTGGTGGGGCTGGAGATGGGGGCCGACGATTATATTGGCAAACCGTTCAACCCGCGCGTGGTGGTTGCCCGCGTGAAAGCGGTGCTGCGCCGTACGGGCGTGCTGGCGGCGGAAGCTCCCGCAGCGCCCGTCGCGGGCATTGCGTTTAACGGATGGACGCTTGATACCACCCGCTGCGAGCTGAGCGATCCGCAGCGTAATCCCGTGCCCTTAACCCAGGGCGAGTACGGCCTGCTGCTGGCGCTCACGCAAAATGCCCGTCGGGTGCTGAGCCGTGACAGGCTGCTCGAGCTGACCCACAGCGAAAGCGCCGACGTGTTCGATCGCACGATTGACGTGCTGATCATGCGCCTGCGCCGGAAAATAGAGGCTAACCCGCATCAGCCTGCGCTTATCAAAACGATCCGCGGGCTGGGTTACGTGTTTGCCATCGATGTGAGCCGGCCCGAACAGGCGGCATAAGGCTTACGTTATCGCCGGAACAATGATGGCGGCAAAGATTGCAGCGATGCACAGATATTTGAGGGCGTAATAGGCCTTACGGTTTCTTTTTTTCAGACGCTGCCCCCGCTCGCGACCTGCATGAACGTATTTAAAAATGCGGTTAATGCCGCCAGTGCTGTCATTCTCGTCATTCGGTGAGCTGGCTGCAGACATTAGCGTGGTTCCCACCCAATGGTTAACCGCCTGCGCCCAGCGCCATTTCATCGGACGCTCAATATCGCAGAAAAGAATAATGCGCGTTTGATCCGTTTTATTCTCTGCCCAGTGGACGTAGGTCTCATCAAAAATAACGGCTTCTCCATCCCGCCAGCTGTGGCGCTGCCTGTCGACTTCAATAAAGCAGCGATCGTCATTCGGTGTGAATAAGCCCAGATGGTAACGAACCGAGCCCGCGTACGGGTCCCGGTGCTTGCCAAGCTTCGCCCCCGCCGGCAGCTCGGCAAACATGGCCGCCTTCACCGAGGGGATTTCACTTACCAGCCGGGTCGTTACCGGGCATAAAGACTGCGCGGAGGGATGGGCATCGGCATACCACTTCAGATAAAAACGTTTCCAGCCGCGTTTAAAAAAGGTGTTAAAGCCAGCGTCGTTATTATTTTCCGCCGCCTTAATATGATGCTGCAAACGCAGCGCCTCTTCGCGAATAACCAGCCAGTTTTCCGTCAGCTTATTTAATTCCGGGAAGCGTTCTGTTTCAAAGAAAGGCTGCCTGGCGGGCAGGGAAGAAAACGCCGTCATAAACATATTGATGGGCGCCATAAACGTCGAATGGTCGAAGAGCTGACGAGAAAGCGTCTGTTTTTCTTTGCCGCGTGAATGCGCATAAATAACGCTGATAATGAAAATACCGATGATGATGGCTGCGAACATTTTTCCCTTGTCCTCTTTCTATCTCATTTCGGAAAAGTGTGCGGACAGTGTGCTGCCCACGCCGAATATGCCAGATGGAGAGAGTGTAGTTCGGGGATGTAAAATTCATAGAACTGTAATGAAATATCGCAATTATTGTTAAATTAAACGCTCTCGCGAATAAACGCCTGCAGCTCGGCCAGCGTTTTTGCGCCGTCAATCGCATTGGCGGCCAGCAGGCTTGCCCGCGCGCAGGCGTGCGCCAGATAAATACTCTCTGTCAGCGGCAGCGATTCATGGCAGCCGTATAAAAAGCCCGCGCAAAAGGCATCGCCCGCGCCGACGCTGCCGATAATCTCTTCCTGCTCCAGCATCCATGACGGGATCCAGCGACCCTCTTCACCGCGGGCTTCTCCCCATGCGCCTTCCGGGCAGTGGATCACCACCCGCTGGCGTACGCCTGCCGCCAGCAGCTGCGCCGCGGCATCGGCGATATGGGCAATGTGCGGGGCGTCGTTTTCATCACGCATTGTCAGGCCGCTAAACTCACCGGCCTCGAGCTCGTTAATGACCAGATAGTCGAGATGGCGCAGGGCAGGGAGCACCAGCGGCTGATAGCGTGGGTCACCCTTGCGGGAAACCAGGTCGAGCGAGGTTTCATACCCCTGTTCACGCATTTGTGCCAGCAGCCGCGCGCTGCGGGTGCCGAACTCGTCATCGGGCATATCCAGGCTGTCGAGCAGCAGGAGATAGCCGAGATGGAAGATCTTCATCGATCCGTCTAAGCGATCGAAAGCGGGAAGATCCAGCAGGCGGTTGGCCCCCGGTGAGTGGAAAAAGGTACGCTGTCCGCTGGGATCGGTCATCACCTGCGACATGGAGGTTGGCGCAAAGGTGGTGCGCTGTACGCGCTGGCGGTTGACGTGGTACTGGTCGAGCATCGCCAGAATGTAGTCCCCGTCGCTGTCTTCGCCAATCAGCCCCACCGCCTGCAGCGGCAGGCCAACGTGCATTTTCGCAAGCGTCAGCAGGACGTTGAGTGGCGCGCCGCCGGTTGAGCGTTCGCTGTGGGTGATTTCCGCCAGCCAGCCGCGCTCCGGCCATTGCACGATCTGGTGAACGTGGTCCACCAGCATATTGCCTGCGGCGATGATGCCTTTGCGTTCCATTATGCCTGCCCCGCGCTGCCGAAAATGCGCATCTGTTCGGCGACCGTATCCGTAATCGCCTCTTCTATCCCCAGCAGCAGCTCGGCAAACTCGTCGTAGAGCGGCTGGCGTTTTGCCATACGCTGCTCCACGGCGGCGAGCGCGGCCTGCGACATCCCGGTATAGAAATTGATTTTATGAATGCCCAGCTCGATGGCGCGGCGGAAGTCGGCATCGCTAATCCCGGAGCCGCCGTGTAATACCAGCGGCAGTCCCGTCTGTTGACGAATGGCGTCCAGACGCGGGAAATCGAGCTTCGGCTCGCCTTTATACTTGCCGTGTGCGTTGCCGATGGCGACAGCCAGCGCGTCGATGCCGGTTGAATCGACAAATTCGCGCGCCAGCTGTGGGTCGGTGAAGAAGGCTTCATCCGCATGTCCGTAAAGCGCGCCGCCTTCATCGCCCCCGACTGCGCCCAGCTCCGCCTCCACCGAGACGCCCACCGCGTGGCACATCTTCACCACTTCCCGCGTCTGGCGGATGTTTTCCTCATAGCTCAGCGTAGAGCCGTCGAACATCACCGAGCTGAACCCTAAGCGCAGGGCGCGCACCACCGCCTCGAAATGCAGGCCGTGGTCGAGATTGAGCACCACGGGAATGTCGTGACGGGCGGCTTCGAACTTCACCGCTTCGACAAGCGAATCCAGCGACACGTACTTAAAGTGCACTTCGGCGATGTTGATGATAAACGGCGAGCGCTCCTGCTTTGCGGCGGCGAACAGCGCGCGCAGGAAGTGGGAATCGAGCACGTTAAATGCGCCCAGCGCATAGCGGTGTTGTCTGGCGTGGGCAAGACCGTCGGCAAGAGAAATCAATGGCATCATTCACCCCTTATATCCGAAACAGGTTGTACTCGTTGCACAGCACCAGCAGCGCCGGCTCGTCTTCTTCGATGTTGTTATAGCGGGCAACGGGCTGCAAAAAGTGGTTGTCGTGTTCATCGTCATTGACCGAGGATACTTCCCCGACCAGCACGTCGCCGAAGCCGCGTTCGCCCCAGAAACTGTGGTAAAGACCGGGCGTCAGGCAGATGCTTTCCCCTGGCGTGAGGCGCAGCTGGCTGCCGGGGGCGTGGGTTTGACGGCAGCCGTCGACGGTGACCGTCACGTCGGTGTTTTCCGTCTCTTCATGCGCCCCGGCATTCCATAATTCCACGATCAGATTCCCGCCGCCCCGGTTGATGATGTCTTCCCGTTTACGCCAGTGAAAATGCATCGGCGTGACCTGGCCGTCCCGCACGTGCATGATTTTTTCGGCATAGTTTTTTTCATACGGCACACCGTTGGGCGAGCCGTTGCGCAAGGTAAACAGCGTCAGGCCCTCAGCGGCAAAGTTGTTGCCGCCGAATGCCGTCACGTCCCAGCCGAGCCTGAGGTCGAACACTTCCTGCCATGCAGCCTGGTCAAGCTGCTGCCATTTCGTTGGCGGAAAGCTGGCAAAAGGCGGGAGATGCACGTCGTGCATGGAGAAAAACTGCCGCGTGTGGCCGAGGATTTCGTTAATGTCGGAGCGTTTCATGGGGACTCCTTGAAAACAGTTCCCTCTCCCTGCGGGAGAGGGAAAAGGATCATTTAACCGTCCACCCCTTATACGTGCCGACGTTCTTTTTATCGATCATCGTCACCGGGATCAGCACGGGCGCTTTCGGCGCAGGTTTGCCCTGGAGAATGTCATAGCCGATCTCCACCGCTTTTGCCGCCATAACCTGCGGATCCTGCGCCGGGGTCGCCACAAACAGCGAGTTTTCGCGCTTCAGCGCTTCCTCACCGTCCGGTGAACCATCCACGCCAACGATAAAGAACTCATTGCGCTGCGCCTGTTTCGCGGCCAGATCGGCGCCGATCGCCGTCGGATCGTTAATCGCAAACACGCCGTCGATCTTCGGATTAGCCGCCAGCAGGGAGGTCATGACTTCCAGACCGCCTTCACGACTGCCTTTGGCGTTCTGGTTATCCGAGAGCACCTTGATATCCGGATGTTTTTTGAACTCCGTCTGGCAACCTTCCACGCGGTTTTGCACCGCTGAGACCGGCGGTCCGTTGATGATCACCACGTTGCCTTTCCCTTTCAGGCGGTCGGTAATGTACTTACAGGCCATCTCACCCGCCTGGGTGTTATCGGAGGTGATGGTCGCATCAGCCCCTTCCGCCGCGACGTCAACCGCCACGACCACGATCCCGGCGTCCTTCGCGCGCTTCACCGCCGGGCCGATCCCTTTGGAGTCCGCGGCGTTGAGGATGATCATGTCCACTTTCGCGGCGATGAAGTTGTCGATCTGCGCCACCTGCTGGCCCAGATCGTACCCGCTGGAGACCAGCGTCACCTTGACGTTATCCCCCGCCAGTTTGCGCGCTTCCAGCTCGGCACCTTTGGTGATCTGCACGAAGAACGGGTTAGCCAGGTCACCCACCGTCACGCCAATGGACTTCAGATCTTTCGCCTGCGCAAACGGCGTTGCGGCAAGCAGCGCGCCAGCACAGAGCGCAGTTACTAACGGTTTCAAACGCATCTTGTCTTCCTCACTCGTAGGGTATTGTTGTTATGCACTTTGATGGTGTCGGGTACGGTATTTGTCGATCAGCACCGCAATGATGATCACCGCCCCTTTGATCACCAACTGCCAGAAGTAGGAGACGCCCATCAGCGTCATGCCGTTGTTGAGGGTGGCGATGATCAATGCGCCGACCAGCGTGCCGGTGATCGTGCCGATCCCGCCGACAAAGCTGGTGCCGCCAAGGATCACTGCCGCAATTGCATCCAACTCGTAGCCTGTGCCGAGGTTGCCGTTAGCGCTGTACAGGCGTGAGGCGCTCATGACGCCGCCGAGGCCGGAGAGCAGGCCGCTCATGCCGTAGACAAACAGCAGCACCAGCCAGACCTTAATCCCCGTTAAGCGCGCCGCCTGCATGTTGCCGCCCACGGCGTAGATATGAACGCCAAGCGTGGTACGGCGCAGGATGAACCAGCACACCACAATGACCGCCAGGGCGATCACCACCAGCCAGGGAATTGGGCCGAGATAGTTATTGCCGATCCACTCGAAGTTGATGTTCGAGTTAATGACCGTCGTGCCGTCGGCCAGCAGGTACGCCGCGCCGCGCAGCGCCGTGTAGGTGCCGAGCGTGACGATAAAGGGCGGCAGCCCGGCAAAAGCCACCAGCGCGCCGTTAAACAGGCCCAGCACCATGCCGAGCATCAGCGCGGCGGGAATGGACAGCCCGGCGAATTCGGGAATGAGCGATACCACCATCGCGGCCACCGCCGTGGTGCCGAGAATCGACCCCACGGAGAGGTCAATCCCGCCGGTGAGGATAATGAAGGTCATTCCCGCCGCCAGCACGATGTTGATCGACGCCTGACGGGTAATGTTGAGCAGGTTGCTCTCGGTAAAGAAGTTCGGGGCAATAAAGCCAAATACCGCCACAATCAGGATAAGAATTGGCAAAATACCGACCGTTTGCATCAGATCGCTCATCAGCATTTTTTTGGCGGAGGCGGATTTCGCCACCTGCTGCGGATGGGTTGGAGTTGTCATGATTGCACCGCCTGATGATGAGTGTCGTTCACGCCGGTTGCCAGCGTCATAATGTTTTCCTGAGAGATGTCACGCCCGTGAAGCTCGCCCGCGATGCTGCCTTCGCGCATCACGTACACCCGGTCGCTCATCCCCACCACTTCCGGCAGCTCGCTGGAGATCATCAAAATCGCCACCCCTTTGCGCGCCATCTGGTTCATGATGCGGTAGATCTCGCTTTTCGCCCCGACGTCCACGCCACGCGTGGGTTCGTCCAGAATCAGAATGCGTGGGCCAATCGCGACCCAGCGGGAGATGAGCAGCTTCTGCTGGTTGCCGCCCGACAGCCCGCCCGCGCGCACCTGAGCATGCGGCACGCGGATGTTAAGCAGGGCGATGGCGTCATCGGAGATGGCCTGCGCTTTTTTGCGGTTTAACATGCCGAAGGTGGCGTCGCGCTCCAGCGTCGCCATGGTGATGTTCTCCTGCGCCGCCAGCTCCAGAAACAGTCCCTGCTCCTTGCGGTTCTCGGTGAGAAAACCGATGCCGTTTTCGATGGCCGCACGCGGGGAGTGGATCACCACCGGCTCGCCGTCGACCTCAATCATGCCGCCCGTGGCTTTGCGCACGCCGAAGATAAGCTGTGCCAGCTCGGAACGTCCGGCCCCGACTAGCCCCGCCAGCCCGACGATTTCGCCGGAACGCACCTGCAGGCTGCAGGGCTGTACTTTTTTACCGTCGGTGAGGTGATGCACGTTGAGGCGTGGGCTGCCGAGGGGGATATCACGCTCCTTGTTGAACAGGTCGCTTAACGGTCGTCCCACCATCATGCGCACCAGCTCGGAGGCGTTAAGCTTGTCGCGCGTCAGGCTGCCGACGTACTGCCCGTCGCGCAGAACGCTGACGCGGTCAGAGAGTTCATACACTTCCGCCATGCGGTGGCTGATATAAATGATCGCCATCCCTTCATCGCGCAGGCGTAAAATCAGTTCAAACAGGCGATGTGTTTCCCGCGAGGAGAGGGCGGCGGTGGGTTCATCCATCACCAGAATGCGGCTGTTGCGGTGCAGCGCGCGGGCAATTTCTACCTGCTGCTGTTCGGCGATGGTGAGCTTCATCACCAGATCGGTGGCGCTGAACTGTGCGCCGAGGCGGTCAATCACCGCCTGCGCCTGGGCAGCCATCTCTTTGCGCTGCACCATCCCGCCGCGCGACAGCTCGCTGCCGAGGAAGATATTTTCGGCTACGGTCAGATTAGGCGCGAGCTGCATCTCCTGATAAATCAGGGTGATGCCCGCGGCAAGCGCATCCTTCGGCCCTTTAATGTGAAACGGCTGACCGTCAATCAGGATCTCGCCGTGAGTGGCGGTATAGGCCCCCGCGAGGATTTTCATCAGCGTGCTTTTTCCCGCGCCGTTTTCGCCCATCAGCGCGTGGATCTCACCGGGAAAAACCGTCAAATCCACACCCTTGAGCGCGTGGAAACTGCCAAACGTTTTGGCAATGTTGCGCATCTCTAATACCGGGGTTCTGCTCATGGCGGATCTCCTGTGAATGCCGATTTCTGCACTTCATCACAGGTGCGTAAATGCAAAATGTCAGAAGCTGTTCATATTTGTCATAGTTATGAATAGCTAATGTGGATCACAGTTATTGAATTACCCTCACCCCGGCCCTCTCCCTGAAAGGGAGAGGGAGCAAATTATTCCCTCGCCCCTTTGGGGAGAGGGTTAGGGTGAGGGGACAACAAACCGCAAAGGAGCCTCAATCCATGCCATCACACCGCCCCCCGTTCTTCGCCAGCGCCCGCGGTCGCCTGCTGATTTTCAATCTGCTGGTGGTCGCCGTGACGCTGATGGTGAGCGGCGTGGCGGTGCTCGGCTTCCGTCACGCCAGTCAAATCCAGGAGCAGGTTCAGCAGCAAACGCTGGACGATATGACCGGCAGCATGAACCTGGCCCGCGATACCGCCAACGTGGCGACGGCGGCGGTGCGGCTCTCGCAGGTGGTGGGGGCACTCGAGTACAAAGGAGAAGCCGAGCGCCTGAAGCAGACGCAAATGGCCCTCCGCCATTCGCTGGAGCAGCTTGCGGAGGCGCCGCTGGCGCAGCAGGAGCCAGCTCTGGTGGCGCGTATTATTCAACGAAGCAATGAGTTACAGCAGAGCGTGACGGAGATGCTGGAGCGCGGACAGCGACGCCATCTGGAGCGTAATGCCCTGCTGAGCTCGCTATATCAAAGCCAGAGTTACCTGCGTCATCTGCAGGACATCAACCGCCGTTATGACAGTAACGTACCGGGTGCGCAGCAGCTGATGGAGATGGACCGGCTGATCGCCGCCGCCATCGATACCCCTTCGCCGCGCGCGACCATCCAGCAACTGGACGCGGTGGCCGCAACGTTGCCCCGAAATACCGTACAGCCGGTCGTAAAGGCGGTTCTGCCTGATTTTAATGCCGAGCTAGGTCAGCTCGCCCCGCTGTCGAAGCAGCTGGAGGAGAGCGATCTGGCGATAAGCTGGTATATGTTCCACATCAAGGCGCTGGTGGCGATCCTCAACAGCGACATCAATCAGTACGTGGAGCAGGTGGCGCAGGCATCCCGGCTTCGCACCGCCCAGAGCCATCACGAACTGCAATCCATCAGCGTATTTATCACCATTTTCGCCGTGCTGGCGCTGATCATCACCGGGTGTGCCTGCTGGTATATCTACCGCAATCTGGCCTCCAACCTGACGGCCATTTCCCGGGCGATGTCGCGTCTTGCTCACGGTGAACAGGATGTGTCCGTCCCCGCGCTGCAGCGGCGCGATGAGCTGGGTGAACTGGCGCGCGCGTTTAACGTTTTTGCCCGCAACACCGCCTCGCTTGAGCACACCACGCGCCTGCTGAAAGAAAAAACCACGCAGATGGAGATCGACCGCATTGAGCGTCAGGGGCTGGAAGAGGCGCTGCTGCACAGCCAGAAAATGAAGGCGGTCGGGCAGCTGACGGGCGGGCTGGCGCATGATTTTAATAACCTGCTGGCGGTGATCATCGGCAGTCTTGAGCTCACCGACCCCGAATCAAACGACGCGCCGCGCATCAGCCGGGCGCTGAAGGCGGCCGAGCGTGGCGCCTTACTGACCCAGCGCCTGCTGGCGTTTTCCCGCAAGCAATCCCTGACGCCGCATGCGGTAGAGATGCAGCCGCTGCTGGAGAACCTCCGGGAACTGCTGCGTCACTCCTTGCCCGCCACCCTGACCCTGGAAATTGAAGCGCAATCCCCGGCATGGCCCGCATGGATCGACGTCAGCCAGCTGGAAAACGCCATCATTAATCTGGTGATGAACGCGCGTGATGCGATGGAAGGGCAAAGCGGGGTGATTAAAATTCGCACCTGGAATCAGCGCGTTACCCGCAGCGACGGACGCAGGCAGGATATGGTGGCGCTGGAAGTCATTGACCGCGGCAGCGGCATGTCGCAGGAGGTCAAATCCCGGGTCTTTGAACCGTTCTTCACCACCAAACAGACCGGGAGCGGGAGCGGGTTAGGCCTGTCGATGGTGTACGGCTTTGTGCGCCAGTCCGGTGGTCGCGTGGAGATTGAAAGCGCGCCGGGACAGGGAACGACCGTGCGGCTTCACCTCCCGCGCTCGACGCAGCCCGCCGCTGCAGTTGATGAAGCGCTGTCAGCCACCGCCTCCGTCGAGAGCGAGCGCCTGGTGCTGGTGCTGGAGGATGAAGCGGATGTCCGTCAGACCCTGTGCGAGCAGTTGCACCAGCTTGGCTATCTGACGCTCGAAGCGGAAAACGGCGAGCAGGCGCTGAGCATGCTGGCGGCGTCGCCGGATATTGGCATGTTTATCAGCGACCTGATGTTGCCCGGAAGCCTGAGCGGGGCCGAGGTGATTAGCCATGTGCGCAGTCATTATCCGCAGCTTCCGGTGCTGCTGATCAGCGGCCAGGATTTACGGCCCTCGCATAATCCTCAGCTGCCGGACGTTCCGTTATTGCGTAAGCCGTTTACGCGGGCGCAGCTGGCGCAGACTCTGCGGAAAATATGTTTTTAAATGCCCCTGTTTAGGATTTCATCAAGAGCATCGTTGACGCCGGTGATGTTAATCTGCGCAAAATTTAGCAGATTGGGATATAAAAGGAATTATGCCGGTACTCACAAAGGGGGACTCACAAATGATCGTGATGCCTACAACATACAGCCCGAGCACAATTGCCAGGTCGTTTAAACTCGTTGATGAGTTTGAGCTTTCCGGGCGAGTGCTACATGTTATTTTTGATAGCCAGACGCCAAGAGCTGCGATTATTGAAGCGGATATCGAAACCTTCGATGGGGTGCCCCGGCATCGGGTTGTTGCTGCCCTGGATTTACAACGTAAAACGCATTTGGGTGAAGATATCATTGCCGTCGAGCGCTGTTGGGAAGATGCCAATGTTATTCAGGTAGAAGGTATCTGTGTTGATCCCGCCGAGCGTGACAAGGGACTGGCAACTCGCCTGTATGAAGCCCTGGTATTACAGTGTGGCGTGACACTTGTCAGCGACTTTGAACAATATGAGGGTGGGAAGATGCTCTGGCAGAAAATTGCCCGTGAGTCTGACCAAATCGCTGTATTTGTTCTCGATACCGAGCAGGGCGCATTTTGGCCGTATGATGGTAGCAAGGTTATCTATGACGGAGGGTGTATCCCCGAAGATCGTATCTGGAGCCATTCGCCGGATCAAAAATGCTACGGCATCGTCCTGGTCGCAGAAAATAAACAGCGTGCGAATCAACTGATGGAAGTCCCAGGACACAACTGAATTTGAGATTCCTCCGCTACCCCCGTTTCCTGCTGTTCATTATCGTAAGGCCAGTTCACCTGCGAGTCTGGCCTTATGAAACGTTATTCAACTGCTCTGTTATTTGGTCTGCTGTCACTTACCAGCCAACTGGCTCATGCCGACATTGTTGATGATGCTATTGGCAACATTCAGCAGGCGATCAACGATGCCTACAACCCCAGCAGCAGCAATGACGACGACGATCGTTATGACCGCAGCCGTCAAATCGACAGTCGACAGTACGACGATCGTCGTCGGCAGCTCGAAGACAGACGCCGCCGTTTAGACGAGCGCCAGCGCCAGCTGGATGACGACAGGCGTCGGTTAGAAGAGGATGAGCGCAGGTTAGAAGACGATTACGATCGAGGCTAAAGCCTGGTGGCGCTTCGCAGGCGCAGGCCTGCAAAAACCTGGACCGTAGGCCGGGTAAGGCGCAGCCGCCACCCGGCAAAACTCAGTCCAGTACCAGCACCATCCCGTCATACCCCGCTTCAATGCCGTCGGGCAGCGGGTTATCCATCATCCACACGTCAAACTGATGGCTGATATGCGTCAGGATCACCTGCGGGCAGCCAATCACCTCGTTTAGCGCCATCACGGTATTTAAGTCGCAATGGTTTCGCGGCGTCTCGTCGCGCGGTTCGTGGCTGCAGTCGATAATCATCGCCTGCGGCTGATTGTTGAGCAGGAACTTCACCGTTTTTTCCGGCAGTCCGGCGGTATCGGACAGCCAGGCCACGCGGCTGTGGGCCGATTCCAGCAAATACCCGAAGGTCAGTTTCGAATGGTTGAGCGGCAGCGGCGTGACCCGCAAACCCTGGAGCTCAAACATCACAAACGGTTCGACCGTGTGGCTGAAATCCAGAATCCCCGGATGTTTAAACAGGTCGTCGCATCCCGCTTCATCCGGCGGACCGTAAACGGGGATCGTCGCGCCCACGCCCCAACGCAGGGGGAAGAGCCCCTGGACGTGATCCATATGGTAATGGGTGAGCAAAAATTGCTGAAAGCTGCCTGCGGCCCAGTCGTCCATCAGGTGCGGAATACCGGCATCCAGCAGGGTCACCGCATCGTTGAATTTGACCACCGCGCTACAGGGACGACGGCGATAGTTATCCTGCAGGCGCGCCCGGCGACACGCCGCGCAGTCGCAGCCAAAGACCGGCACGAGTTGCGCGCTTCCGGTTCCTGTTAACGTGATTGTCAGACTCATAACGCACCTCTACAGCGGTTTGGTGAATCGGAAATGGCTCTGCGTATATCCTTCACGAACGTAAAAACGATGGGCGTCCACGCGCTTCACGCTGGTGGAGAGTTCGGTCAGCTCCGCGCCGGCCTCTCGTGCCACCCCTTCCGCCCAGGCCAGCAGCTGGCTGCCCACCTTTAATCCGCGCGCCTGCGGCATCACCACCAACTCCTGGATCTCGCCGATCCAGCGTGCATGGTGGAGGTGAAACTGCAGGTGCAGGCCGATCATGCCGATGACCTGCCCGTCCAGTTCGGCAAGCTGATAGCGCATATTGCGATCCTGCAGATTGGCAAGATAGCCCGCGTGAAACGCCTGGCGATCGAACTCGGCCTGCTTTAACTCGCAGATTAACGCGTAAACGATTTGCGCATCGTCGGCGGTGGCGGGACGAAGCGTGCAGTCAGGCATGCTGTTTCTCCTTCTGACGGATAAGCGATAAAAAGGTCTCGACTGACTGTAGCAAACTTCCGTCGTTATTGAGGACGTGGCAGTCGGACGGGGTATAGCGGGCCGCACGCTCCAGCCGCTGGTCGATCTCACGGGCGGATTCACGCCCCCGGCTCTGCAACCGGCTGCGCAGGACGTCCGGTGAAACCTGCAGGCAGACCGGCAGCAGGGCCGCTCCATAGCGGGCGCGCGCTTGCGAAAGATGCGCCCGTGAACCGTTGACCAGCACGTCGAACCCCGCATGCAGCCACAGATCGGTCTCGATACCGATCCCGTAGTAATAGCCGTTGGCGTGCCAGCTCAGCGCCAGCAGATTTTGCCCGGCACGGGTGAAAAACTCCTGCTCGCTCAGGGCGATATGGTTTTCACTCCCCGCATTCGCCGACCGGGTAATGTACCGGTGCGCCACCAGCAGTTGCGGATGCTCCTGCTGCCGTAAGGCGGACAGCAGGCTGTCCTTACCGGAGCCGGACGGCCCCATTAACCAGATAAGTCTTCCCATCAGAACACCCTCTTTCCCTGACGCCAGACGTGGTCGATATGGATGTGCTCGCCCCTGCGGTGGGCCAGCACCAGATCCGCCCGCTTGCCTTCGGCTATCTCGCCGCGATCCTGCAGGTTAAGCGCCGAAGCCGGGTTTTTCGTCACCAGGCGAATCGCCTGTGGTAGCGTAAAGCGGTTGCCCTCGTCGTCGGCCACCCGGAACGCCGCGTCGAGCAGGCTGGCGGGGTAATAGTCGGACGAGAGGATATCCAGCAGGCCGAGGGAAGCGAGCTTGCTTGCCGCGACGTTGCCGGAGTGTGAGCCGCCGCGCACGATGTTCGGTGCGCCCATCAGCACGTTCATCCCGTGCTTGCGGGAGGCTTCAGCCGCCTCGAACGTGGTGGGAAATTCGGCGATCACGCTGCCAAGCTGATGGGATTCGACCACGTGATCGTGTGTGGCGTCGTCATGGCTGGCCAGCGCGATATTTCGGTCCCGGCACATCGCCGCGATCCTGAGACGGTTAGGCTGCGACCACTGCGCCGCAAGCGCCAACTGCTCTTCTTCGTAACGGGCCATCTCCGCATCGCTGAGAGAATATTTGCCCTGATAGTATTCGCGATACTTTTCGATGTTGGCGAACTGACGCTGCCCCGGCGAGTGGTCCATCAGGGAGACCAGCGAGACTGGCTCGCGGCCGACCAGCTTTTCAAACAGCGGCAGGGTGGTGTGGTGCGGCAGCTCGCAGCGCAGGTGCAGGCGGTGCTCGGCGCGGTTGAGGCCGCGTTTTTGCGTCTCCTCCACGGCGTTGATCATCTTCTCCAGGTTCTCCAGACGGTCGCCGCCGTCGCGCACGTCACCGATGGCCACCGCGTCCAGTACGGTGGTGATGCCGCTGGCGACCATCAGCGCGTCGTGGCTGCTCATCGCTGAATGCGCGGGCCAGTCCACCTTCGGCCGTGGCGTGAAGAACTTGTCCAGATTATCGGTATGCAGTTCGATCAGCCCCGGCAGCAGCCAGCCGCCGTCGCCGTCCATCGCTTCGGGTGAGCGGCTCTGGGTTTCGGCAAACGCGCAGATTGTTCCGTCCTGGATCTCAATCGAGCCGCCAACCACCTCATTGTCCAGTACCAGCTTGACGTTATTGATAATCATGCGGGAGTCCCCATTGGGTGCAGCCGGTCCGCGACGCGGGTGCGAACGTTCTCGTCGTGGAAGATCCCGACGATCGCCGCCCCGCGCGCTTTGGCCTGTTCGATCAGTTCCACCACGGCGGCGCTGTTTTTGCTGTCGAGCGAGGCGGTGGGTTCATCCAGAAGTAAAATCGGGTAGTCGACGATAAAGCCGCGGGCGATATTGACGCGCTGCTGCTCGCCGCCGGAAAAGGTCGACGGGGCAAGGTGCCACAGGCGCTCGGGCACGTTCAGGCGCGTCAGCAGGCTGGCGGCTTTGGCGGCGCAGGTTTCGCGCGGCACGCCGAGATCCAGCAGGGGCTGCATCACCACGTCGAGGGCGGAGATCCGCGGGATCACCCGCAGAAACTGGCTCACCCAGCCGATCGTGGTGCGGCGCACGTCCAGCACCTTCCGCGCGGGGGCCTGTACCAGGTCGACCCATTCATCGCCGTGGCGAATATGAATATGGCCTTCGTCGGGCAAATAGTTGGCGTAGAGGGAGCGCAGCAGGGTCGATTTTCCGCTGCCGGAGTGGCCGTGCAGCACCACGCATTCGCCGCGATTAACCTCCAGAGAGGCATTTTGCAGCACCGGCAGACGCACGCCGTTTTGCTGGTGGAGCACAAAGGTCTTACTTATGTTTTGTACGTGGATCATGTTGGCCTCGCGATTTGTTTTGCCGGGTGGCGGCTTCGCCTTACCCGGCCTACAAGATGCGGTGTTCGTGTTGCCGGGTGGCGGCTACGCCTTACCCGGCCTACAGGTGCGCTATTCGTAGGCCGGGTAAGCGCAGCGCCACCCGGCAGCAGCAACCTCAGTTCTGCAACACGGACGACACCAGCAGTTGGGTGTAGGGATGGTGGGGATCGTCGAGCACACGGTCGGTTAACCCACTTTCCACCACCCGGCCCTGCTTCATCACCAGCAGGCGGTCCGCCAGCAGGCGCGCAACGCCCAGATCGTGGGTGACAATCACCACTGCCAGGTTCAGCTCTACCACCAGGCCGCGCAGCAGGTCGAGCAGGCGCGCCTGCACCGAGACGTCCAGCCCGCCGGTGGGTTCATCCATAAACACCAGCTTCGGGTGCGTGACCAGGTTGCGGGCGATCTGCAGGCGCTGCTGCATACCGCCGGAGAAGGTGGTGGGCAGGTCGTCGATGCGCGAGGCGGGGATTTCCACTTCTTCCAGCCAGCGCTGCGCCGTAGCGCGGATATTGCCGTAGTGGCGCGCGCCGGTGGCCATCAGGCGTTCGCCGATGTTGCCCCCCGCAGAGACCTGACGGCGCAGGCCGTCCATCGGGTGCTGGTGCACCACGCCCCACTCGGTGCGCAGCAGGCGGCGGCGTTCGGCCTCGCTCATGCCGTAGAGGGAGGCGCCCTCATACAAAATGTCGCCGTTCTGCGGCGTCAGGCGCGCGGAGATGGACTTCAGCAGGGTGGTTTTGCCTGAGCCGGACTCGCCGACAATCCCCAGCACTTCGCCCGGCCACAGCTCGAACGACACGTCGCTAAAGCCTTTGCCCGGCGCATACAGGTGGGTCAGGTTGTTAACCGAAAGCAGCGGTTTCATTGGCCGTTCGCCTCGCTCTGTTGGCGGCAAAAATCGGTGTCGGAGCAGACAAACATTCGTTTGCCCGTGTCATCCAGCACCACTTCATCCAGATAGCTGTGTTTGGAACCGCAGATGGCGCACGGTTCGTCCCACTCCTGCACCGTAAACGGGTGATCGTCGAAATCCAGGCTTTCGACACGCGTGTAGGGCGGGACGGCGTAGATGCGTTTTTCACGTCCGGCACCGAACAGCTGCAGGGCGGGCATCATGTCCATCTTCGGGTTGTCAAATTTCGGGATCGGCGACGGGTCCATGACGTAGCGCCCGTTGACCTTCACCGGGTAGGCATAGGTGGTGGCGATATGGCCGAAGCGGGCGATATCCTCATACAGCTTCACCTGCATGACACCGTACTCTTCCAGGGCGTGCATGGTGCGGGTTTCGGTTTCGCGCGGCTCGATAAAGCGCAGCGGCTCCGGGATCGGCACCTGGAAAATCAAAATCTGATCTTCCGTCAGCGGGGTTTCGGGGATGCGGTGGCGGGTCTGGATCAGCGTCGCGTCTTCGGTTTTTTCCGTGGTCGCGACGCCCGTTACCCGCTGGAAGAAGTTGCGGATCGACACGGCATTGGTGGTGTCGTCCGCGCCCTGGTCGATCACTTTCAACACGTCTGCTTCACCGATCACGCTGGCGGTGAGCTGGATACCGCCGGTACCCCAGCCGTAGGGCATCGGCATTTCGCGGCCGCCGAACGGCACCTGATAGCCCGGGATCGCCACCGCTTTAAGTATCGCTCGGCGGATCATGCGTTTGGTTTGCTCATCCAGATAGGCAAAGTTGTAGCCGCTTAAGTTAGCCATGTTTGCGCTCCCGTTGCAGGCGTTTCAGCAGTTCCAGTTCGGCCTGGAAATCGACGTAGTGCGGCAGCTTGAGGTGCGAGACGAAGCCCGCGGCCTCGACGTTATCCGCGTGGGCCAGGACGAACTCTTCGTCCTGTGCCGGGCCCGCGATGTGTTCGCCGTAGTCCGGCGCCTGCAGGGCGCGGTCGACCAGCGCCATGGCCATCGCCTTGCGCTCGCCAAGGCCAAACACCAGCCCGTAGCCGCGGGTAAAGTGCGGGTCTTCATTTTCGGGCGCGACAAAGCCGTTCACCATTTCGCATTCGGTCATCAGCAGTTCGCCGACGTTCACCGCAAAACCTAACTCTTCCGGCACGATTTCAACGTCGATGTAGCCGCTGCGAATTTCGGCGGCAAACGGATGGTTACGCCCGTAGCCGCGCTGGGTGGAGTAGGCCAGCGCCAGCAGATAGCCTTCGTCGCCGCGCATCAGCTGCTGCAGGCGGGACGAGCGTGAACAGGGGTAGACCGGCGGCGTGCGGGTGATATCGTCCGGCTGCGCGCCGGAGTCCTCCTCCGCCTTCGCCAGGCCCTGTTTCGCCAGCAGGCTGAAGACGTGCGGGGACGGTTCCTGTTCGGCGTCAGAGGTGCTGAGCGGCGACGTCTCGCCGTTCGCCAGCAGGGTAAAATCCAGCAGGCGATGGGTGTAGTCACAGGTAGGGCCAAGCAGCTGGCCGCCGGGGATGTCTTTATAAACGGCAGAAATGCGGCGCTCCAGGCGCATCTCCGCCGTATTCACCGGCTCGCTGACCGCCAGTTTCGCCAGCGTGGTGCGGTAGGCGCGCAGCAGGAAGATCGCTTCCACGTTATCACCGCTGGCCTGCTTCAGGGCCAGCGCCGCCAGCTCGCGGTCGGCGATGCCGCCTTCGGTCATTACCCGGTCTACGGCGAGATTAAGCTGCTGCTCGATTTGGGCGACGCTCAGCTCGGGGAGCTGTTCATCGCCCCGTCGTCTGTGCGCCTGCAGCGCATGGGCGGCGGCGATGGCCTTCTCGCCCCCTTTAACGGCAACGTACATCAGCACACCTCCACGTGGGTGGTCCGCGGGATGGCCAGCAGGCGTTCGCCGCAGGTCAGGATCAGGTCAATGCCCAGAGGGAACGGGTGCGGGCGCTCGGTCAGCTCGTGAATGATGCACTCTGGCAGCTGCGGCGCGACCATGCGCTCGTCGGCGATGCCTGCGCCGGTCAGGCGCAGCATGCGGCCGCCGCTCAGGCTGGCAACCTGCAAAATCAGCGTGGCGCTGGTTTCCGGGGCGACGGCGGTGCCTTCGCTCAGGGCATTCAGCTGTTCATGGCTGATTTGTTCGTCGGCCACGGCAAAGATCGCCTGCCGGGGCTGATCGACCAGCGGAGCGCCGGTGTGAAAACGCAGGTTCTGGCTGGCGATGTCGTTCGACAGGGCGCCCGAAAGCCATACCGGGGTATCGTTGTCGGCCAGGGTCAGCAGTACGCTGGTGGTGGCCAGATTTAGCGGCAGCCAGCCCTGGGAGAGCTGGTGCAGCGAGACAATAACTCCCGGCTCGCTCATGGCCTTCAGCAGGCGACGAAAACTGTGTTGGGCATCCTGGACGGCCAGGGTAAAAGCAGGTTGAAGCGTCATGCGTTGTCTCCGCGAACGAGCGTAAAGAAGTCGACCCGGCTGGTATTCACTTCGGCCTGACGCGCGGCAAGACGTGCGGCGCGGTCGGCCTCCAGCGGGGAAATAAGGGTTTCCATCAGCGTCTGGAAATGCGGTGGTTCCTGTAAAAGCGCGTCGATGACCGCGCAGCGCTCGGCGTGGGCTTTATCACGCCCCAGCACGTAGCTGTAGCCCAGCGTGCCGCTGTGCAGGCGGATCGCTGCGCGGGTGAGGGTGGCATCCCCGGCGAAAAAGCGCTCGCCGGTGCCGCCCATGCGCGCCTGGATCTGCACGAGGCCGAGCTCCGGCGCGCGGAGGATGTCGTACCCGGGGGCCAGGCTAAGGGCGTTCATGCGGGCAGACAGCGCAGCAGGCTGGCTGTGGGCCAGCACGCGCATCCAGCGCTGTCGGGTGGCGGTGTCGAAGTGCATTCAGTGCTCCATGGTGAATTCGATCATGTCGGCGCGGGTCAGGCTGACGGAGTATTCCGTCGCGTCGATCTCGCCGTCACGGTGGTTGAGGGTGCGCACGCAGAGCAGCGGGGCCATATTGGGGATTTCGAGCACTTTGCTCTCTTTCGCCTGTGCGCGGCGGGCGCTGATGCGCGTCTGGGTGCGTTTCAGCGCAATGCCTGTCGCATTCTGGAGAAAATCATGTAGCGAACCGCTGGAGAAATTCTGCAGCACTGGCCAGAGGGTGAGATCCGCGAAGTAGTGGTCTATCTGGCACACCGCGACGCCGTTGACCCGGCGCAGCGTGCGCAGGTGGATGACGTTGTCGCCCTCCTGAATACCCAGCGCGTCCGCCACGTGGCTGGAGGCCGGGCGTAATACCGAGAGCAGCTTTTCGCTGGTCGGGTGGCTGCCCTGATCCAGCAGGTTCTGGCTAAAGCGCGCCTGGGCGTTAAGCGGGTAGTCGAACGGGCGCATCAGCACCAGCACGCCCACGCCCTGGCGGCGCTGGACCCAGCCGCGCTCGACCAGCTGGTCAATGGCACGGCGCAGGGTGTGTCGGTTCACTTCATAGCGGTCGGCAAGCTGCTGCTCGGCAGGAAGGTAGTCTCCGCAGCGGTAGTGCGTGCGAAGCTCCACTTCGAGCTTCGCCGCAATCTCTTGCCAGCGGGTAGGATAACTGGTCGGATGTCTGGATAAGTGCATAGAAAACAAAGCCTCGCTTCTCAGATGAAGTGCTTACGCAAACGTTGAGAGAGGAAATCCAGCAGGCTGACGGTGACGATGATAAGCACCATCAGGGCGCAGGTTTGCTGGAACTGGAAACCGCGAATCGCTTCCCACAGGGTGACGCCAATCCCGCCTGCGCCGACCATGCCGACGACGGTGGCGGAGCGGACGTTGGACTCAAAGCGGTACAGGGAGTAGGAGATCAGCAGCGGCATCACCTGCGGCAGGACGCCGTAGAGGATCTCTTCGATTTTATTGGCGCCGGTGGCGCGAATGCCTTCCACCGGACCGGGCTCAATGGCTTCGACCGCCTCGGAGAGCAGCTTGGAGAGCACGCCGGTGGTGTGGATGAACAGTGCCATGACGCCCGCAAACGGACCCAGGCCGACGGCGACCACGAACAGCATCGCAAAGACCATTTCGTTGATCGCTCGACAGGCGTCCATCAGGCGGCGCATGGGCTGGTATACCCACCACGGCACGATGTTTTCGGCGCTCATCAGGCCAAACGGGACAGAGAGAATAACGGCCAGCGCGGTGCCCCAGACGGCGATTTGCAGGGTGACCGCCATTTCGCTGAGGTAGTCCTGCCACTGGCTGAAGTCCGGCGGGAAGAAGTCGGCGGCGAAGGTCGCCATGTTGCCCGCGTCTTTGAAGAGCAGCAGCGGATCCATTTCCGCGCCCTTCCAGGAGATAACCAGCACCGCCAGCAGGATGGCCCAGCTTATGAGCGAGAACCAGCTGCGCTTTGGCGGTGGGAGGGTGATGGTTTGCATGTATTACTCCGCAGGTCTTTGTGTGCCGGATGGCGCTACGCTTATCCGGCCTACGATCCAAAATGTAGGCCCGGTAAGCGCAGCGCCACCGGGCGAAAAGCGTTACTGCACCGCTTTATTCACGCTCGTCATCGCGCCGAGCGCGGCGGTCAGGCGGTCGAGGTCTTCGAGCTGGGCCTGAATCGCGGCCACTTTGCTGGTTTTCTCCTCGTCCTTCAGGCCTTTGTTGTCCTTCACGCCCTGCATCTCTTTAAACAGCGCCAGCTGGCGAATCGGGACCAGCTGCAGGTCGCTTGACGGGCGGAACGGCGCCCAGCCCAGACGTTCGAGGACCGCTTTCTCTTCCGGCGTTTTGCCATAGGTCATAAAGAAGTCGTACACCTTGTCCTTGGTGCTTTCGGACAGGTTTTTACGCCACACGATCGGGTCGCCGGGGATCAGCGGGGATTTCCAGATAACCTTGATCTCTTTCAGCTTGTCCGGGGCGGAGGTCTTCAGCTTGTCGAGGTTCTCGGTGTTGTTGGTGGCAACATCCACCTGCTTGTTGGCCACGGCCAGAGCGTTGGTTTCATGGCTGGCGTTCACCGTGCGTTTGAAGTCGCTGGCGGAGGCGTTGTTTTTGGCGAAGACGTAGTAGCCAGGGACAAGATAGCCGGAGGTCGAGTTCGGATCGCCGTTGCCGAAGGTCAGCTCTTTGCGTTTGGCGAGCATGTCATTGAGGTTGTTGATTGGGCTGTCTTTGTTGACGATCAGCACGCTCCAGTAGCCCGGGGAGCCATCTGCCGCGACGGTCTGGGCAAAGACCTGGCCGTTCGCGCGGTCCACCGCTTCCATGGCGGAGAGGTTGCCGTACCAGGCGATGTCTACTTTATTAAAGCGCATCCCCTGGATGATGCCTGCATAGTCCGGGGCGAAGAAGGCGTTCACTTTGATCCCCAGTTTGGTTTCCATATCTTTCAGGAACGGTTCCCACTGAGGTTTCAGGTTTTGCTGTGATTCCGTCGAAATAATGCCGAAGTTCAGCGCTTTTTCCTGCTCTTGTGCATACGCCGGGCTTAACAGGGTGCTGAGGCTGAACATGCTGGTAAAGGCCAGCGCGGCAACGGCTTTGTAGCTCATGTACTTTCCTCGGATCGGGTTTAATTAAGCAGCCTGCGCGTTCTCTTCGACGCGGTTAATGCTGCGATAGAGATGGTCAAAACGTTCGTTATCAAACTGATGGCTCGCGCCATCAAAGAACACGTGTCCCTGACGCAGGGCGACGATGCGTTCGCAATAGCGCAGGGCGTAATCCACCTGATGCAGCGTGACCACTACTGTGATGCCGTCGTTCTGGTTAATGTCGCGCAGGGTTTCCATCACGATGCGGGCGGACTCCGGGTCCAGCGAGGCGATGGGTTCGTCAGCAAGAATGATTTGCGCTTTCTGCATCAGCGCGCGCGCAATCGCCACGCGCTGCTGTTGTCCACCGGACAGGGTGGAGACGCGCTGGTGGGCGAAGTGCGCCATCCCGACGCGGGTCAGCGCCTGTAAGGCTTCCTGCTTCTGGGAAGGGGTGAACCAGCGCAGACAGGTGCGCCAGAACGGAGTGCTGCCGAGCGCGCCAATCAGCACGTTCTCCAGCACCGTCAGGCGGTTTACCAGGTTGAACTGCTGGAAGATGTAGCCCGTCTGGGCACGGCTCTTGCGGATATCGCTCGCCAGACGCCCGGCGCGCTGCACGGTATTACCCAGCAGCTCGACGTGGCTTTCCGGTGTTTTATCGCCGGTGATAAGCCCGCTCAAATGGCGCAGAAGGGTGGATTTACCCGAGCCGGAAGGCCCGAGAAGCGCCACCATGTCGCCCTGCCGGACGGTCAGATCAACGGCATGCAGAGCCTTGTTGTGATTGAAGGTCTTGCTCAGTTTCTCGACGCGGATGACAGTTTGCATGTGCTGGGCCTCACGATAAATGTGGCCTCATGCTGGCGCATCAATGTGACATTTGGGTTAAGTGCAGGTTGCGGGAGTTTGAAGAGTTGAGCGGAGTTTGATGACAATCACCGTAGGCCCGGTCAGCGCAGCGCCACCGGGCGCTGTTGCCGGATGCGCTGCGCGTGTCCTGCCTACGACGTTTGTTGCTTGACGACGTTAATCATCCACGGCACGCCGTATTTGTCGGTGACTTTACCGAAACCGTGCGCCCAGAAGGTCTCCTGCCAGGCCATTTCGATATTCCCGCCATCGGCAAGGTTGTCGAACCAGCGCTTGCCTTCATTGACGTCCTGGGTGTCGAGCACCAGCGTAAAGCCCGCGTACTGCGCGTTACTGCCGGGCGGCAACCCGTCGCTCATCATGATATCGCTGCCCGCAATGCGGACGTTGGAGTGGGCGATAGCCGAATCCGGAAATTGCATACCGGACGGACAGCCTTCATCGCTGTTATCGCTTTTTGGCATATCGCCGAAGGTAATTTTATAGAGAAGCTCTGCGCCGACGGCTTGCTGGTAGAAGGCGGTGGCCTCAGCGCAGTTGCCGGCGAAAGAGATGTAGGGACTTAACGGCATAATCTTTACCTCACGTAAGAAAAGCCCATTAAGTGTAGTTCCCGAAAGCCCGGCAAGCGAAGCGCCACCGGGCGGGTAAATCAGTTCTTTTTCACGAACTCTGATTTCAGTTTCATCGGACCGAAGCCGTCAATTTTGCAGTCGATATTATGATCGCCTTCAACCAGACGGATATTCTTCACTTTGGTGCCGATTTTCAGCATGGAAGAACTGCCTTTCACCTTCAGGTCCTTAACGACGGTAACGCTGTCACCGTCTGCCAGCAGATTGCCGTTCGCATCTTTCACGATGAGCGCATCAGCATCCTGAGTCGGCTCGGCATCATTCCATTCATGAGCGCATTCCGGGCAGATGAACATGCCATTATCTTCATAGGTGTATTCAGAATTGCATTTTGGGCAGTGTGGAAGTGACATATCGGTATCCTCAAAAGTGTAAACGCGCTGGAAAGTGCCAGCTAAATGACGGCAGGGTGCCGAAAAAGGCGGCAAGTATAGCGCAAATCCACACCGTTGTCGGTGATATTGTGAATTAAAAAAGGCAAAAAGCGTATCGGGAGTGACACGTTCTGTCAGTCAGTTAAGCGATGCTTACGCCCATTAACACGGTGGGAAGAAATGACGATAAATATATCGAATATTTTATTGCAGCAAATTGCTACGCTCTGCCATTTCGGATAAGGTGAAGCGACACATTGTTATTTATTGCCGGACTTCACTGCCCTACATATCTTATGGCAGTGGCGCATTACCTCTCTTTTTAGGTGGATAAATAATGATGATATATCCTGAAGTTTCTTAAAAATGGGCTACGCTTTTTTCTTTTGGCTAACGGGCCAGGAGAGAAGCTATACACGCCATGCAAGGATAGTGAATTATTTCTGATTATCTTCAATCAGTTATATTTCGGCGAACATGTTTTCCACACGTGATCATATAAGCCTGAACGACATAATTAAAACAAGTGGCTTAATAAAAGTAATAAATTTGCGTTAAGGAAAGGCTTTTATCATGCACACACAGACCATTTTTGAATTAAGCCAGGAAGCGGAGCGTTTGTTACAGCTTGCCCTGCAAAATCTTGATACGTTGAAATCAATGCCGACTGCA
Source organism: Enterobacter sp. TCD1-1 (assembly GCF_020567405.1). Taxonomy (NCBI): domain Bacteria; kingdom Pseudomonadati; phylum Pseudomonadota; class Gammaproteobacteria; order Enterobacterales; family Enterobacteriaceae; genus Enterobacter; species Enterobacter sp. TCD1-1. The sequence continues at coordinate 7,811 of NZ_JAJCXF010000008.1, read as the reverse complement.
ATGCTGGAGAGCACTGCGGCTGCTATTACAGGCGAAACGAACAACGTTTTACCTTTGCATTTTAGCGCACGCGGCGTCGACGCGCAGCAGGCGATGCTGAATAATGAATTACGGAAAATAACCCGGCTGGAAATGGTCCTGGCCATTGTGGGCACCATGAAAGCGGGAAAATCGACCACCATTAATGCGATTGTGGGTACCGAAGTGCTGCCGAACCGCAATCGTCCGATGACGGCGCTGCCGACGCTGATCCGCCACACGCCGGGCCAGAAGGAGCCGGTGCTGCATTTCTCTCATGCCTCCCCGATTGATGAATTGATCCAACTGCTTCAGAAACAGCTATGCGATTACGATCGCGGGAAGCTGGCCCAGCGTCTGGAAATTGATAAAGACATGAATACGCTGCTGGAGCGCATTGAAAAAGGGGAAGCGTTTGAGAAGCATCATCTGGGCGCGCAGCCGATCTTTCATTGTCTGAAAAGCCTCAATGACCTGGTGAGACTTTCTCAGGCGCTGGGCGTGGCGTTTCCGTTCTCAGAATATGCGGCGATCGAACATATCCCGGTCATTGAAGTGGAGTTCGTGCATCTTGCGGGCCTGGATGCCCACCTCGGGCAGTTGACGCTGCTCGACACGCCCGGGCCGAACGAGGCCGGACAGCCGCATCTGCAAAAAATGCTCAGCGAGCAACTCTCTCGCGCATCGGCGGTGCTGGCCGTGATGGATTATACCCAGCTTAAATCCATCTCTGATGAAGAAGTCCGCCAGGCCATTTCCGCGGCGGGAAAATCGGTGCCGCTGTATGCGCTGGTTAATAAATTCGATCAGAAAGATCGCAATAGCGACGATGAAGAACAAATCCGGGCGATGATCTCCGGCACCTTAATGAAAGGCAATATTTCTCCGGGCCAGATTTACCCCGTGTCGTCCATGTGGGCGTATCTGGCGAACCGCGCGCGCTACGAGTTGAGTACGCACGGGCAACTGCCGGATCATCAGGAGCAACCCTGGGTGCAGGATTTTGCCGAAGCGGCACTCGGACGTCGCTGGCGTACGGCGGACCTGGACGATATCGACCATATCCGACATTCTGCCGATTTGCTCTGGGAAGATTCGCTCTTCGAGCAACCGATACGTAAGCTGATTTACGCAGCCTATGCCAATGCCTCGCTATACGCGCTGCGTTCAGCCTCGCATAAGCTGCTCAACTACGCGCAAAATGCCCGCGAGTATCTCGATTTCCGCTATCAGGGGCTGACGGTGGCCTTTGAGGCGCTGGAGTTGAATATCGCACGTCTGGAAGAGGACATGGCGCTTTTGCAGACGCGTCAGTGCGTGGTGAGCGATGAGGTGAAACACGAGGTTGAGGAAGCGCTGAGCGCTACCGCGGACTTTATCGGGTCCCAAAAAACCGCGCTACACCATGAAATTGACCTGGTGTTCAGCACGCACCCGATTCTTGATTTGCCAGGCACCGAACGGCATAACCTTCGCGGTGAGGTGCTGAAGCAGCTGGTTCTGGACGATGAAGGGCAGGCGCAGATTGCGCTGAGTAAATTACGCGCCTCCTGCGAGCAGGTGATGCTGGATGCCCAGACGAAGATCGGCCGGGAGCTGGCGTTACGCTTCGATCAGCTGGAGTCCACGCTGGCGCGCTCTCTGAACGAAGCCATGCGTCCCATCGAAACGCGTATTAAAGAGCATCTGAGCCATGCGGGTTTTCGGGCGCGGATCAGCTTCCCGGCGTTTCAGGCAAGCCAGCTTAACTTCAATACGCGGGCGCTGTTCAACGATGCGATTGCGCAGGACGACAGCCAGACCGTCCCTCCCTCCGGCGGGAGCAGCATGCGTGAAACGGTCTCTCGTTGGCTCAATAATCCGGGCTGGGGCTGGGACGAGTATGTGGAAACGCGCACGCGGTATGTTATCGACATTGCGCAGCTACATGACAAATTTAAGCAACATATTGATCAGTTTTGTGAACAAATACGTAAAGCTTTGTCCGCGCAGGTCGATGTCTCTGTTACGGCAGGAATGGCGACGTTCTTTGCAGAATTTTCGTTGTGCCTGACCGGGTTACAGGAAAGCTTGCGTGATAGCCTCGCAGTGCGTCAGCAAAATGAGCACTCAACCCGAGCGCTCTGCCAGTTGTTGAAGCAAAGCATCACTACTGCGACGTGGATACAGGAAGATACCCGACTGTTACGCGATGATATTCAAACCCTATTCGCGGCAGAGCAACCATGACAACACCACTACTGGACGGCCCCGGGCGAACGCTGGAGTGTATTAATCCAAAATTTATGGTCGATCTGGTGCAGGGGGGAGACGCAGCGCGTCATCCTCGCCTGGGACCACAGCAGCTGCAGTTTCGTGAGCGTTTGACGCAGGAAATCATGACGCATACCCGGCTACGCCCCTGGGCGATGGCGGGGATGCTCAATGAAAATGCGGGGCTGCGTCTGGGGCTGGCGGAAAAACTGGCCAGCATGCTTGATCCGGGTCATCTCGCGCTGACGCTGATGGCAGAGAAGCTGATAGCGCTGCGTCAGCAGACTCACCCGCGCACCCTGCAGTCCCCCGGACTGACACAGCAGTACGCCGATCTCGTGTCTCATTTTACCCAACGCGCAGCCTATAAGGAAAAGGCGCTGACCCAGCGCGGCCTGACGGTGCAGGCGGGTGAGCACAGCGAGCAAATTTTTACCCGCTGGCGGGCCGGGCATTATGATGGCTGGTCGCTGGCCGGGCGCTGTTTTATCGTCCTGGAGGAGCTGCGCTGGGGGGCATTTGGCGACGCATGCCGTCTCGCAAACGAAGATGTGGCGGCAATGCTTAAGGATAACCTGCGCAGCATGGCGGCTAACTATCTGGCGCAGGGCATCAATGCCTCCCCCACGACCCGCCATTTTTATCACCAGTGGCTGACAACGCCGGCTTCGCCGGGATTGATCGATCATAAAGACATGCTGGGCTGGCTGGGGGACTGGTGTCAGGCGGATAAGCATCCGGTGAGCTGGTCAGTGACGCAAAACTGGCAGACCGTCGCGCTGGGAATGCCGAGGCTCTGTTCGGCAAAACGGCTGGTGGACGGGATGGTGGAAGAGATTTTTGGGTGAATCCCTTCTTCCCCTCACCCTGATCCTCTCCCCGGGGGGAGAGGGAATGGTTTGGTGCGGCGCGTTAATGATTCATTTCAATTGGTTTCGGTTCAGGCTGGGTCTCTTGCATATTCCCGTAGCGTTTCGCATACAGCGCCGTGACGATCGGCACCAGAATCGCGGTGACAATCACGCTGGCCGCAACCAGCGCCGTCGCGGAAGCGGCCACCGGTTCGAAGGCCGGGTTAATCTGGGCAATAATCACCGGGTTGGCGACGGCAGCGCCTGCGGCTGAAGAGGCGGCGACTCCCGCTGTGCCATTTCCTCCCCCGATCGCGCGGTCGGCAATGATTAGCGGGATACCGGTAATGATAATTACGGCGACACCCAGCACAATACCCAGTAGGCCAGTATCAAGGATAACCTTCAGATTAATGGTGTTTCCCAGCGCGAAGCCGAAGAACGGGATCAGCACCGGCGTGGCTTTGCTGAAGAAATCACGCAGATCGTGATCGAGATTGCCAAGGGCAAAGCCGATCAGGAAGGGCAGGATCGCGCCGACAAAGTGGTGGGGTTCAAAAGAGGCCAGGCCAGCAGACCCCAGGATCAGCATCGTCATCAGCGGGCCAGACTCCAGAGACATCAACACAAATGCGCCGGACTCTTCTTTTGTCCCGTACTGATTCATCAGGCTGGCGTACAATCCGCCGTTAGTCATATCCATCGCTGAGACAATCGCCAGCACCGATAATCCCGCGAAGAACCCGGTCTGAACTCCAGTCTCCGGGATGAACATCGCGCATATCATCGCTACTGCCCAGGCTACCGCTATTTTGGTTATTACCAGCGTACCGGATTTCCGTAATACGGTACCCGTCGCCCGCAAATTAATGGATGCACCGATACAAAAAAACCAGACGGCAAGAATCGGAACCGTGCCCGTTATCATGCCTTTTGTGAAACCGCCAAAATAAGCCCCGGTATCAGGGGCAAGGGTATTCAGGATGGCGCCCAGTACCAGCGGAACCAGCATCATACCGCCGGGTATGCGTTCTATCGTGGCTTTAATCTTCATAGACAATCCTCACATCTGACCCCGCCTGACGGGCGATCGGTGCTAAAAATTAGTCAATAAATTCAATTGATTGGCGTTTGTGCTTGAGGGGCATTTCTCGATAACCCTGCAAGGAAAATAAATGAGTGCTCTCGATTTACCTCATTGGAAAACACATGAAACGTTGTATTCGGATTTATCATGCGATCAATGGAACATTGATTCAATGAAAATAAAACATCGTTTTAGTTATCTTTGTCACATATTCAATGTAAAAACATCGATGGCTTCCTGATGATGAAAATTTATGTAAATTGGATGTGAGAAAACGTGGTTTGTTTTTTTTGTTGAGAAAGAACTCATGATGTGTGTGAAGGGGGCTCTAAAGGCGGGGATGAGAAAGTGCTTATTTGCACTCATTGACAAATCCGGGAACGAATTGACCTGACGCTGAAATATGTGTGAAGTTGATCACAAATATAAACGCTGGTAGGGTAAAAAGGTCATTAACTGCCCAGGCAGGCGTCAACAGGTTCGGTTGTATCGACGTAAAACGTCAATGTAAGTAAACCTGCTACGCTTGAATAAGGCGATTCGCATGGAGCGGATCCCATGGTTCACAGAACGTAAACTGGACTGTGAAACAGACAGGGCCGAGTCAACGAGGATAGCTATGCTGAGAAGGAAAAAGATTAAACCCATCACGCTTCGCGACGTCACCATTATTGATGACGCAAAACTGCGTAAAGCGATTACCGCAGCCTCGCTCGGTAATGCGATGGAATGGTTCGATTTTGGTGTCTACGGCTTTGTGGCCTATGCGTTAGGTAAAGTGTTTTTCCCCGGGGCCGATCCCAGCCTGCAGATGATTGCCGCACTGGGTACGTTCTCCGTCCCCTTCCTGATTCGCCCGCTGGGTGGTCTGTTCTTCGGTATGCTCGGTGATAAATATGGTCGTCAGAAGATCCTGGCTATCACCATCGTCATTATGTCGATCAGTACATTCTGTATCGGTCTTATCCCGTCTTACGCCACCATCGGCATTTGGGCACCGATCCTGCTGCTGATCTGTAAGATGGCACAGGGCTTCTCCGTGGGCGGTGAATATACCGGCGCCTCGATCTTTGTTGCCGAGTATTCCCCCGACCGTAAGCGCGGCTTTATGGGAAGCTGGCTGGACTTCGGCTCCATTGCCGGGTTCGTTCTGGGCGCGGGCGTGGTGGTGCTGATTTCAACCGTAGTGGGGGAAGCGAACTTCCTCGACTGGGGCTGGCGTATCCCGTTCTTCCTGGCACTGCCGCTGGGGATCATTGGTCTCTACCTGCGTCATGCGCTTGAAGAGACGCCTGCGTTCCAGCAGCACGTCGATAAGCTGGAACAGGGTGACCGTGAAGGGCTGCAGGATGGTCCGAAGGTATCGTTCAAAGAGATTGCCACTAAGCACTGGCGCAGCCTGCTGACCTGTATTGGTCTGGTGATTTCGACCAACGTGACCTACTACATGCTGCTGACCTACATGCCGAGCTATCTGTCGCATAACCTGCACTACTCGGAAGATCACGGTGTGCTGATTATTATCGCCATCATGGTCGGTATGCTGTTTGTGCAGCCGATTATGGGCCTGTTGAGTGACCGTTTTGGCCGTCGACCGTTCATTATTCTGGGAAGCGTTGCGCTGTTTGCGCTGGCAATCCCGGCATTTATTCTGATTAACAGCGATGTGCTGGGGCTGATTTTTGCCGGTCTGCTGATGCTGGCGGTGATCCTTAACTGCTTTATCGGGGTGATGGCCTCAACGCTGCCCGCGATGTTCCCGACCCACATTCGCTACAGCGCGCTGGCCGCGGCCTTTAACATCTCGGTACTGATTGCCGGTCTGACCCCGACGCTTGCCGCCTCGCTGGTGGAGAGCACGCAGAACCTGATGATGCCGGCTTATTACCTGATGGTGATCGCGGTGATTGGTTTGATTACCGGTATTACCATGAAGGAGACGGCGAATCGTCCTCTGAAAGGCGCCACGCCTGCGGCATCGGATATTCAGGAGGCGAAAGAGATCCTGCGTGAGCACTACGATAACGTAGAGCAGAAGATTGAGGATATTGACGCAGAGATTGAAGAGCTGCAGAAAAAACGCTCCCGACTGGTGGATCAGCATCCACGCATCAACGAGTAATAAAGAAACCCGCCAACGGCGGGTTTTCTTTTATTAGCATCCGGCGGCGATGTAGTCGCCATTGGTACTGATGGGGATCACCGTCAGGAACAGCACCGTCGCGAACAGGATCAGGACTATCCCTCCGGCTATTTTGACTGCCGGCACCAGCCATCTTAGTGAGGCGCTTTCTCCGAACCAGGTCACCGTACGTTCGCGGGCGTACCGTACAGCCAGGGAAAGCCCCACAATAGAGAGCGCGGTTCCCAAAGACATGGTCATGACTGCGGCCACTCCCCAGGTAACAATACCCAGCGCGTTCGAGAACATCAGAATCATGATCGCCCCGCTGCACGGACGTGCCCCAATTGCCAGAATCACGCCCAGACGGGTTTTCCAGTCTCCCTGCGTCAGGTCCGTGCCTACGCCGTGATGGCCGCAGCCACAGTGTTCGTCGTGCTGATGAAGCGGCTTAATGGCAGAGACAGACATCCTGCGCGGGCGCAGACTCTTCAGCGCCTGGTAAATGACAAATGCGCCGAATGCGCCAATAAGCACTGCGCTGATCTTCTCCACGTACCAGCGGCTGGTACTGATATCCCCTGAGGCGAGGTTGAACCCTACCGCCAAAATAAAGACAAACAGAATGGCGCTGACGCCCTGCATCAGGCTACCCAGGAAGGGGACGACCCGGGCGGCCAGCTCGCTTTCCTTATTGGTGGTCAGATAGGTCGTCACAATGAATTTTCCGTGCCCGGGTCCGATGGCGTGAAGGACACCATAAAGGAAAGCCCCCGTTAACAGCCATAACCCACCGCTGTACTGGTGGTTATTCAGCTGCAGCAGGTACATCACCAGATAACGGTGCAGGGTAATTTGCGTGGCAAGACACCACTGGATAAAGGCGTTCCAGTGCGTATGCAGGGTAAAACCGGCAAAGAGAATTGCCAGCAGCATCAACCCAGCGGTAGGGAGACGCCAGTCACGGGTGAGGCGTTGTGTGGTCATGAAGCGGCCTGCACAGAGGAGAGTATTTGCCGCTAGTATAGTTGATCTTCCCGCTCAATTCGTGGGATCGCGTCCGGATCCGTGCATGATTGTGGATAACTATGTGCATAAAAGGGTATAAGGCGGGGTTTTGCTGGGGAATGCAGCAGTCAGTCATTTTTTTGCAACTTTTCGGTTGCGGTCGTTCGGGAACTCCCTATAATGCGCCTCCATCGACACGGCGGATGTGAATCACTTCACACAACAAGCGGTTCGGTTGAAGAGAAAAAATCCTGAAATAACGGGTTGACTCTGAAAGAGGAAAGCGTAATATACGCCACCTCGCAACGGTGAGCGAAAGCCGCGTTGCACTGCTCTTTAACAATTTATCAGACAATCTGTGTGGGCACTCAAAGTGACATGGATTCTTAACGTCCTCGGACAATAAATGAATACCAAGTCTCTGAGTGAACATGCGTAATTCATTACGAAGTTTAATTCACGAGCATCAAAC
>NZ_JAJCXF010000007.1:0-156487 GCF_020567405.1 Enterobacter sp. TCD1-1 | reverse complement strand
CGCTTACCGCTCATGGGGACCTCTCTTTAAGTCATCTTAAATGACTCTGAGGTGTCTGTTAAACCCGTGGCGATTCAGTTAAGGCCAAAAACCAGAGTTTAAAAATAACAGGTGAAATTACTTTAATTGATTTGATAAAATAAGTAACGGGGAGAGTATCAGGTATTTAACGTTAGTGGTTGCACTCGTCTGTGTTGCAAAATTTTATTTTTGGCTTACTGGCGTGTTGTTTTTAAAACCAAAACACTATTTTTCGGGATAAATCCCATCATTAACAGGGCAAGCCTGTTCAGCAACTGATTGTCTGGAACTATCATCTAGCGCTGCTCAACCTTTTGCCTATGGTTTGACCTTTTCCTTTTTTAATTGTATTTCATGTTTTTAACAACTAAAAGGTGAAGTAATTATGAGTGATAATGATAAAAACAGAAAGCCAAGAACAGAAAAAACAATTAAGCAAAAAATAGCATCAGCGCAGATGCGTTTGAATCGCCTCAAGAGCAAAGAGAACTCTTTATCTAAAAGCGCTGAGACACGCCTGAAGATCATCCTTGGTGCTGAAGTTGCTAAAGCTGTGGGCTGTAAAGTAGAAGAGGTGGATAAAGAGTTAATATTAGGACTGATATTACAATCATTGAATATTAGTGTTGAAGATAAAGCAAGGCTAAAATTACGAGGAAAACGATTTCTTGAGGATATGGTTGGGAGGCAGAAGTGAAGTGTCTATGGCCGTGAGAAACTTCTATATAATTTGATGCTTTATCTTGACATGTATAACCTTATGATTTATTTAAATAGTAGGTGTTTTATCCTATGTTGATGTTCCGAGCGCCCCAATAAGCTGTGAGCCGAGCGATCCAGAGTGAATAGGATAGAAATAAAAATGCTATTATCTATCTCTGGCTCTTTTATAGGAAACAGCAACGGGGAAAGGAGTGTCAGCTAATAGCAGCCTTTCAAAATGCTCTCTGGTTGTTATATACCTTGTCCTCATATTCATAAATATAACATAAGATATAAAAGAGATAAGGCATCAGGAATTTTCTTTGATCCTCCAGACTTTTTATGGAGTATTAAATTTATTTGTGATTGGTGGCTATGGATAATATTTTTCAAATACAGGAAATATATTTGACAACCGATATTTAATATTGTATTTAATAAGTATTCCTTGAGAATATTCACTTCACTGAAGTGTCTGATTGCCCCGTATATGGGGAGTAGTTTACAGCCCAATGGGCCGATTGATGTGCCCCAAGTGTGGGGATATGTATTCTCTCCAATGGAGAGTTCCCTTTAAGGGAAAACGAAAGGGCCGTAAGGCCCTTTTCCATTTAAAAAATGTTATCATCCAACTTGTTTAATCAGTTCGGCTATTCTGTCTGCAGAAAATTGTGTTCTAAACTCGACTTTGACAGATTTACTTATTTGACTGAATAGTGCTTGTGCATGTTTTATCTTACGTTCTTCTTCAAGTCTTAAACTATCCTTCCCATCTACATTTTTTGTTTCGATAATAAAGTTTAAGTAATCACCTTTTTTTGTTTTGACAACATATGCAAAGTCAGGGGAGTACGTGTATCCGCCTGCTACCGGAATCTTAATGGAGTTCTTCGGTATCTTTGTAAAAACAGCTACAGACTGGATCTCTCCATCTGTTATGTTGAGCCTTTCAAGCTCTGAGTCATAAAAGACTTCTTCAAAAAGATAAGAATCCAACGGTGGTTTTGTGTTGTCATTCAATATACCAAGATCACTTGATAATACCTCACTCACAGGCTCACCGTCTGCATTAGTGAACTTTGTAGGATGAATTGAACCTGAAATCACATTATATCCAAGGCTGAATTTGTTAAATGAATTGTTCAACAAATACTTGCTAAAACCAGATTTAATCTTTCTGATTGTTTGAATGTTCAGGTATTCAGTGATATTGATAGTGTCTTTTATATCACAAAAAACCTTATGTAAGGTATCGTGTTTAGCAAAAATAGTTTGTGACAAGTTATCAAGAAATTCCCGATAGCTCATTGTGTTTAGTTTAGCAAAGTTATCATCGTCACTGACGATACTTTTCGACATTGCCGTATCATTATGAATATAAATTCTATCAATGCGAGTATGAACGCCTGATTTAGTGAATCTTTTTGTTTCTTCGAGCATAAATGACTTGAAAATGGATAAGAATTCATTTTCGCTATTTATTTTATACTCAATCACTGCTTTTTGATTTATCAAATCCCATAATTCTTTCAGCTCACTGAACTTACCAACACGCATTTTAGTCCGTCTTTTTCCATCAGTGGCTTTTTTAATTTTGCTTGGTTTCACTCCTGTAGGGAATGCTGCCGGATATTTAGCTTTTAAGCGGCTATAGGCATCTGAACCTTTGAAGTTTTCATTATCATCAATGATCCCATCATCAAAGATTTCATTCATGAGTGTTCTGGATGAAAGCTCAGGATACTGAGATAGTATTTTATCCTTAAGTTCTTGAGTAAACTTACTTGGAACTGTTTCTTTGAAAGAGCTATCGTTGACCTCTTTGACAAGAGAATCGACAAAATCTTTTTCCGTAAAATCAACATAATAGTTGAGAGTAAAATTGCGGTCTTTCACACGGCACATGTATTCATTCACTGGAAGACGTAAACCACGCCCTACCTCTTGAAGTTTAGATGTGGTGCTACCACTCGAACGGAGCTTACAAATCTGAAAGACATTTGGGTTATCCCACCCCTCACGCAACGTCCATTTAGAGAAAATGAAACGGCGAGGATTTTCTAAAGATAATAGAAGCTCTTTATCATGAAGGATTTCGTTGATTTCCTGCTCAATTTTATCATCTTTATCACTATTATCTTTTGAAAAATAACCACCATGAACAGAAGATATATCCTTAACAGTTTTTTCAAGGTAGTTTCTATAAAAGTCATCTTTCTCTGTTTCTAACAGTTCATTAGCTTCTGCCAAAACGTATTCTTCGAACTTAGTTTTCAGGCTTCCGGCAATATTATTACCATCACGATAGCCTTCAATGTCATCAATGAAGAAAAGAGTAAGAGGCTTTATGCGTGGCCTTTGTGTCAGATACTCTTTTTCCAACTTAAAGTGTTCTTTGACAGCTTTACGCATCATGTTATCAGCAAGTGTCTGATCGTAAGAGTAGGGGTTAATTGAACTACCAATTTTTAGTTCAATACCATTACTCAATACAGCAGTGCTCTTGTTTAAGGCATCCAGTGTTAAATCATGGATCGCACTATGCGTTTTAGATAGTGATTCACCTTTGGCTAACTTGAATTTTTTTCTATTACCATTTTCGTTTAGTTCAAAAGTGGCCTCTTTTCCGTCAGATTTAACAAATTTAAGATTAGCACTACCATCACCAACAATATCCTCAATGTATGCATCAATACCTTTAACAAGATCTTCATTGAACGCATCCACGGCTGTAAGACGATAAACTAAGTTCTTATAGCCTTCACTAAAAGTCGCGCCATAGCGGATGATATATTGAGCATTAAATTTTTCAATATTTTCCCATGTCTTTTTACCCGTAGGAAATTTATGAGGCTCATCAATGATGATGAATGGTTTTATCGCACTAAGTGCAGAAAATGGGGTATCAAACTGATTATCAAGCAAGCCAACATCATAAGTGTCAGTTAAAGACTTAGAGTTAATCATCCCTGAGTTGATCACAAGAACGTGTATATATTTCTTATTGAAATTACTTGCTTCAACAAAATCATGGATAGCTTGAGGCATATACGATTTTGTATTTTTACCCGAATTTTTCTGGCTTTCAACAACGTAAGTCTTTAGTTCACGCTCGTAATCGTCTCTAAAGTGTTCTTTTAAAGCATCGCTTTTTAAAAAGTTAACTGTTCCAGCTTTGATAGATAGGGTAGGAACAATGATGATAAACTTGTTAATACCAAATGATTTGTTCAGGTCAAAAATAGTTTTGGTGTAAGTATAAGTTTTACCTGTACCTGTCTCCATAGAAACATCAATTACGTTGCTTCTAGCATCGTAATTATCTTTTGAATGCTCAATACCATTGAACTCCTGAACATTTTTTATGTTGTTGTAATATTGTTGTTCAGATAGATTCAGTTCTGGGTTAGCTAACAGGCGAATAGCAACATGATCCGTCTGATGAGGTATGGCGGATACAAAGACATTCATCACCGCATCAACGCCAGCCTTTTGATGAGGTAAGTTCTTTTCGAATGTGAACCCTTTAGACATGATTAGTTCCTCACCACCAAATCCAAATCAATTGATTTTTTATTGGCATAACTTTTTAATGCTTCATTAAGTTCCATCTGTTTCGCACTTTCGAAGTTGCTGCCATAAAACACGACTTTATTTGGCGCAAAGTCTTTGTCTGTATCTAACTTTTGAAGTAAAGCTTTCAGGGCTTCACTGGTGAAGTTAGGTGCAATCAGATACAAACGACCATCGCACAAGTGCGCTTTGTAGCCATTAAGATCTACATCTTCAATTGTCGTTGTTAACAAACTACCATCATACACGCACCATGTAGTCAACAGGGTGTCGTACTGTGATTGAGTTAATACAACATCATCAAAGAAGGTATGGTTCGATAACGTAAGCTCTGACTCATCTTTTGTACGAAAATCATTGACTGTTTCAAATATTTTAAAACCTATATCCCCTCTATAATCAGGATTTTTAATCAGAATGCTCTTAGAGGCTTTTTTTATCCGTGATTTAGTAATTTCAAATATATTCTTATATCCAGATTTATATGCCTCGCTTCCACCATCACATTCTTCATCTAATTGAACTGAAATATAATTGATCATTTTTCCAGTTATTAGATTATGCTCTAATACTGCATGTGCAGTTGAACCAGAACCTGAGAAAAAATCTAATACTAGATCATTATTATTTACAATCATTGTTAGAATGGCATTTATCAATCCAATGGGTTTTGGATTAGGAAATACCTCTTTATTAAAGCCTAGAGTGACTAAGTCTTCAGTTCCTCTCTCGCTATTTGCAAATTTATGCGTCCACGAACTTGTTGGTTTTACTCTTTTATCTTCTGTTAAATAATCTTTAACAGCTATAGTCCATTTTGAACGGACAGACATATAACGTGGCTCTAGTAAATGACGTTTTTCTCTTGCTGAATCTAAACTCCATCGCCAGTTTCCATCAGATCCATCCTCACGTGTTGGTTTTATTAAAATATACCCATCCTTTTTTTCTTCTTTATATGTTGGGTAAAAATCCTTTGTTGTCTCATTATACATAAAATAATAGAATAAATTTGGCCGATCATCTCTCCTATCATTGCTTCCAGTTTTTCTTAAATCAATATACCTAAATTTATTTTCACCATCTGTGTTATTATATCGTTTTGTTACGTTTTCTTCTGGCTCCCACCCTAAAAAATCAATGTTTTCTTTTTTATAGCACAAGATATATTCATGAGAGCGAGCAATGTACTTGTCATCTGAGCGCCCTTTCGGATTATTGATGTTAGCAATATTTGAAATGAAGTTCATTTCACCAAATATCTCATCACATAAAACTTTTAATTGTGATTGTTCGTTATCATCAATTGAAATAAATATAACACCATCTTCGCGTAGAAGTTCGCGAGCAATATAAAGACGAGGATAAATGAATGTCAGCCATGCACTATGGCTACTTGAACCTTTTACAGTAAAATCGAGGATACGTGTAGCTTCATCAAGCTCGATACCTGCAAGTTCAGAAAGCTGTTCAGGTGTGAACTTGCGATCATCGTTATAGGCGAACCCATCAGAACCCGTGTTATATGGCGGGTCAATATAAATCATCTTTACCTTTTCAGCATAAGCATTAACCATGTGCTTTAATACTTCTAGGTTATCCCCTTTAATTAACAGATTCTGACTGTTTTTGTTCTCTTCACGTTGGTTATGGTCTTTATCTTCTGTGAGCAACGTCTTTGGCGGTAAGTTAGTCAACAGACGGGCATAGGATTTGCCCAGCCAGTTTAAGCTGTATGACTCTTTAGAGAATTCAATATCTGATGACTTGACGATCTCAAGCAACTTTTCTTGAATGAAAGCCCCATTTTTATCAAAACACTGTGGAAAGTTAGCCTTTAAAACAGCAACCTGCTTACTGTTAGCAGTTTCTACTTCTGAAAAAAGCGTTTCTTTTTGCATATCCATTTTAAACCTGATTATTTAGCGTTCGATTTGGTGGTATTTTTGATTGAAGCTTCACTTAGACCTATGCGTAGTAGTTCTGCAGCTGCACCATCTATGCTTTTGAAGACTCTTGCTTCGTAAGGCTGTCTGGAGCTACATAAGACTAATGGCTTACCTTCCCATTCTGAACCATCAAAAATCACGGTATACACCCCTTTAGAGCCTTCTATTGTTGCTCTATCAAGTAGACCTGATTTGACTCTTTCCTTAGCCATCGAGCTAAGGATAAAATTTCCACCATTAAGACCTGATATCATGGTTATTCCTCGGTATTTAATACTGCTACGATATCAAATATTGCTGAAAAATCACAATAGAATGGTGTAGTAGCCATCAACCTATGATGGCTATTCAAATATATTCAAAACAAGGGGTTACATGCGACCATATGATGATTTATCAAGCGGTTAGCCTTGGATTTCAAACTCAAATGATCACCTGTGGGCAAACTCAAACGGCCTAACCATGCCTTTACGATTGGCATCAAGATAGTCAGCCCACCACTGAAGCATTAGCCTCCGCTCATCGAGATGTTCAGCAAGATGGATGTAAGCAGCGCGAACGTTATTACGCTCCTGATGGCTCATCTGACGTTCAACTGCATCTTTTGACCATAAGCCGGATTCGATCAAGGCACTACAGGCCATCGCCCTAAACCCGTGTCCGCAAACTTCCGTTTTAGTGTCGTAACCCATTGAGCGCAGGGCCTTGTTAACAGTGTTCTCACTCATCGGCCTATCCGGCTGGTGATCACCAATGAAGACCAACTCGTAATCCCCACTGATTTGTTTTATCTCTTCTAATATTTTCAGTGCCTGACGGCTTAGAGGTACAAGATGAGGGCTACGCATTTTAGAACCACGATGTGAGTGCTTTACGCCCTTCAGAGGTTCTCGTTCTGCAGGTATCGTCCAAAGCGCATTTTTAAAATCGATTTCTTCCCATCTTGCAAAACGCAATTCACTTGATCGTATGAATACCAACAGTGTTAGTTTCACTGCTAATTTAGTCAACTTTCGACCTTTAAAGCATTCGATACGATCAAGCAATTCGGGAAGGCGTTCGAAATCAAGCGCTGGGCGGTGCACTCGTTTAGCTACAGCTATTGCGCCAGCCATATCTTGAGCTGGATTATAATCAAGTAGACCATTTTGTACGGCAAAACGTAGGATTGCGGTCGTTCGCTGTTGAAGACGCGAAGCTACTTCATATCGCCCACTCGCCTCTACTACCTTAATTGGAGCGAGTAGATCCCGAGTCTTCAGTTCCGAAATCTTACGTTTACCTAACGCAGAGAAAAGATTATCCACTAAGCTTTTAAGCACCCGCTCACTATGGGACTCAGACCATTTTTTGCTACAGGATGCATGCCAATCTCTTGCTACAGCCTCAAAGGTTAGTGCTCCGCTTTCTTCAATCTTGTCCTCTTTTTTCTTTTGAGAGGGATCGATACCATCAGATACCAGTTTCTTTGCGGCATCGCGCCTCTTACGAGCCTCTGCCAATGAAACCATTGGATAAACCCCTAACGCCAGCATCTTCTGTTTGCCACTAAAACGATATTGAAGACGCCAGTATTTTGAGCCATTGGGGTTAACCAACAGGTGCATCCCCTCACCATCGGTAAGTTTGAAAGGTTTGTCTGCAGGCTTAACTGTTCTGACTTTGATATCAGTAAGAGCCATAGATCCCCCTCCCCTTGTTGGTATCAATTTCAATCGAACCGAAGCTACCAACAGTTATACCATCATCTGTTGGTAGATGTTGATATACGACAGTAGACTTTAATAGACCTGAAACAAGAGGCAGAATATATAACTTATTGATTTTGTATACGTAAATAGACTTTAGTAGACGATAAAAAAGACTTGATTGGTGCCGAAGGCCGGACTCGAACCGGCACGTATTTCTACGGTTGATTTTGAATCAACTGCGTCTACCGATTTCGCCACTTCGGCACTGAAGGGGATGCGGAAACGTTGTGGATTATACCTGTCGCGCGTCGCCATGCAAGCGACGACGCGCTAAACCCGCGCTAAGTGCCCAAAAAACCAGCGCTACCGTCACTCCAGCTCAGACACTGCCAGCCGAATCACCCTCGCCGCCTTCTGCTCCGGCAGCGCCAGCACCTTCGCCCACATCTCCTGCACCATATCGCAAGAGAGTTTCTCTTTGCCCGCCGCCTTCTCCGGCATCTGCAGCAGCTGGATGTCCTCGCCGTACTTATCGGCAAGTGCCTTCATAATCGGCCGCACATCCTCGACGGCCGCCTCGCGTTCTGCCGGGGTTACGGTGTGGCGGTTTTTGCCGTAGGCCGCGCGCATCATGTCGGCGTCGGCCTGCATGCGCCGCGTCATCAGGCCTTTATCCAGCATACGCATCGGGTTCACACCGCCCTTTACCATCGGGTAGAGGAAGCGGAAGCAGGCGTCGTCGCTCACTTTCTGGATGGCGGCGGTCTGCTCCATGTTGATGGTCATGTAGTTCACCACGTTGGCGTCCGGGGCGTTCTGCAGGCGCGACATCTGCAGATGCAGGATCTGCGGCTGGATGGTGTCGATAATCTGCTGCTCCGGCTCGCCCGCTTTTTGCAGGGCGGCCATCTGGTCGAGGATGCGCTGATGCAGCGCGGGCTCCTGCTCCTTAATCACCTGCCAGGCGGGCATCGCGTTGAGGGTGGTATCAATCTGGTGTTCGGGGGCACGCTGCTTATCGAAGAATACCCAGAACGCCACGGCGGCGGCCGCGACGACGACAATCACAATACGGGTCCACGTTTTATTCATCTCGCATCCTTATCCTTTCGCTATGCCGGTTTACACCGGCACGCCGCTGTGGAAGCGAAACTCGTTGTCCGGTGTCGAGATAAGTGTGGCTTCAATTTCGCCAAAAAGCTTTATACGCGGTGAGATATCGTCGTCGCTCACCTGCCGGGCCAGCGTCAGGTAGTCCTGATAGTGGCGCGCTTCCGAGCGCAGCAGCGAGAGATAAAACTTCTGCAGGTCGTCGTCGAGGAACGGGGCCAGCGCGGCGAAGCGTTCGCAGGAGCGGGCTTCGATGTAGGCGCCGCAGATGAGCTTGTCGATCAGCGTCAGCGGTTCGTGGGTGCGCACTTCCTTCAGCATCCCTTTGGCGTAGCGGCTGGCGGTGATTTTGACGTACGGAATGTCGCGGGCCAGCATCGCCTCTCGCACCTGCCAGAAATGGTGCAACTCCTCTTTAATCAGCAGCACCATGCTGTCGATGAGCGCCTGGCCCCACGGGTCGTCGGTTTTGGGCATCACGCTTTTGCCAATCTGCCTGTGCAGGGCGATGAAGTCCGGCTCCGGGCCGCCGCGGAAGGTGAACTGTTCGTAGGGTTTGAGCCAGTCGAGCAGCGCGTCGGCACCGCTTTCGTCGGCGACGTATTTACGCACCAGCAGCAGCGCGGTCTGGGCGGCCTTGAGCTCGCACACCATGTGGTCGGTGAGCAGCAGCGGCAGGTTCGCCGGGTCGCGGGCTTTATCAATCCATGCTTGCGGGGTCGGGCACTGGAGGAAGTTGAGTACGGGGGCGAGTATCTGCGGGTAATCCATGGTTCTGCCTTGAAAAAAGCGGTGGCGCGCGCCACCGCCTGAAACGCTTAGTGACGCACGCCGTCGTCGTCTTCGTCGATGTAATCTTCGTCGTCGCCTTCTTCGCCGTCTTCACCGTTCGGATCTTCGAAGTAGGTTCCCCAGCCGTCGTATTCCACGTCAAACTTCTCGGCCAGGTTCATCAGTTGTTCGACCTGCGCGTCGATCAGCTCCGCCTTCAGCGCGCCTTCGCTCAGGATGTCGCAGCAGATGACGGTGTCGCCCTCTTCCACTTCCAGCTCTTCCGGCTCGGTCACTTCGTAACCCAGCTTGAAGGCTTCCACGGCCATTTTTTCCAGCGCGTCGAAATCATCCGCAGAGAAATGGTGCTCGATGGTGTACAGCGCGTCCGGATCGCTACCGTCTTCCAGCAGCTCTTCAATAATCAGACGCGTCTCTTCGCGTTGCTCTTCCAGTAATTCCGGGTTTGCCATGGCTCAATCCTCTTTAAAGTGCGGCAGATACTTCTATTTTCACACACGGACGGGTTTGCCTCCACCTTTGTTGGAAAGATTTGTGAAACGGGGTTGCAAATGAATAATTACACATATAAAGTGAATTTTAATTCAATAAGTGGCGTTCGCCATGTGAGGATAAAATGTCTGATCTGTACAAGAAACACTTTCTGAAATTGCTCGACTTTACCCCTGCACAGTTCACTTCTCTGCTGACCCTTGCCGCACAGCTCAAAGCCGATAAGAAAAAGGGCAAGGAAGTACAAAAGCTTACCGGTAAAAACATCGCGCTCATCTTCGAAAAAGACTCGACCCGTACACGATGCTCTTTCGAAGTTGCCGCATTTGACCAGGGCGCGCGCGTTACCTATTTAGGGCCGAGCGGCAGCCAGATTGGGCATAAAGAGTCAATTAAAGACACCGCGCGCGTGCTCGGGCGGATGTACGACGGCATTCAGTATCGCGGCCATGGCCAGGAAGTCGTCGAGACTCTGGCGCAGTATGCGGGCGTGCCGGTGTGGAACGGGCTGACCAACGAGTTCCACCCGACCCAGCTGCTGGCGGACCTGCTGACCATGCAGGAGCACCTGCCGGGCAAGGCGTTTAACGAGATGACGCTGGTCTACGCGGGCGACGCGCGCAACAACATGGGCAACTCAATGCTGGAAGCGGCGGCGCTGACCGGGCTGGATCTGCGCCTGGTGGCCCCGAAGGCCTGCTGGCCGGAAGAGAGCCTGGTGGCGGGGTGCAGCGCGCTGGCGGAGAAGCACGGCGGGAAAATCACCCTGACGGAAGACGTGGCGACGGGCGTGAAGGGCGCGGACTTTATCTATACCGACGTGTGGGTGTCGATGGGCGAAGCCAAAGAGAAGTGGGCGGAGCGGATTGCGCTGCTGCGTGGGTATCAGGTGAACGCGCAGATGATGGCGCTGACCGGAAATCCGGACGTGAAGTTCCTGCACTGTCTGCCCGCGTTCCATGACGACCAGACTACGCTCGGCAAGCAGATGGCGAAGGAGTTCGATCTGCACGGCGGGATGGAGGTGACGGACGAGGTGTTTGAGTCGAAGGCGAGCATCGTGTTCGACCAGGCGGAAAACCGGATGCATACGATTAAGGCGGTGATGGTGGCGACGCTTGGGGAGTGATTGACTCCTCTGCGGTCTGGTGCCCTCACCCCGGCCCTCTCCCACAGGGAGAGGGAGAAAACCCAGCCCGTAGGCCCGTGCAAGCGCAGCGCCGCCGGGCGAATCAGGCGGCGATGCGGCCTGATGCCCTCTCCCACAGGGAGAGGGAGAAAACCCAGCCCGTAGGCCCGTGCAAGCGAAGCGCCGCCGGGCGAATCAGGCGGTGATGCGGCCTGGTGCCCTCACCCCGGCCTTCTCCCACGGGGAGAGAGAACACCCAACCCGTAGGCCCGTGCAAGCGTAGCGCCGCCGGGCGAATCAGGCGACGATGCGGCTGATGCCCTTTCTCCCACAACCCGCTCTACACAATTGATTTTTCACCCCGAAAAAGGTACGTTTTCGCCTTAATTCCAGCGTGGACATACCAGCATTATGCCTATTATTCAGTCTGTTGAACGTGCGTTGCAGATCCTCGACCTGTTCAACGAGCAGGCCACCGAGCTTAAGATCACCGACATCAGCAAACTGATGGGGCTGAGCAAAAGTACCCTCCACTCGCTGCTGAAAACCCTGCAGCTTCACGGCTATATCGATCAGAACCCGGAGAACGGCAAATATCGCCTCGGCATGAAGCTGGTCGAGCGCGGCCATTTTGTCGTGGGCTCCATCGATATTCGTCAGAAGGCGAAAGGCTGGCTGACGGAGCTGTCCCAGCGGACCGGGCAGACCACCCATCTGGGGATCCTGGACGGGCGTGAAGGGGTCTATATCGAGAAGATTGAAGGCAAGCTGGCCGCCATCGCCTATTCGCGCATTGGCCGCCGCCTGCCGGTTCACGCCACCGCTATCGGCAAGGTGTTGATTGCCTGGCTGGGCGAGCCCGAGCTGAACGCCCTGCTGGAGGGCTATCAGTACACCACCTATACCCCTTCTACCCTTGCCTCTCGCGAAGCACTAATGAGCGCCCTGGCGCAGACCCGCGAGCAGGGCTACGCCCTGGACCGCGAAGAGAACGAGCAGGGCGTGCGCTGCGTGGCGGTGCCGGTATGGAACCACGAGTCCCGCGTCATCGCCGCCCTGAGCCTGTCAACGCTGACCTCGCGCGTGGACGACGCAGAGCTGGCCCGCTTCCGCGAGCAGCTTCAGCAGGCCGGGCTCGCGCTGTCACGCGCGCTGGGCTACCCAGCCTGAGCCGTTAAACCGGCTCGTAGGTTAAGTAGTCAAAGTCTGCGTGGCAGCCATCTCCGCTGATGTCCTCGCAGTGCAGCCCCACAAACGCGCCAGTAAAGAAGCCGCGCCCGCCGATGTAGTCGTCCGACAGCTTCCACGCCTCATACGTCACCGGCACGGCGTGCCACGTCTCGCCGTCAAACGAGTAGCTGTAGCGGTAGACCAGCGTATCCACGTCCACGCGCAGCCAGACGCTCTCCGCATGTTCCGGCACCGGAATGGGCTGCTCGTGTAGCGGCCACGACGGCACGTTGTGGTCGAGCTGGATCACCTTGATCGTTCTCCCCAGCCCCTCCTCGAAGTCCACAAAGCAGTAGCTCCAGTTTTTGCTGTTGTAGTAGCAGGTCAGCCCCGCGCTCTGCTGGAAGTGAACCGGCGAGAACTGCATCCGCGTTTCTGAGCGGAAAGCGAAGTGCTGCCAGCGGCGCGCCACGGTCGACTGGGTAAAGGTCGAGTTGAGCGAGTCGTTGCCGTAGAGCCGTAAGTAGCCCGGGCGCGCGGTGAGCGAGCCGAGGGTGTCGTCAAACGGAATGCGCAGGGTCTGCAGTTCCGGGTCGAGAGAACTCGCGTCGAAATCGTCCCGCCAGCTGCCCTGAACGGCTGCAGGCTGCTCCGCCACCTGCGGGCCTTTCACGGTCAGCTGCGCGTGCTTGCCGCCTTCCACGTACGGCCAGCCGTCGCGCCATTCAATGCGGGCGATGCCGGTCTCGCGCCCCAGCGGGCAGTAGCCGCGCCCGCCGGAGGCCAGCAGCGGCACGCCAGGCAGGCGCAGCGGGCGGCTGGTGAGGTAGGCCATGTACCATTCCCCCGTATGGGTCTGCAGCAGCGAGCCGTGGCCGCTCTTCTGCAGCGGGTTCTCCGGCAGGTGCCAGCTGGTCATCATCGTCACGTCCGGGTGCAGCTCGTACGGCCCGTCGATGTTTTTGGAACGCAGCACCACGACGGCGTGCTCGTAGCTGGTGCCGCCTTCGGCGACCATCAGGTAGTACCATCCCGCGTGGCGATACAGGTGCGCCCCCTCGGTGTAGCAGAGCGGCGTGCCGGTAAACAGGGTTTTGCGCTCGGGCGAGAGCGTCCCGGTCTGCGGGTCAAACTCCTGCATCACGATGGTGTTGTGCGGGTTGCTGTGGTGGCGCGGCCCCCACGGGCGGTAGAGGTAATATTTGCGGCCATCATCGTCGTGGAACAGGGACGGATCGAACCCGCCGTTGCCCATCGGGATCGGCTCGCTCCACGGCCCCTCAATGGACGGCGCGGTGACAAGGAAGTTGCGGCCGTTTTTCCACGGCGAGTCGACAATCTTCACGTCGGTGTAGAGCAGCCAGAATTTGCCGTCGGCGTAGCTCAGGCACGGCGCCCAGATGCCGCCGGAGTCCGGGTTGCCCTTCATATCCAGCATCGACACGCGGTCCAGCGGGGTGCTGACCAGCGACCAGTTTTTCAGGTCGCGGGAGTGGTAGATGCGCACGCCCGGGAACCACTCGAAGGTCGAAGTGGCGATGTAGTAGTCCTCGCCCTGACGGCACAGGGACGGGTCCGGGTTGAAGCCGGTCAGAATAGGGTTAGTGATTTGCATAGTGCCTCCGGTTAATGGGATGCGGCTGTCGCGGCGTCGGGAACGGCCTCGCCCTGCGCCGCGCGGTGCTTGATCAGCTGCTGGCTGATGGCCTCCACGCGGGCGTCGGTGAGCTTGTAGAACGACAGCATGATGAACATGCCCGCGTAGAGCACCACCGGCACCACGCAGAACAGAATTTTGATGGTGGTCAGCACTTCCACCGGCTGCACGCTGCTGCTGGCGGAGTAGTTCACGTACGCCAGTATCCAGCCCACCACCGCCCCGCCAATCGCCAGGCCAATCTTCAGGCTGAACAGGTAGGTGGAGAACACCAGCCCGTCGAGGCGGCGCCCGCTGCGGCTCTCCTCGTAATCCACCACGTCAGAGGCCATCAGCCACTGCAGCGGCGTGGTGGTGTTAAAGACGAACAGGAACAGGATGTTGAGGGCGAAAATCAGGGCGATATGTTCCGCCGGGGTGACGAAAATCAGCAGGCTGATCAGCGAGTAGGCGACGATGATCCACTTGAAGGCGGTGACGCGGTCGAAGCGCCCCAGCAGTCGGGAGGAGCAGAGCGAGCCAAACATGGTGGCGAGGCTGCCGTAGAGTAAGAACTGGGTCGCCATCTCCGGGTGATCCATCACGTATTTGACGAAGTAGAGCGTCGCCCCGCCGCGCACCACGTTGGAACAGGTCGCCATCATCTTGAACGCGCACATGATCCGCCACTGGCCGTTGCCGAGCAGCAGCTTGAGATCTTTCGCCACCGACGAGCCCGGCTGCACCTCAAAGGTGTAGCGCTCTTTGGTGGTGAAGAAGCAGACGTAGAGCAGCACCACGCCGGTCAGGCCCAGCACGCACATGGCGCCGAAATAGCCCACCTGATCATCCCCCTTGCCGATGATGCTCACCAGCGGCAGGGCAATGCCGCTGATGGCGAGCGATCCCGCCGCCGCCAGGAAGAAGCGCCAGGACTGCAGGGCATGACGCTCTTTCGGGTCGGCGGTGATGACGCCGGGCATGGCGCAGTACGGCACGTTAACGAAGGTGTAGACCAGGGTCAGAAGAATGTAGGTCACGCAGGCGTAGATGATTTTGCCCTGCGCGGAGAAGTCCGGCGTGTAAAAGGTCAGCACGCAGACGATGCCAAACGGGATGGCGCCCCACAGCAGGAACGGGCGGAACTGGCCGTGCCGCGTGCGGGTGCGGTCGACCAGCAGCCCCATCAGCGGGTCGGTCACGGCGTCGAGCACGCGGGAGATTAAAAACAGCGTCCCCATAATGCCCGCCGACAGGCCGAAGACGTCGGTGTAGAAATAGGCCAGCAGGAACATGGTAGCCTGCCAGACGAAGCCACAGGCGGTGTCACCCAGCCCGTAGCCAATTTTGTCTTTCATGGTTAATTGCGTCATCAGAATTACACCCTTATGTAGTGTGCTGAATTACAACATCGTGTTAATGGAGTGTAATGAGCTGTTCAATTAACCAGCAATGGTCATATCTTATTTCTGAATTACGTTATTTTGCTTTTGTGACGCCAACGATATATCACAACTTATTGTTTAAATTGATAAAACAAAGACAAGCAAAAGCCGTCCACGGAATATATTCCGTAGACGACAATCGCCTGATAAATAATTAAATGCCGAGCGCTTTTTTACCGGCGTTAATTACCTCGATAATTTTATCGGTGTCATAAATACAGCCTTTCCAGGTGCCGCCGCTGACCGACTGTAATGCTGCCCACAGGCGGGTGTCGTCCGGCAAAAAGTCGTGGGCGTGCAGGTCCGGGTGCGTCTGCCGCATTGCCAGCTCGCGCGCGCCCTCCTCCGGCGTCAGCGGGTTATCCGCCGTGCCGATAAAGTTCACGCTGCCTGTTAATGTCAGCCGGTCGACGGCTATCTCGATGATGTCGTTATCGCGCAGCTTGCCAATCGGCCCGCCCGCCAGCGCCTCCGGCGACACGTGGCCGAAGCAGGCGCCTGTCGACACGCCGGAGAAGCGCGCATCGGTGATTAACGATACCGTCTTGCCCCACGAGATATGCTTCAGCGCGGAGGTAAGCTGATAGGTCTCTTCCATGCCGGTGCCGGACGGCCCGCCGCCGATCACCACCATGATATCGCCCTGTTTAATCTCTTCCCGCTTGATGGCCTTGATTGCCTGCGCTTCCGAGACAAACACCCGCGCCCGGCCGGTGTGGCGGTAAACGCCATCTTCACCGACGACCGATGGGTCGATCGCCGTGGCCTTGATCACCGATCCTTCCGGCGCGATGTTGCCCGTCGGGAAGCAAACCGTCGAGGTCAGCCCTTTCGCTTTTGCCTTCTCCGGCGGGAGGATCACGTCATCCGGATCCACGCCATCCTGCTCGCGCAGGCACTGGCGGAAGCGCGCCCGGCGTTCGGAAGCCTGCCACCAGTCGAGGTTCTCGCCCACCGTCTGGCCGGTCACGGTCATGGCGTCCAGATGCAGCAGGCCAAGATCGCGCAGGTGAAGCATCACCTCCGGCACGCCGCCCGCGAGGAAGGCGCGCACGGTCGGGTGATAGTCCGGGCCGTTGGGCAGCACGCTGACCAGGCGCGGCACCTTACGGTTGACGCGCGTCCAGTGCTCTACGTCCGGGATTGTGCAGCCCGCCGCGTGGGAGATGGCCGGAATGTGCAGCAGTAAATTGGTCGAGCCGCCGAACGCCGCATGGATCACCATGGCGTTTTCGATGGCTTTATCGGTGAGGATATCGCGCGTGGTGATGCCGCGGTTATCCAGCTCGCTCACCGCCCGCGCCGACTGGCGGGCGATCTCCAGCCACACCGCCTGCCCGGACGGGGCCAGCGCGGAGTGCGGCAGCGCCAGACCCAGCGCTTCCGCGACCACCTGCGAGGTGCCCGCCGTGCCGAGGAACTGACATCCGCCGCCCGGCGAAGCGCAGGCGCGGCAGCCCAGCTCAGCGGCCTCCTGCAGGGAGAGTTCGTGGTTGGCAAAGCGCGCGCCGATAGTCTGCACCTTGCCCGCGTCTTCCCCCACGGTTGGCGGCAGCGTCGCCCCGCCCGGCACCAGAATGGTCGGCAGGTCGTGCATCGAGGCCAGCGCAATCATGGTGGCGGGCAGCCCTTTATCACAGGTGGCGACGCCAATCACCGCCCGGCGTGTCGGAAGGGAACGGATCAGGCGGCGAAACACGATCGCCGCGTCGTTGCGGTACGGCAGGGAGTCGAACATGCCGTGCGTGCCCTGAGAGCGACCGTCGCAGGGATCGCTGACGAAGGCCGCAAACGGGATCCCGCCGTTGCGGGTGATCTCCTTCGCCGCCGCCTGCATCTGCATGCCGATCTCCCAGTGGCCGGTGTGGTAGCCCAGCGCGACCGGGCGTCCGTCACCGGCGCGGATGCCCCCCTGGGTGCCGATAATCAGCACCTCTTTGCCGGTCAGCTTATTGGCGTCCCAGCCCATCCCGGCGTTCTGCGTCATGCCGAACAGGTTGCCGCTGGGGGATTCCATCAGCATCTGCGGGGTCAGCGGCAGCGCGCCCTGCGGCCCCGCCGCGTGGGTGATCACCGCATAAAACGCATCGTCCTGTGGGGTGAAAATCTTCTCGATGGTCATGGTTATCGTCCGGCTCAGCAGAGCTTGAGCTGTTGCAGCAGGGTTTTCAGCTGCGCCTTGCGCGGCGCGTCCAGGGGTGACGCGGGCGGCAGCACGTGCGTGGAGATCGGGCGGCCGCAGAGCACAATCGCCTCTTTAATCACGTTCACAAACGGCGTATCCAGCTGATACATCTGCGGGATTTGCAGCAGGGTCTGATGATACTCAGCCGCTTTCGCCACGTCTTTATCTCGCCAGGCTTTCAGAAGATTCACCGACACCTGTGGGGCAAAGTTGACGCTCGCCGAAATCGCCCCGTCGCCGCCGAGCAGCAGGGTATTGAACAGATGATCGTCGTAGCCGCAGAGCACGGTGAAGTGCGGGTGAGTGGCTTTGACGGTATGGATCATGCTGCGCAGGTGGGCAACGGAGTCGATGGTGTCTTTGATGCCGACGATGTTACTGCGCGAATCGGCCAGGGTTTTCACCAGCGCCGGGGTCAGATCCTGCCCGGTCAGCGCCGGGAAGTTATAGAGCATCACCGGCAGCGTGACGCTGTCCGCCACCTGCTCGAAATAGCGGATCAGGTTCGCTTCCGACACTTTCCAGTAGTAAGGGTTGATCACCACGATGCCGTCCGCCCCCGCCTGCTGCGCGTGCTGGCTGAGCGCAATGGTTTCCCGGGCGTTGGTGCCGCCGGTGCCGATCAGGACCGGTACGCGACGATCGACATGATCGATCGCAAATTGGGCAATGGTTTTACGCTCTTCGGCGCTGAGCTGGGAAAACTCGCCGCCGCTGCCCAGGAAGAACAGGCCGTCAACGCCTGCCGCGATCAGATCGTCTATCAGCGCGGCGGTACCCTGCTTATCGAGCTGGCCATCGGCGGTAAAAATGGTGGAGACAGGGGGAATGATTCCCGTAAACAACGCGGACTGCGGCATGAGATCTCCTTGTTGAATCATTTTGTTCTACATTATAGAACAGCGTTCGTTAAATTAACGATCATACTATGACGCAGGAAAAGCGCAGGTAAATGAGAGATGCAGAGGGAGTGCGGGAAATTTAAGCTGGATCACATATTGTCCCCCCTCACCCCGGCCCTCTCCCCAATGGGGCGAGGGGGAAAAGACGGCTCGGAGCAGTCCCCTCTCCCCTGTGGGGAGAGGGTTAGGGTGAGGGGTAAGGGTTACTCTACAAGCATCTTCACCACCACTTTCCTGACCTTAGCAGGCGCACCCACCGCGCACAGCGGCTTGTGCACCTCACCCGGCCAGAACACCACAAAATCCCCTTCGCTCAGCACCACGGTTTTCTCCTGCCCGCCTTCCGGCAGGAAGGCGATGTCTTTGTCCGCCAGCCAGTCGGTGTCCGGCGTGCCGGGCGGCAGGGTGCTGAAAGTTATCCCTTCCTGTCCCTTCATCACGATCTGAATATCCAGATAGCGCGCGTGGAACTCGGCGCGGCGCTCGGCGAACGGCTGGGTTGTATCTTCAGAGACCAGATAAAACAGGCTGTTGCCGTTGATGTCGTGCTTGCCGAGCGGCGTCGCGTCGGTGACGTGGGCTTTAACATGCTCAATGGCCTGTCGCAGTTCGTCAGGCAGCCAGGAGTGCAGATGGTGGATGTTGCCGATAATCATCAGAATACCCTCGATATAAAACAACGTTTCATTTTTATCTTTTATACGAGAATCCTGGCTGCCATACCAGCGCTTTTTAGACGGGTTTTGCGCGAACGCATGTTTATCGGGAATGGTGTTAATTTGCTGTTAAGCCCTCGCAGGCATTTATGCAGCCATTATGCATATCTTCAGTTCTTCGTTATCACGGCCTTGCGCTAACTTACTGATCGTCATGCCTTAACAACAAAACTCGCTACAGCTTCACATTTTATCACTTTGATAATTTGCTATTAAATTCAATAAATATTTATTGATTTTCCTTAAGCCAAAAATAGTTAATTAGCAATATTGCATAGCCATTCCACGCCACCTTTAAAAACAATTAAAATCAATGGCTTAACAAAATATTTCAAAGCATGAAATTCTACAAAACACTAACAACTGCAAATAATGACAACGGATAATGCTTAGCTATTCACCTCGCCAGAATAGCCAATTAATCATTATCTGATGCGAATCATGCAAATGAAAACAAACCGCTTAATATCCATTTTCGCGTGAGCAACATCACAATACAGATTATTTAACTGCCTAGTATGAATTACGAAATCAATTGAGCTTAGCCGCCATGAAATTAAATGCATCACATGGCGCATGCCCTTTTTATTCTGAAAAACAGTTAAAGGAATAATTATGGAAAAGCATTACGTCGGTTCTGAAATTGGTCAATTGCGTAGCGTTATGCTGCACCGCCCAAATTTAAGTCTGAAACGCTTAACGCCATCGAATTGCCAGGAGCTGCTTTTCGATGATGTGCTCTCGGTTGAGCGGGCGGGTGAGGAGCATGACATTTTCGCAAACACGCTGCGCGAGCAGGGTGTGGAAGTCCTGCTGTTGACCGACCTTCTGACACAAACCCTTGATATTGCAGAGGCGAAAGCCTGGCTGCTGGAGACGCAAATCTCTGATTATCGCCTCGGCCCTACCTTTGCCGGCGACGTTCGCGGCTGGCTGGCGGATATGCCGCACCGCGAACTGGCGCGCAGGCTGAGCGGTGGATTAACCTACGGTGAAATTCCGGCGGCCATTAAAAATATGGTGGTGGATACCCACACGGCGAATGATTTTATTATGAAGCCGCTGCCAAACCACTTATTTACCCGCGATACCTCCTGCTGGATCTATAACGGCGTCTCTATTAACCCAATGGCCAAACCGGCGCGTCAGCGTGAAACCAATAACCTGCGGGCAATATATCGCTGGCACCCGGCGTTCGCCGACGGCGATTTTATTAAGTATTTCGGCGACGAGAATATTAATTACGACCACGCCACCTTAGAAGGCGGTGACGTATTAGTGATTGGCCGCGGCGCGGTATTGATCGGCATGTCCGAACGCACGACGCCGCAGGGCGTGGAGTTTCTCGCCAACAGCCTGTTCAAACACCGTCAGGCCGAGCGCGTGATCGCCGTTGAGCTGCCAAAACACCGCTCCTGCATGCACCTCGACACCGTCATGACCCACATCGACGTGGATACCTTCTCCGTCTACCCGGAAGTGGTGCGCAAAGACGCCCAGTGCTGGACGCTCACCCCGGACGGACGCGGCGGCCTGCTGCGCACCCAGGAAACCGACCTGCTGCACGCCATCGAGAAAGCGCTCGGCATTAACCAGGTACGTCTGATCACCACCGGCGGCGACGCCTTTGAGGCCGAACGCGAGCAGTGGAACGACGCCAATAACGTCCTGACCATCCGCCCCGGCGTGGTGATCGGCTACGAGCGCAACGTCTGGACCAACGAGAAGTACGACAAAGCGGGTATCACCGTGCTGCCCATCCCGGGCGACGAACTCGGACGCGGCCGCGGCGGCGCGCGCTGCATGAGCTGCCCGCTGGAACGCGACGGAATTTAAAGGAGCCATCATGGAACGAAAACCCACTCTGGTTGTGGCCCTGGGCGGCAACGCCCTGCTCAAGCGCGGCGAGCCGCTGGAAGCGGAGATCCAGCGCCAGAACATCGAGCAGGCCGCCCGCACCATCGCCGGGCTGACGGCACAGTGGCGCGTGGTGCTGGTACACGGCAACGGGCCGCAGGTCGGGCTGCTGGCGCTGCAGAACAGCGCCTACGACAAAGTCACGCCCTACCCGCTGGACGTTCTCGGCGCGGAAAGCCAGGGAATGATCGGCTACATGCTCCAGCAGGCGCTGAAAAACAATCTGCCGCAGCGCGAGGTGAGCGTCCTGCTCACCCAGGTAGAAGTGGACGCCGCCGACCCGGCCTTCAGCAACCCGACCAAGTACATCGGCCCGGTGTACAGCGAAGCCCAGGCAAAAACGCTGGCCGCGGAGAAAGGCTGGGTGTTTAAGGCCGACGGCAGCTACGTCCGCCGCGTGGTGCCCTCTCCGCAGCCGAAGCGCATCGTTGAGAGCGACGCCATCACGGCGCTGATCCAGCGCGACCACCTGGTGATCTGCAACGGCGGCGGCGGCGTACCGGTGGTGGAACACGCCAACGGCTATCACGGGATCGAAGCGGTGATCGACAAAGACCTCTCCGCCGCCCTGCTGGCGCGCCAGATCGAAGCCGATGCCCTGCTGATCCTCACCGATGCCGACGCGGTATACCTCGACTGGGGCAAACCGACCCAGCGTCCGCTGGCGCAGGTGACACCGGAACTGCTCAGGGGCATGCAGTTCGACGCCGGATCGATGGGGCCGAAAGTGGCCGCCTGCCGCGAATTCGTTGAAGCCTGCAACGGCATTGCCGGGATCGGCGCGCTGGCCGACGGCGCGGAGATCCTCGCGGGCGAGAAAGGCACGTTGATTCGTAACTGAACACTCATTTTAAAAAGGATTTAGCCATGACCATCAACCTGAAAAACCGCAACTTCCTGAAACTGCTGGACTACACCCCGGCGGAGATCCAGTACCTGATTGACCTCGCCATTGAGCTCAAGGCCGCCAAAAAAGCCGGGCGCGAGAAGCAAACCCTGGTCGGGAAAAATATCGCCCTGATCTTTGAAAAAACCTCCACCCGCACCCGCTGCGCCTTCGAAGTGGGCGCGTTCGACCAGGGCGCGCAAGTGACCTACCTCGGCCCAAGCGGATCGCAGATTGGCCATAAAGAGTCGATGAAAGACACCGCCCGCGTGCTGGGCCGCATGTACGACGGCATCGAATACCGCGGCTATGGTCAGGCCATCGTCGAAGAGCTAGGCGAGTACGCAGGCGTGCCGGTGTGGAACGGCCTGACCGACGAGTTCCACCCAACGCAAATCCTCGCCGACCTAATGACCATGCTGGAGCACTCGCCGGGCAAAACCCTGCCGGAGCTGAGCTTTGCCTATCTCGGCGACGCGCGCAACAACATGGGCAACTCCCTGATGGTGGGCGCGGCCAAGATGGGGATGGATATCCGCCTCGTCGCGCCGAAATCCTTCTGGCCGGAAGCGGGGCTGGTTGAGCAGTGCCGCGCCATTGCGAAAGAGACGGGCGCGCGCATCACCCTCACCGACGACGTGGAAGAAGGCGTGCAGGGGACCGATTTCCTCTACACCGACGTGTGGGTCTCCATGGGCGAGCCGAAGGAAGCCTGGGCCGAGCGCGTCAGCCTGATGAAGCCGTATCAGATTAACGCCCAGGTGATGAAGGCCACCGGCAACCCGAACGTCAAGTTCATGCACTGCCTGCCGGCGTTCCACAACGAGCACACCAAAGTGGGCCGCGAGATCGAGATGGCTTACGGGCTGAAGGGACTGGAGGTGACGGAAGAGGTCTTCGAATCACCAAACTCCATCGTCTTCGACGAAGCAGAGAACCGCATGCACACCATTAAAGCGGTCATGGTGGCGACACTCGGCGACTAATCACCGCCCGGCGCGCCGCGGGTGCGCCGGGTTTAAGGAGAACATCATGGGCAAGTTTAAGTTTCCCTCCGCTTACACCATTCTCTTTTTTCTGATTGCCGTTGTGGCGGCGCTGAGCTGGGTCGTTCCCGCCGGTCAGTACCAGATGGCGATGAACGAGACCCTCGGTAAAGAAGTCCCGATTGCCGGAACGTACGCGCACGTGGCGGCACATCCGCAGGGGCTGGTTTCCGTCCTGATGGCGCCCATCGCCGGGCTGTACGATCCGGTTTCCGGCCAGGCCGGGGCGATCGACGTGGCGCTGTTTATTCTGATCATCGGGGGATTTCTCGGGATCGTCACCAAAACCGGGGCGATTGACGCCGGGATCGAGCGCGTCACCACCCGACTGCGCGGACGCGAGGAGTGGATGATCCCGATCCTGATGGCGCTGTTCGCCGCGGGCGGCACCATTTACGGCATGGCCGAAGAGTCGCTGCCGTTCTACACCCTGCTGGTGCCGGTGATGCTGGCCGCCCGGTTCGATCCGGTTGTCGCCGCCTCCACCGTGCTGCTCGGCGCGGGGATCGGCACGCTGGGTTCCACCATTAACCCGTTTGCCACGGTCATCGCCGCCAACGCCGCCGGGATCCCCTTTACTAACGGCATCGCCCTGCGCGTGGCGCTGCTGGTCATCGGCTGGATCATCTGCGTGGCGTGGGTGATGCGCTACGCCCGCAAGGTGCGCAAGGATCCCTCGCAGTCGATCGTTGCAGACAAGCAGGAAGAGAACCTCGCCCATTTCCTCGGCAACAAGGGCGAACAGTCGCTGGAATTCACCCCGGTGCGCAAAATCATCCTGGTGATTTTTGCCCTCGCCTTCGCGGTGATGATTTACGGCGTGGCGGTGCTGGGCTGGTGGATGGCGGAGATCTCCGCAGTGTTTCTCGCCAGCGCGATTCTCGTCGGCCTGATTGCCCGCATGAGCGAAGAGGAGCTGACGTCGACGTTTATCAACGGCGCGCGAGATTTGCTGGGCGTCGCGCTGATTATCGGCATCGCGCGCGGTATCGTAGTCATCATGGATAAGGGCATGATTACCCACACCATTTTGCACAGCGCGGAAGGGCTGGTCAGCGGGTTGTCCACGGTGGCGTTTATCAACGTGATGTACTGGCTGGAGGTCGTGCTGTCGTTTCTTGTGCCTTCTTCATCCGGCCTGGCCGTTCTGACGATGCCGATCATGGCACCGCTTGCCGATTTCGCTAACGTCAACCGCGACCTGGTGGTCACGGCTTACCAGTCGGCCTCCGGCATCGTAAACCTCGTCACGCCGACCTCAGCGGTGGTCATGGGCGGGCTGGCTATCGCCCGGGTGCCCTACGTGCGCTATCTGAAATGGGTGGCGCCGCTGCTGGCGATCCTGACGGTGGTGATTATGGTGGCGTTAAGTC
The DNA here is from genome assembly GCF_020567405.1 of Enterobacter sp. TCD1-1. Lineage (NCBI taxonomy): Bacteria > Pseudomonadati > Pseudomonadota > Gammaproteobacteria > Enterobacterales > Enterobacteriaceae > Enterobacter > Enterobacter sp. TCD1-1. The sequence continues at coordinate 131,752 of NZ_JAJCXF010000007.1, read as the reverse complement.
TGGGGGCGTTGTTGTAATTTGCCGGATGGCGCTGCGCTTATCCGGCCTACGGATCGGTGCGGTGTCACCGGTTATTTCGGGAACTGATATGGGAAACATGATGGATTACGAAGAGTACTCTCCCAAAGAACAACTGCAGCTCACGGTGTGCCAGCGTTTGATCGCCGAAAAGAGTTATCTTTCGCAGGAAGAGATTCGCCGCGACCTGCAGGAGAGAGGGTTTGACAGCATCAGCCAGTCGACCGTTTCGCGATTGCTGAAGTTGCTCGGAGTCATAAAAATTCGAAATGCCAAAGGGCTAAAGATTTATTCGTTGAATCCTCAACTGCGCCCTGCCCCTGATGCCGCGCGTACCGTTTCGGAAATGGTGGTGAGCGTCGAGCATAATAGCGAGTTTATCCTTGTCCATACCGTCGCCGGATATGGCCGCGCGGTGGCGCGTATTCTGGATTATCACCAGCTTCCGGAAATATTAGGCGTGGTGGCCGGCAGCAGTATTGTCTGGGTCGCCCCTCGGGTGGTGAAGCGCACCGCGCTGGTGCATAAGCAAATTAATTATTTACTCAGAACGAATTAATATTCATAAAGAACCGTTTGCATTGAGTAAAGCGTGCATTAAATCGCTTGATCCGAAAAGCGAGCTGCGTATAATGCCCGACAATTTGCCGGGAGGAAGCATGGTCAAGCGTGTACGACATAACGTCTTACCGCGTCTGAAATCAGACGCTGGCCTGCCGTTTTTCTTCCCGTTGCTAAACCTATTCCCAGAGCCCCTCATTTGAGGGGCTTTTTTTTGCCCGGCGTCAGGAGATAAACATGAATCCGCTTTATCAAAAACACATCATTTCCATAAACGACCTCAGCCGCGAAGAGCTGGAACTGGTTCTGGAAACCGCGGCAAAACTGAAGGCCAATCCGCAACCGGAGCTGCTGAAGCACAAGGTGATTGCGAGCTGCTTCTTTGAAGCCTCAACCCGCACTCGCCTCTCCTTTGAGACCTCCATGCACCGCCTGGGCGCGAGCGTGGTGGGCTTCTCGGACAGCAGCAACACGTCGCTGGGTAAAAAAGGCGAGACCCTGGCGGATACCATTTCAGTCATCAGCACCTACGTCGACGCGATTGTGATGCGTCATCCGCAGGAGGGCGCGGCGCGCCTGGCGACCGAATTTTCCGGCGGCATTCCGGTGCTGAACGCCGGTGACGGTGCCAACCAGCACCCAACGCAGACCCTGCTGGATCTGTTCACCATTCAGGAGACCCAGGGCACGCTTGAGAACCTGAACATCGCCATGGTTGGCGACCTGAAATACGGCCGCACCGTTCACTCCCTGACCCAGGCGCTGGCGAAATTTAACGGCAACCGCTTCTACTTCATCGCACCGGACGCGCTGGCAATGCCGCAGTACATCCTCGACATGCTGGATGAGAAAGGCATTGCGTGGAGCCTGCATGCCAGCATCGAAGAGGTGATGAGCCACGTGGATATTCTGTACATGACCCGCGTGCAGAAAGAGCGTCTGGATCCGTCCGAATACGCCAACGTGAAGGCGCAGTTCGTGCTGCGCGCCAGCGACCTGGAAGGCGCACGCGACAACATGAAGGTCCTGCACCCGCTGCCGCGCATCGATGAGATCACCACAGACGTGGATAAAACGCCGCACGCCTGGTACTTCCAGCAGGCCGGAAACGGCATCTTCGCCCGCCAGGCGTTACTGGCACTGGTTCTGAATCGCGAATTAGCTCTGTAAGGGGAGACGACCATGACACACGATAACAAACTCCAGGTTGAAGCCATCAAGCGTGGCACCGTGATTGACCACATCCCTGCGCAGGTGGGCTTTAAGCTGCTGACGCTGTTCAAACTGACCGAAACCGACCAGCGCATCACCATCGGCCTGAACCTGCCGTCGGGCGAGATGGGCCGCAAGGATCTGATTAAAATTGAGAACACCTTCCTGACCGACGAGCAGGTTAACCAGCTGTCGCTGTACGCGCCGGACGCTACCGTCAACCGCATCGACGAGTATGAAGTGGTCGGCAAATCCCGCCCGAGCCTGCCGGATCGCATCGAAAACGTGCTGGTCTGCCCGAACAGCAACTGCATCAGTCATGCTGAGCCGGTTTCCTCCAGCTTTGCAGTGAAAAAACGCGCCGATGACATCGCGCTCAAATGCAAATACTGCGAAAAAGAGTTTTCTCATTATGTGGTGCTGGCCAACTAATTGAGGTTGGTAATGAAATCCCGGCTGTTATAATGGCCGGGAACATTCTTAACGCTGTAATTCTGGAGAAAACATGAGCAAAGTACTCGCGACGGAAAATGCACCAGCCGCTATCGGCCCTTACGTTCAGGGCGTTGATCTGGGCAGCATGATCATCACTTCAGGTCAGATCCCCGTAAACCCAAAAACCGGCGCGGTGCCGGAAGATGTCGCGGCGCAGGCGCGCCAGTCGCTGGAAAACGTGCAGGCTATCGTTGAATCTGCCGGCCTGAAAGTGGGTGATATCGTGAAAACCACCGTTTTCGTGAAAGATCTGAACGATTTCGCGACCGTTAACGCCACTTACGAAGCGTTCTTCACCGAGCATAACGCCACCTTCCCGGCGCGCTCCTGTGTGGAAGTGGCGCGTCTGCCAAAAGACGTGAAAATTGAAATCGAAGCGATTGCCGTTCGTCGCTAATTCGCTTTGTCGATAAAAAAAGGCAGCCCAGGCTGCCTTTTTTGTTGCTTGCTACTGATTCCGCGTTGCTCTCAGTAGCGTCTCCAGCGGGTACACCGCCGCAATCACCACTTCGTCCTGCACTTTCGCCGCGTTATCCAGCTCGCTCTGAATCGAGGCGATCTCTTTGTCATCCAGCGTGCCCTGACGCGCCACCAGATCCGTCAGCCGCAGGCCAATGGAGGCCAGCTTATCCACCTCCTGGATCACCGGCTTCATTGCCTTCAGCTGATAGCTGTTTTCGCTTAAGGCCAGCGCGTCGCTGGTGTTGCTCTGCCAGCGGTTAAAGACGTGACGCAGGGCGTCGGCGCTTTCCGTGTCTTCCGCATCGCTCACCAGACGGTCCGCCCATTTGTGCATCTGGCGCACGGTGGCGCTTTCGGCGTTCAGCGCATCCGCAAAGCGGTTGAGCGGCTCGAACTGATGATAGTTTCCGGCCTGGAACTTCAGGTGCTGGCGGGTGTAATACTGAGCCGGTTCTATCGCCTGAGCGAGGATCTGCAACGGCAGGGTGTCGGCATTACCGGCGAGGCGCGTGAACTGCACCTGCTGCTGGGTATGCTGCTGCAGCCCGACCGACACCGTCGACCAGCTGTCCATCGCCTGCAGGCGGGTGTACATGTTGTCGACATCGTTGACGTCCTGCGCGGACCACAGCCGCTCCGCCACCGCAAACGTACGCGGCCACAGGCGGATATCCAGCACCGGTGCCACCACGTTTTCCGCCCACAGCGCCGCTTCGCCGCCGAGCAGGTTGGCCTGGTTCGCCACGTCCGGCACGACGGGCGGAACGCCTTTCGGCACGTCGTCCAGACGCGTGCCGCTAATCGGGTAGCGCGTATTTCCGACAAGGAAATAACCGGAGAGTTTGTCGTTATCGACGGTGACGACCGGGCGCGTGTCGCCCATCCACGTATCGACGGTAAACGTGACCTGGCTGTCATCGCGCCACTCGATGTTCTGCACCGCACGGCGTGATTTCCCGGCAAAATCAATAAATCCGCGCCAGCCGGCATCCCCTTTCACCAGGGTGAAGCTCCCCTCCACCGGCTTGCCCTTCAGGCGCGGCATGGAGAAGGCCCAGCTCTGGGCGCTGTCGGTGTCGGCTATCACATCCACGCCGTTTAACCCCTGTGGGACGATCTCGTTGCGGTAGTGATAGGCGGTGGACTGGGGCTGGTCGAGATAAAAGCCGGTCGACAGAATGCCCTTGTAGCCGTTCTGCGCCACCTGCCCCAGCGCGTCCTGCCCCTGCCAGGACTGGATCAGAATGCTTTTCGGTAAGTCAGGATGGTAGATCTCGTCCCAGCCGACCATCTGGCGGTGATGCTTCTCAAGGATCGTTTCCAGCTTGCGGTTGAAGTAAGCCTGCAGCGCGTGACTGTCCGCCAGCCTGTTGTCGCGCATAAACTGCTGGATAGCCGGGTTCGCTTTCCACTGGCTGTCGTCCACTTCGTCGCCGCCGATGTGCAGATACGGATCGGGGAAGATCGCCGCCAGTTCGCTGACCATCGCGTCAGCAAAGGCGTAAGTCGCCTCTTTGGTGGGATCGAGAACCGGCTTCAGCACGCCCCAGTGGCGTTCCATGGCGTACGGCCCCGGCGCGCTCATCAGCTCCGGGTAGGCCACGGCAATCGCCGAGGCGTGGCCCGGCATGTCGATCTCCGGCACCACGCGAATGCCGCGCTCGGCGGCGTAACGCACCACCTCACGCATCTGTTCAGGCGTGTAGAACAGCCCATCGCTGGCAAGCTGCGTCAGCTTAGGGTAGCGCTTCGAGCTAAAGCGCCAGCCCTGGTCGTCGGTCAAATGCCAGTGCAGCACGTTGAGCTTCGCCGCAGCCATGCCGTCGATCTGGCGTTTGATATCCGGCAGCGGGATAAAGTGACGTGCCGAATCGAGCAGCAGCCCGCGCCACGGGAAACGCGGCGAATCTTCAATGGTCACCCACGGCAGAGAGGTATTTTCCGCCCCGTTCTGCATCAGCTGGAGCAGGGTTTCCATGGCGCGCAAGGCACCGAAACGGGTGTTGGCAGAGATGTTCACGCCGTTGGCATCCACCGTGAGCTTATAGCTTTCGTCGCTGTCCGGCAGCGGCTGCGGCTTTACCTTTTTGGCAATCGCGATGCGGATGGTCGGTTTGTCTGGCTTTTCAGCCTGCGGCTGCAGCGTCCAGCCGGTTTGCAGGGCGATGCGCTGGCGCAGGCGGTTGACGGCGTCACCGAGATCGTCCCCGCTGACGCTAATGGATACGTTGTTGCTGAGCACCAGCGCGCCCTGGGTCGTCGGGCGTTCGACCTTTGCAGGCCAGGGCATTAAAGGGAGATCCCCTGCCGGGGCGGCAAAGGCAGAGGCGCCGAGCATCAGCCCGGCGGTTAAGAGACTGTACCGTAACATGAATGTTCCTTATCTGACGGGCCAAATAAAGGCAAAACATTCTGTTAACATGCGCTCAATTTGTCGTCAAGCGAATGCGCCGACGGAGATCACAGGTTGTTGAATTTGAGAGGAAAGCCAGTCCCCTCACCCCGGCCCTCTCCCCAAAGGGGCGAGGGTGAAAGGCGGCACCGAGCGGTCCCCTCTCCCTTTCAGGGAGAGGGTTAGGGTGAGGGTATGTTTTTACTGCCAGCCATACCGACGCGCATAGAACCCTTTCACCATCTGCGTCAGCACCATGTAACCCGCGAGGATCGCCACCAGCCACGGGAAGTAGCTCAGCGGCAACGCCTGCAGCTGCAGGTAGCTCGCCAGCGGTGAGAAAGGCAGCGCGATGCCGAGCGCCATCACAATCCCCGTCATCACAATCAGCGGCCATGCGGCACGGCTCTGGATGAACGGAATGCGGCGCGTGCGGATCATATGCACAATCAGCGTCTGCGACAGCAGCCCGACCACGAACCAGCCGGACTGGAACAGCGTCTGGTGTTCCGGAGTGTTGGCGTGGAACACAAACCACATCAGGCAGAAGGTCAGAATGTCGAAGATAGAGCTGATCGGGCCAAAGAACAGCATAAAGCGCCCAAGATCTGCCGGGTTCCAGTGCTGCGGCTTCTGGATCTGCTCGTCATCCACGTTATCAAACGGGATAGCCACCTGAGACACGTCGTACATCAGGTTCTGGATCAGCAGGTGCAGCGGCAGCATCGGCAGGAACGGCAGAAACGCGCTCGCCACCAGCACGCTGAAGACGTTACCGAAGTTGGAGCTGGCGGTCATCTTGATGTACTTGAGCATATTGGCAAAGGTACGGCGCCCTTCGATGACGCCCTCCTCCAGCACCATCAGGCTTTTTTCCAGCAGAATGATATCCGCCGCTTCACGGGCAATATCGACCGCTCCGTCTACGGAGATACCGATATCCGCCGCACGCAGAGCGGGCGCATCGTTGATGCCGTCGCCCATGAAGCCCACCACGTGCCCTTCGCGCTTAAGCAGGGTGACGATGCGCTCTTTGTGCATCGGCGTCAGGCGGGCAAACAGCGTGGTGCGCTGGGCAAGCTTCGCCAGCTCGTCATCAGAGAGATGTTCAATATCGCTCCCGACCACCACATCACCCGCGTCCAGCCCCACCTCGTGGCACACTTTCGCCGCCACCAGTTCGCTGTCGCCGGTGAGGATTTTCACGGTAATACCGCTCGCCTTCAGCGCTTTGAGCGCCGGTGCGGTGGTCTCTTTCGGTGGATCGAGGAAGGCGATGTACCCCTCGAGGATCAGATCGGATTCGTCGATACGCTGATAGTCCCCCTCGCGCGCCGGCAGGAACTTGCTCGCCACCGCCACCACGCGCAGCCCCTGACGGTTCAGGTTGTCGGTGACGCGCTTGATGCGGCGCAGCATGGTATCGTCCAGCGGCACGATGTCGCCGTTATAGCGTACCTGTGTGGACACGTTGAGGATCTCCTGCAGCGCGCCTTTGCAGATCAGCTGATGCACATCCGTCTGCTCGCTCACCACCACCGACATCCGGCGGCGCTCGAAGTCGAACGGGATCTCATCCACCTTCTGCCAGCGGCCGGAGAGCGTGCGGGCGGACTCTTCATCTACCCCTTCCAGCACCGCGACGTCGAGCAGGTTTTTCAGCCCGGTCTGGTAATGGCTGTTCAGCCACGCGCTGTGCAGCACGCGCTCGCTGGTTTTGCCGGAGATATCAGTGTGGTTCTCCAGCACGATTTTGTCCTGCGTCAGGGTGCCGGTTTTATCGGTGCAGAGAATGTCCATCGCGCCAAAGTTTTGAATGGCGTCGAGGTGTTTGACGATCACCTTCTGTTTAGAGAGCTTCACCGCCCCGCGCGCCAGCGTAGAGGTGACAATCATCGGCAGCATTTCCGGCGTTAAGCCGACGGCCACGGAGAGCGCAAACAGCGCCGCTTCCCACCAGTCGCCTTTGGTGTAGCCGTTGATCAGCAGCACGATCGGCGTCATCACCATCATAAAGCGGATCAGCAGCATGCTGACGCGGCCAATTCCCTTCTGGAAAGCATTCGGCTCGCTCTCCTGCTCGCTGACGCGCCCGGCAAGCTGACCAAACCAGGTGTTGCCCCCGGTGGCGGTGACTATCGCCTGCGCGGTGCCGCTGACGACCGTGGTGCCCATAAAGCACAGGGTGTCGCATTCGAGCGGGTTCATCTGCTGCGGGTCGCGGCTGCGCGCCACCTTTTCAACGGGCAGGGATTCGCCGGTCAGGGAAGCCTGCGCCACAAACAGATCGCGTGCCTGGATGATGCGTAAATCTGCCGGGATCATGTCCCCCGCGGCCAGCTTCACCAGATCCCCTGGCACCAGCTGGTCGATAGGCAATTCCACCCAGGCGTTTTCGCCGAGATCGTTGATCACGCGCGAGACGGTCGCGGTGTTGCTGACCATCGCCTTCAGGGCGTCCGCCGCTTTGGTGGAGCGGGCCTCCTGAATAAAGTTCAGCAGCGTGGAGATGCCTACCATAAGGGCAATCACCCCTGCAGCAAACAGATCTTCCGTCGCATAGGAGATGAGGCCGAGCACGGTCAGCAGCAGGTTAAACGGGTTGCGGTAGCAGAGCCACAGATGCACCCACCACGGAGACGGCTTTTGCGCCGGAATGAGGTTATCGCCATGCACGGCACGGATTTTTTCCACTTCTGCCGCGTTCAGCCCTTCCGGGTGCCCGCCAAAGGCGCGCCAGACTTCGTTTTCATCCATCGCCGCCACGTTCAGGCAGCGTTCAGTCAGGGACGCGGGGATCGCCGCCCCCGCCATGTTTTTGGCATTGGGCAGCGGGTCGCGCTGAACAAGACGGTGTGGCAGGTGGCGGCTCAGCAGGGCTTGCAGCTGCCGGGTGATATTTTTAAACATAGTCATTCCTCCGCATCCGCAAACGCGGACGCAGCTTTTCCTTCAGGCGTGGCAAAGCCGTACCTGAGAGGCACTCAATTTTTCAAGCAGGAACGTTTGGGACGTTGCTGCCTCACATCACCGGTGAGTCAGCAACAGGCTGGCTTACCGGAAAGAACGCATTCTCCCGTTCAGGAGAGGTGTGGGATCGGGATCCATGAAGCCTCCGGTAAGTAAAAAGTAGGGTGTCGCCGCGCAGTATAAGGATTTAAGCGTACCCTTTGTGACGATTCGGGCGGTATTATACCCCCCTGCAAATAAACCGAACGTAAACCAGACTTTGCCCATAGCGAAATCGCGCTATAGCATTAGGCTCAATTGACCATTTTGTCGTTGTTACAGGGAATACAGCATGCAGAACCGCCTTACGATTAAAGACATCGCGCGTTTAAGCGGCGTGGGGAAATCAACCGTCTCACGCGTGCTGAACAACGAAAGCGGCGTCAGCGAACGCACCCGCGAGCGCGTTGAGGCGGTCATGAATCAGCACGGTTTTTCCCCTTCCCGCTCCGCGCGCGCCATGCGCGGGCAGAGTGACAAAGTGGTCGCCATCATTGTCTCGCGTCTGGATTCTCTGTCTGAAAACCTTGCCGTGCAGACCATGCTGCCCGCCTTCTATGAGCAGGGATATGACCCGATCATGATGGAGAGCCAGTTCTCGCCACAGCTGGTGGAAGAGCATCTGGGTATGCTCCAGCGGCGCAACATTGACGGCGTGGTGCTGTTCGGCTTTACCGGCATCAAAGACGAGATGCTAAAACCCTGGCAGCCGTCGCTGGTGCTGCTGGCGCGCGATGCCCACGGTTTTGCCTCCGTCTGTTATGACGACGAGGGCGCGATTATCACCCTGATGCAGCACCTGTTTGACGAAGGCCATCGCCACATCAGCTTCCTCGGCGTACCGCACGCGGACGTCACCACCGGCAAGCGCCGCCATGAGGCCTATCTGGCCTTTTGCAAAAAGCACAACCTCTCCGCCGTGGCCTCGCTGCCGGGGCTGGGCATGAAGCAGGGCTACGAGCAGGTCGCCAGCGTCCTGACGCCGCAAACCACCGCGCTGGTGTGCGCCACGGATACGCTGGCGCTGGGCGCGAGTAAATATCTGCAGGAGCAGCGTATCGATAACCTGCAGGTGGCGAGCGTCGGCAGCACGCCGCTGATGAAGTTTTTGCACCCGGAAATTATTACCGTCGACCCGGGTTATGCCGAGTCCGGCAGACAGGCCGCCGCGCAGCTGATCGAGCAGATCAACGGGCGCGCTGAGCCGCGTCAGATCGTTATTCCTGCCCACCTTTCTTAACCCCCGCTCAACGGTTTATTGTGATCTTCGCCCGATTTCGGGAACGTTCCCATTTTCGCCGTCACGCTGAAGGAGTAGGCTTGCGCTCAGGTCATTACCCCCCTCACCATCTGTCATGAGGTTTCATGATGAGTAAAGTCAAACAAGCAGATATCGATCAGTTGATCGTCCTAGTCGGCGGCCGCGAAAACATCGCTACCGTCAGCCATTGCATAACCCGCCTGCGCTTCGTGCTGAACGATCCGGCCAAAGCCAATCCGAAGGCCATTGAAGAACTCTCCATGGTTAAAGGCTGCTTCACCAACGCCGGTCAGTTCCAGGTCGTGATTGGTACCGAAGTGGGCGATTACTATCAGGCTCTGCTGGCAACGACCGGGCACTCCTCCGCCGATAAAGAGCAGGCGAAGAAGGCCGCACGCCAGAACATGAAGTGGCACGAGCAGCTGATTTCCCACTTTGCGGAGATCTTCTTCCCGCTGCTGCCAGCGCTGATCAGCGGAGGCTTGATTTTAGGATTCCGTAACGTCATCGGTGACGTGCCGATGAGTGACGGCAAAACCCTGGCGCAGATGTACCCGGCGCTGAAAACCGTGTACGACTTCCTGTGGCTGATTGGCGAGGCGATCTTCTTCTATCTGCCGGTCGGGATCTGCTGGTCCGCGGTGCGCAAGATGGGCGGTACGCCGATCCTCGGTATCGTACTCGGCGTCACGCTGGTCTCTCCGCAGTTAATGAACGCTTACTTACTTGGTCAGCAGGTGCCTGAGGTGTGGAACTTCGGCCTGTTTACCATCGCCAAAGTGGGCTATCAGGCGCAGGTCATTCCGGCCCTGCTGGCGGGGCTGGCGCTGGGCTTTATTGAAACCCGACTGAAGCGCATCGTGCCGGATTACCTTTATCTGGTGGTGGTGCCGGTGTGCTCGCTGATTCTGGCGGTCTTCCTGGCGCATGCCTTTATCGGTCCGTTTGGCCGCATGATTGGCGACGGCGTGGCCTTCGCGGTGCGTCACCTGATGACCGGCAGCTTCGCCCCGATTGGCGCCGCGCTGTTTGGCTTCCTGTACGCCCCGCTGGTGATCACCGGCGTGCACCAGACCACGCTGGCCATTGATATGCAGATGATCCAGAGCCTCGGTGGCACGCCCGTCTGGCCGATTATCGCCCTGTCTAACATTGCTCAGGCGTCCGCGGTGACCGGTATCATCATCGTCAGCCGCAAGCACAACGAACGCGAGATCTCCGTTCCGGCGGCCATCTCCGCCTACCTCGGCGTCACCGAACCGGCGATGTACGGTATCAACCTGAAATACCGCTTCCCGATGCTCTGCGCGATGATCGGTTCCGGTCTGGCGGGCCTGGTGTGCGGACTAAACGGCGTAATGGCAAACGGGATTGGCGTCGGCGGCCTGCCGGGCATCCTCTCCATCCAGCCCGCTTACTGGCAGGTGTTCGCCCTGGCAATGGCCATCGCGATTATCGTCCCAATGGCGCTGACTACCGTGGTTTATCAGCGTAAGTTCCGTCAGGGCTCGCTGCAGATTGTTTAATCTCTCTCTTTCGGGGCGCAGTTGCGCCCCTTCGCATTTGCAGGAACACACTATGAATACCCTTCCTCACTGGTGGCAAAACGGCGTTATCTACCAGATTTACCCCAAGAGTTTCCAGGACACCACCGGCAGCGGCACCGGCGATTTACGCGGCGTGACGCAGCGTCTGGACTACCTGAAAACCCTCGGCATCGACGCCATCTGGCTGACGCCGTTTTATATCTCCCCACAGGTGGATAATGGCTACGACGTGGCGAACTACACCGCCATCGACCCGGCGTACGGCACGCTGGATGATTTCGACGAACTGGTCGCCGAGGCGCACCAGCGCGGTATTCGCATCGTGCTGGATATGGTGTTCAACCACACCTCAACCCAGCACCCCTGGTTCCGGGAATCGCTGAACAAAGCGAGCCCGTACCGCCAGTTCTACATCTGGCGCGACGGCACGCCTGAGCAGTTGCCCAACAACTGGCGCTCCAAGTTTGGCGGCAACGCCTGGCGCTGGCACGCAGAGAGCGAGCAGTATTACCTGCACCTGTTCGCGCCGGAGCAGGCGGACCTCAACTGGGAAAATCCGGCGGTGCGCGCCGAGCTGAAAAAGGTGTGCGAGTTCTGGGCCGACCGCGGCGTCGACGGCTTGCGCCTCGATGTCATTAACCTGATTTCGAAAGATCAGGATTTCCCGAATGACGAGACGGGTGACGGTCGCCGCTTCTACACTGACGGGCCGCGCATCCATGAATATCTGCAGGAGATGAGCCGCGACGTCTTTACCCCGCGCAACCTGATGACGGTAGGCGAGATGTCCTCGACTTCGCTGGAGAACTGCCAGCAGTATGCTTCTCTCGATGGCCGCGAGCTGTCGATGACCTTTAACTTCCACCACCTGAAGGTAGACTATCCCGGCGGCGAAAAGTGGACGAAGGCGAAGCCAGACTTCGTGGCGCTGAAAACTCTCTTCCGCCACTGGCAGCAGGGGATGCATAACAAAGCCTGGAACGCGCTGTTCTGGTGTAACCACGACCAGCCGCGCATCGTGTCGCGCTTCGGTGACGAAGGAGAATACCGGGTTCACGCTGCGAAGATGCTCGGCATGGTGCTGCACGGTATGCAGGGCACGCCGTATATCTATCAGGGCGAAGAGCTGGGGATGACGAACCCGCACTTCAGCCGCATCACCGATTACCGCGACGTGGAAAGCCTGAACATGTTCGCCGAATTGCGCGCCAACGGCCGCGATCCGGATGAATTACTGGCAATCCTGGCAAGTAAGTCCCGGGATAATGGCCGCACGCCAATGCAGTGGGACGCGTCGCACAATGCGGGCTTTAGCGAGGGCGAACCGTGGATTGGCGTCTGCGATAACTACGAAACCGTGAACGCCCGCTCGGCGCTCGACGATGCGGATTCCGTCTTCTATACCTATCAGTCGCTGATTAGCCTGCGCAAAACCCTGCCGGTGCTGACGTGGGGGGATTATGAGGATCTCCTGCCGGAACACCCTTCTCTGTGGTGCTACCGTCGCCAGTGGCAGGGGCAGACGCTGATTGTTGCGGCGAACCTGAGTAATACGCCTCAGGAATGGCAGACAGACTTTCTCAGCGGTAAGTTGCAGGTGTTGATGAGTAACTACCCGACACCGCAAACGACGTCGCTGCGTCCGTTTGAAGCCGTCTGGTGGTTGCAACAGTAACCGTCCTGCCGGGTGCAGCCCTGCACCCGGCTTACTTTACTGTTTTTGTTGAATAATTAATCAGATTTTTCTCTTCCACCTTTACAATCTCTGAAGCGCCCGTCGTTTGTACTCTCGTCTTTTTACTTTGTTCTGAATCAAATAAATCGCAAACATGTTTGATGCAAATCACTATATGTAGCACTTAAAATGCACGCCGACCCAACATCTTGTATTTATCGTCTACTATTCCAACAACAAGACGGCGCTTACGCTGGCCGGAATTGTGGATAACACGAGCTGGGAACGCGGGAAGTCTTTGGCCTGGCGGGAAATGCGTCCGGTGAATACTTCTCCACCTCTGTGGATAACCTGTTTTCAAAAATGGAGTGATCATGACACCGCATGTGATGAAACGTGATGGCTGTAAAGTGCCGTTTAAATCAGAGCGCATCCAGGAAGCCATTCTGCGTGCAGCTAAAGCAGCGGGAGTCGATGACGCAGATTACTGCGCCACCGTCGCAGAAGTCGTTAGCAGCCAGATGAATGAACGCAGCCAGGTCGATATCAACGAAATCCAGACCGCGGTTGAGAACCAACTGATGGCAGGACCTTACAAGCAGCTGGCGCGCGCCTACATTGAGTACCGCCACGATCGCGACGTGCAGCGCGAGAAGCGCGGTCGTCTGAACCAGGAGATCCGTGGCCTGGTGGAGCAGACCAACTCCGCCCTGCTCAATGAAAACGCCAACAAAGACAGTAAAGTGATCCCCACCCAGCGCGACCTGCTGGCCGGTATCGTCGCCAAACACTATGCCCGCCAGCATCTGCTGCCGCGCGACGTGGTTTCGGCGCACGAGCGCGGCGAAATTCACTACCACGATCTCGACTATTCGCCGTTCTTCCCGATGTTCAACTGCATGCTGATCGACCTGAAAGGCATGCTGACCCACGGTTTTAAAATGGGCAACGCCGAGATTGAACCGCCTAAGTCAATCTCCACGGCCACCGCGGTCACGGCGCAGATTATCGCCCAGGTCGCCAGCCATATTTACGGCGGCACCACCATTAACCGTATTGATGAAGTGCTGGCTCCGTTCGTCACGGCAAGCTTCAATAAGCACCGTAAAACGGCTGACGAGTGGCACATTCCGGACGCTGACGGCTACGCGCACTCCCGCACCGAAAAAGAGTGCTACGACGCGTTCCAGTCGCTGGAATATGAGGTAAACACGCTGCACACCGCCAACGGCCAGACGCCGTTTGTGACCTTCGGCTTTGGCCTGGGCACCAGCTGGGAATCGCGTCTGATCCAGCAGTCCATTCTGCGCAACCGTATTTCCGGCCTCGGCAAAAACCGCAAGACCGCGGTGTTCCCGAAACTGGTGTTCGCGATTCGCGACGGCCTGAACCACAAGTTTGGCGATCCAAACTATGACATCAAACAGCTGGCGCTGGAGTGTGCGAGCAAGCGCATGTATCCGGACATCCTGAACTACGATCAGGTGGTGAAGGTCACCGGTTCGTTTAAAACGCCAATGGGCTGCCGCAGCTTCCTCGGCGTGTACGAGGATGAAAACGGCGAGCAGATCCACGACGGGCGCAACAACCTCGGCGTGATCAGCCTCAACCTGCCGCGCATCGCGCTGGAAGCGAAAGGCAATGAAGACGCCTTCTGGGCGCTGCTGGACGAGCGCCTGCAGCTCGCGCGTAAGGCGCTGATGACCCGTATTGCCCGTCTGGAAGGGGTCAAAGCCCGCGTCGCGCCGATCCTCTATATGGAAGGGGCCTGCGGCGTGCGCCTGAAGGCGGACGACGACGTGTCTGAGATCTTCAAAAACGGTCGCGCGTCGATTTCACTGGGCTATATCGGCATTCACGAAACCATCAACGCGCTGTTTGGCGATACGCACATGTACGACAGCGAAGCCCTGCGTGAGAAAGGCATCGCCATCGTTCAGCGCCTGCGCGACGCGGTAGACCAGTGGAAAGAGGAAACCGGCTACGGGTTCAGCCTGTATAGCACCCCAAGCGAGAACCTGTGCGACCGTTTCTGCCGTCTGGACACCGCCGAGTTCGGGATTGTGGAAGGTGTGACCGACAAAGGTTACTACACCAACAGCTTCCACCTCGACGTGGAGAAGAAGGTGAACCCGTACGACAAGATCGACTTCGAAGCGGCGTATCCGCCGATCGCCAGCGGCGGCTTCATCTGCTACGGCGAGTACCCGAACATTCAGCACAACCTGAAGGCGCTGGAGGACGTGTGGGATTACAGCTACCAGCACGTGCCGTATTACGGGACCAACACGCCTATCGACGAGTGCTACGAGTGCGGCTTTACCGGCGAGTTTGAATGTACGAGTAAAGGCTTTACCTGCCCGAAATGCGGCAACCACGATGCGGCTCGCGTCTCCGTGACCCGCCGCGTGTGCGGCTATCTCGGCAGCCCGGACGCCCGTCCGTTTAACGCTGGCAAACAGGAAGAGGTGAAGCGCCGCGTGAAGCATCTGGGGAATGGACAGATCGGTTAATCCGCTGCCACGGTAATGCCCGGTGGCGCTGCGCTTACCGGGCCTACGGACCGCTCTCTTTTGTAGGCCGGGTAAGCGCAGCGCCACCCGGCGTGGTTATTCGCGATGAACTATCACCAGTACTACCCCGTCGACATCGTCAACGGCCCCGGCACCCGCTGCACCCTGTTCGTCTCAGGCTGCGTCCACGAATGCCCCGGCTGCTACAACAAAAGCACCTGGCGCCTGAATTCCGGCAAGCCGTTCACCGCGGTGATGGAAGATAAAATCATCAGCGACCTGAACGACACGCGCATTCACCGCCAGGGAATTTCGCTCTCCGGCGGCGATCCGCTGCATCCGCAAAACGTGCCGGATATTTTGAAACTGGTGAAGCGCATTCGCCGCGAGTGCTCGGGAAAAGATATCTGGGTCTGGACAGGCTACAAGCTGGATGAGCTGAACGCGCAGCAAATGGAAGTCGTGGATCTGATTAACGTGCTGGTCGACGGCAAGTTCATGCAGGATTTAAAAGACCCGGCGCTCATCTGGCGCGGCAGCAGCAACCAGGTTGTGCATCATTTGCGTTGATCAAAGGCGGATGTTATCCATCCGCCCTTATCTCAAAAACGACTCAAACTCTCCATCGCCACCGCCTTAAACCCGGCAAAATCCTCGCAGCTACAGAGACGTGACATCGCCCGCTCGCGCAGGAAGGTGACGAAGATATCGTAAATCGCCATCGCCTCTTCGTATTCGCTTTTGCTGATGGCAAGCAGGAAGATGACGTGCGCGGTTTCGTCGCCCCACTGCACGCCGTGCGGAGCCAGCACGGTGTAGACCACCGTTTTCTGCGCCAGCAGGCCGAGGGAGTGCGGCAGCGCGATGCCGTCGCCGAGCATGGTACTGACGATAGCTTCACGCTCAACAACCGAATCCAGAAACTCCGCGCCAACAAAGCCTTCGGCCTCAAGCTGTTCACACAGCTCGCGGAACAGCGTCTGCTGATCGATCGGCTTGTCGATAATGCGGAAGTGGGCCGCGTCGAAGTATTTATCCAGCATCCACGGGCGGGTGCGGTCCACCAGCACCAGTTTGCCAATCTGTTCTAACTGATAGTCGGTCGGGAACGGGGCGATCATCACCACCGGTTTTGACTTTTCGCTGACGCGGGCGGTGGCGATCACAAAGTCTTCGCCAATCGTTTCCGCCAGCTCGTACTCGCGCAGGGTGAGCGTGCGCGTCACCTCAATCTGCGGGTATTTACGCTGCAGCACCGCCTCAATCATGCGCACCATCGCGTTACCGGCGTCGCATACCAGCAGCACGCGCGGCTGACGCTGGTAGCCAATGTTGTAGTGGCGCTCCAGCCCGACGCCAATATGCAGCACCAGGAAACCAATCTCGTTTTCGCTGATCACATACGGCGTGTATTTGCCCCAGCTCGACACCGCGGCCAGCGTCATGTCCCACGCCATCGGGTAGTGCTGCTTGATGTTATCCAGCAGCGGATTGGGGATCATGATTTGATACCGCACGCGGGTGATCATGGTTTTAATATGCGTCAGCAGATCCGCGTGCAGCTGCGCGTCGCTAAGCAGGTTGTAGTTATAGTGGGTGTTGATGTAGCGCAGGATGTAGTTGACCAGCGCTTCATCGTCATCGGCATTAATCGCGCTGGGCGCGATCTCCTGGATCTGCCGCGCCGCAATGTGCACGCACAGCCAGCTCTCCTCCGACGGCGAAAGCGTTTTGCCGGCCAGCTGCTGGATGGTCACCGCGATATCCTTCGCCGCCTCGCGCACGTTCTCTTCCACGTCTTCGGCATGGAATTCCGGCAGCGGGTAACCTTCGCTGATGCGACGTACCGACACCGCGCAGTACAGGCGCAGGAACAGCTCGCCTTCATCGGTCAGGCGAATGTGATGACGCGTCAAGGCGTCGTGCAGCACCGGCACCATCTGCTCCACCACGCCCGCATTGAGCGCCACGTCGGTTACCAGCGGGTTCAGGCTGTCCTGCTGCGCCAGCTCCCAGAGCAGATCGGTCAGGCACGCGCGGGTCGACATCTCGCTGCCAAACAGCTTCATCCCATGGCGCGGACGGGTTTCCAGCGTCAGGTTGTAACGATGAAACCACTCGCGTACCTCCGCCATGTCGCTTTGCAGCGTGGCGCGGCTGACGAACCACTCGTCCGCCAGATCCTCCAGCTTAAGCGAAAACGCCGAGGTGAGAAAACGCACCACCAGATAATGCACGCGCTCCGGCCCGGTCCGTGGGATACGCAGCGCGCGCGGGTGGGATGCCTGAAGCTGCTGATAGCGCTCGGCATCCTCAATTTTGAGCTGGTAGCCGTTGCCCCGGCTCAGGATAAACTGCGCGCCGTGGCTGGCCAGCAGCGCGTTCAGGGCGGTGATATCCGCACGGACGGTTCGCGTGGAGACCGACAGCCGCTGCGCCAGCTCGTCCTGCGGCAGCGTCTCGTTTTGCAACAGATCGAAAAGTTGCGCTAAACGTTGGTTCGGAAATCGCACGTCGTTGTCCTCTAACAGCTTAAGGTGAAATGACCATCTGGGATGGGCTGCCGACCGGGGTATAGTCCGGTTCGAAGCTCAATTTCCCGTCCTGCGCCACGCGGAAACGGGTAATGTTGTCGCTGCGCTGGTTCATGACGTACAGCCAGCGTCCCTGCTTATCGAGCGTCAGGGTGCGGGGATAATCACCACGCGTCCACACGTCATCCTGATGCGTCAGCGTGCCCTCTGCTGTTACGGTAAAGTGCCCGATGCTGTTATGCAAACGGTTAGCCACATACAGTTGCTTACCATCGGCGCTTAATGCGAGCCCGGCAGCAAAGCTGGTGCCTTTGTAACCTTCCGGCAGAGCAGAGACCGTTTTATCCTCTTTCAGGGTGCCGTTGGCGTTCACGGTATACCGGGTGAGCGTCGACGCCTCTTCGTTAATCAACCACAGGGCATCGCCCTTCGGCGTAAAGACAAAGTGGCGCGGCCCGGCGCCTTTCGAGGAGGCGCTGATAAACGGCGGATCGTTCGGCGTCAGCTTTCCTGTCCGATCGTCAAAACGGTACTGATAGATGCGATCCAGCCCCAGATCGGTGGAAAACACGTATTTCCCGCTTGGATCGGCGGCGATCATGTGCGCATGGGGGCCGTTATGATCGCTGATCGCGAAACTGCCCTCCGCAGCAGCTTCGGGCTTCACCGCGCCCGGTTCGCCTTGATCCTGATGTTTGTCCGTGGCTTCACCCAGGCTGCCGTCTGCGTTGACGGGTAAAACGGCAATTGAGCCGCTGACATAGTTCGCCACCAGCAGATGCTGGCCGTTCGGCGTCAGGGAGAGATACACCGGCCCGGCACCGCCGGAGGCCACCTGATTGAGCTCGCTCAGCTCACCGTTATCGCCGACGCGCAGCGCCTGCACCACGCCCTGCTCCACTTCACTTGCCAGATACAGCGTTTTGCCGTCCTGTGAAAGGGTCAACTGCGCCGCATTCGGCAGTTTGCTCACCAGCGTTTTATCGTTCAGCGCGCCGGTTTGCGGGTTAACAGTAAAACGGTACAACCCTTCACCGTTCGGATTATAGGTACCCACCCAGGCATATTGCGTCTGGGCGACAGCGGCGGTGGCGAGCATTGAGAGTGAAGCGACAAGCAAGGTACGGGTGTGCATGGTGGCTCCTGTATATATGTGAGTTCTACTTCACCAGCTTCTTCGTCATCGCCAGCAGGGTACGCACATCTTCCGGACGCGTATCACCGCTGGCTTTGTCGATAATCGAGCTGTAGATATGCGGGATGATTTTGCTCACGCCCGCGTCGAGGGCGATCTGCAGGATCTCCTCATAGTTTTCCAGATCGATACCTCCGGTCGGCTCCAGCCAGAAGTCGTGACGGGCGCAGGCTTCCGCCACCGCTTTGTACTCGTCACGGCACTTCAGGCCGCCCATCGGGAAGTATTTGATAGAGCTGCCGCCGAAATCTTTCAGCAGGGCAATCGCCGTTTCAACCGGCACGATGCCGTCCGGCGCTGCGCTGCTCAGCGGGCCGGTGGAGATTTTCACCATTCCGACGGTGCCGGTCGGGGAGACCAGACCGTTGACCACGGACTCGTTCTGCCCCAGCAGCGCGCGGCTGGTAGCCACGCCGGTAAAGACCTGGTTGACGTGCTGCGGCTGCACCTGACGGGAGATCTCGCTCACCATCGCCGACTGGTTCGGGTCGCCCGCGCCCAGCCCAACGGAGAGCGCGTTATCAATCAGCGCCGCGTACTCGCGCATATCCGCTACCGCGCTGGCCACGTCCGGGTAATTTTTGGAGAGCACGCCCACCAGCACATGACCTTCCGCAGCCTCGTAGATGGCGCTGGCGTTGGCTTTCGACCCTGCCAGCACGTTCAGACAGACGCGGTCACGGTAAAAGTTGGGGGTCAGTTTCATGCGTTTTTCTCCTGTCCTAACACTTCGCTAATGCGGCGGTACACGATGTTCAGCTGATCAGCATTCACGCTGCGCACATCCGCTTCGATAATCCCTTCGTTGGCCTTGTAGCCACGGAAGTAAATGGCGTATTCGCCCTGCTTCAGCTTCGCCACCAGGTCACCCGTGCCGACGCCGGTGGTGGCTTCGTCAAATTTAATCTCGGTGCGGGCGATGTCGCGTCCGGCGCTGTCCCAGACCACGCGCGCGGTCACACCGTTCAGGGTGTTGAGCGCCTCGATAAACGGCGTCATTTTCGCCACCATCTCGGCGCCGCTCTCTTTGGTGGCCGTCAGATAGTGTTCGATGGCGCAGGTCAGGCCAAGAATGCCCTCTTTACCCACCTTCATGGCACGGCCAATGCCCGCCGTCTGGCGTTTGACCCACTCAATGTACTGGGTTTTGCCGATCACCAGCCCGCTGGTTGGGCCTTCGATCGCCTTCGCGCCGCTGTAGATCACCAGGTCCGCGCCGGAGCGGTAGTAAACATGCAGATCTTCTTCCGCCGCGGCATCGACGATGAGCGGCAAGTCGTGTTTACGCGCAACAACGGCCGCCTGCTCGACGCTGAGCATGCTTTTCTGCACGCAGTGGTGAGATTTGATATAGAGGATCGCCGCCGTGCGCGGGGTGATCGCCGCCGCCAGCTGATCGGCGGAACATTCGTTGGCGTAGCCAGCCTCCACCAGCCTGCCGCCGCCCAGCGCGACCATGGTGCCCACCGGCGCGCCAAAGTTCACGTTGTGGCCTTTCGGCAGGACGATTTCGTTGTTCTCAATTGGGGTAACGTGCAGATTTTCCAGCAGCCAGTCGCTGTCTTTGACCAGCACCGCCGCCACGGACTGGGCAATGCCCGCCGACGCGCAGGAGACGACCGTCGCCCCTTCCACATTCAGCAGCTTCGCGATGTACTCCCCGGTTTTATTGACCAGATCCTTCATCTCGAAATAGTGATTCATGCCGTCCATCGCCGCCTGCACCACCTCCGGGCGCGGCGTAGAGACGCCCAGCGCCGTCATGCGGCCAGAGGTGTTGATAACCTGCTTTAAATGGTACTTCTCATAAATCGAAGGCATTTTCCGTGCTCCCTTGTTCGGTCATGTAGCCCTTGCCCGCGCGGATCGCGGCAAGCGGCACCAGAATGTGTTCAGCCTGCAGGCTGTCTTTTTCGGCATCCGTCAGCACCGTCGGCTGACGTTTGAGGATGAATAGCGTCAGGTCGGCGTCGAGACCCGGCTGAATGCGGCCCTTGCGCGTCAGGCGCAGACCGTCGGCGGCGTTCGCCGTGACGCAGTCAATCACCTGCGGCAATGACATGCCGATGGCGAGAAACTTCGACATCACGCTTGCCAGCGAGCCTACCGGGCCGTTGATGCGGTTGCGGCAGTAGATATCTGAGCTGATGGTGTGCGGCAGAATGCCCATCGCGATAGCGCGTTTTGCCACCTCAAAGCTAAAGCTCGCCGTGCCGTGCCCCACATCCAGACGCACGCCGCGCTTCAGGGCAGAGGATATGGAGGCGCGCAGCTCGCCCGAGGGCGTCAGAATGCGGTTAGGCTTGCCGTTATAGCAGTGGGTAATGATGTCGCCGGAACTCAGGAGTTCGGCGATTTCGTCGAGATTTGGCGGGTTGTTGCCGATGTGCACCATCAGCGGCAGGTCGCCGTTCTCTTTCTGAATCGCTTTCGCGCGCGCCAGCGGCGTGATGCCGTTGTCACCGACCACGCTGCTGCTCATGCGCGCCTTCAGGCCGACGATAAAATCAGGGTGGCGCTTCACCGCCTGCTTCACCGCGTCGGCATCAACATTGGCCATATTGGCGAGCTCGTTCTGGGCAATCAGCCCCACGCGGGAGATGTTCAGCAGAGCAAAAACCTCAGTGGAGGCCTTGCGGGTGATCTCATAGAAATCGTCCACATCGTCGGCGCCGGTGCTGCCCGCGTCCACTACGGTGGTGACGCCGGTGGCAACGCCCACGCTGTCGGGTTCGTCGTGGTAAATCGGGGAATTCGGGTAGCAGTGTACGTGGGAGTCAATCCAGCCTGCGCTGACGAACACTTCACCGTTCAGCTCAACCGTTTTATGCGCGGGCGCGTTAATCTCGCCCAGCGCCGCGATTTTCCCGTCCTGAATGGCGATATCGGTCAGGGTATCGTCGGTGAGGCGCGCACGGCGCAGGAGTAAATCAAACATGAGGATCTCCTGATAAGGCGGGCGCCAGCGCGCCCGCGGGTATTAAAGGGCAACCGGGAACAGCCAGCCCAGAATCATCGCGCCGAGGATAGCGCCACCGGTAATCGGCTTCTGCCAGATGTAGAACAGCAGCGCACCCACCAGCGAGCCGACGCCGATTGGAATGGAGGCGGTCATGGCGCTGAGGATAATCAGCGGCCCGAGGAAGCGACCGGAGGCGTTGCCCGCGCCCATCATCACGTCTGCGCCGTAGGTGGAGTTGCTCTGGTTGATGGTGAACTTACGCGCCAGGATGATGACGTAGCCAATCGCCAGACCAATCACCAGGCCGGTGATCAGCGAAGCAATAAAGTTGGTCACCGGGAACATGATCCCCGCGCCCAGCAGCAGCGCCGGTACGCCGAGACCTACGCCGGTCTGGATCGCCCCGCCGATGTCGAGAATACCGACCAGCGACCCTTCGATAATACGGGCGAACAGGAAGCTCGCGCCAAACGCCGCCACCGCGCCGTAAACGCCGGTATCAATGCCCGCTTTCAGCATCGCCACGAAGGCCACTTCGTTAAACGCGCCGATGCCGTAGAGGTAGTACATGTGCGTCCCGGCAAACACGCCGGAGGAGAGCAGGCCAACGAAGATCGGGAACGACCAGTCGGCATACCAAAAACCTTTATTCTGTTCCATTTAGAGGCTCCTGTTATTTACCGCTGAGCGAGTTGTGGATCATGTCGAGCCAGTTCGGCACGGTCAGATGGAAGGATTCGATCATCTTCATGTCGAAACCGCGGAAGAAGCCGCTCAGCACGAAGAGCAGGACGATAGCCGCCATCATCACTTTGGTGACGTGGTTCCAGCCGCTCTCTTCCACGCCTTTCCCGATCAGGATCCCCAGCACCAGGCCCGGTACGGCGTTGCCCATAATCAGCTGCGCCGCGCCGCCGAAGATGGTGGCCCAGAAGCCCGATTTTTTACCCGCATCGATGGCCGCCAGCCAGAAGATCACCGGCATCACGGTGTTCACCAGCAGGTTTGCCGCCGGCACCAGCACCTTCACGGCGGTGACCTGAAGCGCAGCGGGAACGGAGGAGGCGGTCAGGTTAAGGAAGGTCACGACGATCATGCCGATCACGCCGCAGGCAATCGCCATTTTGCGGGGATCGTGCAGCGTTTCGCCGACGTTACGGTTTTTGATCATCAGTGCAGCCGCACCCCAGTTCGGGATGATGCGGTGGTCAACGTCCTGTGTGAAAGCCCCTGCGGCCACGGAAGAGGCCCAGGCGTTAAAGAAGAAACCTAACCCAAAGGAGAAGTGGGACGCCGGATCCCCTTCACAGGAGTTCAGTTCCCCCAACGTACGAAACGCGCCCATACCCTGAGTGGTAGGCGCATGAAACATGCGTGCAGCCCCGGCGCCCACACCGACGCCAACCAGGCCGCCAATGATGAGCGATTTTATTAATATAATTAAGAACATCAGTCTGCCCTTTTATGAATAATCAGCGTTGCGTGACGAAATCCACCTGGTCGAGATTGATGGCTGTCACGTTGACGGTCACATCCAGCTCCACGCTGTAGGTGCGTCTTTCCCGGCGCAGAAAGAAGAACAGAAACGCTTCTTTACGCACCGCTTCTTGCGCCTGAACGACCTGCACATCCTGTGGCTCAATACGCAGTAAGATATGCGGTGAGGCTTTCATCACCGCGGCCTGAACGTGGTTGAGCGCGTCGGCAAAGGCGCGCGCTTTGGCGTCGCCCTTCCCCTTCACTCTCACCGTGGTTGTGAACTGTTCTTTCATGCTTATGCGCCGTATTTCTTCTGCCACGCCTGTACCAGACGCTCGCCAAGCTCTTCTTTATCCATAAAGCCAAAGCCCAGCACGTTGCAGCCTTCGTTGATGGCGGTCACGCCCTCTTCCACGGAACGCATGCCGTATTTGGCTTTGTAGCCATACTTGGTCTGGGCGGTGATGGCACCCGCGCCGCCGCTGCCGCAGAAGGAGATGCCGAAGGTGGCGTTTTCCGCTTTCATCATGTCGCCCAGCTTCATGTCTGCCGCCATGCCCGGTACGACAACCGCGCGTCCACCTGCTTTTTCCACACCGGCAGCCACTTTCTGACCTTTACCCAGGCGATCGCCAATCACGACTGTAATCTGTTCCATGTGTTGCTCCTTAAAGGTTGTCTTTTGCGACTTCAAAGTGAACGGAGAGCAGCCAGGCTTCTTCATCAGGAAGGTTGCCAAACTGCGCGACCACTTCACGGGCAAGCCGCATTGAATCCGGCGAAATTTCGTCAAACAGCTCTGCTTCAACCTCCGGCAGCGGCTCGCCGGTCACGGACCGGTGCGCCATGGCGCGCACGTGGGAGGTGAGCATCTGCTCCTGTACTGCATTGGGGATGATGTTGTTCCGGGCCAGCAGGACATAGACCTGCTGCAGCATGGTGTTTGCGAGTTGATCTGTTTGCACCGCCTGTTCCCCAACGTCGTTCATTACCGCTCCGTTAATCACTGGTCTTACCCCGTTAATGGCTCTGGATTAAAACTAACGGTGGGAGGGACGGGTTTGTAGCGAGTTGTTTTCCACTTCGAAGTGGAAAGGCGAGCCGCAGCAGTGATCTGTGCCACATAAATGCGCCGAATCTGGATAAATCAATGTATTCGCGTGATGAATATCACGCTATTACGCGGCAACGAACGGGTAAGCAGAGTGGAAAAGATTCCGAGCAGGCTCGTAGAAATGTGACGTGGATAAGGTTTTCTTATGGGGATTGGGTAGAGTGGCGGCGGGTGCTTGAGACTGACCGTCTCAGGCATGGGACGGAAAGTGGAAAGCCCCGCCTGATAGAAAATCAGGGCGGGGGCTCGAAACGACACGTCACGACCGTGGAGTTCGCTACCTCGCCCGCTTTACAGCAAGGAGGCATCCATGAAACGCAGAAACCCAAGTATCGGGGTTTTGATGATTATTGCTTTGACAATAATCATCTTAACGCTGGTGACGAGGAAAACACTGTGCGAAATCCGTTTTCGAAACGGCTCGCTTGAAGTGACAGCGCGGATGGATTGTCGCTCCGGCCAGTAGGGAGCAAGGATGCGGAGGCGCGTCATGCGCCTCCGCATACGGGGAAGGACGTACAGCTCAGGCACCCAATTAACGATACTTTTTGTGGTACGTATTGCGCGTGGTCACAAACTGCTCGGCCGCCGCCTGGGCCTCTTTCACTTTGCCTTCGTTAGCGAGCTTCAGCGCGCCGTCGATCTGGCCGACCAGCACGTCAAAGCCGTGGCGGTAGTCTTTCATCTCTGCACTGTCTGCCGCTTTGCTTTCCAGCTTTGGCGGCGTCGCTTTTTGGGCGTCCAGCGCCGCTTCACGCATTTTGGTCAGCGCGTCTTTCATTTCCGCCGCATTGTCGGTTTTCTGCACCACCTTCAGGTTTTGACCGAGGATGCCCATGTCGTCTTCAAGATCGGCAGCAAACGCAGAAGAGCCAAGAACCAGCGTTGAAGCTGCGACGATCGCTAACAGATGTTTACGCATTGCTCACTTCCTTTTTTATTATTAACAAAACGCTATCTCTATTGTCCGGCGATTTTCATTTCCGGAAGTAATACAGAACCACACTGTATATTGCTGCGTGTTTCAATATCGTTACCGACCGTAACGATATTGCGCCACATATCCTTCAGATTGCCAGCGATGGTAATTTCGCTCACCGGATACTGGATTTCACCGTTTTCCACCCAGAAGCCCGCCGCACCGCGAGAGTAGTCTCCGGTGATGCCGCTGACGCCCTGACCCATCAGCTCGGTCACCACCAGACCGGTGCCCATCTCCTTCAACATCTGCTCAAAGTTGAGGCCCTGTCCGGCAATGCGCCAGTTGTGAATGCCGCCCGCGTGCCCGGTGCTTTTCAGCCCCAGCTTGCGCGCAGAGTAGTTGGTCAGCAGCCACTGGGTCAGCACGCCGTCTTTGACGATGTCACGACGTTCGGTGCGCACGCCTTCGCTGTCGAACGGCGTGGAGGCCAGCCCTTTCAGCAGGTGCGGATGTTCTTCGATGGTCAGCCATTCCGGCAGGATCTGCTTGCCCAGCGAGTCGAGCAGGAAGGTTGATTTACGGTAAACGGAGCCGCCCGCAATCGCGCCCACCAGATGGCCAAACAGACCGGTCGCCACTTCATTGGCAAAAATCACCGGCGCTTTCATGGTGGAGAGTTTACGCGGCGACAGGCGAGACAGCGTGCGTTCAGCGCATTCTTTGCCTACCCACTCCGGAGACTGCAAATCCCCCAGCGCGCGGCCAATGGTGTAGGCGTAGTCACGCTCCATGTCACCGTTCTCTTCGGCGATGACGCAGCTGGAGAGCGAGTGGCGGGTAGAGCAATAGCCCTGCAGCATGCCGTGGCTGTTGCCAAAGACTTTGATGCCGTAGTGGCTGTTAAAGCTGCCGCCTTCGGTATTGGTGATGCGCTTGTCGGCCTGCAGGGACGCCTGCTCGGCGCGCGCGGCCAGTTCAATGGCTTCGTCCGGGGTCACTTCCGCCGGGTGGAAAAGATCGAGATCCGGCGCGTCAAACGCCAGCAGATCTTTATCCGCCACGCCGGCGTAAGGATCCGGCGAGGTGTAGCGGGCGATATCCAGCGCGGCCTGCACCGTACGGGCGATGGCATCCGGACTGAGATCGGTGGAGGACGCACTGCCTTTGCGATTCTGGTGGTATACCGTGATACCCAGCGCGCCGTCGCTGTTAAATTCGACATTCTCCACTTCGCCATAGCGGGTGCTCACGCTAATGCCGGTGGTTTTGCTGACCGCCACTTCGGCGCCATCTGATTTTTCTGAAGCAAGCATCAGCGCGGTGGAGACGGCTTCTTCCAGAATCTTACGCTGCGCTTCAACTTGTGAGGTTACTTTCATCGCAAATGCCATACTGTAAGAGAGAGTTAACTGAAGTCTAACAGAGAACCGTTTTTCAGTGCGCGTCTTAACTGGTAACATTAGCCTCTTTTTTTTAAGGAGCCTGACATGACTAAGCAGCCCGAAGACTGGCTCGACGACGTTCCCGGTGATGACATCGAAGACGAAGATGATGAGATCATCTGGGTCAGTAAAAGTGAAATTAAACGTGACGCCGAAGAGTTAAAACAGCTTGGCGCGGAAATGGTAGAACTGGGTAAAAACGCGCTGGATAAGATCCCGCTCGACCAGGATCTGCGCGATGCCATTGAACTGGCACAGAAAATCAAAAAAGAAGGCCGTCGTCGCCAGCTTCAGCTTATCGGGAAAATGCTGCGTCAGCGCGATGTTGATCCGATCCGCCAGGCGCTGGACAAGCTGAAAAACCGCCACAACCAGCAGGTTGCGCTGTTCCACAAGCTGGAGCAGATCCGCGATCGTCTGATTGAACAGGGTGATGACGCCGTACCAGAAGTGCTGAACCTGTGGCCGGATGCCGACCGCCAGCAGCTGCGTTCCTTGATCCGAAACGCGAAGAAAGAGAAAGAAGGGAATAAGCCGCCGAAGTCTGCGCGCCTGATTTTCCAGTATCTGCGCGAGCTGTCTGAGAACGAAGAGTAATCCGTTCCCCTCACCCCGGAGGGGCGAGGGGGAAAAGAACGTAGGCCCGGTAAGCGCAAGCGCCACCGGGCTTTTTTTTACGCCTCGGCGGCCGCTTCCGCTTTCTTCGCCAGCCCGTCCAGCAGCTTCTGATGGATCCCACCAAAACCGCCGTTGCTCATCACCAGAATATGGTCGCCAGGCTGAGCGGCTTTCACCACCATATCCGCGAGCGCATCCACATCTGCACTCCAGTGTGCCGGCTGAATGCAGGCATCGGCCACTTCCGCGACCTGCCACGGAATATGCTGCGGCTGCAGCAGGAAGACTTCATCGGCACGTCCTAACGACGGCGCGAGATCGTCTTTGCAGATGCCCATCTTCATGGTGTTCGAGCGTGGTTCCAGCACCGCCAGAATGCGCGCGGTACCGCCAACTTTGCCACGCAGGGCGGCAAGCGTGGCCAGAATGGCCGTTGGGTGGTGCGCGAAATCGTCATACACGGTGACGCCGTGGGCTTCACCGCGCAGTTCCAGACGGCGGCGGGCATTGATAAACGAGCCCAGCGCATTCGCCGCATCCGCAGGCTGAACGCCCACGTGACGCGCTGCGGCAATCGCCATCAGGCCGTTGTGCATATTGTGTTCGCCCACCAGGCCCCACTTCACCTCACCCACTTTTTCACCGTCGAGCAGCACTTCCCACTCGGAGGCATCGGCATTGAGTTTCTTCGCCTGCCAGTGGCCCTGCTCGCCCACCAGCTCCTGCTCGCTCCAGCAGCCCATTGCCAGGGTCTGCTTCAGGTTAATGTCGTTTTCCGGCAGGATGATGCGGCCCTGGCCTGGAACAATGCGCACCAGGTGATGGAACTGTTTCTGAATGGCCTTCAGGTCGTCAAAAATATCCGCGTGGTCAAACTCAAGGTTATTGAGGATCAGCGTGCGCGGGCAGTAATGCACGAACTTAGAGCGCTTGTCGAAGAACGCGCAGTCATACTCGTCGGCTTCGATCACAAAGAACGGGCTGTCCCCCAGGCGCGCAGAAACGTCAAAGTTGCCCGGTACGCCGCCGATGACGAAGCCCGGCTTATAGCCGCAGGCTTCGAGGATCCAGGTCGCCATGCCCGCGGTGGTCGTTTTGCCGTGGGTACCGGCAACGGCAACCACCCAGCGGTCACGCAGGACGAAGTCATGCAGCCACTGCGGGCCGGACATGAACGGAATATTGCGTTCCAGTACCGCCTCAACGCACGGGTTGCCGCGGGTCATGGCGTTGCCAATGATCACCAGATCCGGCTCAGGATCCAGCTGGCTGGCATCGTAGCCCTGAATTAAAGCGATGCCCTGTTTCTCCAGAAGTGTGCTCATTGGCGGATACACATTGGCGTCCGAACCTGTCACCTCATGGCCCAGCGAGCGCGCCAGCATTGCCAGTCCGCCCATGAAAGTGCCACAAATCCCCAATATATGAATGCGCATACGTCACTATCCTTCTTCAATGTGGCGCACATTTTACTCACATGTCAGCGGGTGTGAAACGCATTTCAGGAAAATCCGTATCCTGCTGGCGCGATTCACCTCTGCGCTACTATTTGAATATTTGTTAAGATTGTTGGGCTTTAGTCGTTTTAGTGAACATACAATCGCTCTACTCACAAAGATGCAGGGAAAGTGTTATGAAAACGTTAGGTGAATTTATTGTCGAAAAGCAGCACGAGTTCTCTCATGCTACCGGTGAACTCACTGCTTTGCTGTCGGCAATAAAGCTGGGCGCTAAGATCATCCACCGTGATATCAACAAGGCCGGTCTGGTCGATATCCTGGGTGCCAGCGGTGCCGAGAACGTTCAGGGCGAGGTTCAGCAGAAACTCGATCTGTTCGCAAATGAAAAACTGAAAGCTGCACTGCGCGCGCGCGACATCGTTGCGGGTATCGCCTCCGAAGAAGAAGATGAAATTGTTGTTTTCGAAGGGTGTGAACACGCGAAATACGTTGTTCTGATGGATCCGCTCGACGGCTCCTCCAACATCGACGTTAACGTTTCTGTCGGTACCATTTTCTCCATCTACCGCCGCGTCACGCCTGTTGGCACGCCGGTGACCGAAGAAGATTTCCTGCAGCCGGGCATTAATCAGGTTGCTGCCGGTTACGTGGTTTATGGCTCCTCCACCATGCTGGTGTACACCACCGGGTGCGGAGTGCACGCCTTTACGTACGATCCATCACTGGGCGTTTTCTGTCTGAGCCAGGAACGCATGCGCTTCCCGGAGAAGGGCAACACCTACTCCATCAACGAAGGCAACTACATCCGCTTCCCGAACGGTGTGAAGAAGTACATCAAATTCTGCCAGGAAGAAGATAAAGCGACGCAGCGCCCTTACACGTCCCGCTATATTGGCTCCCTGGTCGCGGATTTCCACCGTAACCTGCTGAAAGGCGGCATCTACCTCTACCCAAGTACCGCCAGCCACCCGGACGGGAAACTGCGTCTGCTGTACGAATGCAACCCGATGGCGTTCCTGGCCGAACAGGCGGGCGGCAAGGCGAGCGACGGTAAAGAGCGTATTCTGGAGATCGTGCCGGAAAGCCTTCACCAGCGCCGTTCATTCTTCGTCGGCAACAACCACATGGTTGAAGATGTCGAACGTTTCATCCGTGAGTACCCGGACGCATAATCCCTCTCTTCAGGGGAGCCGATCCGGCTCCCCTGGTCATTTATATATTTTACCGTATAAGTGTTTATAAAAAACATGCTTTAATCTTCGCCACTGCTCCTGCATTATTTCCATAACAGTTTGACAGATATTTCGTGGAGCAGAATCGCAATGAAAAATTATTCCCGTGCTAACACCGGTATTGATTTAAATCTTATCCCTGTATTTATTGAAATCGTCCGTTGCGGCAGCATGGCAAAGGCCTCTTTGCGTCTGGAGATGTCCCGTCCTGCGGTGAGTCTGGCATTAAAGCGTTTTAATCAACTCTTTGATGAGCCGTTATTTTTCCGTAAAGGTTTATATCTTGAACCGACTGAAAAAGCGTTAGCCTTAACCAGCTCGCTGGAAATATTAATGGGTGAAATTCACGATAATATCGGGGCGCTTAATTCCGGAAGGAATAAAACCCCGGCACAGAACGTACCGGGGCTGGGTAATATTATGCCGCGTTCTGAGTCGTCACTTTGAATGATGACATGGCTTCCATCAGCTGACGCGACTGCTCCTCAAGGGAGCGGGTCGCGGCGGATGATTGCTGCACCAGCGCCGCATTCTGCTGCGCGGTTTCGTCCATCTGGTTCACCGCAATATTTACCTGCTCAATGCCGCGGCTCTGCTCATGAGACGCGGTCGCAATCTCACGCATCAGTTTGGTCATACGCAGCACTTCGGTTGCAATCTCGTCCATCGTTTCGCCAGCCTGCTGGGCCAGCTCGCTGCCCTCGTTAACGTGGGTCTGCGAGTCGCCGATAAGCGTTCGAATCTCTTTCGCCGCGTCAGCGCTGCGGCTGGCCAGGTTGCGCACCTCGCCCGCGACGACGGCAAAACCGCGCCCCTGCTCGCCCGCACGCGCCGCTTCCACGGAGGCGTTAAGCGCCAGAATATTGGTCTGGAAGGCAATGCCGTCGATGACGCTCAGGATGTCAGCGATACGCGCCGAACTGCCGGAGATATCGCGCATTTTTTCAATCACGTAGCAGACCATTTCACTGCCGTGATCGGCCGTGTCGGACACCGATTTCGCCAGCTGGTGCGCCTGCTCGGCGTTATCGGCGTTGAGCTTCACCGTCGCGGTGATCTGTTCCATGCTGGCCGCGGTCTGCTCCAGCGACGTGGCGGTGGATTCCGTACGCTCGGCAAGATCGCGGTTTCCCAGCGTCAGCTCGCGGCTGCCGGTGTCAATCTGCGCGCTGGCATCGCGTACCCGCAGAACCGAGTTCATCAGCGACTGACGCATCTCCTCTATCACCGCGTTAAGGCGGTTAAACTCCTGGCTCGCGGGTGCAGCCAGCGTATGGGTTAAATCGCCCGCTGCTACATTCTCCAGTTGAGCAATCGACGCCGAGAGCGGCTTGAGCAGCATATGGCGCAGCGCCAGCCAGGCCAGCACAATAATGCCCGCCGTCAGCAGCGCCGCCACGATAATCAGGATCAGGACGCGGGTTTTGCTCGCCTGCACGGCACTCACTTCCGCCAGACCTCGCGCTTCGCTCCATTTCTGAAACGCCTGCATGTCATTATCGAACGTTGACGCCAGCGGGATCAGCGTCTTCTCCAGCAGATCGTAATACCCGTCCGCGCTCTGGTCATTGAGGGTTTTCAGCATCGGGTTGATCCCCTGCTGGATATACGTCCCCAGACTGGCCGCCACCTTATTGAGCAGCTGTTGCCCCTGCTCGTCAGCCACGCCGCCGTCGATCACGCCCTTCAGCGTTTTCTGGGCCAGGGCGACTTCCTGGTTGATGTTTTTTACCGCGTTGGCCGCATCATCCAGCATGCCGATTTCCATCATGCGGACGGCCTGCCCCGCTTCATTGCGCGCGCGCAGGATCAGCGTATAGCCTGAATTAAGCTGCACCATCTGCTCACCCTGAAGGTGATTAATACGCTGCAGCGAAGAAGAACTCTGTGTGAGGGCATAAATGCCAATGCCGCTGACAATCAGCAGCAGAAGGGTCATAACGGCCAGTAAAGAGAGCAAGCCGGTACGAATCGATAGCGTTTTCAGCATGATATTATTTCCGGTAGCGAGATATTTCTGGGCATAAAAAAAGAGTATCGGCCGCTACCGGAAAATGTTTAGACTTTAAGCAAATTCAGGGTGTTATCGCTCTGTTACTGATGTGTTTACACGGGTAACAGGCGAGCTTTGACGGTTCTCCCAGAGCACCGTCAGACCGCGCTGTAGGGCAATAAAAATAAACAGCAGAATGCCGATGGCGATCTTCGTCCACCACGAGCTGAGCGTGCCGTCAAAGTTGATATAGGTCTGGATCAGCCCCTGAATCGCCACGCCGAACAGCGTCCCCAGCACCGTCCCCACGCCGCCGCTGAGCAGCGTGCCGCCGATGACCACAGAAGCAATCGCATCCAGCTCAACGCCCACGCCTGCGAGGGCATAGCCCGCCTGGGTGTATACCGAGAAGACGATACCCGCCAGCGTCGCCAGGCCGGTCGAGAGCATATAGATGCGGATGGTGGTGCTGCGGGTCGAGATCCCCATCAGGTTGGCCGACGTGGCGTTGCCGCCAATGGCGTAAACCTGATTACCAAACCGGGTACGGTGAGCAAGGAAGATGCCAATGACGACCACGCCCAGCATCAGCAGCCCCATCGCGCTCAGGCGGCCGCCGCCGGGGATCTTCCACGCCAGGCTGGAGAGCGTGTCATACACCGGATGGTTAATTGGAATCGACTCTTCCGACACCAGGTAGCTCACCCCACGGAGGAAGAACATTCCCGCGAGGGTAATAATAAACGCCGGAATCTTTAACGCGTCGATCAGCAGCCCCATAAAGGCGCCAAACGCGCAGCCCATCACCAGCACCAGCGGAAACGCCACCAGCGGTGAGATGCTCCAGAAGCCGATCGCCTTTGCGAGGAACACGCCCGTAAACGCGATCACCGAGCCGACGGAGAGGTCGATCCCGCCGGAGAGGATCACAAAGGTCATGCCGACGGCGATGATGCCTAAAAAGGCGTTATCGGTCAGGATATTGCAGATCACGCGCGTCGAGGCAAAGCCGGGGAACTGCGTCAGACAGTAGAGGTAGCCCAGCACAAACACGCCCAGCGTGATCATTAGCGGTAAATTACGTTTTATCATGGCCACGAATCCCCTTAATGATGCTGACAAAGCGCGGCGACTGGACGATCAGCACGCAGAGCACGACCACCGCTTTCACCACCTGGTTGAGTTCCGGCTGGAAACCGGAGAGCAGGATCCCGGTATTCATGCCCTGAATAATCAGCGCGCCGATCACCGAGAGCAGCAGGTTAAAGCGTCCGCCCATCAGCGACCCGCCGCCGATGACCACCGCCAGGATCGCATCCAGCTCCAGCCAGAGCCCGGCGTTGTTGGCATCGGCTCCGCGGATATCCGCCGCGACGATCACCCCGGCGATGGCGGCGCAGATACCGCTCAACACGTAGGTCAGCATCACCATCAGCCGCGTGTTGACCCCGGCGTTGCGCGCGGCGCGGATGTTGATCCCGACGGCCTCAATGAACATGCCCAGTGCCGTTTTGCGGGTGAAAAGCCAGAACACCACTAGCGTCACCAGGGCAATAATCACAGGCGTCGGGAAGAACAGAAGGTTGCCGCTGCCGAGCCACGCCAGGCTCGGTGAGTTGAAAGTAACAATCTGGCCGGAGGTAATCAGCTGCGCGACGCCGCGCCCGGCCACCATTAAAATCAGCGTGGCGACAAAGGGCTGGATTTTCAGGACCGCCACCAGAATGCCGTTCCATAACCCGGCCAGCACGCCGGTACCTAAGGCTGCCAACAGGACCACCGGCAGGCTGTGCCCGGCCACGGTCATGGAGGCGGCCGTGGCCCCGGCGATAGCCATCACCGCGCCGACGGAGAGGTCAATCCCGCCGGTGGCAATCACCAGCGTCATCCCGATGGCCAGCAGCGCCACGGGCGCGGCACGGTTTAAAATGTCTATCGGGCTGCCAAACAGGCGGCCATCCTGCACGATGATCTGGAAGAAATGCGGGGCAACCAGGCTATCAACCAGCAGCACCACCAGCAGCGCCGCGATTTGCGGCGTGCCGGTCGGCCAGCTGAAGCGGCGCTTTGACTCACCGGTTTGCGAAAGCGAACGGGACATCACGATTCACTCCTTATGCCGCGATGGCATTCATGATCGCCGGAACGGACAGCTTATCCAGCGGGATCTCTGCCACCTGTTTACGATCGCGCATAATGATGACGCGATCGGCATAACCCACCAGCTCTTCCAGCTCGGACGAAATGACCAGCAGCGCCAGACCGTCAGCGCACAGGGTCTCGATAAGCCGGATAATTTCGGCGTGCGCCCCCACGTCAATGCCGCGGGTCGGTTCGTCGAGGATCAGGAACTGGGGTTTGGTCAGCAGCCAGCGCGACAGCAGCACTTTCTGCTGGTTACCGCCGGAGAGAAATTCAATGGGCTGTTCCGCGCTCGGGGTGCGGATGCCGAGCTGGCGGATAAACCGCTCGGCAATGGCGTTCTGCTCTTTGCGAGGGATCGGCCGCAGCCAGCCGCGCTGGGCCTGTAGCGCCAGAATGATATTTTCCCGCACCGAGGCCGCGGCAATAATGCCGTCCGTTTTCCGATCCTCCGGGCAGAAGCCGACGCCGAGACAGGAGGCCTGATGCGGCGATCGCAGGGTTTGCGGTTTGCCCTTGATCAGCGCGCTGCCGCTGTCGGCGGGCTTGATCCCGAAGATCACCTCGGCGGTCTCGGTTCGACCCGAGCCTAACAGGCCCGCCAGCCCGACAATTTCGCCTGGCCGCACCTCAAGGTTAAACGGCGAGATGACCCCTTTTTTACCGTAATCGCTGAACGCGGCGACCGGCTTCTCGCTCAGCAGCGTGCGGCCCGCGCGCTGAAGGGCGTTGGTCTCCAGCTCGCGGCCCAGCATCATTTTGACCAGCTCGATCTGCGGCAGCTCACGGGTTTCACGGCAGCCGACAAAGCTGCCGTTGCGCAGCACCGTAATGCGATCGCTTACCTCATACACCTGATCGAGGAAGTGGGTAACGAAGATCAGGCTGACGCCCTGATCGCGCAGCTGGCGCATCAGGGTAAAGAGCATCTCCACCTCCTGGGTATCGAGGCTGGCGGTGGGTTCGTCGAGGATCAGCACCTTTGCGGAGAGATCGATCGCGCGACAAATGGCGACGATCTGCTGCATCGCCACGGAAAAGCGGTTCAGCGGCTCGCGGACGTCGAGGGAGAAGCCGTAGGATTCCATCAGCGTTGTCGCCCGCGCCTCCATCTCTTTACGGCGCAGCAGGCCAAAGTGTCGTGGCTCACGGCCAATAAACAAGTTATCCGCCACCGACATATTCGGCAGCAGGTTCACTTCCTGATAGACCGTCCCGATCCCCAGCTGCTGGGCATGGGCGGTGTTTTTGGGCGAAATGGCGTTACCTTCCAGCCAGATGGTGCCGCGGTCAGCGTGATAAACACCGGTCAGGGATTTAATCAGCGTCGATTTTCCCGCGCCGTTTTCGCCCAGCAGCGCCATGATCTCCCCGCGCCGCAGGCTGAAATCAACGTTATCCAGCGCCTTTACGCCGGGAAAGAATTTACTCAAGCCCTCTGTGCGGAGGATTTCCTGGTGTTGTTCAGTGGTCATGGTTTCCCCCTCACCCTGACCCTCTCCCCTGAGGGGAGAGGGGATTGATCGTGCCAATTGTTAATATCCAGCTCCGCCCTGCCTTTCTCCCTCTCCCCTCCGGGGAGAGGGCTGGGGTGAGGGGCGCGGGTCTTAGTAGCCCATATTTTTCTTCTTCTCTAACTCTTCTTTCGCCGTGTCAGGCAGGTAGAGGGTGGACTTGGTGACCGTCACTTTCTCAGGCATCGTGCCGTCTTTCTTGAATTTCTCCAGCGCGTCGAATGCCGGGCCCGCCATGTTTGGCGTCAGCTCCACGCTGGCGTTGGCTTCGCCGTCGATCATCGCTTTGTAGATGTCCGGCACGCCGTCGATAGAGCCGGTGAGGATATCTTTGCCCGGCTTCAGACCCGCTTCTTTAATGGCCTGAATCGCACCGATCACCATGTCATCGTTGTGGGCGTAAACCATGCAGATGTTCTTGCCGTTGTTTTCAGCCTTAATGAAGCTCTCCATGACCTCTTTACCTTTGCTACGGGTAAAGTCGCCGGACTGAGAGCGGATAATCTTGATGTTTGGCGCTTTCGCGATGGCTTCAGCAAAGCCTTTTTTACGGTCGATAGCCACGCTCGCCCCGACGGTACCCTGCAGCTCAACGACGTTACACGGCTTGCCGTCGACCTGTTTTACCAGCCAGTCACCAATTAACTGCCCTTCCAGCACGTTGTTGGCCGTCACGGTGGTCATATAGAGAGATTTGTCTTTGACGTCGATGGAACGATCGAGCAGGAAGACCGGGATCTCAGCGTCTTTCGCTTCCTTCAGGACGGGTTCCCAGCCGGTCGCCACGACGGGGGCAATAAAGATGGCATCCACGCCCTGGGCGATAAAGGAGCGCACGGCTTTGATCTGATTCTCTTGTTTTTGCTGACCATCGGCGATTTTCAGGGTAATGCCGCGTTTCTGAGCTTCGCTTTTCGCCACGTTGGTTTCTGCCGCTCGCCAGCCAGATTCAGAGCCGACTTGCGAAAAACCTACGGTTAAGGGAGCGGCCATCGCCATAGACGACATGGCTGCCGAAACGGCTGTGACCAGGAGTAAGCGCTTCCACATATGAACGTCCTCGTAGGGTGAGTTATTGTTGGTTAAAAGATGTTCTGCGGAATGACTATAGCCCATGAAATATGTAACGAATTGCGTTACATCACACTTCAGAAAAGTGAATAAAAGGTTAATCACAAGTTTGTAATCGCTTTCATTTCTCCATGAAAAATGCGGCTGAGTTTATGGATTTTTCTGTCATGGAATCGGTCTGAAAAGTGGGAATAACGTGGAGAGAAGGCGAAAACAGGCGGAGACATTCAGCGCGAGTTGGCTATAATACCTGCCACTTGTTTACCATCCATTTTAAAGGACACCGACATGAGCTTACTCAACGTCCCAGCGGGTAAAGAACTGCCAGAAGACATCTACGTAGTTATCGAAATCCCGGCTAACGCAGATCCGATCAAATACGAAGTGGACAAAGAGAGCGGCGCCCTGTTCGTAGACCGTTTCATGTCTACCGCGATGTTCTATCCGTGCAACTACGGTTACATCAACCACACCCTGTCTCTGGACGGTGACCCGGTTGACGTGCTGGTCCCAACGCCATACCCACTGCAGCCAGGTGCAGTGATTCGCTGCCGTCCCGTTGGCGTGCTGAAAATGACCGACGAATCCGGTGAAGATGCGAAGCTGGTTGCGGTACCGCACACCAAGCTGAGCAAAGAATACGATCACATCAAAGATGTGAACGACCTGCCAGAACTGCTGAAAGCGCAGATCACTCACTTCTTCGAGCACTACAAAGATCTCGAAAAAGGCAAGTGGGTTAAAGTTGACGGCTGGGACAACGCAGAAGCAGCGAAAGCGGAAATCATCGCCTCTTTCGAACGCGCTGCTAAGAAGTAATTCTTACTGTCGATTAAAAAAAGCCCCGCATGCCGGGGCTTTTTTGTGGCTGGAACATGCAGGCCGGGTAAGCGCAGCGCCACCCGGCAAGAGGCGTAAAAAAACAACGCCACCTCACGGTGGCGTTGTTTTTTTCAGTACTGGTCTCTGTCTAACCAGTTACCGCTTACAATCCGCGTTAACCCTTCGACCGGACGCTGGTAGACATACATCCACGCACTTCCGTACGGCGTCTGGATCAACTGGCGCGCGTATTCACCGCCCCTGGTGCGCAAGGCATCAAGTTCGGCAAGTGTCGCGTTATCAATACGATAAACTTCACCCTGTACTGTTCCTTCGCCGGGAACCGCGCCTGGATAGTGGCCCAGGCTGTACAACTGGTAGTTCTCGATATTGTAATTCCCCAGCAGCAGGGCATTGGTCATCCAGTGACTGTTGCCTTGCTTGGTTCGTAAACTGCCGTAGACAAATATTCGCATTGCTAAAACTCAAACTGATAGAGCAGATCAAGTGCCTGGTCTACGCCGGACACTGCTTCCAGATATAGCTTAGGCATCAGGCGATAGCGTAACGTGAGTGTTGCCAGTGAGTCAAAGATCCCCACACCATATTTTACCTGCAGACCCGGCAGTACATAGCCGCTGACCACCACCTGCGAGGAGTCGCCCACGCCCTGGGTGTCCAGCGCCAGATTGCTTACGCCGAACGTCTCGCCGATTTTACCCACAACCTGCCCACTTTGTGCAACCCCCAGCCCCACTAACATCGAGGTCATCGCCGCACTGTCGCTCTGACCGCTGTCGAGACCTTGTCCACGCAGCAGGTAAGAGAGGGCTTCCTGCTGGGACATCGCCGGGTCAGAGAAGATCTCCGCCTTCGGTTCGTCAGCAGAACCGGTGACGCGTACCCCAGCAATGACGTCGTTTTCCGTCGCTTCCGGGTTACGAATCGCTTCGATGTTCAGCAGAGGCTGATCCGGTGGACCGGAGAACAGCAGCTCGCCTTTACGGACAATCAGATCCTGACCATAAGCGTGGAAACGCCCTTCAGGAATATTGATTTGCCCGTTCAGGCCTAGCCCTTGTTTATCCTGCGCCACCTTCAGGTCGCCCGTAAGCCTCGCCTTCAGCCCAAACGCATCCAACCGCACGTTATTCCCCACGTGCACGATAAGGTTACTATTAATCGGTATGCCAGCGCTCTTCTGTTCGACAGGTTTCAGATTTTCATTGAGCATAACTTCATCACTTGAGACGCCGACCGCACTTTCCGGCACATCGTGAACCACGATGCGCGCCCACGGCACGTCGACGCGACCGTCAAGCGTGAAGAGGCTTGGCGTGGCTTCAAAGACCACATCAGGCGAGACGTCCAGACGCACCATCGGCGGTACGGTGATGCGCACCTTACTGCCTTTCGCGGCAATACGGGCGCGCCAGTTATCGAGCTGGCTCCAGTCCGCGTCGCCGCTCAGGTTGATTTGCCCTTGCTGCGTCAGTACCGAGCCGCTTAGCGTCGAGCTCATGCCGTTGAAGTTCATGGCGATCTGGCTGGGCTGCATGTCAAACGGCATAAAGTTGCCGTCAATATCCACGCCGCTGAGGCGCAGCTGGCCGAACAGCTGAGGGCTTTGTGCATTGCCCGCCAGGCGCAGGTTGGCATTCACCATGCCCTCGGCTTTTTCCCCGCGTGCGAAAATCGGGTTCACCATCGCCAGGTTGAAGTTGCGGATAGTGACGTTGCCACCCAGATTTCGCCGTCCCTGTGGGTCGGTAATTTGAACCTTTCCGTCAAACTGACCGTTATTGGTGAGGCGAATCAGCCACCCCAGCTCCGCACGGTTGTTATGCAGGTCAGCGCTCAGGTTCAGGGTGTCGAAGGCCACCGGCAGCGGCGCGTCATTCACCTCCTGCGTCACCTTCACGTTACGCCCGGACAGCGTGACGCTACCCTGCGGCAGCCCCTCTTTGGTGGTGTCCCAGGCGACATCGGCTTTCCCGCTGAAGACGCCGCTCGCCTGCGTGGTATCCGGCATAAACGGTTTTAGCATCGCCAGATCGAAGCGGTTGAGGTTGATCTGCGCGCGCCCTTCCGCGCCCGCATCGATGGTTTGCGGCACGCACAGTTCCGCATTCGGGTTGGTCCAGCAGTGCGGCCCAATGCTGATCTTCTGCTCGGCGTTGCGGTAGTCCAGAGCGATGGCGCGCGACAGCGCCAGCGGCCCGACCGGCGTATTGAAACGGGTATTATCCAGCGTCCCTTTCCAGCGCGCCTGTTTGCGGTCGAAGCTGCCGGTCAGGTGAAGCTGGCCGGAGACCGGCTCGCCCTGCACCCGTAGCTGCAGGTCGTGCTGCTTCTCGTTCCCTTTCGCGTCCAGGGTGACCAGGCTGATGTTCACGTCCGGCTGAGAAATGCGCTCCACGCGCAGGTTCAGGTTACCGCCGATCTGGTCGGTGGATTTCACATCCCCTTCCACGCGGACGCGGGCAACGCTCAGCTCTTGCCAGCGCAGGTTATTGGCGGTGATATCCGCCAGCAGCTGCGGCGCGTCTACCGTGCCGCGCACCTTCACGAGTCCTTTCGCCGTACCGCCAAGCCCCGGCAGGGCGTTATCCAGATTCGGCGCGTCGATGGTGGCATCCAGATTAAGATCTTTCACCCCCAGCTCGCCTTTGATATCCGCCGTGTTGCGCCCCAGGGCCACGTGCAGGCCCGGGATAACCCACTGCAGATAGCTGTTGCCTTTCACCGAGCCTTCAACGTTTACCTTGTTCTGCTTCACGTTCCCGGTGAGCTTGATCTCCGGCACGTCCATCTGCCACGTGCCGCCGTACAGGCTGCCGCGGGTTTTGATCAGACCATCGAGCTTCGACGGCCAGTCCGGCACCTCTTTGGCGGTGTTAATGCCCGTCAGCTTCAGCTCGCCGCGCCAGCTGATCGCCTGCTGCCAGTCGAGCAGCGCGGTCAGCTCGGTTTTACCTTCCAGCGCCGCGACGGTCAGCTTGTCGAGGTTGACCTGCTGTTCGTTGCCCTTCGCATCCAGGGTGATGTTCGCGGGCGGCACGCCCTGCCCCTTCACCGCGGTGCGGAACGAGAGCGTGTAGTCGGTCATCTTGCCGCTCAGCTTCAGCTTCAAGTCATCGGCCTGGAACTGCTTTTCGCCGGTGAACGGCCAGGAAAGCTGCTTGCTGACAACCTCAAGATTGAGCGGCAGCCCGGCTTCCGCCAGCTGGGTTTGTGCACGCAGGGCCATATCCACCGGGCCGGAGAGATTAACGCCAACATCAAGCTTTTCGCGCAGCGCCCCGCCCACCTTGACCTTCACTTTCTCGCCTTTCAGCGGGTCGATGTTCAGGGTGCTATTCAGCGTGATATCCACCGGCCAGCTGTCGCGCAGCAGGGCATTACCTGACGCATTCACCGAGCCCTGGTTGGTGTCGATATCCAGCGCGTCGAGCTTCATGTTGCCGTCAATGCTGCTGACCTTCAGCAGCATGTTATAGACCGTCAGGTCGGTATCGCCCGTCAGACGCAGCTGTTCGCCTTTGAATTCCTCAATGTTAAGGTTCAGCGGCAGATGAACGTCGGTCATTTCCGGCAGCACTGGCTTCGAGAAGAGGTCTTTCAGCGTTTCGCCCAGCGGCTTCTCTTCCGGCTGCGGGTTCTGGATCTTCGGCTCGACGATCTCTTCCTGCGCCACGTCGGCCACTTTCGGCAGCGCGATCAATAAGCCCTGCAGGGACGTTGGCGTCAGGGTGAGGTTTTTCTCCTGCCAGCGCAGGCCGGAGGTGAAATCCATCACGGACACGGTGGTGTCGTCGATTTTGATATTGATGTTATCGAGCGCGACCCGATAAAGCGCGATCGGGTACGGCGTGGAGAGATTCAGCGGGCCGCTGTCCTCTTCTTCAACCGGCGCAGACTTCGGCATTTTCTTCGAGTCTATCGCCACGTTGACATCTTTTAGCAACAGATCGTTGACGCAGAGCTTGCTGTCCCGCAAACAGCCCAGCTTCACCGCCAGGTGAAACTCCCCGGCGTTAACCGCCACGCCCGGCTGCTCATAGCGGATGTTCTTCAGGCGCAGGTCACGCCAGCCGCCCGTCACCTGGCCAATTTCCAGCCCCGGCACCCAGCGGTTCGCGGCGTTAAACAGCAGATGCAGCCCGGTCGTCGTTCCTACCAGAAACGCCACCGTACCGAGCAGCAGCACGATAAAGATCAGCACTCCGAGGCTTATTTTCTTCCATAAACTCATAATTCAGGCCCCAGACCGATGTAAAACTGTAATCCGTGTTCATCTTTGTCGCCCACCGGCACGGCGAAATCGAGCTTGATGGGGCCGACGGGTGACTGCCAGCGCACGCCGACGCCCGCGCCGGTTTTAAAGTCGCTGCGGCGGATATCGTTCACCGCTTCACCGCCGTCAACAAACATGGCGCCCCACCACTTTCCGCTGACGTTGTACTGGTACTCCAGCGAGCCCGTCGCCAGTTTTGACGCACCGGTCAGCTGGCCCTTTTCGTTCTCAGGTGAGATCGATTTGTACTTATACCCGCGAATGCTGCGGTCGCCCCCGGCGAAGAAGCGCAGATCCGGCGGAACGCGCTCGAAATCGCCCGTTTCAATCCAGCCGAGATTGCCACGCATCACAAAGCGATGTTTATCGTACAGCGTGCGGATCCAGACGTTTTGCGCCTGAAAGACGGAGAAGTCCACGTCGGAGCCCCAGGCGGTGTTGGAATAATCGATGGAGTAGCGCTGTGAGTCGCCCCAGGTCGGCATCAGGCCCCCGCGCGAGCGGGTGCGGCTGATCATCACCCCCGGATAAAGCAGCATAGTGGTGTTGGTGACGTTAGCCTGGGTAAAGTGATCGAGGCTCCAGCGCAGGTTAATGGCGCGCTGCCAGCCGCTGGAGAGATCCCAGAAGCGGGAGACCGCAAGCGTTGTCGAGTCCTGCTCGGTGTCGTTCAAATCGGTGCGCTTAAAACCACCCTGCAGAAGGTAGTACTGCTCCAGCGGATTTTTCAGCAGCGGCATTTTGTAGCTGAAATCCAGCTGCTGCTCGGGCGCAGAGAGGCTCAGGCTGGTGGTCAGGCTGTGGCCGTACGAGTTCACCCACGGTTTTTTCCACGAGGTTTTCACCCGTGGCCCCACGTCCGTCGAGTAGCCCACACCGGTCTCAATGGTGTTCTCGGTGCGCGGCGAAACAACGCCATGCAGCGGCAACACCTTGGTTTTGCGAGACTTATCAAATTCCGGTGCGACAACCACGGAGTTAAACCAGCCGGTAGCGGAGAGGCGTCGGTTCAGCTCTCCGAGGTCGCTCGACTGGTAGTAGTCCCCTTTTTTGAAGGGCACGAGGTTTTGCAGGTACTCTTCACGAATTTGCGAACCTTCGAACGTCACGTCGCCAAAGCGGTAACGCTCTCCGCTGTCGTAATCGATATCCCAGAAGGCCTGACGTCGCGCCAGCGCAATGCCCAGCTGGCTTTTGTTGAACTGGCTGTCAAAGTAGCCCTTACGCAGGGAAACGCTGGTCAGCTCTTTTTTGAAATGGTCGTAGTCGCCGTGATTAAGCACAGTACCGATTTTCGGCCGCGTGCTGAGCAGGTCCAGGTAATCCCGGTCGGTACGCGCCCCGCCGCGCAGGATGACGTTCGTGCCGCCAATCAACACCGGCTCGCCCGGCGAAACGCGGGCAATAAGCACCTGGCGCCCCTTCTTTGGAGGCGGACGGAGGTCAAAATCAATGGTGGGTTCGTAATAACCCAGCGCTTTCAGCCCCTCGCGGATCGCATCATCGACGCGCGCGCGAAAACGCCGGTCCGGCGTCACCTCATCACTCTGGATGGTCGATAACTGCGCACGTACGTTTTTTTGTAGCGCCCCGGATAACCCCTCAACCTGCAAACGGACATTCGCCGCGCTGGCAATCCCGCTTGTCAGCAACACACTGACTAAACATAACTGGCGGATTTTTGTCACGTTTTCTCCTGAATATCCCTGTTTCCACCCTGGAAGCAAATGAAGTGCCGCTCCGCGG
This sequence comes from Enterobacter sp. TCD1-1, assembly GCF_020567405.1. NCBI lineage: Bacteria > Pseudomonadati > Pseudomonadota > Gammaproteobacteria > Enterobacterales > Enterobacteriaceae > Enterobacter > Enterobacter sp. TCD1-1. The sequence goes on along the minus strand of NZ_JAJCXF010000007.1, from coordinate 88,064 downwards.
CAAAATACGGCCTGTTGGCCAAAAACCCGAATCGCGGGTTGAAAATGGGTGTAACACCCAAATATTTCTTATGATTAAATCTAGTCTCATTCAGCGCATTTATTGTGTTCAATTAAACGCTTCGTGACAACCTTAACTGAAACATCGCACCCCGGGAGGCCCCATCGTGAGTTTATTCGACAAAAAGCATCTGGTTTCACAAGCAGATGCATTACCGGGACGCAACACCCCTATGCCTGTAGCGACCTTACACGCCGTCAATGGCCATTCTATGACCAACGTGCCGGATGGCATGGAAATCGCCCTGTTCGCCATGGGCTGCTTCTGGGGCGTTGAGCGCCTCTTCTGGCAGCTGCCCGGCGTTTACAGCACGGCAGCCGGCTACACGGGCGGTTACACGCCGAATCCAACCTACCGCGAAGTCTGCTCCGGCGAAACCGGCCATGCGGAAGCGGTGCGCGTGGTCTATGACCCTGCGGTAATCAGCTACGAACAGCTCCTGCAGGTCTTCTGGGAGAATCACGACCCGGCGCAGGGCATGCGTCAGGGTAACGACCACGGCACGCAGTACCGTTCGGCTATCTATCCGCTCACCCCTGAGCAGGATGCCGCCGCGCGCGCCAGCCTGGAGCGTTTCCAGCAGGCCATGCGTGAAGCGGGCGATACGCGCGAGGTGACCACGGAAATCGCGACGGCGAAACCGTTCTACTACGCCGAGGACGATCACCAGCAGTATCTGCATAAAAACCCGTACGGCTACTGCGGCATTGGGGGCATCGGCGTTTGCCTGCCGCCACAGCTGGCCTGATCACTGATCCAGCGCCACGCGAGCCGCGTGGCGCGTGGCATTGCTGACCGAGCCGTAATCCATCACTTTGCCCTGCAACAGCAGGTTAAAGACCGGTGCCTGCGGTCGGTTGAGCCGCGTTTGCAGCAGATGGACGGCCTCAATACCCAGCTCGCGGCAGGGCACCGTCACGCCCGTGACCGGTTTTTCCAGACGGTGCGCTAAATTCCATGCAAAATCGGTCGTGATGAGCGAAATGTCTTCCGGAATCCGCAGCCCGTGTCGCGTCAACGCCCTTACCACCCCTTCCGTCATGCTGGTACTGTTCGGGAAAATCACCTCCGGCCACTGCGAGCGGTCATGATTCACTAACCACGCATCCAGCGCCTGCTCGGCCTCTTCTGCGGTAAACCACTCCGTCACGAGCAAATCGCGCTGGGGATCGAAGGCGACATGAAAATGACGGTACGCCTCTTTGATGCCGTCCAGACGCGCGTACAGCGTATCCCGCCGCAGGCAGGTGAGCGTGAGCACGCGGCGATGCCCCTGCTCGAAAAGGTACTGCATGGTGGTGAAGCCGATCGCCCGGTGATCGGGTGACACGGAATCCAGTACCCGATCCCGGTCAACGGAATTAATTAACACGCAGGGCTTATTCAGGGTGCTTGCCAGTTTAAATATGGTGGAATCATCAGTGCCAATAATAATTATCGCGTTAATATTCTTATGGCTGGCCTTTTCCATAAAGACTTTCACATCGGCGTGCTGCTCTTCTAAACCACAGCACGTGACCCACACATTATGCCGCGCGCAGGCTTCAGCAATTCCTTTCGTCACTTCCAGATAAAAAATATCCCCGCGTCCCTGAAAGGTTCTTTCCGGTGCAAAAACAGCGATACCGTTAATGAGCAGTCTTCCGCTCGCCATAGACTCCAGCACACCGAGCTCCCGCGCGGTGCGAACGATCGCCTCCCTGGCTTTATCGCTGGTGTAAGACTTGCCGCTTAATACCCGCGAAACCGTGCTGACGGAATAGCCCGTCAGAGCCGCAATTTCCTCCATTTTTAACTTGCCCGGCATAGTGTGACCTCGCTCTCATTCAGTTTTTGCAAATATTTGCAGAAACAGTCCTTTGATTTTAAAACCAAATTTCAAAACGCCTGGAGATTACTTAATCACCTTGCGAGTATTCTCACAAAAACACATTGTCGCTACCGCTCCCCTTTCCTATTTTCCGGTCATCACTCATTTCAACTGAAATTAAGGTGTGACATGGAGAAGGTACGTTTTGGCATTATTGGAATAGGTAATATCGGTACGGTCCACGCGCGTTATTTACTGGCGGGTACGGTCAGCGACGCCTGCCTTGCCGCAGTTTGTGATAATGCGCCGGAAAAGCATCCGGCCATTCGCCAGCTGGTCGGCACCCTCCCCGTGTTCAGCGACGCGCAGGAGATGCTCCAGAGCGGGCTTATCGACGCGGTGATTGTCGCTACGCCCCACTACGAGCATCCGCGCCTGTCGATGCTGGCGATGCGCAACGGCATCCACACCCTGTGTGAAAAACCGGCGGGCGTGTATACCGCCCAGGTACAGGAGATGAACGCCTGCGCCCAGGCGTGCGATGTGGTGTTCGGCATCATGTACAACCAGCGCCCGAACCCGCTCTACCAGAAGGTGAAAGATCTGATCGACAGCGGCGAGCTGGGTGAGATCCGCCGCTCCAACTGGATCATCACCAACTGGTATCGCTCGCAGAGCTATTACAACTCCGGCGGCTGGCGCGCCACCTGGAAAGGAGAAGGCGGCGGCGTGCTGCTCAACCAGGACCCGCACCAGCTCGATCTCTGGCAGTGGCTGGTCGGTATGCCGGTCCGTCTGCGCGCATTCTGCCAGTTCGGCAAGCATCGCGATATCGAAGTGGAAGACGACGTCACCGCCTATGCCGAATATGCCAACGGCGCGACGGGCGTGTTCATCACCACCGTGGCGGAAACGCCGGGAACCAACCGGCTGGAAATCGTCGGCGATCGCGGCAAGGTGGTCGTCGAAGAGGGCAAGCTGCGCTACTGGCGGCTGCGGGAATCTGAAACCGCCTTCAACGCCCGCTGGCAGAACGGTTTTGGTGAGCCTGAATGCTGGGAGGTCACGCTTCCCGTGGCCCCGGAATGCAGCGAACACCACGTCATTACCGCCAACTTCTGTGCCGCCATCCTGCGCGGCGAGCCGCTCATTGCGCCGGGTCTGGAAGGGATCCACGGGTTGACGCTCTCCAACGCCATGCACCTTTCCACCTGGACGGACGACTGGGTCGAGTTCCCGCTCAACGAAAAACAGTATCTGCGCCTGCTTCAACAACGCATCAGCACCTCAGTGGCTAAAGAGACAGCCAGCGTCACGCTGGACGCCTCAGGCACCTGGTAACTCCGGAGAAGAATCAATGTTAAATGTCGCTATTGTGGGAACAGGGAATATCTCCCACAACCATATTCAGGGCTATTTGCAGTTTGGCCAACGCTGCCGGATCGTCGCGCTGGTTGATATTTATCCGGAAAAAGCCCACGAGAAAAAAGCGCGCTACGGCCTGACGGACGCCCGCGTGTATGACAGCCACCAGCAGATGCTGGCGTCCGAACCGGATATCGACATCGTCGACGTCTGCACGCCACCCTACGTCCACGCAGAGATCAGCATTGATGCCCTGAACGCGGGCTGCCACGTGCTGTGCGAAAAACCGATGGCCGCCTCGCTGGAAGAGTGCGACGCGATGATCGCGGCACAAAAGGCCAGCGGAAAAATGCTCTCCATCATTGCCCAAAACCGCTTTACCGATGCCTTCTGGCGCTTAAAAGCAGCGCTGGATTCGGAGCTTGCGGGCAAGGTTTGCCACGCGCAGGTGGACTCCTTCTGGTGGCGCGGACACTGCTATTACGACCTTTGGTGGCGCGGCACCTGGGAAAAAGAGGGCGGCGGCTGCACCCTTAACCACGCGGTTCACCACATCGACGCCATTCAGTGGATGCTGGGCTTTCCGTCCGAGGTGGTGGCGATGATGACCAACGTGGCGCACGACAACGCTGAAGTCGAAGACCTTAGCGCCGCGATCTTCAAATACCCCAGCGGTGCGCTCACCCAGCTTACCGCCTCGGTCGTGCACCACGGGGAAGATCAGAAAATCATTATTCAGGGTGAGAAGGCGCGCATCTCCGCGCCGTGGCAGGCCTTTGCCAGCGTCAGCGCCGATAACGGCTTCCCGCAGGAAACCCACGACCAGCAGCGCGAAGCGCAACTCGACGCGGTGTTTAAGCAGACGCCGAAGCTCGAGTGGACGCTGCACGCCGGGCAGATTAATGACCTGCTTTCTGCCATCGAGCACGGCACGGCACCGTTAGTGGATGGGTTACAGGGCAAACGCTCGCTGGAGCTGATCGCCGCGATCTATAAATCCGCCATTACCCGCACCGTGGTCTCGCTGCCGATTCAGCGCGACGACCCGTTTTACCGTACCGGTGGGACGAGCGCCCTTGCTCCCCGTTTTTATGAAAAATCCGCAAGCGTCGCCAACTTCAGCGAAGTAGGTGCGATTCCCCTTGGCAAAGACCTGGATTAAGGAGTGACACCATGAACAAAAATGACGGAATGAACTACGCGCCGGTGGGTAAACCTCAGCCGGTTGTCCGCGAGGGGGAGTTTGTTTTTGCCGCTGCCGCGCTCGACCACGGCCATATCTACGGCATGAGTAACGGCCTGATTGAAGCCGGGGCCACGCTGAAGTGGGTATACGACCCCGATCCGGCAAAAGTGGATAAATTTATCCAGCAATACCCGCAGGTAAACGTGGCGGAGTCGCTGGAGGTGATACTCAACGACGACGAAGTGCGTCTGGTGGCCGGCGCGGCCATCCCGTCTGAGCGCTGCGCGCTGGGGCTGAAAGCGATGGCGGCCGGCAAGGACTACTTCACGGATAAAGCCCCGCTCACCACTCTTGAACAGCTGGCGGATGCCAAAGCGATGGTTGAGAAAACCGGCCGGAAATACGCCGTGTACTACAGCGAACGTCTCCACGTGGAGAGCGCGGTGTTTGCCGGACAGCTGGTGCAGCAGGGGGCCATTGGCCGCGTCGTCCAAACCCTGGGGACAGGCCCGCACCGGGAAGGGACCGGCCGCCCGGACTGGTTCTACGATCGTCGCTACTTCGGCGGCATTCTGTGCGACATCGGCAGCCACCAGATTGAGCAATTTCTGTTTTACACGGGCAACCGTAACGCCACCGTGGTCGCCAGTCAGGCACGCAATTTCAACCATCCGCAGCATCCGGCATTCGAAGATTTCGGTGACGCAACAATCAGGGGCGAAAACGGCGCCAGCGGTTATTTCCGCTGCGACTGGTTCACCCCCGACGGACTCTCAACCTGGGGCGATGGACGTCTGACGCTGCTCGGCACCGACGGGTATATCGAGATCCGCAAATATGTCGATCTCACCCGCGGCGAGCAGGACGTGGTTTATCTCGTCAATAAAGAGGGGGAATTCCGCTATCCGGTCGCCGGACAGGTCGGGTTCCCGTTCTTTGGCGAACTGATCCTCGACTGTCTGCATCGTACCGAAAACGCCATGACGCAGGCGCACGCCTTCAAAGCGGCCGAGCTCTGCGTGAAGGCCCAGATGCTGGCCAACGCGACGGAATAACGGGAGGCGACAATGACGATCCTGAACACGGCGGTTATCGGTGCCGGAGCGATCCACGGCTGCCATGTGAATGCGTTGCGCCTGCTCCCCAACGTCGCGCTACGCGCGCTGGTCGACATCGACAGCGTCAAAGGGCTGGAGCTGGCAATGCGCTATCAGTGCCGCTTCTATCAGGATTACCGGGAAATGCTGCTGGATGATGCCATCGACGTGGTCCACATCTGCACGCCGCATTTCGAGCATAAAAGCATGATCCTGGCGGCGCTCGCCGCCGGGAAACATGTTTTCTGCGAAAAACCGGTGGGCATGAACAGCAGCGAACTCGTGGATATCACCCGCGCCGCCGAACAGGCGTCGGGTCTGCTCGGCGTGTGCTACCAGAATCGCCTCAACCCCACCAGCCTGCGCATTCGCCAGATGCTGGAGGAGGGCGAGCTGGGGAAAATGCTCAGCATTAAGGCCGTGCTGACGTGGTCACGCTCGGGCGCGTACTACACCGAAAGCCCGTGGCGCGGGCGGCTGGCAACGGAAGGTGGCAGCCTGCTGATCAACCAGGCCATTCATACCCTCGACCTGATGCAGTGGTTTGCCGGTGGCGTAACGCGCGTGAAAGGCGTGGTGGACAGCGGCGAGCTGGCGGACGTGACCGAAGGGGAAGACAGCGCAATGGCCACGCTGCACTTTGCCAACGGCGCGCGCGGCCTGTTTTACGCCAGCAACTGCAATACCACCGATTCCCCGCTTCTGATGGAGATCCACTGCGAAAAGGGCTCGCTGCTGCTGCATAACAACGTGCTCTGGTGCATCACCCGCGGCGAGCGCCTCAGGCTGGCCAGCGATGACTCTCCCGACGGCTCGGTCAAAAGCTACTGGGGGCTGGGGCACGAGCAGGCGATCCGCCGGTTTTATCACGCCATCACCCACCCGGGGCACACGGATTACACCACCATCCGTGAAGCCGGACATTCACTCACGCTTGTGGAGGCTATTTACCGCTCATCTCAATTAAGACAATGGATAGATATCAATAACTAGAACGTAATTTGTATTCCAGCACTCAATAAAAAAACGACCCGAAAAACGGGTTAATCATTACCCTACACTGGATATTATTATGGTCAAACCAACTGAACGTAGAGTGGGTTATGGCGTAGCGCTCGGCTACGGCGTAACCGATCTTTTTGGCGGAGGCGCTTTCGCCATTATCGGCACCTGGCTGTTATTTTTTTACACCACCTATTGCGGACTCTCGGTCATTGAAGCGGGATCGATATTCGCCATTGCCCGCGTGATTGATGCGCTATTAAGCCCGATAATGGGTTATATCACCGATAACTTCGGGGATACCTGGCTCGGGCGTAAATTTGGCCGTCGCCGCTTCTTTTTATTACTCAGTTCACCGCTCATGTTTTTATATGCCCTGCTGTGGCTGACGGACATGGGTTACTGGTACTACCTGGGCACCTACCTCTCTATTGAGCTGCTGTCGGCGATGGTGCTGGTCCCCTGGGAGACCCTGGCGGCTGAAATGACGAACCGGTATGAAGAGCGTAGCCGCCTGTCCGGCGTGCGGATGATCTGCTCCCAGCTGGGCGGTTTTCTTGCGGTATCCGTTCCCGGGGTGATTATGCAGTTCACGGGGAAAGATAATCCGTTTACCTATACCCTCACCGGGCTGATATTTTCCTGCGTGTTCTGCCTTGCGGTATTTATTACCTGGTACACCACCTGGGAAGCGAAGGATGTGCAACAGGAATCCAGTTTTAAAGTGGATAACCAGCGCAGCGGCGGGCTACTGAATCACCTGAAATATCTGGTGCTGGATCTCTTTTCCTCCTTCCGTATCCGCGCGTTCCGCCTGCATATTATTATTTATATCTTTTCGTTCACGGCGATGGACGTGTTCGGTTCGGTGTTTACCTATTATGTCGTGTACTGTCTAAGCCAGGATGCGGCTGCGGTATCAGGCTGGCTGAGCATTGCGGCCTTCGCCTCGGTCCCCGGCACCTATGGGTTTATGCTGTTGCTGAACCGGCTGAACGTCACGCCGTCTGCCGCCCTGCGGCTCTCCTACGGCTGTATCTTCCTGGTGCTGGCCTTCCTGTTTACGGTCTACCTCACCAAAACGCAGGTACCGACGCTGCTGTTCTCCGCGGTCTTTATTCTGCTCGGTGCCGCCCGCTCTGGCCTCTACTATATTCCGTGGAATATCTACAGCTTCATTCCGGATATTGACGAGATGGTGACCCAGCAGCGCCGCGAAGGGATTTTTGCCGGGGTGATGGTCCTGACCCGCAAGAGCACCGTGGCGATTGCCATCATGATTATTGGCCTGGTGCTGCAGGAATCCGGCTTTGTGAAGGGCAGCGGCGCACAGCCTGAAAGCGCGCTGGGGGCGATTATCGGCCTGATGATCTTCGCAACGGCAGCTCTGCTGGCGGTAAGCTTCTTCACCACCTACAGGTTCAAGCTGACACGTGAGACGCACAAGCTGCTCCTCAAGGAGATTGCGCGCCGTAAGCTGGGTGGCGATTACCGCGACTGCGATGCCAGCACCCGCGTGGTGATCAAACAACTCACGGGCTATGAATACGATCAGGTATGGGGAGGCGATGCCACCCGTCGGGCGGTGGGCGATGTCCGCCTGTCAACCGTGAAATAATGCGATGTACCGGACAGCGCCCGCTGTCCGGTCTGTTTTATGCCAAAAATGTGACCTCTGGCAGATTTACATCTCTTTACGCTATACTACCCGCTGAAATAATCGGCTCAACGCTACGAGCTGGTGTTCAATGTGTTTCCACACAAATGGTATCAACTTCCCTTCCGAGGATCTGGCGAGAAGCCGGATAAACTATGTTAAACAGTATTTTAGTAATACTTTGTCTGATTGCCGTCAGTGCATTTTTCTCAATATCCGAGATCTCGCTGGCCGCGTCCCGTAAAATCAAACTGAAGCTGCTTGCCGACGAAGGCAACATCAACGCCTCACGCATTCTCAAAATGCAGGAAAACCCCGGTACGTTCTTTACCGTGGTGCAAATTGGTCTGAACGCGGTAGCCATTCTCGGCGGTATCGTGGGCGATGCGGCGTTTTCCCCGGCGTTTTACAGCCTCTTTGCGCAGTACATGTCCGCCGAACTGGCCGAACAGCTGAGCTTTATCCTCTCCTTCTCACTGGTGACCGGGCTGTTCATCCTCTTCGCCGACCTGACCCCGAAACGCATCGGTATGATTGCGCCAGAAGCTGTGGCTTTGCGTATCATCAACCCGATGCGCTTCTGCCTGTTCGTGTTCCGCCCGCTGGTGTGGTTCTTCAACGGCCTGGCAAACGTCATTTTCCGCATCTTTAAGCTACCTATGGTGCGTAAAGACGACATCACCTCTGACGATATTTATGCGGTCGTGGAAGCTGGCGCGCTGGCCGGGGTGCTGCGCAAGCAGGAACATGAGCTGATTGAGAACGTATTCGAACTGGAATCCCGTACCGTGCCCTCTTCCATGACAGGCCGTGAAAGCATTATCTGGTTCGATTTACATGAAGATGAGCAGAGCCTGAAGAACAAAGTGGCGCAGCATCCACACTCTAAGTTCCTGGTCTGTAATGAAGATATCGACCACATCATCGGTTACGTCGACTCCAAAGACCTGCTGAACCGCGTGCTGGCGAACCAGAGCCTGGCGCTGAACAGCGGCGTGCAGATCCGCAATACCCTGATTGTGCCGGACACCCTGACGCTCTCAGAAGCGCTGGAAAGTTTCAAAACCGCCGGGGAAGACTTCGCGGTGATCATGAACGAATACGCGCTGGTGGTGGGTATTATTACCCTCAACGACGTCATGACCACGCTGATGGGCGACCTGGTAGGCCAGGGGCTGGAAGAGCAGATTGTTCAGCGTGACGATAATTCATGGCTGATTGATGGCGGCACGCCGATTGAAGACGTGATGCGCGTGCTGGATATCGACGAGTTCCCGCAGTCCGGAAACTACGAGACCATCGGCGGCTTTATGATGTTTATGCTGCGTAAAATCCCGAAACGCACCGACTCGGTGAAGTTCTCCGGCTACAAGTTTGAGGTGGTGGATATTGATAACTACCGCATCGACCAGCTGCTGGTGACGCGTATCGACAACAAACCGACCGTACTGGTGCCGAAGCTGCCGGATGCGGAAGAGAAGGTGTCGGCGTAACGTTCCTGCCCCCACAAACATCAACGGCTCCCATCGGGAGCCGTCTTTTTATCTACTACTACTGCATAGCACGTTGGTTAAGCCATCTCAGTTTGCAGACGCATAACCTGACGGTTGACTTCGGACATCACAGACAGGTGCTGTTTGTCCTTCACTTTTGGGACAAGGATTTTGCCCTTATCAAACTCAAAAGCGCCAACATCCTTGATGTACAACCGTCCACGGAACAGGATCTTCACGTACTTCGCCACCTGAAGCGGGTTGTAGCGTTGGAAAATTTTCATTCTTGTATCTCCTGCGAATCATACGCTCTTGCGGTGCCACAATCGGCCCGACTGTCCTGAGCGCAAATTTTAATGCCCAATGACTATAGACCAGAACTACGGTGTTACCCAGTGTGCATAAGTTTATTTACCGTTTGATTACAATTATTCAGAATAATCTTTGCAAAGCGTGACTGAGCGCAGTATAAGCCGTCGTTTTTTCATGGATATGTGCGTTCACCCGCAAACTGGCATCGGGATTGCGGGAAAACCACATTGATCGCACTTATCATTAAAAGCGTATGACCAAGTGGTCGGATCACCTGCAAACAATAAGGAAACGCCATGACCCTACGTAATATCCTTGCAGCAGCCTGCCTGCTGCTGCCCCTGTGGGCGAGTGCTCACAACATTGAAAAAGGACAACGTGTACCGCCAGTCGGCATTGCTGACCGGGGAGAATTGATTCTCGACAATGATAAGTTTAGCTACAAAGCCTGGAATAGCGCGCAACTCGCGGGCAAAGTGAGAGTTGTACAACATATTGCCGGTCGTACATCTGCAAAAGAGAAAAATGCCAGCCTGGTGGAAGCGATCAAGGCCGCAAAATTCCCTCACGACCGCTACCAGACCACCACGATCGTGAATACCGATGACGCCATTCCGGGTTCCGGGATGTTTGTGCGCTCAAGCCTTGAGAGCAATAAAAAGCTCTACCCGTGGTCGCAGTTTATCGTCGACAGCAACGGCGTCACCCGTAAGGCCTGGCAGCTGGAGGAAGAGAGCTCCGCGATTATCGTGCTGGATAAAGAAGGTCGCGTACAGTGGGTGAAAGACGGGGCGCTGACCCAGGAAGAGGTGCAGCAGGTTGTCGACCTGCTGCATAAGCTGCTGGCTCAATAAATAGAGACGCGGAAGCCGGGGTTGAGGAAGGATTCGCGCGGGGTGTAGTCCAGCGGCTTGCCCTGCCAGTCATGAACATGCGCCCCGGCGGCCGCAGCAACGGCATGCCCCGCGGCGGTATCCCAGACGTTCGTCGGCCCAAAGCGGGGATAGAGCTGAGCCTGTCCTTCCGCCACCAGGCAGAATTTCAGCGATGAGCCAATCGAGGTGGTCTGGTGTTCACCCAGCTGCTGCAGGTACTCCTGCAGCTCGCTGTCGCTGTGCGAGCGGCTAATCACCACCAGCGGCGGACGCGCATCGCGCACCTGGATCTGCTTGCGCACGCCGCACTCTTCTTTCCACGCCTTCCCTTCTGCAGCACTGTACATCACCTTCATGACCGGCGCGTAGACCACGCCCAGCACCGCTTTCCCCTTCTCAATCAGGGCGATATTGACGGTGAATTCACCGTTGCGCTTGATGAACTCTTTTGTCCCGTCCAGGGGGTCCACCAGCCAGTAACGCTGCCAGTGCTGGCGTTCGTCCCAGCTTTGCGGCGCTTCTTCTGACAGGACGGGGATGTCCGGCGTTAAGGCCTGTAACCCTTTCAGGATCACCTTATGCGCCGCGATATCTGCCGCCGTGACCGGAGAGTCGTCCGCTTTGCTGACGACCTCCATAGGTTTAATACCGTCATACACCTGCATGATGGCATCTCCCGCATCCCGTGCGAGCTGACAAATTTTATCTAGCATTTTCCACCTCTTTGTTAACGCAGTGAGGTTAACTCTTTGTTTTAGTTATATCGTAATGTGAACAATTCCGCTATCTGTGAAGCAATTCCGGTTTCAGGTTGCTTTTTTCTGTCAGGATTCACATTTATGTAAGCAACGCGTTATAGATACATACTCTTTTGTGGCCTGGATCGAAAAAAGGACTCTTCTGATGATTAAGTTTAGCGCAACGCTCCTGGCGACGCTGATTGCGGCGAGCGTGCAGGCAGCGACGGTCGATTTACGTATTCTGGAAACGACCGATCTGCACAGCAACATGATGGACTTCGATTACTACAAAGATACCCCGACGGAAAAATTCGGACTGGTACGCACGGCAAGTTTGATCAATGCCGCACGTGGCGAAGTGAAAAATAGCGTGCTGGTCGACAATGGCGATCTCATTCAGGGCAGTCCGCTCGGGGATTACATGGCGACTAAGGGGCTGAAAAAAGGCGAGGTCCATCCTGTTTATAAAGCGATGAACACCCTGGACTATACCGTCGGTAACCTTGGCAACCATGAATTCAACTACGGTCTGACATACCTGCACGATGCCCTGGCAGGTGCAAAATTCCCGTACGTTAATGCCAATATCATCGACGTTAAGACCCAAAAGCCGCTCTTTACCCCTTACCTGATTAAAGAGACCGAGGTTGTCGATCGGGACGGGAAAAAGCAGACGCTGAACATCGGCTATATCGGTTTTGTCCCGCCGCAGATCATGACATGGGATAAGGCCAACCTCGACGGTAAGGTGACCGTTAACGACATCACCGAAACCGCGCGCAAATACGTGCCGGAAATGCGTGAGAAAGGCGCCGATCTGGTGGTCGTTGTCGCCCACTCGGGTCTCTCCGCCGACCCGTACCAGGCCATGGCAGAAAACTCCGTTTACTACCTGAGTGAGGTACCGGGCGTCGATGCGATCCTGTTCGGCCACGCCCACGCGGTCTTCCCGGGCAAAGACTTCGCCAGCATCAAAGGGGCGGATATCGGGAAAGGCACGCTCAACGGCGTGCCGTCGGTGATGCCGGGCATGTGGGGTGACCATCTTGGCGTAGTGGATCTGGTGCTGAATAACGACGGCGACCGCTGGAAGGTGACGCAGTCAAAAGCCGAAGCGCGTCCGATCTACGACGCGGCAGCGAAGAAATCACTGGCGGCGGAAGATAAAAAACTGGTCGACGTGCTGAAGCACGATCACGACGCCACGCGCGAATTCGTCAGCAAGCCGATCGGTAAATCCGCTGACAACATGTACAGCTTCCTGGCGCTGGTGCAGGACGATCCGACCGTCCAGGTCGTCAACATGGCGCAGAAAGCCTATGCCGAACACTTTGTGCAGGGCGATCCGGATCTGGCGAAGCTGCCGGTCCTGTCGGCCGCTGCGCCATTCAAAGTGGGCGGACGTAAGAATGACCCGGCAAGCTATGTTGAGGTCGAAAAGGGCCAGCTCACCTTCCGTAATGCCGCCGATCTCTATCTCTATCCGAATACGCTGGTAGTGGTTAAAGCCACCGGGAAAGAGGTAAAGGAGTGGCTGGAGTGTTCTGCCGGACAGTTTAACCAGATTGACCCGCGCAGCAGCAAGCCGCAGTCGCTGATTAACTGGGATGGCTTCCGCACCTACAACTTCGACGTGATCGACGGCGTGAACTACCAGATTGACGTCACCCAACCGGCGAAATATGACGGTGAGTGTCAGGCGATCAACCCGCAGGCGGAGCGCATTAAAAACCTGACCTTCAACGGCAAGGCGATCGACCCGAATGCCACCTTCCTGGTGGTGACCAATAACTACCGTGCCTACGGCGGTAAGTTTGCCGGTACGGGAGATAGCCATATCGCCTTTGCCTCGCCGGACGAGAACCGCTCGGTGCTGGCGGCGTGGATCAGCGCGGAGTCGAAAAAGGCCGGCGAAATTCATCCGGCGGTGGATAACAACTGGCGTCTGGCGCCGATCCACAGCGATACGCCGCTGGATATCCGCTTTGAAACGTCACCGTCCGACAAGGCAGCCGTGTTTATCAAGGAGAAGGCGCAATATCCGATGAAACAGGTCGCGACGGATGATATTGGGTTCGCGATTTATCAGGTGGATTTAAGCAAGTAAAAGCAAAACGGCAACGCACGTTGCCGTTTTTGGTGTTTGTTCCCTCTCCCTGTGGGAGAGGGCCAGGGTGAGGGCATCAGGCCGCACATACCCGGCTTTTACGCCGCGCGATCGTCCCTGTTCGCCATCACCTTCGGCGTATTTACCTCAATCCAGTCCGCCAGCGCGGCGACTTTTTCGCTGACCTCGATACCCATCGGCGTCAGGCTATACTCTACGTGCGGCGGCACGACCGGATACGATACGCGATCGACAAACCCGTCCTGCTCCAGCGCCTGAAGCGACTGGGACAGCATCTTTTCGCTCACCCCGCCCATTTTACGGCGCAGATCGCTAAAGCGATGCGTCCCCTGGCGCAGAGCCAGCAGAATCAGTACCCCCCAGCGGCTGGTCACGTGTTTGAGCACCTCTCGTGAAGGGCACTGTTCCGCGAAAAGATTGCCATCGCGCATTTGTTCGCTGAGCGTCGGTATCGTTGTTTTCATACTTACCTTTTTGTACGTACTTACTAAAAGTTAGCTATGGTGCTAGTGTGCCACAACACCAGACAAACACGAAGGAGATTCATCATGATCGCGATTACCGGCGCCACCGGCCAGCTTGGCCATCTCGTTATCGAACAGCTGTTGAAAACCGTACCGGCTAACCAGATTGTGGCTATCGTACGTAACCCGGCGAAAGCGCAAGCCTTAAGCCAGCAGGGAATTGTGGTTCGTCAGGCGGACTACACGGATGAAGCCGCCTTCGCCGCCGCGCTGAGCGGCGTGGATAAGCTGCTGCTGATCTCGTCCAGCGAAGTCGGCCAGCGCGCAACCCAGCACCAGAACGTGATTAACGCCGCCAAAACGGCAGGGGTGAACTTTATCGCCTACACCAGCCTGCTGCATGCGGATACCTCACCGCTCGGCCTGCACGTTGAACACGTTGCCACTGAAAAAGCGCTGGCGGCGTCCGGCATTCCTTATGCCCTGCTGCGCAACGGCTGGTATACCGAAAACTATCTGGCGAGCGCGCCGCCTGCGCTGGAACACGGCGTGTTTATTGGAGCGGCAGGCGAGGGTAAAATTTCCTCTGCCACCCGCGCAGACTATGCCGCGGCGGCAGCCAAAGTGATCGCTGAAGAGGGCCACGCGGGCAAGGTATATGAACTGGCGGGCGACCACGGCTGGACGCTGAGCGAACTGGCGGCTGAACTCAGCAAACAGAGCGGGAAGCCGATCACCTACCAGAATCTCAGTGAAGCGGATTTTGCCGCCGCGCTGAAGAGCGTCGGCTTGCCTGCCGGTCTGGCCGATATGCTGGCGGACTCCGATGTCGGGGCCTCCAAAGGCGGGCTCTTTGACGACAGCCATACGCTGAGCAAACTGATCGGACGCGCCACCACGCCGCTGGCGCAGAGCATCAAAGCCATCCTGTAATTGTTACGGGATGGTTATTTTTTGTGGCATCCCCTCTGGTCATCTTTGATAATGAAAAGATGACCCACGAGGAGGCTTACCGTGCAAGGCGTACCGGAACAGTTTAATGATGAAAGAGACAGCGCGCGCTTTCGCCATCTGGCGCAGCTGCCGGGCCTGGAGCTTTATCATGCCCATATTTCTGACTACGCCTTTGAGCCTCACACCCATGAAGCCTTCGGGATCGGCACGATTGAAACCGGTGCCGAACGTTTTCGCTATCGCGGTAGCCAGCATCTCGCGGCGGAAAAATCCGTCGTTACCATGAACCCGGACGAGATCCATACCGGCGAATCCGCCACCGAGGGCGGCTGGCGCTACCGGATGGTCTATATCGAACCCGATCTGCTGGAAGAGGTGACCGGTCTGCGGCACTGGTGGTTCAGCGACGTGACCCGTCATGACCCATTGCGCTCGCAGCAAATTGGCAGGCTTATTTACGGCTTGTGGCACACGGACGATCCGCTTGCGCAAAAAGGATTACTGCTGGATTTGATTGAGACCTTCCAGCCGTTTGCCCATCACGCGCCGCGGGTTCAGGAAGGCGCGCACCGCTTCGAACGGGTACGCGAGTACCTGCACGACAACTATATGCGCGCTCTGACGCTGGACGAGCTGGCCGGCGTCGTTTCACTCAGCCCGTATCATTTCCAGCGCCAGTTCAAAGCCCATTTTCACGTGACGCCGCATCAGATGCTGATGGCCATTCGCCTCTGGCGCGCCAAAGCGTTTCTCACCCACGGCATGCCCGCCGCAGAGGTCGCCGCCGCAACCGGACTGACCGATCAGTCGCATCTGACCCGCGCGTTTACCCACCGCTACGGCATTACCCCCGTGCGCTACCAGAAGCAGGTCACCCGGCGCTAATGCGCAACCTCATACAATACGCGCGCATTTGCCCCTCCTACACTGAGAACAGCGTAAATACCTGTGGATGGAAAAATGATTAGTGGAGTGTTGTATGCCCTGCTGGCCGGGATGATGTGGGGGCTGATTTTTGTCGGCCCGCTGATCGTGCCGGAGTACCCGGCAATATTGCAGTCGACCGGACGTTATCTGGCGCTGGGGCTGATTGCCCTGCCCCTGGCGTGGCTGGGGCGCGCGCGCTTGCGTCAGCTCAGCCGTCAGGACTGGGGTACCGCGTTGGCGCTGACCATGATGGGCAATCTTATCTATTACGTTTGCCTCGCGAGCGCCATTCAGCGTACCGGTGCGCCGGTATCGACCATGATTATCGGCACGCTGCCGGTCGTCATCCCCGTCTTTGCTAACCTGCTTTACAGCCACCGCGATGGCAAACTGGCGTGGTCAAAAATGGCACCAGCGCTGGTCTGCACTGCCCTCGGGCTGATATGCGTCAATATTGCCGAGCTGCGTCATGGGCAGGGGGATGTTGACCTGTGGCGATACGGCTCTGGCATTCTGCTGGCGTTCATTTCCGTGGCGTGCTGGGCCTGGTATGCCCTGCGCAACGCGCGCTGGCTGCGTGAGAATCCGGACAAGCACCCAATGATGTGGGCGACGGCGCAGGCGCTGGTCACGTTGCCCGTATCCGTCGTGGGGTATCTCGGCGCATGCCTCTGGCTGGGCCATCAGCAGCCGGACTTCGCCCAGCCCTTCGGGCCAAGACCGTGGGTGTTTATCGGCCTGATGGTGGCGATTGCGGTGCTGTGTTCATGGGTGGGCGCGCTGTGCTGGAATATTGCCAGCCAGAAGCTGCCGACGGTGATCTTAGGGCCGCTGATTGTCTTCGAAACCCTGGCCGGACTGCTGTATACCTTCCTGATGCGCCAGAGCGTGCCGCCGTTGTTCACGGCCTGCGGGATCGTGCTGTTGGTCGTGGGCGTGGTGATGGCGGTGAGAGCGAAGCCGGAAAAACCGAGGGTTGTTCCGGCGTCGGAGATGTGAGTATTGCCCGGCGGCGCTGCGCTTGCAGGGCCTACAAAACCGTAGGCTCGGTAAGGCGTAGCCGCCACCGGGCAAGACCTTAAAACGTTTCCCAGTTCGCTTCAGACGCCGCCGCTACGGGCTGCGCTTTTGGCACATAGGTTTTCACCGGCGCCGCTTTAACCGCCTGATTGCGGGTGATTTTGAACACCGCCACCGCTTCGTTCAGACGTGCAGCCTGATCTTCCAGCGCTGCCGCTGCGGCCGCAGACTCCTCCACCAGCGAGGCGTTCTGCTGGGTCACGCGGTCCATTTCGGCTACCGCCTGGCCCACCTGGTCAATACCGCGGCTCTGCTCGTCAGAGGCCGAGGCTATTTCGCCCATGATGTCGGTGACGCGGGTGACCGCATTGACGATCTCGGCCATCGTGGCCCCGGCTTCGTTAACCAGCTGCGAACCCGCGTTCACGCGTTCGCCGGAGTCGTCGATCAGCGCTTTGATCTCTTTCGCCGCCTGAGCACTGCGCTGGGCAAGGGTACGCACTTCCCCTGCCACCACCGCAAAACCACGGCCCTGCTCGCCTGCACGGGCCGCTTCCACCGCCGCGTTGAGCGCCAGAATATTCGTCTGGAAGGCAATACCGTCGATCACGTTAGTGATTTGCGCGATCTTGCTGGAACTGGTGGCGATCTCATCCATCGTACGTACGACGCCTTCCACCACGTTGCCGCCCTTCTTCGCCGTTGAGGAGGCGTCCAGCGCCAGACGGGAAGCCTGACGCGCGTTATCGGCATTCTGCTTCACGGTTGCCGTCAGCTGCTCCATGCTGGCTGCCGTCTCTTCCAGAGACGCGGCCTGCTGCTCGGTGCGGGAAGAGAGATCGTTACTGCCTGCAGAGATTTCGCCTGCACCGGTGTAAATGGTATCTGCGCCTTCACGCACTACGCCCACGGTGTTCGCCAGCGAAGTTTGCATCTCCTGCACGTTGCGCGCCAGGATAGCCATTTCATTTTTACCGTCGGCCTGAATCGGCTGGGTGAGATCGCCTGCCGCAATGGCGCGAATATGGTTAATCACCTCTTCCAGCGGCAGCAGCAGCACGCGGCGCATCGCAATCCAGCTGGAGATAATCACCACAATTACCAGCAACATGACCGCAGAGAGGATCCACAGGATGCGCTTGTAATCACTTTCGTTATCCTGAATGCCTTTATCCGTGAGCGCAGCCTGCGCTTCACGCCATTCACGATAAACCGTCTGCATCGCGTTCTGTTTTTGTTCGGCATTCTGCTTGAACATATCTTCCAGATTGCCCTGGCTCAGCAGAACGTTCATTTGCGTCAGCGTTGCAGAGTAAATGCGGTACTGCTCTTCGAGTTGGTTGGTCAGGCTCTCATCCAGGCCTGGCGTGTTCGGCAAGGCATAGTATTTATCGTAATGAACCTGCGCTTCAGTCAGCAGATTTTTCGCAGTGGTCACCAGCTCATTCAGCTGACCGCCGTTAATTTGCGAGGCCATGCTGCTTTGCAGGCGCAGCATCCCGCGATTCAGGGTGACGCGTGCCTGGTTCAGACTGATCCACGCATCGGTAAACTCCGCCACGTTCTTGCTGGAGAGCTGCGCCACGGTGAAGTTGTCTTTATCGTTGTTCAGGGCGTTGATAAAGATACCGGCGGAAATCACTTGCATGATGCCGAGCACAAGCAGCACCGAAATCAGAAGGGTAATGACTTTTATACGTTTAAACATGCGTTGCCTTTGTTATATGCAGGTTTGTCTGACGTGGATATATCGGCAGGCACAGCGGGTTGTTTACTGTTTCTCCACCTTTAAAAAGTTTCGAAACCACTTTCCTGAGCCCATTCAGAGAGTTAAATCGGATATTTTTTTGTGATCTGCATCTCATTTTTACCCGTCCCTCTAAAGGGTTATAGCGCCACCTTAAAGATGCATTTAATATGCATCTTATATTATTGAGAATGAGGTAACTGCTATGGCCTTTCGCGACCAACCCCTCGGCGAGCTGGCGCTCTCCATTCCTCGCGCTTCTGCGCTGTTCCGTAAATACGATATGGACTACTGCTGCGGCGGTAAGCAAACCCTGGCACGTGCGGCGTTACGCAAAGAGCTGGACGTTGAGGTGATTGAAGCCGAGCTGGCGCAACTGGCCGCACAGCCCATCGACAAAGACTGGCGAACCGCTCCGCTCGCGGAAATCATCGACCATATCATCGTGCGTTATCATGACCGTCACCGTGAACAGCTGCCGGAGCTGATCCTGCTGGCGACCAAAGTCGAGCGCGTCCATGCCGATAAACCGTCCGTACCGCGCGGTCTGGCGAAATACCTGACCCTGCTGCACGAAGAGCTTTCCAGCCATATGATGAAAGAAGAGCAGATCCTCTTCCCGATGATTAAACAGGGAATGGGAAGCCAGGCGATGGGGCCCATCAGCGTGATGGAAAGCGAGCATGATGACGCAGGCGAACTGCTGGAGGTGATCAAACATACCACCCAAAACGTCACGCCGCCGCCAGAAGCGTGCACAACGTGGAAAGCGATGTACAACGGCATTAACGAAACGATCGACGACCTGATGGAACACATCAGTCTGGAGAATAACGTTCTGTTCCCGCGGGCATTGGCGGGGGAATAAAAAAGCCCGGTGGCGCTAGCGCTTACCGGGCCTGCAACGTCCTCGAACGTAGGCCGGGTAAGCGTCAGCGCCACCCGGCAACATGCTTAGCGCATGCCAGCCATACGTTTCTTACCGATAAACATCCAGCCCAGCCCCAGCGCGATAAACCACAGCGGCGTGACGATCAGCGCCTGACGGGTATCATCTTCCAGCGTCAGCAGAACCAGCACGAAGACGAAGAACGCCATGCACACCCAGCACATCAGCTTGCCCAGCGGCATCTTGTAGATCGATTTTTCATGCAAGTGTGGGCGCTGTTTGCGGTACACCAGATAGGAGCAGAGGATGATGGTCCAGACGAACATAAACAGGATCGCAGAGACCGTGGTGATCATGGTGAATGCGCCAATCACGCTTGGGTTCACGTAGAGCATCACCACACCGCCCAGCAGACACATGCAGGAGAAGGTCAGCCCTTTTGCCGGTACGGCACGCTTAGAGAGCTTGGCGAACGCGCTCGGCGCCACGCCTTCCTGCGCCAGACCAAACAGCATACGGCTGGTTGAGAACACGCCGCTGTTTGCGGAAGAAGCCGCAGAGGTCAGCACCACGAAGTTAATCAGGCTCGCTGCCGCAGGCAGGCCTACCAGCACGAACAGCTCAACGAACGGGCTCTTGCTCGGCACCACCGAGCTCCACGGCGTCACGGACATAATGATAATCAGCGCGAAGACGTAGAACATGATGATACGCACCGGAATGGAGTTGATGGCGCGCGGCAGGGACTTCTCCGGATCTTTAGTTTCCGCAGCGGTCGTTCCGACCAGCTCAATCCCTACAAACGCGAACACCGCAATCTGGAAGCCGGCAAAGAAGCCGCTGATGCCTTTCGGGAACCAGCCGCCGTCATTCCACAGATGGGTAAACGACGCCTGAACGCCGGTTGGTGACTGGAAGTGGGTGAGCACCATTACCAGGCCCACCACGATGAGCCCGACAATGGCCACAATTTTGATCATTGCGAACCAGAACTCCATCTCACCGAACATTTTAACGGTGGCGAGGTTAAGGCTCAGCAGCAGAACGATGACCGCCAGCGAGGCCACCCAGTCCGACAGCCCCGGGAACCAGAACTGCGCGTAGGCGGTAATCGCCACGACATCCGCCATACCGGTCACGACCCAGCAGAACCAGTAGGTCCAGCCGGTAAAATAGCCCGCCCATGGTCCGAGCAGGTCTGAAGCGAAGTCGCTGAAGGATTTGTATTCAAGGTTCGAGAGCAGCAGTTCACCCATTGCACGCATCACGAAGAACAGCATAAAACCGATAATCATATAGACGAATATGATTGACGGTCCGGCGAGACTGATGGTTTTGCCTGACCCCATAAACAACCCGGTACCGATGGCACCCCCGATGGCAATGAGCTGAATATGACGGTTTGTGAGATTGCGCCGTAGCGACTGTTCAGACGACGCCTCTTCGTCGGCGACGACTTTGACCTGATCTACCATGTGATATTTTCCTGTTTATGCCTGTCTGTGTTGTTAAGGCTCTTCTGGCCTTTAAATACGTCAAAAAAATGACGTTCCCTTGTAAGGGCTAATCGATATTAGGTAAGAATCGGCGGGATGAATACTATGATTTAGATATTATGTTAATAATATGTTGAAAGTGAGTGTCATATCACTCATACAGCGCGAAACAGCTCACAAAAATACACGCAACAGTTTCGTTTGCAAGATAAAATATTGATTCCGGCTTAACTATAGGTTTTCACGCTATTTTCCCCTCCCCAGCCGGGGAGAGGAGATAAGAAAAGTCGATTACAGAATTTCCAGCAGCTCGACTTCAAAGACCAGGGTGCTGAATGGCGGGATGGACGCGCCAGCGCCGCGCTCGCCGTAGGCCAGGTTGTGCGGAATAGTCAGTTCCCATTTAGAACCCACTGGCATCAGGGTCAGCGCTTCGATCCAACCTGCGATAACGCCATTCACCGGGAACTCAGCCGGTTCGCCGCGCGCCACGGAGCTGTCGAAGACGGTACCGTCGATCAGCTTACCGGTATAGTGTACGCGAACGTGGTCGGTACGCGCCGGGATCGCGCCATCACCCTGATTGATCACGCGGAACTGCAGTCCAGACTCGGTGCTGTTCACGCCTTCACGCTCACGGTTCTCTTCCAGATATTTCACACCTTCGGCGGCCATCTCTTCAAAACGTGCGCGACGCACGGCGTCAGCACGTTCGTGGATTTCACGCAGCGCACGGTGCACAACGTCAACCGGAACGGCAGGCTGTTTACCTTCCAGCGCGTCAGCGATACCCGCCACCAGCGCTTCGGGTAACAGACCTTCCAGGCCGGATTCGCTCAGCTGCTGTCCTACCTGCAAGCCGATACCGTAACTTGCCTGCGCTTCGATAGTGTCAAAAGTCGGGGTGGTCATGGGTTTTCCTTCCATCACATTTAAAGTAGCGGGCAGCATATCAGCCATGCCCTTATGGGTAAAACTTTGTCTGAAGTTAAGGTGACAAACCGCGACGAAACAGAAACAATAGAGAGAACCAGGATTAATCCCGAACTGATGTCACGGATGTCGGGTTTACTACGCCGTTCAGGCAGTTAGCAAACTATACTTCGGGGCACAGGATAAAAAATACGCGGAGCAGGAGGAGTGCCATGCCCGGGCGATTTGAACTGAAACCTACCCTGGCGAAAATCTGGCAGGCGCCGGACAATTTTCGCATCATGGACCCGCTGCCGCCTCTGCATCGCAGAGGGATCATCATTGGTGCGCTGATGGTGATTGTGGGCTTCCTGCTTCCTTCCGGTGGCGATGATGTTGATACCGCCCCCGTCACCCGCAATGCTCAGCTGGATATTCAGTCGCAAACCCGACCGCAGCCTGACGCACAGCCGATGCAGACGCAGCTCGTCACCCCGTCTAACGACCCGGGTCAGGTCGCGCCGGTTGAGCCAGAGCCCATTCAGGACGAACAGCCGCAGGAACAAGCCGCCGCCCCGTCTCAGCCTCAGGCGCAACAACCCACCGGCATTGAGCAACAGTGGCGTTCCTATCGCGTAGAACCGGGTAAAACGCTGGCGCAGCTGTTCCGTGACCACAACCTGCCGCCTACAGACGTGTATGCCATGGCGAAGGTGGAAGGTGCGGGTAAGCCGCTCAGTAACCTGCAGAATGGCCAGATGGTGCAAATACGCCAGAATGCCAGTGGGGTGGTGACAGGGTTAACGATTGATACCGGAAATGGACAACAGGTGCTGTTTACCCGCCAGCCAGACGGCAGTTTTATCAGGGCACGTTAAGGACTGGGATCTGTAAAAAGCAAAACGCCGGCACAAGGCCGGCGTTTCAACGTGAGCAGAGTAAAAAATTACTCAGCTACAACGTTAACAACCAGTTTAGCGAACACTTCGCTGTGAACCTGGAAGTCAACTTCGTGCTCACCAGTGGTACGCAGAACGCCGTTCGGCAGACGAACTTCGCTCTTAGCCACTTTAACGCCTGCTGCAGAAACTGCATCAGCGATATCGCGGGTACCGATGGAACCGAACAGTTTACCTTCGTCGCCAGCTTTGGACGCGATGGTAACGGTGCCCAGTGCGTTGATTGCTTCAGCGCGAGCATTAGCAGCCGCCAGAACGTCAGCCAGTTTGGCTTCCAGTTCAGCGCGACGTGCTTCGAAAAACTCTACGTTTTTCTTGGTAGCTGGAACAGCTTTACCCTGTGGAACCAGGAAGTTACGAGCGTAGCCCGCTTTAACGTTTACCTGATCACCCAGGCTGCCCAGGTTTGCTACTTTATCAAGCAGAATAACTTGCATTACCTTATCCTCTTAAAGTCGTATTAATGGACCGTGCCCGATTACTGATGACGATCAGTGTACGGCAGCAGGGACAGGTAGCGAGCGCGTTTGATAGCGCGAGCCAGCTGACGCTGATATTTTGCACGAGTACCGGTGATACGGCTTGGGACAATCTTACCGCTTTCGGTGATGTAGTTTTTCAGCGTTGCGATATCTTTATAGTCGATCTCTTGAACGCCTTCCGCGGTGAAACGGCAGAACTTGCGACGACGGAAATAACGTGCCATATGGCTAGTCTCCAGAATCTATCAAATCAATCTGCTCGGCATGCAGAACCATTTTGCTCAGACCGTTCTTTGCCTTGTGGCAAGAGATGAACCCCTGAACGATTACTGCACTACCGACCGTTAAACTGTGAGTAATGGCCTGGTTTTCGTGTCCGCTAATAATAACGGGCATTTGGCACCACGCCTGCCGGTGAAACCCGGCTTCCTCTTGCACAGAACGATGCTCAAGCACGAACTGGCAATGCGGAATTCCTGATGGACTGACCTTTCGAAGGGGAGCCCTGCATACGATGCCGGACAACGCCAGACGGTTGGTCATCAGAAATTACTCTTCAGAATCCCCAGCATCAGAATCATCTGCGGTTTCGTTTGCGAAATCATCGCGACGCTCACGGCGCTCGTCTTTCGCTTTAACCATCGGAGATGCTTCGGTAACTGCGTGTTTAGTACGCATAACCATGCTGCGGATAACGGCATCGTTGAAGCGGAAGTTAGTTTCCAGCTCATCGATCACTTCCTGCGGCGCTTCAACGTTCAGCAGAACGTAGTGAGCTTTGTGCAGTTTGTTGATCGGATAAGCCAGCTGACGGCGGCCCCAGTCTTCCAGACGGTGGATCGTGCCCGCTGCTGCAGTGATTGCACCAGTGTAGCGCTCGATCATACCCGGAACCTGTTCGCTCTGGTCAGGATGGACCATAAAAACGATTTCGTAATGACGCATCGAATTGCTCCTTACGGATTATTCAGCCTCCTGTCTGGGTCAGCCGAGGCCCGGGGAGGCAAGGAACGTGTTAAAGGTCGGCTGAAAAATTGACGCGTCATAATACTTGCGCGCCCCCGGAAACTCAAGCTGATTGCACAAATAATTCGCACAAAGCGCGAAGCGGGTCTAAGTGGGTGATTTAAAATTACTCACACCCGGAAGCGGTGTTTTTTTGAACAACTGCATCAGAAATGGTCACGCTTCCCCGCCGGAGGAATGATTACACTTTAATCAGAGATCACCTGAACAGAAGAAGGAGTCCCCCTCTCAGAGCACGCAGTTGTGGAGCGCATATCATGAAACAAATCGCATTAGCCCTAATGGCAGCGCTTTTGCTCAGTGCAAACGCGATGGCAGCCATCAAGATAGACAGCCGACAGGCCAGAAACATGGATGATGTGCAAAGCTTGGGCGTCATTTACATCAATCATAATTTCGCCACGGAAAGTGAAGCAGATCAGGCCCTTAATCAAGAAACCGATGCACAGGGCGCAACCTATTACCACGTGATGTTAATCCGTGAGCCCGGCAGCAACGACAATATGCACGCCAGTGCAGATATTTACCGATAACGCGTTAACGCTAGCACCAGGAAAGCCAACAACGAGAACATAGCCATAGTTGACGTTGCCCCCTGCCCGGGGGCTTTTTTTTGTGAATGGCTCCGGAATACCACCGGTTACAACTGTTTTTCGGTATTCCAGAGCACTTATTCACTTCTGCCCGTAATAGGCATTCGGGCCGTGCTTGCGCATGAAATGCTTATTCATCAGATAATCATCAATCCCCTGAAGCTGTGGGTTGATGCCGCGAGCAATCCACGCCATGCGTGCCACCTCCTCCATGACAACCGCATTGTGAACGGCGTCGTGGGCATCTTTTCCCCAGGCGAACGGGCCGTGCTGATAGACCACAATACCCGGCGTATGCAGCGGTTCGCTTTCACCCAACGTTTCGATGATAACCTTCCCGGTGTTGAGCTCGTATTCGCCTTCCACTTCAGCCTGCGTTAATGCGCGCGTGCAGGGGATGTCGCCAAAGAAGTAGTCCGCATGCGTTGTTCCCAGCGCCGGGATCGCCAGCCCCGCCTGTGCCCAGGCCGTGGCATGGGTCGAGTGGGTATGCACAACGCCGCCGAGTGAGGGATAACGACGATAAAGCGCCAGATGGGTCGCCGTATCTGACGAGGGACGCCATTTTCCCTCTACGACGTTTCCGTCAAGATCGACCACCACCATATCGTCAGCGTTCATGGTGTCATACGCCACACCGCTAGGCTTAATCACGATCAGCCCCTGCTCGCGATCGATAGCGCTGACGTTACCCCAGGTGAAGGTGACCAGGCCATAGCGCGGCAGATCCATGTTGGCTTCAAAGACCTGCTGTTTCAGCTTAAGCATGTTCAGCCTCCAGTAACCCCGCGCGCGCCATACGCTCGCGCACCCAGTCCCGCGCCTTTGCTACTTCCGCCGCAGGGTTGTCCGACGTTTCGCTCCACATCTCAATCAGGTAAGGCCCGCAATAGCCTGTCTGCCTGAGTGTCTCGAAACACCGTTCGAAATCCACCACCCCGGTGCCGAACGGTACGTTTTTAAACACGCCAGGACGGGTATCTTTGACGTGCACCGCCACGATATGCCCCATACCTGCCTGCAGTTCCATCTGCACATCGTTATCCCATGCCGACAGGTTGCCGATATCAGGATAAAGCTGGAACCACGGGTTATTCAGATAGTGCGCGTAGCCCAGCGCCTTGCTGATGGAGTTCATCAACGGGTAGTCCATGATCTCCATCGCCAGCGTGACCTGCGCACGGCTGGCCATCTCAACGCTCTCCTTCAGCCCGTCACGGAAACGACGGCGCGTTTCATCGTTGGCTTCCTGGTAATAAACGTCATAACCCGCCAGTTGGATCACGCGGATACCCACGTCCTGCGCAAAGCGAATGGCTTTACGCATGATCTCCAGCCCCTGAGCGCGCACAGCATCGTCTTCACTGCCGAGAGGGAACCGGCGGTGGGCGCTCAGGCACATCGACGGCACGCGTACCCCCGTTTCGGCGATGGCGCTCACCAGCGCCAGGCGCTGTTCACGGCGCCAGTCGAGACGAGAGAGGCGTTCGTCCGTCTCATCCACGGACATTTCGACAAAATCGAAGCCCAGCTGTTTTGCCAGCTGTAACCGCTCCAGCCAGCACTCCCCCGCAGGGAGTGCCTTTTCATAGATGCCAAGCGGGACCTGTTTGGACAACATACCCGCTCCTTAGCCCCAAAGCTGAGCGATTGAGCGTTTGAACTGACGCGCCGCTTCCACCGGAGACGCCGCATCACGAATGCTGCGACCGGCAATAAAGACGTGAATCGGAATGCCCTTGAACAGCGGCAGATCTTCCAGTGCCAGACCGCCGGTAACGGTGACTTTAAAGCCCATATCCGCCAGACGTTTGATCGCGCTGATATCCGCTTCGCCCCACGCCACCCCTGCGGCCTGCGCGTCGCGGCTGCGGTGATACACCACCTGCTGTATACCCGCATCACGCCACTCCTGGGCCTGTTCCCAGGTCCAGAAACCGGTCAGCTCAATCTGCACGTCGCCGTTAAACTCTTTTGCCACGTCCAGCGCGCCTTTGGCGGTGTTGATATCCGCACAGCAAATGACGGTGACCCAGTCAGCGTTGGCTTCGAAGCACATGCGGGAGAGGATTTTGCCTGCGTCGGCTATTTTGGCATCTGCCAGCACGATTTTGTGCGGATAAAGCGCCTTCAGGTCGCGAACGGCGCGAACGCCCTCGCCCACGCAGAGAATGGTACCCACTTCGATGATATCGACTTCTTCCGCAATCAGACGGGTCGTTTCATAAGCGTGGGACAAGGTCTGGTTATCAAGCGCAACTTGCAACATGGGTAATGACATTTTCAATTCCTCTTAAACAGCCGCCGCTGTGGCGTTATCAATTAAATCCAGCACATCCTGCTCGGTACGGCAGGCGCGTAAACGGTCGAAATTGGCTTCGTCATCAAACAGATTGACGATCTGCATGATGCCCACCTCCTGGTGGGTGTTAGCGTCAACAGCGGCCATGGTGATCAGGATGTCGACCGGGTCGTTATCTTCGTGGTTAAACACCAGCGGCGTTTTCAGCGTCACCAGCGCGAAGCCGGTTTTCTTGACGCCCTCTTCCGGGCGGCCATGCGGCATCGCCAGGCCCGGCGCAATCACAAAATAAGGGCCATGTTGCGCCACGCCATCCAGAATGGCCTGGTAGTAACGCGGCTCGACAACGTCAGCCTTAACCAGCAGATCCACGCTCAGCTTTACCGCTTCCTGCCAGGTGCTGGCCTCAGCCTGTAAAAGGATGGAGTTATTCTCTGCCAGCGAATCACGTAGTTTCATGTGGCGTCCTTACTTCACGTCTTGTGGGAAGTGCTCTTTAATCACTTCCAGCAGTTTTGGTCCGAAATCCGCAGGCGACAGCATGTTGCGCACGCCCACCACGTATTTATTACCCGGCACACTGATTTCGCCGGCGATATGAGTAGAGGCGATGATGATGTCCGCGCCGTTCAGCTCACTTTTGTATTCACCCACTGCGCAGCTGTTCACCGTGTGGTCGATGTTGGACTGGGTTAAAAACTGGTCCACTTTCATCTTCATGATCATGGAGCTGCCTTGCCCATTACCACACACAGCCAGGATACGTACGGTCATAATCGAAACTCCTTAATGAGCAGAGACTTCTGCTGTTTGTTTTTCCGCGTCTTCTTCTGCTCGCAGCGAACGGCCAGCGAAGAACATATAAGCCAGAGCAATCAGGATGATGATGGCCATAAAGACCAGCCCGATGGAGGCAAAGCCCTGCATCATCGGCGGTGCCAGAATTGACCAGTCCGCCATACCCATCCAGGCGCTCATACCGGTGAGCTTGACCGCCCACACGCAGCCGAAGATTTCCACCATGCCCATCACCAGGCAGATTTTGAGCGCCGCACGCCAGCCGCCGAAGTGATTAGCGAATACGCCGATGGTGGCGTTGGAGAAGAACATCGGGATAAAGCCTGGAATAATCAGGATTGAGGAGCCGCAGCCGACCAGAATGCCCACCGCAATCAGCTGGCCGATAGTGCCCCACATAAAGCCCCAGACCACCGCGTTTGGCGCGAAGCTATAGATAGCGGCGCAGTCGATGGCCAGTACCGCGCCAGGGATCAGGCGCTGGGAGATACCGTTGAACGCTTCCGACAGTTCGGCGACGAACATACGTACGCCCTGAGTGATGATGAAGATCGCCACCGCGAAGGAGAAACCGGTCTGCAGGATGTAAACCGTCCAGTGGGTTTTGCCTGCCATCGCCTGCACCACGTCAATACCAAAGGAGAGCAGAATGGCACCGAAGAAGATGGTCATGACAATTGCGGTCGAAACGATGTTGTCGTGGAAGATATTCAGCCAGCCAGGCAGCTTGAGGTCTTCAACGCTCTCTTCTTTTTTGCCCAGGTATGGCGCAACTTTATAGGCAATCCAGGAAGCAAACTGCTGCTGATGGCCGATGGAGAAACCGCAGCCGTCCGTCACTTCCTGAGTCGGCTTGTACATCATGTTGGAGGTGATACCCCAGTAGAGCGAGACCAGCACCGCGGTGCAGATAATCGTGGTCCACATTGGGTAACCGAAGATATAGAGAGAAACCGCGATCAGCCCCGCCTGCTGGAACATGATATGTCCGGTGAGCATGATGGTGCGAATGCCGGTAATACGACGCAGGAGAACGTAGATGATGTTCAGCGCCAGGGCGAGCAGCACTGCATACCCCACCCAGCTATAGGCATCACCCATGCGCTCGATGGTCGCCATCATTGACGCGTAAGTGTCAGAAATCGCACCGTTGATGCCATACACTTCGGACATTTTGGCGACGACCGGCTTAAAGGTGCTGGTCAGAATGCCAGACCCCGCCTGTAACAGCATGAAACCGATAATGGTTTTGATGGTGCCTTTAATAATCACGCTGACGCTTTTGCGCAGCAGGATATAGCCCAGACACGTCACGATACCCAGCAGCAGCGGGGCGTTGGTCATTACCTGATTAAAGAACACGGTAAAGACGTTGTAGAGGATCTCCATAACTCTCTCCAGAAATGAGAACACGAGGGGTAATCCCTGTGCGGTTGGTGCCATCACTCTATTAATCACAAATAATCACCACAAGATTGCATTTGATTATTTGTGACGTATCACGCAATTTATTTACATGCAGTTAATAATGATTTTCACTACTGCATTGCAAAAACAAATTAATCCTTATAATTCATCAAATTAATGAGTTGTGCGTACTACTATAACAAGTAAGAAGCGGAGAATCTGTGAAGTTGAACGGATAAAAATCCGCATTTTTACCATTGCAAAGCGCGTCAAATGGTGCCAGCATTAATCACAACAAATCACTAAGTGATTACTTTTGATTAAACCAGGAGTCAAAACGATGAGTAAAGTGAACACCATCACCCGTGAGTCATGGATTCTGAGCACCTTCCCGGAATGGGGCAGCTGGCTGAATGAAGAGATCGAGCAGGAACAGGTTGCTCCTGGTACCTTTGCGATGTGGTGGCTGGGCTGTACCGGTATCTGGCTGAAATCAGAAGGCGGCGCCAATATCTGCGTCGATTTCTGGTGCGGCACCGGCAAGCAGAGCCACGGCAACCCGTTGATGAAAAAGGGCCACCAGATGCAGCGCATGGCGGGCGTGGAAAAACTGCAGCCGAACCTGCGTACCACGCCGTTTGTGCTCGATCCGTTTGCCATTCGCCAGATCGACGCCGTGCTCTCCACTCACGATCACAACGATCATATCGATGTGAACGTGGCGGCAGCGGTGATGCAAAACTGTGCTGACGATGTGCCGTTTATCGGGCCGCAGACCTGCGTGGATCTGTGGATTGGCTGGGGCGTGCCGAAAGAGCGCTGCATCGTGATGAAGCCTGGCGACGTGGTGAAAATTAAAGATATTGAAATCCATGCGCTGGATGCCTTTGACCGTACA
The DNA here is from genome assembly GCF_020567405.1 of Enterobacter sp. TCD1-1. Lineage (NCBI taxonomy): Bacteria > Pseudomonadati > Pseudomonadota > Gammaproteobacteria > Enterobacterales > Enterobacteriaceae > Enterobacter > Enterobacter sp. TCD1-1. The sequence goes on along the minus strand of NZ_JAJCXF010000007.1, from coordinate 57,465 downwards.
GCACTGATTACCCTGCCTGCCGATCAGAAAGCCGCAGGTGTACTGCCGGACGGTATGGATGAGCGCGCGGTTAACTATCTGTTTAAAACCCCTGGCGGCTCCCTGTACCACAGCGGCGACTCTCACTACTCTAACTACTACGCGAAGCACGGTAACGAGCACCAAATCGACGTGGCGCTGGGCTCCTACGGTGAGAACCCGCGCGGCATTACCGACAAAATGACCAGCGCCGACATGCTGCGCATGGCGGAAGCGCTGAATACCAAAGTGGTGATTCCGTTCCACCACGATATCTGGTCAAACTTCCAGGCCGATCCGCAGGAAATCCGCGTGCTGTGGGAGATGAAAAAAGACCGCCTGAAGTATGGCTTCAAGCCGTTCATCTGGCAGGTCGGCGGCAAGTTCACCTGGCCGCTGGACAAAGATAATCTTGAATATCACTACCCACGTGGTTTCGATGATTGCTTCACCATTGAGCCAGACCTGCCGTTCAAGTCCTTCCTCTGATTGTGCAGCCACATCGCCAGACTTGATGTCTGGCGATGTCATATTTCTTTTAGTAATTTCACGCTATTTCAAATATCATCTTTTCAAATCAATTCTTATCGGAATAGCTCATGACGGAAGCGCAACGGCATCAAATTCTCCTGGAACTCCTGGCGCAAACCGGGTTTATCACCGTCGAGAAAGTGATCGAACGTTTAGGGATCTCCCCGGCAACGGCGCGGCGGGATATCAACAAGCTGGATGAAAGCGGCAAGCTGAAAAAGGTCCGCAACGGCGCGGAAGCGATCAGCCAGCAGCGCCCTCGCTGGACGCCAATGAATATTCATCAGGCGCAAAATCATGATGAAAAAGTGCGGATTGCCAGAGCCGCGTCGCAGCTGGTGAATCCTGGTGAGAGCGTCGTGATCAACTGCGGTTCCACGGCATTTCTGCTGGGCCGTGAAATGTGCGGCAAGCCGGTGCAAATCATCACCAACTACTTACCGCTCGCCAACTATCTGATCGACCAGGAGCATGAGAGCGTGGTGATCATGGGCGGGCAGTACAACAAAAGCCAGTCCATCACCCTTAGCCCTCAGGACAGCGAAAACAGTCTCTATGCCGGGCACTGGATGTTTACCAGCGGCAAAGGCCTGACGGCAGATGGCCTGTATAAAACCGATATGCTGACCGCGATGGCGGAACAAAACATGCTCAACGTTGTGGGCAAGCTCGTTGTGCTGGTCGACAGCAGCAAAGTGGGCGAGCGCGCTGGCATGCTGTTCAGCCGTGCTGAGCAGATCGACATGGTGATCACCGGCAAAGGCGCCAACCCTGAGATCCTCCAGAAGCTGGAAGATCAGGGCGTAAAAGTGCTGCGCGTTTAAAGGTGCTGGCGGAAAAACGCCACCGTAGCGTCCAGCGCCGTGGGCGTGATGCGGTGGCGGACGCCCGCTTCCCACAGACAGGTGAGATTACCGTCCATGCCTGCATTCATTAACGCCTGCTGTAGTCGAAAAGTTCCCTCAGGCGGGACCACATCATCCGCGTCGCCGTGCCACAGCAGCAGCGGGCGATCCGCCAGGCGCGGCAATGCCAGGGTCACGTCCCACTCATCGAGCGTCGCGGTGATTTCCGCTAAATCCTGAGGGGGAAAGAGCGTCTTCGCCAGCGACGTAAAATAGCCCGAGCCCATCAGGCAGGCGACCGATTTCACTTCCGGATGATGCGTCATAATCCCCAGCGCCGTCATACCTCCCATCGACGCTCCGGCCACGGCCAGACGATTCTCTGCCACCAGCCCTGCCTCATAAAGCGCATCGCGCAACCCGGCAAACTCGGTCAGGCTCCCGTGCAGAATGTGCCAGAACTGCCCAAGACGCGCCTGTTCGTTACCCATAAAGCGGGCGCCGTGGTCAGGCGCATCCGGCATCACCACGCGAAACCCCGCCTGCGCCAGCGCAACCGCAAAATAACTGTAAACCAGCTTCGATGAGGTAAACCCGTGATAAAAAACCACAACAGGCAGCGGTTTATCACGTTTACCCGCTGGCATAGCGTGTAAAATTTCATGGTCGCCGAGGTGGCGTATTTCAATTTCAATCATTGTCGACCCTGTACGAATGTATGATTCATAATGTTGAGAACTGGGTTACGCTTTCACATCATTTTCATTCGAAATATACGTCCCAGATAACACTTCGGGAACATTCCCCCAAAACTAAATTCACAGACAACTACACTATGGCTATCAGGAAACGAGATATGGTTATGCGCAGGTTTGCTGCTTTAGTGCTGGTGTTTCTGCTCAGTGGCTGTAGCGCGCTGCAGGGAACGCCGCAACCCGCTCCACCGGTCGCCGATCATCCACAGGAGATTCGTCGTAATCAGACGGAAGGATTACAACGAATGGGCACCGTCTCCGCGCTGGTTCGCGGCTCCCCGGATGACGCAGAAGCGGCAATCAAAGCACAAGCCGTCGCCGCCAAAGCAGATTATTACGTCATCATTATGATCGACGAAACCATCATAACGGGACAGTGGTATTCACAGGCCATTTTGTACCGTAAATAATGGTTTTCCTTTGAACGAGATTTACACTGCTTTGCGTCCATAGACATTTTCCTGTCCACAATAAACTCCATGCCCGCGTCAATGGAAGGGAGTTTATTCGCGAAGGATTGCCCGGCGGATACCGGAGATATGTGAAATGGAGCTGACGATGAAACGAACTCTTGCTTTGACCTCTCTGTTGCTCTCAGCCGGCCTGGTGAGCACCACTGCGCAGTCAGCAGAATTCGCCAGTGCTGACTGTGTAACTGGCCTGAATGAAATTGGCCAGATCTCCGTGAATAATATCTCGGGGAGCCCGCAAGACGTTGAACGCGTTGTGGCATTAAAGGCCGATGAGCAGGGTGCTTCATGGTATCGCATCATCCAGATGCAGGAAGATAACCATATCGACCACTGGCGGGTACAGGCCATTCTCTACGTGTAATATCCTCCTGATAAAAGCCACTTATTTTTAGTGGCTTTTCGCTTTTGCAAATTTTTTATCTAATCAAAAACCAATAAATAACAACAAAATAACATTTTGTTACATTAATTCAGTAAACGTAATCCCCGCTCTGCCGTTGAAGAACCATACCTTTTCAATGATGAGCAATTTATGATCAACGTTTTTCGCCGTGCAGGCCTGGGGGCGAAGCTGTCGCTGCTTACGGGCGTCAGTGTCGCCACGCTGTTTCTGCTTTTCACTTTTCTGCTCAGTCAAAAAGCCAGCCAGCAGCTTGAAGCCCTTGCGGTAGAAGACCTGCATAATCAGTCTACCGGCATGGTCGACATGGTGCAGATGTTTAACACCAGCCTGAGTGAAGAGGTGGAGAGTTATACCCGGCTGTTTACTACCTTTTTACCGCAGCCACTGAATAGTGATCCTTCCCAACCCCAGACGATCAACGGGCTCAGCGTCCCGCTTCTGAAAGGCGGCGACACCGGGCTACATGAAAATAACACCCTGTCGGACGACTTCCTGAACCGTACGGGAGCCATCTCGACGCTGTTTGTACGCAGCGGAAACGACTTTGTTCGCGTAGCGACTTCCCTGCGCAAAGAGAATGGCGAGCGGGCAATGGGCACCGTGCTGGATACTTCCAGTCCGGCCTTTGCCGCCGTCAACAAAGGTGAAGTCTACCGCGGCCTGGCGCTGCTGTTTGGCAAACGCTACATCACCCAGTATCAGCCCGTAAAAAACGCCGAAGGACAGGTCATTGCGATCGTCTTTGTTGGGGTGGACATCACTCACTCCTGGAACGTCATGCGCGAGAAAATTCTCAACCGCCGCCTGGGTAAGAGCGGTCACTTCTTCGTGCTGGATCGCAGCAACGGCAAAACGCGCGGGCAATACCTGTTCCATGCCGGTGAAGAGGGACAGCTGCCGAAGTGGGACGACGCGACGCAGCAGCAGCTTCTGGGTGACAAGCCCGGCACCCTGGAACGCGTAAGCGACGACGGCCGCACGCTTAAAATGGCGTATACCCCGCTGCCAGGCTGGAACTGGACTATTGTCGGCGAAGTGGATAAATCGGTGCTGCTCGCAAGCGTCAACGCCATGCGCGATCGCTTCCTGCTGGCCGGCGTGGTCTTATCTATCCTGTTTGCTGGTCTGTTCGTGATCCTCATTCGCCGCGTGCTGACCCGACCGCTGCGCAATGTGATCCATCTTGCCCGGCAATATGCCGCAGGGGATCTCCGTTCCAGCCTGCCCGTGACGCGCCATGACGAAGTCGGCCAGTTGATCGACGCCATCAACGGCATCGGCGGCGGCCTGCAAAAAATTGTCCTGCAGGTCCGCGGGGCCGCAGGCGAGATCCATTTGGGCACCAACGCGCTGGCCGCCGATACCGGCGAGATTTCAGAGCAGATCAACAAGCAGGCCAGCAGCGTGGAAGAGACCTCCGCCAGCATGGAGCAGTTGGCCGCCACCGTGCAGCAAAATGCCGCCAACATGGAGCAAACGCAGCAGTTGGTGGGTGAAACCTCGCTCGCGGTGCATCAGGGCGGTGAGACGGTCACCCACGCGGTGTCGACGATGGACGACATTCGCGAAGCGTCAAAACGCATCGAAGACATCACGCGCGTGATTGAGTCTATCGCTTTCCAGACCAATATCCTGGCGCTGAATGCGGCAGTGGAAGCGGCCCGCGCGGGCGAGCACGGAAAAGGGTTTGCGGTGGTCGCGCAGGAAGTTCGCGCCCTGGCAGGACGCAGCGCCAACGCGGTGAAGGAGATTGAACAGCTGATTGGCGATACGCTCAGGAAAGTGAGCGAGGGCCATGCGCTGTCTGAAAAGACGCGCCTGGCGATGGATGACATCATCATTCATATCGATAACATCAGCCAGCTGGTCACCGAGATTAACCATGCTTCACGCGAGCAGTCCGCCGGGATTGGCCAGGTGAATCTCGCCATGACCCACATTGGCGAAGCGTCGCATATTAATGCCGATCGTATCTCACGCAGCGAACAAACTGCTCAAACGCTGCGCGAGAAGGGATCACATCTGGCCCAGCTGGTAAGTCTGTTCCAGCTAAAAGACTAACCGACTCTGCCCGTCGCACGCAGCAGCAGGTCACTTTGCACCTGCTCGCTAATCAGCGTGCCGCCACGGGTATCCAGCATCATGCGGCACCACGCCTGCGCCACCGGGGGCGATGCGTGCCGCAGCATTTCGCTCCCGGCACCCAGCAGGAAAAGCTGCTGCGCAATTTCCCGCCCCTGCGCCTCCTGCGGTTTACGCAGTTTTTGCTGAAGCTGTCGCCAGCTGCGGTCGAAGTGTCTGTCCTGCCCTTTGACCTGTGCAAACTCATCGGCAAGCAGATCGTGAATACCCGGCTGCTTCGCCAGCACGCGCAGCACGTCCAGGCACATGATGTTGCCGGACCCTTCCCAGATGCTGTTCACCGGCATCTCGCGATACAGGCGGGGAAGTTCGCTCTCCTCGCAGTACCCGACTCCGCCCAGCACCTCCATCGCTTCAGCCACAAACGGGATGCCCGCTTTGCACACGCTAAATTTCGCGGCCGGGGTAAACAGCCGCGCCCATGCCGCCTCCTGCGGATCCGCGCGTTTATCCCACGCCCGCGCCAGGCGGAACAGCAGCGCCGTTTGCCCCTCCAGCACCAGCGCCATCCGGCTTAGCACTTCGCGCATGAGCGGCTGATCGATAAGATTTTTGCCGAAGGTCTGGCGCTGATGCGCATGGTACAGCGCCACGGACAGCGCCCGGCGCATCAGTCCGTGGCTGCCCAGCGCGCAGTCAAAGCGCGTCAGACCGCCCATTTTGAGGATCTGCCGTACCCCTTCGCCCTCTTCCCCCAGCAGCCAGCCGCAGGCATCAAGAAACTCCACCTCGCTGCTGGCGTTGGAGCGGTTCCCGAGCTTGTCCTTAAGGCGCTCCAGCCGGACGGCGTTGCGCTGTCCGTCAGGCAAAAAGCGCGGCACAAAAAAGCAGGACAACCCGCCCTTCGCCTGCGCCAGCACGAGATGCGCATCGCTTTGCGGGACGGAGAAAAACCATTTATGCCCCACCAACCGGTAGCTGCCGTCGCCGCATTTTTCCGCTTTGGTGGTGTTGCTCAGCACGTCCGAGCCGCCCTGCTTTTCCGTCATCCCCATACCGATCAGCAGGCCGCGCTTTTGCGCGCCAGGCGCCAGATGCGGATCGTAGCGATCGCTGAGTAACGGCGTTAGCCAGTCATGAAATATTTTGGGAAGCGCCTGCTGCAGAAGCGGCGTGGCGGCAAACGTCATGGTGACCGGGCAAAGCGTGCCCGCTTCCACCTGAGCATGAAGCACAAAGCGTGCGGCCCGCGCGACAAACGACCCTTTACGCGCCTCCTCTTCCCATGCCAGGTTATGTACCCGATTGGCACACAGCCCCTGCATCAGCAGGTGCCATGCCGGGTGAAAGCGGACGTCATCCAGTCGCTCTCCGGTGGCGTCATAGCGAAGCAACTCCGGCGGATTCACGTTCGCCAACCTGCCCAGCTCCAGCGACTCTGCGGTGCCTAACTGCTGCCCGATGCTGGCGAGCAGCTCGATATCCCACTCGGCCCCTTCACGCGCGACCGCATCGCGCAGCGCGCAGTCTGAGAGAAAAAGGTTGCTGTTAGAGAGTGGTGCGGGTTGATTGAAAACGGTATGGGTCTGCCAGTGCATACTGTCTCCCTCCTTCAGTGGCAATGACGATAAGTATGGACAGACCGCGCATACGCTGCATGGGAGGGGAGTCACACGTTCACGATCCCGCTGATATCATTCGTGAAATAGCTCACAGAACATAAGAATAAACTATTTCATGCCTTCGCTTTTGTTGAATAATTTATTCTTACCCTTTTCAGTGAGGATCGTTATGCAACCGGATGCGCACAAGCGAGCATTAATTGCCGGCTCCATTGGTAACTTTATCGAGTGGTATGAGTTTGCGGTCTACGGTTTTCTGGCGACCGTCATTGCGAAGAACTTCTTCCAGCTTGAAGGGGAAGCGGGGCTTACCAGCCTGATCCTCACCTACGCCTCATTCGCCATCGCCTTCTTCTTCCGTCCGCTGGGTGCGGTGGTGTTTGGACGCATCGGCGACCGAATTGGCCGTAAGCCGACGCTCATTATTGTGCTGGTGCTCATGACGCTCGCTACCGCCGCCATCGGCATTGTGCCGGTCTATGCCAGCATCGGGATTGCCGCACCGCTCATTATTACGCTGCTGCGCATCCTGCAGGGACTGTTCGCGGGCGGCGAGTATGGCGGTGCGGTCTCGCTGATGACGGAGTTTGCTCCGCGCGGCAAGCGTGGCCTGTACGGCGCGTGGCAGTCCTTTACTGTGGCGCTGGGGCTGTTAGCGGGTGCAGGCATCGTGGCGCTGCTCTCTGCCCTCCTCACGCCTGAGGCCCTGCACGATTGGGGCTGGCGCATTCCTTTCTTCCTGGCGCTGCCCATGGGCGTTGTTGCGCTGTGGCTTCGTGTCAGTATGGAAGAGACACCCAGCTTTGTGCAGCAGCAGGATAAACCGGCTGTCGCTCAGGCGGATATTGCCGCCACGCTCCGGGCCATCGTGATGGGGATTGGCCGCGTGATGGTCTGGTCTGCGGCGGGGTACACCTACCTGGTGATTATGCCGACCTATCTGCAGTCGGCGCTGCACACCGGGTTTAACCAGGCGCTGCTGATCGCGGTGATTTCGAACGTTGGGTTTGCGCTGACCATCATTCCATCGGGGATCCTGAGCGATAGGATCGGGCGTCGCACGGTGATGATTATCGCCACCGCGCTGCTGCTGATCCTCGCCCTGCCGCTGCTGAAACTTCTGCAGGCGGAGTCCAGCACGCTGGCGGTGAAAGCGATAGTGGTATTGATTGCGGGCGGTCTGGTGGGCATGCTGGCAGGGCCGGGCCCGGCGATGCTCTCTGAGATGTTCCCGACGCGCGTACGCTATACCGGGCTGGGGCTGGCCTACTCGTTATCGAACGCGATTTTCTCAGGCTGTGCGGGGTTAATCATTACCGGGCTGATTAAGCAGACGGGTAACCTGGATATTCCGGCGTACTACGTGATGGCAACGGCGGTGGTGAGTATTTTCGCACTGATGACGCTGAGGAAGGATGACCATCTGCGGTCGTTAGAGGAGTGAGGTTGTTTTGCCGGGTGGCGGCTTCGCCTGACCCGGCCTACAAAACCGTAGGCCCGGTAAGCGAAGCGCCACCGGGCGAAAATCAGCTGCGCTGACGCACCGCTTCAAACAGGCAGATGCCCGTCGCAACAGACACGTTCAGGGAGGACACGCTGCCTGCCATCGGGATGCTGATCAGCTCGTCGCAGTGCTCGCGGGTCAGACGACGCATGCCTTCACCTTCCGCCCCCATCACCAGCGCCAGACGGCCGGTCATTTTGCTCTGGTACAGAGTATGATCCGCTTCACCGGCAGTCCCGACGATCCAGATGTTCTCTTCCTGCAGCAGACGCATGGTGCGCGCCAGGTTAGTCACGCGGATCAGCGGAACGTTTTCCGCCGCGCCGCAGGCCACTTTCTTCGCCGTCGCGTTCAGTTGCGCGGAGCGATCTTTCGGCACGATCACCGCATGCACGCCCGCCGCATCAGCGCTGCGCAGACACGCGCCGAGGTTGTGCGGATCGGTAACGCCATCGAGGATCAGGAAGAATGGATTCTCCAGCCCAGCGATAAGATCCGGCAGATCGTTTTCCTGATACTGACGGCCCGGCTTCACGCGGGCAATAATGCCCTGGTGCACCGCCCCGTCACTTTTTTCATCCAGGAACTGGCGGTTCGCCAGCTGGATCACCACGCCCTGCGCTTCCAGGGCGTGGATCAGCGGCATCAGACGTTTGTCTTCACGCCCTTTCAGAATAAACACTTCCTGAAAACGCTCCGGTGCGCGCTCGAGAAGGGCCTGCACCGCGTGGATGCCGTAAATCATTTCACTCATTGATGGTTCTCGTAATAAGTATTTCCCCTCTCCCGGTTGGGGAGAGGGTCAGGGTGAGGGGAGAATTTACTCCGCCTGCTTTTTCTTAGCCGCGCGCTTCGCTTTGGTGGCGGCCGCTATTTTCTGTGTCTTCGCGGAAGGTTTCTTCGCGGAACGGGCTTCTTTCTTCGCCGCCTTCGGCTTCTGCTTCTTCTCGCCGCGGAAAGCGCTGTCCGGCTCGAAGTTCACCTTCTTACCGGCCTGACGGCGCTTGCCGCTCGTTTTGCCGTTTCCGCCTTTTTTCGCTCTTTCGCGCTCGGTTTTACCGACGTTACGCGGGGCGCGCTCGCTGGAGATCAGGCTGAAGTCGATTTTACGGTCGTCCATATTCACGGCCTCAACCTTCACTTCCACACGGTCGCCCAGGCGGTAGGTCTGGCCGCCAGATTCGCCGATCAGGCGCTGGCCGACCTGGTCGAAGCGGTAGTAGTCGTTATCCAGGCTGGAGACATGCACCAGACCGTCGATAAACAGCTCATCCAGACGAACGAAGAAGCCAAAGCCGGTCACGCTGGCAATCACACCTTTGAAGACGTTACCGACCTGGTCCAGCATAAAGTCACACTTCAGCCAGTCCGCCACGTCGCGGGTGGCCTCATCGGCACGGCGTTCGGTCATGGAGCAGTGCTGACCCAGCTGCAGCATCTCTTCCATCGAATAGTGGTAGCCACCGGTTTCGGTGGTGTTCCCTTTATGTCCCTGCTCCTGCGCCAGCAGATACTTGATCGCACGGTGCAAAGAGAGGTCAGGGTAACGACGGATCGGCGACGTAAAGTGGGCGTAAGACTGCAACGCCAGGCCGAAGTGACCGCGGTTTTCCGGATCGTAAATCGCCTGCTTCATTGAGCGCAGCAGCATCGTCTGCAGCATTTCTGCATCAGGACGATCGCTAATGGATTCCAGCAGCTCGGCGTAATCGCGCGGCTCTGGCTTGTTGCCGCCCGGCAGCTCCAGACCCAATTCGGCCAGCACGGAGCGGAACGCGGTGATGGCTTCCGTCGACGGTTTATCGTGAATACGGAACAGCGCCGGTTCTTTGGCTTTCTCAACGAAGCGTGCCGCCGAGATGTTCGCCAGAATCATACACTCTTCGATCAGCTTGTGCGCATCGTTACGCTGGGTCTGTTCGATACGCTCAATGCGGCGCTCGGCGTTGAAGATAAACTTCGCTTCTTCGCTCTCAAAGGAGATCCCGCCGCGCTCTTCGCGCGCCTGATCCAGCGTTTTGTAGAGGTTATGCAGCTCTTCGATGTGTTTGACCAGCGGCGCATACTGTTCGCGCAGATCCTGGTCGCCCTGCAGCATATGCCAGACCTTGGTATAGGTCAGACGCGCATGCGAACTCATCACCGCTTCGTAGAACTTGTAGCCGGTTAAGCGCCCTTTGTTGGAGATGGTCATCTCGCACACCATACAGAGGCGGTCAACCTGCGGGTTCAGGGAGCACAGACCGTTAGAGAGCACTTCCGGCAGCATCGGTACAACCTGCGACGGGAAGTAGACCGAGGTACCGCGGCTGCGCGCTTCGTTATCCAGCGGGGTGTGCGGACGAACATAGTAGCTTACGTCTGCAATCGCTACCCACAGACGCCAGCCGCCGCCGCGTTTTTTCTCGCAGTAGACGGCGTCATCAAAGTCACGGGCGTCTTCACCGTCGATCGTGACCAGCGGCAGGGAGCGGAGATCCACGCGGCCCGCTTTGGATTCTTCCGGCACTTCTTCACGCAGGCTTTCGATCTGCTCTTCAACCGCTTTCGGCCAGATGTACGGAATTTCGTGGGTGCGCAGCGCCATATCAACGGCCATGCCGGTGCCCATGTTATCGCCCAGCACTTCGACGATTTTACCTACCGCTTTGGTGCGACGGGTTGGGCGCTGGGTGAGTTCCACCACCACCACAAAGCCCATGCGGGCGCCCATCACCTCTTCAGGTGGGATCAGGATGTCGAAGCTCAGACGGCTGTCGTCCGGCACCACGAACCCCACGCCCGCGTCGGTAAAGTAGCGGCCGACAATCTGGCTGGTTTTTGGCACCAGCACGCGCACGACGCGCGCTTCGCGGCGACCTTTACGGTCGGCGCCCAGCGGCTGCGCCAGAATTTGGTCGCCGTGGATGCACATTTTCATCTGTTCAGATGAGAGATACAGATCGTCTTTACGGCCTTCCACGCGCAGGAAGCCGAAGCCATCGCGGTGACCAATAACGGTCCCTTTCAGCAGATCGAGGCGTTCTGGCAGCGCGTAGCACTGGCGGCGGGTAAAGACCAGTTGCCCGTCACGCTCCATCGCGCGCAGGCGGCGGCGAAGGGCTTCAATTTGCTCTTCACCTTCAATGTTTAATTCAACAGCAAGTTCTTCACGATTGGCGGGTTTTTCGCGTTTTGTTAAGTGTTCAATGATGAACTCGCGGCTGGGGATAGGATTCGCGTATTTTTCGGCTTCGCGTTCCTGGAAAGGATCGTGTGACATGTCGGTTCCTCCGTTGTCAGCTCCGGTGGAAATTTTCTTCATTCCACCAGCAATAATTTATAAAGCGGTTGATTCTCTTCAACCAAATCGGCCAGCGTGTAGTTATCCAGTTCCATGAGAAAACTTTGCACGGCCTTAGAAAGCGCCTGTTTCAGGCGGCAAGCGGGCGTGATGTGGCAGAACTCGCTGCTGCAGTTCACCAGAGAGAGCGGCTCCAGTTCACGTACCACATCGCCAACACGAATACTCTGTGCCGGTTTACCAAGACGGATCCCACCATTCTTCCCGCGGACGGCAGCAACGTATCCGGCACGACTAAGTTGATTGATTATTTTGACCATATGATTACGGGATACGCCGTAGACCTCTGTGACTTCAGAGATACTGGTCATTTTCCCATCGGGTAACGACGCCATGTAGATCAGCGCGCGTAAGCCGTAATCGGTGAAACTTGTTAACTGCACATCAACCTCAGGAAAAAGGGAAATCGCGGACAAACCGCAGAGATATTCATTAATGATGATAAACCAGCCAGATAGTTAGCGGCTAATTTATTTGACAGACGGGGCGAAAAAGCGGAGATCCAGGAGCGGTCGCCGGATGGCGCTACGCTTATCCGGCCTACGGGTCTCCCCGCAGGCCAGCAGTCACGAAGATTATGCGTCGAACGGGTCGCGCAGGATCATCGTTTCAGTACGATCCGGGCCGGTAGAAATAATATCGATCGGCACTTCGGTCAGTTCTTCAATACGCTTGATGTAATCCAGCGCCGCCTGCGGCAGGCCGCTACGCTCTTTCACACCGAAAGTGGTCTCAGACCAGCCCGGCATGGTTTCGTAGATTGGCTCAATGCCTTCCCAGTCGTCAGCAGCCAGCGGAGTGGTGGTCACTTCGCGGCCATCTGGCATACGGTAGCCTACGCAGATTTTCACTTCTTTCAGGCCGTCCAGTACGTCCAGCTTGGTCAGGCAGAAGCCAGACAGGGAGTTGATCTGCACTGCACGACGCACGGCGACCGCATCCAGCCAGCCGGTACGACGACGACGACCGGTGGTCGCGCCAAACTCGTTACCCTGCTTGCACAGGAACTCGCCGGTTTCATCAAACAGTTCGGTCGGGAATGGACCGGCACCCACGCGAGTGGAGTACGCTTTGATGATACCCAGAACGTAATCCACATAACGTGGACCCAGGCCAGAGCCGGTCGCCACGCCACCCGCGGTGGTGTTAGAGGAGGTTACGTACGGATAGGTACCGTGGTCGATGTCCAGCAGCGTACCCTGCGCACCTTCGAACATGACGAAATCGCCACGCTTGCGCGCCTGGTCCAGCAGATCGGATACATCAACAACCATACCGGTCAGAATGTCTGCAATCGCCATGACGTCATCCAGCACTTTCTGGTAGTCAACAGCGTCAGCTTTGTAGAAGTTCACCAGCTGGAAGTTGTGATATTCCATCACTTCTTTCAGCTTTTCAGCGAAGGTCGCTTTGTCGAAGAGATCGCCCACGCGCAGACCGCGACGTGCAACTTTATCTTCGTAAGCCGGGCCGATACCACGACCGGTGGTGCCGATCGCTTTCGCGCCACGCGCTTTTTCACGCGCAACGTCCAGCGCCACGTGATAATCCAGGATCAGCGGGCAGGCTTCGGAGAGCAGCAGACGCTCACGAACAGGGATACCACGGTCTTCCAGTCCTTTCATCTCTTTCATCAGCGCCGCTGGAGACAGCACAACGCCGTTACCGATGATGCTGGTGACGTTTTCGCGAAGAATGCCTGATGGAATAAGATGGAGGACGGTTTTTTCACCGTTGATTACGAGAGTATGGCCTGCGTTGTGACCGCCCTGGTAGCGCACAACATATTTAGCCCGTTCAGTCAGAAGATCAACAATCTTCCCTTTACCTTCGTCACCCCATTGGGTGCCCAGTACGACGACGTTGTTACCCATTTTTTTCAAAATCACCGTTTGCTTAAAAATGGATTCTACCATCGCTTTTTCAGATATACAGCACTTTTTGACCTCAAAATACGCCGATTGCGCCTACTTTTTGATCAGCCAATCGTTTTCCTCAACATGTAGTAGATCACGATGCCCGCAACCACAAGACCGCCGCCAAAACGACGTAAAATATTATCCGGCAGTTGGCTCATGGTGGCGATCATTCGACGCCAGGCGCGTGGATAGAGCATCGGTCCCAGACCTTCCAGCACCAGGACCAGGGCCAGCGCGAGCCAGATTGTTGAATTCATTTTTGTTCCTTATAAAAGAAAACCACCGCTCCGTGGGGAGCGGTGGTTTGAATACTCAAACGAGCCTGAGTTTATCGCGTTGCGTTAGTCGGCGTCTTCATATAACGGAAGAAATCGCTGTCCGGGCTGAGCACCATCACATCCTGGTTGCTCTGGAAGCTATTCTCGTAAGCACGCAGGCTACGGATAAAGGCATAGAAGTCAGGATCCTGGCTGAAGGCATCAGCAAACAGTTTCGCGGCTTCCGCATCACCTTCACCGCGCAGGATACGGCCCTGGCGCTCAGACTCCGCCAGCGTCTTGGCCACTTCGTAGTCCGCAGCAGCACGCAGCTTCTCCGCCTCTTCCTGGCCCTGTGAACGGTGACGACGGGCGACCGCTTCACGCTCGGCGCGCATACGGTTGTAAATCGCCTCGGACACTTCCACCGGCAGGTTGATCTGCTTGATACGCACGTCCACCACTTCGATACCCAGCGCAGCCATACTGTTCGGGTTGATCACCGGCACTTTACCGTTGGTTTCTGCCTGAACGCGTTCAGCCGCTTTGGCAATTGCATCGTCAGCTGCTGGCGTTGAAACTTCATCTTCCGTGCCCGCGGTGCCGGAGTTCAGCGCATCGCGAACTTCCAGGGTCAGACGCCCACGGGAATCGGTCACGATGTCTTTCACATCCAGACGACCAATCTCGGAACGCAGACGGTCAGAGAACTTACGTTTCAGCAGCACTTCCGCCTGAGAAACGTCACCGCCGCCCGTTGCCAGGAAGTAACGGCTGAAATCACTGATGCGCCATTTGATATAGGAATCAACGATCAGGTCTTTCTTCTCTTTGGTCACGAAACGGTCGGCCTGGTTATCCATGGTCTGGATACGCGCATCCAGCGTTTTCACAGACTGAATGAACGGCACCTTGAAGTGCAGGCCCGGTTCGTAAATGACCGGACGTTTGTCGCCATCACGCACGACGCTGCTGAACTGGAACTTGATCCCACGCTCGCCCTCTTTCACCACAAAGATCGAGGTATAAAGCACGACCAGTACGATGACGATGATCGCAATAACTGACTTACGCATCCTTATTCCCCCTGACGCTGGTAGTCGTTACGCTGCGCGTTAGCACGGCGTTGGTCCATAATGTCACCATCGTTCGAAGAAGGCGTTGTGTTCGTGCTGGCGCTGCCCGTTGAGGATGGCGGCAGACGCAGCAGGTTGTTCGCACCGCTGTTATCTTTTGCTGCCGGAGCAGAACCGCCTTTCAGCATCTGATCCAGCGGCAGCACCATCAGGTTTCCGCCTTTACTGTCGTTAACCAACACTTTGCGGGTGTGGCTCAGCACTTTTTCCATGGTCTCGATATAGAGACGCTCACGGGTAATTTCCGGCGCCGCTTTATATTCAGGCAGGATCTTCGCAAAGCGAGCCACTTCACCCTGTGCTTCCAGGATGGTCTGGGTCTTATACGCACGCGCTTCTTCCAGAATACGCTGCGCCTGACCGTTAGCACGCGGCTGAACTTCGTTGGTGTAAGCTTCTGCTTCACGGATGTACTGCTGTTCGTTTTCACGTGCAGCAATCGCATCGTCAAAGGCCGCTTTTACCTCTTCCGGCGGACGGGCAGCCTGGAAGTTGACGTCCAGCAGGGTAATACCCATGTTGTACGGACGAATGGTCTCTTCCAGCTCACGCTGGGTATCGCTACGAATAACGGTACGACCTTCGGTCAGAATGCGGTCCATGGTGTATTTACCGATCACACCACGCAGGGCGCTGTCGGTCGCCTGACGCAGGCTGTCATCGGCGCTGGTCACGCTAAACAGATAACGCTCAGGATCGGTTACGCGGTACTGCACGTTCATCTCAACGCGCACGACGTTTTCGTCAGAGGTCAGCATCACGCCAGAGGCGGCCAGTTCACGGACGGATTCCACGTTGACCGCAGTCACGTCGTCAATGAAGGTCGGTTTCCAGTTCAGGCCCGGCTCAACCAGATGGCTGAACTTACCGAAGCGGGTCACCACACCGCGTTCCGCTTCTTTAATGGTGTAGAACCCGGTAGCAGCCCAGATGATTACCACTGCAGCGGCAACGATACCCACTACGCGGCCACCCATTTGCGGGCGCGGCCCCTGGGTGGAATTTCCACCTGAGCCAGAACCTTTACCTCCGCCAAGACCACCAAGCTTTTTGCTCAGCTTGCGGAAGATATCATCCAGATCCGGCGGCCCCTGCTCGCGACCACCTTTGTTGCCATTTCCCCCAGAGTTGCCGCCTTGATTATTGCTGCTTCCCCACGGGTCGCGGTCCTGTCCGTTATTACCGGGCTGATTCCACGCCATGTATATGCTCCATATTTGTTATGCAAGGGCGAATTATTCAGGCATCCCCTTTCTGATCAGACGATATAGTCGACCAGCGCAGGTTCTTGTTTACAGAGGCGACGCCAGTCAACGATCGGCATACGCACCTGCATCCCCACGCTGCCGTCATCCTCCATCCACTCTTTTTCTATCGCCTGAAGCTGATAAAACCGGCTGCGCAGCCTGCCTTCCTGTGGCGGCAGTCGCAGCGTGTGCTGAGCTACCTCACCGGAAAGACGTTCTGTCAAAGCCTGGAAAAGCAGTGGCACACCAATACCGGTCTGGGCAGAAAGCCAGACCCGAATCGGTTTGTTCTCTTCATCTCTGTCGATACGCGGTTCGAAATCGTCCAGCATATCGATCTTGTTCATGACCAACAGCGTGGGAATTTCGTGGGCGTCGATCTCTTCGAGCACCACGTTCACCGCGTCGATGTTCTCCTGCACGCGCACATCTGCCGCATCAATCACGTGCAGCAGCAGCGTCGCCTGTCGCGTCTCCTGCAGGGTGGCCTTGAATGCCGCCACCAGGTCATGCGGCAGGTGACGGATAAACCCTACGGTATCCGCCAGCACCGTTTCACCGACGTCTGCGACGTCAATACGGCGCAGCGTAGGGTCCAGGGTCGCAAACAGCTGGTCTGCGGCATAAACCTGGGCCTCGGTTATCTGGTTAAACAGGGTGGATTTACCGGCGTTGGTATACCCCACCAGCGACACCGTTGGGATGTCGGCTTTGGTTCGTGCCCGACGCCCCTGCTCACGCTGTTTCTCAACCCTTTCCAGACGTGAGAGGATCTGGGTAATTCGGCCACGCAGCAAACGACGGTCGGTTTCGAGCTGGGTTTCACCCGGGCCGCGCAAACCAATCCCGCCTTTTTGTCTTTCAAGGTGGGTCCAGCCACGCACCAGACGCGTTGCCAGATGGCGCAGCTGCGCCAGCTCAACCTGCAGTTTCCCTTCGTGGGTACGTGCACGCTGAGCAAAAATGTCTAAAATCAATCCCGTGCGATCGATAACACGGCATTCGCAGAGAGCTTCCAGGTTGCGCTCCTGGGCTGGAGACAGCGCATGATCAAACAACACGACTGACGCGCCGGTTGCTTTTACGGCATCCGCAATTTCGACTGCTTTACCTTCACCAACAAAATACTTTGGGTGCGGCGCTTTACGGCTACCGGTAATCACCTGCATTGCTTCGACACCGGCGGAAGAGACCAGAGATTCAAACTCCTGGAGGTCTTCCATATCTTTGTCTTGCGAAAAATAGATGTGTACCAGCACCGCCTGCTCACCGGCATCATAACGGTCAAACAAGCGTAAACCTCTCTAAAAAGATCAGCGGGGAACGCAGGATCCCTGGCTCCCCGTGTGGATAACAGTGCGAAACCTTATTCGGTCTCGTCGCTGTCCTGCGCTGGCGTTGAAGAACCCTGCGCGTTGCTGCCATGATGGTAGTTACTACCTGTGCCGCCGCCAGCGTTATTGCTGTGATGAGATACCGGACGGGACGGAACAACAGTAGAAATAGCGTGCTTGTAGACCATCTGACTGACCGTGTTTTTCAACAGAATCACGAACTGATCGAAAGACTCAATCTGACCTTGCAGCTTAATACCATTCACCAAATAAATAGAAACTGGAACACGTTCCCGACGCAATGCGTTCAGGAACGGATCTTGTAAAGATTGCCCCTTAGCCATTCTATCTTTTCCTTATATGCTTGTTTTGTACTTAGAACCTTGCGATTCTGAAAAATTGCGCACGATACGTCTCAATTGTACACATTCAGTGAGCGATATCACCAACAACCTCAATCACGTCGTTTAACGCCTGTTGTGGTTTTTCACTGTCTAACCAGTGAACCCCTTCCCAACCGCGCAACCAGGTGATCTGGCGCTTCGCTAACTGTCTCGTGGCGCAAACACCTCGATAAACCATTTCATCGTATGAAATCTCACCTTCAAGATACGACCACATCTGGCGGTATCCCACACAACGAATGGAAGGCATGTCCGTATGCAAATCTCCACGGGCAAATAACGCCCGCACTTCTGCTTCAAAATCTGAAGCTAACATCTGATGAAAACGCTGCTCAATTCGCTGATGGAGCAGTTCACGGCTCGCCGGGGCGATGGCGAACTGATGCACCTGATACGGCAGAGCGTCTCCTGACGTTTGCGTCAGTTCCGTTAAAGTTTTACCCGAAATGAAAAAAACTTCCAGTGCCCGGGAAAGCCTTTGCGGATCATTTGGATGGATCCGTGCTGCGGCAACCGGATCAATCTCCGCCAGTTGCTGATGCAAAACGTCCCAACCCTGCTCTGCCGCCTGCTGCTCAATTTTCGCTCTTACTTCCGGGTCCGCGGATGGCAGAGGTGATAACCCCTCCAGCAGCGCCTTGAAGTAGAGCATGGTTCCGCCAACCAACAGCGGTATACGCCCCGCCGCCGTTATCTCGGCCATCTCGGCTAAGGCATCCCGGCGAAAATCCGCTGCGGAGTAAGCCTGAGCCGGGTCGAGTATATCCAGCAAACGGTGCGGTGCCGCACGCAGCTCTTCTGCGCCAGGCTTCGCCGTGCCGATGTCCATCCCCCGATAAATGAGGGCGGAGTCGACGCTAATCAACTCTACAGGCAAAACTTTACGCAACTCAATGGCGAGCGCCGTTTTGCCGGAGGCCGTTGGGCCCATTAAAAAAATTGCCTTAGGCAGGCTCGCCTTACTTACATCAATCATGTTTCAGGGCGTTCATCGCCGTTTGTAAATCAACAGGTTGTAATAATCCACCCGGCGGCGTTTTCACCAGATGCGGACAGAGGCGTTCCACCTCCGCCAGCACGCTAATGGCTTGTGCCATGCTCCACGGCGTGTGTTCGCTTGCCAGATGACGGGCGATCCACTGCGCGGTGTTAGCGGCATCAAACGCTGTTTGCTGCGCCAGGTAGCCTATCAGTTCAGGAATCAAGTTTTGTAAATTTTGTTGGCGTAAGGGTAAAGGCACTGCACGAATTGTCACATGTTGCGGTTCGAGCACAGTTTCAATCCCCATCTGCGCCAGCTGCGCCTCGGCGCGCTGCAATACCCTTGTTTCATCAGGGGATATTTTCAGGCGAACCGGAATTAACAGCGGCTGCGCACAGGCGGCATTTTCGCCCGGCGTGAGCTGCACCTGTTTGAGCCAGCGTTCGGCCACCGGCAGTGCCAGAAGCATCAATTTACCGTCACGCTCCAGCAGCGCCATATCCGGCGCGATGATCGTCAGCACACGACCAAAACTCTGGCTGTGGCCGTCCAGAGAAGGCTGAGGCGCCGGAATGGATGTTTTACGCTCCACGGCTGGCGTTTCCAGCAGTTTGCGGTACAACGCGCCCTGCTGCTTTTGATAGCCGGGCTGGACATTCGGGTAATTGGCACCCGTTGGACGCGGTGCGCCCCCGGCGGAGGAAAAGCGCGGCGCTTCCGGTTCACGCGCGACGGCGGGCTCCGCAAAATGGTTGCGGCCCGCCGCGACGCGGTTTTCCGGGATTGGGCGTGGCGCCGGTTCTGCGTGTTCCAGCGGCAACGACGTTTCAACCTGCTGCTGCAGCACGCTCAGCACGCCCTGATAGATAAAATCATGCACCAGTCGCGACTGGTGGAATCGCACTTCGTGCTTGGCAGGATGGACGTTCACATCCACCTGATGCGGGTCGATGTCCAGATAAAGCACGAAAGCAGGCTGCTGATCGGCCCCGAGCTTGTCTTCACAGGCCTGGCGAATGGCGTGATTGATGAGACGGTCGCGCATCATGCGGCCGTTGACGTAGCAATACTGGATCTCCGCAAACGCAGCGCTGCTCGCGTTCGGATCGGCTACCCAGCCGCGCAGCGCCAGATCGCCGTGCTGCCACTCAATGGCCAGCGCCTGTTCAAGAAACGGGGTCCCGCAAATGGCGCCCAGCCGTCGCTCTTTCTGTCCACCTTCCGCCACCGCGCGGTACTGGCGCATCACCTTGCCGTTGTGGCTGAGGTTGATGGTGACATCGAAACGCGCCAGCGCGATACGGCGGATGATCTCGTCGATGTGTCCGAATTCGGTCTTCTCGGTACGCATGAACTTGCGTCGGGCGGGGGTGTTGTAGAAGAGATCTAATACTTCAAGCGTCGTGCCGACAGGGTGCGCCGCGGGTTTGACCGTCACATCCATATCGCGCCCTTCGGCGTAAGCCTGCCAGGCTTCCTGCTGTTCGGCGGTACGGGAGGTCAGCGTTAAGCGCGAAACCGAGCTGATACTGGCCAGCGCTTCACCGCGAAAGCCGAGGCTAATAATCGCCTCCAGGTCATCCAGAGAAGCAATTTTACTGGTGGCGTGACGGGCCAGCGCCAGCGCCAGCTCCTCTTTTTTTATGCCACAGCCGTTATCACGAATGCGGATAAGCTTCGCGCCACCGCGCTCGATATCAATATCAATACGGGTCGCGCCCGCATCAAGGCTGTTTTCCACCAGCTCCTTCACGACCGACGCAGGGCGTTCCACCACCTCACCGGCGGCGATTTGGTTCGCAAGCTGCGGCGGCAGAACCTGAATCGGCATGAATTCTCCTTAGTTGGTCGCGGTCATCTCACCCGGCAGCGCTGCGCTGGCCGTCTGGCCTGCGCCACTCTGTGGCGCAGACTGCAGCGGATGGGCATCAAAGTATTTACGCAGACCGTTATAAATCGCTTCGGCAATTTGCTGCTGATAGCTGTCGCTTCCCAGCAGACGCTCTTCACCGTTGTTACTGATAAAGCCCGTCTCTACAAGGATGGACGGGATATCTGGCGAGCGCAGAACGCCGAGGCTGGCATGTTCAGGACGGCGCTTATGCAGCACGCCAATACTTTGCAGCTGGTTCAATACGTTAGTGGCGACATCATACCCGACGCGCTGAGAATGACCGAATTGTAAATCCAGCACCGCCTGGCTGAGATACGGATCTGACTGGCTGTTTGCCAGCACATCGCCCGCGCCGCCCAACAGTTCGGACTGCTTCTCATGCTCTTCCAGCCAGTTGGCCATTTCGCTGTTGGCGCGACGGTTCGAGAGTACCCATACCGAGGCGCCGGTCGCGTTACGGTTTGGCGCAGCATCCGCGTGGATGGAGACCAGGAAGTTCGCATTCTGCTTACGTGCAACGTCCGAACGCCCCATCACCGAAATGAAGTAATCCCCGTCGCGGGTCAACACGCCTTTGAACATAGGGTCGTCGTTGAGCAGCGCACGCAGCTTACGGGCAATGGCGATGGTGACATTTTTCTCTTGCGTTCCCCCCGGGCCAATCGCACCCGGGTCCTGTCCACCGTGACCCGCATCAATGGCGATAATCACTTTGTCACCGCTGGCCGCTGTACGGCGCGCACTCGCTGCCGGACGCGTTACCGTATTGCTGCTGGTTGCCGCAGTGATGCGATCGTTCTGCGATTTAAACGGATTACGCGCAGGTTCAGCAGGACGCGGCGTATACACCGGTTCTTCGACGCGTTTCGCAACGACCGGCGGCGGTGGAGGCGGTGGCGGGACATCGGCATTGATGGTAAAGACCACCGTATAGTTCGCCCCGTTTTGCTGCTTCACCGCCTTCGTTTTGCCCTTTTCGGTCAGATCGACCACCAGGCGTAACGACTGGCTATCCTGCGGCGTACCCGAACGGATACTTTTCACCAGGTTGTTGCCGCTGAACTGCAGCGGGAGTCCCTGGATCACGCCTGTCTGTTTGATATCCAGCGCCACGCTGTGGCTGTCTGGCTGTGAAAACGCATACTCAGGATCGCCCATAAAGCTGAACGTGATCCGGGCCTGGCTTTCGCCGTTCGAGACCTGAATATCTGAGAGGTTTGCCGCCCCGGCCTGCACGCACAGCAGCACGGTGGCAGCCAACAACCAACCTTTAACGCGATTTATCATCCCGTCATCCCTACGCTTAACCGGCCAGTCGCGCCAGTAAGGAACTGCCTGATGAGGAAACAGCACTGATGCGTGCCTCACGCCCTTGTGCCTGGTAATCTAAGTGAATTTCGACATCCGGGTCAGGCAGCACACCCGCACCTTGTTGCGGCCACTCCACCAGGCAGATGGCATCATTGGCAAAATAATCACGGATCCCCATAAATTCCAGCTCCTCAGGATCCGCAAGGCGGTATAAATCGAAGTGGTACACCATGAGATTTTCAAGGGTGTACGGTTCTACCAGCGTGTAGGTTGGGCTTTTCACATTCCCGTTATGCCCTAACGCCTGCAAAAAACCCCGGCTGAAGGTGGTTTTACCCGCACCTAAATCACCATACAGATAAATGACGGTTGCCCCCTGACAGGCCTGCGCCACGCGCTTGCCGAGATCTAAAGTGGCTTGTTCATCAGGTAAAGGAATCGCTCGATTAGTCATTTTCTACGTCAATCACATCCGGGTTAACAACACGCCGCAGCGTGCAAAAGAGATCGGTGGCCAGCATACCGCGTGTACCGTAACGCGCGGCCAGTTTATCTGCCGCAACGCCGTGGGCCACGCAGCCCGCACAGGCTGCATCATAAAGGGGAAGTTTCTGTCCAAGCAATGCGCCGATGATGCCGGAAAGCACATCGCCCATGCCGCCGCTCGCCATGCCCGCATTTCCGGCATCAATAATGCCCTGCGTCTCGTCACAGGCGACAACGGTTCCTGCCCCTTTTAAAACAGCAACACCTCCGTAACGTTTTACCAGACGCTGAGCAGAAAGTAAGCGATCGCTTTCAATTTCTGCCACGCTGCAGTTAAGCAGCCGCGCGGCTTCGCCGGGGTGTGGCGTCAGAATGCGATTGTGACGCTTATCCGGGTTTATTGCCAGAAGGTTAAGCGCGTCGGCATCCCAGAGCATCGGTTTACGAAAATTCTCGACCTTTTGCAGAGCCTGTTTACCCCACGCCTGCTGTCCAAGCCCGGGACCGATCACCACCACGTCCGCCCATTCCAGGCTTTCCTCCAGCGTCTGGAGCGTAAGCTCATGGACCATCAGCTCCGGTCGGGCGGTGATGATTGGCGCAATATTCTCAATGCGAGTGAGCACTCGCACTAATCCGGCACCGCTGCGCAAAGCCGCTTCACCGGTCATGCGAATCGCACCTGCCGTACCGTGGTCGCCGCCCACAATGACCAGCCTGCCGTGATCGCCCTTATGGGACGTCGGCCGGCGCGGCGGGAGCCATGCAGCAAGCTGCGATGCATCAAAACGCGCGATGCGCATGTCCTGCCCGGCGAGCCAGCTCTCCAGTCCCAGCGCACTGTGCTGCAGCACGCCGACGACATCCCGCGCTTTGCCGGTCAGTAACCCCGGCTTGAGGGCGATGAAGGTCACCGTATGTGCCGCCTGAATCACCGCCCCCGGCGTCGCGCCGGTTTGTGCCATCAGGCCAGAGGGAATATCCAGGGCGACTACCGGCGCGGAATGTCTGTTAGCGTGTTCAATAAGCGCGGCAACGTTTTCGCGCGGCGCGCTGCGCAGCCCGGTGCCCAGCAGCCCGTCAACAATCAGATCAACATCCTCTGGCCAGACGATATCAGGCGCATGAATCACACCGCCTGCGTTCAGCCATGCCTCCCGCGCCGCGCTGGCCTCTTCCGGCAGTGGTTTATCACTTTCGAGAGCCAGCAAGGTCACGCGGAGACCCGCAGCCACCGCGAGACGGGCAACGACGTAGCCATCACCGCCGTTGTTGCCGTGCCCGCACAGAATCAGCCAGTGAGCCGCCAGCGGGAAGGCGCTTTGGGCTACGTCAAACGCCGCCTCACCCGCGCGCAGCATCAGTTCATACAGGGTAATCCCGAGGCTGTCTGCGGCCTCTTTTTCGGCGCGCCGGAGGTCATCCGCATGCCAGATGGAATGTGGTATACTTGCGGGGTTTTTCTTCACCGTATGGTCCGTCATGTCACAGCCCCTCGATCTCAATGAATTAGCGCAAAAAATAAAACAGTGGGGTGCTGAACTTGGCTTCCAGAAGGTGGGCATTACCGATACCGACCTTTCCGCCAGCGAGCCGAAACTGCAGGCCTGGCTGGATAAACAATACCACGGCGAAATGGAGTGGATGGCGCGTCATGGCATGATGCGCGCCCGTCCACACGAGCTTTTGCCGGGCACATTACGCGTCATCAGCGTGCGCATGAATTATCTGCCCGCCAACGCGGCCTTTGCGCGCACGCTAAAAGACCCCTCGCTGGGTTACGTTAGCCGGTACGCCCTGGGACGTGATTACCATAAGCTTCTGCGTAACCGTTTAAAAAAACTCGGGGAAACTATTCAGCAGCACTGTGTTTCGCTGAATTTTAGACCCTTTGTCGATTCCGCGCCTATTCTTGAGCGTCCGATCGCCGAAAAAGCCGGGCTTGGCTGGACAGGTAAGCACTCACTTATCCTTAGCCGCGACGCCGGATCGTTCTTCTTCCTCGGTGAACTGCTGATCGATTTACCGCTGCCGGTAGACGGCCCGGTAGAGGAAGGCTGTGGCCGCTGCGTGGCCTGTATAACCATCTGCCCTACCGGCGCCATCGTTGAGCCCTACACCGTTGATGCGCGCCGCTGTATCTCCTACCTGACTATCGAACTGGAAGGAGCCATTCCAGAGGAATTCCGACCGCTTATCGGCAACCGCATCTACGGCTGCGATGATTGCCAGCTCATCTGCCCATGGAACCGCTATTCGCAGCTTACTGACGAAGAGGATTTCAGCCCGCGTAAGGCGCTCCATGCCCCGCCGCTCATTGAGCTGTTCGCCTGGTCCGAGGCCTGGTTCCTGAAAGTGACGGAGGGTTCGGCTATTCGCCGTATCGGCCATCTGCGCTGGCTGCGAAATGTCGCCGTCGCGCTGGGGAATGCCCCGTGGGATGAAGCCAATATTCGGGCGCTTGAAAGCCGTCGAGGTGAGCACCCACTTCTTGATGAACACATAGAATGGGCGATTGCGCAGCAGATAGAGAAGCGTAATGCCTGCGTGGTCGAGGTGCAGATACCGAAGAAACAGCGTCTGGTGAGGGTGATTGAGAAAGGGCTTCCGCGGGATGCCTGAACTATTCACAGCCTGTGAATAAAATTACAAACTCAAGCGCCATCTGGGCTGGAGATGAGGTCAAGTGATCTCAATAACATTTTGAAATCAAATTTTATACTTAAAATACAATGTGTTATGAAGATACTATTCACCCTGCTAAGTTTTAACCCTGTTTCGGTTAAGCGCAGTTTCTGTGGATAACTCTGTTCACAATAGTATTTCAGAGACAATAGAAAACGTCCCCAGCGACGCTTTTCGCTGTGGATATTTTAGAGATTAAGAAGAATTTGGAGCGGGAAACGAGACTCGAACTCGCGACCCCGACCTTGGCAAGGTCGTGCTCTACCAACTGAGCTATTCCCGCTTGGGTGGTCCGTGCTGTGGAAGCACTTTCAAATTTTGGAGCGGGAAACGAGACTCGAACTCGCGACCCCGACCTTGGCAAGGTCGTGCTCTACCAACTGAGCTATTCCCGCTTGGGCAGTCTGTGCTGTGAAAGCACTTTCAAATTTTGGAGCGGGAAACGAGACTCGAACTCGCGACCCCGACCTTGGCAAGGTCGTGCTCTACCAACTGAGCTATTCCCGCAAATCTGCACTGCTTTTGTTGCTGTCGTAACGTGTAATTCTCTGTCGTTACGGGAGGCGCATTATACGAGAAATCCTTTTAGCTGCAACCCCCCTTAAAGCGATTTTTTCGAAATTCAGTTCAAATGCTTATTTAATCGGCAAGCTGAACAATTTAACGACAAAAACCCGGCCACGCAAGGCGCCGGATCTCAAAATCACAGCTTAATAAAGTTTTCGCGGTAGTAGGAAAGCTCCGCCACGGACTCCCGGATATCGTCCATCGCCTGATGCGTCCCCTGCTTTTTAAAGCCGTCGAGGATTTCAGGCTTCCAGCGACGCGCCAGCTCTTTCAGCGTGCTGACATCCAGATAACGGTAGTGGAAGTAAGACTCCAGCTCCGGCATGTACTTAAACAGGAAACGACGATCCTGACCGATGCTATTCCCACAAATAGGCGATTTGCCCGCCGGAACCCACTTTTTCAGGAACTCAAGCGTCGCCAGCTCCGCCTCACGGTCACCCATGGTGCTCGCCTTCACGCGCTCCACCAGACCACTGCCGGTGTGGGTACGCACGTTCCACTCATCCATCAACGCCAGCTGGTCATCGGACTGATGCACCGCTATCGTTGGCCCTTCCGCCAGGATATTCAGGTTGGCGTCCGTCACCAGGGTTGCAATTTCAATGATGCGATCGCGCTCGGGATCCAGCCCGGTCATTTCGAGATCGATCCAAATCAGGTTGTTTTCATCCGCGCTCATGTTATTTTCCACCCTTCTCGCATAACCGGCAGTAGCAGGTTAACTAGTATTAATTAGAGTGTATCATAGAGGTTTTGCCCCCTACGGGCGACCAGGAGCCAGTGCGATTGAGTAAAAATAAACTCTCCAAAGGGCAGCAGCGCCGCGTGAATGCCAATCACCAGCGCCGTCTTAAAACCACTGCGGAGAAGGTCGATTACGACGACAACCTGTTTGGCGACCCAACGGAAGGCGTAGTCATCAGCCGTTTCGGTATGCACGCTGACGTGGAATCCGCCGATGGTGCGATTCACCGCTGCAACATCCGCCGGACCATTCGTTCTCTGGTGACCGGCGACCGCGTCGTCTGGCGGCCGGGTAAAGAGGCGGCGGAAGGCGTGACGGTAAAAGGTATCGTTGAAGCGGTCCATGAGCGCACATCCGTGTTAACCCGTCCCGATTTCTACGACGGGGTCAAACCGATTGCCGCCAACATTAACCAGATTGTTATCGTATCGGCGATTTTGCCCGAACTGTCGCTCAATATTATCGACCGATACCTCGTCGCCTGCGAAACGCTGCAGGTTGAGCCGATTATCGTGCTGAACAAAATCGATCTGCTGGACGACGACGGAATGGCCTTCGTCAATGAGCAGATGGATATCTATCGCAAGATTGGCTACCGCGTCCTGATGGTCTCCAGCTACACCAAAGATGGCCTGAAACCGCTGGAAGAGGCGCTTACCGATCGCATCAGCATCTTTGCGGGCCAGTCCGGCGTGGGCAAATCGAGCCTGCTGAACAACCTGCTTGGCCTCCAGCAAGAGATCCTCACCAACGATGTCTCTGATGTCTCGGGCCTGGGCCAGCACACCACCACCGCGTCACGCCTGTATCACTTCCCGCACGGGGGCGATGTCATCGACTCCCCGGGCGTGCGAGAGTTCGGTTTATGGCACCTGGAGCCGGAACAAATCTTTAACGGATTTGTCGAATTCCATGATTATTTAGGCGCTTGCAAGTACCGCGACTGTAAACACGATAACGACCCAGGCTGCGCTATCCGTGAAGCGGTTGAGAAAGGCGAAATTGCGGAGACCCGCTTCGAGAATTACCACCGTATTCTTGAGAGCATGGATCAGGTAAAAACGCGTAAAAACTTTTCTGATTCTGATAACTGACAACTAAGCTAAGCATCGCTAAAATCGTCCCCTTTTTTCAGGTTCCGGCGGCTTAACGCCGGATCAGGAACGACAAAACAATGGCCTGGAGGCTACCTTGTTAAACGCATTTAAACTTTCGCTTCAATACATTCTGCCAAAACTGTGGCTCACTCGCCTGGCGGGCTGGGGCGCGAGCAAACGCGCAGGCTGGCTGACCAAACTGGTCATCGACCTTTTCGTAAAATATTACAAGGTCGATATGAAAGAGGCGCAGAAGCCGGATACCGCCAGCTACCGCACCTTCAACGAATTCTTCGTGCGCCCGCTGCGTGACGACGTGCGCCCGGTGAACACCGACCCTAACGTCCTGGTGATGCCGGCAGACGGCGTGATCAGCCAGTTGGGTAACATCGAAGACGACAAAATTCTGCAGGCGAAGGGCCATAACTACAGCCTGGAAGCGCTGCTGGCGGGTAACTACCTGATGGCGGATCTGTTCCGCAACGGTACCTTTGCCACCACCTATCTGTCACCGCGCGACTACCACCGCGTGCACATGCCGTGTAACGGCATCCTGCGTGAAATGATTTACGTCCCGGGCGATCTGTTCTCCGTGAACCACCTCACCGCGCAGAACGTGCCAAACCTGTTTGCCCGTAACGAGCGCGTCATCTGCCTGTTTGATACTGAATTCGGCCCTATGGCACAGATTCTGGTCGGTGCGACCATCGTCGGCAGCATCGAAACCGTCTGGGCTGGCACCATTACCCCACCGCGCGAAGGCGTGATCAAACGCTGGACCTGGCCTGCCGGTGAAGCGGAAGGCTCTGTGGCCCTGCTGAAAGGCCAGGAGATGGGTCGCTTTAAGCTGGGCTCCACCGTGATCAACCTGTTTGCGCCGGGCAAAGTGAAGCTGGCTGAACAGCTTGAAAGCCTGTCGGTGACAAAGCTGGGCCAGCCGCTGGCGGTCTCTACTGAAACCTTCGTGACGCCAGAGGCAGAACCGGCTCCGCTGTCACAAGAAGAGATCCAGGCCGAGCACGACGCCAGCCCGCTGGTTGACGACAAAAAAGACGAAGGCTAACAACAGAAGGATCGCTGACGTGCGCCCGATTATCGTTCTACTGATGGCCTGGTGCCTCAGCATGGGGGCGTACGCAGCGACAGCCCCCGACGCCAAACAGATAACCCAGGAACTGGAGCAGGCAAAAGCGGCCAAACCCGCTCAGCCAGAGACCGTCGAGTCGCTCCAGTCCGCACTGAACGCGCTTGAGGAGCGGAAAGGCTCTCTTGAGCGCGCTCAGCAGTATCAGCAGGTTATCGACAACTTTCCCAAACTCTCGCAAACGCTGCGCGCGCAGCTCAATAATTTGCGTGACGAACCGCGCGATGTGCCCGCAGGGATGACCTCCGACGCACTGAACCAGGAGATCCTGCAGGTCAGCAGCCAGCTTCTGGAAAAGAGCCGCCTTGCTCAGCAGGAGCAGGAGCGAGCGCGCGAAATTGCCGACTCTCTCAGCCAGCTTCCGCAGCAGCAAACCGACGCCCGTCGCCAGCTTAATGAAGTTGAGCGCCGCGTGGGTACGCAAAACGGCAACACGCCCCAGGCACAGGCCCAAAATCTGGGCCTGCAGGCAGAATCGGCTCGCCTGAAGGCCCTTGTCGACGAGCTTGAGCTGGCGCAGCTTTCCGCCAATAACCGCCAGGAGCTGTCGCGGATGCGCTCAGAACTCGCTCAGAAGCAGAGCGAGCAGCTGGACGCGTATCTTCAGGCCCTGCGCAACCAGCTCAACAGCCAGCGCCAGCGTGAAGCGGAGCGCGCGCTGGAAAGTACCGAGCTGCTGGCAGAAAACAGCGATAACCTGCCTGCCGGCATCGTCCAGCAGTTTAAGGTCAACCGTGAGCTTTCGGCTGCGCTGAACCAACAGGCGCAGCGTATGGATCTGGTGGCCTCGCAGCAGCGTCAGGCCACCAATCAAACCCTTCAGGTTCGCCAGGCGCTTAACACCCTGCGCGAGCAGTCCCAGTGGCTCGGATCGTCAAACCTGCTGGGCGAAGCGCTGCGCGCCCAGGTCGCGCGGCTGCCGGAAATGCCCAAGCCGCAGCAGCTGGATACCGAAATGGCCCAGCTGCGCGTTCAGCGGCTGCATTTTGAAGATCTTCTCAACAAACAGCCGCAAATCCGCCAGATCCGTCAGGCTGACGGACAGCCTCTGACCAGCGAGCAAAACCGTATTCTTGAAGCCCAGATGCGTACCCAGCGTGAACTGCTGAACTCTCTGCTCCAGGGCGGGGATACGCTGATTCTGGAGCTGACCAAGCTAAAAGTGTCCAACAGCCAGCTGGAAGATGCGCTGAAAGAGGTGAACGAGGCGACGCACCGTTATCTCTTCTGGACGTCAGACGTGCGTCCAATGACCTTCTCGTGGCCAATTGAGATTGTTCAGGATCTGCGCCGTCTGATTTCGCTGGATACCTTCAGCCAGCTGGGACAGGCCAGCGTGATGATGCTCACCAGCAAAGAGACCATTTTCCCGCTGCTGGGGGCGTTGATTCTGGTGGGCTTCAGCATTTACTCGCGCAGACATTTCACCCGCTTCCTCGAGCGTTCCAGCTCCCGGGTGGGGAAGGTTACCCAGGATCACTTCTGGTTGACGTTGCGCACCGTATTCTGGTCGATTCTTGTCGCCTCCCCGCTGCCGGTGCTGTGGATGACGCTGGGCTATGGCCTGCGGGAAGCCTGGCCCTATCCGCTCGCGGTAGCGATTGGCGATGGCGTCACCGCCACGGTACCGCTGCTGTGGGTGGTGATGATTTGCGCCACCTTTGCGCGACCCAATGGCCTGTTTATCGCCCACTTTGGCTGGCCGCGTAATCGCGTGGCGCGCGCCATGCGTTACTATCTGATGAGCATCGGGCTGATTGTGCCGCTGATTATGGCGCTGATCATGTTCGATAATCTCAACGACCGCGAATTCTCAGGCTCGCTGGGCCGCCTCTGCTTTATGCTGATATGTGGCGCGCTGGCCATCGTCACGCTCAGCCTGAAACGCGCGGGTATTCCGCTCTATCTGGATAAAACCGGCAGCGGCGACAATATGTTCAACCGGCTGCTCTGGAACCTGCTGCTCAGCGCACCGTTGATTGCGATGCTGGCAGCCGCGGTGGGTTACCTGGCGACGTCGCAGGCGCTGTTGGCACGTCTGGAAACCTCGGTGGCCATCTGGTTCCTGCTGCTGGTGGTGTATCACGTGATCCGCCGCTGGATGCTGATTCAGCGCCGCCGTCTGGCGTTTGATCGTGCCAAGCATCGCCGGGCGGAGATCCTCGCCCAACGCGCGCGGGGTGAGGAAGAGCCAAACCACGTCAACAGTACGGAAGGCACGACGGAGGCGGATGAGGTCGAGCTGGATCTGGATGCCATCAGTACCCAGTCCCTGCGTCTGGTTCGCTCTATCCTGATGCTGATTGCCCTCCTGTCGGTCATCTTCCTGTGGTCGGAGATCCACTCCGCATTTGGCTTCCTGGAGAACATCTCGCTGTGGGATGTGACCTCCACGGTGCAAGGCGTAGAAAGCCTGGAGCCGATCACTCTAGGGGCAGTGCTGATTGCCATTCTGGTGCTGATCATCACCACCCAGCTGGTGCGCAACTTCCCGGCGCTGCTGGAGCTGGCGCTGCTGCAGCATCTGGATTTAACGCCGGGTACGGGCTATGCGATCACGACCATTACCAAGTATCTGATCATGCTGTTTGGTGGACTGGTTGGCTTCTCGATGATCGGCATTGAGTGGTCGAAGCTCCAGTGGCTCGTCGCAGCGCTCGGCGTCGGGTTAGGTTTTGGTTTACAGGAGATCTTCGCCAACTTCATCTCTGGTCTGATCATTCTGTTCGAAAAACCGATCCGTATTGGCGATACCGTCACGATCCGCGATCTGACCGGCAGCATCACGAAGATCAACACCCGTGCGACGACGATCAGCGACTGGGATCGGAAAGAGATCATCGTGCCAAACAAGGCGTTTATTACCGAGCAGTTCATCAACTGGTCGCTGTCAGACTCCGTTACCCGTGTGGTGCTGACGGTACCGGCCCCGTCGGACGCTAACAGCGAAGAGGTCACCCAGATCCTCTACACCGCCGCGGAGCGCTGCTCGCTGGTCATCGACAATCCGGCGCCGGAAGTTTTCCTTGTGGATTTACAGCAGGGGATTCAGATTTTCGAGCTGCGTATCTACGCCGCCGAAATGGGGCACCGTATGCCGCTGCGCCATGAGATCCACCAGCTGATTCTGGCGGGCTTCCGCGAGCACGGTATTGATATGCCGTTCCCACCGTTCCAGATGCGTCTGGAAAGCCTGGACGGGCGTAAAACGGGAAGAACGCTGACGTCAGCGGCGCGTACGCGCCCGGCGGGCAGTCTGTAACGCGTCTCCCCTCCCTTTCGGGAGGGGAATATTCCCGCTACGCCACTTCTGCGATGTACGCCGTCGCGCGTCGACGGTAATTCTCATAAATCCCCATCGCTAACAGCGAGAAGAAGATTGGGCCGCCCACCATCCACAGCGCGCTGTTCCAGTCGTTCGCCTCAATCACCGGCTGAATAATGGTGAAGATGTTGGCAAACGCCACCACCAGCAGCACCACCGTGGTGGCCAGCAGCGTTGCCGCGCGGGTTTTGAAGATCACAAACGGACGTTCAAGGTCCTGCTTCGCCTTAAAGAACGGGAACGCCAGGGTCAGGAACAGGTACGGCAGGGTCATCGACACGTTCGCCATCAGGGTCAGCTTGTTGTAAAACGCAGACGCCGTATCGCCGCCAAATGACACCAGCAGAATGAACGCACATACCAGCAGGCACTGCATCCACATCGCGTTAGCAGGCATCCCCGTCGTGTTGAGCTGGGTCATGCGCGCAGGCCACAGCGCCTTCGGCGTACCCTGAATAATCGCTTTCAGTGGCGAATAGATCAGCGTGAAGAATGCGCCGGTATAGGCGAGGAACATCGACAGACCGGTAATACGCGCAAACCAAATGCCCAGCGTTGCCGCCGCATCCGGCGTCAGGTTCATCGCCTGCCCCAGCGTCATCCCCAGACTTTTCATCAGCACATAGGTGATGTTCCCGAGGTTGGTGGTGCTGTTGCTCAATACCTGTTGCCAGTTGGTGCTGACCCCCCAGAGGAAAATCGCCAGCGAATAGCCGATGGAAATCACGATGGCGGCAAAAATAATGCCTTTGGCAAAGTTTTTCTCCGGGTTCTCGGTCTTGTCGACCAGACCGCCAACGGCTTCAATGCCGCCGTAAGCGAAGATGGCAAACACCACGAAGGAGAGCATAGCCAGCCCGGACTGGTAACCTGGATTAGGCGATGAAACGAAGTTCACTTCCTGCGCAAAATGACCACCGTTCAGGCACAGGATAGCGATACTCACCAGCAGCAGCACCAGGTTCAGGCACATCACGGAAATCCCGCCCACGGCGGTAATCCGGGCAATTTTATTGATACCTTTAGACGCCACCAGCGTCACGACAACCATCCAGCATACCGCCAGAATCCCGACGACCTGCGTGGAGCTCAGCCCGGCTAACGACCAGACCTGGGTTTTATCGGCGCCGAAAACAAACGTCGAGAACGGCACCCAGACTTTAGCGGCCGTACTGACCATCCAGACGACGTAGGATGAAAACCACATAAACGTACCGATAAAGGCATAACGCGGGCCGACGCTGTTGTTCATCCATGAGTAAATCCCGCCCTCTTCTTTCCGGTAAGCCGAGCCCATCTCCGCCATCATCAGCGCAAACGGGATAAAGAAGAACAGAGCAGAAACGATATAAAACGGCGTCGCGCTATAGCCCATCAGATAGAACGCGGAGGGGCTGTTGGCAAAGCCAAACACTGAGGTAAATATCATCAGGATGAGCCCGGTGAGGGTCATCTTTTTGAGTGAGTGGGACATAGAACCATCCAAAGAGGAATTAAACTGCGCGGATGGTAGCAGAAGACCAGACTAATATTGTGGCTATAAAGGCCAAATTAAGAAAAAGACCCGTATATTGATAATATGGCAGTTTTTAATGTGGCAGGGCCAAATGACCGAGTAGGCCGGGTAAGCGACAGCGCCACCCGGCAATTCTTTAAGCGCGATCGACCGTAAAGGCAATCACATCGCCCAGTTGCTCGGCGCCCAGCGCCAGCATCACCAGACGGTCTACGCCCAGCGCCACGCCGGAGCAATCCGGCAGGCCCGCTTTTAACGCTTCCAGCAGGTTGGTATCGATCGGCTGCTGTGGCAGGCCGCGCGCGGCGCGCTTGCGGTTATCCTGCTCGAAACGCTGCGCCTGCTCGCGGGCGTCGGTCAGTTCGTGGAAGCCGTTCGCCAGCTCAATACCTTTGTAATAGACCTCAAAACGCTCTGCGACACGATGGTCTTCGGTACTGATCTGCGCCAGTGACGCCTGGCTTGCCGGGAAGTGATAGACAAACGTCGGACGGTCTTTGCCAATCTGCGGTTCCACGCCGAAGGTGAACAGCAGCTGCAGCAGCGTGTCGCGATCCTCTTCGGTATCCGCCACGTTGCTCAAATCCAGTTTTGCCGCCACTTCGCGCAGCTGGGTTTTGTCCGCCGACAGCGGATCGATTTCCAGATAGCGCTGGAAGGCCTGCTGATAAGAGAGCGTTTCAGCTTCAGAGCAGTCCAGGACCTGCTGCAGCAGATCGTCCACCTCATTCATCAGGCGGTACATATCATAATGCGGGCGGTACCACTCCAGCATGGTGAATTCCGGGTTGTGGTGACGCCCCATCTCTTCATTACGGAAACTGCGGCACAGCTGATAGACCGGACCACACCCCGCCGCCAGCAGGCGTTTCATGTGGTATTCCGGGCTGGTCATCAGATACAAATTCATGCCCTGAGAGTGGCCGGGGCCAACAAAACGGGTTTCAAACGGGACCAGATGAATATCCGTTACCGTTGCCTGACTCATGCACGGGGTTTCCACCTCCAGGACGCCGCGGTCGGCAAAGAAACGGCGGATCTCCGTCATAATTGCAGCGCGTTTTAACAGATTAGGGATGGATGCGCTCGGCTCCCAGGTGGCCGTTTCGCTCATGAGTTGTTCTCCGATTTCAGACAAGGGCACGAAGTCTACTCGTTAGCTGGGACAGAGACAAATTTTGCGCAGTAAAAAAGCGCATTTCATTTAGGTGAACAATTGCGTGATGCAATTCATCAATCTCAATGATAAATCGCCGGACAGAACAGCAAAAAAATCGAACACGTCAAATTTCCCTGACATCTACACGGTTATACTGTTTTACCCATAAAGGAGCAGTGGAAACGCTTTCGCAATCGTCCTTTTGGACGGGTGAACTACCTTTAGTTTGTCGCGTTGCGAAATAACAAAAATCTGGAGGAATGTCGTGCAAACTTTTCAGGCCGATCTTGCCGTAATAGGCGCTGGCGGGGCTGGATTACGTGCTGCGATTGCTGCAGCGCAAGCTAATCCCAACGCTAAAATCGCATTGATTTCAAAAGTCTATCCAATGCGCAGCCACACGGTGGCCGCAGAAGGAGGGTCCGCCGCCGTTGCGCAGGATCATGACAGCTTTGAATACCATTTCCACGACACGGTTGCAGGGGGCGACTGGCTTTGTGAACAGGATGTCGTTGACTACTTTGTGCACCATTGTCCAACGGAGATGACCCAGCTTGAACAGTGGGGATGTCCGTGGAGCCGCCGTCCGGACGGCAGCGTCAACGTTCGCCGCTTCGGCGGCATGAAGATCGAACGCACCTGGTTCGCTGCCGATAAGACCGGCTTCCACATGCTGCACACCCTGTTCCAGACCTCCCTTCAGTTCCCACAAATTCAGCGCTTCGATGAGCATTTCGTCCTCGACATTCTGGTGGATGATGGACACGCGCGCGGCCTGGTGGCGATGAATATGATGGAAGGCACGCTCGTCCAGATCCGCGCCAATGCGGTGGTGATGGCGACGGGCGGTGCGGGCCGCGTTTATCGTTATAACACCAACGGCGGCATCGTTACCGGCGACGGTATGGGTATGGCGCTCAGCCACGGCGTGCCGCTGCGCGATATGGAATTCGTGCAGTATCACCCAACCGGTCTGCCAGGCTCCGGCATTCTGATGACGGAAGGCTGCCGCGGTGAAGGCGGTATTCTGGTCAACAAAAACGGCTACCGCTACCTGCAGGATTACGGCATGGGTCCGGAAACCCCGCTCGGCGAGCCGAAGAACAAGTACATGGAGCTCGGCCCGCGTGACAAAGTCTCTCAGGCTTTCTGGCACGAGTGGCGCAAAGGCAACACCATCTCCACGCCGCGCGGCGATGTGGTCTATCTCGACCTGCGTCATCTGGGCGAGAAAAAACTGCTGGAACGTCTGCCGTTCATCTGCGAGCTGGCGAAAGCCTACGTCGGCGTCGATCCGGTGAAAGAGCCGATTCCGGTACGCCCAACGGCGCACTACACCATGGGCGGGATCGAAACCGATCAGCAGTGTGAAACCCGTATTAAGGGTCTGTTCGCCGTCGGTGAATGTTCCTCCGTGGGCCTGCACGGCGCCAACCGTCTCGGCTCAAACTCGCTGGCCGAGCTGGTGGTCTTTGGCCGCATGGCGGGCGAGCGCGCGATGGAGCGGGCGGCAACCGCAGGCGAAGCCAACGGTGCCGCGCTGGATGCGCAGGTCGCCGACGTTGAAAAACGCCTGAAAGATCTGGTGAACCAGGAAGGTAACGAGAACTGGTCTAAGATCCGCGACGAGATGGGCCTGTCGATGGAAGAAGGCTGCGGTATCTACCGTACCCCTGAGCTGATGCAAAAAACCGTCGACAAGCTGGCGGAACTGCAGGAGCGCTTCAAGCGCGTGCGCATCACCGATACCTCCAGCGTTTTCAACACCGACCTGCTCTATACCATCGAACTGGGCCACGGCCTGAACGTGGCGGAATGTATGGCGCACTCTGCGCTGGCGCGTAAAGAGTCGCGTGGGGCGCATCAGCGTCTTGATGAAGGCTGTACCGAGCGTGACGACGTCAACTTCCTGAAACACACGCTCGCCTGGCGCGATGCGGATGGCACCACACGTCTGGACTACAGCGACGTGAAAATCACCACGCTGCCACCGGCTAAACGCGTGTACGGTGCAGAAGCAGAAGCCGCCGAGAAGAAGGAGAAGGCGAATGGCTGAGATGCAAACACTCAAAGTTGAAGTGGTGCGCTACAACCCGGAAGTGGATGCCGCACCGCACAGTGCTTTCTATGAAGTCCCTTACGACGAGCAAACCTCCCTGCTGGACGCGCTCGGCTATATCAAAGACAACCTGGCGCCAGACCTGAGCTACCGCTGGTCCTGCCGTATGGCGATCTGCGGCTCCTGCGGCATGATGGTCAACAAGGTGCCGAAGCTGGCCTGTAAGACCTTCCTGCGTGACTATACCAAAGGCATCAAGGTCGAAGCCCTGGGCAACTTCCCGATTGAACGCGATCTGGTGGTCGATATGACCCACTTTATCGAAAGCCTGGAAGCCATTAAGCCCTACATCATCGGCAACCCGCGCACGCCGGATCAGGGGCCAAACACCCAGACCCCGGCTCAGATGGCGAAATACCATCAGTTCTCCGGCTGCATCAACTGCGGTCTTTGCTACGCTGCCTGTCCACAGTTTGGCCTGAACCCCGAGTTCATCGGCCCGGCCGCCATTACCCTGGCGCACCGCTATAACGAAGACAGCCGCGACCACGGTAAAAAAGAACGTATGGCGCAGCTTAACAGCCAGAACGGCGTCTGGACCTGTACCTTTGTGGGTTATTGCTCCGAAGTCTGTCCGAAGCACGTCGACCCGGCCGCCGCTATTCAGCAGGGTAAAGTGGAAAGTTCGAAAGACTTTCTTATCGCTACCCTGAAACCACGCTAAGGAGTGCATGATGACGACTAAACGCAAAGCCTATGTGCGGCCTGTGCCGTCCACCTGGTGGAAAAACCTGCCGTTTTATCGCTTCTACATGCTGCGTGAAGGCACGGCGGTACCGGCGGTCTGGTTCAGCCTTGAGCTGATGTACGGCGTTTTTGCCCTCAAGCATGGCCCGGAAACCTGGGCCAGCTTCGTCGGTTTCCTGCAAAACCCGATCATAGTCATTCTGAACCTGATCGTGCTCGCGGCCGCGCTGCTGCATACCAAAACCTGGTTTGAACTGGCGCCAAAAGCGGCGAACATCATTGTAAAAGGCGAGAAAATGGGGCCAGAGCCGGTGATTAAGGGGCTCTGGGCGGTGACGATTCTGGTCACCGTGGTCATTCTGTTTGTCGCACTGTTCTGGTAAGGAGACTATTGTGATCAATCCAAATCCAAAACGTTCTGACGAGCCGGTCTTCTGGGGCCTCTTTGGCGCAGGCGGCATGTGGAGTGCCATCATTGCCCCCGTCATCATTCTGCTGGTCGGCATTATGCTGCCGCTGGGGCTGTTCCCGGGCGATGCGCTGAGCTACGAGCGCGTACTGGCGTTCGCGAGCAGCTTTATCGGCCGCGTGTTCATCTTCCTGATGATCGTCCTGCCGCTATGGTGTGGCCTGCACCGTATTCACCATGCGATGCATGACCTGAAAATCCATGTACCGAGCGGGAAATGGGTATTCTACGGTCTGGCGACCATCCTGACCGTGGTGACGCTGATTGCGGTGGTCACCCTCTGACGCCTCTGGCCCGCCATCCGGCGGGCCTTTTATTTCTGCATCTTCCCCACCAGCCACTGCGCAAACTCACTCATTGCGGGCGTTTCTGCGCGTGACTGTAGCCTCGTGAGCCAGTAGCTGCCAAGGTCAATCTGCGTCGCAAAGGGTTGCACAATGCGCTCACTGTTCAGCAGGTGGGTAAACATATCGACAGGGGCAATCGCTATGCCCGCACCTGCCTGCGCAGCTTCCAGCATGGTCACGGACGAATCAAACACCATCACCCGGTGCGTCGGTGAAGGCGGATGTTCTCCCGCGGCCTGCATCCAGGCGGTCCACTCGTCGCGCCGGTAAGAACGCAGCAGGGTAAACTTCAGGATATCGGCAGGAGTATGCAACGCGGCAGCGATATCAGGGGTGCAAAGCGGTGCCAGCGGCGCAGAACAGAGAAATGTCGCTTCCGTGCCGTGCCACGCCCCTCCGCCATAGCGAATGGCGTAATCAAGCCCCTCGGCTGCCGGATCGACGCGATTGTTGTGCGTCGACAGCTGAAGATCGATATGCGGATAGCAGCGACGAAAGTCAGCGAGCTGCGAGAATAACATCCCCGTAGCAAAGGTACCCACCACGCCAATTTTCAGCTTCTCCTGAGCGCGCTGGCTGGCAAAGCGATCCAGCATTCCGGCAATTCGGTCGAACGAGTCATTCAGTACCGGCAGCAAATTCTCGCCTTCCGTGGTCAACATCAGCCCACGGGAAACGCGGACGAACAGCTGGCAATTAAGGTGCTGCTCCAGCGCCTTTACGTGCTGGCTAATCGCGGAATGGGTAACATTCAGCTCGATAGCAGCATGCGTAAAACTGAGGTGCCTGGCGGCGGCTTCAAACGCCCGCAGGGAATTAAGAGGAAGATAGCTGCGCGTCATGGTCTCGTCCGTTAGAAAAATTAACAGCTAATGCTAAATTTAACCGTTTGTCAGCCACAGTCAAATCTCACAGACTACAGCGGTCTGACGGGCCCGGACACTCCCTTGAACTGCTATTACGGAAGATAACTAATGATGAAAAAAACCCTAAGCTGTGCCCTGCTGCTCAGCGTTGCCAGCGCTGCATTCGCCGCACCGATGTCCGAAAAACAGCTGGCTGAGGTGGTGGAACGCACCGTTACGCCGCTGATGAACGCGCAGGCCATTCCGGGTATGGCGGTGGCGGTGATTTATCAGGGTCAGCCGCACTACTTTACCTTCGGTAAAGCTGATGTTGCAGCGAACAAACCCGTCACCCCGCAAACCTTGTTCGAGCTGGGTTCGATAAGTAAAACCTTCACCGGCGTATTGGGTGGTGACGCGATTGCGCGCGGTGAAATAACGCTGGGCGATCCGGTGACCAAATACTGGCCTGAGCTCACGGGCAAGCAGTGGCAGGGCATTCGCATGCTGGATCTGGCAACCTACACCGCAGGCGGTCTGCCGTTGCAGGTGCCGGATGAGGTCACGGATACCGCCTCCCTGCTGCGCTTTTATCAAAACTGGCAGCCAAAGTGGAAGCCGGGCACCACGCGTCTTTACGCTAACACCAGCATCGGTCTTTTTGGCGCGCTGGCGGTCAAACCCTCCGGCATGAGCTATGAGCAGGCCATGACGACGCGGGTCTTTAAGCCGCTCAAGCTGGACCATACCTGGATTAACGTCCCGAAAGCGGAAGAGGCGCATTACGCCTGGGGATACCGTGACGGTAAAGCGGTCCACGTTTCGCCAGGGATGCTAGACGCGGAAGCCTATGGCGTAAAAACCAACGTGCAGGATATGGCAAGCTGGGTGATGGTCAACATGATGCCGGACTCCCTTCAGGATTCCCCACTTAAGCACGGTATTGCCCTGGCACAGTCTCGCTACTGGCGCGTGGGAGCCATGTATCAAGGATTGGGCTGGGAAATGCTGAACTGGCCGGTCGACGCCCAAACGGTGGTCGGGGGCAGCGACAATAAGGTGGCGCTGGCGCCGTTGCCTGCAAGAGAAGTGAATCCACCGGCACCACCGGTTAAGGCCTCCTGGGTCCATAAAACGGGCTCTACCGGCGGATTTGGCAGCTACGTGGCATTTATTCCTGAAAAGCAGCTCGGCATTGTGATGCTGGCGAATAAAAGCTATCCGAACCCGGCACGCGTTGAGGCGGCATACCGTATCCTCGACGCGCTGCAGTAAAACATTGCCGGGTGGCAGCTTCGCCTTACCCGGCCTATAAAATCCACGGTGTGCGGCGAAATACCCCGCACACTCTTCCGCATTTTTCCTGCTGTCATCTACACTTAACAAAAAACAGTAAGGAAACTCCTATGCGCATTCTGCCTGTTATCGCCGCGGTGACAGCCGCGTTTTTAGTGGTTGCCTGCAGTTCTCCTACCCCACCGCCTGGCGTTACCGTCGTCACGCCTTTTGATGCACAACGCTTCCTTGGAACATGGTATGAAATCGCGCGCCTCGACCATCGGTTTGAGCAGGGCTTAGAGAAGGTCACTGCGAATTACAGTCCGATGGATGATGGCGGTATTCAGGTGATCAACCGGGGCTATAATCCCGATCGTGAGATGTGGCAGCAGTCGGTTGGGAAAGCGTACTTCACTGGTGACCCGCGGCGAGCCGCGCTCAAAGTCTCTTTCTTTGGCCCGTTTTATGGCGGCTATAACGTGATCGCGCTCGACAGAGAGTACCGTCACGCGCTGGTCTGCGGGCCGGATCGCGACTACCTGTGGATACTCTCCCGCACGCCAACTCTTTCACCCGAAATGAAGCAGCAGATGCTGGACGTCGCGACCCGGCAAGGGTTTGATGTGTCAAAACTTATCTGGGTAAAACAGCCCCATTAGTGGGTGCTGAGCTTAAGCCCAACGATTCCGGCCACAATCAACGCGAGGCTGGCGATACGCGCCAGACTCGCTGACTCGCCCAGCAGCAGAATGCCGGTGATGGCAGCCCCCACCGCGCCAATACCCGTCCAGACGGCATAAGCCGTTCCCACAGGCAGAGAGCGCATCGCCCAGGATAACAGAACGATACTGACGATCATGGCGGTAACGGTAATGACGCTGGGCGTCAGGCGGGTAAACCCGTGGGTGTACTTGAGACCAATCGCCCATACCACTTCGAGCAGGCCAGCAATAAAAAGAATGATCCAGGACATGTCAGGCTCCTTAACT
Organism: Enterobacter sp. TCD1-1; assembly: GCF_020567405.1. Classification (NCBI taxonomy): domain Bacteria; kingdom Pseudomonadati; phylum Pseudomonadota; class Gammaproteobacteria; order Enterobacterales; family Enterobacteriaceae; genus Enterobacter; species Enterobacter sp. TCD1-1. The sequence continues at coordinate 15,944 of NZ_JAJCXF010000007.1, read as the reverse complement.
TAATGCAAGTTGGGGCCGTCCCCGGTGAAAGAAACGCTTACGGGTCGTCCCGTAAGGCAGAGATTACGCCCCCTATTGTGGTTAGCGTGCTATTTTTTTTCAATCATTTTTTGCTGAACACGTTAAGGCAAGAAATAGCCGCAGTATGGCGCGGAGTTCCGGCTTTTAGCACTCATCCGACTTCTCTATGATGATGTGCTTTCTGATGGCAGGAAGCCAAACCACTAGCCGACTGCGAATAAAATATGTTCAAAATTCTTTTGATTGACCGTTGTCACTTCACCCGCGCGGGGTTTGAAGCATGGCTCAATCATTCCGGTTTGTTCCCGGGACACTACGTTGTGACCGGGCTGAATAATCTGTTTCTTGCCAGAGAACACATTCTGCAATGGAAACCTGCGCTGGTCATCGCTGACCTGTACGGCTTCAGGCAGGATATTCACCATTTTCAGCAGCTCTCTTCTCTGCTTAACGCCAGTGAACGATTACCGTTTATTTTACTGCAGTCGGGAGAGGACAGCGGCATGACCGAATGGCTTGGGAAGTTCCCGGTGTGGTCGTCACTGTTGAAAAACGCCAGTCTCAAAGAAGTGGCGACGGTTATCAACGACGCATTACGCTCGCGCGCAGGCGCTGACAGACCAACGGCGGCGGCCCCCTTGCTGACCCGCCAGGAAGAGAAGGTGCTGACATTGTGGATGGACGGCGCGAGCAATCAAAAAATTGCCGCTCACCTGAGTATCAATGGAAAAACGGTTTATACCTATAAACGCAATATCCGCATGAAATTACATATGGATACGCGTTTTTCTCCGTTCTTATCCCTGCAGGAATCAGAAAGCTGACGGTACGAAACCCGACTGGTCCCGTACCGTTTATTCGTTACTGCTGAGCTTTTGTTGCCGCACCAGAGATTGCGCTACCACCTTCAGAAATATCCTGACCGACGCCACGCGTGGTATTACAGGCCGTTAACACTGAAGAAAGTACCAGGACTGAAAAGATCGCTGCAATTGTCTTCTTAACCATAATATCTTCCTTTTATAGCCAAAGTTGTTTTGTGTATAGCAACTTAAGGATAGACAAAATCCCGCCGGTTGACGGAAAAGGACACATTTTTAGGAAAATTAGACGAACTTAGCTGGCGGCGTGAGAAATGATATGACCCAGATCCTGGATATCTTGTCCCATTCCACGCGTGGTGTTACAGCCGGAAAGTAATGCACTGGAGAGCGCTAACAGAAGCAGAATTTTAACGGTACGTTTCATCATCCCTGCCTGCAAAAATCAGGCGCAGCGGGCGCTGCGCCTTCAGTCATACGTAAATTACTTCACGCGGGACACGTATTCGCCGGAGCGAGTATCCACTTTGATCACTTCGCCAGTCTGTACGAACAGTGGCACTTTCACCACTGCGCCGGTAGACAGTTTGGCTGGCTTACCGCCGGTACCTGCGGTATCACCCTTCAGACCTGGATCGGTTTCAACGATTTCCAGTTCTACGAAGTTTGGTGGGGTCACCGCGATAGGCTGGCCGTTCCACAGGGTCACGATGCACTCAGCCTGATCCAGCAGCCATTTAGCGCTGTCACCTACCGCTTTCTCATCAGCAGAGAGCTGTTCGAAAGTGGAGTTGTTCATGAAATGCCAGAACTCGCCATCGTTGTACAGATAGGTCAGGTTCATATCAACAACATCAGCGCCTTCAGCAGAGTCAGTAGACTTGAAGGTTTTCTCAACACGGGTACCGGTCAGCAGACGGCGCAGCTTAACGCGTGCGAATGCCTGGCCTTTACCTGGTTTAACGAATTCGCTGGCTTCAACCGCGTACGGTTCGCCGTCCATCATGATTTTAAGACCAGCACGAAAATCGTTGCTATAGTACGTTGCCATAAGGCCCTCTAAATTTGTTAACTGGTAGCTAAGCCACAAAATGGCGCATATTGTAACCCTAAACACCCCGTCCAGAGAAGATTGGTTATCGCAACTTGCCGATGTAATCACCAGTCCTGATGAATTGCTGCGTCTTTTAGACCTCGATCAGCACCCAGAGTTGCTTGCAGGCCGCGAGGCAAAGCGCCTTTTCGCCCTGCGCGTACCCCGTGCGTTTGTGGCACGGATGGAGAAAGGCAACCCCGACGATCCGCTATTAAAACAAACGCTTACTTCGCAGGATGAATTCATTACTGCGCCGGGATACAGCACCGATCCGCTGGAAGAGCAGAACAGCGTGGTGCCGGGTTTACTGCATAAGTATCTCAACCGCGCCCTGCTGCTGGTCAAAGGCGGATGTGCGGTAAATTGTCGTTATTGCTTCCGCCGGCATTTCCCGTACGCCGAAAATCAGGGCAATAAACGCAACTGGCAGGTCGCGCTGGACTATATTGCCGCCCATCCGGAGCTGGATGAGATTATTTTTTCCGGCGGCGATCCGCTGATGGCGAAAGATCATGAGCTGGACTGGCTGCTGACTCAGCTTGAAGCCATCCCGCACATTAAGCGCCTGCGCATTCACAGCCGCTTACCGATTGTCATTCCGGCACGGATCACCGACGGCCTGGTGTTACGACTGGAGCAGTCCCGCCTGCAGGTGCTGCTGGTGAATCATATTAACCACGCGAACGAAATTGACGATGCGTTTTGCGCGGCGATGGCGCGACTGCGTAAAGCGGGCGTGACGCTGCTGAATCAGAGCGTGCTGCTGCGCGGCGTGAATGACAGCGCCCGCGTGCTGGCCGATCTGAGCAATGCCCTGTTTGATGCGGGCGTGATGCCGTATTACCTGCACGTGCTGGATCGCGTACAGGGCGCGGCGCATTTCATGGTGACGGATGAAGAAGCACGGCAGATCATGCGCGAACTGTTAACGCTGGTTTCAGGCTATATGGTGCCGAAGCTGGCACGTGAGATTGGCGGAGAGCCGAGCAAGACGCCGCTGGATTTGCAGTTGCGGCAGCACTAAAAAGGCAGGTGGCGCTACGCTTACCTGCCCTACAGGGCCGGGCGCAGCGCCATCAGCACATTACATCAGTTCGGGCACTTATAGACCTGGCCCGTCATCTGGCTGGCGGTCGGCACGAAGCTGGACAGCATACTCTGCGTTGGGCTGCTTACGCCGTAAATCACGTTGCCACCCATTGCCGCAGCCTGATTGCGCAGGGCATTCGCCGCACCGCGCATTGAGCCACCTTCTTCGCCATGCTGCCCTGACATCCAGTTACTTTGCTCACCGGTTGCCGTGCCTAACAGCTGGCATTCAGTGCCAGGCTTATCTTCCACAAAGCGAACGCCCTGGCCCGCTGCCGACAGCTCATTGCTGGAGCTACACCCCGCCAGCAGCAGTGCTGCCCCTACAATCCCTGCACAGACTTTTACGCGCATGTTATTCCTCGTTTTCAATAAGCTGGACAGTAGTTGTCCGTGTGTAAATCTTATACCTAAAAGATGACCAAAAGAAAAACGTTGAGCAATTCTGCGGGCCTGATTCCAGTCATCCCGTCCCTGATATCCTAAATGAATTCTGATATTGGCCTTTGGGATATCGTGTTTTCTTCTCCGATCGTTTTTAGTGATGCGACGTACAACTTTTGTACGCAACGAAAAGGAGGTTACATGAGTGCATCATCCTCAGGAGAGGAAAGAGTGACGTGGGTGGGCTATCTGGCGTTTGTGCTGACCATCGTTTTTTTCTCCGGTTTTTTCGCAAAAAGCACCGACTGGTGGCGCGTGCTGGACTTTACCGTCTTAAACGGCAGCTTTGGCCCGGTTAACGGCGCCCTGACGTTTCGCGGAACGGGCGGAACGGGGGCGAAAGACGGTTTCCTGTTTGCCCTTGAGCTGGCTCCCTCGGTCATCTTATCGCTCGGTATTATTGCCGTCACCGAAGGTCTGGGCGGGCTGCGTGCCGCGCAGCAGCTTATGACGCCTGTTTTACGTCCGCTGCTTGGTGTGCCAGGCGTTTGCTCCCTGGCGCTGATTGCCAACCTGCAAAACACCGATGCGGCGGCAGGGATGACCAAAGAGTTAACCGATGAAGGCGCGATTACGGACCAGGAGCGCGCTATTTTCGCCACCTTCCAGACCAGCGGTAGCGCCATCATTACCAACTATTTTTCTTCCGGTGCCGCGCTCTTCACCTTCATTACCGTCCCGGTGATTACGCCGCTGGCCGTCATTCTGGTGTTTAAGTTTGTTGGCGCGAACGTCCTGCGCCTGTGGATCGCCCACATGGAAAATCGTCTTCAGGAGGAAGAACATGATCGCCCAGCCGCGTAAAAATATCATGGATATGTTTATTGATGGCGCCCGTCGCGGCTTTACCATCGCCACCACCAGCCTGTTGCCGAACGTCGTCATGGCGTTTGTCATCATTCAGGCGCTCAAGGTCACCGGCCTGCTGGATATTGTCGGTAAAATATGTGAGCCGATTATGGCGCTGTGGGGCCTTCCGGGCGCGGCGGCAACGGTTCTTCTGGCCTCGGTGATGAGTATGGGGGGCGGCGTGGGCGTCTGCGCCAGCCTGGTCGCCGCCGGCACGCTCAACGGCCACGATGCTACCATCCTGCTACCCGCCATCTATCTGATGGGCAATCCGGTGCAAAACACCGGTCGCTGCCTGGGGACCGCCGGGGTGAACCCAAAATATTATCCGCATATTATTACTCTTTGCGTCATTAATGCCCTGCTCTCAATGTGGGTGATGCAGCTACTCTTCTGAGGAGATAAAAATGGATTTTTCAGTGCTGACCCCCCACCTTTTCCGCAACGCGCATCTCTTCGCTCCGGAGGATAAAGGACGTTGCGATCTGTTGATCGCTGCGGGGAAAATCGTGGCGATCGAAAAAGCGAGCCAGGGAACAACGAGGCCAGACTGCCCGGAAACCGATCTCGCCGGGGCGGTGGTTTGCCCGGGGTTTATCGACCAACATGTGCATTTGATCGGGGGCGGTGGTGAGGCAGGCCCTCACACCCGTACGCCAGAGGTTCGCCTGTCTGCACTCGTGGCCGCAGGCATCACCTCCGTTGTGGGCCTGCTCGGCACCGACGGCGTAACCCGCCATCCTGAATCGCTGCTGGCAAAAACGCGGGCGCTCGAACATGAAGGGATCAGCGCATGGATGCTGACGGGCGCGTACGGGCTGCCTTCACCGACAATCACCGGCAGTGTCGAAAAAGACGTGGCGCTGATAGACAAAATTATCGGCGTGAAATGCGCAATCTCTGACCACCGTTCTTCCGCGCCAGCAGACCACCAGCTCGCCAGTATGGCTGCCCAGTCTCGCGTAGGTGGGCTGTTGGGTGCCAAAGCGGGCATATCCGTGTTTCACCTCGGCAACAGCCCAAAGCTGCTGGAGCCGCTATTAAGCATCCTGCATAACGCCGACGTTCCCCGCGTAAAACTGCTGCCAACCCACGTTAACCGCGCCCGGGCGCTGTTCCATGCCGCGCTGAACTATGCCCGCGAAGGCGGCTTTATCGACATCACGACCAGCATCAGCGAACCGATTGACGCCGCCAGCGCCATCGTGATGGCCCGCGAGGCTCAGGTGCCGTTTAACCGGCTTACGCTCAGTTCTGACGGTAACGGCAGCCAGCCGAAATTTGATGAGAGCGGCAATCTGGTGGGTATAGGCGTAGCGGGGTTCGAATCCCTGCTCGAAACCCTGCAACAGCTGGTCAACCGACATCAGTTGCCGCTGGAAGAGGCGCTTCTTCCGTTTACGCAAAACGTGGCGGCGTTTCTCGGTCTGGAACATAAGGGCAGGATCGCGCCCGGATGCGATGCCGATTTCCTGGTGCTGACGGATGACCTGCAGATCCGCGACGTCTGGGCCAAAGGCCGCCAGATGGTGCGTGAAGGTGCCGTGTGCGTCAAAGGGACTTTCGAATAGCACGCAATAAAAAACCCCGGGCATTTCTGCCCGGGGTTCGTTCTGAGAGGTTCAGAACAACATGATTACATCATGCCGCCCATTCCGCCCATGCCACCCATACCAGCAGCACCTAAGTCAGGCGCATCGCCTTTTGGCAGGTCGGTCACCATGCACTCGGTGGTGATCATCAGACCAGCAACAGAGGCCGCGTACTGCAGAGCAGAACGGGTCACTTTAGTTGGGTCCAGGATACCGAAGTCGATCATGTTGCCGTATTCTTCGGTTGCAGCGTTGTAACCGTAGTTACCTTCGCCCGCTTTAACCTTGTTCGCCACCACAGATGGCTCTTCACCGGCGTTAGACACGATCTGACGCAGAGGGGCTTCCATTGCGCGCAGCGCAACTTTGATACCCACGTTCTGGTCTTCGTTCTGAGCAGTCAGGCCAGCCAGTTTAGCGGCAACGCGCACCAGCGCAACGCCACCACCCGCAACCACGCCTTCTTCTACCGCAGCACGGGTCGCGTGCAGGGCATCGTCAACGCGAGCTTTTTTCTCTTTCATTTCAACTTCGGTCGCAGCACCGACTTTGATTACCGCAACGCCGCCTGCCAGTTTCGCTACGCGCTCCTGCAGTTTTTCACGGTCGTAATCGGAAGTCGCTTCTTCGATCTGCTTACGGATCTGACCTACGCGGCCCTGAATAGCGGCTTCTTCACCCACGCCATCGATGATGGTGGTGGTGTCTTTGTTGATCACAACGCGTTTTGCCTGACCCAGGTCTTCCAGGGTCGCTTTTTCCAGCTCCATACCGATCTCTTCGGAGATGACGGTACCGCCGGTCAGGGTAGCGATATCCTGCAGCATCGCTTTACGACGATCGCCGAATCCAGGTGCTTTAACCGCAGCCACTTTCACAATGCCGCGCATGGTGTTAACCACCAGGGTCGCCAGCGCTTCGCCTTCAACGTCTTCAGCAATGATAACCAGCGGTTTGCCTGCTTTCGCAACGGCTTCCAGCACTGGCAGCATTTCGCGGATGTTGGAGATTTTCTTGTCAGCCAGCAGGATGAACGGGCTTTCCAGCTCAACAGCGCCAGTCTCTGGCTTGTTGATGAAGTATGGGGACAGGTAACCGCGGTCGAACTGCATACCTTCAACCACGTCCAGTTCGTCTTCCAGACCGGTACCGTCTTCAACGGTGATCACGCCTTCTTTACCGACTTTATCCATCGCTTCCGCGATCAGTTTACCCACGGTTTCGTCGGAGTTAGCGGAGATAGTACCTACCTGAGCAATGGCTTTAGAGTCAGAGCACGGTACGGACAGCGCTTTCAGTTCTTCAACAGCGGAAGCGACAGCTTTGTCGATACCACGTTTCAGATCCATTGGGTTCATGCCCGCCGCAACGGCTTTCAGACCTTCGGTGATGATCGCCTGCGCCAGAACGGTCGCGGTGGTGGTACCGTCGCCTGCAGCGTCGTTCGCTTTAGAGGCAACTTCTTTCACCATCTGCGCGCCCATGTTTTCGAACTTGTCTTCCAGCTCGATTTCACGTGCTACAGAAACACCATCTTTGGTGATGGTTGGCGCGCCGAAGGATTTATCCAGCACTACGTTACGGCCTTTCGGGCCCAGGGTCACTTTAACTGCATCTGCCAGTACGTTTACGCCGCGGAGCATTTTTACACGAGCGTCGTTACCGAATTTTACGTCTTTAGCTGCCATGTTCTTATTTCCTCAAATTCTCGTGCGTAAATTACGCTTCAACAATTGCCAGAATGTCGCTCTCGGACATGATCAACACTTCTTCATTGTCGATCTTCTCGGATTTCACGCCGTAGCCATCGTTGAAAATTACGATGTCACCAACTTTAACGTCCAGCGGCTGCACAGTTCCGTTTTCCAGGATGCGGCCCTTACCGACAGCGATGATTTCGCCACGCGTTGATTTGGCTGCTGCAGAACCGGTCAGAACGATGCCGCCAGCAGACTTGGTTTCAACTTCTTTACGTTTGACGATCACACGATCATGTAACGGACGAATACTCATTGATAGCTCTCCTTTGAGAAAGTCATTATCAGTTATGGATGACGCCGGCCCGCATGCGGTTTTCCGACTAGTGCCCTGAGAGATGGGGATAGCTTTTTACCCCTTCAAGGGGGAGTTGAAAAAAAAATTTGCGAAAGTGTTACCATCGCCTCTCTTTTGGTATTGGCAGGGCGATGTCAATGAGTGGACTCAAGCAGGAGTTGGGGCTGGCGCAGGGCGTTGGCCTGCTCTCAACCTCCTTGTTAGGTACGGGCGTGTTTGCCGTACCCGCACTGGCGGCGCTGGTGGCAGGAAATAACAGCCTGTGGGCGTGGCCGGTGTTGATTGTACTGGTTTTCCCGATAGCCATTGTGTTTGCCATCCTGGGGCGGCATTTCCCCAGCGCGGGCGGCGTGGCGCACTTTGTCGGCCTGGCCTTTGGCGCACGGCTGGAGCGAGTGACCGGCTGGCTGTTTCTCTCCGTCATTCCGGTTGGCCTCCCGGCGGCGCTGCATATTGCGACAGGTTTTGGGCAGGCGCTGTTTGGCTGGCATCACGAGCAGCTGTTGCTGGCCGAGCTGGGGACGCTGGCTATCGTCTGGTGGGTGGGCTCACGCGGCGCCAGCTCCAGCGCCAACCTGCAGACGCTGGTTGCAGTGCTGATTGTCGCGCTTGTGGCCGCTATCTGGTGGGCGGGCGATATCACCGTAAAGGAAATTCCCTTCCCGGCGGTAACAGATATCGACCACGTGCAGCTTTTTGCCGCGCTCTCCGTCATGTTCTGGTGTTTTGTCGGTCTGGAAGCCTTTGCCCATCTGGCGTCGGAATTTAAGCAGCCTGAACGTGATTTCCCCCGCGCGCTGATGATCGGCCTGCTGCTGGCGGGTACGGTCTACTGGGCGTGTACCGTGCTGGTGTTGCACTTCCACGCGTTCGGCGCGGATCTCGCCGCCGCGGCATCGCTGCCGGGTATCGTGGTTGAACTGTTTGGTGTGAAAGCGCTGTGGATTGCCTGCGTCATAGGCTATCTGGCCTGTTTTGCCAGCCTCAACATTTATATCCAGAGCTTTGCCCGTCTGGTGTGGTCGCAGGCGCTGGATAAACCTGATAACCGCCTCGCGCGCCTGTCTAAACGCCAGCTGCCGCTGAATGCTCTGAATGCTGTACTGTGCTGCTGCGTGCTGAGTACGCTGTGTATTTACGCCCTGAAGATCAATCTGGATACGCTGCTCGTCTACGCCAACGGCATTTTTATTATGATCTACCTGCTGTGTATGCTGGCGGGCTGCCGTTTGCTGAAAGGCCGTTATAAAGCACTGGCGGTTGTTGGGGGGCTGCTGTGCCTGCTGCTGCTGGCGATGGTGGGATGGAAGAGCGTGTATGCCATCGTCATGCTGGCGGTGTTGTGGCTGGCGCTTTAGTAGGCCCGGTAAGCGAAGCGCCACCGGGCAACAAAATCACCGATCGTCTTTGTGGTCCAGACGGTCGTGCTGTTCATCCTTACGCTGATATTCCCCTTCAAACGTGTCGCCTGGCCCGGTGCTGAACCCACCGCCGGGCATACGGCTAAAGCGCAGATGCGGCAGCAGCTTCATGGTCAGGTGCTTTTGCACCGGCGGCAGAAGCAGCAGAAGACCGAGGAAGTCGGTGAAGAACCCTGGCAGAATCAGCAGCAGCCCCGCAATAATCAACGACACGCTTTTGATCATCTCTTCCGCCGGGCTTTCGCCTGCGGCCATCTTCTGCTGCATTATCAGGAAATTTTTGAAACCCTGATTACGCACCAGCGACATACCGATGACGGAGGTGAAAATCACCAGAATCAATGTCAGCAGGACGCCCAGCACATGGGCAACCTGGATGAAAATGGAAATCTCAATGTAAACATAGAGAAAGAAAGCAATAAACGGTATCCAGCGCACTGGCATCTCCTGTGTGGCAGAGGCCATCGGGGCCCCTGTCTGAATGTGTTCGCGACGCGCGTTTGTATGAGATGGTGACGGTTAGCGAAAATTCAATCAGTTTGCACGGATATTTTTTTTGGAAATATTAAAGCGGTGACCCATTTCACAGATTAATAATTATCATGGAATCGGCTCGATAATAAGTGATCCAGCTTACGGCAATTCGCTATCATCAGCATATGATCTCGAGCATCTGGCTGATTGAGGGAATAATCGTCGGCCAGAAAATATTCAAAACCACATAAATACTGTGTGTTTAGTACAATCCATCGGCAGCTTGAAAAGAAGGTTCACATGTTAAACAACATTCGTATCGAAGAAGACTTGTTGGGTACCAGGGAAGTTCCAGCGGATGCCTACTACGGTGTCCACACTCTGAGAGCGATTGAAAACTTCTACATCAGCAACAGCAAAATCAGTGACATCCCTGAGTTTGTTCGTGGCATGGTGATGGTGAAGAAAGCCGCAGCCCTGGCCAACAAAGAGCTGCAAACCATTCCTAAAAGCGCGGCAAATGCGATTATCGCGGCCTGCGATGAAGTGCTGAACAACGGCAAATGCATGGATCAGTTCCCGGTTGACGTCTATCAGGGCGGCGCGGGCACCTCCGTCAACATGAATACCAACGAAGTACTGGCAAACATTGGCCTGGAGCTGATGGGTCACCAGAAAGGTGAATACCAGTACCTGAACCCGAACGACCACGTCAACAAATGCCAGTCCACCAACGACGCCTACCCAACCGGCTTCCGTATTGCGGTGTATGCCTCCGTGGTGAAACTGGTGGATGCGATCAACCAGCTGGGCGATGGCTTCCAGCGTAAAGCGGTTGAGTTCCAGGACATTCTGAAAATGGGTCGTACCCAGCTGCAGGATGCGGTGCCGATGACCCTCGGTCAGGAATTCCACGCGTTTAACGTACTGCTGAACGAAGAGACCAAAAACCTGCTGCGTACCTCCGAGCTGCTGCTGGAAGTGAACCTGGGCGCCACCGCTATCGGTACGCGTCTGAACACCCCGGATGGCTATCAGCAACTGGCGGTACAGAAGCTGGCTGAAGTGTCCAACCTGCCGGTTGTGCCTGCAGAAGACCTGATTGAAGCGACCTCCGACTGCGGCGCCTACGTCATGGTACACAGCGCGCTGAAACGTCTGGCGGTGAAACTGTCCAAAATCTGTAATGACCTGCGCCTGCTCTCTTCCGGTCCGCGCGCTGGCCTGAATGAAATCAACCTGCCAGAACTGCAGGCGGGTTCATCCATCATGCCGGCCAAAGTGAACCCGGTCGTGCCAGAAGTAGTGAATCAGGTTTGCTTTAAAGTCATCGGTAACGATACGACCGTAACCATGGCCTCTGAAGCGGGTCAGCTGCAGCTGAACGTGATGGAGCCGGTAATTGGCCAGGCGATGTTTGAATCTATCCACATTCTGACCAATGCCTGCTACAACCTGCTGGAAAAATGCATTAACGGCATCACGGCGAATAAAGAAGTCTGTGAAGGTTATGTCTATAACTCCATCGGGATCGTCACCTACCTCAACCCGTTCATCGGCCACCACAACGGCGACATCGTCGGTAAGATTTGTGCCGAAACCGGTAAGAGCGTGCGTGAAGTAGTGCTGGAGCGCGGGCTGTTGACCGAAGCCGAGCTGGACGATATCTTCTCGGCCCAAAACCTGATGCACCCGGCATATAAAGCGAAACGATATACCGATGAAAGCGAACAGTAACCGTTCAGGCTAGGCTTCTTAAGGCACGTCACTTGTGACGTGCCTTTTTTCTTTTTAGGCGTTACCAAAATACAACAATTCAATATCAACTTGTTAATAAGCAAGGCAGGTCCTTATGTTTGGAGCAGAACTCGTCATCGTCTTGTTGGCGATTTATTTGGGAGCACGACTCGGGGGTATCGGCATCGGTTTTGCCGGCGGTCTTGGAGTGCTCGTTCTTACCCTTATCTTTCAGATTAAACCCGGCGCTATCCCGTTCGATGTTATCGAAATCATCATGGCTGTTATTGCCGCTATTGCCGCCATGCAGGTGGCAGGCGGTATGGACTACCTGGTAAGCCTGGCGGAGCGCATGCTACGCCGCCACCCTAAATACATTACCTTCCTTGCTCCGCTGGTGACCTGGTTTATGACCATTCTCGCCGGTACTGGCCACACCGCTTTCTCCACGTTACCGGTGATTACCGAAGTGGCGAAAGAACAGGGTATCCGTCCGTCGCGTCCGCTCTCTATTGCCGTCGTCGCGTCCCAGATCGCCATTACCGCCTCGCCGATTTCCGCGGCGGTGGTCTTCTTCGCCGGTATCCTGGAGCCGATGGGCGTGAGCTACCTGACGCTGCTGGCGATCTGTATCCCGGTGACGCTGATTGCGGTGATGATTACCGCTGTGCTGTGCAACTTCCTCGGCGCTGAACTGAAAGACGATCCGGTTTATCAGGAGCGTCTGGCAAAAGGTGAAGTGAGCCTGCGCGGCAGCCAGGTCTTCGAACTGAAGCCACATGCGAAACGCTCCGTGCTGCTGTTCCTGATTGGTATCGTCGCCGTCATGTTCTATGCGACCGCCATCAGCGATACCGTGGGCCTGATCCAGAACCTGGTCCTGCCGCGTAACGAAGCGATTGTGGTGTTCATGCTGACCATCGCAACGCTGATTAGCATCACCTGTAAAATTGATACCAGCGAAGTGCTGAACGCCAGCACTTTCAAATCCGGTATGAGCGCCTGCGTGTGCGTGCTGGGCGTGGCGTGGCTCGGTGATACCTTCGTGAAAGCGCACATTAGCGACATTCAGACCGTAGCAGGCGACCTGCTGCATAACTACCCATGGCTGCTGGCGGTCGTGCTGTTCTTTGCGGCTACCCTGCTTTACTCTCAGGCAGCGACCACCAAAGCGCTGATGCCTGCGGCTCTGATGCTGGGCGTCACCCCGTTAACCGCTATCGCCTCGTTTGCTGCTGTTTCTGCCCTGTTCGTGCTGCCTACCTACCCAACCTTGCTGGCGGCCGTTGAGATGGACGACACCGGCTCAACCCGTATTGGTAAGTATGTGTTTAACCATGCGTTCCTGATCCCGGGCGTGGTCGCCATTTCACTCTGCGTGATCCTCGGCTTTATCATCGGTGGCGTGGTGCTGTAAACCGTTCCCGGTTGTAAAAATAGTTAAAATCGGGCCGCTCTGCGGCCCGTTTCATTAATGACCAACCGCCTTGCGTGATATAGTGAAACCTTTCGTGATGAGGAGGTCGACTTGTGAACACGCCTGATGCCGTTGTCGTACTGTGTACCGCCCCTGATGAAGCCTCTGCCCAGGATCTCGCCGCCAAAGTGCTGGCCGAAAAACTGGCAGCCTGCGTCACGCTCCTCCCCGGCGCGACCTCTCTTTACTACTGGGAAGGTAAGCTGGAGCAAGAGTACGAAGTCCAGATGTTGCTCAAAACCAATCTGGCGAATCAGCAGGCACTCCTGGACTGCCTCAAATCTCATCATCCTTACCAAACCCCGGAGCTGCTGGTCCTGCCAGTGGTTCATGGCGATAACGACTATCTCTCATGGCTCAACGCTTCCTTACGCTGATCCTGCTGCTGTGCAGCACATCAGTATTTGCCGGGTTGTTTGACGCGCCCGGCCGTTCGAACTTCATTCCTGCCGATCGGGCGTTTGTTTTCGATTTTCAGCAAAACCAGCATGACCTTACGCTTAACTGGCAGGTGAAAGAGGGCTATTACCTCTATCGCAAGCAGGTCAGCATTACGCCTGCTCAGGCCAGCGTGGGCGCTTTACAGATGCCCTCTGGCGAGTGGCATGAAGATGAGTTTTACGGCAAAAGCGAAATCTATCGCCAGCACCTGAGCGTGCCTGTTACGGTGAATCAGGCGGATAAAGGTGCGACCCTGACGGTGACCTATCAGGGGTGCGCGGATGCCGGATTCTGCTATCCGCCTGAAACAAAGGTGGTTCCGCTTAGTGAGGTGAAAGCCTCTGCCACGGTTCCCCCTCTTCCTTCGGGCGAGAAGCGTGAAGCTCCCGCTGACCTTCCGTTCTCCGCGCTGTGGGCCTTGCTGATCGGTATCGGCATTGCCTTTACGCCGTGCGTGCTGCCGATGTATCCACTCATCTCTGGGATTGTGCTGGGCGGCAAACAGCGCCTTTCCACCGCCCGCGCGCTGCTGCTGGCCTTTATTTACGTGCAGGGTATGGCGCTGACCTACACGGCACTCGGCCTTGTGGTCGCCGCTGCCGGGTTGCAGTTCCAGGCCGCACTTCAGCACCCTTATGTGCTGATTGGCCTGTCGGCGATATTTATCCTGCTGGCACTGTCGATGTTTGGCCTGTTCACGCTGCAGTTACCGTCAGCTCTGCAAACCCGCTTAACGCTGATGAGTAATCGCCAGCAGGGTGGTTCGGCAGGCGGCGTGTTTATGATGGGGGCCATCGCCGGACTGATTTGCTCCCCTTGCACCACCGCACCGCTGAGCGCCATCCTGCTCTATATTGCCCAGAGCGGCAATCTGTGGCTTGGCGGCGGTACGCTGTACCTTTACGCGCTGGGCATGGGCCTGCCGCTGATTCTGGTTACGGTTTTCGGCAATCGACTTCTGCCGAAGAGCGGCCCGTGGATGGAGACGGTGAAAACCGCGTTTGGTTTTGTGATTCTGGCGCTGCCGGTGTTCCTGCTGGAACGCATTACGGGTGACGTATGGGGCTCTCGCCTGTGGGCGATGCTCGGTGTAGCGTTCTTCTCCTGGGCGTTTATCGTCAGTCTGGGGGCGAAAAAAGCGTGGATGCGCCTGGTGCAAATCCTCCTGCTCGCCGCCGCGCTGGTGAGCGTGCGTCCTCTTCAGGACTGGGCGTTCGGCTCGCCGGTCGGCCAGACGCAGGCGCATCTGAACTTCATCCAGATTAAGAACGTTGATGAGCTCAACAGCGCGCTCGCACAGGCAAAAGGCAAGCCGGTGATGCTCGATCTCTATGCCGACTGGTGCGTCGCCTGCAAAGAGTTTGAAAAATACACCTTTAGCGATCCTCAGGTACAAAACGCCCTGAAAGAGACTGTTCTTCTCCAGGCGAACGTAACCGCCAATAATGCGCAGGATAAGGCTCTGCTGAAGCAGCTTAGCGTGCTCGGGCTGCCAACCATCCTGTTCTTCAATCAACAGGGGCAGGAGCAGCCAGAACAGCGTGTAACCGGCTTTATGGATGCCGCGGCATTCAGCGCGCATTTGCGCAATCGCCAACCGTAAACAACACTGTAAACGTAACACACCGTTGGGAATAGCGGAGGAGACAACCGTGCAACGCGAAGACGTACTGGGACAAGCCCTGCAATTACTTGAGATTTATGGGATCGCCAGCACCACGCTTGAGATGGTAGCCGACCGTATCGATTACCCCCTGGATGATCTTAAGCGCTTCTGGCCGGATAAAGAGGCGCTCGTTTATGATGCTCTACGCTATCTCAGCCAGCAGGTTGATATCTGGCGCAGGCAGCTGATGCTGAATGAAGAGCTGACTGCGGAACAAAAGCTGCTGGCGCGCTATACCGCCCTGACGGAATGTGTCAGCAACAACCGCTATCCGGGCTGCCTGTTTATTGCGGCCTGTACGTTCTATCCCGATCCCGACCATCCTGTCCACCAGTTGGCGGATCTGCAAAAACGGGCAGCGCATGATTTCACTCACGATCTGCTGACCCGTCTTGAAGTGGATGACCCGGCAATGGTGGCGAAACAGATGGAGCTGGTGCTGGAGGGCTGCCTGAGCCGCATGCTGGTGAACCGTAGCCAGGCCGACGTGGATACGGCGCACCGACTGGCGGAAGATATTCTGCGCTTTGCTCAGTGCCGTATGGGTGGGGCATTGACGTAAGCGAGCCTGTTAAATTTGCCCTATTCGACGCGTAAACCATCAGATTGCCGCAAAGTTAAGCAATTGAACAGCTTTTCCCGAAATAATGTTGACGATAAGGCGCGATTGCGGTTTAATGCGCTCCGTTGCCCGGATAGCTCAGTCGGTAGAGCAGGGGATTGAAAATCCCCGTGTCCTTGGTTCGATTCCGAGTCCGGGC
>NZ_JAJCXF010000006.1:0-162745 GCF_020567405.1 Enterobacter sp. TCD1-1 | reverse complement strand
ATGGTGATACCACGAGCTTTTTCTTCTGGTGCGTTATCGATCTGGTCGAATGCACGAGCAGAACCACCGTAGGTTTTAGCCAGAACGGTAGTGATTGCAGCAGTCAGGGTAGTTTTACCATGGTCAACGTGGCCGATAGTACCAACGTTGACGTGCGGTTTTGTACGTTCAAATTTTTCTTTAGACACGGCTATATTCCTTACTATAGTGCTCTCCCCTGTGGAGAGAGCACGGGACTTAGGTTTTAATCCTGTGGATTACTTACCACGGGCTTCAATAACGGCCTGAGCAACGTTGTTAGGCGCATCATCATACTTCAGGAATTCCATGGTGTATGATGCACGACCTTTGGTCAGAGAACGCAGCTGAGTTGCATATCCGAACATTTCAGACAGCGGAACTTCAGCGTGGATCTTAACGCCAGTTACTTCGGATTCCTGACCACGCAGCATACCGCGACGACGGCTCAAGTCACCGATAACGTCACCGGTGTTCTCTTCAGGAGTTTCTACTTCAACCTTCATGATTGGCTCAAGCAGAACTGGTTTTGCTTTCTTAAAGCCTTCTTTAAAGGCAATAGACGCAGCCAGTTTAAACGCCAGTTCAGAGGAGTCAACGTCGTGGTAAGAACCGAAGTGCAGACGAACACCCATGTCAACAACCGGATAGCCAGCCAGAGGGCCCGCTTTCAGCTGTTCCTGGATGCCTTTATCAACGGCTGGGATGTATTCGCCAGGAATTACACCACCTTTGATGTCGTTGATGAACTCGTAACCTTTCGGGTTAGAGCCCGGCTCCAGTGGGTACATGTCGATCACAACGTGACCGTACTGACCGCGACCACCAGACTGCTTAGCGTGTTTACCTTCAATGTCGGTAACTTTCGCGCGAATCGCTTCGCGGTAAGCAACCTGAGGTTTACCCACGTTCGCTTCAACGTTGAATTCACGCTTCATACGGTCAACGATGATGTCCAGGTGCAGTTCACCCATACCAGCGATGATGGTCTGGTTAGATTCTTCATCAGTCCATACGCGGAATGATGGGTCTTCTTTCGCCAGACGGCCCAGAGCCAGACCCATTTTTTCCTGGTCAGCTTTGGTTTTTGGTTCAACTGCGATGGAGATTACCGGCTCTGGGAATTCCATACGCTCCAGAATGATCGGGTGATCCGGGTCACACAGGGTGTCACCAGTGGTCACGTCTTTCAGACCGATAGCTGCAGCGATGTCGCCCGCACGAACTTCTTTGATCTCTTCACGTTTGTTAGCGTGCATCTGTACGATACGGCCAAAACGCTCACGCGCCGCTTTCACGGAGTTCAGGATGGTGTCACCGGAGTTAACCACACCAGAGTAAACGCGGAAGAAGGTCAGGTTACCCACGAATGGGTCGGTAGCAATTTTGAACGCCAGTGCAGAGAATGGCTCTTCGTCGCTTGCGTGACGCTCAGCCGGGGTATCTTTACCGTCGTCCAGGATGCCGTTGATCGCAGGAACGTCAACTGGGGATGGCAGGTAGTCAACTACCGCATCCAGCATCGCCTGAACACCTTTGTTCTTGAACGCAGAACCACAGGTTACCAGGATGATTTCGTTGTTCAGAACGCGCTGACGCAGAGCTTTTTTGATCTCTTCTTCAGTCAGTTCTTCACCACCCAGGTATTTCTCCATCAGCTCTTCAGAAGCTTCAGCAGCGGATTCGATCAGGTTCTGGTGCCATTCGTCAGCCAGGTCCTGCATTGCAGCTGGGATATCTTCGTATTCGAAGGTAACGCCCTGGTCTGCATCGTTCCAGTTGATGGCTTTCATTTTCACCAGGTCGATAACGCCGGTGAAGCCTTCTTCAGCACCAATTGCCAGCTGCAGCGGAACAGGGTTCGCGCCCAGACGGGTTTTGATCTGACCAACAACTTTCAGGAAGTTAGCACCCATACGGTCCATTTTGTTAACGAACGCGATGCGTGGAACTTTATATTTGTTCGCCTGACGCCATACGGTTTCAGACTGTGGCTGAACACCACCAACTGCGCAATAAACCATTACCGCGCCGTCAAGAACACGCATGGAACGTTCTACTTCGATGGTGAAGTCAACGTGCCCTGGGGTGTCGATGATGTTTACGCGATGCGGTTCGTACTGCTTAGCCATACCTGACCAGAATGCAGTAGTCGCTGCGGAGGTGATAGTGATACCACGCTCCTGCTCCTGTTCCATCCAGTCCATGGTGGCTGCGCCGTCATGAACTTCACCGATTTTGTGGTTTACACCGGTGTAGAACAGAATACGTTCGGTAGTAGTGGTTTTACCGGCGTCGATGTGCGCACTGATACCGATGTTACGGTAGCGTGCGATGGGTGTTGTACGAGCCATTTGATTCCTCGTTTATATCTTTAGGCGTTCAGTTAAGTTACCCAGAGCGGGCGGCTTCTCTGAAGCGCCCGCCTGGTGACTAAGACTCCGAAGGGATTACCAACGGTAGTGTGCGAACGCCTTGTTGGCTTCTGCCATACGGTGAACGTCTTCACGTTTCTTAACTGCAGTACCTTTGTTGTCTGCAGCATCAGAAAGTTCGTTCGCCAGACGCAGAGCCATGGATTTATCACCGCGTTTACGAGCAGCTTCAACGATCCAACGCATTGCCAGGGCATTACGACGAACCGGACGAACTTCAACTGGAACCTGATAAGTAGAACCACCAACGCGGCGGGACTTAACTTCTACAGTTGGGCGAACGTTGTCGAGAGCGACTTCGAAAGCTTCCAGTTCATTTTTACCAGAACGCTGAGCCAGGGTCTCAAGCGCGCTGTATACGATTGCTTCTGCAGTAGATTTTTTACCATCTACCATCAGGATATTGACAAATTTTGCCAGCAGTTCTGATCCGAATTTCGGATCTGGAAGAATTTTACGCTGACCAATGACGCGACGACGTGGCATGGGAATACTCCGTTGTTAATTCAGGATTGTCCAAAACTCAAAGAGTTTAGTGTGACATTAAGATAAATCAGTTTGGCCTTACTTAACGGAGAACCATTAAGCCTTAGGACGCTTCACGCCGTACTTGGAGCGAGCCTGCTTACGGTCTTTAACACCTGAGCAGTCCAGCGCACCACGAACGGTGTGGTAACGAACACCCGGAAGGTCTTTAACACGACCGCCACGGATCAGGATCACGGAGTGCTCCTGCAGGTTGTGACCTTCACCACCGATGTAGGAAGTCACTTCGAAACCGTTAGTCAAACGCACACGGCATACTTTACGCAGTGCGGAGTTTGGTTTTTTAGGAGTGGTGGTATATACACGAGTACATACGCCACGTTTCTGCGGGCAGGCTTCCAGCGCAGGCACGTTGCTTTTCGCAACTTTGCGTGCACGTGGTTTGCGTACCAGCTGGTTAACTGTTGCCATTAAATAGCTCCTGGTTTTAGCTTTTGCTTCGTAAACACGTAATAAAACGACCTCATACAATATGAGGACGCGAAATTTTAGGGCTACGTCGAAAAGGTGTCAAGAAATATACAGCGATCTCAAATCACCAGTTCATTTGACTGGCGTGTGTCACAGTAAGATTGACGAAATCAGTATAGCCAACCACGTCAATTTTGGCTGAAATTTGACCAGAAAGACCCCGCGCATCCAGATCGTCTTTCAGCGCAGAGACTGTTATGGGGGCATTCGTGAGAATTTCAACGAAACGACTGCCTTCAAGTGCGGCAAACACGCCGTCCTGAATCAGCAACAGATCATCACCGTCGCGCAGCATACTCAGTAACGCGTCGATGTCACATTGCCATGGTGAATGGCTCAGAGTATGGAGCATGGCAGCCTCAGAAAGTCAGAACGGTGTCGTAGTGGGAAAGGTGTTCGCGCAATGCCGCAGAAGGCACGACGGTCACATCCAGCACGAAAGGCGTCTTCTCATCCAAACCGCGAGCGGCCAGCGAATCGGCGCAGACATACAGGGTTTCAATGTCGTACAGCGGCAGCACTTTGAAGGTCGCGATGTAATCCCGCGCCAGAATGGCCTGTGGCTGCTGATCCGCCAGAAGCTGAAACACCCCGTCCCCCAAAAAGAAGACGCCGATATCTTCGGTCAGCGCGGACGTCGCAAGTAACGCATCCAGCCCTTCGCGGCCTGAAGCGCTACCGTGCGGCGCAGACGTAAAAACAAATGCCACGCGCTTCATCAGAATTGCACCACTCTGTCGCAGGTTAACGCCGCCTGTGCCAGCGCGCCCAGGCCACTTAACGAAAAACCGGGCTGCAGGTTAGAACCCGATAGACCAAGACGCGCGGCTTCGGTTGCATCTGTCACGCCGCGGCGCAGTGCCGCCGCGACGCAGATATGCAGTTCTACGCCCTGCTTTTCGTTTAGTGCCTGCCAGCCGCGCACCACGTCAAACTCATCGCTCGCCGGTGACGTAAACTGGTTCGCGTTATACACCCCTTCCCGATAGAAGAAGACGCTCGCCAGCTCATGTCCGGCTGCCAGCAGCGCATACGCAAACTGCAGCGCGCTGCTGGCCTGCTGAGTCCCGTACGCCGGGCCTGTCACCATTAACGCAAAACGCATTACTTGTCTTGTCCCAGGAAATCACCGCTTTTGAACTGGCGAATATAGAGATAGACCGTGTGCTTGGAGATGTTCAGACGATCGGCCACCTGGTTGATGGCGTCTTTAATATCAAAAATCCCTTTTTCATAGAGATTGAGCACGATCTGACGATTCTTGGCGTTGTTCGAGACGTTGCGATCGGCATTCACCTCTTCAATGGTGAACTCCAGCGTCTGCGTCACAAGATCTTCGACGGAAGAGGCAAAGTTAACAGAAGAGCCAACATCCGGCGTTTCGGGTGGAACAAAGGTGCTCATGATCTGCGAGAATGGCACATCAAGGTTCATGTTGATGCACAGCAGCCCAATCACGCGATGCTCGCGGTTTCGAATCGCGATGGTTTCTGACTTCATCAGCACGCCGCTTTTGGCGCGGGTGAAATAGCATTTGGAGACGCTGCTGTCCGCGCCGGTCATGTCATGCAACATACGCAATGCAAGGTCGGTAATTGGCGAACCAATTTTACGGCCAGTATGCTCACCATTCGCAATGCGGATGGCGGAACACTTCAGATCTTGCAGGGAGTGCAATACGATTTCGCAGTGGGAGCCAATGAGCATCGCTAACCCGTCCACTACCGCTTCATAGGATTTCAGAATATCGAAGTCGGTCTGATCGAAAGGACGTTGATCCAGTAAATCAAGTTCACTGGTTTCGTTGGTTAAAAGCGACCTGGACATGAAAAAAACACTCCTTTTCAGGAGCCTGTCGTTAGGTTTTCAGGGCAGGCTCATTATCTACACGGACAACTAAATTAATACAGCGTGCCTAACGCTTTCCAGTGTTAATTATATCTGCCCCACAATAAAAAACCGCCGCCTTAAAGGCGGCGGTTTTTTTTCAGCATTACTTCTTAGCGGCAGCGGCTTTATCGTCAGCCGGTGCGTCTGCCTTGGCATCCGCTTTCGGTGCCGGTTTGATGTCCAGCAGCTCTACGTCAAAGACCAGGGTAGAGTTGGCAGGGATACCTGGAACGCCGGTTTTGCCATAGGCCAGATCCGGTGGAATAACCATCTTGATCTTGCCGCCTTTCTTGATGTTTTTCAGGCCTTCAGTCCAGCCCGGGATCACACCATCCAGACGGAAGGAGAGTGGCTCACCACGGGTGTAAGAGTTATCAAACTCTTTACCGTCGATCAGCGTACCTTTGTAGTTCACGACAACGGTGTCGCTGTCTTTAGGCGCATCGCCGGTGCCTTCTTTCTCAACTTTGTACACCAGGCCAGTCGAAGAGGTTTTCACACCCTTCTCTTTAGCAAAGGCATCGCGGTAGGCTTTGCCTTTCGCTTCGTTGTCTTTAGCGTCCGCGTCCATCTTGGTCTGCGCGGCGCCCTTCACACGCGCTTCGAACGCCTGCAGAGTCTGTTCAATTTCCTGGTCAGACAGCTTGCTCTTATCGGCAAATGCGTCCTGAACGCCCGCGATCAGCTGAGCTTTATCCAGTTTGATGCCCAGTTTCTCTTGTTCTTTCAGAGAGTTTTCCATGTAACGACCCAGAGATGCGCCCAGTGCGTAGGCGGATTTCTGGTCGTCATTTTTGAACGCCGCTTTGCTGTCTGCAGTGGCAGCAGGCTTCGCAGCAGTATCAGCAGCGAATGACAGCGGCGCGTTCAGCGCAACAGCCATCGTCGTCGCCAGCAGCGTTACTTTAAACAGTGATTTCATCCATATCTCCAGGGCCTGGGGACTCTCACCCCAGCGTTAAACGTAAATGAGTGACGTACTATAAAACGTTGCAGAAGAAATCTACAGACAGACACGTCCAATTCTCGCCACTTTTCAGACTATTTTTGTTTAAATAAGTTTCTTGCCAGAGGGATGCGAACTGTACTTAAGGATAAACTCAGTTAAACTGCGCCGCCGCTGGGCCATTATGGCGAATCTGAAATAAACGAGGTGAATGATGAAGGATACAACGATAGAAGCGAGAATGGCTGAGCTGGAAAGCCGCCTGGCTTTTCAGGACATCACCATCGAAGAGCTAAACCAGACCGTGACCGCACATGAGCTCGAAATGGCGAAACTGCGGGATCATATGCGCCTGCTGACGGAAAAGCTGAAGGCTACGCAGCCGTCGAACATTGCCTCTCAGTCGGAAGAGACGCCACCTCCTCATTATTGAGGCGTAAAAAAAGCGGGATTATCCCGCTTTTTTATTTTCCGCATGACGGAATTAGTGGCAGCCGCAGCCGCCGTTACCGCAACCACCTTTACCGTGGCCGTGGTCATGACCATGGTCGTGGCCGTGACCACCACAGCAGCCATCGTGGCCGTGATCGTGGTCATGGTCGTGACCGTGCGCACCGTGAACGTGGCCATGAGCCAGCTCTTCTTCGGTCGCTTCACGGATCGCAACAACTTCTACGTTGAACTTCAGGTTCTGGCCAGCCAGCATGTGGTTGCCGTCAACCACGACGTGGTCGTCTTCCACTTCGGTGATTTCAACTGGAACCGGGCCCTGGTCGGTTTCTGCCAGGAAGCGCATGCCAACCTGCAGTTCGTCAACGCCCATGAACACGTCTTTAGGAACGCGCTGAACCAGGTTGTCGTCATACTGACCGTAAGCGTCGTTCGCGCCTACAGCAACGTCAAATTTGTCGCCAACTTCATGACCTTCCAGCGCGTTTTCCAGGCCGGAAATCAGGGAACCGTGACCATGCAGGTAGTCAAGCGGCGCACTCACCGGAGACTCATCAACCAACACACCGTCTTCTGTACGTACCTGATAGGCCAGGCTGACCACCAGGTCTTTTGCTACTTTCATGATATCTCCTGAGCGTGGGAAAATTGCTGGCGCAGATTGTAGCGGAAATCTGCACCTGTGTACCCTTTAGCTTAAAAAAACTCAGGGCATATCGCTAGTCCGGATGAAAAATCCCGATAACTTGCTCTTCTTTGCGAACGTGATCGCGGGCCTCTTTGTCGGCCTCACGCATCTGGTGACCGCACTTAACACACTCAACAACATCAATATTATTTTCCCGCCACATCGCCAGGGTATCTTGCGCCTGGCAGGTCGGGCATTTTGCACCCGCGATAAAGCGTTTACGTACAGCCATCTTTCGTTACCCTTTATTCAAATTCATCCCAGCCATCGAGCTGGCGTCGTTCCTGCTGCATCTCGCGCTGGAAGATCTCCTCCAGCTCGCGACGCGCTTCCCGCACGCGGGAGATCTGCGCCGTATCGGTATGTACCGGCATCAGCTCGCGCAGCATCCGCATATCCAGCCGGCGGAAGTGCATCTGGGCACGCTGCGCCTGATGCGGATGCATGCCAAGCGAGATCAGCGCCTTGCGCCCCAGCTCCAGCGCACTGGAGAACGTCTCACGGGAGAAGTGTTTCACACCCGCCTGCAATAATTCGTGAGCTTCAACACGTCCCCGCGCACGCGCCAGAATATGCAGATGCGGGAAATGCTGCTGGCAGAGATCCACCAGCTTCATCGTGTCTTCCGGGTCGTTACAGGTAATGACGATGGACTCTGCCGCCTCTGCCCCCGCCGAGCGCAGTAGCTCGAGCTGAGTCGCATCGCCGTAGTAAACCTTGTAGCCATATTTGCGCATCAGGTTGACCGCGCTGATATCCCGCTCCAGCACCGTAATGCGCATTTTGTTCGCCATCAGCAAACGCCCGATCACCTGTCCAAAGCGGCCAAAGCCCACCACGATCACCTGGGGCTTATCATCCTCCACCCACGGCGCTTCGTCTTCATCGTCTGTCGGGTTCAGGCGGCGCGACAGCAGTTTATCCACCAGCTTCATCAACAGCGGCGTGGTCATCATTGACAGCGTGACCGTCACCAGCAAAAGCGCCATCTGGTCGTCTTTAAACAGCTTCTGGGACGAGGCGGTAGAGAACAGCACAAACGCGAACTCGCCTCCCTGACTCAACACGCTCGCAAACTGCATGCGTTCCGAACTGCGCAAGCCGTAAATGCGCGCCATGACGTACAGCACCAGCGTTTTCACCGCCACCAGGATGGCCACGCTCACCACAACCCACAGCAGATGGGTATAGAGCACGCCAAGGTTGAGCGCCATCCCCACTGAAATAAAGAACAGGCCTAACAGCAGCCCTTTAAAGGGATCGATGGCAATTTCCAGCTCGTGCCGGTATTCACTTTCCGCCAGCAGCACCCCGGCGATAAAGGTCCCGAGCGCCATCGACAGCCCCAGCGCATCCATAAACAATGCCGACCCCAGCACCAGCAGCAGCGTCGCGGCGGTAAACACCTCGCGCACGCCGGATGCGGCAATAAAGCGGAACACCGGACGTAACAGGAAACGTCCGCCAATCAGCATCCCCGCGAAGGCCAGCACCTTCATCGCGATTTTCGCCCAGTCGAAGTGGTCGTCGCCGGAGCCCGCCAGCAGCGGCACCAGCGCCAGCGCCGGGATGACCGCCAAATCCTGGAACAGCAGCACCGAAAAACCCAGCTGACCGGCTTCGTTGCGGTTCATTCCCTTGTCGCGCATCAGCTGCAGGGCCATCGCCGTCGACGACATGGCAAGGCCTATCCCCCCTATCACCGCCGCCTGCCAGGAGAAATTCGTCAGCATTAACAGGCCACCCAGAATCGCGGCGCTGAACACCACCTGCGCGGCACCCACGCCAAAGATGGAGCGTCGAAGCTGCCACAATTTAGAAGGGTTGAGCTCAAGGCCGATGATGAACATCAGGAACACCACGCCCAGTTCGGAGAAGTGAAGAATTTCATCTACATCGCTGATGAATCCCAGTCCCCAGGGGCCAATCGCGATCCCCGCCAGCAGATACCCCAGTACTGCACCGATACCAATACGCGCAGCAAGCGGCACCGCGACGACGGCCGCAAATAAAAACAGCACCCCGGCGAGGAGCAAATTCGATCCTTCCATTAACGACCTCCTGCCGGAATCGGTGATGCCAGCCATTCACCATAGGCTCTGGCGTGGCTGGCCAGTTCTTTCGGATCCTGACGTCGGGCCCAGTAGACAATAATCGGGCTCATCCAGTGCATACGGCACATTGCCGCCGTCAGTTCGAAAGGCCGCAGAATGTCGCTCATCGGATAGCGGTTCAGCCCGTCGTGGCGGTAAGCGCTTTCGGGTTCACCGGTCGTAATCACGCTACGCCAGTACTTTCCCGCCAGCTGGTTGCCCCCCACCCCGCTGGAGAAGCCCCGGCTCAGCACGCGGTCCAGCCACTCTTTGAGCAGCGCCGGACAGCTGTAGGTATAAAGCGGATGCTGGAACACAATCACGTCATGCTGACGCAGCAGTTCCTGCTCGTAAGGAATATCAATAAAGAAATCAGGATAGTGCGCGTAGAGATCGTGCACCGTCACGTTACTGAGCTGTGTGGCCGGCTTAAGCAGCACCCGGTTTGCCACCGAGTCCTGAGATTCCGGATGGGCATACAGCAGCAGCACTTTTGCTGTCTGAGACATCATTCCCCTCCCGGTCTTGTTTCTGTTTTTGTGTATCGTTGTTGTTTTGGGCTACCATGGCGGCCCGGTGCGGAAAATGGCCCACACCTTACATTATCATAATGACAAATTAACATAGTCGGAACATACGGCGCTTCTATGATTGTTTTCTCCTCGTTACAAATTCGTCGCGGCGTGCGCGTCCTGCTGGATAACGCCACTGCTACCATCAACCCAGGCCAAAAAGTGGGTCTGGTCGGCAAAAACGGCTGTGGTAAATCCACGCTGCTGGCGTTGCTGAAAAACGAGATTAGCGCGGATGGCGGTAACTTCACCTTCCCGGGGAACTGGCAGCTCGCCTGGGTGAACCAGGAGACGCCAGCCCTGAGCGAACCGGCACTCGACTATGTTATCGACGGCGACCGGGAATACCGTAAGCTCGAGGCGGAACTTAACGCCGCTAATGAGCGCAACGACGGCCACGCCATTGCCACTGTTCACGGTAAGCTGGACGCCATTGACGCGTGGACCATTCGCTCCCGCGCCTCCAGCCTGCTTCACGGCCTGGGCTTCAGCAATGAACAGCTGGAACGCCCGGTCAGCGACTTCTCCGGTGGCTGGCGCATGCGCCTCAACCTGGCGCAGGCGCTGATCTGCCGCTCTGACCTGCTGCTGCTCGATGAACCGACTAACCACCTCGATCTCGATGCGGTTATTTGGCTGGAGAAGTGGCTCAAGAGCTATCAGGGCACTCTGATTCTGATCTCCCACGACCGAGACTTCCTCGACCCAGTGGTGGATAAAATCATTCATATCGAACAGCAAACGATGTTCGAGTACACCGGCAACTACAGCTCCTTCGAGCGCCAGCGCGCGACGCGTCTTGCCCAGCAGCAGTCCATGTACGAAAGCCAGCAGCAGCGCGTGGCGCACCTGCAGAGCTTTGTGGATCGCTTCAAGGCCAAAGCGTCAAAAGCGAAGCAGGCCCAGAGCCGCATCAAGATGCTGGAGCGCATGGAGATGATCGCCCCGGCGCACGTCGACAACCCGTTCCACTTCAGCTTCCGCGCCCCAGAAAGCCTGCCAAATCCGCTGCTGAAAATGGAAAAAGTCAGCGCGGGCTATGCCGACCGCATTATTCTCGACTCCATCAAGCTCAACCTGGTGCCGGGTTCACGTATTGGTCTGCTGGGACGCAACGGTGCAGGTAAATCGACGCTGATCAAACTGCTGGCGGGCGAGCTTAACCCGGTCAAGGGTGAAATCGGCCTGGCGAAGGGCATCAAGCTGGGTTACTTCGCCCAGCATCAGCTGGAATTTTTACGCGCGGATGAATCCCCGATTCAGCATCTCGCGCGTCTGGCGCCGCAGGAGATGGAGCAGAAGCTGCGCGATTACCTCGGCGGCTTCGGCTTCCAGGGCGATAAGGTCACCGAAAACACCGAGCGTTTCTCGGGCGGCGAAAAAGCCCGTCTGGTGCTGGCGCTGATCGTCTGGCAGAGACCCAACCTGCTGCTGCTCGATGAACCGACCAACCACCTGGATCTCGATATGCGTCAGGCGCTGACCGAAGCGCTGATTGAGTTCGAAGGCGCACTGGTGGTGGTTTCGCACGACCGTCACCTGATCCGCTCCACCACGGACGATCTCTACTTAGTGCACGATGGCAAAGTCGAACCGTTCGACGGCGATCTGGAAGACTACCAGCAGTGGCTGACGGACGTGCAGAAGCAGGAGAACCAACCGGAGGAGTCGGCGAAAGACAACGCCAACAGCGCGCAGGCACGTAAAGACCAGAAGCGCCGTGAAGCGGAGCTGCGCACCCAGACGCAGCCGCTGCGTAAAGAGATTGCCCGTCTCGAAAAAGAGATGGAAAAGCTCAACGCCACGCTTGCTACCGTTGAAGAGAAGCTCGGCGACAGCGGTCTGTATGACCAGAGCCGTAAAGCCGAACTGACGGACTGCCTGCAAACGCAAGCGAAGACCAAATCCAGCCTCGAAGAGTGCGAGATGGCGTGGCTGGACGCGCAGGAGCAGTTGGAAGCGATGCTGCAGGCTGACTGATACCGGGAGGGCTATGAGTTTCGATAACACGAGCGAGATTACATTCCGCAAGCTCAGCATCTTCATGACGTTTATGGAGAAGGGGAATATCGCGCGTACCGCCGAAACTCTGGGCCTGAGCGGCGTCAGCGTTCACCGTGCGCTGCACACGCTGGAAGAGAACGTGCGCTGTCCGCTCTTTACCCATAAGGGGCGCAACCTGATTGCTCTCCCTTCCGCCTGGACCTTACTGGAATATTGTCAGGAAGTGATGCAGGTGATGGAGCGCGGGCTGGAAGCGTCGCGCAAAATTGCCGGGATCGGCCAGGGGCGGCTGCGAGTCGGAACGCTCTACTCGCTCACCCTGGAAACCGTGCCGCGTCTGATCATGGGCATGAAGCTACGTCGTCCGGATCTGGAAATGGATCTGACGATGGGCTCCAACGAAACCCTGCTGCACATGCTGGATGAAGGCTCTCTGGACGCCATTCTTATCTCCATTTCCGAGAGCGATATCGACCGTAACAGCCTGGAAGTGCTCCCCCTGTTCCATGACGACATCTTCCTTGCCGCACCGGCCTCCGCGACGCTCAATACCCGCGGCCCGGCCGATCTGCGCGACTATAAAGATCGGAAATTTGTCTCTCTTGCGGAAGGGTTCGCCACCTATGCAGGCTTCCAGGAGGCGTTTCATATCGCCGGGTTCGAGCCGGAGATTGTTACCCGGGTGAATGACATTTTCTCCATGCTCAGTCTGGTGCAGGCGGGAGTGGGCTTTACGCTGATGCCGGGCAGGATGAAGAAAGTGTATGAGAATTCCGTGCAGCTCCTGAAGCTTGCCGAGCCGTACCAGATGCAACAGCTGATCGCCATCGTCTTTGCCCGCAACCGCGAGCAGGATCCAGGCCTGCGGGCGCTGGCCGCCGAAGGGCGGATGTATGCCCGCAGTTTGCAGGATAGTGCCTGATGTTATTGCCCGGTGGCGCTACGCTTACCGGGCCTACAGTCCGTAGTAGGCCCGGTAAGGCGCAGCCGCCACCGGGCTAAACCATCACGCACGGAGTCGCTTAGCCAGATGTACCGCCACATCAACTCCGCTGCGCTCCAGTGAAATCGTCTCTCCTTCCCACGGCGCCTGACGCGTCAGGCAGGTCAGTACGCCGCCGGGGGGCATCTCGATCGCCAGCCGGGCTTCGCGTTCATTCGCTGAAATCATCGCCTCCTGCCAGCGCACCGTACGCGCCATGTTCATCGCCAGATCGTCGGCGATCTTTTCCGGCTGCCACAGCACGCGCCCGGTGCTGCCGCTCAGGTAGGCGCAGCGTGGGCGTGAAAGCGTGACCGATTCAAACGCCGTTGCCAGCTTTTGCGCGGGCGCTGTCAGCAGTTCGCAGTGCGACGGCACGCTGACCGCCAGCCGTTTTGCCTTGCTCGCCCCTTTCGCCAGCGCGCGCGACGCCGCCTCCGCCATCCCTTCATCGGCTCCGGCAATCACGATCTGCGTTTCGGCATTCAGGTTGGCAATGTAGGTCCCGGTGCCCTGGATAAGGTCTTCCACCTGCGGCAGGGTGAGCCCCATAATTGCCGTCAGGCCGTAGCCGTGTGGATACGCCTGCTCCATCAGATCGCCACGCAGCGCCACCAGCTTCAGCGCATCCGTGAAGTCCAGCGCGCCTGCAATGACCGCCGCCGGATAAGCGCCGATGGACAGCCCGCTGACGATATCCGGTGCCACGCCGCGCCGTTCCAGCTCGCGCGCCCAGGCCACGCCTGCAATTAGCAGGCAAAGCTGAACCGCGCGGGTGTGAGTTAACGCGTCTGCGCTATCCAGCGTATCCACTTCGGCACCAAGCACCTCACGCGCCTGAGCCAGTTCCATTCCCGGCAGGTTTTGCAGCATGCCTTCGTGCTGCGTGCCCTGCCCCGGAAAGGTAAACACTATTTTCATCACTCCTCCCTGCGCCACGGATCCGCCACCAGGCGCGGTCCACGGCGGGTTTTCAGCAGCGTTTTGCCGTCGCGCAGCCACTCCGCCAGCGCGAAACCGCCCTCGGGCGTATCCACCTGCGTATCGGCACGACACAGCGCACGGCTTAGCCGGGACTGCCATGTCGTCAGGGCGTCCGGTGAGATCGGCAGCGGAGCGCGGATAAGCAGATCGAGATCGCTGTCGGCATGGATCACCGGGATACCGGTCGCCAGCGCGTAGCCGGTACTGCCGGTAATGCCCCACGTCCACGGCCACGTCTGCTGAGAAAGCTGAAGCGCCACCTGAACGGGTGGCTGAGTCACAAAGGGCGAGCGCAGCAGTTCGGCCGCAACGCTCAGGTCTTCCGGTGAAACCACGCGTAGCACGTTTTCGGGCTTCACCCATCCGGCTGCCCGCTGGTCGCGACGTAAACCGCGCACGCCAACGGGGATCCGGCCTTCGCTATCCACATCACGCCGCACCACCACCGGCAGGCCGATATGCCAGGCGGCCTCCACCCAGGATTCAGTGATGCCTTCCAGCGCATCGCGGGAAGTAAGCCAGATAAGGTCGTGCGGGCGTAATGGGGTGGTCATGGTTACATTCCTGAAGTTAGCGAGATAAACAGCGGCAGCGACAGGATACACAGGACGGAGCTTAACAGCAGCACGGCTTCTGCATCCGGCGACTGCACGCCAAAGCGGTTACCGAACACAACGCCGAAGAAGCCTGCAGACAGCGCAATCATCAGGATAGCGGTGATCGCCACGGAGCCGTGCAGACCAAAAATCAAGACGATACCCCAGGCAATGGCTGGCTGAATCAGCAGCTTAGCGATCGTGGAGGTGATGACCATGGTATTAATCTGCAGCTTACGGGCAGAGAGGATCACCCCGGTCAGGAACAGCGCCGCAGCGGTCGCGGACAGCCCCAGCGGTTTGATCGCCGCCAGCACCAGCTCCGGCATTTTGATGCCGATGGCGGACAAAATCACGCCCAGCAGCGGGCCCATCACGATCGGTTTTTTAATGGAGCGCCACATCAGCACCGGCAGCATTGAGAGCGTTGAGCCGGAGCTATTGCCCTCAGCGCGCGCTTTTTCACGCTCCAGAATGAGCAGGCAGAACGGGGTCATCAGCACCGAACCGCAGGCGATGGAGACCGCGACGGAGAGCGACGTAGAGGAGCCTTCGCCCAGCACGCTGCCCAGAATCGGCAGACCCAGCGCTGCATAGTTGGGCAGCGCGACGGTGAGCGTCAGCACGGCTGCATCCTGTGGCGATTTCTTAAAGACGCCGGTGGCAAGGAAGTAGATGACCGCATAGGTGATCCACATCGCCAGCGTCAACACCAGGATCAGCGGAGACTGGGCAACGATGCCGGTCCACGGGGTTTGCACGGTGGCGCTGAACAGCGCGGCAGGCAGTGCAAAATCCATTACGAAGATATTAAGCAGGGAAACATTTTTGTTATCGACCATCTTTGCCTTGCCGGCCCAGAATCCCAGCAGCATGATGACGAAAATCGGTGCAAGAGCATGAACAATTACGTAAGTCATAAATCACCTGTAGTAAAAAAGTTTTAGCACTGGCGCGATGATTATTATTTTCAGGATGCAGGTTCCCGCGTGGGCGCTGTCACGCGCCCACGGGTTGATGCATCTGGCAGGTCTCTTTTTACTTACCAGCTGGCTCGCATACGTTCGCGTACGAGCGCCGAGCTGCGGCGATTGTCAGCACCCAGACGGTTTTTCAACGTGGTGTCCTGACGAGCGTCACTGATGGCCTGTTGCAGGGTGGATTTCACCAGCGTCAGATCGTTATCGGAGGGGGCATCCGGGTTGCTGATATCCAGCAGGTTAGAGAGCAGCCCCAGCGTGGCGTAGTTGCTGATGTCGTACGCCATGGGCGGAATGGTCGCAGCCAGTTTTTCCAGCGCCTCGACGGTACGCAGCGTAATGCGCGCCGCAGACTCTTTGCCCATCGCGTGGATCAGCACGCCTTTATCGTTAAAGGCGATCAGGCGGTTGGCCTGGTAGCCGTGCGCCAGGAACGCGCCGGACATCGCCTTGCCGACGATAAGCCCAATCACCGGGTGACCGGCCAGGCGGGCATTCGCATAGGCTGCTGCCGCACCGGCCAGCGCCTGATGAATCCCAAACGCCTCTTCGCGTCGGCCATAGGCCTGGCTTGGGACGTCGATCACCGCCACAATCGGGCGCTTCACGGGTTTGTCAGCATCCGCCGCGACGGTTTCACTGACCACTTTCGCCAGGGTCCAGCCTTCCAGCAGCCCCACTTCCCCTTTCGCCGCACGCGGGAAGTGGTTGTTGGCATCCGGCACCACGGCAACAAAGCGCACCGCCTCGCCGTTCAGCTCGCCGTCTGCCGCCTGGACGGACGGGCATAGCCCCTCGATACGTTTGGCGTTCGGGGCGAGGATGTCCAGCCAGCGTTCGCCACGGCTTATTGCGTTACTCATCATTTCACCTCCCGGGCAAAAAGCGCGTTAATCTGTTCGGCATCAGCCTGTTTGCGGGTGTCGAAATTCGTCAGACGGTTCAGGTAATCGTCGTAGTTATCGGTGCGATGTTTCGCGGGAACGCCTTTAGCAATCGCGTCGTTCATCGCCTGTTTCACCGCGTTGATACCGTCGCCGACGAGCGCATCCACCAGCCCGCTTTGATAGCGCACTTCACCGCCGGTCATGCTCCAGATAAACGGACGATCGCGGGAGTCGTACTCCTCAATGCCCGCCTCCTGTTCGATAACCTGCGGGCCGTTGAGGCCAAGACGCGCTTCGCGGGTCACGATCAGGTAGCTGCAGAGCGCCGCCGCGATGGACATCCCGCCGAAGCAGCCCACGGTTCCGGCCACAATGCCAATAACCGGCGTATAGCGACGCAGGTCCACAATCGCCGCGTGAATATCGGCAATCGCCGCCAGGCCGAGGTTCGCCTCCTGCAGACGCACGCCGCCGGTTTCGAGGCACAGTACCGCCTGAGTCGGAATGCCGTTGCGGTTATCCTCCGCCGCCAGCTCCAGCGCCGCCGCCATTTTGGCGCCGGACACTTCGCCCATGCTGCCGCCCTGGAACGCGCCTTCAATCGCCACGACGACGGCAGGCTTGCCGTTGATGGTGCCCTTCGCCACCACCATGCCGTCGTCCGCCTGCGGCACAATGCCCTGTGGCCCAAGCCACGGAGAAATAATGCCTTCAAACGGATCCAGCAGTTCGCGGTAGCTGCCCTCGTCGAGCAGGGCCTGCGCGCGCTGGCGCGCTTTCAGTTCGATAAAGCTGCTGTCATCACGCATGGCTCACCCCCTCAAAAACCTGTTCGATGCGAATGCGCGCCACGCCCGGCGTCGCGCCGAAGTCGTGGATGGTCAGCTTCCCTGCGGGCAGGCTGCTGACGGTTTGCAGACGGTTGAACAGCGCCTCCCAGCGCCCCCGGCTGTTGTCCACGGAGGTGGTGATATCAATGGTTAACGTCTGGCCCGGTTCGGCGGTGAAGAGCACCTCCATATCCCCGGAACCGACTACCCCTGCCAGCGCCCTGCCGCTTAACGTGCGGCTGGCTGGCACGGTCAATGTGATTTTTTCCATAACATCCTCTTAATGCTTTGAATTTGGCGTTTCGACGCGGTCGAGAAACAGCGTGGCGGCAAGCAGGTCGGCAGCGCCGCCCGGTGAGGCGTTGAGCGCCAGCATCTGACGGTCTAACCTCGCCAGCGCCTGCTGGCCTGCAGGCGTTGCGCTGCCGCCGGCATTCAGCACCGCACGGGCGCCGTCCTGCATGGCATCAAGCCCTTCCATTCCGGCACGTGACAGCACGCAGGTGTCGGTGAGTGAGGTCATGATAGCCATCAGCGCGTCGAGCCTGGCGTGCGTTTCACTGCTGCCGTTGAGGCGGCTCAGGCGAAGCTGCGGCAGCGCGCGCTGCATAACGTGCGGGAACGCCTGCTGCGCTTCTTCACGCGCGCCCGGCACGCGGTAACGGTGCGTGGCGCGCAGGCCTTTACTGAACACCTTCGGTGCCGCGTCGTCCGGCAGTCTCGCCAGCTGTGCGGCGGTGCGGGCGACGTCTTGCGCCCTGGCATCACCGCCGAGCATCGCCACCGCGCTGACCAGCAGCCCCAGCGCCCAAATCGCGCCGCGATGGGTGTTTACGCCACCGGTTGCGGCCATCATCTGCTGCTCGCCTTCGCGACCGAGTCGCCCGACGGTTTGCCGAAGTGCGATATCTGCCGGGCGCTGCCAGCTTTGCAGCGCCAGCGCCTGAAACGTGGAGGTCAGGCTGTGCGCGGAGCACTCCATCAGCGCAAGGGATAAATCGTGGTGCGCGCCGTTCCCCCGACTGTCCACCAGACCGGGTTTCGGGCTTAAACGTGCTTCGTCAATCAGACACTGCGTGGCGGTTCGCGCCAGCCATTCGGCACCGCCTTCAACCTGAATCTGGTGGAGAAGTTTCATTACCAGCTCCGGAATTTCGCAGGTGGGTTGTAGAGACCGCCGGACCATTCCACGAGATCAGACACGCTGCCTGCCGCCAGCAGAGACCGGGTGGCATCAGTGCGGCGAATCCCCATATCTTCCGGATAGACCACCTTGCCGCTCTGACGCAGTTCCGCCACGCGTTTGGCATCCACGCCCAGACCGATGTCGGTGATCCCCGCGACGGCGGCGACCATGGCACGACGCTCTTCCAGATCTTTCGCCCGATAGAGGTAGGCAATCCCCTCTTCCGTCAGCACGTGGGTGACGTCATCGCCGTAGATCATCACCGGCGCCAGCGGCATACCGGAGGCTTTCGCCACGTCAATGGCATCGAGTTTTTCCACGAAGGTCGGCTTCACACCCGCCTGGAAGGTTTCCACCATCTGCACGACCAGTTTTTTGCCGCGCTGCATTGGGTCAGGTTCGGTGATCATGTTCAGCCAGGCTGGCGTGGCGTGGCGACGACCGTGCGGGTCGTGACCCATGTTTGGTGCACCGCCGAAGCCGGACAGACGACCACGGGTCACGGTTGAGGAGTTGGCGTAGCCGTCCACCTGCAGCGTAGAGCCGATGAACATATCCACCGCGTACTGACCTGCCAGCTGGCAGAACGCGCGGTTGGAGCGCATGGAGCCGTCGGCACCGGTAAAGAAGACGTCCGGACGCGCGCGGATGTACTCTTCCATCCCCAGCTCGCCGCCGAAGCAGTGCACGCTCTCGACCCAGCCGCTTTCAATAGCCGGGATCAGCGTCGGATGCGGGTTCAGCGTCCAGTGTTTACAGATTTTGCCTTTAAGGCCGAGCTGTTCACCGTAGGTAGGCAGCAGCAGCTCAATCGCCGCAGTGTTAAAGCCGATCCCGTGGTTCAGGGACTGCACCTGGTGTTCCGCATAAATACCCTTGATGGCCATCATCGCCATCAGGATGTGTTCCTGTTTAATCAGGCGCGGGTCGCGGGTAAACAGCGGTTCGATAAAGAACGGCTTATCGGCCACCACCACGAAGTCAATCCACGAGCCCGGAATATCCACGCGCGGCAGGTCACACTCGTCATCCACCAGCTCGTTCACCTGCGCGATGACGATGCCGTCATGGAACGCGGCGGCTTCCACCAGCGCCGGGGTATCTTCGGTGCTCGCCCCGGTATAGAGGTTGCCTTTGCGGTCGGCTTTAAAGCCGGCAATCAGCGCCACGTTGGGCGACAGGTCGACGTAGAGACGGGAGTAGAGTTCGATGTAGGTGTGAATCGCGCCGATTTCGAGCTGACCATCCTCCAGCAGTTGGGAGATGCGCAGGCTCTGCGTTCCGGAGAAGGAGAAATCCAGCTTGCGGGCGATGCCTTTCTCAAAGATATCCAGATGTTCGCTACGGCCAACGCTCGGCATGATCATATGCAGGTCGTGGACGATCTGCGGGTTCACTTCGGCCAGCGAGCGGGAAAGGAAATCGGCCTGCTTCTGGTTGTTACCTTCCAGCACGACCTTGTCGCCTGGCGCGATCAGTTTTTCCAGCATGGCGACGAGATCGCCGGTTGGCAGTACCTTGCCCTGCACCGGTACGGAGGCCAGACGACGCGCTTTTTCGCTGCGTCGCGTGTTCCATTGCCGGGTGGGTGTTTGCCCAGATAACATTATTAACCTCCTGATTCAGCTAATCATTTTGATTTGCTTAACGTTGAGTAAAGTGTGCGCTCTGGTGAGAAAGGCATCAATTAAGCGTAGAGCTGAATCATTAGCCTGAGAGTAATAATCAAGGTAAATATTTGTGATCGGGATCAGTTCATGTTTCGGAAAACCAGGCTAAACGGGGTACAATTCGGAAAGTATCGTTAATTTCTGACAAGAATCAGCATCGCGCTTATGACCCAAATCATTCCATCAGGCTTCGAGATTGCAGCCGAAGACAGCACTGAGTTCGTGCCTATGCGCGGCGTCGCCAATCGCCATTTGCAGACCATGCTGCCGCGACTGATCCGCCGCAAGGTGCAATTCACCCCACACTGGCAGCGGCTAGACCTGCCAGACGGTGACTTTCTGGATCTCGCCTGGAGCGAAGCGCCTGATCAGGCTCGCCATAAGCCGCGGCTGGTGGTTTTTCACGGTCTGGAAGGCAGCCTGCACAGCCCGTATGCGCACGGGTTAATTGAGGCGGCCAAAGCGCGCGGCTGGCTCGGCGTGGTGATGCATTTTCGCGGGTGCAGCGGCGAACCGAATCGTCAGAAACGCATCTATCACTCGGGTGAAACCGAAGACGGCACGTGGTTTTTACACTGGCTGCGGGACAACTTCGGCACCGTGCCC
This sequence comes from Enterobacter sp. TCD1-1, assembly GCF_020567405.1. NCBI lineage: Bacteria > Pseudomonadati > Pseudomonadota > Gammaproteobacteria > Enterobacterales > Enterobacteriaceae > Enterobacter > Enterobacter sp. TCD1-1. The sequence continues at coordinate 141,911 of NZ_JAJCXF010000006.1, read as the reverse complement.
ACCGCGGCCGTAGGCTACTCGCTGGGCGGCAATATGCTGGCCTGCCTGCTGGCTAAAGAGGGGGAAAGCGTCCCGCTGGATGCCGCCGTCATCGTCTCCGCCCCGTTCATGCTGGAGCAGTGCAGCTACCACATGGATAAAGGCTTTTCCCGCGTCTATCAGCGCTACCTGCTCAACCTGCTGAAGGCCAACGCGGCGCGTAAGCTGAAGGCCTACCCGGACACCCTCCCGGTCAGCCTGCGCCAGCTGAAAAAGGTACGCCGCATTCGCGAATTCGACGATCTGATCACCGCGAAAATTCACGGCTTCGCCGATGCGATTGACTATTATCGTCAGTGCAGCGCCATGCCGTTGCTCAGCAAGATCACGCAGCCGACGCTGATCATTCATGCCAAAGATGACCCATTTATGGATCATCACTCGATTCCCGCTCAGGAATTCCTGCCCGACAACGTTCACTATCAGTTGACCGAGCACGGCGGCCACGTCGGGTTTATTGGCGGCACGCTGCGCCGCCCGAAAATGTGGCTTGAGACGCGTATTCCTGACTGGCTAACCCCTTATCTGGACGGTGCAACATGATTATTCCCTGGCAGGATCTGGCTCCCGAAACGCTCGATAATCTGATTGAAAGCTTTGTATTACGCGAAGGCACCGATTATGGTGAACAGGAACGCTCGCTTGAGCAAAAGGTCAACGATGTAAAGCGCCAGCTGAAAAGCGGCGACGTGGTGCTGGTGTGGTCAGAACTGCATGAGACGGTCAATATCATGCCCCGCAACGCGTTTCACGGCTGATCTTCCACCCTTTTCAGTCAGGGAGTTGCTATGTCTGCCAGACATCCGGTTATTGCCGTTACGGGGTCGAGTGGTGCGGGAACCACCACCACCAGCCTCGCATTTCGCAAGATTTTCGCCCAGCTGAATCTCCGTGCGGCGGAGGTCGAAGGCGACAGCTTTCACCGCTACACGCGTCCGGAGATGGACATGGCCATCCGTAAGGCGCGCGATCTGGGAAAACACATCAGCTACTTCGGTCCGGAAGCCAATGACTTCGGCCTGCTGGAACAAACCTTTATTGAGTACGGTCAGAGCGGCAAAGGGCAGTCCCGCAAGTATCTGCATACCTATGATGAAGCCGTTCCCTGGAATCAGGTGCCGGGTACCTTTACCCCCTGGCAGCCCCTCCCGGAACCCACCGACGTGCTGTTTTACGAAGGATTACACGGCGGCGTGGTCACACCGCAACACGACGTGGCGCGCCACGTGGACCTGCTGGTCGGCGTGGTCCCTATCGTTAACCTGGAGTGGATCCAGAAGCTGACGCGTGACATGAGCGAACGCGGCCATTCGCGAGAGGCGGTGATGGACTCGGTGGTGCGCTCCATGGAAGATTACATCAACTTCCTGACGCCGCAGTTCTCCCGCACCCATATCAACTTCCAGCGCGTGCCGACGGTGGACACCTCCAACCCGTTCGCGGCCAAAAGTATCCCATCCCTGGATGAGAGCTTTGTGGTGATTCATTTCCGCAATCTCGAAGGCATTGATTACCCCTGGCTGCTGGCGATGCTGCAGGGCTCGTTTATTTCTCACATGAATACATTGGTCGTACCGGGCGGAAAAATGGGGCTGGCGATGGAGCTCATCATGACGCCGCTGGTGGAGCGGTTGATGGAAGGAAAGCAGATTGCGTGACGTCTGTTGCCGGATGGCGCTTCGCTTATCCGGCCTACGTTCGTGCAGTTGTAGCTTTTGTAGGGCGGGTTAGCGAAGCGCCACCCGCCAAAAGATTAAGCCTCGATCACTTCATACGAATGGGTGATTTTTACCGCTTTCTCCAGCATTAACGCCACAGAGCAGTACTTCTCGGCAGACAGGTCCACCGCACGTGAAACCGCCGCGTCTTTCAGCGCTTTACCGGTGACCACAAAGTGCAGATTAATGTGGGTGAACAGGCGTGGCGCCTCTTCGCGACGTTCTGACGTCAGTTTCACCTCACAATCCGTCACGTCATGACGGCCTTTTTGCAGAATCGACACCACGTCAATGGCGCTGCATCCCCCTGCTGCCATCAGCACCATTTCCATTGGGCTGGGCGCTTTATCGCCGGAGTTACCGTCCATCAAAATCTGGTGCCCTGACGCGGATTCGCCCAGGAACGTTAAACCTTCAACCCACTTCACGCGCGCTTGCATATTCTTAAACTCCAACGTTGCATTTTTGGTGACAGATTACGCGTGCGTTACATTTCTCGCAATGGAAGGCGACCTGCATCATGCTGAAGCGAGACACCAGGAGACACGCGGCGAAAGCTATGCTAAAACACTCAGGATGCTACAGTAATACATTGACGTTACACATGTATGCAGAGGACATCAAACTTTACTGGCTGCGAAACGTTACGGTAGCCGACTTCCCAGGGTATGGGTAAGAATTCGATTGCAACCCCAGAGTCCGGATGCATCTGATGACTCTGGTGACAGCTTATAACAGAGGATAACAGCGCATGGTGCTTGGCAAACCGCAAACAGACCCGACTCTCGAATGGTTCTTGTCTCATTGCCACATTCATAAGTACCCATCGAAGAGCACGCTGATTCACCAGGGTGAAAAAGCAGAAACGTTGTATTACATCGTTAAAGGCTCGGTGGCAGTGCTGATCAAAGATGAAGAAGGGAAAGAGATGATCCTTTCTTATCTGAACCAGGGCGATTTCATCGGTGAACTGGGCCTGTTTGAAGAGGGCCAGGAACGTAGCGCCTGGGTTCGTGCAAAGACAGCATGTGAAGTGGCTGAAATTTCTTACAAGAAGTTCCGTCAGCTGATTCAGGTTAACCCTGATATTCTGATGCGTCTCTCTTCCCAGATGGCGCGCCGCCTGCAGGTCACCTCAGAGAAAGTGGGCAACCTCGCCTTCCTGGACGTGACGGGCCGCATCGCACAAACTCTGCTGAACCTGGCGAAACAGCCGGACGCCATGACCCACCCGGACGGCATGCAAATTAAAATTACCCGTCAGGAAATTGGTCAGATCGTTGGTTGCTCCCGTGAAACAGTGGGCCGTATCCTGAAAATGCTGGAAGATCAAAACCTGATTTCCGCCCACGGTAAAACCATCGTGGTCTACGGAACGCGTTAATTCCGCTCAAACGGCGTGCCATCGCAAGGTGTCACGCCGTTTTTGTCTCTACTCCCCATGTGGCGCAGGCTGATCTATCACCCGGAAGTTAACTACGCACTGCGACAAACGCTGGTGTTGTGTCTACCCGTGGCCATAGGCCTGATCCTCGGACATCTTCAGCAAGGCCTGCTGTTTTCCCTCGTGCCCGCCTGCTGCAACATCGCCGGTCTGGACACGCCGCATAAGCGCTTTTTCAAACGCCTGATTATTGGTGGCTGCCTGTTTGCCGGCTGTAGCCTCGCCGTACAGCTGTTACTGGCTCGTGATATCCCGCTGCCGCTGATCCTGACCGTGCTGGCGATGACGCTCGGCGTCACGGCGGAAATCAGTTCGCTGCACGCTCGCCTGCTTCCCGCGTCGCTGATTGCGGCCATCTTCACGCTAAGCCTCGCCGGGAATATGCCGGTGTGGGAGCCGCTGCTGATCTACGCCCTGGGGACACTGTGGTACGGGCTGTTCAACTGGTTCTGGTTCTGGCTGTGGCGGGAACAGCCGCTGCGCGAATCCCTGAGCCTGCTCTATGTGCAGCTAGCGGAGTACTGCGAAGCCAAATACACCCTGCTGACCCAGCATACCGATCCGGAAAAAGCCTTACCGCCGCTGCTGACGCGCCAGCAGAAGGTGGTGGATCTGATAAGCCAGTGCTATCAGCAGCTGCATATGCTCGCCGCCAACAAGAACCACGAATACAAACGGCTGCTGCGCACCTTCCAGGTCGGGCTGGATCTGCAGGAGCATATCTCCGTGAGCCTGCACCATCCGCAGGAGGTGCAAAAGCTGGTCGAGCGCAGCCACGCCGAAGCGGTGATCCGCTGGAACGCGCAGACCGTCTCGGCACGACTGCGGGTGCTGGCTGACGACATTCTCTACCACCGCTACCCCACGCGCTTTAACATGGAAAAACAGCTCGGCGCGCTGGAGAAAATCGCCCGTCAGCATCCGGATAACCCGGTCGGCCAGTTTGCCGCCTGGCACTTCAGCCGCATCGCCCGCGTGCTGCGCACCCAGCGCCCGCTTTATCCGCGCGATCTGATGGCGGATAAGCAAAAACGGCTGCCGTTATTGCCCGCGCTCAGGAGCTATCTGTCGCTTAAATCGTCCGCCCTGCGCAACGCCGCACGAATTAGCGTGATGCTCAGTACCGCCAGCCTGATGGGCATGGCGCTGCATCTGCCGAAACCCTACTGGATCTTAATGACCGTGCTGTTTGTCACCCAGAACGGCTACGGCGCCACGCGGGTGCGTATTCTGCATCGGGCGGGCGGCACCATGGCCGGGCTGATCATTGCGGGCGTGACGCTGCACTTCCACGTGCCGGAAGGCTACACCCTGGCAGGGATGCTGGCGATCACGCTGGTGAGCTACCTGATTATCCGCAAAAACTACGGCTGGGCGATGGTGGGCTTCACGGTGACGGCGGTATACACCCTGCAGCTACTCACGCTCAATGGCGAACAGTTTATTGTCGCCAGGCTGATCGATACCCTGATCGGCTGCCTGATTGCCTTCGGCGGTATGGTCTGGCTCTGGCCGCAGTGGCAAAGCGGACTGCTGCGCCAGAACGCCCATGACGCGCTGGAAGCTGACCAGCAGGCCATTCGCCTGATCCTCAGCGACGACCCGCAGCCCTCCCCGCTGGCGTATCAGCGCATGAAGGTCAACCAGGCGCACAACGCCCTGTTTAACTCGCTCAATCAGGCGATGCAGGAGCCGGGCTTTAACTCGCACTATCTGGCCGATATGAAGCTCTGGGTGACGCACAGCCAGTTTATCGTCGAGCACATTAACGCCATGACCACGCTGGCGCGCGAGCACACGATGCTCACGCCGGATCTGGCGCAGCGCTATTTGCAGTCGTGTGAAATTGCGTTGCAGCGGTGTCAGCAGCGTCTGGAGTATGACTCGCCGGGTGAGTCGGGGGATTCAAATATTCTGGAAGCGCCGGAAACGCTGACCCACGGCCCAATGAGCACCCTGGAACAGCATTTACAGCGCGTGCTGGGGCATCTGAACACCATGCACACCATTTCGTCGGTGGCATGGCGTCAGCGTCCGCATCATGGGGTTTGGTTAACGCGCGTGTTGAAACGAACGCCGTACTAATTCTGCTGGACGATCTTCGCAACCGCCGCGCCAAAGCGGGTTAATCCGTCTTCAATATCCTTATCTTCCACCACCAGCGACGGCGCAAAGCGCATCACGTCCGGCCCGGCGTTGAGCACCATCACCCCTTCGCGAGCGGCGGCGTGCAGGAAATCACGCGCGCGGCCCTTGTACTGCGGCTTCAGCTCAGCGCCAATCAGCAGCCCCATCCCACGGATCTCGCTGAACACGTCGAACTGCTCGTCAATCTTTTTCAGGTGTTTCACAAACAGCTCGCGCTTCGCGCTAACGCCGTTCAACACCTCTGGCGTGTTGATGATGTCGAACGCGGCACCCGCAACGGCGCTCGCCAGCGGGTTACCGCCGTAGGTTGAGCCGTGAGAACCGACGTGGAACGCGGAGGCGATCTCCTGCGTCGTCAGGACCGCACTTACCGGGAATCCACCGCCGAGCGCTTTCGCGCTGGTCAGAATATCCGGCGTCACGCCGTAGTGCATATAGGCAAACAGGTCCCCGGTACGTCCCATTCCGCACTGCACTTCATCAAAGACCAGCAGCGCCTGATGTTCGTCGCACAGCGCGCGCAGCCCTTTCAGGAATTCCGGGGTTGCCGCGGTCACGCCACCTTCCCCCTGAATAGGTTCCACCACCACCGCGCAGGTGTGGTCGTCCATCACCGCTTTTACCGCGTGCAAATCGTTAAACGGCACGTGGACGATGTCGGCCGGTTTCGGGCCAAACCCGTCGGAATACTTCGGCTGGCCGCCAACGGAGACGGTAAAGAAGGAGCGCCCGTGGAAAGCGTTATGGAAGGCGATGATTTTGGTTTTATACGGGCTGTGGCGCGTAGTCGCGTAGTAGCGCGCCAGCTTAAAGGCGGTTTCGTTGGCTTCGGTGCCGGAGTTCATAAACAGCACACGCTCGGCAAACGTGGCATCAATGATGTTGCGGCCCAGGCGCAGCGCCGGTTCGTTGGTGAATACGTTGCTGGTGTGCCACAGGGTTTCGCCCTGGGTTTTCAGCGCCTCCACCAGCGCGGGATGGCAATGACCCAGCGCCGTGACCGCAATTCCGCCCGCGAAATCCACATACTCTTTACCCTGCTGATCCCAGACGCGGCTGCCTTTCCCCTTCACCGGGATAAATTCAGCCGGTGCATAAATCGGCAGGATCACTTCATCAAATGTTGCGCGGGTAATTGCTGGTTGTTCAGTTGCCATGTCATGCCCATCCATTTTATGTCACATTGATTGTGAAAATATAATCACAAAATATGCATAAAAAATCACAGCAAGGCAACAGATATTCAGCGATGGAGGAAATTTGCCAGCAGCGCGTGCCCCTGCTCGCTGAGGATACTTTCCGGATGGAACTGCACGCCTTCGAGATCCCATTCGCGGTGGCGAATCCCCATGATCTCCTGCGTATCGCTCCAGGCGGTCACCTCAAAGCCGTCAGGCAGCGTCGGCGGGTCAATCACCAGCGAGTGGTAGCGCGTCACGGTTAACGGATTATTGAGCCCCGTAAACACCCCGCTGCCCGCGTGCGTAACCGGCGAGGTTTTACCGTGCATCACTTTGGCGGCCCGCACGATGGTGGCGCCAAACGCCTGGGCAATCGCCTGATGACCCAGGCAGACGCCCAGGATAGGCAGCCTGCCGGCATAGTGCTGGATAACCTCCAGCGAAATACCCGATTCCGACGGGGTGCAGGGGCCGGGTGAAATCACAATTTTCTGCGGAGCCAGCGTCTCGATATCGGCGAGCTCGATCTCGTCGTTGCGACGAACAACCACCTCTGCACCCAGTTCGCAAAAATACTGGTAAAGGTTCCAGGTGAAGGAATCGTAGTTATCAATCAGCAGAATCATGGCGGCTCCCGAAAAAAATGCCGCCCTATTCTACTCAGATTCCCGCGCTTCGCTCACTACTTTGGCAAAGATAGCGTTTAGCGCGGTTAAATCCCCCGTTGCGCCGCTGCGGTTAGCGGTCACCCACTGCTCAGGATCGATATCGCGCCAGTCCAGCGCGTAACCCGCGTGAAGCGCCAGCTGCTCGAAGAACACCCGTTGGGCAATGCCATTGCCGCGCATAAACGGGTGCAGCATGTTGATTTCGCAGTAATAGTGGCTAACCCGGTCAACAAACGCCGCTTTCTCAAGACCCACAAGATACTTTTCGCTTTCCAGCGCCGCTATCAGTTCATTCCCCATCTTCTCGATGTATTCGAAATGGCAGAAGGGAATATCCCCCTTGAAAATATCGTCGGTACGGAACTCCCCTGCCCGCTTCATCTCTCTGCGGTAGAGATGGCGGTGAATAAGGCACAGATGGGGTAACCCGGGCGCGGAAGGCCCAAGCTCCAGGGTCTCAATGTCGGGCTCCGATGGACCATTACCTTTCTCAAGGAGACAACTGGCCTGAAAGTTGACGCTACGCTGCTGCTCCCAGAGACGGGATTTTTGCTTGTCGGTGAGTTTTTTCACTTAACGCCTCCCTGAATAGTCCGTTTGCCACAAGTATAAGCAGCAAAACGCGCTTTCGCAGGGAGGGCGACATCACGCGGGCAGGAGAAGCCCGCGTTCAGAAGAATTACGGCAGAACTTTTGCGGAGAGGATCACGACAGGTTTGGACGGCACATTCTGGTACGGACCGACGTCGTGAGTAGGCACCTGAGAAATCTTGTCGGCGACGTCCATCCCTTTCACAATTTTACCGAAAACGGCATAGCCGAAGTCGCGCTGACCGTGGTCGAGGAAGGCGTTATCCGCCACGTTGAGGAAGAACTGGCTGGTCGCGCTGTCTTTGTCCGCGGTACGCGCCATAGAGATCGTGCCGCGCTTGTTCAGCAGGCCGTTGTCCGCTTCGTTTTTGATTGGCGGGTTCGGCTGTTTCTGCTGCATCTGCTCGTTGAAGCCGCCGCCCTGAATCATGAAGCCCGGGATCACGCGGTGGAAGGTGGTGTTGTTGTAGAAGCCGCTGTTCACATAGTCGAGGAAGTTTTTCACAGAAACCGGAGCTTTCTGGCTATTCAGTTCCAGCTCAATATTCCCGGCGGAGGTGGTCAGCAGAACGTGAGGGTCCCCTTTTGCTGCCAGCGCAGCAGGGGAAACGGCAGAAAGAGCAAACACAGCTGCGACAGCCGCCAGTGTTGATTTGAGCATGAGAATTCCTTAACAAAGCGCAGTATAAAAAGCGAATGGCTTGATTCTAAAGAGCAGTATGAACGGAGACCAGCCTTTTACCTAATTTTACGAAATTGAAACAGTTGTAACCACGCAAACGATTGGTTTTATCGCCTTTTTATGTGATCACGATCACATAAAAACTTGCAATGAACTTCTAATTTCTCTTAAAAGATATGAATAGATCACTTTAATGTCTAAAATCTGCCCGCTCTCAGCGCCCGATGGGCGCTTTTCTTTTTCTGAACAGGCAAGACATGACTAACAGCAATCGCATCAAGCTCACATGGATCAGCTTCTTCTCCTACGCCCTGACCGGCGCGTTGGTGATCGTCACCGGGATGGTGATGGGGAATATCGCAGACTACTTCCAACTGCCCGTTTCCAGCATGAGTAACACCTTCACCTTCCTCAACGCGGGGATCCTGATCTCTATCTTCCTGAATGCCTGGCTGATGGAAATCGTGCCGCTGAAAACCCAGCTTCGCTTCGGCTTTGTGCTGATGGTCGCCGCCGTGGCGGGGCTGATGCTGAGCCACAGCATCGCCCTGTTCTCTGCCGCCATGTTCGTGCTCGGCCTGGTTAGCGGGATCACCATGTCGATCGGTACGTTCCTGATTACCCATATGTATGAAGGCCGCCAGCGCGGCGCGCGCCTGCTGTTTACCGACTCCTTCTTCAGCATGGCCGGCATGATCTTCCCGATGGTCGCGGCCGTTCTACTGGCCCGCAGCATTGAATGGTACTGGGTCTATGCCTGCATTGGTCTCGTCTACGTGGCGATCTTTATTCTGACCTTCGGCTGCGAGTTCCCGGTACTGGGCAAGAAAGCGCAAACCACGGCAGAGCCTGTGGCGAAAGAGAAATGGGGTATCGGCGTGCTGTTCCTCTCCATCGCCGCCCTGTGCTACATCCTGGGCCAGCTGGGCTTTATCTCCTGGGTACCGGAATACGCCAAAGGTCTGGGCATGAGCCTGAACGATGCGGGTAAACTGGTGAGCGATTTCTGGATGTCTTACATGTTCGGCATGTGGGCATTTAGCTTCATCCTGCGCTTCTTCGACCTGCAGCGCATTCTGACCGTGCTGGCAGGTCTGGCGACCGTGCTGATGTATCTTTTCATCAACGGTTCCCCGGAACATATGCCGTGGTTCATTCTGACCCTGGGCTTCTTCTCCAGCGCGATCTACACCTCGATCATCACCCTGGGCTCTCTGCAGACCAAAGTGGCCTCGCCGAAGCTGGTTAACTTCGTTCTGACCTGCGGCACCATCGGCACCATGCTGACCTTCGTGGTGACGGGCCCGATCGTTGCCCACAGCGGCCCGCTGGCCGCGCTGCACACCGCGAACGGTCTGTACGCCGTGGTGTTCATCATGTGCTTCATCCTGGGCTTTGTGACCCGCCACCGCCAGCACAACGCGGCAGCGGCATCGCACTAAACCCTGCGCCCCTTTGCATTACGCAGAGGGGCTGTTTCTGGCGAAACTGACCTCTTCTCCTCCGGTATCCATCTGGATCCAGGTCTGCGCCAGCTGCGTGGTGGCGATAATCCGCCCCTGACGAATCGACCAGCGCACCGGCACCTGACAGCGCACCGCTTCAAACCCGCTCTCCGCAGGCAAAATAATCAGGTTTGCCGGGTTTCCCGTTTCAATACCGTAATCGCTCAGGCCGAAGGTACGGGCGCTGTTATGGGTGATCAGATTCAAACCATTGTCGATTTGCGGATAGCCCATCATCTGGCAGACGTGTAGCCCCATATGCAGCACCTGCAGCATATTGCCGGTGCCGAGCGGGTACCACGGGTCGAAGACATCGTCGTGACCAAAGCAGACGTTAATGCCCGCCTCCTGCAGTTCTTTAACGCGGGTGATACCGCGACGCTTCGGATAGTCATCAAAGCGCCCCTGCAGGTGGATGTTGACCAGCGGGTTAGCAACGAAGTTAATCCCCGACATCTTCAGCAGGCGGAAAAGCCGCGAGGTGTAAGCGCCGTTGTAGGAGTGCATGGCGGTGGTGTGGCTGGCCGTCACGCGCGGGCCGATGCCGGCCTCATACGCCAGCGTGGCCACCGTCTCGACAAACCGCGACTGTTCGTCGTCAATTTCATCGCAGTGGATATCCAGCGGTCGGTCATACTTCTTCGCCAGTTCAAAAGCGATGTGCAGCGACTGGACGCCATATTCCCGGGTAAATTCGAAGTGCGGGATCGCCCCCACCACGTCGGCCCCCAGTTTTAACGCCTCTTCCAGCAGCGCCGCGCCGTTCGGGTAAGAGAGAATACCTTCCTGCGGAAACGCGACGATTTGCAGCGTTACCCACGGCGCCACCTCCTGCTTCACCTCCAGCATCGCCTTCAGGGCGGTGAGCGTCGGGTCAGAGACATCCACATGGGTACGAACAAACTGGATGCCGTTAGCGATTTGCCACTTCAGCGTTTTCCAGGCGCGTGCTTTCACATCCTCATGGCTGAGCAGCGCCTTGCGCTCCGCCCAGCGTTCAATGCCTTCGAACAGCGTGCCGGACTGGTTCCAGTTCGGCTCCCCCGCCGTCTGGGTGGTATCAAGATGAATATGCGGCTCGATGAACGGTGGGAGAGCGAGACCACCGCGCGCGTTCAGTACCTCATAACTTTCGGCGTGGATATCGTCCATGGGGGTGATGTCACCAAATCGCCCGTTCTCGATGGCAAGTTGCCACAGCCCATCCCGACCCGGTAAACGCACATTCTGAACAAGCCATAACGGTGATGTAGACATACCTTTCCCCTTATAAACGCAGCTGATATTCAGGCGTATCGATTTTTGCAAAACCGCCCCTGAGTTGTACACAAATTCAACGAACACGAAAAGCCTGCGATTTCCGCCACTTATAAAAATCCTGACAAATCAGTCATATACCACCTAAGGAGTAGGCGAAGACGTATTTGATTTGCATCAATAAGCGCCCCTGCTGAATCGTTAAGGTAGGCAATAATAGAAAAGAAATCGAGGCAATAATGAGCAAAGTCAGACTCGCTATCATCGGTAACGGTATGGTCGGCCACCGCTTTATTGAGGATCTTCTCGATAAGGCCGATGCTGAGCAGTTCGATATTACCGTGTTCTGTGAAGAACCCCGCAAGGCATACGATCGTGTGCACTTGTCTTCCTACTTCTCCCATCATACCGCCGAAGAGCTCTCTCTGGTGCGCGAAGGTTTCTACGAGAAGCATGGCGTAAAAGTGCTGGTGGGCGAACGAGCTATCACCATCAACCGTCAGGAAAAAGTGATCCACTCCAGTGCTGGCCGTACGGTTTTTTACGACAAGCTGATCATGGCGACAGGCTCGTACCCGTGGATCCCGCCGATTAAAGGCTCGGAAACGCAGGATTGCTTCGTTTACCGTACCATTGAAGATCTCAACGCCATCGAATCCTGTGCGCGTCGAAGCAAACGCGGCGCGGTTGTCGGCGGCGGCCTGCTGGGTCTGGAAGCGGCAGGCGCGCTGAAAAACCTCGGCGTGGAAACCCACGTCATCGAATTTGCCCCGATGCTGATGGCCGAACAGCTCGACCACATGGGTGGTGACCAGCTGCGTCGTAAAATCGAAAGCATGGGCGTGAAGGTTCACACCAGCAAGAACACCAAAGAGATCGTTCAGGAAGGGACTGAAGCGCGCAAAACCATGCGCTTTGCCGACGGCAGCGAGCTGGAGGTGGACTTCATCGTCTTCTCCACCGGTATTCGTCCGCGCGACAAGCTGGCGACGCAGTGCGGTCTGGCCGTCGCGCAGCGCGGCGGGATCATGATTAACGACACCTGCCAGACCTCCGATCCGGATATCTACGCCATCGGCGAATGCGCCAGCTGGAACAACCGCGTATACGGCCTGGTGGCGCCGGGCTACAAAATGGCGCAGGTCGCCGTGGATCATATCCTCGGTAACGAAAACGCCTTCACCGGCGCAGACATGAGCGCCAAGCTGAAGCTGCTGGGCGTGGACGTAGGCGGTATTGGCGATGCGCACGGCCGTACCCCGAATTCCCGCAGCTACGTCTATCTGGACGAAAGCAAAGAGGTCTACAAACGACTCATCGTCAGCCAGGACAACAAAACCCTGCTCGGCGCGGTGCTGGTGGGCGACACCAGCGACTTCGGTAACCTGCTCCAGCTGGTGCTCAACGCCATCGAGCTGCCGGAAAACCCGGACGCGCTGATCCTCCCGGCGCACGCCTCCAGCGGCAAGCCGTCCATCGGCGTGGATAAACTGCCGGACAGCGCGCAGATTTGCTCCTGCTTCGACGTGACCAAAGGCATGCTGATCTCCGCGATCAACAAAGGGTGCCACACCGTTGCGGCGCTGAAAGCGGAAACCAAAGCCGGTACTGGCTGCGGCGGCTGTATTCCGCTGGTCACTCAGGTGCTGAACGCCGAACTGGCGAAACAGGGCATCGAAGTGAACAACAACCTGTGCGAGCACTTCGCGTATTCTCGCCAGGAGCTGTACCACCTGATCCGCGTGGAAGGCATCAAATCCTTCGACGAACTGCTGGCGAAGCACGGCCAGGGCTACGGCTGTGAAGTGTGTAAACCGACCGTCGGCTCCCTGCTGGCCTCCTGCTGGAACGAGTACGTGCTCAAGCCCGAGCATACGCCGCTGCAGGACACCAACGACAACTTCCTGGCCAACATCCAGAAAGACGGCACCTACTCCGTGATTCCACGCTCGGCCGGTGGTGAAATCACGCCGGAAGGGCTGGTCGCGGTAGGCCGTATCGCACGTGAATTTAACCTCTACACCAAAATTACCGGCTCCCAGCGTATCGGCCTGTTTGGCGCGCAGAAGGACGACCTGCCAGAAATCTGGCGTCAGTTGATTGAAGCGGGCTTCGAAACCGGCCACGCGTACGCTAAAGCGCTGCGCATGGCGAAAACCTGCGTGGGCAGCACCTGGTGTCGCTACGGCGTCGGCGACAGCGTGGGCTTCGGCGTTGAGCTGGAAAACCGCTACAAAGGCATCCGTACCCCGCACAAAATGAAGTTCGGCGTCTCCGGCTGTACCCGCGAATGTGCGGAAGCGCAGGGTAAAGACGTGGGTATTATTGCCACCGAGAAAGGCTGGAACCTGTATGTGTGCGGCAACGGCGGGATGAAACCGCGCCATGCGGACCTGCTGGCGGCAGATCTCGATCGTGACACGCTGATTCAGTATCTCGACCGCTTCATGATGTTCTACATCCGTACCGCCGATAAGCTGACCCGTACCGCCTCCTGGCTCGATAACCTCGAAGGCGGCATCGACTACCTGAAATCGGTCATTATCGACGACAAGCTGGGCCTGAACGAACATCTGGAAGCGGAGATGGCGCGCCTGCGCGAGGCGGTGATCTGCGAGTGGACGGAAACCGTTAACACCCCGGCGGCGCAGACGCGCTTCAAACACTTTATCAACAGCAGCCAGCGCGACCCGAACGTACAGGTTGTACCGGAGCGCGAACAGCATCGTCCGGCGACGCCGTATGAACGTATTCCGGTCACGCTGGTGGAGGAAAACGCATGAGCCAGTGGGTAAACATCTGCAATATTAACGACATTCTCCCCGCCACCGGCGTCTGTGCGCTGCTGGGCAACGAGCAGGTGGCGATTTTCCGCCCTCGCCACGATGAACAGGTTTTTGCCATCAGCAATATCGACCCGTTCTTTGAGGCCAGCGTGCTCTCCCGCGGCCTGATTGCCGAGCACCAGGGTGAACTGTGGGTCGCCAGCCCGTTGAAAAAGCAGCGTTTCCGCTTAACCGACGGACTCTGCATGGAAGATGAAAGCTTCTCGGTCAAACACTACGACGTCCGCGTGAAGGACGGCGAGGTACAGCTGAAAGCGTAACCCCTCGCCTTTTCAATAGGAAAGGCTTATGACCCCTTATGGGTAACGGCAGGAAAAACCGTATGTTCTGTACGATTCCTGCTGTTATCCTGACGTCAATTCTTCCCCCGCCATGAATGCTGTGAGGTAACGTCGTGGATCACCTGCCGATTTTTTGTCAATTACGCAACCGCGACTGCCTGCTCGTGGGCGGCGGCGACGTGGCCGAGCGCAAAGCGCGCCTGCTGTTAGAGGCTGGCGCCCGCCTGACCGTGAATGCCCTGTCCTTCGCCCCCCAGTTTGAGGTTTGGGCCCAGGAAGGGATGCTCACGCTGGAACAGGGCGCGTTTAATGAATCCCTGCTGGATACCTGCTGGCTGACCATTGCCGCGACGGATGACGATGAAGTGAACCAGCGCGTGAGCGACGCCTGCGAAGCGCGCCGTATCTTCTGCAACGTGGTGGATGCGCCGAAAGAGGCCAGCTTTATCATGCCGTCGATTATCGACCGCTCGCCGCTGATGATTGCGGTCTCGTCCGGGGGACGTTCGCCGGTTCTCGCGCGTCTGCTGCGGGAAAAACTGGAAGCCCTGTTGCCCCAGCATCTTGGCCAGATTGCGCATTATGCCGGGCAGCTGCGTTCACGCGTGAAGCAAACCTTCGCGACCGTGGGCGAGCGCCGTCGCTTCTGGGAAAAATTCTTTGTGAACGACAGGCTGGCGCAGTCGCTGGCGAATCAGGACACCAAAGCCGTTGAAGAGACGACCGAACAGCTGCTGAGCGAACCGCTGGACCATCGCGGCGAAGTGGTGCTGGTGGGCGCAGGCCCCGGTGATGCGGGCTTGCTGACGCTGAAAGGGCTACAGCAGATCCAGCAGGCCGATATCGTGGTGTACGACCGTCTGGTGTCCGATGACATCATGAATCTGGTCCGTCGCGATGCCGACCGCGTCTTCGTGGGCAAACGGGCGGGCTACCACTGCGTGCCGCAGGAGGAGATCAACCAGATCCTGCTGCGCGAGGCGCAGAAAGGTAAACGCGTAGTGCGCCTTAAGGGCGGCGATCCGTTTATCTTTGGGCGCGGCGGCGAGGAGCTGGAAACCCTGTGCGACGCCGGCATTCCGTTCTCTGTCGTGCCCGGCATTACGGCGGCATCCGGCTGTTCAGCATACTCTGGCATTCCGCTGACCCACCGGGATTACGCCCAGAGCGTACGTCTGGTGACGGGGCACCTGAAGACCGGCAGCGAGCTGGACTGGCATAACCTGGCCGCCGAAAAGCAGACGCTGGTGTTCTACATGGGGCTCAATCAGGCCGCCACGATTCAGGCGAAGCTGCTGGAGCACGGTATGAATGCGGATATGCCCGTCGCGCTGGTCGAAAACGGCACCGCCATTACGCAGCGCGTGGTGGATGGCGTGCTGACGCAGTTAGGCGAGCTGGCGCAGCAGGTTGAAAGCCCGGCGCTGATCGTGGTAGGTCGCGTGGTTGAACTGCGCGACAGGCTGAACTGGTTCTCGAATCACTAACGCATATTCTCCCTTCCTGGAGTAGTCCTTAAGCGGACTACTCCCCTCTTACGCCTACCGATAACATACCGCCCGCATAGTGGAACTTTTCCATTTATTCCCTCGTATTACATCCATTTTTTAGACAAGGAATGCATATGTTCAAACTGGCAAAAGCCGCCGTTCTGGTTGGCCTGTTATCGACGCTGACGGCCTGCACCGGTCACGTACAGAACACCAAAAATAATTGCAGCTACGATTATCTGCTGCACCCGGCGATCTCCATTTCGAAAATCATCGGTGGTTGCGGCCCGGCAGCGCAGCAGTAAGTGTTTTACAGGCGTAAAAAAACCGGGGTGTCCCGGTTTTTTAGTTTTGGAGAGTGTGTTTTTGTCGGGTGGCGGCTTTGCCTTACCCGACCTACACGATCCTGTAGGCCGGGTAAGCGTTAGCGCCACCCGGCAAGCAGACTCAAGGCTTCGCAACAAACCCAATCGCGTTGTACACCGCTTTCAGGGTTTCGGACGCGCGCGCGCTGGCTTTTTCCGCGCCCTCTTTCATCACTTTCTGCAGGAAAGCTTCGTCGTTACGGTAGCGGTGATAACGCTCCTGCAGCTCGGTCAGCATGCCGGAAACGGCATCTGCCACTTCGCCTTTCAGGTGGCCGTACATCTTGCCTTCGAAGTGTTTTTCCAGCTGAGGGATGCTCTGGCCGGTGACGCCGGAGAGGATATCCAGCAGGTTGGAGACGCCCGCTTTGTTCTGCACATCGTAGCGCACTACAGGCGGCTCGTCGGAATCGGTCACCGCGCGCTTGAGTTTTTTCACCACCGATTTCGGATCTTCCAGCAGGCCGATAACGTTGTTGCGGTTATCGTCAGACTTGGACATCTTCTTGGTCGGCTCCAGCAGCGACATCACGCGCGCGCCGGACTTCGGAATGAAAGGCTCAGGCACTTTAAACACATCGCCGTAGATCGCGTTGAAGCGCTGGGCGATATCGCGGCTCAGCTCCAGGTGCTGCTTTTGGTCTTCACCCACCGGGACCTGGTTAGTCTGGTACAGCAGAATGTCTGCCGCCATCAGCACCGGATAGTCAAACAGACCGGCGTTGATGTTTTCAGAGTAGCGCGCGGATTTATCCTTGAACTGGGTCATGCGGCTCAGCTCGCCGAAATAGGTGTAGCAGTTCAGCGCCCAGCCCAGCTGCGCGTGCTCCGGCACGTGAGACTGAACGAAGATGGTGCTCTTCTCTGGATCAATACCGCAGGCCAGGTACAGCGCCAGGGTGTCCAGCGTGGCTTTGCGCAGCTTCTCAGGATCCTGACGCGCGGTAATCGCATGGAGATCGACGATGCAGTAAATGCAATGGTAGTCATCCTGCATGCTGACCCACTGACGTAACGCACCCATGTAGTTACCAATGGTCAATTCACCTGAAGGCTGTGCGCCACTAAAAACGATGGGCTTAGTCATTATTCAATTCCTGATGTTCACTGTGCGAAAGCCCGAGTGCGGGCAACAAATCTTTGAAGTGGTCGAAAACGACATCCGGCTCACTCAGCGTGATGGCTTCACCGTAGTTGTAGCCATAGGTTAACCCCACGGAAGGACACCCGGCCGCGCGGGCAGCCAGAATATCATTGCGGGAATCGCCGACAAAGAGCAGCTCCGCAGGCGTTAAGGATAATTTTCCTGCCACCAGCAGCAGCGGTTCCGGATGAGGCTTTTTGTTTTGCACATCGTCGCCGCCCACAATCACGGAGAAAAACTTCGCGATATCGAGCGCGTCGAGCAGCGGTGCGACAAACGGCGTAGGTTTGTTGGTCACCAGACCCAGCGGGATGCCCTTCGCGTGCAGCGCACTCAGCGTTTCCTGAACGTCCGGGAACAGGAAGCTGCCCTCCTCGACGGTCTCTTCATAGAAACGATCGAACAGTTTGCGCAGAATACGCAGCTGCTCTTCCTGCGGGATGTCCGCGTGATCGACGCTCGGTTTCCCCTGGGCGGAACGCTGTGACGCACGCTCCTGACGCGCCCACGTCAACGCGCGCTCCATCAGAACATCGGCGCCGTTGCCAATCCACGTAACGACACGCTCTTCACCCGCAACGGGGAGTTCAAGTGCATACAGCGCCTGGTCAACGGCGCTCGTTAAGCCCGGCGCGCTGTCAACCAGCGTGCCGTCGAGGTCGAATGCCACACCCCGAATAGCCTGTAATTTATCCATGACTTACCTTCGCCAGCTCGCGGCGCATTTCATCGATGACTTTTTTGTAATCCGGTTGGTCGAAAATGGCTGAACCGGCAACGAACATATCCGCGCCTGCCGCCGCAATTTCACCAATGTTATTCACTTTCACGCCGCCGTCCACTTCCAGACGAATATCGTAGCCTGACTCGTCAATACGACGGCGGACTTCACGCAGCTTATCCAGCGTGTGAGGGATGAATGACTGGCCGCCAAAGCCCGGGTTAACGGACATCAGCAGGATCACGTCCAGCTTGTCCATGACATAGTCGAGATAACTCAGCGGCGTGGCCGGGTTAAACACCAGCCCCGCTTTACAGCCGTTCTCTTTGATCAGCTGCAGCGTGCGATCCACATGTTCAGAGGCTTCCGGATGGAAGGTGATGATGCTGGCACCCGCCGCGGCGAAGTCAGGCACGATGCGATCAACCGGTTTCACCATCAGGTGAACGTCGATCGGGGCGGTAATGCCATAGTTGCGCAGCGCCTTGAGCACCATCGGACCGATAGTCAGGTTTGGAACGTAGTGGTTATCCATCACGTCGAAATGGACGACATCCGCGCCAGCCGCCAGTGCGTTGGCAGTGTCTTCACCCAGGCGGGCAAAATCGGCCGACAGAATTGAGGGAGCAATCAAAAACTGTTTCATCCGCTTCTCCTTGAAATGTGTTTACCGGCGGGCAAAACGGCTCAGGGGCGATAAAGAGCCAGGAGTTCGTCCACCTTTTTACGTGTGCCGCCGTTGCTGCTAATGCTACGCCGCACCTTAACCTGAAAATGCTTCGCGGCTTTGTACCATTCGCGCGTATCAGGCGTGTCGTGATTCGAAATTAACACCGGAATTCTTTTGCTGACCAGCTTTTCCGCCATCTCCGCCAGGCGCGCCTGCTCGGCAGGGCTGAAGCTGTTAGTGTGATAGGCGGTGAAGTTCGCCGTCGCAGACAGCGGCGCGTATGGCGGGTCACAGTAAACCACCGAATTTACGCCAGCCAGCTCCATACACTCTTCATAGGAGAGGCAATGGAACTCCGCGTTCTGTGCTTTTTCGGCAAAGTGATACAGCTCGTCCTGAGGGAAATACGGGCGCTTATAGCGGCCAAACGGCACGTTAAATTCCCCACGAAGATTATACCGGCACAGGCCGTTGTAACCATGCCGGTTGAGATAGAGGAACAGCAGGGCTCTGCGGAACGGATCCTGGCTTTGGTTAAACTCCGCGCGGAACTGGTAGTAAACGTCCGGGTTATTGTTCTCGGGCGTAAACAGTTTGCGCGACTCGGCGACATACTCATCGGTACGCAGCTTAACGATGTTATAGAGGCTGATAAGGTCGCTGTTGATATCCGCCAGGATATAACGAGAAAAATCGGTGTTGAGGAACACCGATCCCGCACCCACGAAAGGTTCGATAAGGCACTCGCCTTTAGGCAGGTGCTTTTTAATATCATCGAGCAGGGGGTATTTCCCCCCTGCCCATTTCAGAAAAGCGCGATTTTTTTTCATGCTGACTAACTGATTACACCTTCTCCGGCTGTGGAGAAAGCTCCGACAGCATCCTGCGCTTTAAACATTACTTCAGATCGGCCTGAACCTGATGAATCGGCTTCGCCCATGGGTTCTTCGCCTGAACGTCAGCTGGCAGCGCCGCTACGGCACGTTTTGCTTCATCTTTGGACGAATAAACACCGCTCACCAGCACATACCACGGCTGACCGTTACGGGTCGTCTGATAAACAACGTAGTTTTTCAGATTTGATTTCTTCGCCCAGCTGTTGAGGTTGTCGTAGTTAGACGAACTGCTCAGCTGCAGCGTGTAGTTGCTGGATGGCGCAGATTTCAGCGATCCAACGTTGCCTGCCGTTTTACCTGCCGCGCTGCTGGAGGCTGTTGCCGTCGCTGCTGGCGCCGCTGTGGCAGCCGGTGCCGTGGTGGTCGCTGTGGCTTTCGGCGCAGTCTGCGTGACGGGCGCTTTAGCAGGCTCGCTCACCGCAGCCGTTTCAGTGTGTTTCGGCTGCGCCGGAACAGCTTTCACTTCAGGCGCTTTCACCACTGCCTGAGGTTTGGTTTCACGCTTAGGCTCAATCACCGCCTGCTTACGTTCAGGACGTGTCGCAGTCTGCGTCTGGCGCGGCTTGGTTTCCGTCGCAGCCGTTTGCGGCTGAGCGTTACCACCGCGAACCGGGGCAACGGTTGCAGGTTCAGTTGGCAGCGTAGAGTTAACCACGACGTTATCAACCTGCTGCTGGTTCTGCGGCTGCGTCAGCGCATTGTTCAGGTCTCCCTGAACTTCCACACGCTGCTGACCTTCAGGCGCAGCAGGTGCCTGACCCTGAGCAGGGGTTGAAGAAACAGGCGGCAGAGAAACATCCTGCGGCGCTGTGGTGTTCCCTGCGGTCTGCTCAGCAGAAGTGGCACCCGGCGCTGGCTGTGCACCATTCGCCTGGTCGGACGCATCGTTACCGGAAAGGTTGATGCTCTTCTCAGCGGAAGCCGTTTGCTCGGTTGTGTTCGTTGACGGTGCTTTAAGCGCGGAGCCAATGCCGACAATCAGCAGCACAAGCACCAGAACGCCAAGGCCCATCATAATATACTGGCGGGAAGCCGGTTTTGGCGCAGCGGCTTTTTTACGTTTACGCGGGCGACGCTCTACAGGCTGTTCGTCCATTGAATCTTCTTCGGACTCATAATCCTCTTCTGCTCGCTCTTCGTGCGCGTTGCGGCTGCGCGAAGGACGACGATCGTCTGCATCCAGATCAACATCGTCAAAGTTGATCTGCGGCTCGTTATCACGTTCTGAAGATTGACGAGAACGACCAGTACGACGATCGCTGGGATCGGGTTTCAGCTCGTCTTCTGGTTTGAATTCATCCATTTAACACCCCACTCAAAGGCTTATGCCAACGACTTTGCATTTCACCTGAAGCTAAACGACCACCTGCGACAGTGGCCTGACCTTTCTAGTTGTTACGCCTGCTGACAGTCAGCGATAGCGCCAAGAACGACATCGTGCGGCACTCCGCCGCGTACTTCACTCTTCCCTATTGCAAGCGGGAGTACAAGACGCATCTCACCTGCCAATACTTTTTTATCGCGCATCATGTGGGGTAAATACGCTTGCGCCGACATCTCCTGCGGCCCGGTCACCGGCAAACCAGCACGCTCAAGCAGCGCAATGATACGTGCCGTCTCTTCCGGTTTGAACTGTCCGAGACGTTCAGAGGTGCGGGCAGCCATCACCATGCCGGCCGCGACGGCTTCACCGTGCAGCCAGTTGCCGTAGCCCATTTCGGCTTCAATCGCGTGACCAAACGTATGCCCAAGATTCAGTAAAGCACGTAAGCCCGTTTCACGCTCGTCTGCGGCAACAACTTCTGCTTTCAGCTCACAGCAACGACGAATGCAGTATGCCAGTTTTGCCTCATCGAGGCCCAGCAACGCATCCATATTCTCTTCAAGCCAGCTAAAGAACTCACCGTCCAGAATAATGCCGTATTTGATCACTTCCGCCAGACCCGAAGCCAGTTCGCGCTTCGGCAGCGTTTTCAGACAGTCGAGATCCACCACCACCGATGCGGGCTGGTAGAACGCGCCAATCATGTTTTTACCGAGCGGATGGTTCACTGCCGTTTTGCCACCGACTGAGGAGTCGACCTGGGACAGCAACGTGGTTGGGATTTGAATAAAACGGACGCCACGCTGATAGCTTGCGGCCGCAAAGCCGGTCAGATCGCCCACAACACCGCCGCCCAGGGCAAGCAGTGTTGTATCGCGACCATGCGGTTTTTGCAGCAATGCGGTAAAGACGGTATCCAGTACCGTCAGGCTTTTATACTGCTCGCCATCGGGGAGAATCACACTGTCGACTTTTACGCCCGCCTGCTCAAGCAGGTGGCGCACACGGTCGAGATAAAGCGGAGCCAGCGTCTCATTGGTGACCAGCATCGCCTGATCACCCGCTTTCAGTGGTAAAAAGGAAGCTGGGTCGTTAAACAAACCAGCCGCGATGGTGATAGGGTAACTACGTTCCCCGAGAGTAACTGTAATCCTCTCCATGACGCGACATCCACCTTTAATGCTTTTACCCGCAGGCGAGTGTATATAAAGCCAGAATCAGTTGCTTTCCAGCATATGAATAATCTGGTTTGCAACCACTTTAGCGCTCTGGTCGTCAGTACGAATGGTCACATCAGCAATCTCTTCATACAGCGGATTGCGTTCATCGGCCAACGCTTCCAGAACTTCGCGTGGTGGCGTTTCAACCTGCAGCAGCGGGCGCTTTTTATCGCGCTGCGTACGTGCCAGCTGTTTCTCAATGGTCGTCTCAAGATAGACCACTACGCCACGGGCGGAGAGACGGTTGCGGGTTTCGCGAGATTTCACAGAGCCGCCGCCTGTTGCCAGAACGATGCCCTGTTTTTCCGTGAGTTCGTTGATCACTTTTTCTTCTCGGTCACGGAAACCTTCTTCGCCTTCTACGTCGAAAACCCAGCCCACATCAGCTCCGGTTCGTTTCTCAATCTCTTGATCAGAATCGTAAAATTCCATATTGAGTTGTTGAGCTAACTGACGCCCAATAGTGCTTTTGCCGGCACCCATAGGCCCAACCAGAAAGATATTGCGTTTCTCTGCCATTTTATCGGTACTACTAAGACTATTCGTTAATGGTAATCCCCGCTTCGCAGACACCCGGCGTAGCAGGACATGAACTGAAACCTCATATGCAATAGAGCGAGAGTCAGACTAAAAATTATCTCAATACTCCGGCTTGTTTGGCAACTGATTAAATCACCGCGCCGGGCGCATAAGGTAATAAGACGTAAGTCCAACTCAAATCGGTACTCCTTGTATGCTAATTCATGCCCCACGTCAAACATCTGCAACAAACTGAATGCAAAATCATTGCGGGGATCGTTACCCGTCAGCGAATACCGACCAGACGTGGTGTAATAAACACCACTAATTCACGCCGTTCGTTGTCTTTCCCGTCATGACGAAAAAGCGACCCAATCCAGGGGATGCTTCCCAGACCGGGTACGCTGTCACTGCCAGTTTTGTTCTTCTGGGAAAAAATTCCGCCCAACGCCAGCGTTTCTCCACTTTTTACCTCCACCTGGGTTTCTATCTCCTGCTTGTCGATAGCCAGCGTTTCGCCATCGGCCTGCTGCAGAACCTGTCCCGGCATATTTTCGCTGATGTGTAGTTTCAGGCGCACGCGTCCCCCCGGTAAGACCACCGGTGTGACCTCCATTCCGAGTACCGCCTCTTTAAACTCAACGGAGGTGGCGCCGCTTTCCCCGCTTGAGACCTGATACGGAATTTCGCTGCCCTGTTTGATACTGGCCGGTTGCCCGTGCGAGGCCAGCAGCCGCGGGCTGGCGATGATATCGACCTGCTGTTTTTGCTCCAGCGCTGAGAGCTCCAGATCCAGCAGCCGACCATTGATCCTCCCGATATTAAAACCCACGTGGCTGGCGGCGCTGGCGACGGAAAGATCGCTGCCCAGCGTCGTGAGCTGTCCAACCTTGCCCGCGTCGGTCGCGTCGGCGAGATTCCACTTCACCCCAAGCTCACGCAGGCTTTTTTCGTTAATGGTCACAATATGCGCCGCCAATTCGACCTGCTCGATAGGAATATCCATCTGGGCGGCCCAGCGCTGCAGCGTTTCCACCACCGTCTGGTTATCGCGAATCAGCAGACGGTTGGTACGCGTGTCGACAGACAAACTCCCCTTTGGGCTCAGGAGTTTTTCCGCGGCTTTTTGCAGCTCCCCGGCATCGGCATAGGAAAAGGGAATGCCCTGCGTGACCAGCGGGGCATCAAGCTGTCGACGCGCCTGTTCCTGCTCTGAACGCTCCCGCTGCTCACGCTGCCAGGCCGCGGTATGCACATAAAAAATGCCGCCTTCCTCGCGCAAGACGAGACCGGCACTGGTGACAACCGTCCGTAACGCCTGCCGCCAGGGGACACGCGTCAGGTTTAGCGAAAGCGTGCCGCTGACATCAGGCGATACCACCAGATTACGATTCTCCTGTGCGACCAGGGCCTGTAACACCTGAACCACAGGAACGTCATCCACCACCAGCGTGACCGGTTTTGGCTCGGCGGCCCACAGGGGATGGCTGAACGCCAGCAGCCACAGCATTATCCGTAAATTCATTTTTGTCCGTTCCTTCTCGTTGCCACGTCCATTTTCCCGGGTCACAGGTGTCACCCACATCAACTGCCAGCTCCGCTGCATTGATGGCTGTTATCCTCCAGCCTGCCGGGAAGCGCTCATGCGTTTTCAGCCGGTACCAGCGCTTTTGCCCATCCTGTAAAATGCCGATAGTCTCCTGCCCTTCCACCATGCCGCGAAAGTGCCACTGCGCCAGCTCGCCAATGGCGCAAGGATCGTCCGGGGGACGGAACGGATCGCGCATACCGGTTAATAGCAGCACTGAGCAAACCAGCAAAAATCGCGCGCTATTTCGCATGTTCCAGCTCCAGCCGCAGGCGTAACGCCGAACCTTGTGGCGAAATCGTGAAAGCCGCGATCTGCACATCCTGCTGTGCCAGCCGGGAAAAAAGCTCCGGAATGGCCTGCCACTCCGCATCCAGCGCCAGCTCCCCTCCATTTTGCAGCGGCTTCCAGTGAACCAGCGTCGTGTTATCGCCCTGAAAATCGAGGGGGGAGAACGACGTCAGCGCCCGTGCTTTTACGGCGTCCGGACGAAACGGCACCTTTCTGACGGCAGGCCATAACGCCGCGTTCGTCCTCACATCTTCAATCAGCTGGCGTTGTTGTTCAGCACACTGCTTGTCTACCGGTCTGAGCAATGTCCCCCACGCGACCAGTCCTGCCAGGAGACTCCCCAGGCACCAGCAGAGTACCCGATGCCGGGGACGGCTTTCGCACCAGCGTTCTACCAGGGTATCCACGCGTTACTCCTCGCTTTTGAGATGAAGCGTAAACAGCCAGTGCCCCCGGCTATCCTGCCGAAGCTCGCCCGCCGTCCCGGACGTAAAGCCCGCGAGTTGTCCCAGCCCATCGCGCAGGGCAGAGAGGGCCGGCAGGGTGATGGCATAACCGGTCAATATCAGCGCAGGCGGCTGATAGCGCAGCTCTGTCAGCCAGACCTGTGCCGGAATGGCACTGGAAAGGGAGGACAGCACCGGTTGCCATGCGCGTCGTTGCAGGGTCTGCACGGGCATTTGCGCCTGTGCGGTCAGTCTTTGTCGGGCGACAAGCGCGTGCTGCACGGACTGCATTCCCGTCAGATCCGTTTGCAGCGCGCGCAGCCTCACGAGATGGTTCATCCGCAGACAGAAACAGACCACGAACAGCAACAGCACTGTGCCGACACACATTGCGCCCCAGAAACGCAGGCATCGCGTGCGCCGCTGCTGTCGCCAGGGCAAAAAGTTCAGGATGCTCATTCGGGCACCTCGCTCATGGCCAACGCCAGCGCAACGGTATAATCAGCGCCGCATTCCGGCAGCGGAGCCTGGCAGCGCGCCAGGATTTCCCACGGATCACGTTGGCGATCAAACAGCGCGATGTCATCCGGCTCCAGAGCCAGCAGCGCCGCCAGCGCGGCCACGTTTTCTGCTTCGGTAGTTAAGCGGCGTCCCCACTGGTGGCGCATCGCCCAGAGCCACTGCCGATCGTCCCGCCAGGCGACGCACTGCGCCGGTGCCAGCGCAGGAAGAAGATTCGTCAGCGCGCTGGCATCCGGGGTAATGGTCACCAGCCGCAAACGCAGCGTTTTCGCCAGCGCCAGAAGGGTGTCGACCTCCTTGTTTTGTGCGGCCGTCACGTGAAAGGTATTGCTGAAAGTATCCTGCGCGTAATCGAAACAGAGCGTATCGGCAGACATCTCCAGTTCGCGGGCGAGCGCGGCGCCAAGCCATGAGAGCTGCTCGCTGTCGCGCAGCGCAACGGTTGGACGGAGAAGCGACCGCTGCAGGGTGCGTGCTGCCGGGAAAGAGAGGAACACCCGGTGGGTGTGCGGCAGCGTTTTTCGCCAGTCGCGTAACGCATCAACCAGCTGTTCTGGCTGACAAATTTTGCCGTCACGAATGATGTCTTCGGCCAGCGGGATTGCCCACCAGCGCCGCAGGCGCCAGCCGGACTTCTCCCGGGCCAGCGCCACGATCAGCACCCTATCCTGTTGAATATGAACGCCCGTTTGCCATGTTTTGAAGGCCATGCTTCACGATCTCCTTATCGCCCGTCGCCCTGACGGCTATATCAATGAATCTGGCTTGCCTTTATACTACCGCGCGATTGTTTAGAAACTGCCCAAGTGAAACCAAATGGGAAATCTCCGGTGAAGTTCGTAAAGTATTTATTCATCCTTGCAGTCTGTTGCATTCTGCTGGGAGCAGGCTCGATTTACGGTTTGTACAAATATATTGAGCCACAGCTACCTGATGTCGCCACGCTTCGCGATGTGCGACTCCAGATCCCGATGCAGGTCTATAGCGCCGATGGCGAGCTCATGGCGCAGTATGGCGAGAAGCGTCGTATTCCGTTGACCTTAAACCAAATCCCCCCCGTGATGGTGAAAGCCTTTATCGCCACGGAGGACAGCCGTTTTTACGAGCACCACGGTGTCGATCCGGTGGGGATTTTCCGTGCCGCGAGCATTGCGCTGTTCTCTGGTCACGCCTCTCAGGGGGCGAGCACCATTACGCAGCAGCTGGCGCGTAACTTCTTCCTCAGCCCTGAAAAGACGCTGACCCGTAAGATCAAAGAGGTGTTCCTTGCGATCCGTATTGAGCAGCTGCTGAGCAAAGACGAGATCCTTGAGCTGTACCTCAACAAAATCTACCTGGGCTACCGTGCCTATGGCGTGGGGGCGGCCGCGCAGGTGTACTTCGGTAAGCCTGTTGAGCAACTCACCTTAAGCGAAATGGCCACCATCGCCGGTTTGCCAAAAGCGCCGTCCACGTTTAACCCACTCTACTCGCTCGACCGCGCTACTGCCCGTCGTAACGTCGTTCTGTCACGTATGCTGAGCGAAGGCTATATCAGCCAGAGCGAGTATGACCAGGCGCGCAACGACGTCATTGACGCTAACTACCACGCCCCGGAGATCGCCTTCTCAGCGCCTTACCTGACTGAAATGGTTCGCCAGGAGATGGTGAATCGCTATGGCGACAAGGCCTATGAAGATGGCTATCGCGTGTACACCACCGTCACCCGTAAAGTGCAGCAGGCGGCGCAGGAAGCGGTACGCAACAACGTGATGGACTACGATATGCGTCACGGCTATCGCGGCCCGTCAAACGTGCTCTGGAAGGTGGGCGAAAGCGCGTGGGACAGCAAAAAAATCACCAGTACGCTGAGAGCGCTGCCTACCTACGGTCCGCTCCTTCCTGCGGTGGTGACGCAGGCCGATCCTCAGGAAGCCGTTGCAACGCTCGCGGACGGTACGTCCGTCTCCCTGCGCATGGACGGTATCCGTTGGGCGCGTCCGTACCGTTCGGATACCCTGCAGGGCGCCACGCCGCGTAAAGTGACCGATGCGGTACAGACCGGGCAGCAAATCTGGGTGCGCAAGGTCGGCGAATCCTGGTGGCTGGCGCAGGTGCCGGACGTCAACTCGGCCCTGGTTTCTATCAATCCGCAGAACGGCGCTGTACTGGCCCTGGTCGGCGGGTTCGATTTCAACCAGAGCAAATTTAACCGCGCCACCCAGGCGCTGCGTCAGGTCGGTTCCAATATCAAACCGTTCCTCTACACGGCCGCGATGGATAAGGGGCTGACTCTCGCCAGCATCCTCAACGACGTGCCGATCTCCCGCTGGGATGCGGGTGCGGGTTCCGACTGGCAGCCGAAGAACTCCCCTGCGGAGTATGCCGGCCCGATTCGCCTTCGTCAGGGTCTGGGACAGTCGAAAAACGTGGTGATGGTGCGTGCCATGCGCGCGATGGGCGTCGACTATGCCGCAGAGTATCTGCAGCGCTTCGGTTTCCCGGCGCAGAACATCGTTCGCACCGAGTCGCTGGCGTTAGGCTCAGCCTCCTTTACGCCGCTTCAGGTCGCGCGCGGATACTCGGTGATGGCCAACGGCGGCTTCCTGATTGACCCGTACTTCATCAGCAAGATCGAGAACGATCAGGGCGGCGTGCTGTTCGAGGCGAAGCCGAAAATTGCCTGCCCTGACTGCGATATTCCGGTCATTTATGGCAATACGCCGAAATCCGAGGTGCTTGAGAATAAGGACATGGAAGACCCTGCCGTGTCGCAGGAGCAGCAGAACGGCGTGGTGCCGCAGCCGCAGCTCGAGCAGGCGAACCAGGCGCTGGTCGCGCAGACCGGCGCGCAGGAGTACGCCCCACATGTGATCAACACGCCGCTGTCGTTCCTGATCAAGAGCGCGCTGAACACCAATATCTTCGGTGAGCCAGGCTGGCAGGGTACCGGCTGGCGCGCAGGGCGCGATCTGCAGCGCCATGATATCGGCGGTAAAACGGGGACAACCAACAGCTCGAAAGACGCGTGGTTCTCCGGTTACGGTCCCGGCGTGGTGACCTCGGTCTGGATCGGCTTCGACGATCACCGCCGCGATTTAGGGCGTACCACGGCATCCGGCGCGATTAAAGATCAGATTTCCGGCTACGAAGGCGGCGCGAAGAGCGCGCAACCGGCCTGGGACGCCTACATGAAGTCCGTTCTTGAAGGCGTGCCGGAGCAGCCGCTGACGCCACCGCCGGGCGTGGTGACGGTCAATATCGACCGTAGCACGGGCCAGCTCGCCAACGGCGGTAACAGTCGCGAAGAGTATTTCATTGAGGGCACGCAGCCAACCACACAGGCGGTGCACGAGGTGGGTACAGAGATTATCGATAACGGCGAAACGCACGAGCTGTTCTAAAAATAAAAATGCCCGGTAAAAACCGGGCAAAGCATCGTAGGCCGGGTAAGGCGAAGCCGCCACCCGGCTTTTTTTATGGCCTACAGTCGCCCCTGCCCCTTCAACCACTCCCGTACCAGGAACAGTGCGCTCACGTTGCGAGCCTCATTAAAGTCAGGGTCTTCCAGCAGATCCATCAGGTGCGCCAGCGGCCAGCGAACCTGCGGCAGCGGCTCCGGCTCATCCCCTTCCAGCGATTCAGGATAGAGATCTTCCGCCACCACGATATTCATTTTGCTGGAAAAATAGGACGGCGCCATGCTCAGTTTTTTCAGGAATGAAAGCTCATTCGCCCCGAAGCCCACCTCTTCTTTCAGCTCGCGGTTGGCCGCTTCAAAGACGGTTTCACCTGGGTCAATAAGCCCTTTCGAGAACCCAAGCTCGTAAGATTCCGTTCCCACCGCGTATTCGCGGATCAAAATCAGATGATCGTCGACAATCGGCACAATCATCACCGCTTCGCGCGACGAGGGGCGCATACGTTCATAAACGCGACGCACACCGTTGCTGAACTCCAGATCCACACTTTCGACATTAAACAGGCGCGATTTGGCGACAGTTTCAACATTCAGAATGGTGGGTTTTTGTAGTGGTTTGCTCATCTTGATGGGTCTTAGCAGTGAGAACTGGGGTTATTGTGCGATACGCCGCACGGTTTCGGCAATGTCAATTGTTCTTTATTTACATTTATGCAACGTATTTGGGATCAATCCTCAATTCAAAACAAATGTCAAGAGGTTGAAATGTTTCCAGGAATTTGCTGATATCGCGCCATAACAGGCTTTGCTATCATCACCGGTCACTGGGATGCGCTTCAGAATGCTCAAGTTCGACTCCATACTTGCCGATAGCCAACCACAGACACTCATTCAATGTAAAGGTGCTACTGACTACACCTGTAAGAAGATAAGTAAGATGGGGAAAGCATGAGCACCATTTTGATTGTTCTCGCTGCTATGCTGGCCGGCGCATTGGTTGCAGGGTGGTTGTACAGGCGTCGCGTACAGCGACGTTATCGTCTGCCCTTTTTAAATGCATTTGCAGGCGCGACCACGCGTAAACTCACGCAAGAAGAGCGCGATGCAGTTGAAAACTATCTGGAAATCCTGAACCGTTCTCAGCTCACGCCTGGGCCAACGGGAGCCACCACTGCGCCCGTCGCGCTAAAGCTTAATGCGCAAAGTGACACCGTGCTCTGCGTGACGCGTTCCATCACGCGCTACGGCATTACCACTGATGACCCCAACAAATGGCGCTATTACCTGGATTCCGTCGAAGTGCATCTGCCTCCGTCATGGGAGCAATACATTAATGACGAAAACAGCGTTGAGCTGATTCACACCGATTCGTTGCCTCTGGTTATCTCGCTTAACGGCCACACGCTGAATGAATATCTTCAGGAAGCCCCGCGTTTTGCGCTGGAACGCGCCAGTTCAACGCAGGCCTCCATTCGTGGCGAAGAGACAGAGCAGATTGAACTGCTGAACATTCGCCAGGAAACCCATGAAGAGTACGCCCTGAGCCGCCCGGATGGCATTCGTGAAGCTCTGCTGATCGTCGCCGCTTTCCTGCTCTTTTTTATCTGCCTGCTGACGCCGGATGTGTTTGTCCCCTGGCTGGCGGGCGGTGCGGTGCTGCTGCTGGCGGGCGGACTTTGGGGGCTCTTTGCTCCACCGGCCAAAACCTCGTTGCGCGAGATCCACTGCCTGCGCGGTACGCCAAAGCGCTGGGGTCTTTTCGGTGAAAACGATCAGGAACACCTCAACAATATCTCGCTGGGAATTATTGACCTGATCTACCCGCGCCACTGGCAACCGTGGATTGCGCAGGACCTGGGCCAGAAAACCGATATTGATATCTACCTTGACCGCCACGTTGTGCGTCAGGGGCGCTTCTTATCCCTGCATGATGAAGTGAAAAATTTCCCGCTTCAGCACTGGCTTCGCAGCACGGTCATTGCCGGAGGCGCGGCGCTGGTCTTAGTCATGCTGCTGCTCTTTGTGCCGCTGGATATGCCCATCAAATTCACCCTGTCGTGGATCAAAGGGGCGCAAACCATTGAAGCGACAAGCGTCAACAAGCTGGATGAAGCCGGTGTCCGCGTGGGGGACACGCTGCGCCTGAAGGGAACCGGGATGTGTAATATTCACACGCCGGGGGCGTGGAACACGCGCCAGAACTCACCGTTCATGCCGTTTGATTGCTCGCAAATTATCTGGAACGACGCACCGCCGCTGCCGCTGCCGGAATCCGAAGTGGTGAATAAAGCCACGGCCCTTACCCAGACGGTTAACCGCCAGCTGCATCCGAAACCGGACGATGATTCGCGCGTCAGCCCCGCGCTGCGCTCGGCCATTCAAAAGTCAGGCATGGTTCTGCTGGATGATTTTGGTGACATCGTTCTGAAAACACAGGATCTCTGTTCTTCGCAGGATGAGTGCATACGTCTTAAAAATGCCCTGGTAAACCTGGGGAACAGTAAAGACTGGGACTCGCTGGTGAAACGCGCCGAAGCTGGACGGCTGGATGGCGTCAACGTGCTGCTGCGTCCGGTGAGCGCTGAATCGCTGGATAACCTGGTCGCCACTTCCACGTCGCCGTTCATGATGCGCGAGACCACCCGAGCGGCTCAGGCGCTGAACAGCCCGGCACCGGGCGGGTTTGTGATTGTTAGCGATGAGGGCAGCGACCTGGTCGATCAGCCTTACCCGCAGGTTGCGCTTTACGACTACCCGGCGCAGGAGCAGTGGAGTCAATTCCAGCGCCTGGCGCAGATGCTGATGCAAACGCCGTTCAGTGCCGAAGGGATCGTCACAAGCCTTTACACCGACGCCAACGGCACTCGCCATATCGGCCTGCACCGGATGCCGGATAGCGCAGGGCTATGGCGTTACATCGGCACCTCTCTGCTGATGACCGCAATGCTGATCGCCATTTTCTGGAACGGCTTTATGGCCCTGCGCCGCTACCAGCGCTCGCGCACCCGGCTTGCCGAGATCCAGCAATATTACGAAAACTGCCTCAATCCTAAGCTGATCCCCTCCTCTGAGAGCCTGATCTGATAACCTCGTTGCGCGACAAGATGTGCTACCCTGTCGCGCACGTTTCTTCTGGCTGGAGTTCCCCTTATGCATCTTGATATCGCCTGGCAGGAGGTTGATACCGTTCTGCTGGATATGGACGGCACGCTGCTCGATCTCGCCTTTGATAACTATTTCTGGCAAACGCTGGTTCCAGAAACCTATGGCGAGCAGCAGGGGATCTCCCCGGCAGAAGCGCAGGCATTCATTCGTTCGCAATATAGTGCCGTGCAACATACGCTAAACTGGTACTGTCTTGACTACTGGAGCGAGCGCCTCGGTCTGGATATTTGTGCCATGACCACCGCCCAGGGTCCACGCGCCGTGCTGCGCGAGGATACGGTTCCATTCCTGGACGCGCTGAAAGCAAGCGGCAAGCGCCGCATTTTGCTGACCAACGCGCA
Source organism: Enterobacter sp. TCD1-1 (assembly GCF_020567405.1). Classification (NCBI taxonomy): domain Bacteria; kingdom Pseudomonadati; phylum Pseudomonadota; class Gammaproteobacteria; order Enterobacterales; family Enterobacteriaceae; genus Enterobacter; species Enterobacter sp. TCD1-1. The sequence continues at coordinate 109,449 of NZ_JAJCXF010000006.1, read as the reverse complement.
TCCCCATAACCTGGCCGTGAAGCTGGAGCATACGGGTCTGGCATCACACCTTGATTTATTACTTTCCACCCACACATTTGGTTATCCGAAAGAGGATCAGCGGTTGTGGCATGCGGTGAAGGAAGAGACGGGTTTGCAGCCGGAACGCACGCTGTTCATTGATGACAGCGAACCCATTCTGGATTCCGCGGCTAAGTTTGGCATTCGCTATTGTCTGGGCGTCACCAATCCTGACTCTGGCCTGGCTGAAAAAAGCTATCTGCGCCATCCGGGACTGAACGACTATCGCCAGATGATCCCCTCACTGACCGTGAAGGAGAGGCCATGAAAGAAAAACCCTCTGACGGGGTAAGACTGGATAAATGGCTGTGGGCGGCGCGTTTTTATAAGACGCGCGCCCTTGCCCGCGAGATGATTGACGGCGGAAAAGTGCATTACAACGGCCAGCGCAGCAAACCAAGCAAGCTGGTTGAGCTGAATGCCACCTTAACGCTGCGTCAGGGCAACGATGAACGTACGGTAGTGATTAAAGCCATTACCGAACAACGACGGCCGGCAGCCGAAGCCGTACTGCTTTATGAAGAGACGGCGGAAAGCATAGAAAAGCGCGAGAAGACCGCGCTGGCGCGCAAAATGAATGCGCTGACCATGCCCCACCCGGACCGGCGACCGGACAAAAAAGAGCGCCGCGATCTGATGAAATTTAAACACGGTGAGACCGAGTAACCCTCACCTGCACGAGAGACTATTATGGCCCAACACGACCAATTACACCGCTATCTGTTTGAACAATTCGCCGTGCGCGGCGAGCTGGTCACCGTATCCGAAACCTGGAAACAGATTCTGGAAAACCACAACTACCCGCTACCGGTGAAGACCCTGTTGGGCGAACTGCTGGTTGCCACCAGCCTGCTCACGGCGACGCTGAAATTTGCCGGTGACATCACCGTGCAGCTGCAGGGTGACGGCCCGATGACGCTGGCGGTCATCAACGGCAATAACCAGCAGCAGATGCGCGGCGTGGCGCGCGTTCAGGGCGACGTGCCTGAGAATGCTGACCTCAAAACGCTGGTGGGTAATGGCTACCTGGTGATCACCATCTCCCCAGAGGAAGGTGAGCGCTATCAGGGCGTGGTGGGTCTGGAAGGCGATACCCTCGCAGCCTGCCTGGAAGATTACTTCATGCGTTCTGAACAGTTGCCGACGCGTCTGTTCATCCGCACCGGTGAAGTGGACGGCCAGCCTGCTGCGGGCGGGATGCTGCTGCAGGTTCTGCCTGCGCAGGACGCGCAGACCAATGATTTTGAGCACCTGGCGACGCTGACCGAAACCATCAAAGCGGAAGAGCTGTTCAATCTGTCGGCGACCGACGTGCTGTGGCGTCTGTACCACGAAGAAGAAGTGACCGTCTACGACCCGCAGTCTGTGGAGTTTAAGTGCACCTGCTCCCGCGAGCGCTGCGCTGGCGCACTGAAAACCCTGCCGGATGAAGAGATCGACAGCATCATGGCGGAAGACGGCGAAATTGATATGCACTGTGACTACTGCGGTACGCACTATGTGTTCAATTCGATGGATATCGCGGAGATCCGCAATAACGCCTCCCCGGCGGATCCGCAGGTTCACTAAACCTCTCTTCCCCTCACCTTAACCTTCTCCCCAAAGGGGAGAGGGCTGGGCTGAGGGGCAAAAAACTCCACCCAAGCTGAATCGTTTTCCCAATGTAACTCTTACGTAATTTTCTTACGTGTATGCGATTACATTCACATTCTTTCCGATAAAATCACCAGCCTTTAACCTTTTCGGAACATTTTCCCCAACCAAAAAGCGATTCCTGCGATAATCCGCCTGCGCTGTGACTGGAGTCGCAGCGTTTTCCGTTAGTAAGGGTTTTGTCCAGATGCGTGAATCTATGAGCCCCGTCGCGGTAAACAACCTCAGAAAAACCCTACAATTTCAGGCAGTACATATTGGCTAAGGAGCAGTGATATGCGTGTTACTGGTTTAACCCCGCAAGATCTCAAGGCTTATGGTATTCACGACGTCCAGGAAGTCGTCTACAACCCCGACTACGATACGCTGTATCAGGAAGAGCTCAATCCAGCACTGGAAGGATACGAGCGCGGTGTGTTGACGAATCTTGGTGCTATCGCCGTCGATACCGGTATCTTTACCGGTCGTTCGCCGAAAGATAAGTATATCGTCCGAGACGAAACCACCCGCGATACGCTGTGGTGGGCTGACAAGGGCAAAGGGAAGAACGACAACAAACCGCTCTCTCCGGAAACCTGGCAGCACCTGAAAGGGCTCGTCACCCATCAACTTTCCGGCAAGCGTTTGTTTATTGTCGACGCTTTCTGCGGCGCTAACGCCGACACCCGTCTCTCCGTACGTTTTATCACCGAAGTGGCCTGGCAGGCGCATTTCGTGAAAAACATGTTTATCCGTCCAACCGACGAAGAGTTGCAGGACTTCACCCCTGATTTCATCGTGATGAACGGCGCGAAATGCACCAACCCACAGTGGAAAGAGCAGGGTCTGAACTCCGAGAACTTTGTTGCCTTCAACCTGACCGAGCGTATCCAGCTGATCGGCGGTACCTGGTACGGCGGCGAAATGAAGAAAGGGATGTTCTCGGTCATGAACTACCTGCTGCCGCTGCGGGGCATCGCCTCCATGCACTGCTCGGCTAACGTCGGTGAAAAAGGCGACGTGGCGGTCTTCTTCGGCCTTTCCGGTACCGGGAAAACCACCCTGTCTACCGATCCAAAACGTCGTCTGATTGGTGATGACGAACACGGCTGGGATGACGACGGCGTATTCAACTTTGAAGGCGGCTGCTACGCGAAGACCATTCGCCTGTCTGAAGAGGCCGAGCCGGATATCTTCCACGCGATCCGTCGCGATGCGCTGCTGGAAAACGTCACCGTGCGTGCCGACGGCTCCATCGACTTCGACGATGCGTCGAAAACGGAAAACACCCGCGTCTCTTATCCGATCTACCACATCGACAATATCGTGAAGCCGGTGTCAAAAGCGGGTCATGCCACGAAGGTTATTTTCCTGACGGCGGATGCGTTCGGCGTGCTGCCTCCGGTGTCTCGCCTGACGGCCAGCCAGACGCAGTACCACTTCCTTTCCGGTTTCACCGCCAAGCTGGCGGGTACCGAGCGCGGCGTGACGGAGCCAACCCCAACCTTCTCCGCCTGCTTCGGCGCAGCCTTCCTGTCGCTGCACCCGACGCAGTACGCTGAAGTGCTGGTGAAACGCATGCAGGCATCCGGCGCGCAGGCATACCTGGTGAACACCGGCTGGAACGGCACCGGCAAACGTATCTCCATCAAAGATACCCGCGCCATTATCGACGCCATTCTGGATGGTTCTCTGGACGACGCCGAAACCTTCACGCTGCCGATGTTTGACCTGGCGATCCCAACGTCGCTGCCGGGTGTGGATACGCATATCCTCGACCCGCGCAATACGTACGGTTCGCCGGAGCAGTGGCGTGAGAAAGCGGAATCGCTGGCGAAGCTGTTTATCGAGAACTTCGAGAAGTATACCGATACCCCGGCGGGTGCTGCGCTGGTGAGTGCGGGTCCAAAACTTTAGTCCATGTCGGGTGGCGGCTTCGCCTTACCCGACCTACAAAAAAGGGTGGCTCGTGCCACCCTTTTTTCAACTCTCTTTCACCTGCCCTCGCGTCACCGGAACCGGCAACCAGGCGCGAATGCTCAACCCACCCCGCTCGCTGGTACCAATCTCCAGCAACCCGTTATGGTTATCCACAATACGCTGCACAATCGCCAGGCCTAAGCCCGTACCGCTGGTGCTGCGCGCGCTGTCGCCGCGCACAAACGGCTGGAACAGATGCTTACGCTGCTCGGGCTTGATGCCCGGACCGTCGTCTTCCACCTGGAACCAGGCGCGGTTGAGCTCAGAGCCGCTGCTGACCTTAATCCAGCCGTTGCCGTAGCGCGCCGCGTTAACCACCATGTTGGCCACCGCGCGCTTAATGGAGAGCGGGTGCATGCGTACCTGGATCTCGCCCGCCTGAAGGTCGGTATCAATCTCGCGCTCGTAGCCGCTTTCCGCCGCCACCACTTCGCCCAGCACCGCGTTCAGATCCGCCATCTCCATCGGCATCTCCTGACCGGTGCGCAGGTAGTCGATGAACTGCTCGATGATGGCGTTGCACTCTTCGATATCCTTGTTGATGGACTCGGCAAGATAACCGTCCTCTTCTCCCATCATCTCCGTCGCCAGACGGATACGCGTCAGGGGGGTGCGCAGGTCATGGCTCACGCCCGCCATTAGCAGCGTACGGTCATCCGCCAGCTGCTTCACGCCTGCCGCCATATGGTTAAACGCACGCGTCACCGAGCGGACTTCCGAGGCGCCATACTCGCGCAGCGGAGGAGGAATAATGCCTTTACCGACCTGCAGCGCCGCGTGCTCCAGGTCGACCAGCGGTCGGTTCTGTATACGGATAAACAGCCAGGCCCCGCCTATCGCCAGTAGCATAATCGCCAGGGTATAGCGGAACAGCGGCGAGAAATCGCCCTGATGAATTTCGGTCAGCGGGACGCGCACCCAGATGTTGGGTGACAGCCAGGTTTTTAGCCAGACGACGGGCGAGCTTTTGTTGACCTCAACGCGCACTTCCGTCGGGCCACCCAGCTGCTGCGCCATCTGCTGGCTGAGGAATTCATAGTGCTGCGCCCAGCGCAGGCCCGCGTCTTCCGCCGCTTCATTCGAGTAGAGCGAGATGCCCAGTTCACGGTAGATTTCACGACGAAACGCCGGGGGAACGACGAGCTGCGTGCCGTCCTCCAGCTGCAGCTTATCGGTCATCAGCATACGCACTTCGTAGGCCAGGACCTTATTAAACTGCTGGAGGCTCGGCAGGATCGCAAAGTTCAACACCACCAGGTAGGTCGTCACCAGGCTGACGAACAGCAGGGTGACGATCAGTAACAGGGTGCGGGCAAACGAGCTTCGCGGCGAGAAGCGCATTCGCCTCATGCTTTAGAGCCGTCCGGGACGAACACGTAGCCCAGACCCCATACGGTCTGAATATAACGAGGATGCGCCGGATCTTCTTCCACCATGCGGCGCAGGCGGGAGATCTGCACGTCGATAGAGCGTTCCATTGCGGAGTATTCGCGACCGCGCGCCAGGTTCATCAGCTTGTCACGGGAAAGCGGTTCACGCGGGTGGCTGACCAACGCTTTCAGGACCGCAAACTCGCCGCTGGTGAGCGGCATCGGCTCGTCTTCACGGAACATTTCGCGCGTGCCGAGGTTCAGCTTGAACTTGCCGAAGGCAATAACGGCTTCTTCCTGCGACGGCGCGCCCGGCAGTTCGTTCGCCTGACGACGCAGCACGGCGCGAATGCGCGCCAGCAGTTCACGCGGGTTAAACGGTTTTGGAATATAGTCGTCGGCGCCGATTTCGAGGCCCACGATACGGTCAACTTCTTCGCCCTTCGCCGTCACCATGATGATCGGCATCGGGTTGCTCTGGCTGCGCAGACGGCGGCAGATAGAAAGCCCATCTTCGCCAGGCAGCATCAGGTCGAGAACCATCAGATGGAAAGATTCACGGGTCAGCAGACGGTCCATCTGCTCAGCGTTCGCGACGCTACGAACCTGGAAGCCCTGCTCGGTCAGATAACGTTCCAGCAGCGCACGCAGGCGCATGTCGTCATCCACGACCAGAATTTTGTAGTTTTCTTGCATTGTGTGTACTCCCAAAGGTTCGGATAGTTTTTGTAACAGCGTATTCTAAAAAAGTGCACGTATTCGACCAGTTAATTCTGGTATAAATTCTAGTCGAAATTGTTACAAAGCATATTTAACAGCAGCTTATCTGTTCATTTCATCACATAAATCATTATTAATCCTGTCTGTTACACTGTGTGGTACGTATTGTGCGCAAAACAGAGAACCGGCAGCAAAGGCAGCACCATGAAAACGCCCCTGATCACCCGCGAAGGGTACGAGAAACTCAAAAAAGAGATGGATTTCCTCTGGCGCGAAGAGCGTCCTGAGGTAACCAAAAAGGTGACCTGGGCCGCGAGCCTGGGCGATCGCAGCGAAAACGCTGACTACCAGTACAACAAGAAGCGGCTGCGCGAAATTGACCGCCGGGTACGCTATCTGACGAAATGCCTCGAAAATCTAAAAATTGTCGATTACTCCCCGCAGCAGGAGGGCAAAGTGTTCTTCGGCGCGTGGGTGGAGATTGAAAACGACGACGGTGACACCCTGCGCTTTCGCATTGTCGGCTACGATGAAATTTTTGGTCGTAAGGATTACATCTCCATCGACTCGCCGATGGCCCGCGCGCTGCTGAAAAAGGAAGTGGGGGATCTGGCCGTCGTGCAGACCCCAGCCGGTGAAGCCAGCTGGTACGTTAATGAGATCGTCTACGTAAAATAGTCCGAGAGCGCCCTCCCCGGCTGGCATTTTGCCGTGTCAGCCCGTATAACTATCCCCTGATTTTTTCGACTCAACAGATGATAAAGCCATGATGAAAGATTCGCTCTGCCGCATTATTGCGGGTGAACTTCAGGCCAGAGCCGAACAGGTAGAAGCTGCCGTTCGCCTGCTTGATGAAGGGAACACCGTGCCGTTTATTGCACGCTATCGTAAGGAAGTCACCGGCGGTCTGGATGACACGCAGCTGCGTAACCTGGAAACCCGTCTCGGTTATCTGCGCGAACTGGAAGAACGTCGTCAGGCGATCCTCAAATCCATCGGCGAACAGGGCAAGCTGACCAGCGAACTGGAAAGCGCCATCAATGGCACCCTGAGCAAAACCGAACTCGAAGACCTCTATCTGCCGTACAAGCCGAAGCGCCGTACGCGCGGACAGATTGCCATTGAAGCGGGTCTTGAGCCGCTGGCCGACCTGCTGTGGAACGAACCGTCCCACGATCCGGATACCGAAGCGGCGAAATTTATCAACGCCGACAAAGGCGTAGCGGACACCAAGGCCGCCCTCGACGGCGCGCGCTATATTCTGATGGAGCGCTTCGCCGAAGACGCTGCCCTGCTCGCCAAAGTGCGTGATTACCTGTGGAAGAACGCTCACATCGTCTCTACCGTCGTCGCGGGTAAAGAGGAAGAAGGCGCGAAATTTCGCGACTACTTCGATCACCACGAACCGATTTCCACCACCCCTTCCCACCGCGCGCTGGCAATGTTCCGCGGCCGCAACGAAGGCGTGCTGCAACTCTCCCTGAACGCCGACCCGCAGTTTGACGAGCCGCCGAAAGAGAGCCACTGCGAGCAGATCATCATCGACCATCTCGGCCTGCGCCTGAACAACGCCCCGGCTGATAGCTGGCGTAAAGGCGTGGTGAGCTGGACCTGGCGCATCAAGGTGCTGATGCACCTCGAAACCGAGCTGATGGGCACCGTGCGCGAACGTGCTGAAGATGAAGCGATTAACGTCTTCGCCCGCAACCTGCACGACCTGCTGATGGCCGCCCCTGCTGGCCTGCGCGCGACCATGGGTCTCGATCCGGGTCTGCGTACCGGTGTAAAAGTCGCTGTCGTTGACGGCACCGGCAAGCTGGTCGCCACCGACACCATCTATCCGCACACCGGCCAGGCAGCGAAAGCGGCCGTCGTGGTGGCGGCGCTGTGCGAAAAATACAACGTCGAGCTGGTCGCCATCGGCAACGGTACGGCGTCCCGCGAAACCGAGCGTTTCTATCTCGACGTGCAGAAGCAGTTCCCGAAAGTGACGGCACAGAAAGTGATCGTCAGCGAGGCCGGGGCGTCCGTCTATTCCGCGTCCGAGCTGGCGGCACAGGAGTTCCCTGACCTGGACGTTTCCCTGCGCGGCGCGGTCTCGATCGCTCGCCGCCTGCAGGATCCGCTGGCGGAACTGGTAAAGATCGATCCGAAATCGATCGGCGTGGGCCAATATCAGCACGATGTGAGCCAGACTCAGCTGGCGCGTAAGCTGGATGCGGTCGTGGAAGACTGCGTAAACGCCGTTGGCGTTGACCTGAATACCGCCTCCGTTCCTCTGCTGACCCGCGTGGCGGGCTTAACCCGCATGATGGCGCAGAACATCGTCGCCTGGCGCGACGAGAACGGCCAGTTCCAGAACCGTCAGCAGTTGCTGAAGGTAAGCCGTCTGGGGCCAAAAGCGTTTGAGCAGTGCGCGGGCTTCCTGCGCATCAACCACGGCGATAACCCGCTTGATGCCTCCACCGTTCACCCGGAAGCGTATCCGGTGGTGGAACGCATCCTGGCCGCTACTCAGCAGGCGCTGAAAGATCTCATGGGCGACAGCAGCGCCCTGCGCAACCTGAAAGCCGTCGATTTCACCGACGACAAATTTGGTGTGCCAACCGTTACCGACATTATCAAAGAGCTGGAAAAACCGGGCCGCGATCCGCGTCCTGAGTTCAAAACCGCGACCTTTGCTGACGGTATCGAGACCATGAACGACCTGCTGCCAGGCATGGTGCTGGAAGGTGCGGTGACTAACGTCACCAACTTTGGCGCGTTCGTGGATATCGGCGTGCATCAGGATGGCCTGGTCCATATCTCATCCCTTGCCGACAAGTTCGTTGAAGACCCGCACACCGTGGTCAAAGCGGGCGACATCGTGAAGGTCAAAGTGCTGGAAGTGGACCTGCAGCGCAAGCGTATCGCGCTCACCATGCGTCTGGACGAGCAGCCGGGTGACACCAACGCGCGCCGCGGCGGCAATGGCGGTGGCCGCGAGCAGCAGCGTCCGGCCGCGAAAGCGGCAAAACCGCGTGGACGTGACGCCCAGCCTGCAGGCAACAGCGCGATGATGGATGCCCTGGCGGCCGCGATGGGTAAAAAACGCTAAGGTCATAAATGCCCGGTGGCGCTGCGCTTACCGGGCCAACGGTTTGTAGGCCGGGCAAACGCAGTGCCGCCCGGCAAGCAGGCCGCAGGGAATTAAAAATAAATAGTGTGTAGCCATATTTAAACCGCGAATTATCACCCCGTTAACAAATACTCCGCTTTTCGTTTTCCCGGCATTTCAGCAAATATTGAGCAAGGTCAAAAAGGCCGTAAATTAATATCGCAAACAACATTCCGTCACAGTTTTAATATTGCTGATAAAAACTATTCTCATTATCATCGCATAGTAGATAATTTAACCTTTCGTGGAATCAGGCGTTATGCAATTCACTCCAGACAGTGCATGGAAGATTACCGGTTTTACCCGCGAAATTAGCCCTGCCTATCGGCAGAAGCTGCTGTCGCTGGGCATGCTGCCCGGCTCGTCATTCCAGGTCGTACGCGTGGCGCCGTTAGGCGATCCGGTTCATATCGAAACCCGACGCGTGAATCTGGTCCTGCGTAAAAAAGACCTCGCGTTAATAGAAGTCGAAGCCTTATCCCGATAACAAGCCAGCGGTTTTAGTGAGTCTAAAAAAATGAAAAAGTTAACTATTGGCTTAATTGGCAATCCTAATTCCGGCAAGACCACGCTTTTTAACCAGCTGACCGGGGCTCGCCAGCGTGTGGGCAACTGGGCGGGCGTGACGGTTGAACGTAAAGAGGGCCAGTTCACGACGACAGACAACCAGGTGACGCTGGTTGACCTTCCCGGCACCTACTCCTTAACCACCATTTCGTCACAAACCTCGCTCGATGAGCAAATCGCCTGTCACTATATTCTTGGCGGCGACGCGGATCTGCTGATCAACGTGGTCGACGCCTCAAACCTCGAGCGTAACCTTTATCTGACGCTGCAGCTGCTGGAGCTGGGTATCCCCTGCATCGTGGCGCTCAACATGCTCGATATCGCAGAGAAACAAAAGCTGCGCATCGACGTCGATGCCCTCTCCGCGCGCCTGGGGTGCCCGGTCGTTCCGCTGGTCTCGACGCGCGCGCGCGGTATTGATGCGCTGAAGCTGGCCATTGACCGTCACGCGGGAAATCGCGACGTTGAACTGGTGCATTACGCGCAGCCTCTTCTGCGTGAAGCCAACGTGCTGGCGCAGGAGATGGATAACGCTATGCCTGCGAAACAGCGTCTGTGGCTTGGCCTGCAGATGCTGGAAGGGGATATCTACAGCCGCGCTTACGCCGGGCATGCGGCCGATAAGCTGGACGTGACGGTGGCTCGTCTTAGCGACGAGCTGGACGACCCGGCGCTGCACATCGCCGATGCCCGTTACCAGGCCATCGCCTCGATTTGCGACGTGGTCAGTAACGCGCTGACGGCGGAACCCAGCCGCTTTACGGCGGCAGTGGATAAGATTGTGCTTAACCGCTTCCTCGGTTTGCCCATCTTCCTGCTGGTGATGTACGTGATGTTCCTGCTCGCCATTAACATCGGTGGCGCACTGCAGCCGATTTTTGACGCCGGTTCCGTCGCGGTCTTCGTGCACGGGATCCAGTGGGTGGGTTACACCCTGCACTTCCCGGAATGGCTCACCATCTTCCTCGCGCAGGGGATCGGCGGCGGTATCAATACCGTTCTGCCGCTGGTGCCGCAGATCGGCATGATGTACCTGTTCCTCTCGTTCCTGGAAGATTCCGGCTACATGGCGCGCGCGGCGTTCGTGATGGATCGTCTGATGCAGGCGCTGGGCCTGCCGGGTAAATCCTTCGTCCCGCTGATCGTCGGCTTCGGCTGTAACGTGCCGTCGGTGATGGGCGCACGCACGCTGGATGCACCGCGTGAACGTCTGATGACCATTATGATGGCGCCGTTTATGTCCTGCGGTGCCCGACTGGCGATCTTTGCGGTCTTTGCGGCAGCCTTCTTTGGCCAGCAGGGTGCGCTGGCGGTCTTCTCGCTGTATGTCCTGGGCATCGTGATGGCGATCCTGACCGGTCTAATGCTCAAGCACACCATCATGCGCGGTGAGGCGTCACCGTTCGTGATGGAGCTGCCGGTGTACCACGTCCCCCATCTGAAAAGCCTGGCGATCCAGACCTGGCAGCGTCTGAAAGGCTTCGTCCTGCGCGCCGGTAAGGTGATTGTCATCGTCAGCGTTTTCCTGAGCGCCCTGAACAGCTTCACCCTGAGTGGACAGGCAGCGGATAACATTAACGACTCTGCCCTCGCCTCCGTCAGCCGCGTCATCACGCCGGTCTTCAAACCGATTGGCGTGCATGAGGATAACTGGCAGGCAACCGTCGGCCTGTTTACCGGCGCGATGGCAAAAGAGGTGGTTGTCGGTACCCTGAATACGCTCTACACCGCCGAGAACATTCAGGAGCAGGAATTTAACCCGGCTGAGTTTCATCTCGGTGATGAGCTGCTGGGTGCCGTAGAGGAAACCTGGCAGAGCCTGAAGGACACCTTCAGCCTGAGCGTGCTGGCTAACCCGATTGAGGCCAGCAAAGGCGACGGCGAAATGGCGACGGGTGCCATGGGCGTGATGGGCGAGAAATTTGGCAGCGCGTCCGCGGCCTACAGCTACCTCATCTTCGTTCTGCTCTATATTCCATGCATCTCCGTGATGGGGGCGATTGCCCGCGAGTCCAGCCGCGGCTGGATGGGCTTCTCCATCCTGTGGGGGTTAAACATTGCCTACTCGCTGGCGACGCTGTTCTATCAAACCGTTAATTTCAGCCAGCACCCGCGCTACAGTCTGGTCTGCATTCTTGCGGTTGTGCTGTTCAACGTGGTCGTTCTCGGTCTGCTGCGGCGGGCACGCAGCCGCGTCGACATCGACCTGCTGGCAAACCGTAAAACTGCCGCAACCTGCTGCAACAGCCCGGCGGGCGACTGTCACTAAGGAGCACACATCATGGCATCGTTGATTCAGGTTCGTGATCTGCTGGCGCTGCAGGGGCGAATGGAGGCGAAACAGCTGAGCCTCAGCCTGCATACGCCGCAACCGATGATCGATGCCATGCTGGCAAGACTGGAAGCCATGGGGAAAGCAGTGCGGATTCAGGAAGAGCCGGACGGTTGTCTCTCCGGCAGTTGTAAAAGCTGCCCGGAAGGAAAGGCCTGTCTCAGGGAATGGTGGGCACTGCGTTAATAAAGCCGGACATCGCTGCCCGGCTTTATCGTGTTACTTGTAGACGTCCGCCGTTGCGCGTACGTTTTTGGTCTGCTTTTCAGCGCTGGTGACGACGTAATACGTTCCGCCCAGCTCATCCGCTTTCTTCGACAGCTCTTTTCTCGCGTCCATCGGCGCAGTGGTGTCAGACGTAGTAATCTCACCAATTTTCGTCAGATTCATGCCGGCAACTTTATCTTTTTCCAGCTCTTTTGCCGCAAAGACGCCAAATGACAGTGACCCAATAACCAGAGAAGTGACAATACCTGTAACAAGTTTCATAGCCTGACTCTCCATAGGATTGTTGTTTTGATTATCGTAGGCAGAACAACCGCAACGACATCTGGAGTATGGTTGCGGTGTGTTACTTTTTCCAGGCAGGATAGAAAATAATCAGTCGAAACGTTGACTTAACGCAATGAGCGCTGAACAAAACTCCGCCGGATGAGAGATGAACGGGGCATGTGCGGCTTTGGCAATGATCTGCGATTCGCTGTTCGGCCACAGATCATCCAGCAGCGGAGCCACTTTACGCGGCACAATTCCGTCAAGGTAACCATAAATACGCAGATGCGGTATCGTCAGGGAGGCCAGCGGCGCGCGCAGGTCAACCGTTTTCAGCAGCTCAAGGCCGCCATTAAGCACCTCGACCTCCGGCATCGGCAGCGACAGCACGGTTTGCTTCAGCGTACGGGCATCCTTACGGGCGGTTTCAGTTCCCATCGTCTGCAGGGCGAGGAACCGCTCTACGGTCCGCTGGAAATCTTCGCTCAGCTGCTGCTGGAAGCCCGCCAGTACCTCGGGTTTTATCCCCGGCCACGCGTCCTGCGCGCTAAAACAGGGCGACGACGCCACCGTCACCAGCGCTTTTACGCGGTCAGGCCGCGACAGCGCAATCTGGCTTGCCACCAGTCCGCCCAGGCTCCAGCCCAGCCAGACAGCGTTTTGCGGCGCAGCGTCCAGAACCTGCTGTGCCATCTCATCAAGCGACATGGCCCCAAAACCGCGGCTGCGGCCAAAGCCGGGTAAGTCCACCAGATGCAGCGTGAAATGCGAGGCAAGTTCCTCACGTATGCAATGCCATATCTCTGCATTCAGGCCCCATCCGTGCAGCAGCACAAGATGGCAATTTCCTGTCCCTACGGTCTGCCACCACAGCGTCTTCATCAGTTACTGTTCTCTTTTTTTACATGGAGGTTGCACATGCTAACAGTACCTGGGTTGTGCTGGCTATGCAGAATGCCGCTGGCACTCAGCGGATGGGGCATCTGCTCCGTTTGCACGCGATCGCTGCAATGGCGTATCGGGACCTGTCCACAATGCGGTTTACCGGCCACCAATCCCTCTTTGCCCTGCGGCCGCTGCCTGAAAAAATCCCCGCCGTGGAGTGCGCTGGTGGCAGTGGATGATTATGTTCCGCCGCTGAGCAGGCTGATTCACGCGCTGAAGTTTTCCGGCCAGAGTGCGCTGGCTCAGCCCCTTGCCCGACTGCTACTGCTGGCGGTTTTGCAGGCGCGGCGCCACCGCGCATTGCCGAAAATCGACAGGGTGGTAAATGTCCCCCTGTACCGACGTCGGCACTGGCGGCGGGGCTATAACCAGAGTGACCTAATCTGCCGTCCCCTCGCCCGGTGGCTTGGCTGTCAGTATGATGCCCGCACGCTGACACGTGTTCATGCCACCGCCATCCAGCATCAGCTCAGCGCCCGGCTTCGCAAAAGAAACCTCAAAAATGCCTTTCGCCTTGAATTGCCGGTCGACGGTCTCCATATCGCGATTGTGGATGATGTCGTCACCACAGGCAGTACCGTTGCTGAACTTTCCCGACTGCTTTTGCAAAGCGGCGCCGCGTCGGTTCAGGTATGGTGTCTGTGCCGTACCTTGTAGCCCTTCTTCAATGGGCGTATGATTATACCCAGGTAATTTAGTCAACTATTAGGCCAAAGCTATGATCCGTATTTCCGATTCTGCACAAGCGCACTTTGCCAAACTGCTGGCAAATCAGGAAGAAGGGACGCAGATCCGCGTGTTTGTGATTAATCCAGGCACTCCGAATGCAGAATGTGGTGTTTCTTATTGTCCTCCGGACGCTGTGGAAGCCACCGACACTGCCCTTAAATTTGAACAGCTCACCGCCTATGTTGATGAGCTGAGCGCACCGTATCTTGAAGATGCGGAGATCGACTTCGTCACCGATCAGCTGGGTTCTCAGCTGACCCTGAAAGCGCCGAACGCGAAAATGCGTAAAGTGTCTGACGATGCCCCGCTGATGGAGCGCGTTGAGTATCTGCTGCAATCCCAGATCAACCCACAGCTGGCTGGCCACGGCGGCCGTGTTTCCCTGATGGAAATCACCGACGAAGGTTTTGCCATTCTGCAGTTTGGCGGCGGCTGTAACGGTTGTTCTATGGTCGATGTCACCCTGAAAGAAGGGATCGAGAAGCAGCTGCTGAACGAGTTCCCGGAACTGAAAGGCGTGCGTGACCTGACCGAACACCAGCGCGGCGAGCACTCCTACTACTGATTCAGTGCCCGTCTGTATTGCCCGGTGGCGCTGCGCTTACCGGGCCTACAAAACCCTGCCCCCCTCTTCGTTCCCCCCTATATGTTGACCTGCGTCTCATAATTCACATTTTGCCTTCCAGGGTGATTCTCAATCACGCCATGTTACCCGTATCATTCTCGTGGGCACTAAACACACTCATAACAGCCGACTAAACTTAATCGTTTAAAAGGCATCAGTATTAGTGCCGTTACTTCTCTGTTCCCAGTTGGGACAATCGGAATTTGTCGTTGAAACAATGACGTTACCCATAACAATTCAAAGGCCAGGTAAATCATGCCATTAGTCATCGTTGCTATCGGTGTTGTGTTATTACTGCTCTTGATGATCCGCTTCAAAATGAACGGATTTATCGCTCTGGTTCTGGTGGCACTTGCAGTCGGTCTGATGCAGGGGATGCCGCTGGTGAAAGTTATCAGCTCGATTAAAGCCGGTGTCGGCGGCACGCTCGGCAGCCTGGCGTTGATCATGGGCTTCGGCGCCATGCTCGGTAAAATGCTGGCGGACTGCGGTGGCGCCCAGCGTATTGCCACCACGCTTATCGACAAATTTGGTAAGAAGAACATTCAGTGGGCAGTGGTGTTAACCGGCTTTACCGTCGGTTTCGCGCTGTTCTATGAAGTGGGCTTCGTATTGATGCTGCCGCTGGTGTTCACTATTGCGGCTGCCGCGAGCATCCCGCTGCTGTATGTCGGTGTGCCTATGGCCGCGGCGCTGTCCGTGACCCACGGCTTCCTGCCGCCGCACCCGGGTCCAACCGCTATCGCCACCATCTTCCACGCGGATATGGGTAAAACCCTGCTGTTCGGTACGATTCTGGCGATCCCGACGGTGATTCTGGCAGGTCCGGTTTATGCCCGCTTCCTGAAAGGGATTGATAAGCCTATCCCGGAAGGTCTGTACAGCGCCAAAACCTTCACCGAAGAAGAGATGCCTGGCTTTGGCGTCAGCGTCTGGACCTCTCTGGTACCGGTGATCCTGATGGCGATGCGCGCCGTGGCAGAGATGATCCTGCCGAAAGGTCATGCGTTCCTGTCCGTGGCGGAATTCCTGGGTGATCCGGTGATGGCAACGCTGATTGCCGTGCTGATCGCGATGTTCACCTTCGGTCTGAACCGTGGCCGCTCGATGGATCAGATCAACGACACGCTGACCTCTTCCATCAAAATCATTGCCATGATGCTCCTGATCATCGGCGGTGGCGGTGCGTTCAAACAGGTTCTGGTCGACAGCGGCGTGGACAAATACATCGCCGCGATGATGCATGAAACCAACGTGTCGCCGCTTCTGATGGCCTGGTCTATTGCCGCAGTTCTGCGTATTGCGCTGGGCTCTGCGACCGTTGCGGCGATCACCGCCGGCGGCATCGTTGCGCCGTTGATTGCCACCACGGGCGTAAGCCCTGAGCTGATGGTTATCGCCGTCGGTTCCGGTAGCGTGATTTTCTCTCACGTTAACGACCCGGGCTTCTGGCTGTTCAAGGAGTACTTCAACCTGACGATCGGTGAAACCATCAAGTCCTGGTCCGCGCTGGAAACCATTATTTCGGTGTGCGGTCTGGTCGGGGTGCTGCTGTTGAATATGGTGGTCTGATGCCCTAAGTCGGGTGGCGGCTACGCCTTACCCGACCTACATGAGCACTACCGGATCATAAAAAACCCGCCACTGGCGGGTTTTTTTATTACTTCTTCCCGGCAGCTTTTCGCCGCTTATCCAAATCCTTAATCAGCCTGTTCACCCCGTCATCGGCAAACATCGCCTCAAGCGTGGTGGACAGCTTGCGACGCCAGTTCTTGTACTGATAGCTGGTGCCCGGGATGTTCACCGGCTCCGCCATATCAATCCAGTCTTCCGGCTGCAGGCCCAGCAGGGCGCTATTGCTGTCGGCAATGTAACGCTGCAAACCACGGTTGAGGGTCGCGGTCATCGACATCAGCGACGCCTTATGCCCGGCACGTTTCGGCAGACAGCCCTGCTTGTGCAGCGCATCCAGCAGCCCCTGTTTGGAGAGTTCGCGATCCTGATACAGGCCGCGTAACACCTCTTCATCAGGATACAGGCCCAGCGTTTTGCCAAGGGTCAGATCGCCGCTTTCCCAATAGCCACGAAGCGTAGGAAGGTCATGCGTCGTCGCGACTGCCATTGACTGTTCAGGGTACGCTTGCGGCGCGCGGAAGGTTTTCTCATGGTCGTTTTCAAAATAGAGCACTTTATAGGAGTAGACGCCGCTGTCGCGGAGTTTGCTGACAATTTCCACCGGCACGGTACCGAGATCTTCACCGATCACCATGCACTGATGACGCTTGCTTTCCAGAGCCAGGATCGACAGCAGATCGTCAACCGGATACTGCACGTACGCCCCGTGGTCCGCCGTTTCACCGTACGGGATCCACCACAGGCGCAGCACGGACATCACGTGGTCAATACGCAGCGCGCCGCAGTTCTGCATGTTCGCGCGCAGCAGGTCGATGAACGGCTCGTAGGCGCGCGCCGCCATGACGTGCGGATCCATCGGCGGTAATCCCCAGTTCTGGCCCAGCGGGCCCAGGATATCCGGTGGCGCCCCCACGGAGGCCTTCAGGCAGTACAGCTCACGGTCGCACCAGGTTTCCGCGCCGCCCTCCGCCACGCCCACGGCCAGGTCACGGTACAGGCCAATCGGCATTTTATAGCCCTGGCTCACCTGCCAGCAGGCGGCAAACTGGCTGTACGCCAGCCACTGCAGCCACAGGTAGAAGTCCACTTCATCGGCATATTTTTTACAGAACGCTTTCACGTCCGGCGTGTCGACGGATTGATACGCTTCAGGCCAGACCGGCCAGCCCCAGCGCATTTCGTCCTCTTTCACCTGATACGCATGCAGCGCATCAAACGCCGCCTGCCAGTACAGGCTCTCGCCCTCCTGCGTCACGAACTGGCGGAACGCCGCCATCTGCTCGTCATCGCGCTGCGAAAAGCCTTTCCACGCCAGGCGCAGCGCGGCCATTTTCAGCGCCGTGACGGTGGAGTAATCCACCCAGTCGGCTTCGCGCGCCTGCTTCAGCGCCTGCTGCGTGGTGCTGAGTTTCCACCAGGCCTGCGCCTCCTGGCTGTTTTTGAAGTCATCTAAGGCGTTAACGTCGATATAAATCACGTTCAGCCAGCGACGGGACGACGGGCTGTACGGGCTGGCGCTCTCCGGGTTGGCCGGGTAGAGGGCGTGGATCGGGTTGAGGCCGATAAACGCGCCGCCGCGCTCGCCCACGGATGCCAGCATGTTCTTCAGATCGCCAAAATCACCGATGCCCCAGTTGCTGTCGGAACGCAGCGTATAGAGCTGCACGCAGGCGCCCCACAGCTTTTTGCCTTCAAGCAGCGCCTGCGGCTCGTAGCAGCGTTTTGGCGCGACGATCACCCGGCAGTGGAAACGCCGATCGTCCTGGGTGAGCGTCAGGGTGTGATAGCCCTCCGGCAGCTTCGCCGGAAGGTTTAGCGTTTTGCCGCCGGTGGCGTGGCCTTTGTGCTGATGTCCCTCTTCGGTCGTGAGCAGCCAGCTAAACTCGCCGCGCCCCTCCACCGCGAGCGGCATCTTTTTACCTGCTGTGAATACCTTCACGTTCGGCACCGGCGCAGCCGACGCTTTCGCGTCGGTTTTGTGCATAGCGTCCAGCAAACGTCTTTTGGTGTCGGCGCCAATAGACTGTGGTTTGCCGTGAGCATTAATGTAACTGAGGCTAATTCCCGCCGCCTGCGCGGCACTGTCCAGACGTTTACTCTCCATCGCGCTTCCTTAGCGTTTTGCCTGCCAGATACGGGCCTGATAATCACGGATTGAGCGGTCAGAGCTGAACATACCGCAGCGCGCGGTGTTCAGGATGCACGCGCGGGTCCACGCTTCCTGGTCGCGATACAGCACATCGACCTGTTTTTGCGCGTCGACATAGGCCGTAAAGTCCGCCATCACCAGATACGGGTCACCGCCGTGTTTGTCCATGCTGTGCAGCATCTGGTCAAACGCGTGCTTGTCGCCGTCGCTGTATTTGCCGCTCTCCAGCTCCTTCAGCACCGCGTCCAGCACTTTGTCTTTCTTACGCCACTTCACCGGGTCGTAGCCTTTGGCCTTGATGGCTTTCACCTCTTCCACGGTGTGGCCGAAGATAAAGATATTCTCTTCGCCCACCTTCTCGGCGATTTCGACGTTGGCCCCGTCGAGCGTGCCGACGGTCAGCGCGCCGTTCAGCGCCAGCTTCATGTTGCCGGTACCGGAGGCTTCTTTCCCTGCGGTTGAGATCTGCTCGGAGATATCTGCCGCCGGGATCAGCATTTCAGCCGCCGAGACGCAGTAATCCGGCAGGAACACCACCTTCAGCTTGTCGCCCACTTTCGGATCGCTGTTGATCGCCGACGCCACTTTATTGATGGCGAGGATGATGTTTTTCGCCAGGTAGTAGCCCGGCGCCGCTTTCGCACCGAACAGGAACACGCGCGGAACGCGATCGGCCTGCGGGTTCTCGCGGATCTCTTTGTACAGCGCCAGAATGTGCAGCAGGTTCAGGTGCTGGCGTTTGTACTCGTGTAGACGCTTGATCTGAATATCGAAAATCGCATTCGGGTTGATCTCAATCCCGGTACGCACTTTCACAAACTCCGCCAGGCGAACCTTGTTCTCCAGCTTGATCGCCCGGTACTGCTCGCGGAATGTCGCGTCGTCAGCGTATTTTTCCAGGTTGATGAGCTGGTCCAGATCGTTGGCCCACTCTTTCTTCAGGGTCTTGTCCAGCAGGCCCGCCAGCAGCGGGTTGCACTGCTTGATCCAGCGACGCGGCGTGATGCCGTTGGTCACGTTGTGGAATTTGGTTGGCCACAGCTGGTGGTATTCCGGGAACAGATCTTTGACCACCAGATCCGAGTGCAGCGCCGCCACGCCGTTGACCGCGAAGCCGCTCACCACGCACATGTTCGCCATGCGTACCTGCTTATCGTGAACCACCGCCAGCTTCGCCCAGACCGCCTTGTTGCCCGGCCAGGTTTTATCCACGAGCTTTTTAAACTGGTCGTTAATTTTGTTGATGATCTGCATGTGGCGCGGCAGCAGCGTTTTCACCAGCTTCTCATCCCAGCACTCCAGCGCTTCTGGCATCAGCGTGTGGTTGGTGTAGGCAAAGGTACGGCTGGTAATGGCCCAGGCGTCGTCCCAGCTCAGCTGATGCTCGTCGATCAGCACGCGCAGCAGTTCCGGGATGGCAATGGTCGGGTGCGTGTCGTTAAGCTGAATCACTTCGAAGTCCGGCAGCTGCGCCAGCTTGCGGCCCGCCAGGTGATGGCGACGCAGAATGTCCGCCACGGAGCAGGCGCACTGGAAGTACTGCTGCATCAGGCGCAGCTTTTTACCGGCCAGGTGGTTGTCGTTCGGATAGAGGACTTTGGTCAGCTTCTCGGCGTCGATGCCCTGCTGCTCGGCCCGCAGGAAATCGCCGTCGTTGAATTTAGTCAGGTTAAACGGGTGGGCGTGTTTCGCCTGCCACAGACGCAGCGGCTGCGCCACACCGTTACGGTAGCCAAGCACCGGCAGATCCCAGGCTTCGCCGGTGATGGTGAACGCCGGTTCCCAGAGACCTTGTTTCGTCACTTTCCCGCCGATGCCAACCTGCACGTCAAGCTGCGCGTTATGGCGGAACCACGGATAGGTATTGCGATGCCAGTCATCCGGCGCTTCCATCTGGTGACCGTCAGCAAACGACTGACGGAACAGGCCGTACTGGTAGTTCAGACCGTAGCCAATCGCCGACTGGCCGACGGTCGCCATGGAGTCAAGGAAGCAGGCCGCCAGGCGTCCCAGACCGCCGTTGCCCAGCGCCGGGTCAATCTCTTCTTCCAGCAGGTCGGTCAGGTTAATGTCGTGTTCTTTAAGGACGTCACCGACCTCCTGATACCAGCCGAGGTTCAACAGGTTGTTGCCCGTCAGACGGCCAATCAGGAATTCCATTGAAATGTAGTTTACATGGCGCTGGCCTTTTACCGGTTTTGCCAGGGGTTGAGCATCCAGCTGCTCTGCGAGCGCACCGCTCACTGCCTGCCACCACTGGTGAGGCGTCATCTCGTTTGCAGCATGAAGGCCAAAACGCTGCCACTGACGCGTCAGGGCAGCCTGGAATTGAGCTTTGTTGAAGGTAGGCTGTGACATAGGGGATCGGCATCCTTTAGAAAGAAAACACAAGTTGGCGCTAGTGTGCCTGGCTCATTTCCCCTCTTCCTCCTCCCGAGGGGGATTAGACAGGGAGGAGTAGCGGGGATGAGCAGAAAAGTGTGATCAAGGCCACTCTCAGAGCATAGTTCGAGTGTGCCCGGAAGATAAAAAAGTAACCGAGGAGAATGTCAAAGAAATGAAATGCGGTTTCGGGTGAAATTAAACCCCGCCGAAATAATTACTTACGTAGAATAATATTTCGGCAATCGGGAAATCGCTAAGGAGATTATTAATCTCCCTTAACTTTACCAGAAGTATATTAAATTCGACGTCACTATCCCTTTCTGAAACCAGTTTCAGCGCAGCCGCAGCACAGCCATACAAGCCAGCGTTGACGGGGCATCAAAGACCTTTTCAGAAAGTTCCCTCCTCTGCCTGAATGTTTTGTGACAGAGTGCAAATTCACAGCCACCAAATCCAGACATAACTTGCAATAGTTAACTTATTGGCCGACCTTATAACCATTAATTACGAAGCGCAAAAAAAATAAAATCTCTCGTTCCCCACAGTGAAGTGAAACCTATGTTGATTCCGTCTAAATTAAGTCGCCCGGTTCGTCTTGACCACACAGTGGTCCGCGAGCGTCTGTTGGCTAAACTTTCCGGCGCGCATAATTTCCGACTGGCGCTGGTTACGAGCCCTGCAGGTTATGGAAAAACAACGCTCATTTCGCAATGGGCCGCAGGTAAGAGCGATCTTGGCTGGTACTCTCTTGATGAGGGCGATAACCAGCAGGAGCGCTTTGCCAGCTATCTGATTGCCGCGATACAGCAAGCCACCCATGGACACTGCGTTGCCAGTGAGGTGATGGTGCAAAAGCGCCAGTACGCCAGCCTGTCCTCCCTTTTCTCTCAGCTGTTTATCGAACTGGCTGAATGGCATCGCCCGCTTTACGTGGTGATTGATGATTACCATCTCATCACTAACCCGGTGATTCATGAATCAATGCGTTTCTTCCTGCGCCATCAGCCGGAAAACCTGACGTTAGTAGTGCTGTCACGCAACCTGCCGCAGCTGGGTATTGCCAACCTGCGCGTGCGCGATCAGCTTCTGGAAGTGGGTAGCCAGCAGTTGGCCTTTACCCACCAGGAAGCAAAACAGTTCTTTGACTGCCGCCTGACCTCACCCATTGAGGCCGCTGAAAGCAGCCGCCTGTGTGATGACGTCGCGGGCTGGGCCACGGCGCTGCAGCTCATCGCCCTCTCTGCCCGGCAAAACAACAGTCCAGCCCATCAGTCAGCGCGGCGTCTGGCCGGCATCAACGCCAGCCACCTCTCTGATTACCTGGTGGACGAGGTGCTGAACAGTGTCGATCCCTCGACGCGTAATTTCCTGCTGAAAAGCTCGCTGCTGCGCTCCATGAACGATGCCCTCATCGTGCGGGTGACGGGCTGTGAAAACGGTCAGCTGCAGCTCGAAGAAATTGAACGTCAGGGCCTTTTCCTGACGCGCATAGACGATCCCGGCGAGTGGTTTAGCTATCATCCGCTGTTTGGTAGCTTCCTGCGCCAGCGCTGTCAGTGGGAACTGGCGGTTGAACTGCCGGAGATCCACCGCGCCGCTGCCGAAAGCTGGATGGCACAGGGCTTCCCGAGCGAGGCCATCCACCACGCGCTCGCTGCCGGGGATGCCAGCATGCTGCGCGATATCCTCCTCAATCATGCGTGGGGCCTGTTTAACCACAGCGAGCTGACGCTGCTGGAAGAGTCCCTCAAAGCCCTGCCGTGGGAAAGCCTGCTGGAGAATCCGCGTCTGGTGCTGCTGCAGGCCTGGCTGATGCAGAGCCAGCATCGCTACAGCGAAGTGAACACCCTGCTGGCGCGTGCCGAGCAGGAGATGGAAAGCGAGATGGATACCACCCTGCACGGCGAGTTCAACGCGCTGCGCGCTCAGGTGGCCATTAACGATGGCGACCCGGACGAAGCGGAACGGCTGGCGATGGTCGCGCTGGATGAACTGCCGCTGGCCAACTTCTACAGCCGCATCGTGGCGACCTCCGTACACGGCGAAGTGCTGCACTGCAAAGGTGACCTCACGCGTTCGCTTTCACTGATGCAGCAAACCGAACAGATGGCGCGTCGTCATGATGTCTGGCACTACGCGCTGTGGAGCCTGATCCAGCAGAGCGAGATTTTATTCGCGCAGGGGTTCCTGCAGGCTGCCTGGGAAAACCAGGAAAAAGCGTTCCAGCTGATTCGTGAACAGCACCTGGAACAGTTGCCGATGCACGAGTTCCTGTTGCGTATTCGCGCTCAGCTGCTGTGGGCATGGTCGCGTCTGGATGAAGCAGAAAGCTGCGCCCGCCAGGGTGTGGATGTTCTTTCCAGTTTCCAGCCTCAGCAGCAGCTTCAGTGTCTGGCGCTGCTGGTGCAGTGCTCGCTGGCGCGCGGCGATCTCGATAACGCCCGCAACCATCTTAACCGCCTGGAAAACCTGCTCGGCAACGGTCAGTATCATAGCGACTGGGTGTCAAACGCCGATAAGGTCCGGGTGATTTACTGGCAGATGACCGGCGATAAAAAATCCGCCGCCAACTGGCTGCGTCAGACGCCAAAACCGGAATTTGCCAACAACCACTTCCTGCAGAGCCAGTGGCGCAACATTGCCCGCGCGCAGATCCTGCTCGGTGAATTAGAGCCCGCTGAGATTGTACTGGAAGAGCTGAACGAGAACGCGCGCAGCCTGCGCCTGATGAGCGATCTGAACCGCAACCTGCTGCTGCAGAACCAGCTCTACTGGCAGGCGGGTCGTAAAAACGATGCCCAGCGCGTGCTGCTGGAGGCGCTGCAGCTGGCAAACCGCACCGGGTTTATCAGCCACTTTGTGATTGAAGGTGAAGTGATGGCCCAGCAGCTGCGTCAGCTTATTCAGCTCAACACGCTGCCGGAGCTGGATCAACATCGCGCCCAGCGCATTCTGCGCGAGATTAACCAGCATCATCGGCACAAGTTCGCGCATTTTGATGAGAACTTCGTTGAACGTCTGCTGAACCACCCGGAAGTGCCGGAGCTTATCCGCACCAGCCCGCTCACCCAGCGCGAATGGCAGGTTCTGGGGCTGATCTATTCAGGCTACAGCAACGAGCAGATTGCCGGCGAGCTGGCGGTGGCGGCGACCACCATCAAAACGCATATCCGCAACCTGTACCAGAAGCTGGGCGTGGCGCATCGTCAGGATGCGGTACAGCATGCACAGCAGCTGTTGAAGATGATGGGATACGGAGTGTAATTCATTGCCCGGCGGCGCTACGCTTGCACGGGCCTACGGGTGTTGTAGGTCGGGTAAGCGCAGCGCCACCCGACACAACCGTTAGCACAATTCCAGCTGCAAATTATTATCTTTAATCACCTGCATCACGCCCGCTGGCGGCATCACGTCGGTATAGACCGCATCCACCATGCTGATGCTGCCCATGTTCACCATCGCGTTACGGCCAAACTTCGAATGATCCACCACCAGCATCACGTGGCGCGAGTTTTCAATGATCGCGCGCTTGGTGCGTACCTCGTGGTAATCAAACTCCAGCAGCGAGCCGTCGCTGTCGATGCCGCTGATCCCCAGAATGCCGAAGTCGAGGCGGAACTGGGAGATAAAATCGAGGGTGGCTTCGCCAATAATTCCGCCGTCGCGGCTGCGCAGCTCCCCACCCGCGAGGATGATGCGGAAGTCGTCTTTCTGCATCAGGGTGTTAGCCACGTTCAGGTTGTTGGTGACCACGCGCAGGTTCTCATGATCCAGCAGCGCATGGGCGACCGCTTCCGGCGTGGTGCCGATATCAATAAACAGCGTCGCCCCGTTCGGGATCTGGCTGGCGACCTTGCGGGCAATACGCTCTTTCTCCGCCGTCTGCGTGGCTTTACGGTCGTGCCAGGAGGTGTTAACCGAGCTGGACGGCAGCGCCGCGCCACCGTGGTGGCGAAGAATACGGTTCTGATCGGCCAGGTCGTTCAGGTCACGACGGATGGTTTGTGGGCTGACGGCAAACTGCTCCACCAGCTCTTCGGTGCTGACGTATCCCTGTTTTTTTACCAGTTCGATAATGGCGTCATGACGTTGTGTTTGTTTCATCAATTATCCCTGAAAATTATGTTCGTTTTCGCGCATGGAGCGTGTCGGCAAAGGCCATCGCCAGCCCCACGGCCAGCCCGGCGACGTGCGCACCGTTGGCGATAGACATACCAAACAGATCAAACCATCCGGCAATTAGCCATATTAACGCAAAGGTTATTAATCCGCGTTGCAGATAGATGCCACTTTCCGGGTCGCGCTCCCCGCGAAGCCAGACGTAGCCCATCAGGGCATACACGACACCCGACAGCCCGCCGAACCACGGCCCGCTGAACTTGTGCTGCACGTAGCCGCTTAACAGGGCGCTGATGATGGTGATAACGATCAGCTTGCCGCTGCCCAGACGCTTTTCAACGGCACCGCCGAGATACCACCACCAGAGCAGGTTAAAGAGGATATGCATCACCGAGAAGTGCATCAGCGCGTGGCTAAAGTAGCGCCAGACGTCAAACTCAAGAGACGGGTCATAAGGCCACGCCAGGGCAATCATCACGCTCTGGTCGCCGACCACGTTCATGATAATGAAGACAATGATGCAGGCCGCCATCAGCAGCAGCGTAAACGGGCCCGCGCGCTCGCGAATGGTGGCGAGGAAGGGAAAGCGGCTGTAGTGCAATCCGCTGCCGGTCTGGCCGGATTGCCAGCTGGCCGCGAGATAGCGCGGGTCGCCAGGGTTCTCAAGAAAACGCGCCAGCTCCTCGTTTACCCGCCCGGCCTGGCTCTCATCGGCCAGCCAGACGTCGGTCTGCGTATGTTGCTGAATAGTCAGAATAACGCCCTGCGTCGCCATATGGTCGACAAACGCCTGGGCGACGCGCGGGTTGGTAAAAGAGGTGATCATCAACATGGGTAGCGGTCGCTTATTTCCACACAAAAGGGGACAGTATAGCGGGATCAGCGCTCAAAAGCGTATTCCACTTCCGCCGGGAAATGACGATGCCAGGCATCGAAACCGCCGTCGACGCTATAAACCGCGTCGTAACCCTGCTGAAGCAGGTACTGCGCCGCGCCTTTGCTGCTGTTGCCGTGATAGCACATGACCATCACTGGCGTGTCGAAGTCGTTATCGCGCATAAACGCGCCCAGCGTGTCGTTGGTGAGATGGAACGCGCCCGGCGTATGGCCCATCGCAAAACTCTGCGGATCGCGGATGTCCACCAGCACCGCTTTTCCCTGGTGCATCTTCTGGTGGGCTTCTTCTACGTTAATACATTCAAACTGATCCATGGTGTTCTCTTTACAGTGGTCAACGACAAGATTTTACCCCGTAGTGTACGTCCTGGCGGCGGGTAAACGCCATTATGTTATCCATATCACTCTAAATTGTTTTTTTGATGTTACCAAAAGCGCGTTCCTTTGCTATTATGAGCGATATCGAACATTTCTGAGCTTTAACGAAAGTGCGTGAGGGTGTTATGGAAACCAAAGATCTGATTGTGATAGGCGGTGGCATCAACGGTGCCGGTATTGCGGTCGATGCCGCAGGACGCGGTTTATCCGTACTGATGCTGGAAGCTAACGATCTCGCCTGCGCGACGTCGTCCGCCAGCTCCAAACTGATTCACGGTGGCCTGCGCTACCTGGAACACTACGAATTCCGCCTGGTCAGTGAAGCGCTGGCCGAACGTGAAGTGCTGCTGAAAATGGCCCCGCATCTGGCGATTCCGATGCGCTTCCGCCTGCCCCATCGCCCGCATCTGCGTCCGGCGTGGATGATCCGAATTGGTCTGTTTATGTACGATCATCTGGGTAAACGCACCAGCCTCCCGGGTTCGAAAGGTTTGCGTTTTGGCTCAGAATCGGTCCTTAAGCCTGAAATCGTGCGCGGATTCGAATATTCCGACTGCTGGGTGGACGATGCCCGCCTGGTGCTGGCGAACGCGCAGATGGTTGAGAAGAAAGGCGGCGAGGTGAAAACCCGCACCCGCGCGACCTCTGCCCGTCGTGAAAACGGCCTGTGGATTGTCGAGGCGGAAGATATCGATACCGGCGAGAAATTCAGCTGGAAAGCGCGCGGCCTGGTGAACGCCACCGGCCCGTGGGTGAAACAGTTCTTTGACGAGGGCATGCATCTGCCTTCCCCGTACGGCATCCGCCTGATCAAAGGCAGCCACATTGTGGTGCCGCGCGTGCATACCCAGAAGCAGGCGTACATTCTGCAGAACGAAGACAAGCGCATCGTGTTTGTGATCCCGTGGATGGACGAATTCTCGATCATCGGCACCACCGACGTGGAGTACAAAGGCGATCCGAAGAACGTCGAGATCGACGAGAGCGAAGTGAACTACCTGCTTAAAGTGTATAACGCGCACTTTAAGAAACAGCTGTCGCGCGACGACGTGGTCTGGACTTACTCCGGCGTGCGTCCGCTGTGCGATGACGAATCTGACTCACCGCAGGCCATCACCCGCGACTATACGCTCGATATTCACGACGTTGACGGTCAGGCGCCGCTGCTGTCCGTGTTTGGCGGCAAGCTCACCACCTACCGCAAGCTGGCCGAGCACGCGCTGGAAAAACTGGCGCCGTACTACAAAGGCATTGGCCCGGCATGGACCAAGGGCGCGGTGCTGCCCGGCGGTGATATCGGCGATAACCGCGATGATTACGCCGCGAAGCTGCGCCGTCGCTTCCCGTTCATCACCGAAGGGATGGCGCGCCACTATGCCCGCACCTACGGCAGCAATACCGAGCTGTTCCTGGGCGATGCGAAGGACATTGCGGATCTGGGCGAGCATTTCGGCCACGAGCTGTACGAAGCCGAGCTGCGTTACCTGGTTGAGCACGAGTGGGTGCGTCGTCTGGATGATGCTATCTGGCGCCGTACCAAAGAAGGGATGTGGCTCAACGCCGAACAGCAGTCTCGCGTGGCACAGTGGTTACTGCAACATGCGGGAAAGCGTGAGCTGTCGCTGGCGTCCTGATGTGAAAAAATGCCCGGTGGCGCTACGCTTACCGGGCCTACGGGATCAACCAGGCCGGGTAAGGCGAAGCCGCCACCCGGCTTTGTTTTTACAACCTCACCGGATCAATATGCCAGATCGTCTCGGCATACTCCTTGATGGTCCTGTCTGACGAGAAATAGCCCATATTGGCGATGTTGTACATCGCGGCGCTGGTCCACTTCTCCGGCTGGCGATACAGCTCGTCCACCTTGTCCTGACAGTCCACGTAGCTGCGGTAATCCGCCAGCACCTGGTAGTGATCGCCAAAGTTAATCAGCGAATCCACCAGATCGCGGTAGCGGCTCGGTTCATCAGGGCTAAACACGCCGGTCGCGATCTGCGTCAGCACCTGACGCAACTCTTCATCCTCTTCGTAATATTGACGCGGCGAGTAGCCTTTCCTGCGCAGCGCCTCCACCTCTTCCGTCGTATTACCGAAGATAAAGATATTGTCTTCGCCCACGTGCTCCAGCATCTCGACGTTCGCCCCGTCCAGTGTGCCGATGGTCAGCGCGCCGTTGAGGGCAAACTTCATGTTACTGGTGCCGGATGCCTCCGTCCCCGCCGTGGAAATCTGTTCAGAGAGATCCGCCGCCGGGATGATCAGCTGCGCCAGGCTGACGCTGTAGTTTGGAATGAACACCACCTTCAGCTTGTCGCCAATGTCCGGATCCTGGTTAACCACCTTCGCCACGTCGTTGATGAGATGAATAATGTGCTTCGCCATGTAGTAGGCCGACGCCGCCTTACCGGCGAAGATCTTCACGCGCGGCACCCATTCGGCCGTCGGATCGGCCTTGATGCGGTTGTAATGGGTGATTACGTGCAGCACGTTCATCAGCTGACGCTTGTATTCATGGATGCGTTTGATCTGAACGTCGAACAGCGCTTTCGGGTTTGCCACCACGTTGAGGTGCATCGCCAGCCAGACCGCCAGACGTTTTTTGTTCAGCAGCTTGGCTTCGCGCACGGCTTTGTTCACCGTCGGGAAATCAATATGCTGTTCCAGCTCGCTCAGCTGGCTCAAATCGGTACGCCAGGTGCGGCCAATATTCTCGTCCAGTACCTCAGAGAGCGGCTGGTTGGCCAGCGCCAGCCAGCGGCGCGGGGTGACGCCGTTGGTCACGTTGCAGAATCGCGTCGGGAAGATCTTCGCGAAGTCCGCAAACAGCGACTGCACCATCAGGTTCGAGTGGAGCTCGGACACGCCGTTGACCTTGTGGCTGATGACAACCGCCAGCCAGGCCATGCGCACGCGACGACCGTTCGACTCATCAATGATGGACGCGCGGCTCAGCAGGCCGGTATCGTTCGGATACTGCTCCTGCAGCGTCTTGAGGAAGTAGTCGTTAATCTCAAAGATAATCTGCAGATGGCGCGGCAGGATTTTGCCGAGCATGTCCACCGGCCACGTCTCCAGCGCTTCGCTCATCAGCGTGTGGTTGGTGTATGAGAACACCTGACAGGTCACCTCAAAGGCGTCATCCCAGCTGAACTTATGCTCGTCGATCAGCAGGCGCATCAGTTCCGGAATAGAGAGCACCGGGTGGGTGTCATTAAGGTGGATCGCGGTTTTCTCCGCCAGGTTGGCGTAGGTTTTGTGCAGCTGATGGTGGCGGCTAAGGATGTCCTGAATGGTCGCCGAAACGAGGAAGTACTCCTGACGCAGGCGCAGCTCGCGGCCCGAGTAGGTCGAGTCATCCGGGTACAGCACGCGGGACACGTTCTCGGAGTGGTTTTTATCCTCCACCGCCGCGAAGTAGTCACCCTGGTTAAATTTCCCGAGGTTAATTTCGCTACTGGCCTGGGCACTCCACAGGCGCAGCGTGTTGGTGGCGTCGGTGTCGTAGCCGGGGATAATCTGGTCGTAGGCCACGGCCAGGATCTCTTCCGTTTCCACCCAGCGGGATTTTTTCCCTTCCTGCTGAATACGTCCGCCAAAGCGCACCTTGTAGCGCGTGTTGTGGCGCTTGAACTCCCACGGGTTGCCGTACTCCAGCCAGTAGTCCGGGGACTCTTTCTGACGCCCGTCGACGATGTTCTGTTTGAACATGCCGTAATCGTAGCGAATACCGTAGCCGCGGCCCGGCAGCGCCAGCGTCGCCAGCGAATCAAGGAAGCAGGCGGCGAGACGTCCCAGACCGCCGTTACCGAGGCCCGGGTCGTTCTCTTCGTCGATCAGTTCTTCTAAATCTAACCCCATCTCTTCCAGTGCGGTTTTGACGTCGTCATAAATACCGAGCGACAACAGCGCATTGGACAGCGTGCGGCCAATCAAAAATTCCATCGACAGGTAGTAAACCTGACGCGTCTCCTGCGAGAGCTGGGCGCGGTTTGAGCGCAGCCAGCGTTCAACTAAGCGGTCACGCACGGCAAACAGGGTGGCGTTCAGCCACTCGTGCTTGTTGGCAATAACCGGATCTTTCCCGATGGTGAACATCAGCTTGTAGGCGATGGAGTGCTTTAACGCCTCAACGCTGAGCGTGGGTGAAGAGTAGCTAAATGGAGCGTTCATATCAGTAACTTCGCCTCGTTACATCAAGCGTTGATAGAGATCGCGGTATGACTGCGCCGCGACATGCCAGCTAAAGTCCATGGACATCGCCTGACGTTGTACGTAACGCCACAGCGATGGACGGGACCACAAGACGAAAGCACGCCGAATCGCCCGAAGCAGCGACCAGGCATTACTGTCCTCAAAGACAAATCCGCTGGCGATACCGTCCGCCAGGTTTTCCAGAGAGCTGTCGGATACGGTATCCGCCAGTCCGCCCGTGCGGCGTACCAGCGGCAGGGTGCCGTATTTCAGGCCGTACAGCTGCGTCAGGCCGCAGGGTTCGAAACGGCTTGGCACCAGAATGACGTCCGCGCCGCCCATAATGCGGTGCGAGAACGCTTCGTGGTAGCCAATCTGCACGCCCACCTGCCCCGGGTGTTCCGCGGCGGCGGCAAGGAAACCTTCCTGCAGCACCGGGTCGCCCGCGCCGAGCAGCGCCAGCTGTCCGCCCTGCTCCAGTAAACCGGGCAGCGCCTCCAGCACCAGATCCAGCCCTTTCTGGCTGGTCAGGCGGCTCACAACGGCGAACAGCGGCACTTTGTCGTTCACCTTCAGGCCCATCGCAATCTGCAGCTGGCGTTTGTTCTCCGCTTTGTCTTCCACGGAATCACGACCGTAGCGCGCCGCCAGCAGGAGATCGGTTTCCGGGCTCCAGATCTGTTCATCCACGCCGTTCAGAATGCCCGACAGGCGGCCTTCGCGATGGCGCTGCTGCAGCAACCCTTCCATGCCGTAGCCAAACGCCGGCTGGGTGATCTCACGCGCGTAGGTTGGGCTCACCGCCGTGATGTGATCGGCGTAGTACAGCCCCGCCTTCAGGAACGAGATCTGCCCGTTAAACTCCAGACCGTGCATGTTAAAGAACGACCATGGCAGATCGATGTCATTCATGTGATGGGCGTAGTACATCCCCTGATACGCCAGGTTATGCACGGTAAAGACCGATTTCGCCGGGTGGCCGCGTGCGGCGAGATACGCCGGGGCAAGCCCGGCGTGCCAGTCGTGCGCGTGCACCACGTCCGGACGCCAGAACGGATCCAGCCCCGTCGCCATTTCGGCGCCGACCCAGCCGAGCAGCGCAAAGCGCAGCACGTTGTCGGTGTAGGCGAACAGGTTCGTATCGTGATACGGGCTGCCCGGGCGATCGTATAAATGCGGCGCGTCGATCAGGTAAATCCCTACGCCATTGTAATGTCCAAACAGCAGGGTAATGCGTCCGGCAAACGTTTCACGGCGGGTCACCACTTTCGCATCAGGTATACCGCGCCGGATATCCGGAAAGGCGGGCAGCAGGACTCGGGTATCCACGCCTCCGGCGATTTGCGCCGCCGGTAATGCGCCAAGCACATCTGCCAGTCCGCCCGTTTTTAATAACGGGAACATCTCAGAACATACGTGTAAAACCTGCATCATCGCTCCTGTTTGATCTGCAGCTTCCGCAACATTTCCCGTGTGACTAACACGATCCCCTCTTCCGAACGGTAGAAACGACGCGCGTCTTCTTCCGCATTCTCCCCAATTACCATCCCTTCAGGGATGACGCAGGCACGGTCGATCACGCAACGACGCAGACGACACGAGCGCCCTACCCAGACATCCGGCAACAAGACTGCCGAATCGATATTACAGAATGAATTTATCCGCACACGCGGGAACAGCACCGACTGCACCACCACCGAACCGGAGATAATGCACCCGCCGGACACCAGCGAGTTCAGCGTCATACCGTGGCTGCCGGAGCGGTCCTGGACGAACTTGGCCGGCGGCAGCGACTCCATATGGGTACGAATCGGCCAGTTCTGGTCATACATATCCAGTTCAGGCGTAACCGATGCCAGATCGAGGTTCGCTTTCCAGTACGCTTCCAGCGTGCCCACATCGCGCCAGTAGGGTTCCGCATTCGGGTCGGACTGCACGCAGGACAGCGGGAAAGGATGTGCATACGCCATGCCAGCTTTGGTGATTTTCGGAATGATGTCTTTACCGAAGTCGTGGCTGGAGTTTTCGTCTTTGTCGTCTTCTTCCAGCAGCTCATAAAGATAATCTGCGTCAAAGACATAGATCCCCATGCTGGCGAGTGATTTGGTGTCATCGCCCGGCATGGTTGGCGGGTTCGCCGGTTTTTCAACGAAGTCGATAATTTTGTCGTCCGCATCCACGTGCATGACGCCAAACGCCGTCGCTTCAGCAACGGGCACAGGCAGACACGCCACGGTGCAGCGCGCCCCTTTTTCGACGTGGTCGATCAGCATGTGGGAGTAATCTTGCTTGTAGATGTGGTCCCCGGCGAGGATCACGATGTATTCCGCGTTGTAGCGACGAATGATGTCGAGGTTCTGGGTCACCGCATCCGCTGTCCCGCGATACCAGTTCTCGCCGTGGACGCGTTGCTGCGCAGGAAGGAGATCGACAAACTCGTTCATCTCTTCGCTGAAGAATGACCAGCCGCGCTGGATATGCTGAACCAGCGTGTGCGACTGATACTGCGTAATGACGCCGATGCGGCGAATGCCCGAGTTCAGGCAGTTGGAGAGCGCAAAGTCGATGATACGGAACTTACCACCAAAGTGAACAGCCGGTTTGGCGCGCTTGATGGTCAAATCTTTCAGACGGGTACCACGCCCGCCCGCAAGTATCAGGGCAACCGTTTTTAATGGTAGCTGGCGTGCCAACATTAAGGGATCGTTCTTCTCTAATCTAACCATGACTAACTCCTTTTTTATCATCTTTGGAATACGCACACTCCGTGCGCAGGCCCGTGCCAGACAGCCATTACTACCGGATTATCCGCTCCGGCAAAGGGAGGAACGGCGCGCCATTCCCCTTCAGGTAAAACAATCTCTGCGACGTCATCCGTCGCGTTCAGCGTGACCAGCCATTTATCCGACAGCAGGATTTGCAGGCGTGGTACGCCGTGTTGCCACTCTTGCGCGCTTAACGGTTGCGCGTCTTTATTCAGCCAGCGAACATTGCCGTCACCCTCTTCCCACCAGCTGTTGGCGGTCAGCGCGGGGATCTGCTGGCGAAGATGGATCAGCGCAGCGGTAAAATGAATCAGCCCGCTGTTGGCTTCACCCCAGTCGAGCCAGGTTAAAGTGTTGTCCTGGCAATAGGCGTTGTTGTTACCGTGCTGGCTATGACCATGCTCATCGCCTGCCAGCAGCATCGGCGTGCCCTGCGACAGTAAAAGCGTTGTCAGCAGCGCATGAACGCTGGCGCGTCGCCGCTCTATCACATCCAGACTTCCGCCTAACCCTTCTATACCATGATTGAAGCTATGGTTATTGTTAGTGCCATCGCGATTCTCTTCGCCGTTCGCCTCATTGTGTTTCTGATTGAAACAAACGCAGTCCCTGAGCGTAAAACCGTCGTGCGCCGTCAACAGATTGACGGTGGCCGAAGGGCGTTTGCCGTCGCGCTTAAAGAGATCGCTCGACGCGGCAAACCGCCCGGCAAATTCCCCCAGCGACAGGTTCCGTTCCAGCCAGAAGCGGCGCACGGCGTCGCGGTAGTGGTCGTTCCACTCGGCAAACAGCGGCGGGAAATTCCCGACCTGATAACCGCCTTCACCGATGTCCCACGGCTCGGCAATGAGCTTCACCTGCGAGAGCACCGGGCAGTTTTTTATCGCCTCAAACAGCGGCGCCTGCTGGCTGAACGCCGGCGTGCGCCCCATCACCGGAGCCAGGTCGAAACGAAAACCGTCGACGTGGTACGTCTCTACCCAGTATTTCAGGCATTCATACGCAAAATGCGTGACCGCCGGATGGCTGAGATTGAGCGTGTTGCCGCAGCCGGTCCAGTTCTCGTAATCGCCATCCTGCCTGATCCAATAATAGCTACGGTTATCAATTCCGCGCATGGAGAGCGTCGGGCCGTCGAGATCGCTTTCTGCGCTGTGGTTCAGTACCACGTCCAGAATGACCTCAATGCCCGCCGCGTGGAGCGCCTTCACCGCATCGCGGAACTCGTCCCGCGCCTTTTCCGGATGGACGGCATAGCGCGGTTCGAGCGCGAACATCGCCAGCGGGTTGTAGCCCCAGTAGTTGCTTAGCCCCAGCCGCTGCAGGCGCGGCTCGCTGGCAAAATGGGCGACGGGGAGCAGTTCCAGGGCGGTGATGCCGAGGTGTTTCAGGTAGGCGATCATGGTGGGATGCCCGAGCGCCTTGTAGGTGCCGCGCATCTCTTTGGGGATCGACGGATGCAGGTAGGTCAGCCCTTTGACGTGGGCTTCATAAATAACCGTATTGCCCCACGGCGTGTGCGGCGGGGCATCGTCTTCCCAGTCATAAAGATCGTTCACCACCACGCTTTTTGGCGCGACGGGCGCGCTGTCGCGGTGGTCAGGCTCGCCGTAGCCCACGTGGAAGAGCGGGTCATCTTTAAATTCGCCGTCCACGCGGTGCGCGCACGGGTCAATCAACAGCTTCGCCGGGTTAAACCAGTGACCTTGCGCCGGATCCCACGGACCGTGTACGCGAAAGCCGTAGTGCATGCCGGGCCGCCCTCCGGCCAGGTAGCCGTGCCAGGTATCCCCCGTGCGCGAGGGTAAATCGTAACGGTGCTCGTTACCTTCCCCGTCAAACACGCACAGTTCTACCCGCTCGGCGTGAGCGGAAAAGAGGGTGAAATTGACCCCCTTTCCGTCAAAACGCGCCCCGAGCGGTTCGGGTTTACCTGCCGTAAGCTGCGTCATTCGCCCTCCCGCATCAGCCAGATGGTGCCAAGCGGCGGCAGCGTCAGGCTCAGGGAGTTGGGTCGCCCGTGGCTTTCAATGGCGTCGCTCTGTACCAGCCCACCGTTACCGGCGTTGCTGCCGTGGTAGTGCATCGAGTCGGTATTCAGAATTTCACGCCATTTGCCCGGCTGGTTAATGCCGAAGCGGTAGTGTTCACGCGGCACCGGGGTGAAGTTGCTGGCGACGATGATCTCGTTACCCGCCTTGTCACGACGCACAAAGACAAACACCGAGCGCTCATGGTCGTCCACCACCAGCCATTCAAAGCCGTACGGATCGAAGTCGAGCTCGTGCAGCGCTTTGTGGTGGCGATAGGTCAGGTTCAGATCGCGCACCAGACGCTGCACGCCGTGGTGCCAGTTGTCGCCGCCTTCCAGCAGATGCCAGTCGAGGCTGGCGTCATGGTTCCACTCGCGCCCCTGGGCGAACTCATTGCCCATGAACAGCAGTTTCTTGCCCGGGAAGGCAAACATCCAGCCGTAATAGGCGCGCAGGTTGGCAAACTTCTGCCACGCGTCGCCCGGCATGCGGTCGAGAATCGATTTTTTACCGTGTACCACCTCATCGTGCGACAGCGGCAGCATGAAGTTTTCGGTGTAGTTGTAGAGCATCCCGAACGTCAGCTTATCGTGATGATACTTACGGTGAACCGGATCCAGCTTCATGTAGTCGAGCGTGTCGTGCATCCAGCCCAGGTTCCACTTATACCAGAACCCCAGGCCGCCCAATGTCGGCGGACGGGAGACGCCCGCAAAGTCGGTGGACTCTTCCGCCATAGTCACGGCACCGTCCACCTGCTCGCCGATAATGCGGTTGGTATTACGCAGGAATTCAATCGCTTCCAGGTTTTCGCGGCCACCAAACTCGTTCGGGATCCACTCCCCCTCTTTGCGGCTGTAGTCGCGGTAGATCATCGACGCCACCGCATCCACGCGCAGGGCATCGATGCCAAACCGCTCGATCCAGTACAGGGCATTCCCGACCAGGTAGTTTGAGACCTCACGGCGACCGTAGTTGTAGATCAGCGTGTTCCAGTCCTGGTGATAGCCTTCGCGCGGATCGCTGTGCTCGTACAGCTTCGTACCGTCAAACTCTGCCAGCGCGAAATCATCCGCCGGGAAATGGCCCGGCACCCAGTCGAGGATGACGTTCAGCCCGGCGGCGTGCGCGGCATCAATGAAATAGCGGAAGTCATCGCGGGTGCCGAAGCGGCGGGTCGGCGCATACAGCCCGGTGGGCTGATAGCCCCAGCTGCCGTCGAACGGGTGCTCGTTGACCGGCAGCAGCTCCAGGTGGGTAAAGCCCATCCATTTGGCGTACGGGACCAGCTGGTCGGCAAGCTCCCGGTAGCTGAGCCAGAAATTGTTATCGGTGTGGCGACGCCAGGAGCCGAGATGGACTTCATAGACGGAGATCGGCGCATCAAAGCGGTTGGCCTGCTTACGCTCCTCCGTCTGGATAACCTTCTCCGGCAGGCCGCAAATCAGCGACGCGGTATCCGGGCGCATCTGCGCTTCGAAGGCATACGGGTCGGCTTTAATGCGCAGCTTGCCGTGGGCGTCAATCATCTCGAATTTATAAAGCTGCCCGTGGTGCGCCCCGGGGATAAACAGCTCCCAGATGCCGGTTTCCCGACGCAGGCGCATCGGGTGACGGCGGCCATCCCAGTAGTTGAACTGGCCGACAACGGAGACGCGCTGGGCATTGGGCGCCCACACGGAGAACCGCGTGCCGGTAATGCCGTCCATGGTATCGGCATGGGCACCCAGCGTTTCATAAGGGCGAAGATGCGTCCCTTCGGAGAGCAGCCAGGCATCCATCTCTTTAAGCAGAGGGCCAAAGCTGTAGGGATCGTCAATCAGGTTTTGCTGACCGTGCCAGAGAACGGCGAGCTGATAGCGAAAAGGATTTTTACGACGGGGCATCACGCCCGAGAAGAAGCCACGGGAATCGAGGCATTCAAGGTTACCGACCTTGCGGCCGGTTTTGGGTTCAATCACCCAGACTTCTGTGGCATCCGGTAACAGTGCCCGAACTTCCAGACCGGCCTCAGTACGGTGCATCCCAAGCACAGAAAAGGGGTCAGCGAAATGACCCGCAATAAGCGCATTAATCACGTCTCTATCCACACGATCGGACATGGTATTCATCCTGTTTTTTATGTCGTCCTTTTTAAGCGCTCCGGGACGACTTTTAATGTGACCTGAACGGGACAGCACAAAAATGTGCATCCATTCTGCTCCGCTCGAACCTCAGGTAAGAAATGACTCTTCCTTAAAGCATAGCCAACGCTCTAGATGACTCCTGATAAAAAATAAGACATACGCGTGTTACTCCATGTAGTACGCAAAAAAAAGGGGTGAAAATCACCCCTGGTATTTAACAAATTATTACGCCAGCTGGCGCAGCATGCGGCGCAGCGGTTCGGCGGCGCCCCACAGGAGCTGGTCACCGACGGTGAACGCGGAGAGATACTCCGGCCCCATGTTCAGCTTACGCAGACGGCCAACCGGCGTGGTCAGCGTGCCGGTTACCGCTGCCGGGGTCAGCTCGCGCATAGTGATATCGCGATCGTTTGGTACCACTTTCGCCCACGGGTTGTGCGCGGCCAGCAGCTCTTCCACGGTCGGAATAGACACATCTTTTTTCAGTTTAATGGTGAAGGCCTGGCTGTGGCAGCGCAGTGCGCCGATACGTACGCAGAGACCGTCAACTGGAATGGTGTTCGCGGTATTGAGGATTTTGTTGGTCTCAGCCTGGCCTTTCCACTCTTCGCGGGTCTGGCCGTTATCCAGCTGCTTGTCGATCCACGGGATCAGGCCACCGGCCAGCGGTACGCCAAAGTTATCCACCGGCAGCTCGCCGCTGCGGGTCAGCTGGGTCACTTTACGCTCGATATCCAGAATAGCGGATGCCGGGTTTGCCAGCTCGGTCGCAACGCTCTGGTGCAGCTGGCCCATCTGGGTCAGCAGCTCGCGCATGTGACGCGCACCGCCGCCGGACGCCGCCTGGTAGGTCGCCACGGAGACCCACTCCACCAGATCCTGCGCGAACAGGCCGCCGAGGGACATCAGCATCAGGCTGACGGTGCAGTTACCGCCAACAAAAGTTTTCACGCCGTTGTTCAGGCCATCGGTGATCACGCCTTGGTTAACCGGGTCGAGAATGATGATGGCATCGTCTTTCATGCGCAGCGACGAGGCCGCGTCAATCCAGTAGCCCTGCCAGCCGCTTTCACGCAGCTTTGGATAGATTTCGTTGGTATAATCGCCGCCCTGGCAGGTCACAATAATGTCGAGCGCCTTCAGCGCTTCCAGATCGTAAGCATCCTGCAACGTGCCTGTGGTACCACCAAAGGACGGAGCAGCCTGGCCGAGCTGAGAAGTGGAGAAGAAGACCGGGCGGATAGCGTCGAAATCGCGCTCTTCAACCATGCGTTGCATGAGTACAGAGCCGACCATACCGCGCCAGCCGATAAAACCAACGTTTTTCATAGCATTTTTTCCTGCTGAGGGTGTGTGCTGATTGTGCAAGCCAGTATTGAACTGGGATATGCTTCACATTACAAAATGCTGCCAAAGTCGCAAGCGAAATTAATCGATGATTGCCCGGCAATCAGAAATACAGCTAATTATCATAATAACCTTAGAGAGTTTCAGGGATAATTTACATGAGTGAAATCATTTCCGCCGCGGTTTTATTGATCCTGATTATGGATCCCCTGGGCAACCTGCCCATCTTCATGTCGGTGCTAAAACACACTGAGCCTAAGCGTCGCCGGGCGATCATGATCCGCGAGCTGCTCATCGCCCTGCTGGTGATGTTTATCTTCCTGTTTGCGGGTGAAAAAATTCTCGCATTCCTGAACCTGCGTGCCGAAACCGTGTCGATTTCCGGCGGGATTATTCTGTTCCTGATTGCCATTAAAATGATTTTCCCGAGCGCGGAAGGCAGCAGCAGCGGCCTGCCTGCGGGTGAAGAGCCATTTATTGTGCCGCTGGCGATCCCCCTCGTCGCGGGTCCGACCATTCTGGCCACGCTGATGCTGCTGTCGCATCAGTATCCGAATCAGATGAGCCATCTGGTGATTGCCCTGCTGATTGCCTGGGGCGGGACGTTCATTATCCTGCTGCAGTCGTCCCTGTTCCTGCGCCTGCTGGGCGAAAAAGGGGTAAACGCGCTGGAGCGCCTGATGGGGCTGATTCTGGTCATGATGGCAACGCAGATGTTCCTGGACGGGATCCGGGCGTGGATGAAGGGATGACGTTCTCCCTCTCTCTGTGGGCTGAAGGATCCCCAGTAATTTTTTGACCTGAAGCGATGAACGTTTCTTCGCCAAAATTAATGACTTACAGCGACACCCTGGTCCGGCTGTAAATCGCCGAAGCGTTTCCGTAAGGCCGGGGCGAGGCGCAAGGATGCGCCGAGAGGGCGTGGCCTGCAGGGATGCAGGCTCATGCCCGACCCGATAGCCTGAAGGAATAAGCTGAGGGGACCGCGAAGCGGCGATTTACCGCCGGGAGCCCGGGTCGCCAGGGTGGTGGCGATTGAGCCACCCTGGCACGTTCACCGGTCATGTCGTTACAGAGTAGCAAGGAACATAAAGTGAACGGAATGACCTCCACAGCCGTATGTTCCCCCTCACCCCAGCCCTCTCCCTCAAGGGAGAGGGGGTCGTCCGTGCAGGCATTATTTGTGGGGAACCCTCGGCACACAGGGTGAGGGCATCAGGCCGCAGAGGCCGCCTACCTATCCCTTACGAATCAAATACCGGTACGGCAGCGCCTCAGTCTGCTGTGCCACCAGCTCATGCTCCATAAAGGTACAAAAACCGGGAATGTCGCGGGTCGTGGCCGGGTCGTCGGCGATGATCAGCAGCGTTTCACCGGTCTGCATGTTGCGCACGGTTTTACGTACCATCATTACCGGTTCCGGGCAGCGAAGGCCCTGGGCATCAAGGGTGTGGTCTGGGCTGGAAAACAGGTCGGTCATGATCTTCTCGGTCAGGTAAAAACGGCTGTAGTTTACGCCCGGTTGCGATCAATGCAAACCAGGTTAACGATTGCGTAAAAACTAACCATTGCAATGTCCCGCCAAAGCAGTATCATGCTGCGGTTTTTATTGGGTTCCCTCACCCCAACGTATAAAAAGGTCACAATATGACGCAGTTTTCTGAATCTCAGCGCGTAAAAGCGTTGTTCTGGCTTTCGCTTTTCCATTTGCTGGTGATCACCTCCAGCAACTATCTGGTGCAGCTCCCTATCTCCATCTTTGGTTTTCATACCACCTGGGGCGCGTTCAGTTTTCCGTTTATTTTCCTCGCCACCGATCTGACCGTGCGTATCTTTGGCGCACCGCTGGCTCGCCGCATTATTTTTGCGGTCATGCTCCCGGCGCTGTTCATCTCGTACGGGGTTTCGTCCCTGTTTTATATGGGAAGCTGGCAGGGTTTTGAGGCGTTAACCCACTTCAACCTGTTTGTCGCCCGTATCGCCGCAGCAAGCTTTATGGCCTACGCGCTGGGGCAGATCCTCGACGTACACGTGTTTAACCGCCTGCGTCAGAATCATCGCTGGTGGATGGCGCCCACCGCCTCCACGCTGTTCGGTAACGTGAGCGATACGCTGGCCTTCTTCTTCATCGCCTTCTGGCGTAGCCCGGATGCGTTTATGGCCGAACACTGGATGGAAATCGCGCTGGTGGACTACTGCTTTAAGGTGCTCATCAGCATTGTCTTCTTCCTGCCCATGTACGGCGTGCTGCTGAATATGCTGCTGAAAAGACTGGCAGATAAATCTGAAATCACGGCATTGCAGGCAGGTTAAGGGTTCGCTTTATCAGTTGTGATAAGATGAACGAATGAGCCGTTATGGCCGTTTATCGAAAGGAAGAAGTCAATGCGCAATCTGGTTAAATATGTCGGGATTGGCCTGCTGGTTGTGGGCCTTGCAGCCTGTGATAACAGCGACACGAAAACGCCTGCTCAGGGCGCATCCGCAGAAAGCAATGCGACCGGCCAGCCGGTGAATCTGATGGATGGCAAACTCAGCTTCTCTCTGCCAGCCGATATGACTGACCAGAGCGGCAAGCTGGGCACTCAGGCGAACAACATGCACGTTTACTCCGACGCAACCGGGCAGAAAGCGGTCATTGTGATTGTGGGCGACGACACCAGCGAAGATCTGGCCGTCCTGTCCAAACGTCTGGAAGATCAGCAGCGCGGCCGCGACCCGCAGCTGCAGGTCGTGACCAATAAATCCATCGAGCTGAAAGGCCATAAGCTGCAGCAGCTGGACAGCATCATCTCTGCGAAAGGCCAGACCGCGTACTCCTCTGTCGTGCTGGGCAAGGTCGATAACAAACTCCTGACCCTGCAGATCACCCTGCCAGCGGAAGATCAGCAGAAAGCGCAGACGGCTGCTGAAAACATCATTAACACCATCGTGATCCAGTAACGTTTCACGATGATGACGTGGCCTCCGGTGCCTGCACCGGGGGCCATTTTTTTAGCCGCCACGTCAGAAGCAAGGCCACGATCACCAGACCCGCTGCGGCAAGATAGATCACCGGCACGCCTGCCCAGGCCATCACCAGCCCCGCCAGCGGGCCGGTAATGCCTAACGACATATCCATAAACACCGTATAGGTCGCCAGCGCGGCGCCCTGATTCTGCGGCGGCACGGCTTTAACCGCCACCACGCCCAGCGCCGGGAAGACCAGTGAAAAACCGGCTCCCGCGAGGAAGACGCCCACTTTCGCGACCCAGGGCACCATCGCTATTCCGGTCAGCAGCAGCCCGACAATTTCTATCGCAAAGCAGATCATCGCCACGTTCAGCCCACCCAGACGGTTGATGCCGTTAGGGAAAAGCAGGCGCGCGCCAACAAACGCACAGCTGAACAGGGTTAACGCAAAGGCCGCGCCGTCCCAGCCTTTGGCGTCATAGAACAGGGTAATGAAGGTCGCGATCACACCGAAGCCGGTGGTCGCCAGCGCCAGCGCCATGCCGTACGGCCAGACGCGCCCCAGCACCGCCCGAAACGGCAGCGGCTTGCCCTTGCTGGCCTTCACTTTCGGGCGCGGCAGCGCAAACAGAATCGCCAGCAGCGCGACCGCCATGATGGTGACGGCCAGCCCATACAGCCCGCCAAACGCATAGCAGGCCACGCCGAGCGGCGCACCGAGCGCCATCGCACCGTAGGTGACAATCCCGTTCCAGGAGATCACCCGGCCAATGTGCGGCGCACCGACAACCCCCACGCCCCACAGCGTCGAGCCGGTTCCCGCCAGGCTTTGCCCGATGCCTAGGATGACGCGGCCCAGGCAGAGGAGCGCCAGGCTGACCAACGGCCAGTGGCTGGTCGTGGCAGCCAGCAGGTAGCTCAGGCCACTGAGGAAGCAGCCGCACAATCCCACCACCACAATGCTTTTTGGACCGAACGTGTCCGCGTAGCGACCGGCATGCGGTCGGCTCAGGAGTGTCGCGAAATACTGCAGGCTAATCACCAGCCCCGCCCAGAAGGCACTGAAGCCCATCACGTCATGGACATAGCCCGGCAGGACCGCCAGCGGCAGGCCGATGGTGAGATAGCTGGCAAAGTTGAAAATAACAACGGAAACGATGCGCAGATTGAGGCGCAGTCCGCTCAGTGCCGTTTCAGCGGCAGGTTCGGGCATGGGGTTCTACCTGGATTTTTTACAACAGTGTTTCACTATTACCACGCCCCAATAAGAAAATCAGCACCGACTTTCAGATTAACGGTGCCAGACGAAGCGAAGCCCGGGCACTACACTTATCGGGTCATCATATTAAGGAACACGCATGATCGCTAACCCGTCCGACAAAGCAGGACTCCACATCTTATTAAAGCTCGCCTGTCTGGTGGTTATCCTTGCGGGTATCCATGCTGCCGCTGACATTATTGTCCAGCTCCTGCTGGCGCTCTTTTTTGCCATTGTGCTTAATCCTCTGGTCACCTGGTTTCTTCGCCGGGGCGTCAGCCGTCCGGTCGCCATCACCATTGTCGTCATCGTGATGCTGATTGCCCTGACGGCGCTCTTCGGCGTGCTGGCGGCCTCGCTGAGCGAATTCTCCACCATGCTGCCGCAGTACAACAAAGAGCTGACGCGTAAGATTGTGGCGCTGCAGGAGATGGTGCCCTTCCTTAATTTGCATATCTCACCTGAACGGATGCTGCGCAGGATGGATTCCGAGAAGGTCATGACCTACGCCACCACGCTGATGACGGGGCTTTCCGGCGCGATGGCCAGCATTCTGCTGCTGGTCATGACGGTGGTGTTTATGCTGTTTGAAGTCCGCCACGTCCCCTATAAACTGCGCTTTGCGTTGAATAATCCCCAAATTCACATTGCCGGATTACACCGGGCGCTGAAGGGGGTCTCAAAATATCTGGCGCTGAAAACGCTGCTGAGCGTCTGGACCGGGGTGATTGTCTGGCTGGGGCTGATGCTGATGGACGTGCAGTTCGCGCTGATGTGGGGCGTACTGGCGTTTCTGCTCAACTACGTGCCCAATATTGGCGCGGTGCTTTCCGCCGTGCCGCCGATGATTCAGGCGTTTCTGTTTAACGGTTTCTACGAATGTATGCTGGTCGGCGCGTTATTCCTCGTCGTGCACATGGTGCTGGGCAATATTCTCGAACCACGCATGATGGGGCACCGGCTGGGCATGTCGACGCTGGTCGTATTTTTATCCTTACTGATTTGGGGATGGCTGCTGGGCCCGGTCGGCATGCTGCTGTCGGTCCCCCTGACCAGCGTGTGTAAGATCTGGATGGAAACCACTAAAGGCGGCAGCAAGCTGGCGATCCTGCTCGGGCCGGGGAGGCCAAAAAGCCGGTTGCCTGGGTAAGCACTCTCGTCTGGTTAGCCATTACCGGGGACAATAGATTATAGTAATGGTTTCGCCGCGCAACTTTGCGACTCTCTCTGTTTTGACTGAAGGCCAGACGTTATATGTACCAGGTTTTTCTGGGAAAAATCTCCTCGCTGAGCACCAATCGCTGGGCTGAAG
Organism: Enterobacter sp. TCD1-1; assembly: GCF_020567405.1. NCBI lineage: Bacteria > Pseudomonadati > Pseudomonadota > Gammaproteobacteria > Enterobacterales > Enterobacteriaceae > Enterobacter > Enterobacter sp. TCD1-1. Next base: position 65,293 of record NZ_JAJCXF010000006.1, on the reverse strand, counting down.
CACTCTCCCGACACGCGCCCGAAGGCGCCCAGCGTGCGCGCTGGCTGGCGGGTCGCGGGTTGCTTTCGCGTCTGCTGGCCCCGAAGTCACTGCCGGAGATTATCCACAACGAACAGGGGAAACCCCTTTTTGCCGGCGACTATCCGCTGTGGTTCAGCCTTAGCCACGCGGATGATGACATTGCGTTAATTATCAGTGACGAAGGTAACGTGGGCTGTTCACTGGAACGTATTCGCCCGCAGGATAACTGGCACACGCTCGCCAATGCCGTCTTCAGCGGCGCCGAGCATGAAGAGCTGGAAAAAGAAACGCCAGAGAGCCAGCTTACGGCGTTCTGGCGCATCTGGACGCGGAAAGAAGCGATCGTTAAACAGAGCGGCGGTCACGCCTGGCAAATGGTTAGCATTGACAGTACCGCCCGCGCATTTCACTCAGTCAGCCACTGCCGGATAGACTCGCTGAGTCTTGCAGTCTGTACCGCGACGCCCTTTGAGCTCAGGGCCGGGCTGATCCATTCTGCTGACGACGTGCTGGCCGAAAAATCGTCAACACACCCAGAATAATAAACCCGACCCCCACCAGCCCGTGCCAGGAGAAACGTTCTTCCCAACCCGGCAGCAGGATCGCAGCGCCCCACACCAGGATATAGCTAAGACTCAGCAAGGCATACGCTTTGCTGAGCGCCATGCGATGCAGCGCCAGATACCAGCAGCCCATCGAGGCCACATACCCCATCAACCCCAGCAGCAGCGCCCCCGTGCCGGATGAGAAGTGCCACAGCGCGGAAATAAGCGCCAGAACATCGCTGACCGGCGGCAGTGACTGCATCGCACTGCGCAGCAACAGCTGCGCGGCGCTGACTAACAGCACGCTGCATAAGGCCCAGAACGCCCCTTTCACAGGCTTCCTCCCAGGATAACAATCCCAATGATGATCAACCCCACCCCCAGCCAGTGATGCGATGCTACGTTTTCACGCCAGAATACCTTCGCCGCCAGCGTCACCCAGACAAAATTGAGGCTCAGCATAGGGTAGGCAATGCCGACAGGCAGGCGCTGCAGCACCACCAGCCAGACCAGCATCCCGCTGCCCAGCGCCAGCAGGGCCAGGCCAAGCCACAGCGCGATATGCACGCCACGCCGCCCGGCTTTCGCCGGACGGGTAGCCTGTTTCTGGCACAGCTGTCCTGCACAGCTGAGCAGGCTTGCCAGTACCAGCCAGATCCAGGTCATCACTTCGGCAGATACTGCAGGTAGGCCAGACGGCCCTGGATATACAGGCTGTCCGGTTCTGGCAGATTAGCCCGCGAAAGGTCATCGCGTTTTGACAGCAGGATAACCAGCGATACGCGTCCCTGCTGACGGTGCTCTGCCAGCCACTGCGCGAAGTCATCTTTACCGACAAAACGATCTTTCACATCAGGATAATCCAGCCCGTAGCGCAGTTCGCCACTCTGACCATACAGCGTGATGTCATTGCGCTTCAGCTCCCACGCCAGGCCAGCGGCCACGCCCACGTTATTGGCCAGCACGTAACGGCTGTCCTGAAGCGGCTCGCGCACGGTGTCGACCAGCGACTGCGGCTGTTTGGAATCCACCACCAGGTTAGGAATGGCGAAACCAATCAGCAGCGCCAGGCCCGCAGGGCAGAACGCCGCCAGCCACCAGCTCTGCTGGCTCTGCCTGAACGTAAACCAGCCTACCGCGGCCCAGATGAGGAACGCGACCACCGCGCAGAACACTTTATACAGTTCGACCGAGGTCCAGACCGGATGCTTAGACAGTCCCCACGGGGAGACCACCAGCGCCGCCACTACGCCGATAACGCCAAACGCCAGGTTAATCCCGCCGTTAATGCGCAACGCTCTGGCGCCTTTCTCCGCCGCGAGGCAGGCATAGCGTGCCATCAGGATCGCCAGCGGGGCAAAGCACGGCAGGATATAGGTCGGCAGCTTGCCTTTGGCGATGCTGAAGAACAGCAGCGGCATCACCACCCATCCCAGCAGATAGAACCCGCCGCCCTCGTTTTGTCGGTCATTCCAGCCGAGACGAAACGCGCCGGGCAGCAGTGCCAGCCACGGCAGGCTACCCGCAATCAGGAACGGTATGTAGTACCAGAACGGGGCTTTGTGCTGCGCGTCGCTCTGGGCGAAACGCTGAATATGCTCCACCCAGAAGAAGTAACGCCAGAAGTCAGGCTCACGCTGCGCAATGGCCAGCCCCCATGGCAGAACAATCAGCACGCAGCTCAGGATCGCGAGCCAGCCAAAAATCAGCACCTCTTTCCAGCGCTTCTGGGCGATCACCCACGGCAGCACGCCAATCACCGGTACCGCCAGTGCCAGGAAGCCTTTGGTCATCACCCCCATCCCGCAGGCCAGCCCAAGCAGCACATAGCCGCCCGCTTTTCCGGCAACGGTTTGGGCCTGTGACGCCAGCCAGAAGCTGCACATCGCCGCCACCAGCCACAGGGTGATGATAGGATCCAGCACCGCATACGTGCCGATGCCATACACCAGGAACAGGGTCAGGAAGATCAGGCCGGAGAAAATGGCTGTCCGCTTATCCCGCCAGAGACGCCAGGCCATCCAGATAACCAGCAGCGCGGCTAAACCGGTGGAGAAGATGGACCCGGCGCGCACGGCGAGGTTCGTGTGCCCGAACAGCATCTGCCCGATGCTGTTGACCCAGTAGCCAGCAATCGGTTTTTCAAAGTAACGCAGCCCCAGGAAATGCGGGACAACCCAGTCTCCGGAGGCCAGCATTTCGCGGCTGATTTCCGCATAGCGCGTTTCATCAGGCTGCCAAAGCAGGCGGATATCGACCGGAATGAGGTAGTAAACGATAAACAGTGCGAGAAGCGCTAAGCCATAACGGGCTGTTTTCATGGGACCGGACTCACGGTTTGTTGATAACCAAGCCAGCCTTCCCGGCCAGCCAGTTCATTACGGACAACTTTGCCCACGGGCAGGGTGCTGAGGTCATCTGGCAGCAGCTCGCTCAACGGGCAGAATTCGATGCCCTCCTGAGCGGCCATCGTCAGCAGTTCGTCGAAATCATGCTGATACGCAATCCCTTCCACTTCGGCATGGATGGTATACACCGGCGTACCGGCGTCACGATGAATGCGGTCCAGAATGTAGCGATTGAACTCATCCGCCTTAACCTCGCGTCCGACCACTTCATCCCAGGTGGGAAGCGTGACCGGAATTTGCACCGTACCGTAGCGATTTTCGCCTAACAGCGGCAAAAAGGGCCCGGTTCCGCGGCAATCGCTGTTGTAGCGAAACGCGAAGGCCTCTTTGGCCTTCACGACGCGCTGATCCGCACGCCATCCCGCCACGGCGGAGCAGCGCACGGGCTGACCGATAATGGCCTCCAGCTCCAGCATCCCACGCTCGACCTCACGGGACAGGCGCGGGATATCCCAGACGCCCGCCCAGGCTTGCCAGGCATGGTGATCCCAGGCGTGCAGACCCACCTCATGATGCTGCGCCGCCTCGCGGATAACCGCTTCATTACCCGCGCCGATGCGTCTGCCGGGCCAGGCGGTGCCGGCCAGCAAAATATCCCAGCCGTAGAGGGATGCTGCGCGCGAGCGCAGCATTTTGTACAGAAATGCCGGTTTAACCAGACGCCATAAATGGCGTCCCATGTTGTCAGGCCCCACGCTGAAGAAAATGCTGGCGCGCACACCGTGCTTGCTCAGCAGTTCCAGCAGTTTGGGTACGCCGTCACGCGTTCCCCTGAAGGTGTCGACATCAATGCGTAAACCGACTTTTTTCATGAGACCTGTTCCGACAGCTCCACGGTGCGCAGGAAGAAATCAAGCGTTTCATCAATGGTCTGTTCCATCTTCACGGTCGGCGTCCAGTTCAGGCAGCGCTTCGCATTGCGAATGCTTGGCTTACGGTGCTCAACGTCCTGATACCCTTTACCGTAGTAGCTGCTGCTTTCCACTTCGCGGAAACCGGCAAACGGCGGGAATCTATCGCGCAGCGGATGACGCTCAAAGCTGGCCAGCAGCATCTCGGCCAGCTCGCGAATGCTCGCTTCGTTGTCCGGGTTACCGATGTTGATGATTTCACCGTTGCAGCGGTTATCTTTGTTTTCGATGATGCGGAACAGCGCTTCGATACCGTCGGTGATATCCGTAAAGCAGCGTTTCTGTTTCCCGCCTTCGATAAGCTTAATTGGCGAGCCTTCCACCAGGTTCAGGATCAGTTGGGTGATTGCACGGGAGCTGCCGATACGCGCCGCGTTCAGGTTATCCAGACGTGGCCCCATCCAGTTGAACGGACGGAACAGGGTAAAGCGCAGGCCCTCTTTCTCACCGTAGGCCCAAATCACGCGGTCCAGCAGCTGTTTGGAGACGGAGTAAATCCAGCGCTGTTTGTTGATCGGCCCGACCACCAGGTTGGAGGTGTCTTCATCGAAGTTCTTATCGGTACACATGCCGTACACTTCAGAGGTGGACGGGAAGATGATGCGCTTGTCGTATTTCACGCAGTCGCGGATGATCTTCAGGTTCTCTTCGAAGTCCAGCTCGAACACGCGCAGCGGGTTACGGGTGTACTCGATTGGCGTGGCAATGGCGACCAGCGGCAGCACCACGTCGCATTTCTTAATGTGGTATTCAATCCACTCGGAATGGATGCTGATGTCCCCTTCCACGAAGTGGAAGCGCGGGTTGTCCAGGAAGCGGCTGATCGCATCCGCGCCGATATCCAGACCGTAAATCTCGTAGTTATCGTCCTTAAGCAGACGTTCGGTCAGGTGGTTACCGATAAAGCCGTTCACGCCGAGGATCAGCACGCGGGTGCGGCGTTTGATGGCCACCACCGGTGCGCTGGTGATCAGCGCCCCGGCCACCAGGCCCAGCGACTGCGCCAGCTGTGTGCCCTGAACGTACAGGCCATTGTCGGTTTGTCCGGTAACGATCTCCAGCGCCTGCTCGCCGCAGCTCACAATCAGTGGGGAGACGGAGACGACGGTGCCCGGTTTTGCCGCCGGAATGTCGTCACGCACGCGGGATTTCCAGACGATGAATTTGCTTACGCCCGCAAAGCTGTAGGCGCCCGGCCACGGATCGGTTACGGCGCGCACCAGGTTGTGCAGCTGGCGGGCCGGTTTGTTCCAGTCCAGACGACCATCTTCCGGCGCGCGGCGACCAAAGCTGCTTGCCTTGTTCTCGTCCTGCGCGGTCTCGCTGAAGGTGCCGTTGAGGATGGCAGGAAGGGCATCACGCAGCAGCGTCTGTGCCGTCGCGTTCAGCTTCTGATGCAGCTGAAGCGCGGTGTCGTCCGCATCAATAGCGACCTTCTGCTGTGCCACGATGGCGCCCGCATCCGCACGGCGCACCATGCGGTGCAGCGTCACGCCCGTTTCCGTTTCACCGTTCACCAGCACCCAGTTCAGCGGGGCGCGGCCACGGTAGGCAGGCAGCAGAGAACCGTGAAGATTAAAGGCGCCTTTCGCGGCCAGGCCTAAGATCTCGTCAGAGAGCAGGTTGCGATAGTAGAACGAGAAGATCACGTCAGGCGCGAGGGCGCGGATGCGATCCACCCACAGCGGGTGGTTAACGTCGTCCGGCGCATAAACCGGGATACCGCGCTCGGCGGCGATACGCGCTACGGAGCCGAAAAAGTTGTTTTCTCCAGCCGTGTCCGGATGGGTAAAGATTGCCGCAATGTCATAGCCCGCTTCCAGCAGGGCCAGCGTGCCCGTGCACCCCATATCGTGATAGGCAAATACAACAGCTTTCATGGGTGAATTTCCTCTTGAGATGCTTTGTGTTCCTGACGGACAACACGTTGAATAAAGTAGCGCGGACGCGCGCGAACATCGTTATAGATACGGCCAATGTATTCACCGAGGAGACCCATCCCGACAAACTGGGCGCCGATGAACATAAACAGCACGGCAAAGAGCATAAAGACCCCTTCCGCCGCCCACTGCGGGCCAAAGACCAGGCGCAGTACCACCAGCAGGACAGAAATCGCAAAGCCCGCCAGCGCAATAATGCTGCCGAACACGCTCAGCAGACGCAGCGGCGTGGTGGTCAGGCAGGTGATGAGGTCATACATCAGGTTGATGAGACGCATAAAGCTGTACTTCGATTCCCCGTGCTCGCGCTCGGCGTGCAGAACCGGAATTTCTGTTGCCTTACGGGCAAAGGTATTCGCCAGAATGGGAATAAAGGTGCTGCGCTCATGGCAATGCAGCATGGCGTCGACAATATGGCGGCGGTAGGCGCGCAGCATGCAGCCGTAATCGCCCATCGCTTTACCGGTCGTGCGCTGGATCAGACGGTTGATGGTGCGCGAGGCCAGCTTACGGAACAGGCTGTCCTGACGGTTCTGACGGACCGTGCCGACCACGTCATAGCCTTCGTCGGCTTTGGCCACCAGGCGCGGGATCTCTTCCGGCGGGTTTTGCAGGTCCGCGTCCAGGGTGATGATCAGATCGCCCGTGACGTGGCTAAACCCCGCCATAATCGCCGAGTGCTGGCCGTAGTTACGGTTGAGCAACACGGCTACGATGTGGCTGCCTTCAATCTGCGCGGCTTCGGTCAGCATCAGCGCGGAATTATCGCTACTGCCATCATCCACCAGCAGAATTTCGTAGGCCTTGCCCATCGTGTCACAGGCGGCCGTTGTACGGCGGATCAGTTCGGGCAGGCTCTCCTGCTCGTTATAAACCGGGATTACCACGGATACTTTTTGTACAGGCGGTGCACTGAACATATCAATGTCCTGCAAGCTGATGGAGTGCGGTAATGACGCGGGTTGTGTCGTCATGAGTCATGTCCGGGAAAAGAGGGAGAGAACAAATACGCGCGCTATTCCATTCAGAATTCGGGAGCGATACATCAGGAAAACGCTCGCGGTAGTATTTTTGCGTGTGGGCCGCGCGGAAATGGAGGCCGGTACCGATGCCTTTCTCTTTCAGCGCCGCCATCAGGTTGTCGCGTGAGATCCCGCAGCGCGCTTCATCAACGCGAATAATAAACAGGTGCCAGGCGTGCACGTGCGGCCATGACGGAATAGTGAGCGGCTGGAACGGCGTATCGGCAAGCTCCCGCAGGTAGCGTTCAGCGATTTCCTGGCGGCGTTTGTTGGCCTCTTTCAGTTTGCCTAACTGCACCAGCGCCAGCGCGGCGTTGATGTCCGCCAGGTTGTATTTATAGCCCGGCGCGATCACTTCCGCCTGCGGCGCGCGGCCATGCGTCTGGCGATCATAGGCGTCTACGCCCAGGCCATGGAATTTCAGACTGCGGATCCGCTGTGCCAGCTGCGCGTTATCGGTGACCACCAGGCCGCCTTCCGCGCAGGTCATGTTTTTAATGGCGTGGAACGAGAAAATTGCCGTCCCTTTCCAGCCCACGTGACGGTTTTTGTAGTACGTTCCGGCGGCATGGGCCGCATCTTCAATCACCGGAATACCGTGACGTTCACCGATGGCATGGATAGCGTCGATTTCACACGGCGCGCCGGCATAGTGAACGGGAATAATGGCTTTAGTGCGCGGGGTAATGGCGGCTTCAACGGCTTCTGGCGTCACCATTAATGTGTCTTTATCCACATCAATCATGACTGGCGTGGCGCCCAGCAATACGATCATATTCAGCGTGGACACCCAGGTCTGGGAAGGGGTAATGACTTCATCGCCCGGGCCAATATCCAGCGCCATCAGCGTAACGTGCATGCCCGCGGTGGCGGAACAGACGGCAATCGCATGCTGATTCCCGGTAAGTTGACAGAATGCCTCTTCAAGTTCCTGATTCTTAGGCCCCGTGGTGATCCAGCCCGACATCAAAACGTCCTGAAGCGCCGCAATTTCCTCAGCGCCCATCGACGGTCGCGAAAAAGGCAGAAAATCACTCATTATTAATTTCCTTGCAATCAAAATGGCACGTTTTTGATATTAACCAAATGCTGGCCCGTTTATTTCAACGAACCATAAACTTATATCAAAGTATCTCTCTTTCCTTAGGGAAAAATTAAGACAGCGTTTACAACGCTATAAGACAACTAGCAGCCAATTGAAAAACAACAAGTTAATTTAATATTAAATATTTTTGATGTGATCTTCCGCAACATTTTGAAATGGGATCATTTAAACCATACATCAACAAACAAAAAAAATCCCGGCCATTTCAAAATAATATGAAATAGCCGGGAACTTTTCTTTTTAGTTAATTGTCGCGCTTATTACAGGTTATCTGGAAAGTTTTTCGGTAATTCACTGGCCGCACAGGCGATCACGCTTTCGTTATTGGCGCCGCAGTCACGTACAAAGGTGATAGTGGCAAATTCATCAATCACTTCCGTTGGATACGCCGGGCCCGCATCACGGTAGCTGTTCATCAGTGGAATATGATCGTTCTGGAAGCAGACGGTTTTTTCTGGGTTGTTCATGACCCAGCGCGGGAAGAAGATGGTGCCGTGGAACAGTTTGTCGCCCAGGTTCACAATCAGGCTGACGTCGGTACCGGTTGGCTCGGTCCAGGAAATTTTATAGATGCTCTCCCCTACCCGCACGATGTAAGCCTGCTGATCTTTCACCCAACGGTTTGCCACCAGACCGCTGTGAATACGGTAATCCAGGGTCGTCTCGTTTTTGACGTAAATCTCGTAGTTCCAGCCGTTGTCGTAGGTATAAACAAGGTGTTTGCCAACTAAGCCGCTTAAGTCGTGTTTGTCGAAGGTGTTCATAAGATGTCTCCTTTGTTTTGATGAGACGATCGTACCCCTTCAAAAAATGAATGAATAACGCTATGTTTTAATCAAATTCATCCAAATTTTAGATAAATTATGCATAAGACGACGCTTGAACAATGGTCTTTACTGGCGAAAGTGGTCGAGGCGGGCAGCTTTGCCCGAGCGGCGGAAGAAACACACCGCAGCCAGTCTTCCGTGAGCTATAACCTGTCGCTGCTGCAGGAGCGGCTGGGCGTGGCCCTCCTGGTGCCGGAAGGACGACGGGCGGTGTTAACGCCGGCAGGAGAATTGCTGCTCAACCAGGTTAAACCGCTGCTGAAAGCCTTTTCGTACGTTGAGACGCGCGCAGCGACCCTTCGCAACGGAATGCGCACGCGGCTGGATCTGGTGGTGGATTCCATTTTCCCCCGCCGCCGCCTGTTTGCCATTCTGCGCCAGTTCCAGCAGCAGTATCCGCAAACCCAGGTACGACTCACCGAGGTGCTGGAAAATACCCGGGACGATGCCATTAACGACGAAGCCGATGTGATGGTCCTCACCCGCCGCCAGGACATGACCGGGCTCGGCGAATGGCTGATGAATATCGACTTTGTTGCCGTGGCCCACCATCAGCACCCCCTCTTTGACCTCGACGCGCCGCTTAACGATGACATGCTACGCCCGTGGCCGCTCATTCAGATTGCGGACAGCCAGCCCGCCGCGCGCGCGGCCGGTGAGTCATGGACCTTCTCCACCATCGATGCCGCCATTGAGGCCGTCCTCTCTCAGGTCGGCTACGGCTGGCTGCCGGAGGAACGCATCCAGACTCAGCTGGATCAAGGCCTCCTGAAACGCCTGCCGCTGAGCCACGGTGCACGCAGAGCGACGCCGCTTCACCTGATTGTTAAGCGCTCCCTCGCCCCGCTTGACGAGCAGGTGGAGACGCTGCTGCGCCTTTTTAGCCAGGAGCCGTCATCCTCACCTGCTACGCTTTAAGGTCCGAACGTTAAAACGATAAGGAGCGGATGATGAAAATCGACTTTACGGGGAAAGTGGCGCTGGTGACCGCCTCAACCGGCGGGATCGGGTTCGCCATTGCCAGAGGGCTGGCAGAAAGCGGTGCCGAGGTGATCGTCAATGGCCGCAGCACGGAATCGGTGAACAAAGGCATTCAGCAGCTGCAGCAGGTGGTGCCGGGCGTCCAGGTGCGCGCCGCGATTGCCGATCTCAGCACGGCGGAAGGGGTCGAGTCGCTCCTCAAGGTAGCGAATAACGTCGACATTCTGGTTAACAATGCCGGGATTTACGGCCCGCAGGATTTCTATTCCACCGACGATGAAACCTGGGAGCGTTACTGGCAGACCAACGTGATGTCCGGCGTGCGTCTGTCCCGCGCCTTGCTGCCAGGCATGGTGCAAAAAGGCTGGGGGCGGGTGGTGTTTATCTCCTCCGAGTCGGCCTGTAATATCCCGGCGGATATGATTCATTACGGGGTGACCAAAACGGCGCAGCTCTCCCTGGCGCGCGGGCTGGCGAAGTTCGTGGCGGGAAGCGGCGTGACGGTCAACAGCGTCTTGCCGGGGCCAACGATGTCGGACGGTTTCGCAGAGATGATGAAGGATGAAATCGAAAAAACCGGTAAGTCGCTGGAGCAACTGGCGAAAGAGTTTGTGATGGCCAACCGCCCCAGCTCGGTGATCCAGCGCGCGGCCACGGTTGAAGAGGTGGCCAATATGGTGATTTATGTCTGTTCGCCCCAGGCTTCCGCCACCTCGGGCGCGGCGCTGCGCGTCGACGGCGGCGTCGTGGATGACATCATCTGAGGCTGTCAGGCTGCACTGCCTGCAACCCGACGGGCAGTAATGTAGTGCGCCTGCCAGTAAGCATCCGTCAGGGTTGAGACCGTGACGCCCTGGCTGCTTGAGGCATGAATGAACTGGCTATTGCCAATATAAACGCCGACATGCCTGCGGTTCGGACCCGTCTGGAAGAACACCAGATCTCCGGGCCTCAGGCGATATTGCGTCACCTGCACCCCGCGGTGGATCTGCTCTCCGGTCGTGCGCGGTAAATTAAGATGCGCCACATCGCTGAACAGGTGCTGCATGAGCGCGGAGCAATCCACCCCGCGGCGCGTGGTACCGCCCCACTGATACTGGGTTCCCTTCCACTTTTGGTATTGATCGAGCATGCGCGAGCGCAGCGGGCCCGTATCCTGTTGCATCAGCGCAGATTTCGCTGGCGAGACTGCCAGTTCATGGTTCATCGATAACATCGACGCGGGAAGTTGAAAACTGAATGCAGAAAACGACGCAAAACTTAACGTAAGGATTGAAATAAACGATCTAAGAGTCATATCAAGAAAGAGGTAGTGAGTGAGTTTTTCCTTACCTGTGGGGGCCAAAGGGTTCCCCTAAATATCGTGCGATGTGGCGATAATATAGACAGATCGTTTTTTCACCAATTCTTATCGAGGCCAAAATTGGACTCACTTTGAGATCGCAAGATCGAGAAAAAAATGGTGGTGATGTAAGGACTGTCCTGGTAAAGCAGGTAAACTGATCCACAGAATGTGTATTTCAGCTAAGACGTATTTATGACCAATATGATTTCCGACGAGACGGTGGCGAAATCCAGCGTGCTCTCTGTCTTTGACTTTGATGGGACGTTAACGCACCACGACAGCTTTATCCCTTTCCTGCGCTTTGCCTTCGGGAAACGTTACTTCGCGGGCCGTCTGGTGCGCATGGCGCTGCCCACGCTCCACTGCGTGCGTCGCAAGCTGACGCGCGACGAGCTAAAGGAAGTGCTGATTAAAACGTTCCTGACGGGCGTGGATGAACACTGGTTGCGCCAGCAGGCGGAAGCGTTTTGCGAAAAATACTGGAACAAGCTGATGCGCCCCGAAGGGGTTCTGGCCGTGGCGGCCGAGGTGAATTCCGGTGCGGAGGTGACCATCTGTTCCGCGTCTCCGGCACTGGTGCTTCAGCCGTGGGCTGACAAACTGGGCATTAAACTGATTGGCACGCAGCTGGAAGTGAAAAACGGCAAGCTGACGGGGCGCATCACGGGCCACAACTGCCGCTGCGCCCAGAAGGTGGCCAGGCTGGAAAAAGTCTATGGCGATCTGAACGCCTATCACCTGCGCGCCTGGGGAGACACCCGCGGCGACCACGAGCTGCTGGCGGCGGCGCAGGATCCGCACTGGCGGCACTTCCACCCGCCGCGCAAGCGCCGGAATTCACCGATTAAGGGTTAGGTGCGGTCTGGTGCCCTCACCCCAGCCCTCTCCCACAGGGAGAGGGAGAAAACCAAACTGTAGGCCCGGTAAGCGAAGCGCCACCGGGCGGTACATCAGGCCTCACGTTTCCCCGGGAACATCACGCTCGCAATAATTCCCAGCGCCAGCACGCCCAATACCACAAACAGGCTGGCCGTCGCGCCAATGCTGTAACCGTGATGCCAGAAGTGATCGGTGGCATTTAACCCCAGCTTGAACGCCACGAAGAACAGCAGCAGCACCACGGCTTTCTCGAGGTGCACCAGATACTGCTTCAGCGCTTCCAGCACGAAGTAAAGCGTACGCAGACCGAGAATAGCGAACATCATGGCGCTATAGATAATCAGCGGCTCGCGGCTCACGGCAATAATGGCCGGCACGGAGTCAAATGCGAACATCACGTCAGAGAGTTCGACCACGGCCACGCACAGCAATAGCGGCGTCGCATAGCGCTTCGCCTTCTTCACGCGTCCGACCATCACGTCCTGGTTTTCCGGCTTTTCAAGCTCTGCATCCACCTCTTTCTGCGTCAGAATAAAGGCATTGCTGCTGATTTTCGGCCAGACCGGATAGAAGCGTTTTACCAGGCGATAGGCGAGATGACCCGAGTAATCTTCCACTTCGTCACTCTCTTCATTACGTCTGAGCATCATCACCGCCGTCCAGCCGACAACCAGCGCGAAAATCACTTCGACGTAGGGCCCCAGGCTTAACAAGCTGGTGCCGATAGCCACGAAAATACCGCGGAAGACAATCGCCCCCAGCACGCCCCAGTAGAGCACACGGTGACGGTACTTATCCGGCACGCCGAACCAGGCGAAGATCGCCATCATCACGAACAGGTTATCGACGGAGAGCACCTCTTCCAGCGCATAGCCGGTAAGGAACAGGCTCGCCATCTCGGCGCCGTGGTGAACGTACAGGAACCCGGCGAAGGCCATCGCCATCATGACCCAGAAGATGGACCACATGGCGGCGCTTTTCAGCGAGATCGGTTTGTCGTGACGGTGCATAAAGAGGTCGATAAACATCGCCCCAACGGCCATCACCACAAAGACAACAACGGTTTCCGTCGGGAAACCGAGATGAGCAGCAGACATACAAAACCCTTTTGGCAGACAAAACACAGAACCATGCAAACTGGTGTAAACCAGGAACGAAACAGGGCGGGCCGTTAATCAGCCTCTTCACCCTTAAAGCCGCAGCCCAATCGGCTACGCAAGGAGGGGTACTTTACCTTACCAGGCGGGGATTGCGCATCTGCCGTTTAGGCGCTCATGCCACGTAAACGCTGCAGCACCGCGACCAGAACAGCCACAGACCAGCCTACCATCAACGCGCCCACCAGCCCTTCCACCCCGCCGATGAGCCGCCAGTGCTGGGGTAACGTGACGTCGCCGTACCCTACCGTCGCATAGCTCACCAGCGAAAAGTAGAAGCTGGTGTTCCAGTCATTAAACGCGTCGATGACAAAATAAAACGCCGCAAACAGCCCGGCTTCCAGGAGATGGGCGAAAATCATAGAGATCACGATGCCGACATTGCGTAAAACAATGCGTACCGCAGAATCGACCTCTAACGTAATGAATTTTAAAACGCCAAACATCCACAGCGAATGAATCACCACGGTTAGGGTAAGCAAAATAATAATGCTGAGTAGCTGCATGGTACGTGCTCTGACCAAAAGGAGTATGGCCACGCGAACGCGGCGGGGCATCTGGTCGAAGCTTAGTCGAAGGGAGAGGAAAAGTTGGTGCAATAATTGCGTTGCGTGATTATTTCTCTGCCAGCACGTCCTGCTTGCGGCTGGTCAGAAGCCTTGAGCGATATCCGCAGCGCACTATCTGTGAGTCACCTCTTATTTACATCATTTAAACCTTCCATTAACTGGATAAAAAGAACGCGCCGTCGCTATAGTGGTTTTGTTTAATAAAACTAAGTTGTACCTAATAAAACAAAGAACACACCCTGCGAGGATACAATGACAGAACATTTACGTAACGGCGCGACCGCCACCGAGGACATAGAAAGAGAGACGATGCGGAAGGTGATCTGGCGTATTCTCCCGTTTCTGATTGTCAGTTACCTGGTCTCGATTATCGATCGCGGGAATATCGGCATGGCTTCGCTGCAGATGAATGAAGACCTTGGCCTCAGCAAAGCGGCGTTTGGCTTCGCCAGCAGCCTTTACTTCGTGGCCTATTTTTTGTTTGAGGTTCCCAGTAACCTGGCCATGCAGAAAGTCGGTGCCCGGCTGTGGATACCGCGCATTATGATCAGCTGGGGCATCGTCTCCATGGGCATGGCGCTGGTTCAAAATACCACCTCGCTCTATATCGTTCGCTTTCTCCTCGGGGCAGCGGAAGCAGGCTTCTTCCCGGGCGTCGTGCTGTATCTGACCTGGTGGCTCCCTGCCCGCTACCGCGCGCGCATTATTGCGTCCTTTATGGTCGCCATCCCGCTCGCTAACTTCATCGGCTCCCCGCTTTCCGGGTTGATACTGTCGCTGGATGGCTGGCTGGGTCTTCGCGGCTGGCATCTGCTGTTCATTATTGAAGGCTTACCTGCGGTACTGCTGGGTATTGCGGCCTGGTTTATTCTCCGGGATCGCCCTCATCAGGCGAAATGGCTCGGTGATGAACAGAAAAAGTGGCTGGAAACCACGCTTGAGACCGAGCGGAGCCAGCAAAAGAACATTGGACATCAGACGACGTGGCAGTTGCTGAAGCATCGTCAGATCTGGCTGATGGCGGTGATTTACGCGGGCGCATCGTCCGCGGGCACCACGATCAGCGTCTGGTCTCCTCAACTGCTGAAATCCTTCCATCTCGATAATCTTGAGACAGGTCTGTTTAACGCTATCCCTTACGGTCTGGCATCGGTTCTGATGATTGTCTGGGGACGACACTCCGATCGCACCAACGAACGCCGCTGGCATACCGCGCTGACGCTGTTCATGATTGCCGCCGGCGTGTTCGCTGCCTTTGTAAACGTCTCGCTCTTTGCCACTATCGTGATCCTGAGCATTATCCTGACAGGCGCGTATTCTGCGAAAGGGCCTTTCTGGGCGCTGGCATCCGGCTGGATGAGCAGCTCCTCGGCGGCGGCAGGGCTGGCCGCGATTGGCGCCATCGCGAACCTGATAGGCGGGGTGGTCATGGTAAATGCCTACGGCATAATCAGCGAGCAGACGGGCAGCTACACGCTGGCTATGCTTCCGCTGGCCGCGCTGTGCCTGGCTGGAGGTATCGCGGTACTCATTATGGGGCGGCAGGCCCGCAACGCTCAGCTACACGAAAAACAGGTCACGCATTCGTGATGACAGAAGCGGGACACGTGTCCCGCTTCTGCGTTTAAAGATTGTCTTCCGCCGCGTCGCTCGTTTCACCAAAGAACTGCAGACAGAAGGGCTTACTGGCTCCCATTTTTTGCGACAGACGGCTGGCCGCCGCCTTCATCAAAGGCCCTATCTCCTTCTCACGACGATCTTCCGTCAGCCGTGAGATGGGGCCGGTCAGGGCTAACGCCGCAACCAGCTTGTCGTGAACGCCGAAGACAGGCATCGCAAACGCCGCGGTGTGGGGATCGCGTGCGCCTGACGTGTAGAAAGGGAGTTCAGCGTCTCCCTCCGGCAGGCTCTCATTGAGCCCCCAATGGCGCAAGACCTTACTGATGGCCGAATTATCGAGCGGGAACTGGCTGCCGGGAAGATTGCTGTGTCGCAGGCCGTGCGACGCTTCCGCGCGAAACAGGCAAAGGCGCTGCCCACCCTCCAGCACATACCAGCTGGCACTTTCCTGAGACGCCAGGGAGAGCGCCTGAAGCTCTGGCTGAACCACCCGCGAAAGATGGAAAGATTGTTCATACAGCTTGCCGAGGTAAAGCAGACGTGGGCCAAGCGCATAATTGCCGTCTTCATGCCTGACGACGTAATTCATCCGTTCAAGAGAATTCATCAGGCGGTAAACCGTGGTTTTGTGATAACCCGACAGCTGTGCCAGCGCGGTCAGCGTCAGGCTCTCATCCCCAGGACGGAAGCAATCCAGTAAAGCCAGCGCTTTTTCAACCGCTACAACGCCTTCATTCCCCATCATTATCTCCTTGTTAGCCCGGCAGTGAGTGTACCTCAAATTTTGTGAGTCACTTCGTGTTTACATCACAAACGCCACCTCGGGTCTGGCTAAAAGGAAAGCAACACCGCTATAGTTGTTTTGCTCTGTACACCTGCGTTGTACTAAGTAAAACAATATGGAGGCATTCATGTCCGTTTCTGAAAAAAAAGCGATTAATCGCCAGTTCGAACGCGTTTCTGCCGAGGACGTTCGTCGGGCTGCCGAGTATCAGGCAGCCATTCTGGCCGACGTGGCCGGTCGCCGCGGTACGCTTCACGGCCGCATCAAACCGCTGGCTCCTCACATGTCCGTTGCGGGTCCGGCCATCACCGTGGAAGTCCGTCCGGGTGATAATCTGGCGATTCATGCCGCGATGGCGGTTGCGCAACCCGGCGATGTCCTGGTCGTCGATGGCAAAGGCGACCTGAGCTGCGCGCTGCTGGGCGAAATCATGGCCACTCAGGCTCAGGCGAGCGGCATTGCGGGCATCATTATTGACGGTGCTGTACGTGACGCCGATTCCCTGAGCAAAGGTCACTACCCTGTCTTTTCTGCCGGTCTGAACCCCTGCGGCCCGACAAAGTTAATTTCTGGCCGGGTTAATCATCCCATTTCAGTCGCCGGGGCGACGGTTCAGGCCGGGGATCTGGTTGTGGCGGATATCGACGGCGTGGTCGTCATCCCGCGTGATGAGGTTCAGCAGGTCATCGCGCTGGCAAAGGAAAAGCTGGATATGGAGACCCGGCGTCTTGCCGCCATCCGTGAAGGCGATTTGCGTCCACACTGGCTTGATGACGCGCTTCGTAAGGCAGGTATGTTAGCTGACGGGGAGACGCTGTGATGGGGGGCAAAGACGTAGTTTTGGTTACGGGAAGCGACCTGGCGGAGCAGGCCATGGTGATGCTGCAGGGCTTTGAGGTGGTGTTTGCGGGCCGCCAGCCGACAGAAGATGACCTGATCGCGCTGTGTGAACGACACAATCCCGTGGCGATTCTGGTTCGTTACGGCCGGATCACCGCGAAAGTCATGGATGCCGCCCCGGCTCTGCAGGTTATTTCCAAGCACGGAAGCGGGATCGATGTGATAGACCAGACGGCAGCGGCCGAGCGCAATATCGCCGTCCGCGCGGCCCCAGGCGCAAACGCGGCGGCAGTGGCTGAACATACCTGGGCGCTGATCCTCGCCTGCGCAAAGTCCGTGGTGCCTCTGGACAAGCGGTTACGGGACGGGCACTGGGATAAGGCAACGCATAAATCCATTGAGCTGGAGGGATTAACCCTGGGGCTAATCGGATTGGGCGCTATCGGCTCGCGCGTGGCAACTATTGGTCATGCCTTCGGTATGAAGGTGCTGGCTTACGATCCTTATGCGAAGTCCATGCCCGCCCTGTGCGAACGCGCAGAGACGCTGACCGGACTTCTTTCCCGTTCCGATGTCATCTCTTTGCACTGTCCGCTAACCGATGAGAATCGGGGAATGATCAATAGCGAGACGCTCGCACACTGCAAGCGGAACGCCATTCTGGTCAATACGGCACGCGGTGGACTGATCCACAGTGAATCGTTACTGGCGGCGCTCCGGGATGGCACGCTGCACAGCGCAGCGCTGGACAGCTTTACCCACGAGCCGCTGACGGCGCCGCACCTCTGGCAGTCTGTAGAAAACGTGGTTATTTCACCGCATATCGGCGGCGTTACCGCCGCGTCATACATCAAGATGGGGACCGTGGCCGCGAGCAATATTCTGGCCGTGACGGACGCCACCACCGTCAGCCCGTAAAGCCAAGCGTGACGAGTGGCAGCGCGCTGATGTCACTTGTCTTCTGCCAGCGCCTGAGCACATGCCCAGGCACTTGCCCATGCCCACTGGAAGTTGTATCCGCCGAGCCAGCCGGTGACGTCCATCACTTCACCAATAAAATAGAGCCCGGGTACGTTGCGCGCTTCCATGGTGCGGGAAGAGAGTTCATTCGTGTCGACCCCGCCCAGCGTGACTTCCGCGGTGCGGTAGCCTTCCGTGCCGTTTGGCTGCACGCGCCAGTTTGTCAGGGTCTCCACCAGCGTCTCCTGTTCGCGGCTGTTAAGCTGCTTAAGCGACACGTCGGGGATCTGCCCCAGCACCTGCAAACACTCCACCAGACGCTTCGGCAGCTGCATTGCCAGCGTGTTTTTCAGGCTTTGATTCGGGTGCGCGGTACGCTGCTCGTTGAGGAACGCATCGAGATCGCAGTCCGGGAGCAGGTTAACCGTGACAAACTCCCCCGGCTGCCAGTAGCTGGAGATTTGCAGTACCGCCGGGCCGGAGAGGCCGCGATGGGTAAAGAGCAGGTTTTCGCGAAACACCGTGCCGTCTTCGGCGGTGATAACAGAGGGAACAGACACGCCAGACAGCGTCTGAAGCTGTTCCAGAAGCGGTTTATGCAGCGTGAACGGCACCAGCCCGGCGCGCGTAGGCAAAACGTTCAGGCCAAACTGTTCGGCAATCTTATAGCCGAACGGGGAAGCGCCCAGCCCCGGCATAGAGAGGCCGCCGCTGGCGATCACCAGATTATCGGCACTGACGGTTTCGCCGTTGAGCTGCAGCGTGTAGCCCTGGTCGTCGCGGGAAACCTCCAGCACCTCTGTGCGCAGGCGCATGACCACGCCGCCCTTCTCGCACTCGGCCACCAGCATATCGACAATCTGCTGCGCGGAGTCGTCGCAGAACAGCTGGCCCAGCGTCTTCTCATGCCATGCGATACCGTGCTTACCCACCAGGTCGATAAAGTCCCACTGGGTATAACGCGCCAGCGCAGATTTACAAAAATGACGGTTTTGGCTCAAATAGGCCGCGGGTTCAACATACAGGTTAGTAAAGTTGCAGCGCCCGCCGCCGGACATCAGGATCTTACGGCCTGGCTTTTTACCGTTATCCAGCAGCAGCACGCGACGACCCGCCTGTCCGGCCATTGCCGCACAAAACATACCCGCCGCACCGGCGCCAATTACCACGGCATCAAACCTTTCCACGTCAAAACCCTCTTTGTTAACTGCCGCGGATTGTAAAGTTTCCTCTGTGGTCACACCAGCGTAAAAAGATATTACAAAGCCATTCCATTGAAATTTAAAGAATATCCTTTCAGGCACTTTTCTCAATTCAGGTGGTATGTCAAAAAAAGTCTATATTTCACTTTGCCCGTTGCGCATTTGTCCTGGATAATGCGCCGCGTTCATGTCCTCAAAATGGCGTAACGTCCTATGCTACATTTGTTTGCCGGCCTGGATTTACATACCGGGCTTTTACTCTTGCTTGCTCTGGTTTTTGTACTGTTTTACGAAGCGATCAACGGCTTCCACGACACTGCAAACGCAGTAGCGACGGTTATTTACACTCGCGCAATGCGATCGCAGCTTGCGGTTGTTATGGCGGCGGTATTTAACTTTTTTGGTGTCCTCCTGGGCGGACTGAGCGTTGCGTATGCCATTGTGCATATGCTGCCAACAGATCTGCTGCTTAACGTAAGTTCTGGCCATGGCCTCGCTATGGTGTTTTCAATGCTGCTTGCTGCAATTATCTGGAACCTCGGTACCTGGTATTTCGGCCTGCCTGCATCCAGTTCTCACACCCTCATCGGCGCGATTATCGGTATCGGGTTAACCAACGCCCTCATGACCGGTACATCGGTTGTTGATGCGTTAAATATCCCGAAAGTACTGGGGATCTTTGCCTCTCTCATCGTCTCCCCTATCGTGGGTCTGGTGGTGGCAGGCGGGCTGATCTTCATCCTGCGTCGTTACTGGAGCAATACCAAAAAACGCTCCCGTATTCACCTGACGCCAGCAGAGCGTGAAAAGAAAGACGGCAAGAAAAAGCCGCCATTCTGGACGCGTATCGCCCTGATCATTTCCGCTATCGGTGTGGCTTTCTCACACGGCGCGAACGATGGTCAGAAAGGCATTGGTCTGGTGATGCTGGTATTGATCGGCGTTGCTCCGGCAGGCTTCGTGGTTAACATGAACGCCTCCGGCTACGAAATCACCCGGACCCGTGATGCGGTCAACAACGTTGAAACCTACTTCCAGCAGCACCCTGAGCTGCTGAAAAAAGCGACCGGCGTTGACCAGCTGATCCCGTCTCCGGAAGCCGGTGCAACCACCGCGCCTGGCGAATTCCACTGCCATCCGGCAAACGCGATTAACGCGCTGGAACGTGCCAAAGGCATGCTGGGCAATATCGAAAGTTATGACAAACTGACCGTTGAGCAGCGTGGTCAGCTGCGTCGCATTATGCTGTGCATCTCTGATGTAACGGATAAAGTGGCGAAGCTGCCTGACGTGAATGCTGACGACCAGCGTCTCCTGAAGAAACTGAAAGGCGATATGCTCAACACCATTGAGTACGCGCCAATCTGGATCATCATGGCGGTCGCACTGGCACTCGGTATCGGTACGATGATTGGCTGGCGCCGCGTGGCGACCACCATCGGCGAGAAGATCGGTAAGAAAGGCATGACCTATGCGCAGGGTATGTCCGCGCAGATGACGGCGGCAGTGTCTATCGGTCTGGCGAGCTACACCGGTATGCCGGTATCCACCACCCACGTACTCTCCTCGTCCGTGGCAGGTACCATGATTGTTGACGGTGGCGGCCTGCAGCGCAAAACCGTGACCAACATTCTGATGGCCTGGGTGTTCACCCTTCCGGCATCCATCCTGCTGTCTGGCGGGCTGTACTGGATTTCGCTGAAGCTGATTTAATCGGTTGAAGGCGACAAAAAAGCGGGTCAGGAAACTGACCCGCTTTTTTTATGCTCAGTGCCAAATCATCAATGCAATCATGCTGACCACGACCAGGCCACACAGGGCGCTGGTTAAAATGAACTGACGACGCAGGCGCTCGCAGCGACGGATAAACTCTTCATCGTGATGATCGCGGTAGCGCTGGTAGTAAATATATCCCACCAGACGCATCTGTTTGCTGGGCTGTCCATGCGAGGTGAAGAACCCTCCACCGTCCACATACTGATAAAGCAACGGATCGCAACCACGAAGTACCACTAACAGCGCACGTAACGATGAGAAGTAGCGCGCCATATTCACTATGCAAACCACGCATAACGCCCAAAACAATGCGACGGTGCTAATCATACATCCTCCCCGGCGTCCGCCCACGAAGCAAGGCTTCTGAGCTACCGCACCCCAATGCCCTGACAGACAGTTCAGTGAAAGAATGACCAAAAGTCGATCCGGTTCGCGTTTTAATATCCGAACGGCTCATTTAATAGTGTAGGAGATCCGTTAATTTTTTTGCCACAAGGTTAATCGTTATCAACACCAAAGCTTGAAAAATATGTTTAACTGGGCCGTAATGAAAGCATCAGACGACGGCTTTCCCATTTAGTCATCGATAACTTAAGGAAGGAGTAACACTATGGCTTACAAACACATTCTCATCGCGGTAGACCTCTCCCCGGAGAGCAAAGTGCTGGTTGATAAAGCGGTATCCATGGCACGTCCCTACAACGCGAAAGTTTCGCTGATTCACGTTGATGTGAATTACTCCGACCTCTACACCGGTCTGATCGACGTCAATCTGGGCGATATGCAGAAGCGTATCTCAGAAGAGACGCACCACGCCCTGAGCGAACTGTCCACTAACGCAGGCTACCCGATTACCGAAACCCTGAGCGGCAGCGGCGACCTGGGCCAGGTATTGGTTGATGCGATCAAGAAATATGACATGGACCTGGTGGTGTGCGGTCACCATCAGGACTTCTGGAGCAAGCTGATGTCTTCCGCGCGCCAGCTGATTAACACCGTTCACGTGGATATGCTGATTGTTCCACTGCGTGACGAAGAAGACGAGTAAGTGCAAAAAAGCCCGGTGGCGCTAACGCTTGCCGGGCCTACAAGCGGCACTAACTGTAGGCCGGGTAAGGCGAAGCCGCCACCCGGCTTTTTTTATTCCGGCGTGCCTGAGTAGATATCAAACCGGTGCCCTTTGGTGGTCACCGCATTGGTCGTGGCAACGTCCGCCAGCGGCGGCGCATAGTCAGGGCGCTTCACCACCACCCGCTTCGTCGCCAGCTGGCGAGCCGGCGCCAGCAGGCCATCCGCATCCAGATCAGGCCCCACCAGAGACTGAAACACCCGCATCTCTTTCTTCACCAGCGCGCTTTTCTGCTTGTGCGGAAACATCGGGTCGAGATAGACCACCTGCGGGCGCGGGGTGATATCGGTCAGCGCCGTCAGGCTCGAGGCGTGGATCAGCTGCAATCGTTCCTGCAACCACGGGCCGATTTCCGGGTCCGCGTAGCCACGGCTCAGACCGTCGTCGAGCAGGGCCGCCACCACCGGATTACGTTCCACCATCCGCACCCGACAGCCGACAGATGCCAGCACAAACGCATCGCGCCCCAGCCCCGCCGTGGCATCCACCACGTCCGGCAGATAGCTTCCTTTAATCCCAACCGCTTTAGCCACCGCTTCGCCGCGACCGCCGCCGAACTTGCGCCGATGCGCCATGGCACCACCGACAAAATCGACAAAAATCCCGCCGAGCTTCGGTTCGTCGCGCTTGCGTAACTCCAGATGCGCTGTGGTCATCACCAGCGCCATCGGGTTTTCATCATCGTGTTCCAGCCCCCAGCGGGCGGCCAGAACAGATAAGGCGCCGTCTCCGGCGCCCGTTTCATCCACTAAGCAGATCTTCACGTAACAATCAGCCTTTGATCCCGTAATGCTCAAGCATCGCATCCAGCTGCGGCTCGCGTCCGCGGAAGCGTTTGAACAGCACCATTGGCTCTTCGGAACCGCCGCGGGTCAGGATATTGTCGAGGAACGACTGGCCAGTTTCACGGTTGAAGATCCCCTCTTCTTCGAAACGAGAGAAGGCATCCGCCGCCAGCACGTCGGCCCACAGGTAGCTGTAGTAACCCGCCGCGTAACCGCCTGCAAAGATATGGCTGAACGCGTGCGGGAAGCGGCCCCAGGTTGGCCCAGGAATAACGGCAACCTGCTTTTTAATCTCGGCCAGGGTTTCAAGAATTTTCGCGCCCTGCTCCGGGCTGAACTCGGCGTGCAGGCGGAAATCGAACAGGCCGAACTCCAGCTGACGCAGGATAAACATCGCCGCCTGGTAGTTCTTCGCCGCCAGCATTTTATCCAGCAGTTCTTTCGGCAGCGGTTCGCCGGTCTCATAGTGACCGGAGATAAACGCCAGCGCGTCCGGCTCCCAGCACCAGTTTTCCATAAACTGGCTCGGCAGTTCGACCGCATCCCACGGCACACCGCTGATGCCTGCCACGCCTGCGGTTTCGATGCGGGTCAGCATATGGTGCAGACCGTGTCCGAACTCGTGGAACAGGGTGATCACTTCGTCGTGAGTAAAGAGCGCAGGTTTGCCGTTTACCGGACGGTTGAAGTTACAGGTCAGGTAGGCGACCGGCTTCTGCAGAGAACCGTCTGCTTTACGCATCTGGCCCACGCAGTCGTCCATCCACGCCCCGCCGCGCTTGTTCTCACGCGCGTAGAGATCGAGGTAGAAGCTACCGCGCAGTTCGTTTTTCTCGTCATACAGTTCAAAGAAGCGCACGTCCGGATGCCAGACGTCGATATCGGTACGCTCTTTGGCGGTGATGCCATAGATGCGCTTCACCACTTCAAACAGGCCGTTAACGGCTTTGTTTTCCGGGAAATACGGGCGCAGCTGCTCGTCGCTGATGCTGTAGAGGTGCTGCTTCTGTTTTTCGCTGTAGTAAGCAATGTCCCACGGCTGCAGCTCGTCCACGCCGAACTCCGCTTTCGCGAAGGCGCGCAGCTGGGCCAGCTCTTTTTCACCCTGTGGACGGGCGCGTTTCGCCAGATCGGTCAGGAAGTCGAGCACCTGCTGCGGATTTTCCGCCATTTTGGTGGCGAGGGATTTATCGGCGTAGTTTTCGAAGCCCAGCAGTTGGGCCAGCTCGTGGCGCAGGGCGAGGATTTCCGCCATGACCGGGCTGTTGTCCCACTTCCCGGCATTCGGCCCCTGATCGGAAGCGCGGGTGCTGTAGGCGCGGTACATCTCTTCGCGAAGCGCCTGGTTGTCGCAGTAGGTCATTACCGGCAGATAGCTCGGGATATCCAGGGTTAGCAGGAAGCCGTCCTGCTCTTTCGCCTCGGCCTGCGCTTTTGCCGCCGCCAGGGCGCTTTCCGGCATGCCGGAAAGCTCCGTTTCGTCGGTGATCAGCTTCGTCCAGCCCATGGTGGCGTCGAGCACGTTGTTGCTGTACTGGTTGCCCAGCTCGGACAGGCGCGCGGCGATTTCACCGTAGCGGGTCTGCTTCTCTTTTGGCAGGCCAATCCCGGACAGCTCAAAATCACGCAGGGCGTTATCGACTGATTTTTTCTGCGCCGTGTTCAGTTCGGCATAATGGTCGCCGTCGCGCAGGTCGCGGTAGGCTTTGTAGAGCCCTTCGTGCTGGCCGACCCAGGTGCTGTACTCAGAGAGCAGCGGCAGGGTTTGCTCGTAGGCTTCGCGCAGCTCCGGGCTGTTTTTTACCGAGTTCAGGTGGCTCACCGGGGAGAAGATGCGCCCCAGCACGTCGTCCACTTCGGCCAGCGGCTGACACAGATTTTCCCAGGTGTACGGCGCGCCCTGCGCTACCACGCTTTCTACCGCCGCGCGGCAGTTGTCCAGGGATTGCGTAACGGCTGGAACCACATGCTCGGGGAGGATTTTAGAAAACGGCGGCAACGAAAAAGGCGTCAGTAATGGATTGGTCATAAACGCTGTCCTGTTGAATAAGATGAATGAAGCGCGCATCCGGCGCTGTGCATATGCGATCTAGAATGGGGTTAAGTGTAGAGGATTTCAATGCCAGACGTTGTCGAAAAGAGCCCGGTGGCGCTGCGCTTACCGGGCCTACGGGTAATCTGCGCCGTTCTGCTGTAAACTGTGGCAAATCGTCAATTCAGCGGAATATCATTACCCATGCTCAGTTATCGCCACAGCTTCCACGCAGGCAACCACGCCGACGTCCTTAAACACACCGTTCAGAGCCTGATCATCGAATCGCTCAAAGAGAAAGAGAAGCCGTTTCTCTATCTGGACACCCACGCGGGCGCGGGCCGTTATCAGCTGAGCGGCGAGCATGCCGAGCGTACCGGTGAATATCTGGAAGGGATCGCCCGCATCTGGCAGCAGGACGACCTGCCTGCCGAGCTGGAGCCGTACATCGGCGTGGTGAATCACTTCAACCGCAACGGCCAGCTGCGCTACTACCCGGGATCCCCGCTGATTGCCCGCCAGCTGCTGCGCGAGCAGGACAGCATCCAGCTGACCGAACTGCACCCGAGCGACTTCCCGCTGCTACGCTCCGAATTCCAGAAAGACAGCCGCGCCCGCGTGGAAAAAGCCGACGGCTACCAGCAGTTGAAAGCCAAGCTGCCGCCGGTCTCCCGTCGCGGCCTGGTGCTGATCGACCCGCCGTACGAAATCAAAACCGACTATCAGGCGGTGGTGACGGGTATCCACGAAGGCTACAAACGCTTCGCCACCGGGACATACGCCCTGTGGTATCCGGTGGTGCTGCGCGCGCAAATTAAGCGCATGATCAAGGACCTGGAAGCCACCGGCATCCGCAAAATTCTGCAGATCGAGCTGGCGGTACGTCCGGACAGCGACCAGCGCGGCATGACCGCCTCGGGCATGATCGTCATTAACCCGCCGTGGAAGCTCGAAGCGCAAATGAACAACGTGCTGCCGTGGCTGCACAAAACGCTGGTGCCAGCCGGTACGGGCCATACCTCCGTCAGTTGGATCGTGCCGGAGTAATCGCAGCCATCGGTGGAAACTATTGATTTCAGGTATACAATCGCGGCAATTCACGATTAAGGACAAAAGCTATGACTAAGCATTATGACTACATCGCCATCGGCGGCGGCAGCGGCGGCATCGCCTCCATCAACCGCGCGGCCATGTACGGCCAGAAGTGCGCGCTGATTGAAGCCAAAGCGCTGGGCGGCACCTGTGTGAACGTGGGTTGTGTACCGAAGAAGGTGATGTGGCATGCGGCGCAAATCCGTGAAGCTATCCACATGTATGGACCGGACTACGGCTTTGACACCACCATCAACCACTTCGACTGGGACAAGCTGATCGCCAGCCGTACCGCCTACATCGACCGTATTCATACCTCCTACGACAACGTGCTGGGCAAAAATAACGTCGACGTTATCCACGGTTTCGCTCGCTTTGTTGATGCGAAAACGATTGAAGTAAACGGTGAGACGATCACCGCCGATCACATCCTGATCGCTACCGGTGGTCGCCCAAGCCACCCGAACATCCCGGGCGTGGAATACGGCATCGACTCCGACGGTTTCTTCGAACTGCCTGCCCTGCCAAAACGCGTTGCCGTGGTGGGCGCGGGTTACATCGCGGTGGAGCTGGCTGGCGTGATTAACGGTCTGGGTGCCGAAGCGCACCTGTTCGTGCGTAAACACGCGCCGCTGCGCAGCTTTGACCCGCTGATTGTTGATACGCTGGTTGAAGTGATGAACACCGAAGGTCCAACTCTGCATACCAACGCCGTGCCAAAAGCGGTCGTAAAAAATGCAGACGGCAGCCTGACGCTGGAGCTGGAAGATGGCCGCAGCCAGACCGTCGATTGCCTGATCTGGGCGATTGGCCGTGAACCGGCGAACGATAACTTCAACCTGGGCGTGACCGGCGTGAAAACCGACGAAAAAGGCTATATCGTCGTCGATAAATTCCAGAACACCAGCGTACCGGGCATTTACGCGGTCGGCGACAATACCGGTGCGGTTGAGCTGACCCCGGTGGCCGTTGCGGCGGGTCGTCGTCTTTCCGAGCGCCTGTTTAACAACAAGCCGGACGAGCATCTGGACTACAGCAACATCCCGACCGTGGTCTTCAGCCACCCGCCAATCGGCACCGTCGGCTTAACCGAGCCGCAGGCGCGCGAGCAGTATGGCGACGACCAGGTGAAAGTGTATAAATCGGCCTTCACCGCGATGTATACCGCCGTCACCTCGCACCGTCAGCCGTGCCGCATGAAGCTGGTCTGCGTCGGTCCGGACGAGAAGATTGTCGGTATCCACGGCATCGGCTTCGGCATGGACGAGATCCTGCAGGGCTTCGCCGTGGCGCTGAAGATGGGCGCAACGAAAAAAGATTTCGATAACACCGTGGCAATCCACCCAACGGCGGCGGAAGAGTTTGTGACCATGCGTTAAGGGCTTTTCGCAGGAAAGCACGTCATCAAAACTGGCCTTTGCGGGCCAGTTTTTTTATATGGCTCGATAATTTAAAGACAAAGCCTCATCATCCCGGCGAATATAAAATCATCATCACGCTAAAAAGGAATTGAGATGAAAGCGCTTATCGGGTTGACCCTGCTTCTTTTTTGCTTTGCTGCCTCCTCATCTGATCAAATCACCTTCTGGGATACCCCTCAGCACGGCGGAAACAGCTTTAACCGCCTGCCACCCACGCAGGAATACTATGATGCGCTGCGTGGCTATGGCGCGACGTGGGTTCGCCTCTCTTATGATAAATGGAAACCTGCCGGGAGAGATTTTCTTCTCGGCAACGCCGACGGTTACCGTGGGCACGAGGCCGCAGACCTCGCGACGCTCAAAGCCGCCATCAGGAAAGCCCACGCGGCCGGGCTACAGGTCGTTATTGCCCCACTCTCTTTACCCGGCATGCGCTGGGCGCAAAATAACAATAACCAGTTTGATGACCGCATCTGGCAGGATAAAAAATACTGGCAGGAAGCCGCTCAGTTCTGGCGTGATTTGGCCCAGGCCCTGAAGGACGAACCGGGCATTGCGGCCTGGAACCTGGTCAATGAACCCGCGCCTGAAAAAAGAGGCAACATTAGCGAGCAGGCGTCGCCAGAGGCGTTAAAAACCTGGTATCAGCAGCAGCAAAGCACGGCGCGTAACCTTCCCGCTCTCTACAATCAGATTATTGCCGCCATCCGCGAGGTCGATGCCACCACGCCGATTATGGTCGATGGAGGCTGGTACGCCTCCGCGCGTGGTTTTTCTGGCTGGCCGTCCGCGCTTGAGGATAAGCGGGTGCTCTACAGCTTCCATATGTACGAGCCCTATGATTTCACCAGCGCGCCAAATGCACGCCGCAAGGTGCCGTTCGACTATCCCGGCATGGTCACGTTCGGCGGTAAAAAGGTGAAATGGGACGCTACGGCCATAGAGAAATGGATGAACGCGCCCTTTGACTGGGCGAAACAGCACGGTATTCCGGCCAACCGGGTTGTCGCGGGAGAGTTTGGCTGCGTTCGCACGCTGCAGGGCTGCAGGCAGTGGCTTAATGATGTCCTGACCGTCCTCGACAAACATCATGCACACTGGGCATTTTATGCGTTTCGTGAAGATGCCTGGGACGCCATGGACTATGAGCTGGGGAAAAAACCGGTGCCGTGGGCCTACTGGAAAGCCATTGAGGATAACGCACCTGATACGCTCAAGCGCCATTCTACCGAGGAATTTGAACCGATTGCTACGCGGCTAAAACAAGGCCTTTGATCCGGCAGGCTCGCCTGTTGTTCTGTAGCCTCTCCTGGAGAGGCTACTGTTAACATACATAAATCGTTGCAAAACGAATGCTCCGAAAATAGTGATCTACCGCACATATTCCTCCCCCTCTACCGAAGCGAATGTCTACGCTTATAAGACGCCCGGATAAACCTGTCTTTTGAACACACAACCGGAGGTCCCTATCACCATGTTCAACCAGAAACTACAGGCTACCGAGAACATCGAATTCGAGATTGCAGAAGAGCTGCGCTACGAGACCGATCCCTGCGAGTTGAAACTGGATGAAATGATTGAGGCGGAGCCGGAACCCGAAATGATCGAGGGGCTACCCGCCTCCGATGCGTTGACGCCCGCAGACCGCTATCTTGAACTGTTCGAGCATGTGCAGTCGACGCGGCTGTTTGCGGACAGCAAAACCTTCCCCGACTGCGCGCCGAAAATGGATCCGCTGGATATCCTGATCCGCTACCGCAAGGTCAGACGTCACCGGGACTTCGACCTGCGCCAGTTTGTGGAGAACCACTTCTGGATGCCGGAAACGTTCGGCACCGAGTATGTCTCCGACCCGGGCCTCTCCCTCAAGGAGCACATTGATAACCTGTGGCCGGTGCTGACGCGCGAGCCGCAGGATCATATTCCCTGGTCTTCCCTGCTGGCGCTGCCGCAGGCCTATATCGTTCCCGGCGGACGATTCAGCGAGACCTACTACTGGGATTCCTATTTCTCCATGCTGGGGCTGGCGGAGAGCGGTCGTAACGACCTGCTGAAGTGCATGGCGGACAACTTCGCCTGGCTGATTGAACGCTACGGGCATATCCCCAACGGCAACCGTACCTATTATCTCAGCCGCTCCCAGCCGCCGGTCTTTGCGCTGATGGTAGAGCTGTTTGAGGAGGACGGCGTGCGCGGTGCAAAACGCTATCTGGATCACCTCAAAATGGAGTACGCCTTCTGGATGGACGGCGCGGAGTCGCTGCTGCTTAACCAGGCCTACCGCAGCGCCGTGCGCATGCCGGACGGTTCATTGCTCAACCGCTACTGGGATGACCGTGATACCCCGCGCGACGAATCGTGGATTGAGGACGTGGAAACCGCGCGCCACTCGGGGCGACCGCCAAACGAGGTCTATCGCGACCTGCGGGCAGGGGCGGCGTCCGGCTGGGACTATTCGTCCCGCTGGCTGCGCGATCCGTCGCGGCTCGCCAGCATCCGCACGACGCAGTTTATCCCCATCGACCTCAACGCCTTCCTGTTCAAGCTGGAAAGCGCCATTGCCAACATCTCGGCGTCGAAAGGGGACAAAGAGACGGCCGACCTGTTCCGCCAGAAAGCCAGCGATCGTCGCGAGGCGGTGAACCGCTATCTGTGGGACGAGGAGAGCGGCTGTTACCGCGACTACGACTGGCGACGTGAAGAGCTGGCACTGTTTTCTGCCGCCAGCATCGTGCCGCTGTATGTCGGCATGGCGACCCATGAGCAGGCTGAGCGCCTGTCGGATGCGGTCAAGGCGCGACTGCTCACGCCGGGCGGGATTCTGGCGACCGAGTATGAAACCGGCGAGCAGTGGGATAAACCCAACGGCTGGGCGCCGCTGCAGTGGATGGCGATTCAGGGGTTCAAGCAGTATGGCAACGACTCGCTGGGGGATGAGATCGCCTGGAGCTGGCTGCATACGGTGAACCATTTTTATCAGACGCATCATAAGCTGATTGAGAAGTACCACATCGCCAGCAGCACGCCGCGCGAAGGTGGCGGGGGTGAGTATCCGCTGCAGGACGGTTTTGGCTGGACAAACGGCGTGGTGCGGCGGCTGATTGGGTTGTATGGGGAGCCTTAAACAGGGTGCGGTCTGGTGCCCTCACCCCGGCCCTCTCCCACTGGGAGAGGGAGAACAACTTAGCGGATCACCTCATAAATGGCGCTCTGAATAGACTGCCATTTTTTGGTGGTGGCATCCGGCTGTGACTTCGCACGGCGTGTGGCCATGTCGAGATCGTGCTGCTGGCGTTTCACCACCGCTGGCACGGTGCAGAAAGCTTTGAGGTACTCTTTACGTACCGAGGTCAGAGACTCGCCGTTCGACATTGCGTGGCTGAGCGTATTGATGAAGCGCCGACACGGCTTCTCCTCCACCATGTTTTGCCGGTAGCGTAACATCAGCTCCAGCACGTCGTCATAGCCTGCCGACATCGCCTCTTCGGTCCAGGACAGCTTCCAGTCCATACCGCCCTGCAAAAAGAGCTGGGTCACGCGGGTATCGTTTCGGTTAATGGCCGAGCGGAAATTATTCTCGTCCCAAGTCACTCCCATGCGCGTGAGCGTTTCGCGCGAGGAAGGCGTTTCACGCATTTCCTGTGGTGGTGCCGCTTCAGCCGCGCTGACGGCCGCAGGCTGCGGTTTACTGCTGGTCACCAGCCAGAATCCCCCGGCCACGATGGCAATCACCATAACGCCAACTGCCCCCCATAACGCACCGGAAATGAGCTGCTCGCGTTGTTCGGGGGTGCGCGGCGCGCGCTGGGTCGGCTTTTCAATGGTGTCGCGGACTTCAAACAGATCCCCGCCGGTGACCCGATCCATTTTCTGCGCCTTTTCCCAGAAGGTATGCAGTTCGCTGGCATCTACCGCCATGAATCCCGCGGGATTGACGCGCGTTCTCCCCTCTTCAAACGCGCGTTGAACGGGCCGCGCGATCTGGGCGTAGTAGTTATCCAGCAGCTGAATTTGCGCCGAGCTCAACGTTTTCTGAACGGTGATGTTATTGCGAATTTGCCGGATGTCATCGAGGAAGGTTTGCAGTGTTTTACGCGGTTCAACCAGCAACGTCAGCATGGACGGATCGCTGAACAGCGAAGCGTAATAGCGGCTGAACTCCTTTTTATCCACCAGCATCTGTGCCAGCTCGCTGAACATCATGCCGCTCAGCACATCGTTGATCTCGCCCAGCTTCAGCCAGCGCCGTACGCGATCGGCGTTAAACAAAGTCTTAAGATGGTTGTTCAGCTTGACCTGATCGGGCCAGGCCTGCTGGATGAGCCCTTTTATCATCAGCTCTATCGCCCGCACCTGCTTGTGCGCCTGCTGCTGCTGAAGTTCGCTGCCCGGAGACAGCTCTGTGCTGTAGGTCAACAGCGGCTGCTGCAGGCGAAGGTGCTCCAGCGCGGTGACAAAGCGCATCGCCGCAATCAGCTGGTTTTCACTCACATCCTGTCCGCTTTCATACTGCGGCACGCGCTGCTGCAGCAGGCGCAGCTGGAGCGTAAATTCCGACATCTCTGCATCATTCAGGTTGAGTTTTTTCGCCACGGCTCCCCAGCCGCCCAGGGCTAATCGCGCGCTGTCGAGCTGTTCCAGAAACCAGCGTGGATCTTTGCCCTCAGATGCATGTACATTCAGAAGAAGCAAAATTTCCACCGACGCATGGCGAATGACCGCCAGACAGTGTTCGAACTGTTCGCGAATATGATGTGATGTGCTGAGAGTCATTGTTTTCCTTAAGCGACAACGAAGACATCCGGAATGGGCACGAGACGGCCTTTTTTCTTTTTATTTATACGCGGTTAACCATACCTGACTTTCTGTTGAAATAAAGTGACAACCCTAAAATCATTTAAAAAGTGTCAGGAGAATCTGGATGCCCGTTTTAATTACCCCTCGCCTGAACTGCTCACCTTTGCAGGAAGAAGACTGGCCCTTTTTTCTGGCGTTACAGCAACATCCCGACGTCATGCGCTTTGTGGAGGAAGACCGCCCCGTCGCAGTTATTCGCGAGGCGTTCGATGCCCGTCTGACGCCCTGGACGCCAGGCAGCGCGCACTGGCTGTGCCTCGTCGTGCGTGACGCCGCCTCCCGGGCCCCGCTGGGCGTCACCGGGTATATTCATCGGGAGGCGGATTGCGCCGAAGTGGGTTTCCTTTTCGCCCCCGAGGCGCAGGGAAAAGGCTACGGCTTCGAATCCCTGCAAGCGCTTTGCCGCTATGCCTTTGAAGAAGGCGATATACGCCGACTTACCGCCACCGTCACGGCGGGCAATATCGC
This sequence comes from Enterobacter sp. TCD1-1, assembly GCF_020567405.1. Classification (NCBI taxonomy): domain Bacteria; kingdom Pseudomonadati; phylum Pseudomonadota; class Gammaproteobacteria; order Enterobacterales; family Enterobacteriaceae; genus Enterobacter; species Enterobacter sp. TCD1-1. Next base: position 32,617 of record NZ_JAJCXF010000006.1, on the reverse strand, counting down.
CTCACGACGCGTGCTGGAAAAAGTCCGCTTTCGCCTGGAGGGCGAATTACGCGAAAGCTATTTCCTTGCGGGGCATTGGCATAATGACTGGTTATTTGGTTTATTGCGGCATGAATATCTGAATAACAAGGCGTGATCAACAGCCATTTGGCGGATATTTCTCGTACGTCGTTTCCTCTACAGTGTCGCCATTAAGAGGAAACGAATATGAAAGAGCATGGGCTGAAAATATCATCTGCCGCCATCGCGTTAATAAAAAAACATCAGGGTCTTTCTCTGGAAAAATATCGTGACGAAAATGGATTATGGGTTATCGGCTATGGCCACGTTATCCGTGACCAGGAACATTTTCACGGTCCTGTCACACCGCTGGAGGCAGACCATTTGCTGCATGAAGATATACGGCTATGTGAGACGCTGCTGCGGGAAAATCTGACACGTCCATTAACCCAACAGCAGCATGATGCGCTGGTCATGATGATATTCAGTTTCGGAGAGATAACGTCGCTCCCCGACGCGCTTATTCAGGCCGTCGCCCGGGTATAGTACATGGCTGCCTGCGTTCTGTTTTTTACGTCCAGCCGCCGGAAAAGCGCCTCAAGGTGCGCTTTCACCGTGGCCGCACTGATGTTGAGATTGCGGCCAATCTCTTTATTTGACTCCCCCGCCGCCAGCAGTTTCAACACTTCGCGCTGGCGCTCGCTTAAGGATAATAACGCCTGAGGCGACGTCGGCTCCCGGACCCACTCTCCGGGAAAACAGACCATCCCTCGGGCTACCGAATCCAGCACGGCGGAAAACCGTTCGGGACTGGCATTGCGGGGAATAATGGCCATGACGTTTCGCTGCCGCAGTTGCTCCACCCATCTGGCCTCTTTTTTCGCCAAAACCAGAATCACGCGTATCGCCGGAAAGCGATGCACGATCGCTTCCAGCAAAGCGCTCCCTTCGTCCTGAATTAAATTCCCATCAATCATGACGATAGCTGACGGCGAAGCAGAAGCCTGAGCCCATAAATCTTGTGCCTGACAGGTCCCTGTTATAGTTATTTCCGGGATTAGCGCCTGAAGACTGTGTATCGCTCCGTGAATAAAGAGTGACTGCCTGTCAAACATGATTACTCGCATCGTTTTTTCCCCTCTGAGAATAGCGAAGGGGGATTCTACAGAGGCGTTATTTAAGAAAAAACTCAACGAATGGAGCCGTTACAAATCCCCCGTGTTCTTTATATCTGTCAGTATCTGGACACATTCGTCTTAAGGATTTCCTTAAGCGCAGATATCACAGGAACATGCCGCCTGAGACTTCAATTCGTTGCGCAGTCATCCAGCCCAGTTTGTCGCTGAGCAGGGCCGCAATGGCATCGCCAATATCGTCCGGCAGCCCCACCCGTCCCAGCGCCGTCTGGGATGCCAGCATCTGGTTCAGCTCTGCGTTGTCGCGCACGCGTCCGCCGCCAAAGTCGGTTTCGATCGCGCCAGGCGCAATGATATTGACGGAAATACCGCGCGCCCCCAGCTCTTTCGCCTGATAACGCGTCAGCACTTCCATCGCCCCCTTCATCGCCGCGTAGGTTCCCGAGCCCGGCTGGGTAAAACGGGCCAGTCCGCTGGAGACGTTAAGGATCCGTCCGCCGTCGTTAAGCAACGGCAGCAGGCGCTGGGTCAGGAAGAAAGGTCCTTTGAAATGAATGTTCAGCGCCTCATCAAACTGGGCTTCCGTCGTGTCGGTGTAGGGCGCATATAAACCCGTTCCGGCATTGTTCAATAAATAGTCAAAGGTTTCACGCTGCCAGACGGTTCGGAGGGTTTCCTGAAGCTGTTGGGCAAAATGATCAAAACTTGTGACTTCTCCGACGTTAAGCTGTAATGCCGCCGCGTTAACGCCTTTTTGCTGAATTTCATGCACAACCGCCAGCGCTTCCTGCTGGCTACGGTTGTAGGTCAGCACAATTCCCGTGCCGTCTGCCGCCAGCTTTAAGGCCGCGTTTTTACCCAAACCACGGCTACCACCCGTCACTAATGCGATACGTTCAGTCATCATAAACCTCGTTTTGGCTGTTATGGAGATTGAGTAAGAGCTTATTAGGTGATAGAAAATCAATAAAGGTGGGTTAAAACGCTTCACTGTTTCAGCGGAAACAACAATGAGCTTCATCTATGGATAAAATTCACGCAATGCAGCTGTTTGTCCGCGTCGCGGAACTGGAGAGTTTTTCCCGCGCGGCAGAAACTTTAACGCTGCCAAAAGGCAGCGTGTCACGGCAGATTCAGGCCCTGGAAAACCGGCTTGGCACCCAACTATTGCACCGCACCACGCGTCGCGTCAGCCTGACGCAGGACGGCATGGTCTATTACGAACGGGCAAAAGATCTGCTGGCGAACCTTGATGAACTCGACGGGATGTTTCAGCACGATCCCTCCAGCATCAGCGGACGGCTCCGCGTGGATATGCCCGTCGCCGTTGCTCGAAATTTAGTCATCCCCAAACTCCCTGCGTTTCTGCAGCATTATCCGGGCATTGAGCTGGAACTCAGCAGCAGCGATCGTCTTGTGGATGTGATCCGCGAAGGGTTTGATTGCGTGGTACGCGTCGGCACGCTGAAGGATTCAGGGCTGATTGCCCGACCGTTGGGCAAGCTGTCAGTGATTAACTGCGCCAGTCCGGACTATCTGGCGCGTTTTGGCTACCCGGACACGCTGGACGATTTAGGCTCGCACGCCGTCATTCACTACACCGCTATGCTGGGAACTCGCCCGCAGGGCTTTGAGTTTTATAACGGCAGTGCGACGCAGTGGATAAAAACGGGCGGGGTATTGACCGTTAACAGCACCGAAACCTACCAGGCGGCCTGCCTCGCCGGGCTGGGCATCATTCAGGTTCCGCGGGTTGGGGTGCGAGATTTGCTGCGCGCGAAGAAGCTGGTTGAGATCCTCCCGCAATACCGGGCCGAACCGATGCCTGTTTCCCTGATTTATCCCCACCGGCGCAACCTCTCCCGCCGGGTACATCTGTTCATGGAGTGGCTGACCGAACTCACAAAAGCTTACGTGGACTAGTCGCAAGCTATAATTCAATAACATCCAGCCAAACGAAAAGGAAAAGACGCGTGACGCCGGAAAACAACCCGCAACGACCCACCCAACATTTAGAGTATGAGCCCGTCAAAAAGATGGAAACCGGGCCTGAAGAGGCCAGGTCCCCTGGTACCGCCAGTAAAGCACTGGGGACCGTCACCGGCATTGTCGCCAGAATTCAGCAGTTTCCCATGATTGCGCATCTGATACGCGCGACCGAACGCTTTAATGACCGCATGGGAAACCAGTTTGGTGCCGCCATCACCTATTTTTCCTTCCTGTCGATGATCCCGATCCTGATGGTGTCGTTTGCGGCGGCCGGTTTTGTGCTCGCCTCGCACCCGACGCTGCTGCAGGATATCTTTAATAAGATCCTGAATAACGTCAGTGACCCAACCCTTGCCAGCACGCTCAAAAGCACCATCAATACCGCCGTGCAGCAGCGTACTACCGTCGGTATCGTCGGCTTGCTGATTGCCCTTTACTCCGGCGTTAACTGGATGGGCAACCTGCGCGAGGCCATTCGCGCCCAGTCGCGCGATGTCTGGGAGCGTAAGCCGCAGGACCAGGAGAAAATCTGGGTTAAGTATCTCCGTGATTTTGTTTCGCTGATTGGCCTGCTCGTCGCGCTCATCGTGACGCTTTCCATTACCTCCGTGGCGGGCTCGGCGCAGCAGATGATCATCTCCGCGCTCTATCTTGATTACATCGAATGGCTGAAGCCCGCCTGGCGCAGCATTGGGCTGGCGATTTCTATCTTCGCCAACTACCTGCTGTTCTTCTGGATCTTCTGGCGCTTGCCCCGTCATCGTCCGCGCAAGAAGGCGCTGATCCGCGGCACGTTGATCGCGGCGATTGGCTTTGAGGTGATCAAAATCGTGATGACGTACACCCTGCCGTCACTGGTGAAATCCCCTTCCGGCGCGGCGTTCGGCTCGGTACTGGGGTTAATGGCGTTCTTCTATTTCTTCGCACGTTTAACCCTGTTCTGCGCAGCATGGATTGCCACTGCCGAGTACAAAGACGACCCGAGAATGCCGGGTAAAACACACCGGTAACGCCACTCCCGGGCTGAAATTTCAGCCCAATTCATCATTTCAGCATATAAATCCAGTCCGTAACTTTTATTTAACCGAAAACCAGTTTTATTGACTGATATTTAAAATCTGTGAAGCATTTCATAGACGTGTTTTGGCTGGCCTGAAAATTATCCGCTTTTTGTTGCTTTTATCACCAAGTCGCGGCTTTGTTACAGATTGAAATGTCGCTTTTGCTGTGCGTAATATGGCCTTTCGTTCGACAAAAATAAGAAAATATTATGCAAGCAACCGCCACCACACTCGACTCAGAAACGGAAAACGTTCCGGTAAATTCGCGCAATAAAGTTGTCGTCGCCTCGCTGATTGGCACCGCCATCGAGTTCTTCGACTTTTATATTTACGCCACCGCGGCGGTCATCGTCTTCCCGCACATTTTCTTCCCGCAGGGCGATCCGACGGCGGCCACGCTGCAGTCCCTGGCGACCTTTGCTATCGCGTTTGTTGCGCGTCCGATTGGCTCCGCGCTGTTTGGACACTTTGGCGATCGCATTGGACGTAAAGTGACGCTGGTGGCCTCGCTGCTGACGATGGGGATCTCCACCGTGGCCATCGGCCTGCTGCCGACGTATGAGACCATCGGCATTCTGGCGCCGGTCCTGCTGGCGCTGGCGCGTTTTGGTCAGGGTCTGGGCCTGGGTGGTGAATGGGGTGGCGCGGCGCTGCTGGCCACCGAGAACGCCCCGGCGCGCAAGCGCGCGCTGTATGGTTCTTTCCCGCAGCTTGGCGCACCGATTGGCTTCTTCTTTGCCAACGGGACGTTCCTGCTGCTCTCCTGGCTGCTGACGGATGAACAGTTCATGAGCTGGGGCTGGCGTATCCCGTTTGTCTTCTCAGCCGTGCTGGTGCTGATTGGCCTGTACGTGCGTGTTTCTCTGCATGAGACCCCGGTTTTCGCGAAAGTGGCCGCGGCGAACAAGCAGGTGAAAGTGCCGCTGGGCACGCTGCTGACCAAACACGTGCGCGTGACCGTGCTGGGCACGTTTATCATGCTCGCCACCTACACGCTGTTCTACATCATGACCGTTTACTCCATGACCTTCAGTACCGCCGCCGCGCCGGTGGGGCTGGGTCTGCCGCGTAACGAAGTGCTGTGGATGCTGATGATGGCGGTGATCGGGTTTGGCGTGATGGTTCCGATTGCGGGGCTGCTGGCGGATAAGTTTGGTCGTCGCGCGAGCATGATTACCATCACCACGCTGATCATTCTGTTTGCTCTGTTCGTCTTCCCGCCGCTGCTGGGTTCAGGCAGCCCGGCGCTGGTGATGGCCTATCTGCTGATTGGCCTGAGCCTGATGGGGCTGACCTTCGGCCCGATGGGCGCGCTGCTGCCAGAGCTGTTCCCAACGGAAGTGCGTTATACCGGCGCGTCGTTCTCCTATAACGTCTCGTCTATTCTGGGCGCCTCCGTAGCACCGTATATCGCCACCTGGCTGCAGGCAAACTATGGTCTGTTCTATGTGGGCGTCTATCTGGCGGCCATGGCGGCGCTGACGCTGATTGCGCTGCTGCTGACGCACGAGACGAAGCACCAGGCTCTGTAAGCTAATGCCGGGTGGCGGCTACGCCTTACCCGGCCTACGATTCAAATGTAGGCCGGGTAAGCGCAGCGCCACCCGGCAAAAACAGGCCGCCCCTTACTTCTTCATCTGTGACAAAATGGTCCGGCACTGATTCGCCTCGCCCTCTGACGGCGATATCAACGCCAGCAGCGCTGCGGCTGGGGTAACCAGCGTCGCAAGCGCCGCAGCCACCGCACCACGCGCAATCAGCGGTCCGGGCTTCACGCCCGCCTGCGGATTTTTGAAGGTCCCGCGCACGTACAGCGGCGAGCGCAGCGTGATAATACGGATCCCCTTACTCTCCGGGTCAATCGTCAGATCAAGCTGCTCGGAGGCCATGCTGGCGGTTCCGGTCACGTTAATCACCGCGTTTTCCGTGTCGAAGGCAAAAATCTGCGGACGCGCCACGCCGTTCACCAGATCCAGATTGGCCGCCGCACAGTTCACCCGTACCTCATCATCGCCGAAGATTTGCCCGATGATGTAGTTCCCGACGTTCAGCCCGAGGATCTCCATCAGGTTGCGGCTCACCAGCCCGTCGTTCATCAGCAGCTTCAGGTTGCCATTACCGCTGCCCAGCAGCGCCGCCACGGAGTTACCCACGCCGCGAATGTCGGCATCACCGTTCATCTCGCCGAGGGTTTTCTGCATCAGCTCGACGTTCGGCATCAGCGCTTTCAGCTTAAGCCTGCGCGCCTGAATCTCCGCCCGGCCCTGCATCGGCTTTTTATCGCCTTCCAGGTGAATGTTTGAGGAAATCGTCCCGCCTGCCATGCCAAACTTCAGCGGCTGCAGGCGCAGGTCGGCGTTTTTGAGGATGATATGCGTCGAGAGATCGCTCAACGGCAACGTGCTGCCATGCTCAATTTTACGCCCTTTGAAGCGGACGTCCGCATCCATCACGTTCCACTTATCGGTTTCAAAGCGATCGTAAGGCAGCACTTTTCCCGCAGGCTGAATGTCCTTTTTCACCTCTTTTGATTTTGTGCCTTTGCCGGAATCCACGCCGATCAGCGGGCCGAGATCGGCCAGACGCAGCTGTCGGGACTCAACGTCCCCTTCCAGCTTCGGCCTCGGTTTTCCGGTGGTGTAGGTCAGCGAGCCGTGGATATCACTGTCGCCGATGCGGCCGTTAAAATCACGGTAGTCAAAAACAGACGCTTTTTCGGTATCGATTTTGGCGACCAGATGCCCGTCCGTTTCGAACGGTGGCGTATCCGGCAGCAGCACGCCGGTCAGCTCATACAGCTCGCCCAGCGAATCACCGGCAAATTTAAGCTGAAGATCGACGCCGCCCATGTTCATCGGGTCGTTGACCGTCCCCACAAACGCCACGCGGGTGTTACCGGAGCGGAAGTCCGCCTGCACCGGGAACGGCGTGCCTTCGCTCCGGAGCGCCAGCATGCCGCCTATTTTCCCTTTACCGCTGAGCGGCTGATCGTTGTAGCGTCCTTTTGCCGTCAGGCCGAAGACATAGTCGCCCACGCTTGCCGTGTCACCTTTGGCTTTCGTCCCCGTGACCTCGCTAAACGGCAGCGGCTTGCCCAGCGGATCGACCAGGATCTCCACGTCGGCCTTGCTGACTTTGTCGTCGATGGCGATCCGCCCGCGATCGAAGAGAATATTGTCGAGACGGAATGACCAGGAAGAAGGCTGGGCGTTCGGATCCTTTTCGCCGTCGCTGGCAAGGTTAAAGGTCCAGTTGTTATTTTTTTCTGAGAGGCGGATCAGGCGCGCGTCGGGCTGTTGAAGTTTGATCCACGGCAGATAGACGGTTTTGGTGAACAGTGCGAGCGGGGCCAGCGTGGCCTCAACGCGCGGCAGGTGGATCATGGTGACCGCCGGGATATCCGGCGGGTTGCCGAGAATGATGTCGTCGGCGTGGACGTGTGGCCACGGGATCCAGCTTCGCCAGCCGGGCTCCTCTTTCTGACGCTCCCACACGACCCCTAAATCACCGCGTATGGCGAAGGGGCGGTTCAGTTCGGTTGAGACTTTCTGGTTGATGGTCGGCTTAAGACGGTTCCAGTCAAACGTTGCGATAATGATGGCGACGACCACGATCAACAACAAGAAAATCCCTGCTGTCCAGGAGATTACCCTGGTTGTTCTTGTCATTTTTATCCCCTTTCCTGATGACCTGTCCTGTAAAACTATAGTCCAGACAAAGGGAAGCGGGCTTATCAGAGGGTAGTTATCACGCTATCGAGGCGATCCATGGGTACCGGACGGGAGAGGAAATAGCCTTGCGCCGCCGCGGCAGGCGAGCTTTGCACATCACGCCACTCTTCCAGCGTTTCCACACCTTCAACAATCACGCCCTGGCAATAGCGGTTCATCAGCTGCAATAGCAGCGTAAACAGGTTCCGCCCTTCCGGGGTCTGACGCAGCATAATGAACAGATCGCGGGCCACTTTGATGTAGTCATAACGCACTTCACTCAGGGCCGAAAAGTTCGCCATGCCGGTGCCAAAGTCATCCAGCCACAGCGGGCCGTATTCGCATATGGAGGCAAACGAGGAGTCCTGCGGCAGGCGAACATGCTCCACCAGCTCAAAACGCACCCACGGCAGGGTGGCAATCAGCTCCTGCAATTTCGCGTTCTGACGCAGCGCCAGCAGAGTGGGGCCATCAACATTCACGGAGGCGAGGATATCGTGCTGTTCGAAAAAGGGCTGCTTCGTTGCGAGCATATGGAGCTGCTCTTCCAGCACGTCCAGACGCTGGCGAACGGCAACTTCGGCAAAATAGCGATCCGGTGCGATGCGCTGGGTAGGGTTTGAGGGGTGCGTTACGACGGTCAAAATTTCAATGGCCATCAGTCGACCGTCTGTTCGGTATATCGGCTGATAAGTGTACGCACGCTCACATTGCAGCCAGTAGCGATGCTCCTGCAAGTTCTCAATACTTGCCTCAGGCGTGGTGCTCAGCCGCTGGATAACCTGCTCTGACTTCATTTCAGATGTCCTGTTGTTGGGATGGCCTTTCTGGACTCGTCACAGGATTATCGGCGCGACAATTGAGAACTTTATGTTCAATTCACCGGGAAAATGAAATTAAGATGACAGAAATGCGCAGGAACACGCGTTGGCTCAAATAAAATAATGGAACGTTGTTTTAATATAGTTGACCGGTTAATTCACTCAGCGCACACTGCTGTTAATTCTTCTGTTCAGGTTCACGATTATGTCTAAAAAAATTGCCGTGATTGGCGAATGCATGATTGAGCTGTCACAAAAAGGCGCGGAAGTGAGCCGCGGATTTGGTGGCGATACGTTAAACACGTCGGTGTATATTGCCCGTCAGGTTGCGCCTGAGGCGCTCACCGTGAACTATGTTACCGCTCTGGGCACGGACAGCTTCAGCCAGCAAATGCTGGAGGCCTGGCAGAGTGAACAGGTTGAAACGTCGCTGATTCAGCGTATGGAAAACCGCCTGCCGGGGCTTTATTACATCGAAACCGACAGCACTGGCGAACGCACGTTTTATTACTGGCGTAACGAAGCCGCGGCCAAATTCTGGCTGGAGAGCGAGGCCGCCGCGGCCATCTGCCAGGAGCTGGCGACCTTCGACTATCTCTATCTGAGCGGGATCAGCCTGGCTATCCTCAGCCCGGCCAGCCGTGAAAAGTTGCTCTCGCTGCTGCGCGCGTGTCGTGCCAACGGCGGTAAGGTTATTTTCGATAACAACTACCGCCCGCGCCTGTGGTCCAGCCGTGAAGAGACGCAGCAGGTCTATCAGCAGATGCTGCAATGCACCGACATCGCCTTCCTGACGCTCGACGATGAAGACGCCCTGTGGGGTGAGAAACCGGCAGAAGACGTGATTGCACGCACGCAGGCGGCTGGCGTGCGTGAAGTGGTGATTAAGCGCGGTGCGGATTCATGCCTGGTCGCGATTGCGGGTGAAGCGGTAGTTGAGGTCCCGGCGGTGAAGCTGGCCAAAGAGAAAGTGATTGATACCACGGCGGCGGGTGATTCATTCAGCGCGGGCTATCTGGCGGTACGCCTGACGGGTGGAACCCCGGAAGCCGCGGCACAGCGTGGGCACCTGACGGCCAGCACCGTCATTCAGTATCGCGGGGCGATTATTCCGCGCGAAGCGATGCCTGTTTAAGCCCTCACCTTAACCCTCTCCCACAGGGAGAGGGAATGTTTCCCCATTACTGCCCTTGCGGGATATCCGTCGCGTCCTGATGTAAATCATCAGCCGTTGCGGACTGCGTCGGCTGCGGCGCGGTAGCCATGATGGAATCCCAGGTCGTCTGAAGTTCCTTCATGTCATACTCCGGCTCGCCCTTCGGTTGCAGGAGAATCAACGCCATCTCCTGCGACAGCTGCTGGCGGAGCTCCTGGTTGAGCATATCGACGGTCAGACCGCTCAGGAAGTCCTGACGAAGCTTCTGGTACTGTTCCGGCGCAATGTCCACCACCTGGTTCTGCAGGGAGCGAATACGCTGGCTGATCAGAATGTCGGTATCGGCGCGCGCGTAGGTCGCGAACAGCTTCTGCAGCTCGAGTTTTTTCTGGGCCACAAGCGCGTTGAACTCCTCTTCAGAGAGCCCCTCTTTACGCACTTTTGCCAGCTCTTTCGCCACGACGCCCAGATTGGCATTCAGCTTATCGCCCGGCGATTCAACGTTAATGGCGCATTGCGCACGCTGGAACAGCACGCGGCAGTCAAAGCCAAGGCCGATATTCTTCACGTTGTTCTTACTGAGCGTCTGCTGAACGTGCCAGAACAGCGCTTCACGTGCCAGATCGGCACGCCAGTAGCGCAACAGCGCTGCGGACTCACGGATGGGCTGCCAGGCGTTATCCCACATCACGGAGAGTCGATCCTGACGCACGGTGTCCGTCATAATGCTGACAGGCTCTGCGCGCAGCGGGGAGAGTGTTGGAACAGGGGCAGGCGATTCACGCTTGCCTTTCAGATCGCCAAACGCTTTGTTGATCTGCTCTACCACCGCGCGGCTGTCCACGTTACCCACCACGATCAGCGTCATCGCGTCCGGGGTGTACCATTTCTGATAGAACGTTTTCACCTGCTCAGCATCCACCGGCTGTTTCAGCGGTTCGGCCGGGTCATGTCCCAGTAACGTCGAGCCTTTCAGGCGGTAACGCCACCAGCCCTCTTTGGTATCTCCAGGCCAGGTCGCCACCATGTCGCTGTTGCTCAACGCATAGTTGACGGTATCCGGCGTAATCGCCAGATTGCCAGAGGCATCGGAGAGATACGTCAGGGCTTCTTTAAGCAGATCGTTGCGGTTATTAGGCAGGCTCAGGTTAAACATGGTGTAGTCATACGAGACCACCGCCGGCGGGAGTGGGCGTTTTGGATCGATGGCCTGTTGCCAGAGCGAACGCACCTGAACCGCTTGCAGGCTGCCGCTCTGAGTGAGCGCCAGCCGGGGAATAAAGTGGCTGAAACCGGTTTGCTGGGTGCTTTCCGTGAGGGAACCGGTATTAACAGACAGACGGATTTCAATACGGTCACTGGGACGTTGCGGCGTGGCTAACACCTGCCACTGAAAACCGTTCGCTAATGTCCCTTGTTGCCAGGCCGGGTCTGGCTGGAGCGCATCTGCCTGCACATAACTGGCTGCTGCCATCATCAGCAAACCGCCGGTTAAGAGTCGAATTTTTGTGCCCTGCATGTGAACCCCTGATCAACATTCCTGGTTAAAAAAGAGTGCCTCGCGACGCGCTTCACTCTTAAAGATGACGATGAAAACACGTCGATTAGACCGCGCGTTCGGCAAAACGTCACGGTCCGAAGTGAAATATACCCAAAAAAAATCTTGTCGAATTATGACAGGTATGAACAGTTATTATGCGCAGGAGCCCGCATCCCCACAAGGGAATACGGGCATTTGTGACAAGATTAAGAGGATAAGCCAGGATTTTTGCTGTCAGTTGAACGATTATTCAGAGTATCGTCGAGCTTTTTGTGATCCAGCTCTTTCACCCATTTCGCCACCACCACCGTTGCCACGCCGTTACCCACCAGGTTGGTTAGCGCACGGGCCTCAGACATGAAGCGGTCAATACCCAGAATCAACGCCAGACCCGCCACCGGCAGGTGACCCACAGCAGAAATGGTGGCTGCCAGCACGATAAAGCCGCTGCCCGTCACGCCTGCCGCGCCTTTAGAGGAGAGCAGGAGCACCACCAGCAGGGTAATCTGATGGAAAATATCCATATGGCTGTTGGTCGCCTGCGCGATAAACACCGCCGCCATCGTCAGGTATATCGAGGTGCCATCCAGGTTGAAGGAGTAGCCCGTCGGGATCACCAGCCCGACCACCGATTTGCGACACCCGAGTTTCTCCATCTTATCGAGCATGCGCGGCAGCGCCGATTCTGACGAGGAGGTTCCCAGAACAATCAGCAGCTCTTCGCGGATGTAACGGATAAATTTGAAGATGCTGAAACCGGTCGCGCGGGCGATGGAGCCCAGCACCACCACCACGAAAAGAATACAGGTGATATAGAAGCAGATAATCAGCTGACCCAACTGGACCAGCGTACCGACGCCATACTTACCGATGGTGAAGGCCATCGCACCGAAGGCACCGATGGGCGCCAGGCGCATGATCATATTGATGATGCCGAAGATGACCTGCGAGAAGCTTTCGATCACGTTAAAGATAAGCTGGCCTTTGCTGCCCAGACGGTGCAGGGCAAAGCCAAACATCACGGCGAACAGCAGCACCTGGAGGATGTTTCCGCTGGCGAACGCGCCTATGACGCTGCCAGGAATGACGTCCAGCAGGAAGGCGACCACGCCCTGATCCTTCGCCTGCTCGGCATAGACCGCAACCGCTTTGGCATCCAGCGTCGCCGGATCGACGTTCATCCCCGCGCCTGGCTGCACCACGTTGACGATGATCAGACCGATAATCAGCGCAAGGGTACTGACCACTTCAAAATAGAGAAGCGCCACTGCACCGGTACGACCGACCGCCTTCATGCTTTCCATGCCAGCGATGCCCGTGACGACCGTACAGAAGATCACCGGCGCGATGACCATTTTAATGAGCTTAACGAACGCGTCGCCAAGCGGTTTCATTTGCGCGCCCAGTTCAGGGTAATAGTGACCCAGCAGAATACCGATGGCGATGGCTGTCAGGACCTGGAAATAAAGACTTTTGAAGAGTGAGGTTTTCATAAGGTGTCCTTGGGAAGAAAAACCACAGGCTTTGTAAGGTTATGGTTAACCTGCGGCTTTAAAATAACACCCACATAACAGGACAGAAATAAACTCAGTTCAAATTTGAAACACAAATGTTAAGAACTTTGAGCTGGCTCGCACAAGCCAGCAACAAAATTACGCTTTTGCGTGGTGATCGGTGCCAGAAAGGTATCGTTCTTCAAAGACATCCGAAGGGACTGCAGGGGCAAACAGGAAGCCTTGCCCACTCTCCACGCCCGCCTCTGCCAGCCAGGCGCGTTGCGCGTCGGTTTCAATCCCCTCGGCAATCAGGTGCAGGTTGAGGCTGCGCGCCATCTGGATAATCGCCTGCACCATGCTGCTGTCGCCCGGCAGTCCGTCGACAAACGCTTTGTCAATTTTGAGCACATCCACCGGAAGGGTCTTCATGTGCTGAAGCTGACGCAGCCCGGCGTACCCCATGCCAAAATCGTCCAGGGCAATGCGAATACCGGCATTACGCAGCGGCTTGAGAATCGCGACCGCCTCATTGGGATCGTCGATGCGTCGGCTCTCCGTCACTTCCAGGGTTAACGTATCAGGCTTGATGCGGTAACGATGGATCAGCTCCAGCATCTCTGAAACCATGGTCGGGTGCATAAGCTGCAGGGCAGACAGGTTGACCGACAGCGGCAGCGTCACGCCACGCTCCTGCCAGGCGGCAAGCTGACGGCAGCACTCCTCCAGCACCCAGTAGCCAACGGTAACCATCAGGCCGCAGGACTCGATGCGCTCAATCAGCCCTTCCGGCAGCTCCCATGAGCCATCCGGCTGCTGCAGACGCAGCAGGGCCTCGGCGCTTTTCACCTCTCCCGTCTGCAGGTCCACCTGCGGCTGCAGCCAGAGGGCAAACTGGCGGTTATCCAGCGCGGTCAGGATGTCGCTCTCTTCCGTCAGGCGCTGCTGCGCCTTTTCCATCTGCGCCGGGTCGAAGAACTGGATCTGGTTTTTGCCTTTGCGCCGGGCGGTAAAGGCCGCCGAGAAGGCGCGGCGATAAAGCTGTTCCGCGGTCAGATCGCCATAGAACATGGCAATCCCGATACTGGCGCTCGGGCGAAGCTGGATACCCTGAATCGGCAGCCGCTCATTAATGACAGTGAGTACTTGCTGACCTAACGTGATCGCATGCCAGGGTTCTTTTACGCCGTTGGCAATCACCACCAGGTCGTAACCGCTGACCTGAGTCAGCACCATGCGCGGGGCAAGGACAGATTTGATCTTTTCCACCAGGGTGAGTAGCAGCATTTCGCGCTGGCTCTCCTGAAGCACGCCAGCCGTGTCCTGCAGGGTTTCGCAGGCAATGACCATCAGCGCGGTGGTTTGCTGGCGCTCAACGGTTTGCTCCAGCATCGCCATCAGGAAGGCTTTATTGGGGAGCTCCGATACCGGAAAACGGGTGGCGCTACTGTTCAGTTCATCCTGCTGACGCTGGATGCGCTGCTGGTTGAGGTTATAGCTGCGCACCAGCATGCCGATCTCATCGTCATGATGCAGACGCGGCAGCTCAAGCTGGTGTCCCATCTGATCCTGCGGGGCGAGCGTGTTCAGCTCGCGGGCGATACGGCGCAGGGGATGGACAATCAGCCGGTTGATGCACCAGGTGAGCGCCACGCTGAGAATAAGCGTCATAAGTAAGCAAGTGGTCACTAACGTAACCACCCAACTCATGACGAATTTATACATGCGGTAGGAGTCTGCCTGTAACACCAGGTAGGCCAGCGGCTGCGGATTCGCAGGGCGTTCAAGCGAATAGACGGGAAGCGAAATTTGCACCGGCAGTTCAAACAGGCGCATCACCATCATCGGGACGGGACGTTCCGGGATAAAGCTCATCCGCAGCGCCTGAAACTGGTTGGGGAGCACGACGTCCGCCCGGCTCACAACACCAGCCGGCTGAATGCGTTTCAATATGGTTTCCGCCTCGGGGATATCCCCTTTCAGGATAGAGGCTGACAGCGGGCCGCGTACCGAGCGGGCGATACTTTCTAATTGCGAAGCCGTGTTATAGCGATTCTGCTGTACGGAATGAAACAGCAAAATAACGCAGAAGAGCAGGACAAACAGCATGGTGACGGCAGAGACCATCGCCATCTGTTTGATTGTTAAGGAACGGCTGACACGCAAAATGACTCTCCACAAAACTCGAAGCGCAGGGCGCGCCAGGGTGTAAACCTGGCGCGCCTGAGTATACCCGATTGCCGCGCTATTAAGAGAGACTTACAAATGGATTAAGGAAAATCCGATTACCAGTCCGCGTAAGGGATAAGCGGCTGCGGCGGTAAGTCCATATCGCCCTGCCAGCCTGCAGCAGAGTAGCGCACATAGATCAGCGCGTGGCTTGGGGTATAGTCTTTCGCTTGCTGGATATCCACGCCCATGCCCACAAACCAGTTGGACGTGACCCGCCGCTCGATTATGGCCCGTGCGGTATAACCCGTACCGGAAGAACTGCTGCCGGTTTCCATCGCGCCCCGGTCGGTATAGCGGTCCGGCTCATCGGTCGGGATCAGATTCTGAATCGGGTAGCGCAGCTCGTCTTTGGTTTTAGAGTGGGACCAGGAGACCGAGCCCCCCAGCTCCCAGGACCAGTTTTCCGTGCGCTTACGCCAGGTCACCGGCAAGGCGAAGGAGACATACTCCTGCGGGCTGTAATAGCCGCCCTGACCCAGGGTATAACCGCTCAGGTCTTTGTCGTAGTGCCAGAGCATGTTGGAGACGCCGACCGTCAGGCGCTCGTTGTTTTTATTAATGAGCTTGTAGTAGTAACCCGTCATCCAGCGGACGCGCCAGTTATCCTCCACATTTTTACCCGTCAGCGTTTCCGCGTTCAGGCTTGACCAGACGCCGTTCGCTTCCCCTTTGTCATAGCTCATACTTACGCCGCCACCGGTGGCGCGTACGCCGCCCCAGGTGGTGCCGGTATTGGTATCTTTTTGCCCGCCGAAGGCCAGCAGAGAGCTGGAGATTGGCCGACGATGGGCGTTAACGGTATAGCCGATGGGCCCCAAATCGCTGCTGTAGCTGATGCCGCCCACCACGTCGACGACGTCAAAGCCCATTGGCGTGGTGCCAATATCCATCGCCCAGGTTTTATTCTGCCAGCCGACGGCAACGCTCGCGCCATTGTCTGACTGATGGGTGTTCCCGCTACACGGCGTTTCGTAGCAGGTTCCCCATTTAGGATCGTAAGTCCCGTTCCTGGTATCGAATGACCCGGCATCCATATTGACCAGATCGCTTCTGAAGAACATGCGCCCGTCAGAGAGCGGCGCATCCACCTGCAGCATGGTGGTATGCGCTTTCAGATCGGAATAACCGCCCGTACCGCTGGAGCCCCAGTAATCGTGCTGCAGCGTGACGTTAACATCCTGCTGACGGTACAACTCACCGGCATCACTGCGCACGCCGCGCTTCAGCCAGTCGTCTTTTTCATCGTTACGCGTCAGACGGGTGAAACTGTCGTTGTCAGCCGGACGCGTCGTGGTGATACCCGTCGATACCATCGCATCTTTGTAGGTTTCCAGCGCCTGCTGAGGCTGGCCGTTCTGCGCCTGGAAACGTGCGGCATCACGCAGCACCAGCGCGTTTTCCATAGAGCCAGGCTGCGATTTAGCCTGCGGAATAATTTTATTGAAGGTCTGCTCTGCGGCAGCGGCATCGCCCAGACCCGCCTGCGCCATCGCGATGCGGCGCTGCATATTGAGCGACAGCGGCTGGCCGTTTTGCGCGGCGGGCAGCTTCGCCAGCTCCGCGCGCGCGGCATCTTTGTTACCCTGCGCGCTGTAAATCTCGGTCAGGCCGAGGAGCGCGTCTTCATTCTGCGGCTCACGCTGCAGGACGGCGTTGTACGTCGTTTTCGCCGAGTCCAGATCGCCACGCTGCTGTGCCCAGTCCGCCAGCGTGAGGTCGATACGGGTGGAGGTCGGCTGCTGGCGAAGAAGATTCTCTGCGTCCTGCTCTTTGCCGCTGTCGCGCAGGCGGTTGGCGGTTTCCAGCACCTGGTTGCTTTGCAGGCGGTCGGCAAGCTCCTGAATATTGCCGTTCCACTGGCTGCGCGGCAGCGTCTCCAGATGCGCCAGCGCGGCCCGGTCCTGATCGTTTCCGGAAAGGTAGAGCCCGTTAGCATAAACCTGATCCGGGTCGGACGGTTTCTGGTGGGCAAGCTGACGCATCAGGGTGTCCGCCTGGCTGCGCTGACCCGCGCTGTAGAGATCGCGCGAAAGACGATAGGTTATCCACACGTCGCCGGGAGAGAGCGCCAGACGACGACGCTGAATGTCTGCCGCCTGCGCGTATTTCCCCTGGTTCTCAAGCTGTTCGGCCTGGGCGGAGAGCTGTTCGTTGGTCAGGCTACGTTCAATGTCGTCTATGCTACGGCGCTGGCTGGCGGAGAGAGACTGGATAAACTGCGAAGCCTTCTCCGGCGACTGCGCGCGGTAAATATTGGCCAGGCCGCGAACCGCATTGCTGTTGCCGCTGTCCATCCGCAGCGCCTGGCGATAGTAACGCTCCGCCGCGTCGTTATCTTTACGCGCCGCGGCGGCGTCGCCCAGCCCCAGCACGGCATAGCTGTCGGTATTGTCGATATTGCGTGCCTGCTGATAGTAACGCTCTGCCTGCGCCGGGTTATTCGCCTTCAGCGCCGCATCGCCCTGCTGGATCAGCAGCCAGTAGCGGTTAACCTTCAGAAGACTGTCCCATTTACCCCGATTATCGCTCTGGGGATCGAGGGCAATCGCCTTTTCAAACTGTGCCACCGCGCGGGCGCGGTCGCCCTTCTGGGAATACGCCTGTCCAAGGGCGCCCACCGCTTCACTGTCAGCATGGTTGGCGCTGACGGCTTTTTGCAGCTCCGCCACCGCCTTACTTCCCTGCCCGGCATCCACCGCTGCCAGCCCTTCGGCTTTCGCGCGGAACGCCGGATCGGCGAGCTGTTTTTGCTGCGCTTCAAGCTGGGCACGCGCCGCCGCGACGCTATCCCCGTCGCTGAATACGCTCAGGTATTTTTGCAGCGCACTGACGCTGGCGCTGCTGGCAGGCTGGTCTTTGATTTGGTCATACCACATATCAGACGCCTGGCTACGGCCATTGGTGGATTTGGCCATCTCCTGCAATACCGCAAAGGCTTCATCACGACGTCCGCTCTGGAACAGAAGCTGGGACAGCGTCGCCTGCAGCTGCGTATTTCCGGGACTGCTGCTGTTTATTTTCTTAAGCTGGTTAATGGCCGCGCCGCGGCGAGCAGGATCTTTTGCCACGACGTTCCAGTATTCCGTCGCCACGTCGCCACCCGGCGGGTTGCCGTCAAACAGCTTGTCATAGGCGGCAATCGCCTCCTGCGTGTGCCCCGTAGTGGCGAGCAGTCGCGCCTGCTGGAGCTGCTGGCGGCCATCCGGAGTAGAAAGCAGCATCGTGTTGCGTGATGACTGGTACGCACTCGAACCCGGCGCAATCCCTTTCAGACGATCCAGCTCTTTTTGCGCGCCGGCGTTATCGCCCTGACGCAGCAGGTAGCGAAAGCGTGCGGCAATCACGTCAGGGTTGTTCGGGTCAATCAGCTCAAGGCGATAGAGCGACTGACGAACCAAATCCTCACGCTGTGTCGATTCGCCCAGCCTCACCTGCTCCAGCAGCTGTTTTTGCTGCGGAGAGTTAGCGGCCTGGGCCCACGGCATAAGCGCCAGGCCAAGCGATAAACTGAGTAGATTTACTGTGAACTTGCGCATTCCTGGCCCCAATCCGGTATTAATTCACCTTTTGCGGTGAAGCGAAAACGATGCTGATCCCATCCTTGCCCAAAAAGCGTCAGCACGTAGCTGTAATAGGCATTGTTATCGGGAAAATGGTCCGCAACGCGCTGGCGCTGAATCGCCTGGGCATCACGTTGTTGTAAAAACGGCAGCATAGCGGCAGAGAACCCGACCGGGCCGTCGCCGGTGCGTTTCCCCGTCGCCACATCCACTTTCTCCGGCGGCACACCCCGTTTCATGGTCTTTGCCGCCATCGGCTGGAAGCGCGTCAGCAACCGGGCTTTCTGAGGATCTTTATCACTCATCATGCCCACCCAGAGATACACGCGGATGGCGTCGTAGCCGCCCACCAGCGCTTTCTCCTGCTGTAACCGCCAGCCTCTGTTTTTCTGATACTGCACCCAGTCCGGCGAAAAGCCTTTCGGCGCACTCTCCAGCAGCAGGCGCAGATTGGTTTCACGAAGCTGGGTCCACGGGGAGCCAAACCGCGTGAAATAAGCCGCTAGCTGCGGAGGAAGATAGCTGGGGTTAAAGCGCCAGGCGTGTTCATCGGCAAAGCCGACTTTGCCGGGAAGCAGCATTGCGCCAAGCCCCGGGACTTTCACCACCTCCTCGCTGACAATGCGTTTCAGCAGCGCTTTACCCGTGCGGGTATAGTCCGGATGCTTCCACAGCCGACCCGCTTCGAGCAGTGACCAGGCGATCCAGACATCGGCGTCAGAGGCGGAGTTGGTATCAATCACCGCCCACGTCTCTTTATCTTTCTGCCCCCATAGCCAGGCAGGCAGATGGTCGTTGAGATCGCCGCTGGCAAGATTATCGCGCGTCCACGTCAGCAGCTGGTCAAAGGCCTGGCGATCGTTCGCCGCCAGGGCAAAGAACAGGGCGTAGCTTTGCCCTTCCGAGGTCGTAATTTTGCGCGTGTCACTGGGGTCAATGACACGCCCGCCCTCACTGATGTAGTCCTTTTTAAACTGCTCCCAGGCAGGCCAGGTACAGGCGGCGCGAAGAGGAAGCGCCGCCAGCATCACCGCTGCTAATACACACCAGCGAAAGGCTTTCATCACATCTTACTCATCCGGGTTCAGACGACGACGGCTGATGATTCGCAGCAGACGCCACAGCACCCATGCCAGCAGGACCACGCTAACCGCAGCCAGGATAGCGAGCAGAACCGGATGGTTAGCCAGCGCATACCACAGGCGTTCAAACCACGGCAGATGGCCTACGTAGTACACATCGCCTACGCGCAGGCTATTGACGCCGGACTCACGGATCACCGACACGGAACCAAACATCGCGGCACGTTTACCGCTGTCGTTCATGGCCGTATTGAGCAGTTCATACCCGCGCGGGCTGTCCGCGAGGAGAGCCACCACGCTACGCTGTTCGTTGTAAGGTGACTGGAAGCCCACCACCGCAGCCATTGCCCCCTGAGACGTTATCGTCGTCTGCGCGCTGGCCTGACGATCGTTCACATCCGGCATAATGCTCGGGAATTCGGTCTGGCGCAGCGGCGTGTTAACCCAGGACTGGGCCGCTTTCACCAGCAGATCGATACGTTTGTCATCCTTTAGCTTATCCGGAATGGTTCCGATCACCATGATGTCAGCGTCTTTGTTCTGAATCTGGCTGCCATCGTCGGTCAACGTGACGTTAATTGCCGGTAATCCCGTCTGTCCGCCAACGGTCGCCATGGTGTCCAGCAGGGTCGTGACCTGCCCTTCGTTTGGCGATTTTGGCATCACCACAATGGACTCAGAGAGATCGGCCATGCGGCTGAACGGGAAGCCCGCGTTAGCAAACGCGCGCAGGTCCGGCATCGCCAGGAAGTGATAGTACTTCGAGAAGTCGATGGTCGACTCATCGCCAATCACCACGTGGTTCTGCACCGGCTGGAAGGTGATGCAGTTTTCAGCCGAGCCGCCAGGCATCGGGTTCATGTACTGGAAATCAAAGCGCAGCTGGTTTATCGCGCCCAGCTTCAGTGCCGGGATGGAAACATCCGTTTTACCGTCCAGCAGCCCCTGCAGCACTGGCAGGCGAAGCATCAGGCGGTTCGTATCCTGCGTGCTTTGCAGGCTGAAGGATTGCAGGAACTGGTTGTTGAGGCTGATATCCATGCGCGAGCTGTCTTTGGTGGCTGGCGCGGTATACCGGTAGTTCAGATTGATATCAATGCCGTTGGTGCGCAGCAGGTACAGATCCGGCGGCAGATTCAGCGACAGGCTAATTGGCGCTGGCTCAAGCCCCGTCGCCTGCAGCTGTTCTTCATAGGTTTTCAGCTCGCCAAAGGTGACCGCACGGTCGGTACGCACCCAGTTTGGCGCATCGTAAGGTTTACGCGCCAGCAGCGGCTTGACCTCATCTATCACCACGCTGTTGCCACGGAACAGGACGTTGCCCTGGGCAATCGCTTTTGCTGCCTGCACCAGATCTTTATCATCACGACCAAAGACCACCAGCAGCTTCACGTACGGGTTTTCCGGGTGGCTTATCATCTCAACGGTCGGCGCGTTGACGTCCGGATGATCGCGCAGGAAAGCCGGGCGTTTCGCGTTGGTGGCAAACACAATGGCATTTCTGTCCGGCAGCTTGTCATACATCGCCGGGAAGCTCTGGCCGCGCCAGCCCGCGCGTGAACCAAACCAGGACGCCACAATGGTGGCCGCCAGCTGCTCGGTCACGTCCGGGGAAGAGGCAAACACCATCGGCAGCGTGAGCGGACGGTTATCACGCGGATCGAAGAACGGAACCGGGAAGGCTGAGAGATCGTTTTTCAGCGCCAGCGACTGGTAGGTCATCTGCAGCGAGGAGTTACGCCCGACGTCCATCCACAGCGTGTTGCTGGCCGGGTTTTCGCAGACATCGCGGTAGTGACCGACAAATTCCAGGCGAATACGGTTAAAGTCGGTGATGAATAGCGGGTTGATCGGCACCTGAGCCTGCGTTTTCTTGCCGAGCTGCTCTTTGGTGACCGGCAGAACGTCCATCAGCTCGTCATTCAGATAGACCTTCAGCTGAGACTGGGTCGGCAGCAGCGACGGTGACGGCGTGTATTCAAGGTTCAGCACCGCATTAGAGACAACCTCATCGCTGCGCATGCCAAATTCAATGCCGCCGTTAGGGTTGATGCCGCGCAGCACCATGCTGCCCGGAGGCGGCGCAATTTGCGCGAAGGTCAGCTTCACGTCACGCGACGGCGCATTGTCCGCAACGACGGGCGCATTCGCCCCGCGGACGCCCGGCATGACCTGCCCGATGACCTGGCCGTCTGCCGGCAGGGTATTCCCCTCCGTTGGCTGGTTCGGCAGGATGTTTTCCGTTTGACCGGGTGCCGCGGTGACAACCGGATCGGTTGCTTGCGCGACGACAGGTACGGTTGGCGCAGGCGTTGCCGCTGCGTTACCCGGGGCCGCGTTAGCCATTGTTGCGGGGAGCGCATTCATCCCCATTGCCACTGCACATAACCAGGAAAGTTTTGTTTTCATCGCGTTATCATCATTGTTGAGCCATAACCGGGTCCGCCTGCTTCGCCTCATCCCGCTCAGGACGACGAGGAATGAACGACACGACCCAGGAAACCAGCGAAGTAAGTGACCGGAAAATTAATTTCACCGACGACGGGGCAAATTCTGCAAGGTGACGATAGCCACGGAACCCCAGCTTCAGAATATCCAGCAGGCTTTCCAGAGGTTTATCTTCCGGGAAGCTGTCCTGCCAGAGAGCCCACGTATCCGCGCGGGCAAACGTACACTGCACAAAATCGATATGTTGCTTTTTGGTCAACGGCATCAGCTGCAGGCCGACTTCATTGCCCACCACGCGAACGACCTGCGTGGGGAAGACATACTCCTGCTGACCGCGCTTAAGCAGCAGGTTAACTTTCTGCCCTTCCAGCACCTTCGCCTGGCCGTTGATTTTGATCCCCAGACCGCCGTCAGAGAAGTCGTGCACGGTACAGGAGAAGAGATGGCCATCTTCACGGGCAATCGCCGCTGGCATGCAGATTTCCACGCGATGTGCGCGACGAACCTGTTTACTCTCCACCGACACCGCCACCGCGCCGCCGAGGATAATCAGGTTGTAGAAGACCCAGGCCATACTGACGAAGACGGTCAGGATTTCGTTTTCCGGACCGTAGAAGTAGCGCCAGATACCCGCAATGACGCCCACGATATTCAGCAGCACCAGGAAGATATACGGCCGGGAGATCACCCAGTCGACGTACTCCTCCTCCACCAGCCCGCCCTTCGCGGTGACGTTGAATTTACCTTTGTGCGGGTTAATCAGCGCCACCATCGTCGGCGGCGCGATGTACCAGGCCAGCACCGTTTCGTAGATTTCACTCCAGAAGGAGTGGCGGTATTTACCCTGTATCTTCGAGTTCGTCAGGCTCGCGTGGATCATGTGCGGCAGAACAAACAGCGCAATCATCAGCGCCGGGGCGTAGATGATATAAGCGTGAAGGAGCAGGAACGCCAGCGGCGCGGTCAGGAAGATCAGCCGCGGAATGCCGGACAAGAAGTGGAACATGGCGTTGACGTAGCAGAGACGCTGCGCCAGCTTGAGCCCTTTACCGATCAGGGGGTTATCGAGACGGAAAATCTGCACCATGCCGCGCGCCCAGCGAATACGCTGGCCAATGTGCGCCGACAATGACTCCGTTGCGAGGCCAGCAGCCTGCGGAATGCGCATATAGGCTGAGGTATAGCCACGACGGTGCAGGCGCAGCGAGGTGTGCGCATCTTCGGTGACCGTCTCGACGGCGATACCACCAATTTCATCCAGCGGTTTACGGCGGATAACCGCGCATGAGCCGCAGAAGAAGGTGGCGTCCCACATGTCGTTTCCGTCCTGTACCAGCCCATAGAACAGCGTGCCTTCGTTCGGGGTCTTACGGAAACGGCCAAGGTTACGTTCAAACGGGTCCGGCGAGAAGAAGTGGTGCGGCGTCTGCATCATCGCCAGCTCTTTTTCCTTCAGGAACCAGCCCATGGTCATCTGCAGGAACGAGCGCGTCGGCACGTGGTCGCAGTCAAAGATCGAAACAAACTCCCCGGTGGCATACTTCAACGCGTTGTTGATGTTCCCCGCCTTAGCGTGTTCATGCGTCGGACGGGCGATGTATTCGACGCCGACCTCCTCTGCGAACTGGCGGAACGCCGGACGGTTGCCGTCATCCAGGATCCAGACCTTGAGCTTATCTTTCGGCCAGTCGATGCCCAGCGCGGCATAGATGGTGTTCTTCACCACGCTCAGGTCTTCGTTGTAGGTCGGCACGAAGAGATCGACGGTTGGCCACTGGGTCGTGTCCTTTGGCAGCGGAACCGGCTGGCGGTTGAGCGGCCAAATCACCTGGAAATAGCCCAGCACCAGCACAATCCAGGCATAGGTTTCAGCAAACAGCAGCACCAGGCCGCACACCAGACTCACCGGGTCGTCCCAGTTCAGCGTCGAGGTATAACGCCACCAGATGTAGCGGCAGGAGACGGTCAGCGACAACACGATCAGCATCAGCGCCGAGAAGCGGCCCGGAATTCGGCGCACCAGTAGCGCCACGCCCCACAGCAGGATCAGGAAAGTGAACTGCGCCAGAGGGTTGAAAGGCTGCGTAATACAGACCAGCGCCAGAATGAGCGAGAACACAACGATCACGCCGAGGATAAAACGCCGCAAGCCCGGGTGGAGATGCCCGAGCTCTTTGTGGTTATCCAGATGGCTGGTCTTATCGCTGACGCTGTTAGGCAGCCTGTCCAGCCACTGATGGTAGCGTTCACGTAACTGTTGGACGCGGGAGAAGCTCCGCCAGTGCGGCGTTTTTATCTCCGCGCGGGATGAGGTCGCCACCAGCCAGATGGCCTGAATGAGATAACGCGCCGGATCCAGTGGACGCGGCCGGTCAGGATTAATGTGCGGATACAGTTCACTGTGCCGGGCACGTATGCGCTGCCAGCGCGGGTGTTCGAGTGGAATAAACATCCAGGCCAGAATCATCCAGAAACAGCCGAGCGCGGCGCTGAATGCCGACGCACCGTGACGGCGAAAATGCCGGTAATGTTCGCTCAAACGCGAACTGACCGGTGGGATGAGTAACCAGCTGGCGAGACGACTCATACATCACTCCCTGCATGCTCCGCCCGATTGGCGAAGTTCAGCAGACACCAGTTAGCCAGCGTCAGGATCTCTTCTGCCGCCAGTGAATCGCTGCGGTATTCGCCGAGCGGTTGCTTCGATGCAAGGCATTCCGCCATGCCCTCATCACGATGAATGACAATGGGAAGCAGGCGGCGCTGGCTCTGCAGCCAGACCTGATACAGATCGTCCTGAATCTGGCTGCCTATGCGCAAATCGTTAATCAGGATATGGCCATTCTGAGGTAGCCCCTGCTGATGCAGGCGGATATGGCAGTTCGCATCGACGTTAACGATCGAGAGGACATGATCGCACTGCGCGATAAGCTGTCGGGTCAGCGTGCCGGCACCGTGCGGCAGATCCAGCAGGATCCACTTGTAGTGACCCTTTTCCTTCAGGCTCTGCAGCGCCAGCGTAAATTGCGAAAACAGGCGCTGGTATGCGGCTTCATTTTCGCGTTCCGTGGTGGTCAGTTGACCAAACGGCAGCAGGTCAAGAAGGGAGGTATAGCGCAAACCTGCATCCTGCCAGTCTTTATCGTCAAGCAGCGCGCGGGCCCAGCCCTCTTCGCGAGTAAAGTCGACGTTAAACGACATACGCAACAAATTATCGGCGCAGGCGTCAATAACCAGCACCGATTCACCTAAAAGCTGTAATGACCACGCCAGCGCCGCGGTAACAGATGTGGTACCCACACCCCCACGGACACCCTGTAATCCGAGTATGGCCATCAATGGCTCCCTTATTGTTGATGGGCGAATTCAGCTAATAACGGCCAGCGTTTAATAGCCGCGGCCAACTGTTCCCGCTGGGAAATATCGGTGTAATCTATTTCAGGTAAAGAAAAGGCCTGCGTCAGCGCCAGAAAATCGTTTTGGAATGTGTAACCCAGGGTCGAGTCGACTGGGGTACCGGGTTCATTATTATCCATTCTTTTTCCATCCCTTTAAGGAAAATCGCACGCTAAAGAAGTTGCGGGGCTTCCTGCCCTGACAAATTTCATTTACATGCTAAATCTGATGTTCTTTAATTTCAATGTTAGGTTTATTTCTACGCTTTCGCTAGTAA
This sequence comes from Enterobacter sp. TCD1-1, assembly GCF_020567405.1. NCBI lineage: Bacteria > Pseudomonadati > Pseudomonadota > Gammaproteobacteria > Enterobacterales > Enterobacteriaceae > Enterobacter > Enterobacter sp. TCD1-1. The sequence goes on along the minus strand of NZ_JAJCXF010000006.1, from coordinate 6,716 downwards.
ACTGAGATACAGATAAATTAGACGAAAAGAGGGACACCGTGGACTCCATATTTTCTATTGGCATCCAGTCATTATGGGACGAATTGAGCCACATGCCAGTCGGAGGAGTCTGGTGGATTAATACGGACCGAAATGAAGATGCTATCAGTCTGGTAAACCAGACAATTGCTGCCCAGGATAAGGATTCCCGCGTGGCCGTCATTAGCATGGGCGAAGATCCGAAGAAAATTATCACGCTGGAAAACGATCGCGGGCCTCAGACAGTGCGATTATTTTCCATGACATCGGATGCCGATAGTCTATACTTTTTGTCCCGCGACGTTCAGTGCACTATTGATCCGGATCACTATTTGGTGATCCTTAAATGTGCAAATAACGTCCTGCAAAATATCCCTGCTGAAAAACTGCTGCCGTGGCTGGAAAAAATCAATAAATGGGCAAAATTTCAAAATTGCACGCTATTGATAGTCAATCCCGGCAGTAATAATGACAAGCTATTCTCACTTTTAATGGGTGAATATCGTTCCCTGTTCGGTCTGGCAAGCGTTCGTGACCAGGTGGGCAGCTATCTCTACGATATTGCCTTCTGGTGTAATGAAAAAGGCGTGAGCGCCAGGCAACAACTTACGCTGAAACACATCGAGGGTAAGTGGCACCTGGCACAGCAGGAAGAAACCGTGGTGCAGCCGCGCAGTGATGAAAAACGCATCCTGAGCCATATCGCGGTTTTAGAGGGGGCGCCCGCTCTGTCGGAAAACTGGTCGCTGTTTGAATCTAACGAAGACCTTTTCCACGAAGCCCGCACAACCCAGGCGGCAACCCTTATCTTCTCATTGATGCAGAATAACCAGATTGAGACGCTGGCAAGGCAGATCCACACCTTGCGCCGCCAGCGCGGAAGCGCGTTAAAAATCATCGTGCGCGAAAACAATACCAGCCTGCGCGCCACCGATGAGCGTCTGCTTCTGGGCTGTGGTGCAAATATGGTCATTCCCTGGAACGCGCCGCTGTCACGCTGCCTGACGCTGATCGAAAGCGTTCAGGGCCAGCAGTTTAGCCGCCATGTACCGGAAGACATTTCGACGCTGCTCTCTATGACGCAGCCGATGAAGCTGCGTGGATACCAAAAATGGGATACCTTCTGCGACGCCGTCGGTAACATGATGAGCAATACGCTTCTTCCTGCTGACGGAAAAGGGGTTATGGTTGCCCTGCGTCCTGTACCCGGTATCCGCGTTGAACAGGCTCTTACCTTGTGTCGCCCCAATCGTACGGGTGACATCATGACCATTGGCGACAATCGCCTGGTGCTGTTTTTGTCCTTCTGCCGGGTAAACGACCTCGATACGGCGCTTAACCATATCTTCCCCCTGCCTACCGGGGATATTTTCTCGAACCGTATGATTTGGTTCGAAGATAATACGATCAGCGCAGAGCTGGTGCAGATGCGTGCGCTCCAGCCTGAACAATGGGCTAAACCGCTCGCGATCAAGAGCGATGCGAAACCGATCCTCAATGCCAGACATGATGGACATGTCTGGCGCCGGGTTCCGGAGCCCCTTCGCTTATTAACAGACAACGCGGAGAACGCACCATCATGAATATCAGCGATATCATTCAACTGGTTATAGTCTGTGCGCTGATCTTTTTCCCGCTTGGCTACTATGCACGCCATTCCATACGTCGTATCCGTGATACGGCCAGAGTGCTGTTTATAAAACCTCGCTATGTAAAACCAGCCGGAACACTGACACGGGCATCACACGTCAAGGCAGACCGAAAACATGACTAATTCTACCTATACCGCTTCGTCACCCTCGCCGCTCTGGCAATACTGGCGCGGCCTTTCCGGCTGGAACTTCTACTTTCTGGTGAAGTTTGGTCTGCTGTGGGCAGGCTATCTGAATTTCCATCCCCTTCTTAACCTGGTATTTATGGCCTTCCTGCTGATGCCCCTGCCGAATATCAGGCTGCATCGCTTACGTCACTGGATAGCCATCCCTCTCGGCTTTGCTCTGTTCTGGCATGATACCTGGTTACCGGGACCGGACAGCATTATGAGCCAGGGCTCACAGGTGGCGGGCTTTAGCGCCAGCTATATCCTCGATCTGACCGAGCGGTTTATTAACTGGCAGATGATAGGCGCGGTATTTGTGCTGCTGGTTGCCTGGCTGTTCCTGTCACAATGGATCCGCGTCACGGTGTTTGTCGTCGCGATTATGATCTGGCTTAACGTGCTGACGCTGGCTGGGCCAAACTTTTCGCTGTGGCCTGCCGGTCAACCGACCACCACGGTGACCACCACCGGGGGAAGCGCGGCGGCCACCGTCACCACGGCAGGCGATACGCCTGTGGTGGGCGATATCCCAACCCAGACCGCACCGCCGACCTCCACGAACCTGAACGCCTGGCTCTCCAGTTTCTATACCGCGGAAGACAAACGACAGACGAAATTCCCGGATGCGCTGCCGGCGGATGCTCAGCCGTTTGAACTGCTGGTGATCAACATCTGCTCTCTCTCCTGGGCAGACGTGGACGCTGCAGGTTTGATGTCTCATCCGCTGTGGTCTCATTTCGACATTCAGTTTAAAGATTTCAACTCTGCCACCTCGTACAGCGGCCCGGCGGCCATCCGCCTGCTGCGTGCAAGCTGCGGTCAGGCATCGCATAAGAATCTGTATCAACCCGCCGGCAACCAGTGTTATCTGTTCGATAACCTCGCCAAACTGGGCTTTACGCAGCATCTGATGCTGGGGCATAACGGCCAGTTCGGCAACTTCCTGAAAGAGGTGCGCGAACAGGGGGGTATGCAGGCACCGCTGATGGATCAAACCGGTCTTCCTGTCTCTCTGCTGGGCTTCGACGGCTCGCCCGTCTATGACGATTCCGCTGTCCTGCAGCGCTGGCTGCAGACCATCGAAAAAGACAGTAATCCACGCAGCGCGACGTTCTTTAACACCCTGCCGCTCCACGACGGTAACCACTTCCCGGGCGTGAGCAAAACGGCGGATTATAAAGTGCGTGCGCAGAAATTCTTCGACGAGCTGGACGCGTTCTTTACGGAGCTGGAAAAATCAGGCCGTAAAGTAATGGTGGTCGTGGTACCTGAGCACGGTGGCGCGCTGAAAGGCGACAGAATGCAGGTGTCAGGTCTGCGTGATATCCCAAGCCCGTCGATTACCAACGTGCCTGCTGGCATTAAGTTCTTTGGGATGAAGGCACCCCATCAGGGCGCACCGATTGAAATCACCCAGCCGACCAGCTATCTGGCAATCTCAGAACTGGTTGCCCGTGCCGTTGACGGGAAGCTGTTTGTGGAAGATAGCGTGAACTGGGATCAACTCACCAGCAAACTGCCGCAAACGGCAGAAGTCTCCGAGAACGCCAACGCGGTGGTGATTCAGTATCAGAACAAACCGTACGTTCGCCTGAACGGCGGGGATTGGGTACCGTATCCGCAGTAACTGATTTCCCCCTCACCCTAACCCTCTCCCCATCGGGGAGAGGGGATAGCCAGTGCGTTATTATTGCGCTGAAATCCACACCAGCATTTTCAGACTTGCCGAATAGTAGTCGTCTTTAGAGGTGATTTCGGGTTCTCCGGAAGGCTGCCCCATCGTTAAATCACGCACGGCCAACAGACCACCTTCCATCATGTAAGGCGCATATTCGTTAGTGGTGACGTTAACCCAGGCGGGCGTTTGCTCCCGGGGGAATTGCCCAAACCACGCTTTCCACGGCGTCAGGAGTGGGCTTTGCTTATCAGACCAGGCAAGATACAGCGGAATACGAATCGCGTCATAGCTCATTCGCGGCGGCCAGCCTTTGGCCGGTTCCAGCTTGCCATCTGATGCCAGCGAGACCCAGTCAGCGGGCAGATTCGCTTTACCCGAGCCCATTTTCCCCAACAGGCGCTTCCCGTCCTTAATCAAATCGCGCCAGACCGGCAAATGACTGCGTCCGGCGAAGGCCTGCCAGGCCGGAAACACAAAATAGGAAGGATTAAGGACCACTTCACCGTCAAGCTTAAATCCCTGGACGCCGGGCAGCATCACGCGGTAACCCGCATAGCGGATGACGCTATGGGCAACCAGCGCTTTTGTAATGGCATCCGATGCGGCGCTGTAGCGTTTGTCATGCCAGCGGGCATCGGCTTTAAGCAGCGCCCAGGCAATCAGCACATCGCCATCGGCGGCGTTGTTTTTGTCCGCGACCGGGTTGGACTCTGCGGGATTATAGCGCCAGTAAAACAGACCGTTCTCTTTGTTCTTCAGCTCACGGTTTGTCCATTGCCAGAGCTTATCGAATGTGGCCTTATCGTCGTTGGCGACTGCCATCAGCATGGCAAAGCCCTGACCTTCCGTATGCGACACGCCGCCATTACCGGTATCGACAATGCGGCCTTCCGGTTTGAAAAAGCGTGCTTTGTAACTCTCCCAGGCCTGTCCCGCCTGAGAGAGAGGTGAGAACAACAAGCTCATCATGACGGCCAGCGTCGCGCAGACGGGTTTTCGCATCATTCACTCCATCCGGTTATTCGGCACTCCGCAGGGAAATCTCACCGCCCACCCAGGGTTTGATCACGCCATCCTGCTCCAGGAGCAGCGCGCCCTGAGCGTCGATACCGCGGGACGTGCCGTAGATCTCTTTATCACCAATCAGCAATTTCACCGGGCGGTTGATAAAGTTATCCAGCTTTTCCCAACGCGACAGGAACGGTGCCAGCCCTTCCTGCTCAAAAAGCGTGAGCGAGCTGCGCAGCTCTTTAATCATACGTACGGCAAGGGTGTTACGATCGATGACGATCCCCGCCTCCTGGAGGTTAGTCCAGGCCTGATTAACCACGTCATTCTGGACATTGCGCATCACCATATTGAGGCCCGCGCCAATGACGATTTGCGCCGCATCGCCCGTTTTGCCCGTCAGTTCGACCAGAATCCCGGCAAGTTTACGATCGTTGAGGTACAGATCGTTAGGCCATTTAACACGCACTTGATCCGCACCCAGATCGTGCAGCACCTCTGCCATGACGATACCGATGACCAGGCTCAGGCCAATGGCAGCGGCCGGGCCCTGATCGAGTCGCCAGTACATGGACAGATAGAGATTGGCGCCAAAGGGTGAAAACCACTTGCGGCCACGACGGCCGCGACCGGCCTGTTGATATTCAGCTACACAGGCATCGCCGGATTTGAGCTCAGGCAGACGATCCAGCAGATACTGGTTCGTCGAGTCAATCACCGGCAGCACCGCCACGTTGCCGTGTCCAATCTGGCTGCGGATCGCGTCTTCATTCAGCAACTGAATCGGCTCCGGCAGGCTGTAGCCTTTTCCGGGAACCGTAAACACATCAACACCCCAGTCACGGAGCGTCTGGATGTGCTTGTTAATGGCGGCGCGGCTCATGCCCAGCTGCTCACCCAGCTGCTCGCCGGAATGGAATTCACCATCCGCCAGGATACCAATCAGGGTTAACGGGACCGTATTGTCCTTCATGCGATAGTCTCCACAGCGTTGACTTCACCTGTGCGACCAATGAAGCGGACTTCTGGCTCCAGCCAGACGTTAAATTTTTCGCCCACACGCTGGCGAACATAGTGAGCCAGCTGTACCACATCGTCGCTGGTTGCATCGTGTTGGTTAATCAGCACCAGAGCCTGCTGTCGGTGAACGGCTGCCCCGCCAACTGAAGTGCCTTTTAGCTGGCATTGATCGATAAGCCATCCAGCCGCCAGCTTCACGCTGCCATCCGCCTGAGGGTAATGTGGCGCGGTTGGCCACTCCTCCAGAAAGCGTCTCGCATTTTCGCCGCTGATGACCGGGTTTTTAAAGAAGCTCCCTGCATTTCCGTTAACTTTGGGATCGGGAAGCTTGGTCATCCGCATATGGCAAACAGAGTCAAAAACGTCGCGTGCGGTAACGGTAGCCGGATCGAGACGCGTTAAATCCCCGTAGGTCAATACGGGCTGCCAGTTCTTCGACAGACGCAAACCCACGGCGACAATCACGTAGCGATCCTGATATTCATGTTTGAAGATACTGTCACGATAGCCAAAACGGCACTGTTCTGCGGTTAAACGCGTCGCCGTTCCGGTCGCCAGCTCGATGCAGTCGACATATTCACAGACATGTTTCAGCTCGATGCCGTAGGCGCCGATGTTCTGAATGGGTGACGATCCGGCGCAGCCTGGAATAAGCGCAAGGTTTTCCAGACCCGCCATCCCTTTTTCGAGGGTAAACTGCACCAGGTGGTGCCAGTTTTCACCAGCCCCCACGTGCACGTGCCAGCTGTCGGCACGCTCTTCCACATCAATTCCCATGATGCGGTTAACGATCACCGTTCCCGCAAAATCATCGAGAAACAGGACATTACTTCCTTCGCCCAGAATCAGTACGGGTTCGTTTTTTTCTGTTGCGCTTTGCCATGCATCCAGCAGCTGCTGTGCAGTATCGGCACGTACAATTTGATTAGCATTGCGTTGAATGCCAAAGGTATTCCAGGGCTTAAGGGAGTGGTTCATAGACGCTATCCTGATGCAAAAACGCAGGTAGTTTACCGTATAAGCAGGGTGATGGGGGATCAGTTTGTGCAGCGTATAAACGCAAAAAGGCCATCCTTTCGGATGGCCTCTTCACTTGTTTGATGCCTGGCAGTTCCCTACTCTCACATGGGGAGACCCCACACTACCATCGGCGCTACGGCGTTTCACTTCTGA
>NZ_JAJCXF010000005.1:0-249563 GCF_020567405.1 Enterobacter sp. TCD1-1 | reverse complement strand
CACACAGATTGTCTGATAAATTGTTAAAGAGCAGTGCCGCTTCGTTTTCGCTGCGGCGCGGGGTGTGCATATTACGCTTTCCCGCTTCAGAGTCAAGCGTTTATTTTCGCTATTCTCTGCTGACCCGGCGGCGTGTGTGCCGTTGTTCCGTGTCAGTGGAGGCGCATTATAGGGAGTTATTCCGGCGTGACAAGAGGAAATTTAAAAAAAGTTTCTATCCGTGTTTTTTTTCACCAGCAGCGGTGAAATCAAGCTACAAATTGTTCTATTTGATGTATCTGCAACCACAATCACATTCGAGGTGGCATAATTATCAGCATGAATCTTTAAGGAATAAAAGCGATGCCATTAAGCGCACAACAGCTGGCCGCCCAAAAAAACCTGTCGTATGTGCTGGCAGAAAAGCTGGCGCAGCGAATTCTAGCGGGTAAATATGCCCCGGGTAGCATCCTGCCGGGTGAAATGGAGCTGGGTGAGCAGTTTGGGGTGAGCCGTACCGCGGTTCGCGAGGCGGTGAAAACCCTGACGGCAAAAGGGATGGTGCTTCCGCGCCCGCGTATTGGCACGCGCGTGATGCCCCAGAGTAACTGGAATTTTCTCGATCAGGAGCTGCTCTCCTGGTGGATGACGGAAGATAACTTTCATCAGGTTGTCGATCACTTTCTGGTGATGCGCAGCAGTCTTGAACCTCAGGCATGTCTGCTTGCCGCCACGCTTGGCACGGCAGAGCAAAAAGCGCAGCTTAACGCATTGATGGAAGAGATGGTGTTTCTGAAAAAATACTTCAACCGCGAACGCTGGGTTGAAGTCGATATGGCCTGGCATGAACATATCTATATGATGAGCGCCAATCCGTTCCTCACCTCTTTTGCCTCATTATTCCATTCGGTGTACCACACTTACTTTACCTCTATTACACAAAACGACGTGGTAAAACTGGAATTGCATCAGGCGATAGTAGATGCCATTCAGGAAAGCGACGGGCAGCGAGCCCTGAGTGCGTGCCAGGCATTACTGGCTGCGCCAACCCACCAGCAGGTAAATAAATGACAAAGAAAAAAGCGCGCAGCATGGCCGGATTGCCGTGGATTGCAGCCATGGCGTTTTTTATGCAGGCACTGGATGCCACCATCCTCAACACCGCGCTTCCCGCTATTGCGCAAAGCCTTAACCGCTCCCCGCTGGCGATGCAGTCCGCCATCATCAGCTACACCCTGACGGTCGCAATGTTAATTCCGGTTAGCGGATGGCTGGCCGACCGCTTCGGTACCCGCAGAGTTTTCATGCTGGCCGTAACACTCTTTACGCTCGGTTCGCTGGCCTGTGCGCTCTCCTCGTCCTTAACGGAACTGGTTATCTTCCGCGTATTACAGGGCATTGGCGGCGCGATGATGATGCCCGTGGCGCGCCTTGCCTTATTACGAGCCTACCCTCGAAGCGAACTGCTTCCCGTGCTCAACTTCGTCACCATGCCGGGACTGGTCGGCCCGATACTTGGCCCGGTACTCGGTGGCGTGTTTGTCACCTGGGCAAGCTGGCACTGGATCTTCCTGATTAATATTCCGATTGGCGTCGCGGGGCTGCTGTATGCCCGCAAATATATGCCGAACTTCACCACGCCAAGACGCAGCTTCGACATGGGGGGCTTTTTCCTGTTTGGCCTGAGCCTGGTGCTCTTCTCCAGCGGGATGGAGTTGTTTGGCGAGAAGATCGTCGCGACGTGGATGGCGCTCTCCGTTATCCTCGCCGGGATTCTGCTGTTCCTTCTTTATATACGTCACGCGCGCCGTCACCCGACGCCGTTAATCTCTCTTGGGCTCTTCAACACCCGAACCTTTTCCGTCGGGATCGCGGGAAACATTGCCTCGCGTCTGGGAACCGGCTGTGTACCGTTCCTGATGCCACTGATGCTGCAGGTCGGTTTCGGCTATCCGGCCCTGATTGCCGGCTGCATGATGGCGCCTACGGCGATGGGCTCGATTCTGGCAAAATCGACCGTGACGCAGGTGCTACGCTGGTTTGGCTATCGCAGGACGCTGGTTGGCGTGACGGTCTTTATTGGCCTGATGATTGCGCAGTTCTCGCTGCAGTCCGCCTCGCTTCCCGTCTGGATGCTGATACTGCCGCTGTTTGTGCTGGGCATGGCGATGTCGACGCAGTTCACATCAATGAACACCATCACTCTTGCGGATCTGACCGACGAGAACGCCAGTAGCGGCAACAGCGTGCTGGCAGTCACCCAGCAGTTGTCGATCAGTTTAGGGGTGGCCGTGAGCGCGGCGGTACTGCGGTTTTATGAAGGTTTCGACAGCGCGAACACCGTCGAGCAGTTCCACTATACCTTTATCACCATGGGCGCACTCACCGTCGTTTCAGCGCTGGTCTTTATGCTGTTAAAACCGAAAGATGGCCGTAACCTGATAAAAGAACGCCATAAGGCGAAAGCTAAACCGAACCCCGTTCCATCAGAACAGGAGTAAGCTGCAGGCGTTGCTGCTGCAGCGTGGGCTGAGCCATTCGGTGGATCAACACATCGATGGCCAGCTCGCCCAGCTCATCTTTTGGCTGATGGATGGTGGTGAGCGGCGGCGTCATATAGCTGGCCAGCTCAATATCATCGTAGCCGATTACCGCCATATCGTCGGGAACACGCAAACCGGCCTGATATAACGCCTGATAGGCGCCAAACGCCATGGCGTCGTTGCCGATAAACACCGCCTGCGGACGCTGCGGCTGCGCCAGCAGCGTCTGCATCGCTTCAAAACCACCGTGAAACTCAAAATCACCGGTAATACGGTACCCTTCCGGCACGGAAAGGCCCGCCCGCGCCATCGCGGCGAGATACCCTTCCAGTCGCAAACGCGCCGGGGTTTTGTCCAGCGGACCGGTAATACAGGCGATGCGGGTATAGCCTTTATCGATCAGATACTGGGTGGCCATATCGCCCCCCAGCAGAGAGTTATCCTGAATAAGATCGCTGGTGCCGTCGAACGGCGCCCAGTCCATCATCACCGTGGGAATGGAGGGGTAGCGCTGGATAATCTCTTTCGAGGGCTGGTGCGTTTCGGTACACAGCAGCAGTAGCCCGTCGACGCGTTTTTGCATCAGCGTTTCCAGGTTACGGTTCATGCGCTGCTCGTCCCCTTCGGTATTGCACAGCACCAGGCTGTAGCCACGCTCGAAGCAGCTGCGCTCCACGCCGCGAACCAGCTCAGAATAAAAGGGATTGGTACTGGCGGTGATCAGCATACCGATCGTACGCGTCTGGTTGAGCTTAAGGCTACGCGCCAGCGCAGACGGCGCATAGTTGAGATTTTTTACTGCCGCTTCGACTTTTTCCCGAATCGCCTCGCTGACGAAGCGATCGTTATTAATGACGTGAGAAACCGTCGAGGTAGAAACGCCCGCCAGGCGAGCGACATCTTTCATTGTGGCCAAGCGTTACCTCTGCTGACTTAAGAATTCATCGATCTCTTTACGCCACGGAACGGAAGGCTGAGCGCCCTTGCGCGTCACCGCAATCGCGGCAGCCGCATGCGCGAATCGGATCGCATCATCCATACTCTTGCCTTCCAGCAGCGCGGTCACCAGTGCACCGTTGAAGGTGTCTCCCGCTGCAATGGTATCAATCGCCTTCACCTTAAAGCCCGGCACGCGACGGCCTTCACCGTTTACGCTTGCCCATACCCCACGGCTGCCCAGGGTGATGATCACCGTTCCGATGCCTTTGTCGTGCAACGCACGCGCGGCTCGCGCGGCATCATCATCGTTTTCAACGCGAATGCCCGTCAGCTTTTCGGCTTCGGTTTCGTTCGGCGTGATGATGTCCACCAGCGCCAGCAGCTCGTCAGATAATACACGGGCAGGGGCCGGATTAAGTACGACAGTGGTATGATTTTCATGCGCAATGTTCGCCGCGGCCAGCACGCTTTCAACCGGTGACTCCAGCTGCATGAGCAGGGCTTCCGCTCCGGCGATGATTGCACGTTGCGCTTCTACGCGCTCCGTCGTCAACGCTGCGTTAGCGCCAGCATGAATACCGATGACATTCTCACCTTCTGCGTTGACGAAAATCAGCGCCACGCCGGTAGACTCCCCTGCAACAACGCTGACCGGTGCGATATCAATGTTGTCGCTTGCCAGCTGCTTGCGTACGCGCTCACCAGTATCGTCATCGCCCGTGCAGGCGATAAACGCAATATTCGCTCCGCTGCGGCCAGCGGCAACGGCCTGGTTTGCCCCTTTACCGCCAAAAGCGACCTGATACTGGCTACCCGTGACGGTTTCGCCCGGTGCAGGGAACGATTCAAGGTTAAGAATGTGATCGGCATTGATACTGCCAAGGACGACGAGGTTGCCTGCGGTTTTCATGGTTGGGTTGTCCATCTGAGAGCGCCACCGGTGTTACCCGGTGGCGTATGCCACACTTTTCTTTATTGGTGTCCCTCAGGCCGCCAGTGACGACCTGATTCGCCTTTTACTGCTTGATAACCAGCTTCAGGTCAACAGGGTATTTAGCCTGAACTTTTTCGCCCTTCAGCACTTTATCGGCAGTTTCAACGCCAGTGGCGCCAATCTGCTCAGGCAGCTGAGCGATGGTCGCAGCCAGTTTGCCATCGTTTACTGCTTTTTCACCATCCGGCGTGCCGTCAAATCCGACAACCATCACATCAGATTTACCTGCAGTCTGCAGGGCACGCAGCGCGCCCAGCGCCATTTCGTCGTTCTGCGCGAAGACCGCCTGTACGTCAGGATGTGCGGTCAGCAGGTTCTGCATGACGTTCAGACCTTTAGTACGGTCGAAGTCCGCAGGCTGGCTGGCCAGTACATTGAATTTATGCGCTGCAACCGCCTGCTGGAATCCTTCGCCACGCTCGCGGGCAGCAGACGTACCGGCAATCCCCTGCAGCTCGATAACTTTCGCGCCTTCGCCGGCTTTCTTCGCAATGTAGTCACCCGCGATTTTGCCGCCCAGCACGTTGTCAGACGCGATATGGCTCACCACGTCGCCTTTGGTTGCCTGACGGTCCAGGGTGATCACCGGAATTTTCGCCTGGTTTGCCATCTTCACGGCGTTGCCTACGGCATCAGAATCGGTTGGGTTGATCAGCAGAATTTTGGTGCCACGAACGGTTAAGTCCTGAACGTTAGCCAGCTCTTTCGCCGGGTTGTTCTGTGAATCCAGTACCACCAGGTTGTAGCCCAGTTTATCCGCTTCTTTCTGCGCACCGTCCTTCAGGGAGACGAAGAACGGGTTGTTCAGCGTAGAGACAACCAGCGCGATGGTATCTTTCGCCATGGCGTTAGCACTTACGGTTGCGCTCAGCGCGACAGCGGAAACCAGGGTAGCCAGTTTTTTCATGTTCATATCTAAGATGTCCTGTAGTGTCGTCAGTTACTGTTTTTTGTTGTCTACCAGTACCGCCAGCAAAATCACCACTGCCTTAACGATCATCTGGTAATAGGAGGAAACACCTAACAAATTCAAACCATTATTCAGGAAACCGAGAATCAGTGCGCCGATCAATGTCCCAACAATGCGACCTTTACCGCCCGCCAGACTCGTACCGCCCAGAACCACTGCTGCAATAGCATCCAGCTCATACCCCGTACCCGCCGTCGGCTGCGCGGAAGAGAGGCGCGCCACTTCGATGATGCCCGCCAGTGACGCCAGCAGACCGCACAGGGAGTACACGATGACTTTGACTTTATTAACGCTAATCCCGGACAGGCGCGTTGCCGCTTCGTTACCGCCCAGCGCATAGATGTAACGGCCCAGACGGGTATGGTGCAGCATGTACCACGCCGCCAGGAAGACGATAGCCATGATCCAGACCGGGGTCGGGACGCCCAGCGGGCGACCGATACCGAACCAGCCAAACAGATCGGCGTTATCGGTGAAGCCGGTATTGACCGGGCTGCCGTTGGTATAAACCATGGTCACCCCGCGCAGCAGCAGCATCATCACCAGCGTCGCGATGAACGCCTGAACGCGGCCTTTTGCCACAATCACGCCGGTGACGGCACCAATCACCGCGCCTGCCGCCAGGGCCGCGGCCACGGCCACCAGCGCGTTAACTTCAATCCCGACAAGCGAAGCGGCGATCGCGCCGGTGAGGGCCAGCAGGGAACCGACGGACAGATCGATCCCTGAGGTCAAAATCACCAGCGTCATGCCGACCGCCATAATGGCGTTCACCGACGTCTGCTGCAGAATGTTGAACAGGTTATTTACGGTGAAGAAATTCGGGCTCATGGTCGACACAATCGCGATCAGCACCAGCAGGGCAATCAGCGATTTTTGCTCCATCAGCCACGCCTTTGTGAAATAGCGGCGACCAGAAACAGCCTGGGTAGTCATCTTCTTACTCCTGATTCACGCGATTAAGCTTGCCCACAGCGGCAGCCATCAGAACTTCCTGGGTGGCCTGCTCGCGAGTGAATTCACCGCCGAGATGCCCTTCATGCATGACGATAATACGATCGCTCATGCCTAATACTTCTGGCATCTCGGAAGAGACCAGAATGATGCTCAGACCGTCGGCCTTGAACTGGTTAATCAGCTGATAGATCTCTTTTTTCGCCCCCACGTCCACGCCGCGGGTTGGCTCGTCGAGGATCAACACTTTCGGGCGCGTCATCAGCCCGCGCGCAATCGCCACTTTCTGCTGATTCCCGCCGGACAACAAGCCAATCGCCTGCTCCATCGACGGGGTTTTAACGTTAAAGAGACGGATGAAATCGCTGACCGCCTGCTGCTCGTCTTTATGCTTCAGGCTGCCGCCGCTGTGGCTGAAATAGCGCAGCGCAGTCAAGGACATGTTCTCTTTTACCGACATGCCCAGCACTAAGCCGTCGCGTTTGCGGTCTTCGGAGATATAGACAATGCCGTTCGCCAGACCATCCTGCGGGGAGCGGGTGACCACTTCATGGCCGTCGAGGGTGACATAACCGCTGGTGCGCGGCAGTGCGCCGTACAACACTTTCATCAGCTCGGTACGTCCCGCGCCCATCAGGCCCGCCACGCCCAGGATCTCGCCCTGGCGCAGGGTAAAGGTGACGTCGTTCACACCCGGACCGCAGAGGTTGTCCACCTTCAGGCGGATCTCAACCGGCGCTTTATCCAGATGCGGATACTGATCTTCCAGCTTACGTCCCACCATCATTTCGATGAGCGTATCTTCGGTCAGCGTGGCCACTTCGCGCTCGGCAATAAACTGCCCGTCGCGGAAGACGGTGACGTCATCGCAGATTTCAAAGATCTCTTTCATGCGGTGAGAAATATAGACAATCCCGCGCCCCTGCGATTTCAGCTCGCGGATAACGCGGAACAGGGATTCGGTTTCGGTATCGGTCAGGGCGTCGGTCGGTTCATCCATAATGATGACCTTCGACTCAAAGCTCAGCACCTTCGCGATTTCCACCATCTGCTGATCGCCGATGGAGAGATCGCCGACCAGCCGGTCGCTCTTAAAGCGCAGGTTCAGCTTCGCCAGCAGCTTGTCGGCTTCGGCATACATGGTTTTCCAGTCGATCTTGCCGAAGCGGTTCACGAATTCACGGCCGAGGAAGATGTTCTCCGCAATGGTGAGCTGCGGGATCAGGTTCAGCTCCTGGTGAATAATGCCGATACCCGCTTCCTGAGAAGATTTCGGGCCAGTGAAGGTGGTTTCTTTACCCAGCCAGAGGAGTGAACCGGCATCGCGTTGATAGATACCGGTCAGCACTTTCATCATGGTGGATTTGCCGGCGCCGTTTTCGCCCACCAGCGCCATTACGCGCCCGGGATAAACGTTCAGCGCCGCGCCGGAGAGGGCTTTTACGCCCGGGAACGACTTATCGATCCCTTTGAGTTGCAGTAATGCGTCCATGATGGCCTCAGAAGGTGACGCCAGCACAGAGAATGATATTCGCATACGGGGAACACTCCCCGCTGCGAATCACCGCCTGACTGTCTGCGGTTTGTTGTTTGAATTGTTCGTGCGTTGTGTAACGAATTTCGATGGTGTTTCCCTGGTGTTGTTGCAGCTGCTCAAGATGGCTGAGCAACGTTTCGTGGAGTTGCGGATTATGTTGTTTGATTTCCGCCGCGAGAATGGCCGCCTCAACCTGCATCTCAGCGGTCACCACGTCCAGTACCTGCATAAACGAAGGTACGCCCTGCGTTAACGCCATATCGATACGGGTTGTGCTGCGCGGAACCGGTAAGCCTGCATCGCAAACCACCAGTGTATCGGTATGCCCAAGACGGGAAATAACCGATGAGATTTCTGAGTTGAGTACAGTGCCTTTCTTCATTTTCTTGCTCCACTAGCGAAACGTTTCGCTAAAAGAAGTGTAGCCTCAGAAATGTTCAGAAAACCACCATGACGTAACAGATTTGTGATCGACGTCGAAACGTTTCGCTAAGTGAAATATTGATGGGAGAAATTGCCCGCCGGCGCTTCGCTTGCAGGGGCCTACGGGTTTGGTAGGCCGGGTAAGCGCAGCGCCACCCGGCATTTTCGAAAGGACTTAAATCTCGACCTGTGTACCCAGCTCTATCACGCGGTTAGGCGGGATCTCAAACTGGTCAGGCGCGCGCAGGGCGTTACGCTGCAGGATCAGGTACAGCTTGCCGCGCAGGCGCAAATACCACGGGCGCTTGCCGATGATCAGCGACTCGTGAGACATAAAGAACGACGTCTCCATCATCCGGCAGCTCAGCCCTTCCAGACCGCAGCGGTGGAACACCTCTTCCACGTTTGGCGTTTCACGCCAGCCGTAGCTCGCCACCACGCGCCAGAATGTCGGGGAGAGCTGCTCGATTTGCACGCGACGCACGTTATGAACGTAAGGCGCATCTTCGGTGCGCAGCGTCAGCAGGATCACACGCTCGTGCAGCACTTTGTTGTGCTTGAGGTTATGCATCAGCGCGAACGGGATGACGTTCAGGGCGCGAGACATATACACCGCAGTGCCCGGCACGCGGACCGGCGGAGATTTCTCCAGCGAAGCGATCATCGCCTCCAGAGAATTCCCGTGCTCATGCATGCGCCGCAGCAGGCGGAAACGCTCGCTTTTCCAGGTGGTCATGACGATGAACATCACCAGACCCAGCGTCAGCGGCAGCCAGCCGCCGGAGACAATCTTGTCGAGGTTCGCGGAGAACAGCGGCACGTCAATACACAGGAAGCCCACCAGAATCATCGTCACGAGGAATTTATTCCAGTGCCAGTTTCGGTACGCCACCGTAGTGGAGAGAAGCGATGTCAGCACCATCGTACCGGTTACTGCAATACCGTACGCCGCTGCCAGGTTGCTGGAGTGCTCGAAGCTGACGATAACAATCACAACCGCGAAATAGAGCAGCCAGTTAACGAACTGGATGTAGATCTGGCCCGACTCCATCTCTGAAGTATGGATGATGCGCATCGGCGAGAGATACCCCAGACGCACGGCCTGGCGCGTCAGAGAAAACACGCCGGAAATCACCGCCTGAGAGGCAATGACGGTCGCCAGCGTCGCCAGGATCAGCATCGGCACCAGCGCCCAGTCAGGCGCCAGCAGGAAGAACGGGTTCTTTATCGCTTCCGGATTTTTGAGCAACAGCGCGCCCTGGCCAAAGTAGTTCAGCACCAGCGACGGCAGCACCACAATAAACCAGGCCACGCGGATAGGCAGTTTCCCGAAGTGACCCATGTCAGCATACAGCGCTTCAACGCCGGTGATGGAGAGCACGACCGCCCCCAGCGCCACGAAGGAAACCACTTTGTATTCGAGGAAGAAATGCACGGCCCAGTAGGGGTTCAGCGCATGCAGCACTTCCGGATTAGCGATAATGCTGCGCAAGCCAAGCGCGGCCAGGATCAGGAACCAGGCCAGCATAATTGGTGCAAACAGTTTACCCACCAGCCCGGTACCGTGCTTCTGGATCACAAACAGCAGCGTCAGCACGATTATCGCCAGCGGGACCACCCACGTATCAAGCTGTGGCGCGATGATCTCCAGCCCCTCTATCGCCGAGAGGACCGAAATCGCGGGCGTGATAACCACCTCGCCATAGAAGAAGCTGCCGCCAATCAGGCCGATAATCACCAGCACGGAGGTCATTCTGGCGGAGGTGTTGCGCCCTGCAAGGGACATCAGGGTCAGGATACCGCCTTCGCCCGCGTTATCAGCGCGCATAACGAAGGAGAGATATTTAACAGAAACCACCAGGATCAGCAGCCAGAAGATGAGGGACAGGAAGCCAAATACGGCATCGCGCTCAACACCAAAGCCAAACTGGCCGGACAGACATTCACGAAGCGTATAAAGCGGGCTGGTGCCAATATCACCGTAGACAACCCCGATCGCCGCAAGCGTTATTGCGGGTAATGATTGCTTATTATCAGTGCTCATAGACTAGTCTTTTCGTTTGAATAACAAATGTGTTCCTGGTCCCTTGGCCCACAAAAAGCGCACAGTATGCACGATTCAATGCAAAATCGTACCCCTAAATGCAACCGCATTAATGTAGCGCAAAGAAAATTGCGCCGCACTTCAGTCTATTACCAGCCCTGACTGAAACGTCTATACTCGCTTCAATTGGCCGCCACGACGGCGAAAGGATGCAAAACTATTATGGCTCACTCACATTTATTAGCAGAAAGAATTTCCCGCCTCAGCAGCGCGCTGGAGAAAGGCCTTTTCGAGCGTAGCCACGCCATTCGCCTCTGTTTACTGGCGGCGTTGAGCGGTGAAAGCGTGTTTCTGCTTGGGCCGCCGGGCATCGCCAAAAGCCTGATTGCCCGCAGGCTTAAATTTGCATTTCAGAACGCCCGCGCGTTTGAATACCTGATGACCCGCTTTTCTACCCCGGAAGAGGTGTTTGGCCCCCTTTCCATTCAGGCGCTGAAAGATGAAGGGCGCTACGAGCGTTTGACGGCGGGGTATCTGCCTGAGGCAGAAATTGTCTTTCTTGATGAGATCTGGAAAGCGGGACCGGCCATTCTTAACACCCTGCTCACGGCGATAAACGAACGTCGGTTCCGTAACGGCGCCAGTGAAGAGAAAATCCCGATGCGCCTGCTGGTGGCCGCCTCAAACGAACTGCCCGAAGCCGACAGCAGCCTGGAAGCGCTGTATGACCGTATGCTCATCCGCCTGTGGCTGGACAAAGTACAGGATAAGTCTAACTTCCGCTCCATGCTGATCAGTCAGCAGGATGAAAGTGAAAACCCGGTATCCGCTTCGCTGCAGGTGACGGATGAAGAGTATTATCAGTGGCAGCAGGATATTGGCAAAATCACATTGCCGGACGCGGTATTCGAGCTGATCTATCTGCTGCGTCAGCAGCTTGATCACCTTCCTTCTGCGCCCTATGTCTCCGATCGCCGCTGGAAAAAAGCGATCCGCCTCCTGCAGGCCAGCGCCCTGTTTAGCGGCCGCGATGCTGTTGCCCCCATCGATCTGATCCTGCTGAAAGATTGCCTCTGGCACGACGCGGAAGGCATGAATCTGATGCAGCAGCAGCTTGACGTTTTGATGACCGGACACGCCTGGGGACAGCAGGCGATGCTCAACCAGCTGGGGGCGATTGCCCAGCGGCGCATCCAGCTTCAGCAGCAGCAAAGTGATAAAACCGCGCTGAAAGTGAATCGCCTGGGGGGGATGTTCGCCCGCAAACCGCACTATGAATTACCCGCCGAACTCACCAGCCCGACGCTGACCCTGCTGCTCCAGCAGCCGCTCAAGCTGCATGATATGCAGGTGGTGCACGTGACGATTGAGCGCGAAGCGCTGGCGCAGTGGCTGGATAAGGGCGGAGAGATCCGCGGAAAGCTCAACGGCATCGGTTTCGCGCAGCCGCTGAATATGGAAGTGGACAGCAGCCAGCATCTGGTGATCCGCGACGTCAGCCTGCAGGGCTCGCGTCTCGCGCTTCCGGGAACCGCCTCTGACAGCGTTCCCGAAGAGATTAAGCAGCAGCTGGACGCGCTGGATACCGAATGGCACCAGCAGCACACCCGCTTTAGCGAGCAGCAAAAATGCCTCTTTATTCATAGCGACTGGTTAGGTCGCATTGAAGCCAGCCTGCAGGACGTCAGCGCGCAGATTAAACAGGCGCGTCAATGCTAACTCTGGATACGCTTAACGTCATGCTGGCCGTCAGCGAGGAAGGGTTGATCGAAGAAGTGGTCATAACCCTTCTGGCTTCGCCGCAGCTGGCAGCTTTTTTTGAAAAATTTCCGAAGCTCAAAAAGGCGATGACGGACGATCTTCCGCGCTGGCGCGAAAATTTGCGTCAGCGCTTCAGGGAGACCGAAGTTCCGCCTGAGTTAACGGAAGAGGTGGCCTGCTATCAGCAGTGCCAGCGGCTCTCCACGCCGCAGTTTATCGTCCAGCTTCCGCAAACCCTGACGTTGCTCGACAAGGTCCACTCCCCGTTTGCCAGCCAGGCCCGGGGGCTGGTCACGGACAACGCCACGTTCACTCCCGCACTGCACACCCTCTTTTTACAGCGCTGGCGTCTCAGCCTGGTGGTGCAGGCCACGACGCTAAACCAGCAGTTGCTGGATGAAGAGCGCGAACAGCTGCTCAGCGAAGTTCAGGAACGCATGACCTTAAGCGGCCAGCTTGAGCAGGTGCTGGTGGAAAATGAGAACGCGGCAGGGCGTCTCTGGGATATGAGCGCCGGCCAGCTCCGGCGCGGGGACTATCAGCTGATCGTCAAATACGGCGATTTTCTGACGCAGCAGCCCGAGTTGATGAAGCTTGCAGAACAGCTGGGACGCTCAAGGGAGGCGAAGTCAGTTCCAAAGAAAGACGCCCCGATGGAAACCTTCCGCACCCTGGTGCGTGAACCGGCCACCGTTCCGGAGCAGGTCGACGGGCTCCAGCAGAGCGATGATATTCTGCGTCTGCTGCCCACGGAGCTGAGCACGCTGGGGATGACCGAGCTGGAGTATGAGTTTTACCGTCGACTGGTGGAAAAACAGCTCCTTACCTACCGGCTGCACGGTGAAGCCTGGCGCGAGAAAATCAGCCAGCGGCCGGTCGTTCATCAGGATTTTGATGAACAGCCGCGCGGACCCTTCATCGTTTGCGTGGATACATCCGGATCGATGGGTGGGTTTAACGAGCAGTGTGCAAAAGCGTTTTGTCTGGCGCTGATGCGCGTGGCGCTCGCCGATCGTCGTCGCTGCTTCATCATGCTGTTCTCCAGCGAAGTCGTAGGCTATGAGCTGACGAACCAGCAGGGGATCGAGCAGGCAATCCGCTTCCTGAGCCAGCGTTTTCGCGGCGGCACCGATCTGGCCAGCTGTTTTCGCAGCATCGTTGAGCGGATGCAGGGCGGCGACTGGTACGACGCAGACGCGGTGGTGATTTCCGATTTTATCGCCCAGCGGTTGCCGGATGACGTGATAAATAAAGTGAAGGAATTACAGCGTGTGCATCAGCACCGTTTTCATGCGGTGGCGATGTCCGCCCATGGAAAACCCGGCATCATGCGCATCTTCGATCATATCTGGCGCTTTGATACCGGGTTGCGTAGCCGCCTGCTCAGACGCTGGCAGCGTTAATTACAGAAGAGAGCCGACGCTTTCGCGAACCTGCTGCGGCCAGACGCCACACTGAACCTGACCAATATGGGGCAGCTGAAGCAGCAGCATGGTCAGACGGGACTGGCCGATACCGCCGCCAATCGTCTGCGGCATCTCCCCACGCAGCAGCGCCTGGTGCCACTCCAGTTTGAGACGATCTTCATCACCGGTCACCGCCAGCTGGCGCTTCAGCGCGTCAGCATCCACGCGGATCCCCATAGAAGAAAGCTCGAATGCGTCTTCCAGTACCGGGTTCCAGACCAGAATATCGCCGTTCAAACCGGCAAATTCACCCTCACCGGTGGTGCTCCAGTCATCATAATCTGGCGCACGAACGTCATGGCGCTTACCGTCAGACAGCTTGCCGCCGATCCCAATCAGGAACACCGCACCCAGCTCTTTAGCAATAGCGCGCTCGCGGCCTTTGGCATCCAGATCCGGGAAACGGGTCAGCAATTCCTGGCTGTGCACAAAGTGGATCGATTCCGGCAGGAACGGTGCCAGACCAAACGCTTTGCTTACGGCCGCTTCGGTTGCTTTTATCCCGGCGTAGATCGCCTCAACGGTGGATTTCAGCGTGCCGATGTGACGCTCGCCATCACCCATCACGCGCTCCCAGTCCCACTGGTCAACATAAACGGAATGAATCGGAGAAAGGCGGTCTTCATCGGGGCGAAGGGCTTTCATGTGCGTGTAGAGCCCTTCGCCCGCGCTGAAGTCGTGTTGTCCCAGGGTCTGACGCTTCCATTTCGCCAGTGAATGAACCACTTCGAACTGAGCATCTGGCAGTGTTTTCACTTTCACCTGTACCGCTTTTTCGCATCCAGAGAGGTTATCCTGCGTCCCGTCACCCACGCGGCTGAGGATCGGCGCCTGGACTTCAATCAGCCCAAGCTTCTCTTCCAGCTGGCGGGAAAAATGGGATTTTACGAAACTGATCTGGCGTTGTTTTGCGATGTAAGCGGTTTTCATTATTTATACTCCTGCGTCCTGTTGATATTGATTAAGCAACAGAAATGGCACCTTATTCAATAACCCATCAACAAAAAGCCACCTTCACTTTTGATTCGATAAAATAAGGCGCTAGAATAGAGTGATTCATTAATCTTCATAAGAAAAAGCTATGGAAAATTATCAGATCGACAATCTCGACCGCGGCATTCTGGAGGCGTTAATGGCCAATGCCCGTACCGCCTACGCCGAACTGGCGAAACAGTTTGGCGTCAGCCCGGGAACCATTCACGTTCGCGTAGAGAAGATGAAGCAGGCAGGGATCATTACCGGTGCTCGCATTGACGTCAGCCCGAAGCAGCTGGGTTACGACGTCTGCTGCTTCATCGGCATCATTCTTAAAAGCGCCAAAGACTACCCTTCCGCCCTGGCGAAACTGAACGCGCTGGATGAAGTCACCGAGGCGTACTACACCACCGGGCACTACAGCATCTTTATTAAAGTCATGTGCCGATCCATCGACGCGCTCCAGCAGGTACTTATCAACAAGATCCAAACAATCGATGAAATTCAGTCCACCGAGACCCTGATCTCCCTGCAAAACCCGATCATGCGTACCATCCGCCCGTGATCGGGCAAATCCATTCCCACATTTTCCACAGGTAGATCCCAGCTCGTTCACAGCGTACAATGGCCGTCTCTTTATCTGGGCGAGCGATCAATGGCGGACATTACCCTTATCAGCGGCAGCACCCTGGGTGGTGCAGAATACGTAGCGGAACATCTGGCTGAAAAGCTGGAAGAGGCGGGCTTTTCTACGGAAACCCTGCACGGCCCGTTGCTGGAAGATCTCCCGACTGACGGGGTCTGGCTGCTGATCACCTCCACGCACGGCGCGGGCGATCTGCCGGATAACCTGCAACCTTTATATGACGAACTGCTGGAACAGCAGCCCGATCTGTCAAACGTCCGTTTTGGCGCAGTAGGGATCGGCAGTCGTGAATATGACACTTTTTGCGGGGCAATAGAGAAAGTCGAAGCCGCTGTGACCTCCTGCGGAGCAAAACAGCTGGGTGAAACACTCAAGATCAACATCCTCGATCATGACATTCCGGAGGATCCAGCCGAGATCTGGCTCGCGGAATGGAAAAATTTACTCAAAAACGATTAAAGATCGTGCGAACAGATGTGGATAACTCTGGTTAAAAGCTCGTATTAACCCGTAGTTATCCAAAGAACAACCGTGGCGTCGTTTTTGGCCTGTGTATAAAGTCGCGATCTGATCCCAGCTTATACGGTTCAGGATCACCGATCATTCACAGCAAACGATCCTTTCTAACTGCATGATCTTCTTTATGAGATCGGACTTATCCACACGGGTTCGCGATCCTAATAAGAGATCACAATAGAACAGATCTCTAAATAAAAAGATCTTCTTTTTAATAGCCCAGGATCCCAATGCTTTCTCGAAAGACTAAAGTTGAGTAGAATCCACGGCCCGGGCTTCAATCCATTTTCATACCGCTTTACGCGAGGCAGACCACCATGTTTTATCAGGATCCTTTTGACGTCATCATCATTGGCGGGGGTCACGCAGGCACTGAGGCCGCAATGGCCGCAGCGCGAATGGGTCAGCAGACCCTGCTTTTGACACACAATATCGACACGCTGGGACAAATGTCCTGTAATCCGGCGATTGGCGGCATTGGGAAAGGACACCTGGTAAAAGAAGTGGATGCACTTGGCGGCCTGATGGCGAAAGCGATCGATCATGCCGGCATCCAGTTTAGGATACTAAACGCAAGCAAAGGGCCTGCTGTTCGAGCGACCCGTGCACAGGCAGACCGCGTACTTTACCGTCAGGCGGTGCGTACCGCGCTGGAGAACCAGCCGAACCTGATGATCTTTCAGCAGGCGGTTGAAGATCTTATCGTTGAGAACGATCGCGTCGTAGGCGCGGTGACCCAGATGGGCCTCAAATTCCGCGCCAAAGCCGTGGTGTTGACCGTGGGGACATTCCTGGACGGTAAAATTCATATCGGCCTGGATAACTACAGCGGTGGTCGTGCTGGCGATCCGCCGTCTATTCCCTTGTCTCGCCGTCTGCGCGAACTGCCGCTGCGCGTTAGCCGCCTGAAAACCGGTACGCCGCCGCGTATTGATGCGCGTACCATTGATTTCAGCGTGCTGGCGCAACAGCACGGTGATAACCCAATGCCGGTCTTCTCGTTCATGGGCAATGCGGCACAGCATCCGCAGCAGGTGCCGTGCTATATTACGCATACCAACGAGAAAACCCACGACGTGATCCGCAATAACCTCGATCGCAGCCCGATGTACGCTGGCGTGATCGAAGGGATCGGTCCGCGCTACTGCCCGTCGATCGAAGACAAAGTGATGCGCTTCGCCGATCGCAACCAGCACCAGATCTTCCTGGAGCCGGAAGGGCTGACCTCAAACGAAATTTACCCGAACGGCATCTCCACCAGCCTGCCGTTCGACGTGCAGATGCAAATTGTTCGCTCAATGCAGGGTATGGAGAACGCAAAAATCGTTCGCCCTGGCTACGCTATTGAGTACGATTTCTTCGATCCGCGTGACCTGAAGCCTACCCTGGAGAGCAAATTCATCCACGGTCTGTTCTTCGCGGGTCAGATTAACGGCACCACCGGCTACGAAGAAGCGGCTGCACAGGGCCTGCTTGCCGGCCTGAACGCTGCGCGCTTCTCTGCCGAGAAAGAAGGCTGGGCACCCGGCCGTTCTCAGGCGTACCTGGGCGTGCTGGTTGACGATCTCTGCACGCTGGGTACCAAAGAACCGTACCGTATGTTTACCTCTCGCGCAGAATATCGCCTGATGCTGCGTGAAGATAACGCCGACCTTCGTCTGACCGAAATGGGCCGCGAGCTCGGCCTGGTCGATGACGAACGCTGGGCGCGCTTCAACGAGAAGCTGGAGCGCATTGAACAGGAACGTCAGCGTCTGAAAACCACCTGGGTGAATCCGCAGGCGGAAACCGCTGCTGAAGTAAACGCTCACTTAACCGCGCCGCTGTCGCGCGAGGCCAGCGGTGAAGATTTGCTGCGCCGTCCTGAAGTCACCTACGAGAACCTGGTCAAACTGACCGCGTTCGCGCCGGGCCTCGAAGATGCTGAAGCGGCGGAGCAGGTTGAGATCCAGGTGAAGTACGAAGGTTACATCGCGCGTCAGCAGGATGAGATCGAAAAACAGCAGCGTAACGAAAACACGCTGCTGCCGGAAATGCTGGACTACCGCCAGGTGACGGGCCTTTCCAACGAAGTGATCGCTAAGCTGAACGATCACAAACCGGTATCGATCGGCCAGGCGTCCCGCATCTCGGGCGTGACTCCAGCGGCGATTTCGATCCTGCTGGTGTGGCTGAAAAAGCAGGGCATGCTGCGCCGTAGCGCGTAATTGACATTGCTTTTGGCGGGTGGCGCTTCGCTTACCCGTCCTACTTATTCGTAGGCCCGGTAAGCGGCAGCGCCACCGGGCGAAAAATCTCTAAACAGGTATTCACCGTGCTCAACAAACTCTCTCGTCTGCTGGATCAGGCAGGTATTTCGCTCACCGATCACCAGAAAAATCAGCTGGTGGCCTATGTCGATATGCTGAACAAATGGAACAAAGCGTACAACCTGACGTCTGTTCGCGACCCCAACGAGATGCTCGTTCGCCACATTCTCGACAGCATCGTGGTTGCCCCCTGGCTGAAAGGTGAACGCTTTATCGACGTGGGGACGGGCCCTGGTCTGCCGGGTATTCCGCTGTCGATTGTTCGCCCTGAGAGCCATTTCACGCTGCTGGACAGCCTCGGCAAACGCGTGCGCTTTTTACGTCAGGTACAGCATGAGCTGAAGCTTGAGAACATCACGCCCGTGCAGAGCAGGGTAGAGGAGTTCCCGGCAGAGCCGCCGTTTGACGGGGTTATCAGCCGCGCATTTGCGTCGCTCAACGATATGGTGAGCTGGTGCAAACACTTACCTGCGGAGAACGGCCGCTTTTATGCGCTGAAAGGGCAGTTGCCAGGCGATGAGATTGAACAGCTTCCGGACGGTTTTGCTGTCGAGTCTATTGAGAAATTAGAGATTCCTCAGCTCGAGGGTGAACGTCACCTGGTGATAATTAAGCCAAACAATTTTTAAAAAATTAATAAAAAATGTGGAATTCGTGCTGTTCTTATCATGTTAAAAAACAGCACAACTAGCGGGGATTTATCGGGCAGCTTTTAACCTCTGCTTCACTAAGGTTTTTCTTCCGGTTAACGAAGTAACTGTTATTCACCGAGAAGATAGTCATCTGTGAAAATATAAGTCTGCTAAAAGTGGAAGGCAGTAACCAGAACGCAATGTTAATTATTTATTAAGAATGTCAATAAAAGGTTTTTATTGTGTACTGGGCTGTTTTGAAAATAGTTACGACGTTTTGCGTTTAATTTCATAAAGATAAATTTCCGCGATTTGCGCCTTTGATAAATACAACCTTATCGCAAATGTGTGTTTTGTGATCTCGTGCACGCTTTATCGTCAACGTTTTCGCGCTGTTTGCAGTTTTGGTCGAAGGTTGACGCTTTCAGCGAAAGTTAAAAAATAGCGGTGGGGAAAAATATTTAAACATTTATTCACCTTTTCGCTACTTAATGTTTGAAATCACGGGTGCGCACCGTATAATTTGACCGCTTTTTGATGCTTGACTCTGAGCCTTAAAGGACGTTTTATACGACACGCGGCATACCTCGAAGGGAGCAGGAGTAAAAACGTGATGTCTGTGTCGCTCTTGAGTAGAAACGTTGCTCGTAAGCTTCTGTTCATTCAGTTTCTGGCTGTGATAGCAAGTGGACTGCTGTTTAGCCTCAAAGACCCCTTCTGGGGCATCTCCGCCGTGTGCGGGGGTTTGGCGGTTGTGCTGCCAAACGTGTTGTTTATGATTTTTGCCTGGCGTCATCAGGCGCATACACCTGCCAAAGGCCGCGTGGCCTGGTCCTTCGCCCTCGGCGAAGTGTGTAAGGTGTTGCTGACCTTTGCTCTACTGGTGATGGCGCTGGCGGTTTTGAAAGTGGTCTTCATGCCGCTGATAGCAACGTGGGTTTTGGTGCTGGTGGTACAAGTTCTGGCTCCAGCTGTAATCAATAACAAAGGGTAAAAGGCATCATGGCTTCAGAAAATATGACGCCGCAGGATTACATAGGTCACCATCTGAATAACCTTCAGCTGGACCTGCGTACATTCTCGCTGGTGGATCCACATAACCCCCCGGCCACCTTCTGGACGATCAACATCGACTCCATGTTCTTCTCGGTGGTTTTGGGTCTTCTGTTCCTGGCCATGTTCCGCGGTGTTGCTAAACGAGCGACCAGCGGTGTACCAGGGAAATTCCAGACCTTCATCGAAATGATCATCGGCTTCGTCCATGGCAGCGTCAAAGACATGTACCATGGTAAGAGCAAGCTGATTGCTCCGCTGGCGCTGACCGTGTTCGTTTGGGTCTTCCTGATGAACCTGATGGACCTGCTGCCAATCGATCTGCTGCCGTTCATCGGCGAGCACATCTTCGGCCTGCCTGCACTGCGTGTGGTACCGTCTGCGGACGTGAACATCACCCTGTCGATGGCGCTGGGCGTGTTTATCCTGATTCTTTTCTACAGCATCAAAATGAAAGGCGTAAGCGGCTTTGTGAAAGAGCTTACCTTGCAGCCGTTCAACCACTGGGCGTTTATTCCGGTCAACCTGATCCTGGAAGGCGTTAGCCTGCTGTCCAAACCTGTTTCACTGGGTCTGCGACTGTTCGGCAACATGTATGCGGGTGAGCTGATTTTCATTCTGATCGCGGGTCTTCTGCCGTGGTGGTCACAGTGGGTTCTGAATGTGCCGTGGGCCATTTTCCACATCCTGATCATTACGCTGCAAGCCTTTATCTTCATGGTTCTGACGATCGTCTATCTGTCGATGGCGTCTGAAGAGCACTGATTTTTTACCAACACTACTACGTTTTAATTGAAACAAACTGGAGACTGTCATGGAAAACCTGAATATGGATCTGCTGTACATGGCTGCCGCTGTGATGATGGGTCTGGCGGCTATCGGTGCTGCGATCGGTATCGGCATCCTCGGGGGCAAATTCCTGGAAGGCGCTGCGCGTCAACCTGATCTGATTCCTCTGCTGCGTACTCAGTTCTTTATCGTTATGGGTCTGGTGGATGCTATCCCAATGATCGCTGTAGGTCTGGGTCTGTACGTGATGTTTGCTGTCGCGTAGTAGTAGTTTTAAAACCCTAAGCCACAGATATTAAAGAGGTATTGTGCTGTGAACATGAACGCAACAATCCTCGGCCAGGCCATCGCGTTTATTCTCTTTGTCTGGTTCTGCATGAAGTATGTATGGCCGCCTTTAATGGCTGCCATCGAAAAACGTCAGAAAGAAATTGCTGACGGTCTGGCTTCTGCAGAACGCGCTAAGAAAGATTTGGACCTTGCACAGGCCAACGCGACAGACCAGCTGAAAAAAGCGAAAGCGGAAGCTCAGGTTATCATCGAACAGGCTAACAAACGCCGTTCGCAGATCCTGGACGAAGCCAAAGCTGAAGCAGAACAGGAACGTACTAAGATCGTGACACAGGCTCAGGCTGAAATTGAAGCTGAGCGTAAACGTGCTCGTGAAGAACTGCGTAAGCAGGTTGCGATTCTGGCTGTTGCTGGCGCCGAGAAGATCATCGAACGTTCCGTGGATGAAGCTGCTAACAGCGACATCGTGGACAAACTTGTCGCTGAACTGTAAGGAGGGAGGGGCTGATGTCTGAATTTGTTACGGTAGCTCGCCCCTACGCCAAAGCAGCTTTTGACTTTGCTATCGAACACCAAAATGTCGATCGCTGGCAGAATATGCTGGCGTTTGCCGCTGAGGTGACGAAAAACGAACAAATGGCCGAGTTGCTTTCCGGTGCGTTAGCACCTGAAACCCTCGCCGCGTCGTTTATCGCCGTGTGCGGAGAGCAACTGGATGCCAACGGCCAGAACCTGATTAAGGTGATGGCAGAGAATGGTCGTCTCCGTGTGCTCCCGGATGTTCTCGAGCAGTTTGAGCACTTACGTGCCCTTAGTGAAGCTACCGCTGAAGTCGAAGTGACTTCTGCGACTGAACTGAGTGACGAACAGCTTGCGAAAATTACCGCCGCGATGGAAAAACGTCTGTCACGCAAAGTTAAGCTGAATTGCAAAATCGATAAGTCTGTAATGGCAGGCGTAATCATCCGCTCGGGTGATATGGTCATTGATGGCAGCGTACGCGGCCGTCTTGAGCGCCTTGCAGACGTCTTGCAGTCTTAAGGGGACTGGAGCATGCAACTGAATTCCACCGAAATCAGCGAACTGATCAAGCAGCGCATTGCTCAGTTCAATGTTGTGAGTGAAGCTCACAACGAAGGTACTATTGTTTCTGTAAGTGACGGTGTTATCCGCATCCACGGCCTGGCCGATTGTATGCAGGGTGAGATGATTTCCCTGCCGGGTAACCGTTACGCTATCGCACTGAACCTGGAGCGCGACTCCGTTGGTGCAGTTGTGATGGGCCCATACGCTGACCTCGCCGAAGGCATGAAGGTTAAGTGTACTGGCCGTATTCTGGAAGTGCCGGTTGGCCGTGGCCTGCTGGGTCGCGTTGTTAACACCCTCGGTGCCCCAATCGACGGTAAAGGTCCGGTTGAGCACGATGGCTTCTCCCCAATCGAAGTTATCGCACCGGGCGTTATCGACCGTCAGTCCGTAGATCAGCCTGTTCAGACAGGTTATAAGTCCGTTGATGCCATGATCCCAATCGGTCGTGGTCAGCGTGAACTGATCATCGGTGACCGTCAGACCGGTAAAACCGCGATGGCTATCGACGCCATCATCAACCAGCGTGACTCCGGCATCAAATGTGTGTACGTGGCCATCGGCCAGAAAGCGTCCACCATTTCCAACGTGGTTCGTAAACTGGAAGAGCACGGCGCACTGTCTAACACCATCGTTGTGGTGGCGACCGCGTCTGAATCTGCTGCACTGCAATACCTGGCGCCATACGCCGGTTGCGCAATGGGCGAATACTTCCGTGACCGCGGTGAAGATGCGCTGATCGTATACGATGACCTGTCTAAACAGGCTGTTGCTTATCGTCAGGTTTCCCTGCTGCTCCGTCGTCCACCTGGACGTGAAGCGTTCCCTGGCGACGTTTTCTACCTCCACTCTCGTCTGCTGGAGCGTGCTTCCCGCGTTAACGCGGAATACGTCGAGAACTTCACCAAAGGTGAAGTGAAGGGTAAAACGGGCTCTCTGACCGCTCTGCCGATCATAGAAACCCAGGCGGGTGACGTTTCTGCGTTCGTTCCGACCAACGTAATCTCCATTACCGATGGTCAGATCTTCCTGGAAACCAACCTGTTTAACTCCGGTATTCGTCCGGCAGTTAACCCGGGTATCTCCGTATCCCGTGTTGGTGGTGCTGCTCAGACCAAGATCATCAAGAAACTGTCCGGTGGTATCCGTACCGCGCTGGCACAGTATCGTGAACTGGCTGCGTTCTCTCAGTTCGCATCCGATCTGGACGAAGCAACCCGTAAACAGCTGAGCCACGGTCAGAAAGTGACCGAGCTGCTGAAGCAGAAACAGTACGCACCAATGTCTGTTGCTCAGCAGGGCCTGGTTCTGTTCGCGGCTGAACGCGGTTACCTCGAAGATGTGGAACTGGCGAAAATCGGTAGCTTCGAAGCCGCTCTGCTGGCTTACGTCGACCGTGATCACGCTCCGCTGATGCAAGAGATCAACCAGACCGGTGGCTATAACGACGAAATCGAAGGCAAGCTGAAAGCTATCCTCGATTCCTTCAAAGCAACCCAATCCTGGTAATCGTCCGGCGGCTTGTCTCAGGACAAGCCGCCTGGCATTGAGGAGAAGCTCATGGCCGGCGCAAAAGAGATACGTAGTAAGATCGCAAGCGTCCAGAACACGCAAAAGATCACTAAAGCGATGGAGATGGTCGCCGCTTCCAAAATGCGTAAATCGCAGGATCGCATGGCGGCCAGCCGTCCTTATGCAGAAACCATGCGCAAAGTGATTGGTCACCTTGCAAACGGTAATCTGGAATATAAGCACCCTTACCTGGAAGAACGCGACGTTAAGCGCGTGGGCTACCTGGTGGTGTCGACCGACCGTGGTCTGTGTGGCGGCTTGAACATTAACCTGTTCAAAAAACTGCTGGCGGATATGAAAGCATGGTCTGAAAAAGGCGTTCAGTGCGATATCGCAATGATCGGCTCTAAAGGCGTCTCTTTCTTTAACTCCGTTGGTGGCAACATTGTCGCTCAGGTGACCGGTATGGGTGATAACCCGTCCCTGTCCGAACTGATCGGCCCGGTTAAAGTGATGTTGCAGGCTTATGATGAAGGCCGTCTGGACAGACTGTACGTTGTCAGCAACAAATTCATTAACACCATGTCTCAGGTTCCAACGCTCACTCAGATGCTGCCGTTACCGGCATCAGAAGATGGCGAGCTGAAGCAAAAAACCTGGGATTACCTGTATGAACCCGATCCGAAACCGCTGCTGGATACCCTGCTGCGTCGTTACGTTGAATCTCAGGTTTATCAGGGCGTTGTAGAAAACCTGGCCAGCGAGCAGGCCGCACGAATGGTGGCGATGAAAGCCGCGACCGATAATGGCGGCAGCCTGATTAAAGAGCTGCAGTTGGTTTACAACAAAGCTCGTCAGGCCAGCATTACTCAGGAACTCACCGAGATCGTCTCGGGGGCCGCCGCGGTTTAACCAGGTTTACGAATTACGTAGAGGATTCAAGATGGCTACTGGAAAGATTGTCCAGGTAATCGGCGCCGTGGTGGACGTCGAGTTCCCTCAGGACGCCGTACCACGCGTGTACGACGCGCTTGAGGTACAGAATGGTAACGAGAGCCTGGTGCTGGAAGTTCAGCAGCAGCTCGGCGGCGGTATCGTGCGTACCATCGCGATGGGTTCTTCCGACGGTCTGCGTCGTGGTCTGGAAGTAAAAGACCTTGAGCACCCGATCGAAGTCCCGGTAGGTAAAGCAACACTGGGTCGTATCATGAACGTATTGGGTCAGCCAATCGACATGAAAGGCGACATCGGTGAAGAAGAGCGTTGGGCTATCCACCGCGCGGCACCTTCCTACGAAGAGCTGTCCAGCTCTCAGGAACTGCTGGAAACCGGTATCAAAGTTATCGACCTGATGTGTCCATTTGCGAAGGGCGGTAAAGTTGGTCTGTTCGGTGGTGCGGGTGTAGGTAAAACCGTAAACATGATGGAGCTGATCCGTAACATCGCGATCGAGCACTCCGGTTACTCTGTGTTTGCGGGCGTAGGTGAACGTACTCGTGAGGGTAACGACTTCTACCACGAAATGACCGACTCCAACGTTCTGGACAAAGTATCCCTGGTTTACGGCCAGATGAACGAGCCACCTGGAAACCGTCTGCGCGTTGCGCTGACCGGCCTGACGATGGCTGAGAAGTTCCGTGACGAAGGCCGTGACGTTCTGCTGTTCGTTGATAACATCTATCGTTACACCCTGGCCGGTACTGAAGTATCTGCACTGCTGGGTCGTATGCCTTCAGCGGTAGGTTATCAGCCTACGCTGGCGGAAGAGATGGGTGTTCTTCAGGAACGTATCACCTCTACCAAAACCGGTTCTATCACCTCCGTTCAGGCGGTATACGTACCTGCGGATGACTTGACTGACCCATCACCAGCCACCACCTTTGCGCACTTAGATGCAACCGTGGTACTGAGCCGTCAGATCGCGTCTCTGGGTATCTACCCGGCCGTTGACCCGCTGGACTCCACCAGCCGTCAGCTGGATCCACTAGTTGTTGGTCAGGAACACTACGACACCGCGCGTGGCGTACAGTCCCTGCTGCAGCGTTACCAGGAACTGAAAGACATCATCGCCATCCTGGGTATGGATGAACTGTCTGAAGAAGACAAACTGGTGGTAGCACGTGCGCGTAAGATCCAGCGCTTCCTGTCCCAGCCGTTCTTCGTTGCGGAAGTATTCACCGGTTCTCCAGGTAAATACGTTTCCCTGAAAGACACCATCCGTGGCTTTAAAGGCATCATGGAAGGCGAATACGATCACCTGCCAGAGCAGGCGTTCTACATGGTTGGTTCCATCGAAGAAGCTGTGGAAAAAGCCAAAAAACTTTAACGCCTTAATCGGAGGGTGATATGGCAATGACTTACCACCTGGACGTCGTCAGCGCAGAGCAACAAATGTTCTCTGGTCTGGTCGAGAAAATCCAGGTAACGGGTAGTGAAGGTGAACTGGGTATTTTCCCGGGTCACGCACCGCTGCTCACCGCCATTAAGCCTGGTATGATCCGCATCGTTAAACAGTTCGGTCACGAAGAGTTTATCTATCTGTCCGGCGGCATTCTTGAAGTGCAGCCTGGCAGTGTGACCGTTCTGGCCGATACCGCTATTCGTGGCCAGGATCTCGACGAAGCGCGAGCCCTGGAGTCGAAGCGTAAGGCTGAAGAGCACATTAACAGCTCTCATGGTGACGTGGATTACGCTCAGGCGTCTGCGGAGCTGGCCAAAGCGATCGCGAAACTGCGCGTTATCGAGTTGACCAAAAAAGCGATGTAACACCGGCTTGAAAAGCACAAAAGCCAGTCTGGATACCAGGCTGGCTTTTTTTTTCGGCCTTAATTCATGCTGAAAAAGATGTAGAATTTTAAGCATCAAACGTTTTTACTTCTCACTCAAACTACCGTCAGGATGCGTATGTCAAACAGTGCGATGAGCGTGGTGATCCTTGCCGCAGGCAAAGGGACCCGCATGTATTCCGACCTGCCTAAAGTGCTTCACACGCTTGCAGGAAAGCCAATGGTGCAGCATGTCATTGATGCAGCGAATGAACTGGGTGCTAATCAGGTTCACCTGGTCTACGGCCACGGCGGCGATCTGCTTAAAAAGACGCTGAGCGACGACAAGCTCAACTGGGTGCTTCAGGCTGAACAGTTGGGTACAGGCCATGCCATGCAGCAGGCTGCGCCCTTCTTTGCGGATGACGAAGACATTTTGATGCTCTACGGCGATGTCCCGCTGATCTCTGTTGAAACACTGACTCGCCTGCGTGAAGCCAAACCGCAGGGCGGCATCGGTTTATTAACCGTCGTGCTGGACGATCCAACCGGTTATGGTCGTATCACCCGTGAAAACGGCAACGTTACGGGTATTGTTGAGCATAAAGATGCCAGTGAGGCGCAGCGTCAGATTCAGGAGATCAACACCGGTATCCTGATTGCCAATGGCGCGGATATGAAGCGCTGGCTGTCGAAGCTCAACAACAACAATGCGCAGGGTGAATACTACATCACCGACATTATTGCGATGGCGTACCACGAAGGGCGCGAGATTGCGGCAGTCCATCCGGCGCGCATCAGCGAAACCGAAGGGGTGAATAACCGTCTTCAACTTTCCCGCCTTGAGCGTGTTTATCAGTCCGAACAGGCTGAAAAACTGCTGCTGGCAGGCGTGATGCTGCGCGATCCGGCGCGTTTCGATCTGCGTGGCTCATTATCTCACGGGCGTGACGTTGAGATTGATACTAACGTCATCCTCGAGGGTAACGTGACGCTGGGCAACCGCGTCAAAATTGGCGCCGGCTGCGTGATCAAAAACAGCATCATCGGTGACGACTGCGAAATCAGCCCGTACAGCGTGGTGGAAGATGCCCGTCTGGACGTGGCCTGTACTATCGGCCCGTTTGCGCGCCTGCGCCCGGGTGCTGAGCTGCTGGAAGGCGCTCACGTGGGTAACTTCGTGGAGATGAAAAAAGCGCGTCTGGGTAAAGGCTCTAAAGCAGGTCATCTGACCTATCTGGGCGACGCGGAAATTGGCAATAACGTGAATATTGGTGCAGGGACGATTACCTGTAACTATGACGGCGCTAATAAGTTTAAAACGATCATTGGTGATGACGTGTTCGTTGGCTCCGATACGCAGTTGGTGGCGCCTGTTACCGTGGGTAACGGGGTGACTATTGCCGCTGGAACAACCGTAACGCGCGATGTGGCCGAGAACGAACTGGTATTAAGCCGCGTTCCGCAGGTCAGCAAGCAGGGCTGGAAACGCCCGGTGAAGAAAAAGTAACAACAAGGCGGGTGGCGCTACGCTTACCCGCCCTACAGGCAAACCCGGGAGAGGAGATAAATATATATCTCCCCCCACAAGCAGTAACCATAAAAATAACCCCACTCTCTACAAGGCTCGGGGCGCCCGGAAAGGGCAAATACAGGTCAGCGACAACGCAGGCATAATGCCTAAATTCGGAATATAAATTATGTGTGGAATTGTTGGCGCAGTTGCGCAGCGTGATATTGCTGAAATCCTTCTCGAAGGTTTACGTCGTCTGGAATACCGTGGTTACGACTCTGCCGGTCTGGCTGTCGTCGATGCAGAAGGTCATATGACCCGTCTGCGTCGTCTCGGTAAAGTGCAGATGCTGGCCCAGGCCGCGGAAGAACATCCGCTGCACGGGGGAACCGGTATTGCGCATACCCGCTGGGCGACGCACGGCGAACCGTCTGAAGGCAACGCGCACCCGCATGTGTCTGAACACATCGTGGTAGTGCACAACGGCATTATCGAAAACCACGAACCGCTGCGCGAAGCACTGAAAGCGCGCGGCTACACCTTCGTCTCTGAAACCGACACCGAAGTGATTGCTCACCTGGTGCACTGGGAGCTTGAGCAGGGCGGTACGCTGCGTGATGCGGTGCTGCGTGCTATCCCTCAGCTGCGCGGTGCGTACGGTACGGTGATCATGGATTCCCGCGATCCGTCCACGCTGCTGGCCGCGCGTTCCGGTAGCCCGATGGTTATCGGTCTGGGCATGGGGGAAAACTTTATCGCCTCTGACCAGCTGGCGCTCCTGCCGGTCACCCGCCGCTTTATCTTCCTGGAAGAGGGGGATATCGCCGAAGTGACTCGCCGCAGCGTGACCGTGTTCGATACCAAAGGCGAGCAGGTGAAGCGCCAGGAGATCGAGTCTAACCTTCAGTACGACGCGGGCGACAAAGGCGCTTACCGTCACTACATGCAGAAAGAGATTTACGAGCAGCCAAACGCCATCAAAAACACCCTGACCGGGCGCATTAGCCACGGTGAAGTGGATCTGAGCGAGCTGGGCGCAAACGCGAACGAACTGCTCAGCAAGGTTGAGCATATTCAGATCGTGGCCTGCGGCACCTCCTACAACTCCGGTATGGTCTCTCGCTACTGGTTTGAATCCCTGGCGGGCGTGCCGTGTGATGTGGAAATTGCGTCTGAATTCCGCTATCGCAAATCTGCGGTGCGTCGTAACAGCCTGATGATCACCCTTTCCCAGTCTGGTGAAACGGCGGATACCCTGGCTGCGCTGCGACTGTCTAAAGAGCTGGGTTACCTGGGCTCTCTGGCCATCTGTAACGTCCCGGGCTCTTCCCTGGTGCGTGAATCCGATCTGGCGCTGATGACCAAAGCGGGTACCGAAATCGGCGTGGCCTCCACTAAAGCGTTTACCACTCAGCTGACCGTTCTGCTGATGCTGGTGGCGAAGCTGGCGCGTCTGAAAGGCGAAGATGCTTCCGTTGAGCATGACATCGTTCATGGTCTGCAGGCGCTGCCGAGCCGTATTGAGCAGATGCTGTCTCAGGACAAACGCATTGAAGTGCTGGCGGAAGATTTCTCTGACAAGCATCACGCCCTGTTCCTGGGTCGTGGCGATCAGTATCCGATTGCGCTGGAAGGCGCGCTGAAGCTGAAAGAGATCTCCTATATTCACGCTGAAGCGTATGCGGCAGGCGAACTGAAACACGGCCCGCTGGCGCTGATTGACGCCGATATGCCGGTCATCGTTGTGGCACCCAACAACGAACTGCTGGAAAAACTGAAATCTAACATCGAAGAAGTGCGCGCCCGCGGTGGTGTCCTGTACGTCTTCGCCGACAAAGATGCCGGTTTCGCCAGCAGCGACAACATGCACATCATCGAGATGCCGCATGTGGAAGAGGTGATTGCACCGATCTTCTACACCGTTCCGCTGCAGCTGTTGGCTTACCACGTGGCGCTAATCAAAGGCACCGACGTCGACCAGCCGCGTAACCTGGCGAAATCGGTCACTGTAGAATAAACCCTTCAGGCTCCACCTTCGGGTGGAGCTTTTTTATCCTACCTGGTTTGTTTTTCATCAATCCTTTCTCATTTTTAATAATGACAATTTGTCATCTTCAGCTACTTTTTTCAGTGTCACATAAAGAAAATATTTCTGAAAACAACCTGTCATAAAAGTGGCTAACGCGATGAAAATTAAGCTTTATTTTGTTTAATTTTAAGTTAAATTTTCATTGTCATAAAACTGTCATAATTCGTACATTTATCTGTCACCTGTTTGTCCTATTTTGCTCATCGTAGCCACTAAACAACGATTTACGAAAATCTTGCAGGAGACATTATGAAAGTTATGCGTACCACTGTCGCAACTGTTGTCGCCGCGACCTTATCTCTGAGCGCGTTCTCTGTATTTGCAGAAGCAAGCCTGACTGGCGCTGGTGCAACCTTCCCTGCGCCGGTGTATGCCAAATGGGCGGATACCTACCAGAAAGAAACCGGTAACAAGGTTAACTATCAGGGTATCGGCTCCTCCGGTGGCGTGAAACAAATTACCGCGAACACGGTTGATTTCGGCGCGTCTGACGCTCCGCTGTCAGATGACAAACTGGCTCAGGAAGGCCTGTTCCAGTTCCCTACCGTGATCGGTGGCGTGGTTCTGGCCATCAACCTGCCGGGCGTGAAGTCGGGCGAGCTGGTGCTGGACGGCAAAACGCTGGGTGACATCTACCTGGGCAACATCAAAAAATGGGATGACGAAGCGATCGCTAAGCTCAACCCAGGCCTGAAGCTGCCTTCTCAGAACATCGCCGTGGTTCGCCGCGCGGATGGTTCCGGTACCTCTTTCGTGTTCACCAGCTACCTGGCGAAAGTGAACGAAGAGTGGAAATCTAAAGTCGGCTCCGGTTCTACCGTTAACTGGCCTACCGGTCTGGGCGGTAAAGGTAACGACGGTATCGCCGCGTTCGTACAGCGTCTGCCTGGCTCTATCGGCTACGTAGAGTACGCGTATGCGAAGCAGAACAACCTGTCCTACACCAAACTGGTTTCAGCCGACGGCAAACCGGTTAGCCCGACCGAAGAGAACTTTGCTAACGCCGCCAAAGGCGCTGACTGGAGCAAATCCTTCGCGCAGGATCTGACTAACCAGAAGGGCGAAGGTGCATGGCCAATCACCTCTACCACCTTCATCCTGGTGCACAAAGAGCAGAAGAAACCTGAGCAGGGCGCTGAAGTGCTGAAGTTCTTCGACTGGGCATACAAAAACGGCGGCAAACAGGCTAACGCTCTGGATTACGCCACCCTGCCGGACAACGTGGTTGAGCAGATTCGCGCTGCATGGAAAACCAACGTAAAAGACAGCAGCGGTAAAGCATTGTATTAATTTAGCATTCTGACGAAAATGGCGGGTGGCGCTTGCGCTTACCCGCCCTACGGTTCCGACTGTAGGCCGGGTAAGCGCAAGCGCCACCCGGCGATTTCGTAAACGCGTTTAACAGAAGAGTAATTTATGGCTGCAACCAAGCCTGCATTTAACCCTCCGGGTAAAAAAGGTGACATGATTTTCAGCGCGCTGGTCAAACTGGCTGCGCTGATTGTGCTATTGCTGCTGGGCGGCATTATCGTGTCTCTGATTTTCTCCTCCTGGCCGAGCATCCAGAAATTCGGTTTCTCCTTCCTGTGGACCAAAGAGTGGGACGCGCCGAACGACATCTACGGTGCCCTGGTGCCAATTTACGGCACGCTGGTGACCTCGTTCATCGCCCTGCTGATTGCGGTTCCGGTAAGCTTTGGTATTGCCCTGTTCCTGACGGAGCTGGCGCCGGGCTGGCTGCGTCGTCCGCTGGGGATCGCCATCGAACTGCTGGCAGCTATTCCGAGTATCGTCTACGGCATGTGGGGCCTGTTCATCTTTGCGCCACTGTTCGCCACGTACTTCCAGGAACCGGTGGGTAACGTCCTCTCTGCCATTCCGTTTGTGGGGGCCCTGTTCTCTGGCCCGGCTTTCGGTATCGGCATTCTGGCGGCTGGCGTGATCCTCGCCATCATGATTATTCCGTACATTGCGGCGGTTATGCGCGATGTCTTCGAACAAACGCCGGTGATGATGAAAGAGTCGGCCTACGGTATCGGCTGCACCACCTGGGAAGTGATCTGGCGCATCGTCCTTCCGTTCACCAAAAATGGGGTGATCGGGGGCGTGATGCTGGGCTTAGGTCGTGCGCTGGGTGAAACCATGGCGGTCACCTTTATCATCGGTAACACCTACCAGCTCGACAGCGCGTCGCTCTATATGCCGGGTAACAGTATTACCTCTGCGCTGGCGAATGAATTTGCGGAAGCGGAATCGGGTCTGCACGTCGCGGCGCTGATGGAGCTGGGTCTGATTCTGTTCGTTATTACCTTCATTGTTCTGGCGATTTCCAAGCTGATGATTATGCGTCTCGCTAAAAATGAGGGAGCACGCTAATGGCCACTCTCGAAATGCAAGCAACTGCTGAACTGGCGGAATCCCGCCGCAAAATGCAGGCCAGACGCCGCATGAAAAACCGCATTGCCCTGACGCTCTCTATGGCGACGATGGCATTCGGCCTGTTCTGGCTAGTCTGGATCCTCTTCTCGACGGTCGTTCGCGGGATTGACGGAATGTCACTGTCGCTGTTCACCGAAATGACGCCGCCGCCGAACACGGCGGGTGGTGGCCTGGCGAATGCCCTGGCGGGCAGCGGACTGCTGATCCTCTGGGCGACGGTCTTCGGCACGCCGCTGGGCATCATGGCGGGCATCTACCTGGCAGAATACGGCCGTAAATCCTGGCTGGCGGAAGTGATTCGCTTCATTAACGACATTTTGTTGTCAGCCCCGTCTATCGTCGTGGGTCTGTTCGTTTACACCGTGGTGGTGGCGCAGATGGAACACTTCTCCGGCTGGGCGGGCGTCATTGCGCTGGCGCTGCTGCAGGTGCCGATTGTGATTCGAACCACCGAGAACATGCT
Organism: Enterobacter sp. TCD1-1; assembly: GCF_020567405.1. Taxonomy (NCBI): domain Bacteria; kingdom Pseudomonadati; phylum Pseudomonadota; class Gammaproteobacteria; order Enterobacterales; family Enterobacteriaceae; genus Enterobacter; species Enterobacter sp. TCD1-1. Next base: position 216,875 of record NZ_JAJCXF010000005.1, on the reverse strand, counting down.
GAAACTGGTGCCGGACAGCCTGCGTGAAGCGGCTTACGCGCTGGGTACGCCGAAATGGAAGATGATCTCTGCGATTACGCTGAAGGCGTCGGTCTCCGGGATCATGACCGGTATCCTGCTGGCGGTGGCGCGTATCGCGGGTGAAACGGCACCGCTGCTGTTTACGTCCCTCTCCAACCAGTTCTGGAGCACGGACATGATGCAGCCGATCGCCAACCTGCCGGTGACGATCTTTAAATTTGCGATGAGCCCCTTCGCGGAATGGCAGCAGCTGGCCTGGGCCGGGGTGCTGATCATTACCCTTTGCGTACTGTTGCTGAACATTCTGGCGCGCGTCATTTTCGCGAAGAAGAAACACGGTTAATTTTTTACGGCGCGGCAGATCGCGGCGCCGAATGAGGAAATGAGTCAATGAGTATGGTTGATACTGCCCCGGGTAAGATTCAGGTTCGTGATTTGAACTTCTACTACGGCAAATTCCATGCCCTGAAGAACATCAACCTGGATATCGCAAAGAACCAGGTCACGGCATTTATCGGTCCGTCCGGCTGCGGGAAATCCACGCTGCTGCGTACCTTTAACAAAATGTATTCGCTCTATCCGGAGCAGCGCGCTGAAGGGGAAATCATCCTCGACGGCGAAAACATTCTGACCCAGGCTCAGGATATCGCCCTGCTGCGCGCGAAAGTGGGGATGGTGTTCCAGAAACCCACGCCGTTCCCGATGTCCATTTATGACAACATCGCCTTTGGCGTTCGCCTGTTTGAAAAGCTCTCCCGTGCCGATATGGATGAGCGCGTGCAGTGGGCTTTGACCAAGGCCGCATTATGGAACGAAACCAAAGATAAGTTGCACCAGAGCGGGTACTCTCTCTCCGGTGGTCAGCAGCAGCGTCTGTGCATTGCGCGCGGTATTGCGATTCGCCCGGAAGTGTTGCTGCTGGATGAGCCTTGTTCAGCGCTGGACCCGATCTCAACCGGTCGCATTGAAGAACTGATCACCGAGCTGAAGCAGGATTACACCGTGGTTATCGTGACCCATAACATGCAGCAGGCTGCACGTTGCTCCGATCACACGGCGTTTATGTACCTGGGTGAATTGATTGAGTTCAGTAACACGGACGATCTGTTCACTAAGCCCGCGAAGAAACAAACCGAAGATTATATTACTGGCCGCTACGGTTGATTTGCCTTAGTGCATGTGGAGAAACCATGGACAACCTCAATCTTAATAAACACATTTCCGGCCAGTTCAACGCAGAGCTGGAAAGCATTCGCACCCAGGTGATGACCATGGGCGGCATGGTCGAGCAGCAGCTTTCTGATGCGATTACGGCGATGCACAACCAGGACAGCGAGCTGGCGAAGCGCGTCATTGAAGGCGATAAAAACGTCAACATGATGGAAGTGGCTATCGACGAGGCCTGCGTGCGCATTATCGCGAAGCGTCAGCCGACGGCGAGCGACCTGCGTCTGGTGATGGCGATCATCAAAACCATCGCCGAGCTGGAACGTATCGGCGACGTTGCGGATAAAATCTGCCGTACCGCGCTGGAGAAGTTCTCTCAGCAGCATCAGCCGCTGCTGGTCAGCCTGGAGTCGCTGGGCCGCCACACCGTGCAGATGCTGCACGACGTGCTGGATGCCTTTGCGCGTATGGATCTGGACGAAGCGGTGCGTATCTACCGTGAAGATAAGAAGGTCGATCAGGAGTATGAAGGCATCGTGCGTCAGCTGATGACCTACATGATGGAAGATTCCCGTACGATCCCAAGCGTACTGACGGCCCTGTTCTGCGCGCGCTCCATCGAGCGTATCGGCGACCGCTGCCAGAACATTTGCGAATACATTTTCTACTTCGTGAAGGGTCAGGACTTCCGTCACGTGGGCGGCGACGAGCTGGACAAGCTTCTGGCGGGTAAAGATCCGAAAGAGTAATCCTGTCATCTGATAATAACGCCGGTACTTACCGGCGTTATTATTTCTATAGTAATCACAATTCTCCCCTTCATCCGTTGCCTGACGTTCGAAACGCGCTAACGTGAGACGAAAAAAACAGCAAAGGATGGGATATGAAAAATTCATTAGCATGCCTGGCGATGGCTATCAGCATCGGGATCGGTGCTGGAACAAACGTGATTGCCGCACCGTTGCCAGCGACACCCGACCCGGCTACCCCGGTCAGCCGCTATGTGACGCAGGTCAATGCGGATAAAAGCATTACGTTTCGCCTGTTTGCGCCCGGCGCAACGCGAGTCTCCGTGGTGACGGGGTCAATGCCTGAAACCCAGGTTTCCCATGATATGACGAAAGAGAAAAATGGCGTCTGGACATGGAAAAGTGAGCCGATGGCCCCGAATCTCTACGAATATTATTTCGACATCGATGGTTATCGTTCAGTCGACACGGGAAGCCGTTATCAAAAACCTCAGCGGCAGGTGAACACCAGCCTGATTCTGGTTCCGGGCAGCATTCTCGACGATCGTGCCGTACCGCATGGCGATCTCACCACCCTGACCTGGCACTCGCCGTCACTCAAGTCAGAGCGCCGCGTTTATGTATGGACTCCCCCTGGCTACAACGGCAAAGGGGAACCTCTACCGGTGCTCTACTTCTACCATGGCTTTGGGGATACCGGGCTCTCAGCAATCGATCAGGGCCGCCTGCCGCAAATGATGGATAACCTGATGGCCGAGGGAAAAATCAAACCGATGCTGGTGGTCGTTCCCGACACCGAGACGGAGAGCGCTGAGGCCATTCCCGAGAATTTCCCCCCGGCAGAACGACGAAAGTCTTTCTATCCGCTTAATGCGAAAGCCGCAGACCGTGAACTGATGAGCGAGATTATTCCGCTGGTGGATACACGCTTCAACGTGCGTAAAGATGCTGATGGCCGGGCGCTGGCGGGGTTGTCACAGGGCGGCTATCAGGCGCTGGTCTCCGGTATGAACCATCTGGACAGCTTCGGCTGGCTGGGAACGTTCAGCGGCGTTACCACAACAACCGTACCTGACGACGGCGTGGCCGCACGCTTTAAGCAGCCGGAGGCCATTAACCGGCAGTTGCATAACTTCACCGTCGTCGTGGGAGAGCGCGATTCGGTGACCGGCAAAGATATCGCCGGTCTGAAAGCGGAGCTGGAAAAACAGGGCATCAAATTCGACTATAAAATGTACCCCGGTCTGAATCACGAAATGGATGTCTGGCGTCCGGCCTATGCTGAGTTTGTTCAAAAGCTCTTCAGATAAACCTGTCGCCCTCCCTGCCGGGAGGGTCTGCTTAACGCGTAATATTCCACCCGCGGGCCTTCCACAGCGCGGGTAGCTGCGCCAGATCGGTGAAGGTCGTGACTTTGGGATGATCGATCGGCTTGTTGTGCGGGTCGGCGCAGAAATAAAACACCTCCATTCCTGCATCAATTCCCGACTGCGCGCCCGCAGACGAGTCATCCACCAGAATGCAGTTCTCTACGTTAACGTTCATCGCCTTTGCCGCATGGAACATCAGTGCCGGGTCCGGCTTCCAGCGCTGGATATCGTAGCCGCTGAACAATTTTTCCGGGAAGTGGTGCAGCATCTCAAGCTTGCCCAGCGAGTGCTGCATTTTGCTGACCGGACCGTTGGAGACCACGCAGATCGGCACCATCATGGCATCCAGCAGCGCGTTTGCGCCCGGAATCACCTCCAGCTCCGAATCGAACAGGCGTGCAACCTCGGCGCGGTACACCGGTTCCAGAGCCGCCTTCTCAAGAACGACGCCGTGTTCTTCGTTAATGATGTCGATGATCTCGTAGAGCTTCACGCCCTTAAAGCGTTTAAACACCTCTTCGAGTTCCAGCGTAATGCCAAATTCCTGGAACATGGCCACATACGCGCGGGAACAAATGACCTCACTGTCGACCAGCGTACCGTCGCAGTCGAAAAATACCGCTTCAATTCCGGACATGCCTTTCCCTTTTAACCAGTTTAACGTTTACGTACGGCAGTTCGCCGGAACGCAATCGTTGCCGTATAAGCAAATTCAATGAAAAAAGTATCACGTAACCGCCACTATTGTCGCATTTTGGTATAGGATAGCGACGAATTTTCCCTCCTTGTTCGGAAATTGATGATGAGTCAACAACACACTACCCAGACATCTGGTCAGGGTCTGCTTGAGCGCGTGTTTAAACTGCGCGAGCACGGCACGACGGCACGCACCGAAGTGATCGCCGGTTTCACCACCTTCCTGACGATGGTCTATATCGTTTTTGTTAACCCTCAAATTCTGGGCGTTGCTGGCATGGATACCAGCGCCGTCTTCGTAACAACCTGTCTGATCGCAGCCCTTGGCAGCATTCTGATGGGCGTGTTCGCTAACCTGCCGGTCGCGCTGGCCCCGGCGATGGGTCTGAATGCGTTCTTTGCCTTCGTGGTGGTTCAGGCGATGGGTCTGCCGTGGCAGGTGGGTATGGGCGCCATCTTCTGGGGCGCGGTTGGCCTGCTGCTGCTGACCATTTTCCGCGTGCGTTACTGGATGATTGCGAACATCCCCGTGAGCCTGCGCGTGGGCATTACCAGCGGTATTGGTCTGTTTATCGGGATGATGGGGCTGAAAAACGCCGGTGTTATCGTGGCGAACCCGGATACGCTGGTGAGCATCGGTCACCTGACCTCTCATAACGTGCTGCTGGGCGTGCTGGGCTTCTTTATCATCGCGATCCTGGCTTCCCGCAATATTCATGCGGCGGTGCTGGTGTCCATCGTGGTCACCACGCTGCTGGGCTGGATGCTGGGCGACGTTCACTATAATGGCATCGTTTCCGCGCCACCGAGCGTCTCTACCGTTGTTGGTCATGTTGATCTGGCGGGTTCCCTGAACCTGGGTCTGGCGGGCGTGATTTTCTCCTTCATGCTGGTTAACCTGTTCGACTCCTCCGGTACGCTGATCGGCGTGACCGACAAAGCGGGTCTGGCAGATGAGAAAGGGAAATTCCCGCGCATGAAGCAGGCGCTGTTTGTGGACAGTATCTCCTCTGTGACCGGCTCATTTATCGGGACCTCGTCTGTTACCGCTTACATTGAATCCTCTTCCGGCGTGTCCGTGGGCGGCCGTACCGGCCTGACGGCGGTTGTAGTGGGTATTCTGTTCCTGCTGGTGATATTCCTCTCGCCGCTGGCGGGCATGGTGCCTCCGTACGCGGCGGCGGGTGCGCTGATCTACGTGGGGGTGCTGATGACCTCCAGCCTGTCTCGCGTGAAGTGGGATGATTTAACCGAAGCGGTGCCGGCGTTTATTACCGCCGTGATGATGCCGTTCAGCTTCTCGATTACCGAAGGTATCGCGCTGGGCTTTATCTCTTACTGCGTAATGAAAATCGGTACCGGCCGCTTCCGCGACCTCAGCCCGTGCGTCATCGTTGTGGCGCTGCTGTTTGTGCTGAAGATTGTGTTTATTGACGCGCACTAAGGTGCGGTTTGTGGTGTCAGGTGGCGCTTCGCTTACCTGACCTACTGACGAGTGTAGGCCCGGTAAGCGCTAGCGCCACCGGGCTTTTTTATCAGGCTTTAACCCGCTTAATATAATCCCCGAACGCCGTCAGTTGGCCAGAGAGATGGTCGCGCGTGCTCTGATCCACCACCTCACCCGTTTGCGGGTCGACCTTGTTCTGAATCACTCCGCCCATAAATTCCGGCTTGTTCATCACCATCGCATCGAGGAAGACCAGGATCTGACGCAGGTGATACTGGCAGCGCGCGCCGCCAATCGCGCCCATGGAGCTGGTCTGGATCAGCACCGGTTTGCCTGACAGCGGCTGCTCAGGTAAACGGGACAGCCAGTCGATGGCATTCTTCAGGCCACCGGGTACAGAGTAGTTGTACTCTGGCGTGACGATGACCACGCCGTCAGCCTGGCGGATCTGTTCGGCCAGCGCTTCAACGCTCTGCGGGAACCCTTCTTCCTGCTGTACGTCAGCATCATAAAGCGGAATATCGCCAATAGACGGCAGGGCGCTAATTTCCATACCTGCAGGCGCCAGCTGTGGCAGCGTGCGGGCGACCATCCCGTTAAATGAACCTTTGCGCAGGCTTCCCAGTAACGTAACGACTTTCAACGTATCAGACATGATTACTCCTGTTTCATCATGATGACCCTGATTGGATCAGCTTAGGGTAAATGCTTTTTCTGCCGGTAAACTGGTTAATCGCATCAGACGTGCGGCGGGCTCGTTGGCGCGCTCGGGCACATCAGGAAGGCTACGCCATCCCTGTTGACTGTCAAATTCCCAGATTTTCATGCGTTCGATGGCGGGGGTCACCGCGATGGACCAAATGAGCACATCCTCAGCGTCGCAGAGCGCTTCTACCAGCGTGGCCTGGGTGGCGCGCAGACGTCCAGAGCCTGGCAACAGCTGCAGCAGGCTGGCGTCGTCTGAGGCACATCCGCAGAGCTTACGAATGCTCTGGCGCAAGGTAATGAGCTGCGCTCTGGCTTCGACAGGATCGTTCTGGTTGCGTACCCACAGCTTCTCATTGCTGGAGAGCGGATAGTCTTCATGCGCATTAGCGCCATGGAAGCTGCGCGTCGCACGCTGAAGTTCCATATCGAGCCCACAGTCCCCCTCGGTGGTTAGCGCGACGCCAATGATATTGCCCGTGTAGGCAATGGAAAAACGAGGGAGATCCGGGTCAGCAAAGACCGGACGGCCTTCTGGCTGGGTAATGATATCCGGCAGCTCGCTGGTGCCGTACAGCATAAACAGCAGTTCCGCGAGAAGCGCCCGGGACGCTAAAAACCGCGACCTGCGGTGCTCCGGAAGCGTGAGTGCTTCACGGTGACAGGCTGAAGAAATTCTTGCCGATACGAGACGTCCTTCTGTCAGTATCCCTCTTGCAAAGTGCGTAGCCATTTTTCGCTCCTTGATAATGGTCGTAATCGGTTAAACGGTTACATGATTATCGCTTAACTTGCCTCCTGTTTTAATCAGTAAATGGGCGTAAGAGAAGCCTTAGGACCGAACTTTACATTTTCTTAGGCAAAAATTGGATCGCTCGCACCGTACAGCGCCTTGATGGTCTCCCGCAGCCAGAGGATTTTTGGATTGTGGCTGTTCCGTTTATGCCAGATCAGCGTGAAGGGCACGGTCAATTTTTCCGCCTGCTCCTCATCAATCGGAATGGGAAGGGCGATCAGCTTCCGCTGGTGGAGTTCATTGTAGTGGTGACAGTAGTGCGGGGCGGTGGCGATATAGTGATGGCCGGGCTGCGCCGCCATAAACATCGCCTGTTCGAAGCCCGGCAGGCTCATGGCGATCGTGCGCTCGCGTCCCATCTCCTTTAGCACCTCATCCAGCGCCCAGGTATCGCTGCGTTCCCAGAAGATGCTGATATGGGGATAGCGCAGGAAGGTCTCCAGATTCCACTCTTGCTGAAGCGCCGGATGATCCTCGCGCAGATAGACGCAGGGGCGGTCGCTGAACAGGATTTCGTAGTCGATAAACCACGGCATCAGCTTAAGCAGCTCGCGGGATCGCGGATGCGTTTCACGCCCGGTGAAGCCCAAATCCACCTCGCCACGCGTAATCGCGTCCAGCGAGTCGTAATCCCACTGGCGCATTTTCACCGTCGCCTGCGGATAGCGCTGGTTCACCTGCTCCAGCAGGGTATTGAAGCGGATCAGCATCAGCGGCGTTTCCGCGGCCAGCACGAACGTCAGCCCGCCCGGAGAGTCATGGTGGAATTTATCGAGGATCTGGTTGCCAATTTGCATCCAGTCAGTCAGATCCTGCTCCAGGCTCACCGTCAGCGGCGTCGGCAGCAGCCCTAGCGGCGTTTTGACAAACAGCGGATCATCGAACCAGTCGCGCAGCTTAGCCAGCGATTTGCTCACCGCTGACGGCGTCACGTTCATCCGCTTCGCCGCTTTGGTAACGCTGCGCTCCTGCAGCAAAAGCTGCAGGCAGAGCAACAGGTTAAGATCGAGACTGCTGATGGGCTTCTTCATAGTGCGCCGCGGGCTGGATGACCATAAGTAAGGTAATGCAGAGTATGCTACAGCCAATCAGAACCCCGATCAGCATATTCAGCGCGTTAAGCCCGATGACTGCCGCCAGCCAAATCCACAGCGACGAGCCGCAGACCTGCGCGATACCCAGCACCGAGCTGGCCACGCCTGCCCGCAGCGAGAAGGGACCAAGCGCCTGGCTCATCGCCACGCCAAAGCCAACCGAGAACCCGGCGCAAATGAGCGTAATGCCCACCAGCATCACCGCATGTGAGCTGGTGGTCGCCAGAATCGCGCCTGCGGCGAGGAATAAAACCTGTGAGGCCAGCATCAGCGTGCGCTGGCGGAAGATATTCAGCGCAAACGGGGTGGAGAATGACACAGCCATACTGACCAGAGCGGTTAATGCCATTACCGTGGAATACTCACCGCGATCGAAGCCCATGGTCTCCATCAGCAACACCGGGGAAACGTTTACATAGGTCAGGATCACCGCCACGCTTAACGTGGTCACGGCCAGACGGCTAAGGAAAAAGCGGTTGAGAAGCTTCTCTGCCGGGTGAATGGTTGCGGTATGGCCGGTATTCCGCGAGCCCGGGTGGGTCTCTTTCAGCACGGCGATCGACAGGATAAACACCAGCGCGCCCATCGCCGCCATGGTCCAGAACAGGCTCTGCCACGGGAATTTCAGCATGATCAGATAGCCCACGACCGGGGCCAGCACCGGGATGATGCAGGTAATGCCGTTCAGCATCGACAGCACTTTGGCGCGACGCTGGGCGCTTAAGGTGTCGCGCAAAATGGCAAACGCCACCACGTAGCAACCGCCCGCCCCGATGCCCTGGATAAAGCGCCCGGTCAGAAACACGGTGCTGTTTTGCGCCTGTGAACAAAGAAGGGACGCCAGGGCAAAAACGATGGCTCCGGCGATAGCGACAGGCTGACGGCCTGCTTTATCCGCGATCTTCCCGGCAAAGACCATCGACGACGCCATCCCCGCGAGGTAGGCCGAAAACGCAATATGCAGCTGCGCTTCGCTGGCGCCCAGATCGCGGGCGATATGCGGTAATCCCACCAGATACATATCAATACCGGACGGATAAAGCAGAACTAATGCGAAACTACAAAACAGAAAACGCGCCATAAACCCCCCATAGATGCAGGCATGCAGGATAGGGGGTGAAAAGGGATTAAGCGAGTTGCCATTTGGACAATGGTGATTTCCCTGGAGGAAATCACCATGGATTAGCGGGAATTACTTACCAATACAGAAGCTCGAGAAGATCCGTCCCAGCAGATCGTCCGACGTAAACTCCCCGGTGATCTCGCTCAGATTCTGCTGCGCCAGACGCAGCTCTTCCGCCAGCAGTTCACCCGCCCACGCGCCGATCAGCTGCGCTTTACCCTGAACGAGATGGTTCGCCGCCTCTTCCAGCGCCTGAAGGTGACGGCGACGCGCGAGGAAGCCGCCTTCCATGCTGGTGTCAAAGCCCATGCTCTGCTTGAGATGGTTACGCAGGTCGTCCACGCCTTCACCGGTCCGCGCAGACAGGCGAATCAGTGAGTGACCATTCACATCGCTGATACCGAGCGTTTCGCCGGTCACGTCCGCTTTGTTACGCACCACGGTGATCGGCAGTTTAGCCGGCAGACGGGCGATAAAGTCCGGCCAGATCTCCGCCGGGTCAACGGCATCGGTCGTGGTGCCGTCCACCATAAACAGCACGCGGTCGGCCTGCTCGATCTCCTGCCAGGCGCGTTCGATACCGATGCGCTCAACCTCGTCGCTGGCATCGCGCAGACCGGCGGTATCGATGATGTGCAGCGGCATGCCGTCGATGTGGATGTGCTCGCGCAGCACGTCGCGAGTGGTACCGGCAATGTCGGTCACGATTGCCGCTTCACGGCCCGCCAGGGCGTTCAGCAGGCTTGATTTCCCGGCGTTAGGGCGTCCGGCAATCACCACCTTCATCCCTTCGCGCAGCAGGCTGCCCTGGCGCGCTTCGGCGCGAACGGCGTCGAGATCGGCCATCACCTGGTTGAGCTGGGCTTCAATTTTACCGTCAGAGAGAAAATCGATCTCCTCATCCGGGAAGTCGATAGCCGCTTCCACGTAGATGCGTAGGTGAGTAAGTGCTTCCACAAGGTGATTCACACGCGCGGAGAATGCCCCCTGTAGCGAGTTCAGGGCGGAGCGGGCCGCCTGTTCAGAACTGGCGTCGATCAGGTCTGCAATCGCCTCCGCCTGCGCCAGGTCGAGCTTGTCGTTGAGGAAGGCACGTTCGGAGAACTCGCCCGGCTTCGCAATGCGCAGGCCCGGCAGGGTCAGGATCCGTTTTAACAGCAGGTCGAGGATAACCGGGCCGCCGTGGCCCTGCAGCTCCAGCACGTCTTCACCGGTAAAGGAGTTCGGGCCGGGGAACCACAGCGCAATGCCCTGGTCCAGCGGCGTGCCGTCGGTATCTTTAAACGGCAGGTAATCAGCGTAGCGCGGCTTTGGCAGCTTACCCAGTACCGCTTCAGCGACCTCGCGCGCCTTCAGGCCGGAGATGCGCAGAATGCCTACACCGCCGCGTCCCGGTGGGGTTGCCTGGGCGACGATAGTGTCGTTATGGCTCATGGTTGCTCTCGTTCAATACAAATAAAAAAGGCGGTCAATCGACCGCCCTTATTTTAGCGTTAACTTATCGGATCAGGACTTTTTCTTTTCGCGGCTATGCAGGCCACGTTTTTCCAGACCACGGTAAATCAGCTGCTGCTGGATAATGGTCACCAGGTTGCTGACGATATAGTACAGCACCAGACCTGACGGGAACCACAGGAAGAACACGGTGAAGATGACCGGCATAAAGGTCATGATCTTCTGCTGCATCGGGTCGGTCACGGTGGTCGGCGACATCTTCTGGATGAAGAACATCGTCACGCCCATCAGGATCGGCAGGATGTAGTATGGGTCCTGTGCGGACAGGTCATGGATCCACAGTGCGAACGGCGCGTGGCGCAGCTCAACGGAACCCATCAGCATGTAGTACAGCGCAAGGAAGATTGGCATCTGAATCAGCAGCGGGAAGCAACCACCCAGTGGGTTCACTTTCTCTGCTTTATACAGGGCCATCATCTCCTGGCTCTGACGCTGTTTGTCATCGCCCAGACGCTCACGCATTGCCTGAATCTTCGGCTGCAGCATGCGCATCTTCGCCATGGAGGTGTACTGCGCTTTGGTCAGCGGGTACATGATGCCACGAACGATGAAGGTGATAACGATGATGGAGAAGCCCCAGTTACCCAGGAAGCTGTGGATGAACTTCAGCAGCTTAAACAGCGGCTGAGAGATGAACCACAACCAGCCGTAATCCACGGTCAGATCCAGGTGCGGCGCAACAGCGGCCATTTTGTCCTGAATTTCCGGGCCAACCCACAGGGTGCTTGCCAGCTTACCAGTTTGACCCGGCTGTACCAGAACCGGCTGAGATTTGTAGCCGATGGCGGCAAGACCGTTACCCAGGTTCGCGGTGTAGAAGTTGTTGGTACCGTCGTTATTTGGCACCCATGCCGTTGCGAAATACTGCTGCAGCATCGCCACCCAACCGCCTTTAGCGCTGACGTTCAGGTTTTCGTTATCGGCAATGGTGTCGAATTTGTATTTCTCGTACTTCGCGTCAGGCGTGGAGTACGCCGCGCCACGGAAGGTATGCAGCGCAAAGTTGCTGCTTCCGGTGTCACGGTGTGACGGCAGATTGATGGACTGCTTCAGCTGGCCAAAGGTCGACAGCTCCAGCGGTTTCGCACTGGCGTTCTGTACGCTGTAGCCCACGTTCACCGCATATTCACCGCGCTTCAGGGTGAAGGTTTTGGTGAAGGTGTTGCCTGCGGTATCGGTGTACGTCATCGGGATCACGAGTTCGTTCTGACCATCAGCCAGCACAAAGGTGTCGTTCTCGACGTTATACAGTGGACGCGCACCGTTAGCCGGGTTATCCGGGCCATCACGACCGGTCAGGCCGCTCTGCGCCTGGTAGATAAACTCAGGCGTGGTTTCCAGTAACTGGAACGGTTCGTTAGACTTCAGCTCTTTCGGGTAGGTTAACAGCAGCGCCTGCTCAACATCACCACCACGGGTGTTGATAGTCAGCTCAAGCACATCGGTCTTAACCGTAATCTGTTTCCCCTGGCCACTGGCCGGTACGCCCTGGTCGGCGGCGCTACCCGCTGCGGTGGTCGTTGTCTGCGTGACCTGCTGTTGTGGTTGAGGATTTTTATCCTGCTCCCACGCCTGCCAGATCATGAAAGACACGAACAACAAAGCGATGATAAGAAGATTGCGTTGCGAATCCATCGTTAGTGTTCTCTGGTATCAAAGGGTCCTGGGGGGACGGGGTCGTCTCCACCTGGGTGTAAAGGGTGGCATTTTAATACGCGTTTCACCGTCAACCAACTGCCTTTTATCACTCCAAACCTGCGCAATGCCTCAATTCCGTAGCTTGAGCATGTTGGTGTGAAACGGCAGTGCGGCCCGAGTAGCGGACTAATCAGGCGTTGATAGACCCGAATGAGGGCTATCAGGACCCGTGAGCCAGGCGACAGTGGCGGCGCCATAATTTTTCCAACGCTTCCGAGAGAGCACGGTTATCGAGGTCGGCAACCCCTTTCTTCGCCACCACCACGAAATCCATTGAAGGCAGTTCGTGCTGACGTAAACGGAAGCTTTCACGCGTCAGACGTTTAATCCGATTGCGTTCATGCGCACGCTTAACATTTTTCTTGGCGACTGTGAGACCGATGCGGGGATGCCCCAGCGAATTTTGGCGGCCGAGGATGGTGATTTGCGGCGTGCCAGCCCGTTGTGGCTGCTGGAAGACGAAAGTGAAATGAGCGGGAGTTAACAAACGTAACTCCCTGGGAAATGCTAGCTTAACCACTCAGGGGTTAGCTTTATTACTTGGAAACGGTCAGACGAGCGCGGCCTTTAGCACGACGACGTGCCAGAACCTGACGACCATTTTTAGTAGCCATACGAGCACGGAAGCCGTGAGAACGGTTGCGCTTCAGTACAGACGGTTGAAAAGTGCGTTTCATGGCGATTTCTACCTAAACTTGAATAAATTCACTGACTTTTGCGTATACCCGAACGAGTTTCGAACGACTAACGCCTCAGCGTGGGTGATTAAAGAGGCCGGATTGTAATAATTGTACACTCCGGAGTCAATTCTCTTTCCTTATTTCCCGCGTATTTCCGCACGTTTTCGCGTGGAAAATGAGCAACGGACGACGCAGGAAGATGAGCATCACGCGCCGGGTCGAGGATTATACGGGCTCACCGACAAAGCGCAAGGATCGTCCCGGATCTTCGTTAGATCATTTAAGCAATAAATTGTCTGTGCTCATTAATTTTTCCAATATGCGGGCTAAATCGTGGGGCACTCGCGCCAGGATCGTTTACACTTAACCGGTTTCTGATCTTCCTGTGGATAAATCGGGAAGAATCTGTGAGAAACAGAAGATCTCTGGCTCAGTTTAGGCTATGATCCGCGGTCCCGATCGGGATCCCAGGATCCTGGTCAGGATAAATTGCAGATAGCAATTCGCACGTCCCCCTTTACACAGGGTCATGCCGATGTGCGCCAACAATCATGAATATTCAATAGTTTTCTTTTATTGTTCGAGTGGAGTCCGCCGTGTCACTTTCGCTTTGGCAGCAGTGTCTTGCCCGATTGCAGGATGAGTTACCAGCCACAGAATTCAGTATGTGGATCCGCCCGTTGCAGGCGGAACTGAGCGATAACACGCTGGCTTTGTATGCGCCAAACCGTTTTGTGCTCGATTGGGTAAGGGACAAATACCTTAATAACATCAATGGACTGCTGAACGATTTCTGCGGGTCAGATGCCCCACAGCTGCGCTTTGAAGTGGGTACAAAGCCGGTCACCCAAACCGTTCGTGAAACCGTGAACGTCGCAGCGCCTGCTCAGGCCGCTCCTGTTCCGGCCCCTCGCGTCGCACCCGCTCGTCAGGGCTGGGATAATGTTCCCGCACCGGCTGAGCCAACCTACCGCTCTAACGTAAACGTGAAACACACGTTCGATAACTTCGTTGAAGGTAAGTCGAACCAGCTGGCGCGCGCGGCGGCTCGCCAGGTTGCTGATAACCCTGGTGGGGCCTACAACCCGCTGTTTCTGTATGGCGGCACGGGTCTGGGTAAAACGCACCTTCTTCATGCGGTAGGCAACGGCATTATGGCGCGCAAGCCCAATGCCAAAGTGGTGTATATGCACTCCGAGCGCTTCGTTCAGGACATGGTAAAAGCCCTGCAAAACAATGCGATCGAAGAGTTTAAACGCTACTATCGTTCCGTTGACGCGCTGCTGATCGATGACATTCAGTTCTTTGCCAACAAAGAACGATCGCAGGAAGAATTTTTCCACACCTTCAACGCCCTGCTGGAAGGTAATCAGCAGATCATTTTGACCTCGGATCGTTATCCAAAAGAGATCAACGGCGTTGAAGATCGTCTGAAATCCCGCTTCGGCTGGGGCCTGACCGTGGCGATCGAGCCACCGGAGCTGGAAACCCGCGTCGCGATCCTGATGAAGAAAGCCGATGAAAACGACATTCGCCTGCCGGGTGAAGTGGCGTTCTTCATTGCCAAGCGTCTGCGCTCCAACGTGCGCGAGCTGGAGGGGGCACTGAACCGCGTTATCGCCAATGCCAACTTCACCGGTCGTGCGATCACCATCGATTTTGTGCGTGAAGCGCTGCGCGATTTGCTGGCATTGCAGGAAAAACTGGTCACTATCGACAATATTCAAAAGACGGTGGCTGAGTACTACAAGATCAAAGTGGCAGATTTACTGTCTAAACGTCGTTCCCGCTCGGTGGCGCGTCCGCGTCAGATGGCGATGGCGCTGGCAAAGGAGTTAACCAACCACAGTCTGCCGGAAATCGGGGATGCGTTTGGTGGCCGTGACCATACGACCGTGCTGCACGCTTGTCGCAAGATTGAGCAGTTACGCGAAGAAAGCCACGACATAAAAGAAGATTTTTCCAATCTAATCAGAACATTATCATCGTGACGCTATGAAATTTACCGTTGAACGTGAACATTTATTAAAACCGCTGCAACAGGTGAGTGGCCCATTAGGCGGCCGCCCAACGCTGCCTATTCTCGGAAACCTGCTGCTTCAGGTCGCGGACGGTACGCTGTCGCTGACCGGTACAGATCTGGAAATGGAAATGATCGCGCGCGTTACGCTGACGCAGCCGCACGACGCGGGCGCGACCACGGTTCCGGCACGTAAATTCTTTGATATCTGCCGCGGGCTGCCGGAAGGCGCTGAAATCGCCGTGCAGCTGGAAGGCGACCGTATGCTGGTACGCTCTGGCCGCAGCCGTTTCTCGCTCTCCACGCTGCCTGCTGCGGACTTCCCGAACCTGGACGACTGGCAGAGCGAAGTGGAATTTACCCTGCCGCAGGCGACGATGAAGCGTCTGATTGAAGCCACGCAGTTCTCCATGGCGCATCAGGACGTTCGTTACTACTTAAACGGCATGCTGTTCGAAACCGAAGGTGAAGAGCTGCGTACCGTGGCGACCGACGGCCACCGTCTGGCGGTCTGTTCCATGCCGATTGGCGACTCACTGCCAAACCATTCGGTGATCGTGCCGCGTAAAGGGGTGATTGAGCTGATGCGTATGCTCGACGGTGGCGACACGCCGCTGCGCGTGCAGATCGGCAGCAATAACATCCGCGCTCACGTGGGCGACTTTGTCTTCACATCGAAGCTGGTTGACGGCCGTTTCCCGGATTATCGCCGCGTATTGCCGAAGAACCCGGACAAAACGCTGGAAGCCGGTTGCGATAGCCTCAAGCAGGCGTTTGCACGTGCGGCCATTCTCTCTAACGAGAAATTCCGCGGCGTGCGTCTGTATGTGAGTGAAAACCAGATCAAAATCACCGCCAACAACCCGGAGCAGGAAGAGGCAGAAGAGATTCTGGACGTCACCTACGCCGGGGCTGAGATGGAAATCGGCTTCAACGTTAGCTACGTGCTGGATGTGCTGAATGCGCTGAAATGCGAGAACGTGCGCATCCTGCTGACCGACTCCGTTTCGAGCGTACAGATTGAAGATGCCGCATCACAGTCGGCTGCCTATGTTGTCATGCCAATGAGACTGTAATGTCGCTCACCCGTCTGTTGATCCGCGACTTTCGCAACATCGAGAGCGCGGATCTCGCTTTATCCCCTGGCTTTAACTTCCTGGTTGGCGCGAACGGCAGCGGCAAAACCAGCGTGCTGGAAGCCATCTATACGCTCGGCCACGGCCGGGCGTTTCGCAGTTTGCAGATTGGTCGCGTCATTCGCCACGAGCAGGAATCCTTTGTTCTGCACGGGCGTTTACAGGGCGAGGAGCGGGAGACCGCCATCGGCCTGACCAAAGACAAGCAGGGCGACAGCAAGGTGCGCATCGACGGTACCGACGGTCACAAGGTGGCCGAGCTGGCGCTGCTGATGCCGATGCAGCTGATCACGCCCGAGGGGTTTACTTTACTCAACGGCGGCCCCAAATACAGAAGAGCGTTCCTCGACTGGGGATGCTTTCACAACGAAGCCGGATTCTTTAACGCCTGGAGCAACCTGAAGCGTCTGCTCAAGCAGCGTAACGCCGCACTGCGTCAGGTGACGCGCTACGCCCAGCTGCGTCCGTGGGACATGGAGTTAATCCCTCTCGCGGAACAGATCAGCCGCTGGCGTGCCGAATACAGCGCAGGTATCGCCGAAGACATGGCCGACACCTGCAAACAGTTTTTACCCGAGTTCTCTCTCACCTTCTCCTTCCAGCGCGGCTGGGAGAAAGAGACGGACTATGCCGAGGTGTTAGAGAGAAGCTTCGAGCGCGACCGCATGTTGACCTACACCGCGCACGGCCCGCACAAGGCGGATTTCCGCATTCGTGCTGACGGTGCGCCGGTGGAAGACACGCTGTCGCGCGGGCAGCTCAAGCTCCTGATGTGTGCGCTACGCCTGGCACAGGGGGAGTTTCTTACCCGCGAGAGCGGGCGACGCTGCCTGTACCTGATAGATGATTTTGCCTCGGAACTTGACGACGCGCGGCGCGGGCTGCTTGCCAGCCGCTTAAAAGCCACGCAGTCGCAGGTTTTCGTCAGCGCGATAAGCGCTGAACACGTTATAGACATGTCGGACGAAAATTCGAAGATGTTTACCGTGGAAAAGGGTAAAATAACGGATTAACCCAAGTTGAAATGAGCGAGAAACGTTGATGTCGAATTCTTATGACTCCTCCAGTATCAAAGTCCTGAAAGGGCTGGATGCGGTGCGTAAGCGCCCGGGTATGTATATCGGCGACACGGATGACGGCACCGGTCTGCACCACATGGTATTCGAGGTGGTAGATAACGCTATCGACGAAGCGCTCGCGGGTCACTGTAAAGACATCGTGGTCACCATCCATGCGGATAACTCCGTCTCCGTCACCGATGACGGTCGTGGCATCCCAACCGGTATTCACCCGGAAGAGGGCGTCTCTGCGGCGGAAGTGATCATGACCGTCCTGCACGCAGGCGGTAAGTTCGACGATAACTCCTATAAAGTTTCCGGCGGCCTGCACGGCGTGGGTGTTTCGGTAGTAAACGCCCTGTCGCAGAAGCTGGAGCTGGTTATCCAGCGCGAAGGCAAAATCCACCGTCAGCTCTATACGCACGGCGTGCCGCAGGCACCGCTGGCCGTTACGGGCGACACCGACAAAACCGGTACCATGGTGCGTTTCTGGCCGAGCCTCGAAACCTTCACCAACGTCACCGAGTTCGAGTACGACATCCTGGCGAAACGCCTGCGTGAACTGTCGTTCCTGAACTCCGGCGTCTCGATTCGCTTGCGCGACAAGCGTGACAACAAAGAAGACCACTTCCACTACGAAGGCGGTATCAAGGCGTTCGTTGAGTATCTGAACAAGAACAAAACGCCTATTCACCCGAATATCTTCTACTTCTCCACCGAAAAAGACGGTATCGGCGTGGAAGTGGCGCTGCAGTGGAACGACGGTTTCCAGGAAAACATCTACTGCTTCACCAACAACATTCCACAGCGTGACGGTGGTACTCACCTTGCAGGCTTCCGTGCGGCGATGACCCGTACCCTGAACGCCTACATGGACAAAGAAGGCTACAGCAAGAAAGCGAAAGTCAGCGCCACCGGTGACGATGCCCGTGAAGGCCTGATTGCCGTTGTCTCCGTGAAGGTGCCGGATCCGAAGTTCTCCTCACAGACCAAAGACAAGCTGGTCTCTTCTGAGGTGAAATCGGCGGTTGAGCAGCAGATGAACGAACTGCTGAGCGAATACCTGCTGGAAAACCCGTCCGACGCGAAAATCGTGGTGGGCAAAATTATCGATGCGGCGCGTGCCCGTGAAGCGGCGCGTAAAGCCCGTGAAATGACCCGTCGTAAAGGCGCGCTGGACTTAGCCGGCCTGCCGGGCAAGCTGGCTGACTGCCAGGAACGCGACCCGGCGCTGTCCGAACTGTACCTTGTGGAAGGGGACTCCGCGGGCGGTTCTGCGAAGCAGGGCCGTAACCGTAAGAACCAGGCGATTCTGCCGCTGAAGGGTAAAATTCTCAACGTTGAGAAGGCGCGCTTCGACAAGATGCTCTCTTCTCAGGAAGTGGCGACGCTCATCACCGCGCTGGGCTGCGGCATCGGCCGTGACGAGTACAACCCGGACAAACTGCGCTACCACAGCATCATCATCATGACCGATGCGGATGTCGACGGCTCGCACATTCGTACGCTGCTGTTGACCTTCTTCTATCGTCAGATGCCTGAAATCGTTGAACGTGGCCACGTCTATATTGCCCAGCCGCCGCTGTACAAAGTGAAGAAAGGCAAGCAGGAACAGTACATCAAAGATGACGAAGCGATGGATCAGTACCAAATCGCGATCGCACTTGATGGCGCAACCCTGCACGCGAACTCGCACGCTCCTGCACTGGCCGGTGAGCCGCTGGAGCGGCTGGTGTCCGAGTTCAACGCCACGCAGAAAATGATTACGCGTATGGAACGCCGTTATCCGAAAACGCTGCTGAAGGAGCTGGTTTATCAGCCAACCCTGACCGAAGCCGATCTGAGCAACGAGCAGACCGTCACCCGCTGGGTGAACGCCCTGGTGACCGATCTGAACGAGAAAGAGCAGCACGGCAGCCAGTGGAAATGCGATGTTCAGCAGAACGCCGATCATCAGTTCGAGCCGATCGTTCGCGTGCGTACCCACGGCGTCGATACCGACTACCCGCTGGAGCACGAATTTGTGACCGGTCCGGAATACCGTCGCATCTGCACACTCGGCGAGAAGCTGCGCGGCCTGATCGAAGACGATGCGTTCATCGAACGTGGCGAACGTCGTCAGCCGGTAGCCAGCTTCGAGCAGGCGCTGGACTGGCTGGTGAAAGAGTCCCGTCGCGGCCTCGCGATCCAGCGCTATAAAGGTCTGGGCGAAATGAACCCGGAGCAGCTTTGGGAAACCACCATGGATCCGGAAAGCCGTCGCATGCTGCGCGTTACCGTTAAGGACGCGATTGCTGCAGACCAGCTGTTCACCACTCTGATGGGCGATGCGGTTGAACCACGTCGTGCCTTCATCGAAGAGAACGCCCTGAAAGCGGCAAATATCGATATTTAATCGACGTGATACCGCACGATAACTGGCCGCGCTTTTAGCGCGGCTTTTTTATGGGCGCAGGCATATCCAGCGACATCACGGACGGTAAACGGTTCGCCAGCGTGTCTATGGCGATTCTTACCCTTAGCGGCAGGTGTGGCGTCTGCTGCCAGACCGCATGGACGTCAAAATGGACATCCGGCGCCTGCTTCAGGAGCGGGACGAGTTTTCCCTGATGGATTTCTTTAATGGCCATCCAGCAGGGGAGCCAGGCAATGCCGTGCCCGGTCAGCGCCGCGTCGCATATGGCCTGCAAATCATCCATATTGAGTGATGAACGGGGAGTAAAGCTGTGCGAGGTCCCTTCATTATCCATCAGCTGCCAGGAGAGGACTCTGCCTGCGCGCAGATAGTTAATCGCCGTATGATGGGGTAAATCAGCCACGCTTTGCGGCTGGCCTTTCTTCTGCAGATAATCCGGCGCGGCACATAGCACCATGCGGTGTTCCCCCAGCTTTCTGGCGACCAGCACGCTGCTGTCCTGCAGCGTGCCGTTACGCACCGCCATATCAAACCCTTCCTCCACCAGATCCACCACGCGGTCGCTGAACGACATTTCAAGCTCAAGCCCGGGGTGTTCCTGCGCCAGTTCAATCAACAGCGGCGCGACGCACTGGCGACCAAAGAGCACCGGCATGGCAACACGCAGGCGGCCACTGACCTGCTGTTTCCCTGTTTCAAGCAGCGACTCTGCGCCCCGAATCTCCTCCAGCGCGCGCAGACAGCGCTCGTAGAACAGGGCGCCGTTATCGGTGAGCCGCTGGCTGCGTGTGGTGCGCTGAAAGAGCCGTACTCCGAGGCGTGCCTCAAGGCGAGCAATGCTTTTTCCCACCGCCGAGCGCGACAGGTGCAGGCGAACTGCGGCCTGTGCAAAGCTTCCTGCCTCCACGGCAGCGACAAAAACAGGAATATCTTTCAGCGTATCGGTCATGGATTGTATCCATTCAGGCATCAATAAAGAGAAAACTTATCGCCACTGGTGACGAAGAGTCAACGCTAGACTGTCGGTACTGAAGCTTATTTGATCGCAGGAGAGAGAAATGACACAGACAATGCAACGCTGGACGATGAACGCCCTCGGGCGCGAGAGCCTCACACTCACTCAGGAGCCCATTCCACAGCCAGGCCCGGGTGAAGTACGCGTACGGGTGAATGCCGTTGCGCTCAACTATCGCGATAAAATGGTGGTTGAAGGCACGATGCCGATTCCGCTTTCCTTCCCGTTTACCCCGGCGTCTGACATGGCGGGCGTCGTAGACAGCGTTGGTGAAGGTGTCACGCGTTTCCAGCCCGGCGCTCGCGTTATCTCAACCTTTTTCCCGGAGTGGATCGACGGTAAACCGCAGGCGGACGCGCGCAATTTGCCCTATAGAACGTCCGGTGGATACTTCCAGGGAATGCTGGCCGAGTATGTGATTGTGAAGGAAGACGCGCTGGCGGCATCGCCGGAAACCCTGGATGACGCAGAGGCCAGCACCTTGCCTTGTGCAGGGCTTACCGCCTGGTTCGCGCTGGTGGAACGCGGCCAGCTGCGCGCCGGGCAATCGGTGCTGGTACAGGGGACGGGCGGCGTGGCGATTTTCGCCCTGCAAATTGCCAAAGCGCACGGCGCAGAGGTATTTGTCACCTCGGGGAGCGATGAAAAGCTGGCGTTGGCCAAAAAACTGGGGGCCAGCCAGGGCATCAACCGCCTGAAAGGCGACTGGGCTGAAAATACGCTGGCACTGACGCAGGATCGCGGCATCGACCATATTATTGAAACCGTGGGCGGGGAGAACCTGAAGCACTCCCTGCGCGCCGTTGCCGTTCATGGACGTATCTCGGTCATTGGCGTGCTGGCCGGCACTGACATTTCGCTCTCTGCTGGCGAACTGTTGCTGAAATCTCCCGTCATTCAGGGGATCGGCGTAGGACACCGCAGGGCGCTGGAAGATTTCGTCCGCGCTGTTGATGTCACCGGACTGAAACCCGTGATTGAGCATCGCTACCGTTTTAACGAGCTTGAACAGGCACTTGAGCATCTGGATCGCGGTGCGTTTGGTAAAATCGTTCTCACTCGCGAGTAATTTTTTATTCCCCGGGATAAGCGTAAAAGGGGGCTTTTGTTGCGCAATATAGCTCTATTTTTGTGTGCTTAATCGCGTTAGCATGAGGCAGCACTCATTTATCCCGGGGAACTCATGGCTATCAAACTTATTGCAATCGATATGGACGGCACGCTGTTGCTGCCAGACCACACTATCTCTCCAGCCGTTAAGAACGCGATCGCCGCGGCACGCGCCAAGGGTGTGAATGTGGTCCTCACCACGGGGCGTCCGTATGCGGGCGTGCACAGCTACCTGAAAGAGCTGCACATGAATCAGCCTGGCGACTACTGCATCACCTATAACGGCGCGCTGGTACAGAAAGCCGCGGATGGCAGTACGGTTGCGCAAACCGCGCTGAGCTACGATGACTACCGGTTCCTGGAAAAACTGTCCCGTGAAGTGGGCTCCCACTTCCACGCCCTCGATCGCAATACGCTTTATACCGCCAACCGTGATATCAGCTACTACACGGTACATGAATCCTACGTGGCGACCATTCCGCTGGTGTTCTGTGAAGCCGAAAAAATGGATCCGGCCACCCAGTTCCTGAAAGTGATGATGATCGACGAGCCGGAGATCCTGGATAAAGCGATTGCGCGCATTCCGGCCGAGGTGAAAGAGAAATACACCGTGCTGAAAAGTGCGCCGTACTTCCTTGAAATCCTCGATAAACGCGTCAATAAAGGCACCGGCGTGAAATCGCTGGCCGACGCGCTGGGCATCAAGCCGGACGAAATCATGGCGCTGGGCGACCAGGAAAACGACATCGCGATGATTGAATTCGCGGGCATGGGCGTGGCGATGGATAACGCCATTCCGTCGGTGAAAGAAGTGGCTAATTTTGTCACCAAATCTAACCTCGAAGACGGCGTGGCTTACGCCATTGAGAAGTTTGTGCTGAACTAAACACCCGCTTGCTATACCCTGATGCGATAACTGCGCATCAGGGTATCCTCATGAAACAAATCACCTTCGCTTCCCGCAACCACCAGCTGACCAACATCAATACCTGGACGCCGGACAGCCAGTGGCTGGTCTATGACGTGCGCCCGTCAGGTGCATCGTTCACCGGAGAAACCATCGAGCGGGTCAACGTCGGCACGGGCGAGGTAGACGTGGTTTACCGCGCCACTGACGGCGCGCACGTTGGCGTGGTGACCGTTCATCCTGCGCAAGAGAAATACGTCTTCATCCACGGTCCGAAAAACCCGGATGCAGACTGGCACTACGATTTTCATCATCGTCAGGGGGTGATTGCGCATCACGGTCAGGTGAGCAACCTGGACGCGATGGATATCACTTCGCCGTACACCCCTGGCGCGCTGCGCGGCGGCAGCCACGTCCATGTCTTCAGCCCGAACGGCCAGCTCGTCAGCTTTACCTATAACGATCACGTGCTGCACGTGCGCGACCCTAAACGTGATTTACGCAACGTCGGCGTGGCGGCGCCTTATGGCCCGGTGAAGCCGCAGGGTAACCATCCCCGCGAATACCCGGGCGCTTACTGGAGCGTGCTGGTCAGCCGCACGACGCCCAACCCGCAACCGGGCAGCGACGAGATTAACCGCGCCTATGAAGAGGGCTGGGTGGGCAACACCAGGCTGGCGTTTATCGGTGATACCCTCTCTGCGCAGGGCGAAAAAGTCCCGGAACTGTTTATCGTCGACCTGCCGGAAGACGAGCAGGGCTGGAAACGCGCGGGCGATGCGCCGCTGCAGGGCACCGAAGAGACCCTGCCAGCCCCGCCTGCAGGGGTGAAGCAGCGTCGTTTGACCTTTACGCATCAGAGGGCCTATCCGGGTCTGGTGAACGTGCCGCGTCACTGGGTTCGCAGCAACCCGCAGGGAACGCAGATCGCGTTTCTGATGCGCGACGATAACGGCATTGTGCAGCTGTGGCTGATATCGCCTGAGGGCGGCGAGCCGCGCCAGCTGACGCAGACCGCGAGCGGTATTCAGTCTGCGTTTAACTGGCATCCGGCGGGTGACCGACTGGGGTTTGTGCTCGAAAACCGGATCGCCTGCTGTGACGCGCAGACTGGAGAGGTGACGTTTTTGACGTCCGATCACGGCAATCCGCCGTCTGCTGATGCCGTCGTGTTTTCTCCGGACGGGCGCTTTATCGCGTGGATGGAAGAGACAGGAGGTTTCCGTCAACTTTGGTTAACGGAAACCGCGCAGAACTAGCGTGGAGGCATGTCAGCGGGCGGGATAACGGCGTTTGTCGCCAGATTCTCCTGCTCGCTTTTTTCTACCCGTGAGCGCACGGAGTTGTCCTTACGAAACATATCCCATGGCAGCAAAAGCGTATCCGCCACAGCCGTAAACGGCATATCCAGGATAACCAGGGATTTGGTGCCCCAGTTTGTATCGTCATCGGAGATCATCGCCGCGCTGGCACGCGTCCCCGGATATGTTCCTTCTTTACCGCCGGTGTGAGACATCACGCTCGAACACCCGCAAAGTAAAACAACCCCGCTGAACGTCGTCAGCTTTATCAGAACATTTTTCATCATCACTCAGTCATCGTTAATGGCACTGCATAGACCTGCAACTCAGGGTTATAACGAGCCTTAACCAAAATGGATAGCCCGATAACCCCGCACTGTGGCAGCCATCGCAATTTAACCCTTTGTGCTGTTGTCCCAGTCTAAGCGAGATGCAGGAAAGTGCAAAAAAAAGTGCAGTCGTCGCGCTTGAAAAGCCCGGTTGCAGACCCATTTTAAGAATACGACCCGATAACGAACTCGCCTGATGGGTGTTCGGGGGGCGCAAAGGCCTGTCCATGGTGGAAGGCTTAATTTTCTCGCTGATTTCAGGAGTTTTATTTATGCGTAACTTCGATCTTTCTCCGCTATACCGTTCTGCAATTGGTTTTGACCGCCTGTTTAACCATTTAGAAAATAACCAAAGCCAGAGCAACGGCTACCCTCCATACAATGTTGAGCTGGTTGACGAAAACCACTACCGCATCGCTATTGCCGTCGCCGGTTTTGCAGAAAACGAACTGGAGATCACCGCGCAGGACAACCTGCTGGTGGTGAAAGGTTCCCATACGGCCGAGCAGAAAGAACGTACCTACCTTTACCAGGGCATCGCTGAGCGCAACTTTGAACGCAAGTTCCAGTTAGCCGAGAACATTCACGTGAAAGGCGCGAACCTGGTTAACGGCCTGCTGTTTATCGAACTGGAACGTGTGATTCCGGAAGAGAAAAAACCGCGTCGTATCGAAATTAACTAATTATGCGGGTCGCGCGAGCGGCCCACCCAGACTTGCTTGCCGTAACGGGAGCATATGCGAATCCATCCGGATTTGCAGGAACAACTGCGCACAAAATTAAACTGTGCCGAACTCGCTTCTCAGAAGGAGATTTAGTATGCGTAACTATGATTTATCCCCCTTACTTCGTCAGTGGATTGGTTTTGACAAACTGGCTAATGCCCTGCAAAACACCGCTGAGCAACAGACGTTTCCGCCGTACAACATCGAAAAAAGCGACGATAACCACTATCGCATCACCCTGGCGCTGGCCGGCTTCCGTCAGGAGGATCTGGATATCCAGCTCGAAGGCACGCGTCTGACCGTGAAAGGTACGCCGGAGAAACAAGAGACCGAGACCAAATGGCTGCATCAGGGGCTGGTTAATCAGCCGTTTAGCCTGAGCTTTACTCTGGCAGACCATATGGACGTCTCCGGCGCAACGTTTACCAACGGGCTGCTGCATATTGACCTGACCCGTAACGTACCGGAAGCCATCGCGCCACAGCGTATCGCCATTAGCGACCGGCCGGCGTTAAACAGTTAACAATCCCACCGAACCTGTAGGTCGGGTAAGGCGCAGCCGCCACCCGACACCGCTCACAGACCGCACAAGGCCCTGCCCCGGCAGGGCTTTTTTGTGCGCCATCGCCCATACAACCGCCCACGGCTCTGAGAGAATCCTTAGCATAACTAAGGTTATGCCAAGGAAGTGGATCATGAGTGATATCGCGTTAACCGTCAGCGTGTTGGCCCTGGTCGCTGTTGTTGGCCTGTGGATAGGGAATATCAAAATCCGCGGCGTCGGGTTTGGGATAGGCGGGGTGCTGTTTGGCGGCATTTTTGTCGGCCACTTTGCCGACCAGCTCGGGCTGGTGCTGAGCGCCGAAATGCTCCACTTTACTCAGGAGTTCGGCCTGATCCTGTTCGTCTATACCATCGGGATTCAGGTGGGGCCGGGTTTTTTCGCCTCTCTTCGTGTCTCCGGCTTACGGCTCAACCTGTTTGCCCTCGGCATTGTGGTGATGGGCGGGCTGGTCACCGCCATTTTGCATAAGATCTTTGCTATTCCTCTGCCCGTAGTGCTGGGCATTTTCTCCGGGGCGGTCACCAACACGCCCGCGCTCGGTGCCGGTCAGCAAATCCTGCGCGATTTGGGCATCGAACCCGGCATCGTCGACCAGATGGGGATGAGCTACGCCATGGCCTATCCGTTTGGCATTTGCGGCATTCTGCTCTCCATGTGGCTGGTCCGCGTCCTGTTTCGCATTAACGTCGATAAAGAGGCAAAGGACCACGAAACCACGCTCACCAACGGCCATATGCCGATCAAAACCATCAACATTCGGGTTGATAACCCCAACCTGAACAATATGGCGATTCAGGACGTGCCGATCCTGAACAGCGCCAATATCATCTGCTCCCGCCTTAAGCGCGACGATATGCTGATGGTGCCCGCGCCCGGCACCATCATTCAGCAAGGCGATCTGCTGCACCTGGTGGGCCAGCCCGGCGATTTGAACAACGCCCGTCTGGTGATTGGTCAGGAAGTGGATACCTCGCTCTCCACGCGCGGCACCGATATGCGGGTGGAGCGCGTTGTGGTGACTAACGAGCACGTACTGGGTAAAAAAATACGCGATCTGCAGGTAAAAGAGCGCTATGACGTGGTGATCTCCCGCCTCAACCGTGCGGGTGTCGAGCTTGTCGCCAGCCCCGAGGCCAGCCTGCAGTTCGGGGATATCCTCAACCTGGTGGGTCGCCCCTCGTCCATCGACGCCGTGGCGGATATGGTGGGTAACGCCCAACAGAAACTGCAGCAGGTGCAGATGCTGCCGGTGTTCATCGGTATTGGGCTTGGCGTACTCCTTGGCTCCATCCCGCTTTACGTGCCGGGCTTCCCGGTGGCGCTCAAGCTGGGCCTGGCGGGCGGGCCGCTGATTATGGCGCTGATCCTCGGGCGTATCGGCTGCATCGGTAAGCTCTACTGGTTTATGCCGCCGAGCGCCAACCTGGCGCTGCGCGAGCTGGGCATCGTGCTGTTCCTGGCGGTGGTCGGGCTGAAGTCCGGCGGGGATTTTGTCGATACGCTGATCAAAGGCGAAGGGATGAGCTGGGTCGGCTACGGCATCTTTATCACGGCGATTCCGTTGCTGACGGTGGGCATACTGGCGCGGATGTTCGCCAAAATGAACTACCTGACGCTGTGCGGCATGCTGGCGGGCTCCATGACCGATCCGCCCGCGCTGGCCTTTGCCAACAACCTGCACAGCACCAGCGGCGCGGCTGCGCTCTCCTATGCCACCGTCTACCCGCTGGTGATGTTCCTGCGCATCATTACGCCGCAGCTACTGGCGGTGCTGTTCTGGGGGATGGGCTAGCAGGTCGTCCGGGTGGATGCGTCGCAGATGGTAGTCCACCTGGTAATCACTGGTATTGCGGAACATCACGGAATAATTGAGGAACTCGCCGCTGTCGCTGTAGGAAAGGGAGGTGATACGCAGCAGCGGCGTCTGTTCCGGCAGGTTCATATAACCCGCCAGCTGCTTATCGGCCAGCACCGGCGTCAGGCTCTCGTAGTTGCCGCTGATGGTGATCCCGCACTCCTTCTCGATGTAATCAAACTTTGACCCTTCAAGATGCGCCAGCGACAGATTGCGAAACAGCTTCACCGGCATAAAGCTGTCCTCCAGCATCAGCGGCTTTCCGTCCACGTAGCGCACCCGTCGGGAAAAGTAGATCCGCTCATCCACCTGAATTCGCAGCTGGCTGGCGATGGCGGGCGGGGCGGGCATCACTTCGAACTGCAGCACCTTGCTCTGCACCTCTTTTCCCTGCTGACGCAACACCTCCACCAGCCCGGTCAGGTTGGTGGTTTCGTGGTGAACGTCTTTGCGTGACACAAACGTGCCGCTGCCGTGCCGCCGTTCAACCAGCCCCCAGCTCACCAGCAGATCCAGCGCCTTGCGGATGGTCATTCGCGCCACGCCGAACTCCTGCGCCAGCGCTTTCTCGCCCGGCAGCGGACTGCCGATATTGTAGTCCGACGAATTCAGCCGCAGCCGCAATCTGTCAGCAATGGATTTGTAGATCACCAGTAGACCTCTCTGCCCTTATCAGGGCGTGGATGGCGTCCTGACATGTCCATATTTACCGTAAAAAGTAGACCTGATTGGTCAAAATAAAACCATGAATGCGATCACGAATCGCAGCGGCACGCCATGTTCGCGCATCAGTAAGTTCTTATGCTCACCTCAGGCCAGCAAAAAACCATAAAGGCCTCTACCCCTACAGGTTGTTTCATGAGGATTTAAAAATGCTCAGTCAAATACAACGTTTTGGCGGTGCCATGTTTACCCCGGTGTTGCTGTTTCCGTTCGCCGGGATCGTGGTGGGAATCGCCATCATGCTTCGCAACCCGCTGTTTGTCGGCGAAGCCTTAACGGCCCCCGATCATCTTTTCGCGCAGATTGTTCACATCATTGAAGAGGGCGGCTGGGCGGTGTTCCGCAATATGCCGCTGATTTTTGCCGTCGGCCTGCCGATTGGCCTGGCGAAGCAGGCCCAGGGCCGTGCCTGTCTGGCGGTGCTGATTAGCTTCCTGACCTGGAACTACTTCATCAACGCGATGGGGATGACCTGGGGCCACTTCTTTGGCGTCGACTTCTCCGCCGAACCGACGGCCGGTAGCGGGCTGGCGATGATTGCCGGCATCAAAACGCTCGATACCAGCATCATCGGTGCAATCGTGATTTCAGGCATCGTCACCGCCATCCATAACCGCTATTTTGACAAGCCGCTGCCGGTGTTTCTGGGGATTTTCCAGGGCAGCTCGTTTGTCGTTATCCTCGCGTTCTTCGTCATGATCCCCTGCGCCTGGCTGACGCTGCTGGGCTGGCCGAAAGTGCAGATGGGCATTGAGTCCCTGCAGGCGTTCCTGCGCTCTGCCGGGGCGCTGGGCGTGTGGGTCTATACCTTCCTGGAACGCATTCTGATCCCAACCGGATTGCACCACTTCGTCTACGGTCCGTTCATCTTCGGCCCGGCGGCGGTGGAAGGGGGGATTCAGGTCTACTGGGCGCAGCATCTGCAGGAATTCAGCCAGAGCACCCTGCCGCTGAAAACCCTCTTCCCGGAAGGCGGCTTCGCCCTGCACGGTAACTCAAAAGTGTTCGGCTCGGTCGGGATTGCGCTGGCGATCTGGTACACCGCGTCGCCGGAAAACCGCGTCAAGGTCGCGGGGCTGCTGGTCCCGGCCACGCTTACCGCGGTGCTGGTGGGCATTACCGAACCGCTCGAATTCACCTTCCTGTTTATCTCGCCACTGCTGTTTGCCGTTCACGCCGTGCTGGCGGCGACCATGGCGACGGTGATGTACACCTTCGGCGTGGTCGGGAACATGGGCGGCGGCCTGCTGGACCAGTTCCTGCCGCAAAACTGGATCCCGATGTTCCATAACCACGCCGCGACGGTCTTTACCCAGATCGGCATTGGCGTCTGCTTCACCGGAATTTACTTCGTGGTTTTCAAAACGCTGATTGCACGTCTGAACCTGAAAACCCCGGGCCGGGAGGAGAGCGAAATCAAGCTCTACAGCAAGGCCGACTATAAGGCGGCGCGCGGGCAAACCACCGCCCCGGCCGCGGCCAGCCAGCAGGTCGGGCAGGCCGCCGGATTCCTGCAGGCGCTCGGCGGCGCGGCCAACATCGAAAGCATCAACAACTGCGCCACCCGCCTGCGCATCGCCCTGGTCGATATGGCGAAAACGCAAAGCGATGACGTCTTCAAAGCCCTCGGCGCCCACGGCGTGGTGCGACGCGGCAACGGCATTCAGGTGATTGTCGGCCTGCACGTTCCTCAGGTGCGCGACCAGCTGGAATCGCTGATGAAAACCCCCTTAACGAATGAACAAACCACCCTGACAGAGGCTATATCATGAAAAAATTCTCAGTTGTCATTGCAGGCGGCGGCAGCACCTTTACGCCTGGTATCGTCCTGATGCTGTTAGCCAACCGTGACCGTTTCCCGCTGCGCGCGCTGAAGTTCTATGACAACGACGGCGCGCGTCAGGAGACCATCGCCGAAGCGTGCAAAATCATCCTTAAGGAACAGGCTCCGGAGATTGAATTCAGCTACACCACCGATCCGAAAGCGGCCTTTAGCGATGTCGATTTCGTGATGGCGCATATCCGCGTGGGCAAATACCCGATGCGCGAAAAAGATGAAAAAATCCCGCTGCGCCACGGCGTGCTAGGCCAGGAAACCTGCGGCCCGGGCGGGATTGCCTACGGCATGCGCTCTATCGGCGGCGTGCTGGAGCTGGTGGATTACATGGAGCAGTACTCTCCGAACGCGTGGATGCTGAACTACTCCAACCCGGCGGCGATTGTCGCGGAAGCCACGCGCCGCCTGCGTCCGAACGCCAAAATCCTCAATATCTGCGATATGCCGATCGGCATCGAAGGGCGCATGGCACAGATTGTCGGCCTGAAAGACCGCAAAGAGATGCGCGTGCGCTACTACGGCCTGAACCATTTCGGCTGGTGGACGTCAATTGAAGACCTGAACGGCAACGATCTGATGCCGAAGCTGCGCGAATACGTGGCGAAAAACGGTTATGTCCCGCCTTCTGACAACGCTCACACCGAGGCGAGCTGGAACGATACGTTCGCCAAAGCCAAAGACGTGCAGGCGCTGGATCCGGATACCATGCCGAACACCTACCTGAAGTATTATCTCTTCCCGGACTACGTGGTCGCGCATTCCAACCCGGAACGCACTCGCGCCAATGAGGTCATGGATCACCGTGAGAAGCACGTGTTCAGTTCCTGCCGGGCGATTATCGAGGCGGGAAAATCCTCCGCCGGTGAGCTGGAAATCGACGAACACGCGTCGTACATCGTCGATCTGGCAACCGCCATTGCCTTTAACACCCAAGAGCGGATGCTGCTGATTGTGCCAAACAACGGGGCCATCCATAACTTTGATGCCGACGCGATGGTGGAGATCCCGTGCCTGGTAGGCCATAACGGACCGGAGCCGCTCACGGTGGGCGATATTCCGCACTTCCAGAAAGGGCTGATGAGCCAGCAGGTGGCGGTGGAAAAACTGGTGGTGGATGCCTGGGAGCAGCGCTCGTACCAGAAACTCTGGCAGGCGATTACCCTGTCGAAAACCGTGCCGAGCGCGTCCGTCGCGAAAGCGATTCTGGATGACCTGATCGAGGCCAACAAGGATTACTGGCCAGAGCTGCACTGATCGTCCCGACCGGCATCGCCCGATGCCGGTCTCCTTGTCCTTGTCGA
This sequence comes from Enterobacter sp. TCD1-1, assembly GCF_020567405.1. NCBI lineage: Bacteria > Pseudomonadati > Pseudomonadota > Gammaproteobacteria > Enterobacterales > Enterobacteriaceae > Enterobacter > Enterobacter sp. TCD1-1. The sequence continues at coordinate 185,516 of NZ_JAJCXF010000005.1, read as the reverse complement.
TTTACGCTATGCTGAAGCCTGCCCGTTGCACGACAAGGAACCTTCATGAAAATTTCCCGCCTCGGCGAAGCGCCGGACTACCGCTTCTCGCTGGCTAATGAACGCACGTTTTTAGCGTGGATCCGCACCGCGCTGGGATTCCTTGCCGCCGGGGTGGGGCTCGACCAGCTCGCGCCTGATTTCGCCACGCCGCTGATTCGCGAGGTGCTGGCGCTGCTGCTGTGCCTGTTCGCGGGCGTGCTGGCGATTTACGGCTACCTGCGCTGGCTGCGCAATGAAAAAGCGATGCGTCTGAAGCAGGATCTGCCCTATACGCGTGGATTACTTATCATCAGCGCGATTTTGCTGGCGGTGGCGGGGGTGGTGATGGTGCTGGTGTTCTATGGCGGATAGCCGCAAAGCGCGACGCGAAGCGGACCCCGGCCTGCAGCCGGAGCGGACGTCACTCGCCTGGCTGCGCACGCTGCTGGGGTATGGTGCGCTGATTGCCCTGGCGATTAAGCACAACTGGCACCGTACCGGGGTGCCGTTCTGGATCTCGCTTGTTGTGCTGGCGCTGGTGGCGATCGTTTTATGGCGCTATACCCGCAGTCGTAACCTGATGGACGTGGCAAAGGAGGATGTTGTGCAGCCGAAGGCGGTGCGGGATAAGTTCCTGATTGCGCTGGCTGTGCTTTCTCTCTCTCTGCTGTTTGCGATGACCCACATTCAGCAAATTGTGAGCTTTTAAAGCCCGGTGGCGGCTACGCCTTACCGGGCCTACAACTGCCGCGAACCGTAGGCCGGGTAAGGCGCAGCCGCCACCCGGCATAATTACTTCCCTTTCGCCAGATACTTCGCCATCTCGTCTTCCGGCACCATGCCGCCGCCGGTCGCCCACACCAGGTGGGTAACGCTGGCATCTGAAGGCACGCGCAGCGGTCCGGCCATGCCCGCCAGCGCGGACGGTTCCAGCCGAATGCCTTCCTCCTGTGCCAGCCAGCCGAGCATGTCGTACATGCTCTGATCGGAAAGCGTATAGAACCCGTCAAGCAGGCGCTCCATCGCGCGGCCCACGAAGCCGGACGCGCGTCCTACCGCCAGCCCGTCCGCTGCCGTTACGTTATCAATGCCCAGGTCCTGTACGGCAATCTCGTCGTGCAGGCCGGTGTAGACGCCCAGCAGCATGCACGGGGAGTGCGTGGGCTCCGCGAAGAAGCAGTGGACGTTGTCACCAAAGGCCAGCTTCAGGCCAAACGCCACGCCGCCAGGGCCGCCGCCGACGCCGCACGGCAGATAGACGTACAGCGGATGATCGGCATCCACCACGCGGCCCTGTGCGGCAAACTGCGCCTTTAGCCGCTCGCCTGCCACCGCGTAGCCCAGGAACAGGGTGCGGGAGTTTTCATCGTCAATGAAGAAACAGTTCGGATCGCTTTCTGCCGCTTTGCGTCCCTGCTCCACCGCCACGCCGTAATCCTGCTCATATTCCACGACGATGACGCCGTGGCTGCGCAGTTTGGCTTTCTTCCACTCGCGGGCGTCGGCGGACATATGCACCGTCACCTTAAAGCCGATGCGGGCGCTCATGATACCGATGGACATCCCCAGGTTGCCGGTTGAGCCTACCGCAATGCTGTACTGGCTGAAGAAGTCCTTAAAGCGCGGCTCCAGCAGGATGCTGTAGTCATCCTCCACGCTCAGCAACCCGGCGTCCAGAGCCAGTTTTTCCGCGTGGGTCAGCACCTCATAGATACCGCCGCGCGCTTTAATCGAGCCGGAAATCGGCAGATGGCTGTCTTTTTTCAGCAGCAGCGTGCCGGGAATAGACTTAGCAGATTCTTTCTCCAGCCGCGCCTGCATTGCCGGGATCGCGACCAGTTCGGATTCAATAATCCCACCCGTTGCCGCCGTCTCCGGGAAGGCTTTCGCCAGATACGGCGCGAAGCGGTTGAGTCGCGCATGGGCGTCGTCCACGTCGGCTTTGGTCAGCCCGACATAGGGCAGCCCTTCCGCCAGCGTGGTGGTGCGCGGGTTAAGCCAGGTGGTTTCTTTCAGGGCAATCAGATCCTCAACCAGAGGAAACTGTGCGGTTAAAGTAGTGATAGTTGCGTTTTCCATAATACGTCTCTTCGCGCTCAGATAATGAAAGAAAGCAGGAATGTGCCGCCAAGTGCAAGCACCGAGGCGATAAACGTCGCCGTCGTATAGTATTTGAAGGTCTCATTCAGGGTCGCGCCGCAGTACTGCTTCACCAGCCAGAAGAGGGAGTCGGTCACGATCGTGCAGCCAATTGCGCCGGAACCGATGGCAATGGTAATGATCTCCGGACTGACGTTCGGGTAGAGCGGCAGCATCGGCGCGACGATGGCCGTGGCGCCCATCATCGCGACCGTGGCGGAGCCAACGGCGGCATGCAGCACCAGCGCCACCAGCCAGGCGAGCAGAATAGGGTGCATGTGCAGGTTCGAGAGAATATGCGCCAGCGAGTCCGCCAGTCCGCTGGTTTTCAGGATGGCGTTGAACGCGCCGCCCGCGCCGATAATCAGCAAAATGTTGGCGATAGAGCCAAAGCCGTGCTCCGTATGGGTCAGCATCGCGCCCATTCCCATGTGCTGGCGGATCCCCAGCAGGTAGTAGGCGACAAACACGGCGATAAACATCGCGGTGATGGGGTTGCCGATAAACTCCAGCAGCGTATACAGCGTGCCGTCTTTTGCCATATTCAGTTCGGCGATGGTCTTCACCAGCATCAGGGCAATCGGCAGCAGCACCGTTAACAGCGTGGCGCCCAGCGACGGCAGGGTGTGTTCTTCCCGCACCTTCAGGTCTGAAAATTCCGCCGGAACCGGTTTAAACGGCAGACGATTGCCGAGCAGTTTCAGGAACAGCGGGCCGCCGACCAGAGAGGCCATCAGGCCCACCAGCAGGCCGTAGACGATTACCGTCCCGACGTCCGCCCCTAATTTATTGGTCACAAACAGCGCGGCCGGATGCGGCGGCACCACGCAGTGCACCGCCATCAGCGCGGTACAGAGCGGAATGGCCAGCTTAAGCAGCGACGTGTGGGTCTTTTTGGCGATGGAAAACGCCAGTGGGATCAGCAGGACCACGCCCACTTCCACGAACAGCGTAATGCCGCAGATCAGGCCCACCAGCACCATAATCACGTCTGCTGACAGCCAGCGGCAGCGCTGCAGGGCGATCCCGATGCGCTCTGCCGCGCCGGAAACCTCCATCATCTTGCCGAGAATGGTCCCAAGACCAATCACGGCCGCCAGGAAGCCCAGCGTGCCGCCAATCCCGCTCTCAATGGCGTTTACCATATCCAGCGGGCTCATTCCCATCATTGCGCCGACGAAAAAGCTCGCCAGCAGCAGCGCGAGGAACGGGTGAAACTTCAGTTTTACGATGGTTAAAACAATCAACACAATGCTGACCAGCAGCGTTGCCACAACCCAGACCTGAGATCCCATATCTCACCTCACCATTATGTCATCTGGGGGTATTGGACGAAAAAGCGGCGTGGGCTGACAAACGATATAAATTGGCGTTCAGGTGAGCCAGATTGAATCAACTGAGTGACTGCGCTCTAAAAAACGCACTTAATCCGCATTAGGTTCACATAAATTCACCCTTAAACGGTATGCTGAGCGCAGAAACCACGCGTGAGAATTGTGATGACCGATGCAAATGAAGCCAGAAACCGGCTGCTCAACGGCTGGCAACTGTCGAAAATGTACACCTTTGAAGTGGCGGCCCGGCATGAATCCTTCGCGCTGGCGGCGGAGGAACTGTCGCTTAGCCCCAGCGCGGTGAGCCACCGCATTAATCTGCTGGAAGAGGAGCTGGGTATTCAGCTGTTTGTCCGTTCGCACCGTAAAGTCGAGTTGACGCAGGAGGGAAAGCGCGTTTACTGGACGCTAAAATCGTCCCTCGACACCCTGAATCAGGAGATCCTGGACATCAAAAACCAGGCGCTGTCCGGCACGCTGACGGTCTACTCCCGGCCGTCGATCGCCCAGTGCTGGCTGGTACCCATGCTGGGCGACTTTACCCGCCGCTATCCGTCAATTTCGCTCACCATCCTGACCGGTAATGATTACGTCAATATGCAGCGAACAGGTGTCGATCTGGCGCTCTACTTCGACGATACCCCGCCAAACCATCTGTCTCACCACTTCCTGATGGACGAAGAGATTTTGCCCGTCTGCTCGCCGCAGTATGCCCGCGAGCATGAGCTATTGAAAAACCCCGATAACCTCAGCCACTGCACGCTGCTGCATGACCGTCAGGCCTGGAGTAATGATTCTGGTACGGATGAGTGGCTGAGCTGGGCGCAGCACTTTGCGGTGAATATGCCGCCATCATCGGGCATTGGTTTCGATCGTTCCGATTTGGCGATCATTGCGGCCATCAACCACGTCGGCGTCGCGATGGGCAGAAAGCGGCTGGTGCAAAAACGGCTTGAACGGGGCGAACTGATCGCTCCGTTTGGTGACAAGACCCTGAAATGTCATCAGCACTACTATATTTCGACGCTTTCTGGCCGTCAGTGGCCGAAAATTGACGCCTTTATCAGCTGGCTGAGAGAACTGGCAGGTTGAAGAATTATTACGCTTTCGCGCTACACCAAATGTGAAAAAGCGTGCTAAATACAGGTAATGCTTTCGATTTATCCAGGGTAAACCGTGTTAAAGCCTTTTATTGCCTGTGCATTACTGATCTCTTCCGGCTGGGCCATTGCCGCTGAGCCGCCGCTGACGGCCGCCCTTTATGCGCAGCAGCTGGGCGTCGGGATGGATGTGGACTGGGCGCGCACCGAGCGCGGCATACGTGAATTCGACCCGCTGGTGGTACGCGATTTTCGGGCTAAAGGCATTACCCACGTGCGCATCCGCGTCGCCGATGAGCCGACGGAAGCGCGGCTGATCCACCTGCGCAAGCTGGTGGAAGCCTGCGAGCAGTATGGCGTGATCCCGATAGTCGCGTATCAGGCTGATGAATATAAAAACGACCCGAAAGCCGATAACGAGAAAGAGACGGTCAACTGGTGGATTGCCGTGGCGCACTATTTCGGTCAGAGCTACCCGCTGCTGGGTTTTGACCTCATCTATGAACCGGCCGACAAGCTCAACCACAATCTGGCGTCGTTAAACCGCGTCTATGAAAAGACCATCAAAGCGATCCACGACATCGACCCACAGCGCATGATCTTCATTGCGCCGCGCCTGCGTGCCGCGCCGGAGGAGTTATCCAGTCTGAAGCTGCCCGCGCACAGCCAGAACTATCTGCTGGCGGAGTGGCATATTTTCCCGTGGGGGCCGCTGAAGAATGGCGGTAAATACCCGTGGACGTCCGGCACGGCGGCGGAGAAAGCGGCAATCCGTAACCGCATCAATGCCGCGCTGCACTGGCAGCAAAAAACCGGGCACGTTAGCTGGGTTGGGGGCTGGGGCGTGGGAGAATCAAGCCGCTTTACGCCAACCGCCTCGCAAATAGCGTTCGCTACCTTTATGGCCTGCGAGCTGCAAAAGGCGAAAATCCCGTATGCGCTTAACGCGGATTTCCAGTTTTACGACGGGGAAGAGGGCGCCTGGCGGCCTGCGCCAGAGCCGTTATTGCAGGCGATGATCGCCCCTGTCTGTGAAAAGCCCGGCGAGAAGCCGGGCCATCATGCGGTTAAACCGGCTGCTCGTGATGCGGGACACGCGACGCCAGCGGCAGCCAGCACAGTAAAATCAGCAGCCCCATCAGCGTCATCAACAACCCCAGACTAGCCTGCCCGGTCTGCGGCATCATCGCCGAGAGCCAGGCCAGCGCGCCGGAACCGATGTTCTGCAAACCGCCCACCAGCGCGCCCGCCGTACCAGCGAGGAACGGGAACGGCTCCATCGCGCCGCTGGTGGCGAGCGGGAAGAGCATCCCCGCGCCGAAGAAGAACAGCGCCGCCGGGATGAGCAGCGTCCAGACGGTCATCACGCCAAACAGCCCCGGGATCCACATCATCAGACCCGCCAGCAGACAGCTGATCACCGACTGCCACATCAGGGTGGAGAAGCGTTTGTTTGGTCGCCCGGCAAACCACGCGCCGAAGAACGCCGCCGGGATCGGCAGAATAAACAGAATGCTCACCACCATACTGCTCAGGCCAAGCCCCGCGCCCAGCAGCACGCCGGAACAGGCTTCAAACACCGCGATACCCGCCAGGCCGCCAATCAGCATCAGCAGGTAGCAGGTGAACGCGCCGTTTCCGAACAGCGTTTTATAGCTGGCGATAAGCTTCGTGCGCGGCGCGTCCTGCGGGCGCGTTTCCGGCATCCAGCGCGCCATGCTGAAGGTGACAATCATGCAGAGCACCAGCAGGAAGGCGTAACAGGCGCGCCAGGACCACATCGTGTCCAGCAGTCCGCCGATCAGCGGGGCCAGCAGCGGGCTGACCAGAATGCCCATATTCAACAGGCTGTTGGCATGGCGCAGCTGGGTACCCTGATACATATCGCGCGGTAAGGTTCGCGCCATCACCCCGCCGACGCCGGTCCCGACGCCCTGCAGGGCGCTGGCGGCAATCAATACGGTCAGGTTATGGGTGGTCATCGCAATGACGGTCGCCACCATGAAAATGCTCATGCCCACCAGGATCACCGGGCGACGCCCGACGCGGTCGGAGAGCGGGCCGTAGAAGAGCTGCGAAACGCCATAGGTCAACAGGTATGCTGCCATTACGCTCTGTACTGCGCCCTCGCGGACGTTTAATTCCTTTGCCATGTCGGCAATCGCCGGAATGTAGATGGTTTGCGCCATCTGACCGACGGCCACCAGTAACACCAGCATCAACAATAAGTTAACGTTCCGTTGCTTTTTCATGTCGCTGAATACTTTTGCCAAAAGAGAAAAATGAAGAATAAGTTACTGCGCATTCCCATAAATGCGCGAGGAATCTACCACAGAGAGATGACAATTTAAGCATTGTTGTGGTGAATGAAAAAACCGGTAAAGGCAGGATTTGTAAACAAGAACGGCAACTAATGTTGCCAGTGCTTTACGCCAGACGCAGCAGAATGGCGCCGCCAGCAATGCCCAGCGCCGCCGCGATGCGCAGGCCCGCAACCTTCTCTTTTAAAAGCAAAAATGCGATCAGCGCGCCAAAGAGTATGGAAGTTTCCCGCAGCGCCGCGACCACCGCCAGCGGTGCCTGCGTCATTGCCCACAGCGCCAGACCGTAAGAGCCCATGGTGCCAACGCCGCCGAGCAGCCCCTTTTTCCAGTGCAGACGCAGGTAGCCGGATGCCTCGCGTCGACGCGCGACCATCGCCCAGCCGAGCAGGCAGAAGCCGTTCATAAAGAAGGTCCACAGCGTATAGCCCAGCGCGGTGTCCGACAGCCGCACGCCGGTGCCGTCCACCAGCGTATACCCGGCGATAAAACAGGCATTCAGCAGCGCCAGCCAGATCCCTTTTCGCGACTGCATGCGCCCGTTCATCGCCATCGCCAGAATCGACAGGCAAATTACCCCAATGCCGGACCAGGCGAGCCAGGAGAGACGATCGCCAAGCGCCAGCACGCTGATCAGCGCCACCAGCAGCGGTGCGGTGCCGCGCATCAGCGGATAGGTCTGGCTCATATCGGAGACCTGATAGGTCTTTGCCACCAGCACGGTGTACACCACCTGTAAGGCGCAGGAGACTAACAAAAACGGCCAGCTTGCGGCAGAGGGCTGTGGAGAGAAGGGGAGCAGCACCAGGGCAATCAGCGTGGCGGAGCCGCTGACGCTAATCGCGGAATAGAGCTTATCTGTTCCGGCTTTAACGATAGCGTTCCAGCTGGCATGCAGCAGGGCGGCGAACAGCAAAATGCAGAATACGGTGATGGTCATGGCGTATCGGGTGATGAATTGTCACTCAACTGTAACATTCACGTCCTGAAGCTGCCAGCCGGTTACACCGCACAAAAAAGGCGGTGGGTCACCCGCGGTTCGTCCGAGACCAGCGTAAAACCTGCCCGGCGATAAAACCCGTAGGCAGCGTCCGGCGCATGGGTATTGAGGAAATCAAACCAGATGCTGGCATCGGCCATCACGACGGTTAAAAGCTGCTTGCCAATCCCCAGCCCGCGGCACTTCTCGCTGACGTAGAGATGGCGAATACGTCCGGCCCGCGGCTGCTGGCTGAACGGATCGCGATTCAGACCGCACACGCCCACCAGCTTGCCGTTAAGAAACGCCCCCAGCAGCTTTTCGCCCGGCGCGTTAAAGCGGTTCTCACCCCGCTGCCAGCTCTCTTCGAGCCTGCGCAGCATGTTAAAATTCAGTGCAATACTTTCCGCCTTCAGGGCGATATACCCCGGCTCGTCGGGCGTGACAGGCTCAATTAACAGACGCGACATAGCATTCCCTCGTTATTAAAGAGGGGCGGTTGCCCGCCCCTCTCAGGTGCGACTTGAACCTGAATTACCGAACGAATTTCAGGACAGCATCAAGCAGTTGCAGTACAGCAACAATGAGTTTGAGGATAAGTATCACCATATCCACTACGCTCATACGCGTCTCCTTTTGGTTAAAAGGAGCACGATGCTGGCGTACCTTTCCGCCGCCTGTTGCCAGCACCTGGATTGACGTAACACAGTGTGCTCACTTCAGGGGTTAAGGCACTGACGGCACCACCCGTTTCAGCCAGGACTTCGTTGCGCCGGTAGAACTGCGGCCCCCTCGCTCACTGCGAACACCCTCAGTATAGATAAATACTGTATGCATGAACAGTGTTTTTTGGACAAAAATCGAAAGGCGATCCATACTCAAAAACGTCAAAATCCGTGCCGGAATTGCGCGTTCGTCTTCGATCGCGTATACTTTTTTGCGTTGACGTAACACAGTGTGTTCTGCGGCGACCAACCGCAAAACCCTGATAAAAACCTCGCTTAGGCGGGGTTTTTTGTTTTCATCATCCAACAAACGAAACGTGATCCCTGACGCATTTTTGCGCAGATGAAAATTTTTCCATTGTCACGCCCCAAAACCTGTGTTTGTATAAATTCAATAAATGAATCCAAACACAGGTCCCCAATGACTTCATCCATCTTCACTTCGACCCTACTAAAAACTGCGCAACCAGCCGCAGTGGTCGTCGTGCGTGTGGTGGTGGTCGTCGGCAATGCGCCGTAGGGACTGGATCAACACACGAATCCAAAACCCCGCCGGCGCAAACCGGGCGGGGTTTTTCGTTTAGGACCCTCCCCGGAAAGTCGGCTCAGAAGAAAAGGACTGGAGCATGGCAAGTTCGGGCACAACATCCACCAAGACGCGTTTTACCGGCGCGCAGCTGATCGTTCATCTGCTGGAGCGACAGGGCATCACCACGGTTGCGGGCATCCCCGGCGGCACGGTGCTGCCGCTTTACGATGCGTTAAGCCAAAGCACGCAGATCCGCCACGTGCTGGCGCGTCACGAGCAGGGGGCAGGCTTTATCGCTCAGGGCATGGCGCGCACGCAGGGTAAACCGGCGGTCTGTATGGCCTGCAGCGGCCCGGGCGCAACCAACCTGGTCACTGCCATCGCCGACGCGCGTCTCGACTCCATTCCGCTGATCTGCATTACCGGCCAGGTGCCGTCCTCGATGATCGGTACCGATGCGTTCCAGGAAGTGGATACCTACGGCATCTCTATCCCCATCACCAAACATAACTATTTAGTTCGCGACATCGCCGAGCTTCCTCAGGTTATCAGCGATGCGTTCCGCATTGCGCAGTCCGGCCGCCCGGGCCCGGTGTGGATAGACATTCCTAAGGATGTCCAGACCGCAGAAATTGAGATCGACGTTCTGCCGGAGCCGGGTGAACGTGCCCCTGCGCCGGAGTTCAGCGCTGAGAGCGTGCGCGACGCTGCCGCCATGATTAACGCCGCCAAACGTCCGGTGCTCTATCTGGGCGGCGGGGCGATCAACGCCGCGGATGAAATCCGCCAGTTTGCGGAAAAAGCCAATCTGCCGACCACCATGACCCTGATGGCGCTCGGCATGCTGCCAAAAGCTCACCCGCTGTCCCTGGGGATGTTGGGCATGCACGGCGCGCGCAGCACCAACTACATCCTGCAAGAGGCGGATTTGCTGATTGTTATGGGCGCACGTTTTGATGACCGGGCGATTGGCAAAACCGAGCAGTTCTGCCCGAATGCCAAAATCATTCACGTGGATATCGATCGCGCCGAGCTGGGTAAAATCAAGCAGCCGCACGTGGCGATTCAGGGCGACGTAGCCGAAGTGCTGGCGCAGCTGATCCCGCAAACCGACGCGACCGACCGCGCCGACTGGCGCCAGCTGGTGGCCGATCTGCAGCGCGAGTTCCCGGGCGCGATCCCAACTGAAGGCGACCCGCTGAGCCATTACGGCCTGATCAACGCCGTGGCCGCCTGCGTGGACGACAGCGCGATTATCACCACCGACGTGGGACAGCACCAGATGTGGACCGCCCAGGCCTACCCGCTGAACCGTCCTCGCCAGTGGCTCACCTCCGGCGGTCTGGGCACCATGGGCTTTGGTCTGCCTGCAGCAGTCGGTGCGGCGCTGGCGAATCCGGACCGCAAGGTCATCTGCTTCTCCGGCGACGGCAGCCTGATGATGAACATTCAGGAGATGGCGACCGCAGCCGAAAACCAGTTAGACGTGAAAATCATCCTGATGAACAACGAGGCGCTGGGGCTGGTGCACCAGCAGCAGAGCCTGTTCTACAAGCAGGGCGTGTTTGCGGCAACCTATCCCGGGATGATTAACTTTATGCAGATTGCCGCCGGCTTTGGCCTGCACACCTGCGATCTGAACGCGGAAGAGGATGCCCACGCGGCGCTGCAGGCGGCGATCTCGCGTCCGGGCCCGGCGCTGATCCACGTCCGTATCGACCCTGAACAAAAAGTGTATCCGATGGTGCCGCCGGGTGCGGCAAATACTGAGATGGTGGGAGAATAAGCCATGCAGAAACAACATGATAACGTCATTCTGGAACTCACCGTCCGCAACCATCCTGGCGTCATGACCCACGTCTGCGGGCTGTTTGCCCGCCGGGCGTTTAACGTGGAAGGCATTCTCTGTTTGCCGATTCAGGGCAGCGAGTACAGCCGCATCTGGCTACTGGTCAACGATGACCAGCGTCTGGAGCAGATGATGGCGCAGATCGACAAGCTGGAGGACGTCACCAACGTGGCGCGCAACCAGTCCGATCCCACCATGTTTAACAAAATTGCGGTGTTCTTCGAATAGATCGCTTAAGGTAGGCGTCTTTCGCTCTTGTAGGCCGGATAAGCGCAGCGCCATCCGGCTTTTTCAGACCGCAGGAACACACATGACCACCATCGCCCTTATCGACGACCACCTTATCGTCCGCTCTGGCTTTGCCCAGCTTCTCAACCTCGAACCGGATTTCCAGGTCGTGGCCGAGTTTGGCTCCGGTCGCGAAGCGCTGGCGGGCCTGCCGGGGCGCGGGGTGCAGGTCTGTATCTGCGACATTTCGATGCCAGATCTCTCCGGGCTGGAGCTGTTAAGCCAGCTGCCGAAAGGGATGGCGACCATTATGCTCTCAGTCCACGACAGCCCGGCGCTGGTCGAGCAGGCGCTCAACGCGGGCGCGCGCGGGTTCCTCTCCAAACGCTGTAGCCCGGACGAGCTGATTGCCGCCGTGCGCACCGTCTCCACCGGCGGCTGCTACCTGACGCCGGATATCGCCATCAAGCTGGCGGCCGGACGACAGGATCCGCTCACCAGACGCGAGCGTCAGGTGGCTGAGAAGCTCGCGCAGGGGATGTCGGTAAAAGAGATTGCCGCCGAGCTGGATCTGTCGCCGAAGACCGTGCACGTCCATCGCGCCAACCTGATGGAAAAACTCAACGTCAGCAACGACGTCGAGCTGGCGCGCCGCATGTTTGACAGCTGGCAATGAGTCCCGTGTTTTCACGGCTGATCGCCGTCGTTGCCAGCTTTTTTATCTTCTCTGCCGCGTGGTTCTGCCTGTGGAGCATCAGCCTGCATCTGGTGGAACGTCCTGAACTGGCGGTGCTGCTCTTTCCCTTCGGCCTGCGACTGGGGTTAATGCTCCAGTGCCCGCGCGGCTACTGGCCCGTTTTGCTGGGCGCAGAGTGGCTGCTGCTGGTCTGGCTGGCGCAGGAAGTCGCTCTGGCGCATCTGCCATTATTGATGACCGGAAGCCTGCTTACGCTTCTCCCGGTTGCGCTCATTTCCCGCTACCGTCACCAGCGCGACTGGCGCACGCTGCTGCGCCAGGGGGCGGCGCTGATTGCCGCCGCGCTGCTGCAGTCCCTGCCGTGGGTTGGCGACAAGGAGATGCTCAACGCGCTGCTGCTCACCCTCACCGGCGGCTTGACGCTTGCGCCGACCTGCCTCGTTATCTGGCACTATCTCTCCAGCACCGTCTGGCAACCGCTTGGTCCGGGGCTGGTGTCCCAACCGGTGAACTGGCGCGCCCGGCATCTCATCTGGTATTTGCTGCTGTTCGTGGTGAGCCTCTGGCTTCAGCTCGGTTTACCTGCCGAGCTTTCACGCTTCACGCCGTTTTGCCTGGCGCTGCCGATTATTGCCCTGGCCTGGCACTACGGCTGGCAGGGGGCGCTGATCGCGACCCTGATGAACGCCATCGCGCTGATTGCCAGCCAGACCTGGCACGACCATCCGGTGGATCTGCTGCTCTCGCTGCTGGCCCAGAGCCTGACCGGGCTGCTGCTCGGGGCGGGCATTCAGCGCCTGCGCGAGCTGAACCAGTCCCTGCAAACCGAGCTGGCGCGCAACCGGCGTCTGGCTGAACGCCTGCTGGAGACGGAAGAGAGCGTGCGACAGGAGGTCGCCCGCGAGCTACACGATGATATCGGCCAGACGATCACCGCCATCCGCACCCAGGCGGGCATTGTCCAGCGTCTGGCGGCGGAAAACGCGGGCGTGAAGCAGGGCGGGGCGCATATCGAGCAGCTTTCACTGGGTGCGTATGACTCGGTGCGACGCCTGCTCGGCAGGCTGCGTCCGCGCCAGCTCGACGACCTGTCGCTGGAGCAGGCGGTGCGTTCCCTGATGCGCGAGATGGAGCTGGAAAGCCGCGGCATTGTCAGCCATCTCAACTGGCGAATTAACGAATCTGTGCTGAGCGAAGGCCAGCGCGTAACCCTTTTCCGCGTCTGTCAGGAAGGGCTGAACAATATTGTTAAACACGCCAATGCCAGCGCGGTCACGATCCAGGGCTGGCAGCAGGACGAACGCCTGATGCTGATAATTGAAGACGACGGCTGCGGCCTGCCGCCGGGCTCCGGCCACCAGGGCTTTGGCCTGGCGGGCATGCGCGAGCGCGTAAAGGCGCTGGGCGGCACGCTAAACCTCTCCTGCACCCACGGGACGCGCGTCAGCGTCAGCCTGCCGCTACGGAGTTATCATGTTTAAAACCCCTGCCAGCGCCGCGCCGATTGGCGACAAAGCGGAAATCGACGCCCGCTACCGCTACTGGCGTCGCCATATTCTGATCGCCATCTGGCTCGGCTACGCGCTGTTCTACTTTACCCGCAAAAGCTTCAACGCCGCCGCGCCGGAAATTCTCGCCAGCGGCGTGATGACGCGCACCGACATCGGCCTGCTGGCGACGCTGTTTTACATCACCTACGGCCTGTCGAAGTTCTTCTCCGGCATCGTCAGCGATCGCTCCAACGCGCGCTATTTCATGGGCGTAGGGCTGATCGCCACCGGCGTGGTGAACATCCTGTTTGGTTTCTCTACCTCGCTGTGGGCCTTTGCCCTGCTGTGGGCGCTGAACGCCTTCTTCCAGGGCTGGGGTGCGCCGGTCTGCGCCCGCCTGCTCACGGCGTGGTACTCGCGCAACGAGCGCGGCGGCTGGTGGGCCGTCTGGAACACTGCGCACAACGTCGGCGGGGCGCTGATCCCGATGGTAGTGGGTGCCGCGGCGCTGCACTACGGCTGGCGCGCGGGGATGATGATTGCGGGTGGCCTGGCGATTGTCGCCGGGCTGTTCCTCTGCTGGCGCCTGCGTGACAGGCCGCAGACCGTGGGCCTGCCTGCGGTGGGCGACTGGCGGCACGATGAGATGGAGATTGCCCAGCAGCAGGAGGGCGCGGGATTGACCCGCAAGGAGATCCTCACCAAATACGTGCTGAAAAACCCCTACATCTGGCTCCTCTCGCTTTGCTACGTGCTGGTCTACGTGGTGCGCGCGGCCATCAACGACTGGGGCAATCTGTACATGTCCGAGACGCTCGGCGTGGACCTGGTCACTGCTAACTCGGCGGTCACGATGTTCGAACTGGGCGGGTTTATCGGCGCGCTGGTGGCGGGCTGGGGCTCGGATAAGTTGTTCAACGGCAACCGCGGCCCGATGAACCTGATTTTTGCCGCCGGGATTTTGCTCTCCGTCGGCTCGCTGTGGCTGATGCCGTTCGCCAGCTACGTTATGCAGGCGGCGTGCTTCTTCACCACCGGCTTCTTCGTCTTTGGCCCGCAGATGCTCATCGGCATGGCGGCGGCAGAGTGCTCCCACAAAGAGGCGGCAGGCGCGGCGACGGGCTTTGTCGGGCTGTTTGCCTACCTCGGCGCATCGCTCTCCGGCTGGCCGCTGGCGCGGGTCATCGACATCTGGCACTGGAGCGGTTTCTTCGCGGTGATCGCCATCGCGGCGGGAATTTCCGCCCTGCTGCTGCTGCCGTTTTTACATGCGCAGGCCCCGCGTGAAGCCAGTGTGATGTGATGCGCCTCACCTTTTCACTCCGAGTGGCGCAAAACTAAGAAATTTTCCCGGTTTTACCTGGACGCTGTCTCAGGCATCTCTCCCGGCTGATTTTTACAATGCTGCAAAAATCAGCTCAGGAGTAAACCAACCATGCTGGCCTTCTTAAATCAGGTGCGCAAGCCGACCCTGGATCTGCCGCTCGATGTGCGGCGCAAAATGTGGTTCAAACCGTTCATGCAGTCCTATCTGGTGGTCTTCATCGGCTACCTGACCATGTACCTGATCCGCAAAAACTTTAACATCGCGCAGAACGACATGATCTCCACCTACGGGCTGAGCATGACGCAGCTGGGGATGATTGGCCTGGGCTTCTCCATCACCTACGGCGTGGGGAAAACGGTCGTTTCCTACTACGCGGACGGCAAAAATACCAAGCAGTTCCTGCCGTTTATGCTGATCCTCTCCGCCATCTGTATGCTCGGCTTCAGCGCCAGCATGGGCGCGGGCTCCGTTAGCCTGTTTCTGATGATCGCCTTCTACGCCCTGAGCGGTTTCTTCCAGAGTACCGGCGGGTCGTGCAGCTACTCCACCATCACCAAATGGACGCCGCGCCGCAAGCGAGGGTCGTACCTCGGCTTGTGGAACATCTCCCATAACCTCGGCGGGGCGGGTGCGGCAGGCGTGGCGCTGTTTGGCGCAAACTACCTGTTCGACGGCCACGTGATCGGTATGTTTATCTTCCCGTCGATTATCGCGCTGATTGTCGGCTTTATCGGCCTGCGCTTCGGCAGCGACTCCCCCGAATCCTACGGCCTCGGCAAAGCCGAAGAGCTGTTCGGCGAGGAGATCAGCGAAGAGGACAAAGAGACCGAAGAGAATGAGATGACCAAATGGCAGATCTTTGTTGAGTACGTGCTGAAAAACAAAGTGATCTGGCTGCTCTGCTTCTCAAACATCTTCCTTTACGTGGTGCGCATCGGCATCGACCAGTGGTCTACCGTGTACGCCTTCCAGGAGCTTAAACTCTCTAAAGAGGTGGCGATTCAGGGCTTCACTCTGTTTGAAGTGGGGGCGCTGGTCGGCACGCTGCTGTGGGGCTGGCTCTCCGACCTCGCCAACGGCCGTCGCGCGCTGGTGGCCTGCATCGCGCTGGCGCTGATTATCGCCACCCTCGGCGTCTACCAGCATGCCAGCAACCAGTACGTTTACCTCGCATCCCTGTTCGCGCTCGGTTTCCTGGTGTTTGGTCCGCAGCTGCTGATCGGCGTGGCGGCAGTGGGCTTCGTCCCGAAAAAAGCGATCGGCGCCGCCGACGGGATCAAGGGTACCTTCGCCTACCTGATCGGCGACAGCTTCGCCAAGCTGGGTCTGGGAATGATCGCCGACGGCACGCCAATTTTCGGCCTCACCGGCTGGGCGGGCACCTTCGCGGCGCTGGATGCAGCTGCGATCGGCTGTATCGTCCTGATGGCGATGGTTGCCGTACTGGAAGAACGTAAAATTCGCCGTGAGAATCGTGCGCAGAAATTAAAAACAGCCTGAGTGTGCAGGTAACTTCTTTGCCCGGTGTGTGATGCCGGGCTTTTTTATTTCCGCCGACGGCATTAATACCTTATCCCCCGTTCTGCAACGTCTTTTCAGTGCACTATTCTGGTTCTGCCCGCTGTCGACGCGGTGCGTTTCCCGCTATGATGAGCGGCTAGTCAAAGGAGAACGCATGGTCTGGATAATGCTGGCAACGCTTGCCGTGGTGTTTGTGGTGGGATTTCGCGTCCTGACCTCAGATTCCCGCCGCGCCATCAAACGTTTAAGCGAGCGTCTGGGCATCACCCCGATGCCTGTCGAGTCGATGATCGATCAGTTCGGTAAAACGCCGGGCAATGAGTTTATCCGCTACCTTGAGCGCCCCGACGAGGCGCATTTGCAAAACGCCGCACAGGTGCTGCTGATCTGGCAGGTCTGCATTGTCGATGGCAGTGAAGAGAACCTGCACACGTGGCACCGCCTGCTGCGTAAAGCCCGCCTGGCCGCGCCGATCACCGATGCGCAAATTCGTCTGGCGCTCGGCTTTATGCGCGAGATGGAGCCCGATCCACAGGAGCTGAACGCCTTCCAGCTGCGCTATAACCAGCTCTTCCTGCCGGAAGAGGGCGTGTTTTACCTCCACTGATCCCCTCTAAAATCCACAAAAGTTGTCTAAACGTTAAATTCGTCACACTTTTGATGATAAACTGCGCGACTTTTCCGCACGTTTTCATCTTCAGGTGACGCCATGACAGAACATATTCAGCCCTCGACCAGACCGCAGACCAGCGAAGTTTCACGCCCCAACTGGTCGGCCGTTTTCGCCGTGGCATTCTGCGTCGCCTGCCTGATTACCGTTGAGTTTCTGCCGGTGAGCCTGCTGACGCCGATGGCGCAGGATCTGGGCATTTCCGAAGGCGTGGCGGGGCAATCCGTTACCGTCACCGCCTTTGTGGCGATGTTTGCCAGCCTGTTTATCACCCAGGTGATTGGTACCATCGACCGCCGCAAAGTGGTCATTCTGTTCAGCGTGCTGCTGACGCTCTCCTGCCTGCTGGTCTCCTTCGCGGAAAGCTTTACCCTGCTGCTGCTCGGTCGCGCCTGTCTGGGGCTGGGGCTCGGCGGCTTCTGGGCGATGTCCGCTTCGCTGACCATGCGCCTGGTGCCTGCGCGCACCGTGCCGAAAGCACTGTCCGTCATCTTTGGCGCGGTCTCTATCGCGCTGGTGATTGCCGCGCCGCTGGGCAGCTTCCTCGGCGGGATTATCGGCTGGCGTAACGTCTTCAACGCGGCGGCGGTGATGGGCCTGCTCTGCGTTATCTGGGTGTGGAAGGCGCTGCCGTCCCTGCCGGGCGAAGCGGCGCACCACAAGCAAAACATGTTCAGCCTGCTAAAGCGCCCCGGCGTGCTGGCGGGAATGACCGCGATCTTTATGTCCTTTGCCGGGCAGTTTGCCTTCTTTACCTATATCCGCCCGGTGTATATGACCATGGCGGGGTTTGACGTCGACGGCCTGACGCTGGTGCTCCTGAGCTTCGGTATTGCCAGCTTTGTCGGCACGTCGCTGTCGTCGCAGTTCCTGAAGCGCTCCCTGAAGATGGCGCTGGCGGGGGCGCCGCTGGTACTGGCAGTGAGCGCCACGGTGCTGGTGCTGTGGGGCAGCGATAAGTGGGTCGCGTCTGCCATTGCGATTATCTGGGGCTTTGCCTTTGCGCTGGTGCCGGTGGGCTGGTCGACGTGGATCACCCGCTCGCTCGCCGATCAGGCGGAAAAAGCCGGGTCGATTCAGGTGGCGGTGATCCAGCTGGCAAACACCTGCGGCGCGGCGATTGGCGGCGTGGCGCTCGACCACCTGGGGCTGACGTCACCGCTGGTGATTTCCGGCACGCTGATGTTGTTGACCGCGCTGCTGGTGGCAGGGAAGGTTAAAGCCAAGTAGTCAATTTTCCCCTCACCCTAACCCTCTCCCCACAGGGGAGAGGGGACTGCTCGGGGCGGTCTTTTCCCCCTCGCCCCTTTGGGGTGTACAGTCCGGGATGAGGGGACATCAGGCTACGCCGATGTCCTCACCCGTCTTCTTGAATCCATCGAAATCAGCACCACCGAAGACACGATCAGCAGCGTCCCCAGCCAGTCCGGCAGGGTAAACGCCACGCCCAGCAACATCACCGACAGCAACGCGCTGCTCAGCGGCTCGGCGCAGCTCAGAATGCTCGCCTTCGGCCCGCCGATCATCTGCGCGCCTTTCAGATACAGGCTGAACGTCAGCGCGGTGCCGATCACCACCAGATAGAAAAACGCCAGCAGCAGGCTGCCGTCAATGACGAAGGTCGTCCCGCGCCCGGCGTAGAACGGCGTCAGCATTAACCCGGCAATCAACATACTCCAGCCGACAATCGGCAATGTGCCGTAGCGGGCAATCAGCGTTGACGGATAGGTGGTGTAAAACGCCGCGGCAAACGCCGAGGCGATGCCGAAGAACAGCGCGGCTGGCGAGATGGAGAGCGAGGTTGGGTCGCCGTGGGTCACCAGCAGGAACGTCCCGACAAGCGATGTCACAATCGCGGACAAAACAAACACGCCGGGGCGCGTTTTCCGCGCCAGCGCGAACCACGCCACGATAATGGTTGGCGACAGAAACTGCAGCACGGTGGCGGTAGCGGCGTTGGATTTTTCAATCGTCATCAGGAAGGTGAGCTGCACGGTGAGCGCGCCGACCAGCGAGAAAAACAGCAGGCTGAGGGCGTCTTTGCGATGCTTGATGACCGAGAAAATCTTGTCGCCGTGAACGAAGGAGAGCGTCAGGAGGATCACGCCGGTAAACAGCAGGCGAACCATGGTCAGGTAAGGCGAAGAAATGTGGCTTTTCTCCATGATGTACTGCGCGCAAACGCCGGAACTGCCCCATAAAACGGCGGCGATCAGGACGTTCAGCATCCCTTTACGTGTGGAACCCATTTTCTCCCCTGCTATGTTGATTTTTTTCTAGCATAACATGGGATCTTGCCGGGTGGCGCTACGCTTACCCGGCCTACAAAACCTTGTAGGCCCGTGCAAGCGCAGCGCCGCCGGGCGAAACAAACGACGCTCTACTAGAACCACGCCTCCCACATTGCGCCGACGTTGAAGTCGTCGAGCGTCTCGTCTTTGGTGTTGTTCACACGCGCGGTGCGTGCGTTATCCACTTTGCCGCCAGTCACGTAGAAGCGCAGCATCGGACGGAACTCTGGCCCCATGGCGATAGACATGTTCTGCGACAGGGTCAGCTTCCAGCCCTTGTTGTCGCCGCCGTTATCGTAGTCAACGTGCTGCCAGCCTGCTTCCAGCCAGGTGGAGTGAACGTCGTTCCACCAGTGCATCGGGCGCACGATGGCGTTGTAGTTCTTACGGTTGTCGGTCTTATCGCGGCTGTTGTCATAGTCGTGGAAGGCGAGGATGTACTCCACCTGCGTGGCCTGGGTGAATTTGTACAGCCCTTCGAAGCTGGCGTAGACCGTGGTCAGATCCTCGGTTTTGTTGAACACGCTGTTGTCCGCGTTATCGGAGTAGCGGGCAATCACCTTGTTCACGCCGCTGTCGTTGGTGTGGCTCAGCACCACGCCGCCCTGCCAGGCGTTCAGACGCTCGTCGCTCTCCACCGCTTTCGAGTCAAAGCCGTAGTTGGCGTACAGCTCCAGATCCAGCGGACCGAGCTTCATGCCGTGGATTTTAGACGTCGCGGCGTAGTTGCCTTTGTCGCCCGTGCCGGACCCGCCGGTACAGGTGATACGCGACGGGTTCGCTTCGTCTTCCATCACTTCCGGGCTACAGGATTCCACCGCCGCCACGGCGGCGACGTCAAACTGCACGCCGCCGATGTCGAAGTTCTTCACCCCGGCGCCCTGGCCGTCGTGGTTCATCCAGAAGTAATCGTTGATGCCCTGCTGCGGACGCTGGTGGAAGTCACGACCGGCCCAGAAGTAGGCGTTCGGGTTGGAGGCCATAATATTGGTCACCCCGGCGTAGGCCTTTTTCAGGTTAACTTCGTCGCCCCAGTGGTCGATCATCACGTTGATGTCCCAGATGGCGCCGTTTTCGCCCTTGAAGGCTTTAGAGAGCTGGAACTCGCCGCCGTTGCCTTCGTTACCCAGACGACCAATCGCGGACGCGCCGTTGTAGGAGCCATCGACAGCCACGTATTTCTGATCGGCGGCCTGGAAGTGCGCGCCGTAGCGGGCGTAGCCGGTAAATTTAATCCCGAACGGAATCGCCATGTCCGGGGATTGCGCCGCGCTTTGCGGCTCGGTCACCACGTCCGCTTTTTTCGCGACGGCGGCATCCATTTTGGCCTGGCGCTCGGCCAGGGCTTTATCCACCGCTTTCGCCACAATGGCGTCGATTTGCTCCTGGGTGAATTCTTGTGCGAGCACGGAAATTGGGCAAAGCGCGGCGATAACCGCCATGGTTAATGGAAGTTTTTTAATCGTATTCATGGTTATCTCAATATAGTTTAATTTTATTCAGACAATAACCATCCCGCTCCGATCTGACAGAATATGTCGCTATCATCAGAACAAGTGGATTTCTAGTTTTAGGTACAGAGGTATTACATTAATTTATTTCGCCATAGACTATCTCTGATATAAATGAATAATTTCTTCAGACAATTCACGCGCCAATAGCGAATTCATTAAATGATCCTGCGCGTGCACCATAATTAAGGTCATCGGCTGGCGGGCTTCGCCTGCGTCTTGCTCGATCAGTTTGGTCTGCATCTTGTGCGCCTGGCGAGCATAGCCGTCGGCTTCGCGCAGCAGGCTTTTGGCTTCGTCAATGTTGCCCTGGCGCGCCGCGTGCAGCGCCTCAAAGCACAGGCTGCGGGACTGGCCAGCATTGACGATAATTTCCATAACGGCTTCTTCTAATGCGATCATTATCATTACTCTTTTTCAAAACTATTATTTAAGGCGGTGGCGGCAAACCACTCTCCGCTTTTCTTAATGGTGCGCTGCTGCGTCTCCAGATCGAGCTGGATAAATCCGTAGCGATTTTTATAGGCATTGCACCACGACCAGTTATCGATAAAAGTCCACATATGGTAGCCAAGGCAATTACACCCTTCGCTAATGCCTTTATGCAGCCAGGTTAAATGCTCAGAAATAAACTCAATGCGGTATTGATCGTTAATCTGGCCATTTTCAATAAAGCGCTGCTCGTTTTCGACGCCCATCCCGTTTTCAGAAATAAAGCAGCGGGGGTTACCGTAATTGTCGCGCAGGTTAATCAGAATATCGTAGATACCTGGCGCGTAGATTTCCCAGCCGCGGTAAGGGTTCATCTTGCGGCCCGGCATCTCGTAGCTATCAAAGAACCATTCCGGCATAAACGGCGCCTGCGGGTTCACCGCGCTGTCGCGGCACTTCACGCGACGCGGCTGATAGTAGTTAATGCCGAGCAGGTCGATTTTCCCTTCCGCAATAAGGAAACCGTCTTCCGGCTTGCAGGCGGGCAGCTGATCGTAAGATTTCAGCAGCGCCACCAGGTCGGCGGGATACTCCCCGCGCAGCACCGGGTCGAGGAAGCTGCGGTTAAACATCAGGTCCGCAACGTGCGCCGCCTTCACGTCAGCCGGGTTTTGCGAGCGCGGATACGACGGCGTCAGGTTCAGCACGATGCCGATCTCCCCCGCGTAATGCCCGGCGCGGTAAGCCTGAACCGCCTTCGCATGCGCCAGCACCGTGTGATACGCCACGGTAGCCGCCCGGCGGAAATCCACCACGTTCGGATAGTGGAAGTCGTACAGATAACCGCCTTCCACCGGCACGATCGGCTCGTTGAAGGTAAACCAGTGCAGTACGCGGTCGCCGAACAGCTCGAAGCAAATCTGCGCATAGCGGGCATACGCGTCCACCACGTCACGGTTTTCCCAGCCGCCTATCTCCTGCATCGCCATCGGCATGTCGAAATGGAACAGGGTGATGAACGGCGTGATGCCCTGTTCATTCAGTTCATCAATGACCTGATGATAAAAATCGACCGCGTCCGGGTTCACTTCACCGATACCGTCGGGGATCAGGCGCGCCCAGCTAATCGAGGTGCGAAAGCTGTTGTGGTTCAGCTGTTTCAACAGCTGAATGTCCGTTTTCCAGTGCTGATAAAACGTGGAGGTCTGCTGCGGCCCCACGCCGTTGTGAAAACGGTTCGGCTCGCGGGCAAACCAGTAATCCCACGTGGTTTCACCCTCTCTTGCCCCTTCCGTCTGGAGAGCGGAGCTTGCGCTGCCCCACCAGAAGTTATCGGGAAATGCGTATTTCATGACCCTTCCTCTTTGACTTAATTGCTTGTGGCTTCAGCGGCACCCACGGTTGCAGCCTGGGCTTTCTGCTCTTCGTTTTTAATCAACGTACGCTCGTAGGCGCGCAGGAACGGCAGGTACATCAGCGCCGACATCACCATGCAGACCAGGCACATCACCACCGGGCTCAGCGCCCAGTTCGCCGCCCACGAGGCGCCAATCGGTGCAGGGGTAGTCCACGGGGTTAACGAGACGACCTGCGCCAGCCAGCCGAGCTTAGTTGCACCGTACGCCAGGCAGGCGTTGACCAGCGGAACGCACACGAACGGGATAAACAGCATCGGGTTCATGATGATCGGCGCGCCGAACAGAATCGGTTCGTTGATGTTAAAGAAGCTCGGCACCACGCCCATTTTTCCGATGGTGCACAGGTGCGTAACGCGGCTGCGCAGCAGCAGGAACGCCAGCGGCAGGGTGGAACCGACGCCACCAATCAGCAGGTAGTGATCCCAGAAACCCTGCAGGTAAACGTGCGGCAGCGCCGCGCCTGCGGCCAGTGCCGCCTGGTTTGCCGAGAGGTTGGCCATCCAGAACGGGTTCATGATGCCGGTAACAATCAGCGAGCCGTGGATACCCGCGAACCAGAAGATCTGGCACAGCAGCACGGAGAGCAGAATGGCGGGCAGGGAGTCAGACGCGGACACCAGCGGCTCCAGCAGGTGCATGATCGCCTGCGGGATAATCATCCCGGTCTGCGCTTCAATGAACAGGTTCAGCGGATGCAGCGTGCCGATCACCACCATCACCGGGATCAGGATCTCAAACGAACGCGCCACGCCGGTGGGCACTTCCTTCGGCAGGCGGATGGTGACGTTGTTCTGCTTCAGCCAGGCATAGACGCGGGTGGCGTAGATCGCGGTAATCAGCGCGGTGAAGATGCCCTGGCCGGAGAGATACTGGGTCGAGATTTTGCCGTCGGCATACGGTGCGGCGACCAGCAGGAAGGCCATAAAGGCCAGCAGGCCGGACATCACCGGGTCGAGGTTAAACTGACGCCCCAGGCTCGCCCCAATCCCCACCGAGATGAAGAAGGTCATCACGCCCATGCTGAGGTTAAACGGCAGCATCAGCTGTTCGCGGTAGGTCTGGGAGAAATCCAGCCAGCCGCGGGCGAAGCTGTTGGTGGTATCCGCCGAGAACGGCGGGAAGATGAACACCAGCATAAACGAGCCGATGATCATAAACGGCAGCGCGGCGGTAAAGCCGTCGCGGATGGCAATCACGTACTTTTGCTGGCCGAGCTTCGCGGCCAGCGGGGTAATTGACTGCTCAATCACCGCGACCATGGATTGATATAACGAACTCATGTGAACACCTTTTAGTGTGCCGCTTCGATGAGCGACAGAGCAAAGTCCAGTACTTTATCGCCACGCTGCATGCCGTAGTCCATCATGTCGATGGGCTGCACCGGAATGCCATGCGTCGCCGCCTTGTCTGAGAGTGTCTGTAACATGTATTTCACTTGCGGTCCGAGAAGTACCACCTGGTATTGCGGAAACTGCGTATCAAATTCGGAAACACCGTACGCATCAATCTTCACTGGCAAACCACGTTCTTTCGCGACATCGACCATTTTGCTGACCAGCAGGCTGGTGGACATCCCGGCAGAGCAGCACAGCATAATCTTGAACATCGACAACCATCCTCTAAATGTAAAAAGTTATTGCGAGGATGATTGGACATGATACGGAAACCGGTTTCCATTCATAAAAGACAGAACTGTGACAACCATCAAGATCCAATACTTATGAGGCTAATTAACCGGATGCAGGTCACATAATTTGGCTGTTTTGACATCATTTTGAGTGGAAACGGAAAATCGGTTTCCATGGAAAACGGAAACGGATATACTCCGTTCTGGCTATAATGTGAGCCGAAGCGGTCATGGAATTTGCAGGCGCGAGGTAAGCCTGCCAGGGGAAAGAGATGTCGACAATCAATGATGTATCACGTCTTGCCGGGGTGTCTAAAGCCACGGTATCGCGAGTGTTGAGTGGGTCGCGTGGCGTAAAGGAAGCCAGCCGTCAGGCCGTTCTGAAGGCAGTGGATGAGCTGAACTACCGGCCTAACGTGATTGCCCAGTCGCTGCTGAGCCAGTCGACGGGCTGTATCGGGGTCATTTGCGCGCAGGAAAATATTAACCAGACCACCGGTTATCTCTACGCGCTGGAAAAACAGCTCAGCCAGCATCAAAAACACCTGCTGCTGCGCTTCGCGCACAGTAAAGCGGAAGTGATGCACGCCCTTGAAGAACTCTCTCGCGGGCTTTGCGATGACATCCTGGTGATTGGCGCGCGTTTCCCGCTGGACGTCGATATGGACAACGTCATCTTGGTCGACTGCATGGAGTCTGATAATTCCAACAGCATTCAGTTCGATCACGCCTTTGCCGCCGAAACCGCCTGTAACTACCTGACCAGCCAGGGTCGACGCCAGATTGCCCTGATCCACCCGCACGGCAGCGGGTTTGCCGACCAGGTTCTGCTCGGCTACAAGCACGCGCTGGAGAAAAATTTCCTGCCCTTTAATCGCAACCTTGTGTTCATGGACGCGACCTCCTCGTCCGTTGCGCTACAGGAGCTGCTGAATAACGCCAGCACGCTGAACTTCAACGCACTGCTGGTGGCGGACGAGCAGGAAGCCCAGCGGGTGATCCCGCAGCTGCAGGCGTTTAATAAAACCGTACCGGACGACATTATGGTCTTTAGCCTGGCCGGATCGCTGCACCTGCCGGGTATTCCGGTGATCCCGGCGATTGAATATTCAATGGATGCCATGGCGGCGCGTATCGTGAGCTGGCTGACGGAGAAAACGCAGATGCTGGGCTCATATGTGCTGCGCGGGGATTTAATTATTCCAGACGTGCGTAAGCGTTAAAAATATTGTGTAGGCCGGGTAAGGCGCAGCCCCCACCCGGCAAGCAGCATTCAATAATCTTCCATACAATCCACCTGACCAACCGCCGCCCAGTAGGCGTCCAGGTTGTCGCGCTTCACGGCGGTAACGGCATTTTTGATCAGCAGCTGATTGGCCTCTGACGACAAAATCATCGCCTGCCAGGCCTTATCGCTCTGCTTTTTCTGTGGCGTACAGGTTTTCTTTATATCTTTCATGACCTGCTGCTTAATCTGCGCCTCTTTCGCCGGATCCTCCTTTTCCTGAGCATGGACAAACGCGGCGAAGAGCAGACAAACCAGAAGGCAGACCAGATGCGCAGCTTTCATCAACAACCCCCATTAGAAGTCACAGGCTTCCCATGAAATATATCGTTACATTCAGTGTAGCGACGCCAGCCGAAAGTATGAATTTTCTCCACGATGCGTGTGTGAGATAGTGAAACGGCACAGATAACAAGGAGAAAAAATATGCACCTGAGCATTACAGATAATGTTACGACGCAGGAGAAAGAGGAGTTACTGACGGGGCTGAGGGCTTTTAACGGAAAGTTTCTCGATCTGACAAATTTTAGCGGCGATGTTGGCGTTTACGTGCGTGACGAAAATGGCGTGATGCTAGGCGGGTTAATCGGCGTGCGCAAAGGCGACTGGCTGAATATTGATTATCTCTGGGTGAGCGACACCGTACGGGGAACTGGCGTGGGCAGCCAGCTCATCAGAACGGCCGAAGAAGAAGCCAGGCGCAAAGGCTGCAAGCACGCGCTGGTCGATACCGCCAGCTTCCAGGCGCGTCCGTTCTATGAAAAGCAGGGGTATCAGCTGCAGATGTCTTTGCAGGATTATCCGTACCCGGGCATGCAGCGACATTACCTGGCGAAAGCCCTTTAAGCCCGTTTTTGTCATTATGCATTCTGCTATTTATTGCGAGCCGCTTTCCTAATTTAAAACGTGTTGCTTGTCTTCTTTTCGGGCCCTGGCGCATGCTTTGGCCTGGTCAAGTCATCCATGGAGATAGCAATGGAACGCACAGCAAAACTATTCAAAAAGGGTCAGAATCAGGCCGTTATGCTGCCTGCTGAATTCGCGTTCGATACGGAGAGCGTCTACATCCGACGGGATGAGGAGGGGAATGTCGTTTTGGCGGCAAAACCTGTTCTAATAAAGAGTTGGGATAATTTTCTCCGCATGCTGGCAGAAACGGACGTACCAGATACGTTTTTGAGCAAGGAGGAACGCAATCAGAGTGTTACGACAAGAGACCCTCTGGATGGAGCATGCTCATGAGACATATGCTGGATACGAATATTGTGAGTCACTTGTTTAAACGACACCCGGAGGTTGTAAGCAGAATGACATGTCTGGCGCCGGGTGACGTTTGTATCTCAAGCATTACCGAAGCGGAATTGCTGTATGGTGCTGACAAGAAGAAAAGCAGTAGATTGAAAGAAACAATCCGGGAGTTTCTCAATACCATCACGATTTGCGACTGGGACAGCGACGCCGCAGCAACGTACGGTGAACTCCGTGCAACCCTGGAAAAGAAAGGGAAAGTGATGGGGGATCTCGATCAACTGATCGCTGCACATGCTATCAGTCGGGGAACAACGATTGTTACTAACGATCGTGCATTCAGAATGGTGCAGGAGCTTGCCGTCGAGGACTGGACGACAACGTTGTGATCCCTGATGCCCGGTGAAGCAGCGTCACCCGGCCATACCCGCATATAACCGATCCTTCTTATTGATTCTTTTTCGGTTTTTATTTCCCCGCCTCGTTGTCGATATAGTCACTACAACATTCAGCAAAAGGAACTGTCTTGTGAAACGTCGATTGGGTGCTCTGGTACTGGCTGGCCTGCTGCTGGCAGGGTGCGATCAAAGTGGCAGCGATGCCAAACACATTAAAGTCGGCGTTATCAACGGCGCCGAACAGGACGTGGCGGAAGTCGCCAAAAAGGTGGCAAAAGAGAAATATGGCCTGGACGTGGAGCTGGTGGGCTTCAGCGGCTCGCTGTTGCCTAACGATGCCACCAACCAGGGGGAACTGGATGCCAACGTCTTCCAGCATCGCCCGTTCCTTGCAGAGGATAACAAGGCGCATGGCTACAAGCTGGTGGCCGTGGCGAACACCTTTGTCTTCCCGATGGCCGGCTATTCCCGCAAAATCAAATCCGTGTCTGGCCTGAAGGACGGCGCAACCATTGCCATTCCAAACGACCCGACCAACCTTGGCCGCGCGCTGTTGCTGCTGCAAAAAGAGAAGCTCATCACCCTGAAGCCAGATACCGGGTTGCTGCCGACGGCGCTGGATATTACCGCCAACCCTAAGCAGCTGAAAATCATGGAGCTGGAAGGGGCGCAGCTGCCGCGCGTGCTGGACGACCCGAAAGTGGATGTCGCCATCATCAGCACCACCTATATTCAGCAAACCGGGCTGTCGCCGGTGCATGACAGCGTCTTTATCGAAGACAAAAATTCGCCGTACGTGAACATCGTGGTGACGCGCGAAGACAACAAAGACGCGGAGAACGTGAAGGAATTTATCCAGTCGTATCAGTCCCCTGAAGTAGCGAAAGCAGCGGAGACGATCTTTAACGGCGGGGCGGTGCCGGGCTGGTAAAAACACCCGCATAAAGCACGGTGACGTAAATTGGCCCGATTTCATCGGTAATCGCTCTTTAACCCACAGCGTGCCGCGCGACGGCTGGCTATCCTCCTTATCACACCAACAGGAGGATAGCCCATGAACATCACCCACATTCGCAACGCCACCCAACTGATTACCTATGCCGGAAAACGTCTTTTAGTCGACCCGATGCTGGCCCCACAGGGCGCTTATCCGGGCTTCCCTGGCACGGCCCATGCCGAACGCCGCAACCCGACGGTCGAACTCCCCGTTGACGTCAACGCGCTGCTGGACGCCGACGCGGTGATCGTCACCCATACCCATGACGATCACTGGGATCGCGCCGCGGCGGAACTGATCGCCAAAGACAAACCCATTTACGTACAAAATGACCGCGACGCCGCGCTGCTGCGCAGCCAGGGGTTTAGCAACCTGACGGTCATGACCGACGAGACCACCTTTGGCGAGATTCGAATTGCGAAGACCCACGGCGGCCAGCACGGTACCGATCGCGCATATGCCGTGCCCGAACTGGCGGAGCGGCTGGGCGAGGCCTGTGGCGTCGTGCTGCGTCATCCTGATGAGAAGACGCTCTATATTGCCGGGGATACCGTCTGGCGTGACGAGGTGGCGGCCGATCTGCAAAAGCACCAGCCGGACGTGGTGATACTGAACGCCGGCTATGCCCACGTCATTGGTTTTGGGCCCATTATTATGGGGCAGGAGGATGTGCTCAACGTCCATTTCCTGCTGCCGCAGGCTAAAATTGTGGCGATCCATATGGAAGCCATTAACCACTGTCTGTTAACCCGCAGCGCGCTGCGGGAGTACGTTGAAGCCAACCAGGTGAGTGACGCAGTGAGCATTCCCCAGGATGGCGAAACCGTTATATTCTGAGTGTAAGAAAGGGAAAGGAGAGACAGATGTCGCTAATCAACGTCGCGATTGTCGCGGTAGACGGGTTCAGCCCGTTCCACTACTCCGTTCCCTGCATTATGTTTGGCGACTCGGTCTCCGGAGAAAAGCGCTTTAACGTGACGATCTGCGCCGAAACGCCAGGGTTTCTCACCTCAAAAGACGGATTTGCTCTCAACGCCACGCAGGATTTTACCGCCATTGGGCAGGCCGATATTGTTGTCGTTCCTTACTGGCAGCACGTTCTTGAACGCCCGCCGCAGTCGCTGCTCGACAGCCTGGTGCAGGCGAGAGACCATGGTGCGGAAATCGTCGGACTGTGTCTGGGGTCGTTTGTGCTGGCCTGGGCGGGGATCCTCGACGGCAAACGCGCGGTCACCCACTGGGAGTTCGAACGTCAGTTTCAGTCGCTCTTTCCGAACGTTCAGCTGGATATTAATGCCCTTTACGTGGATGACGGCAATATCATCACCTCCGCCGGTACTGCCGCAGCCCTCGACTGCTGCCTGTATATCATTCGCCAGCGCTTTGGCAGCGTGGTTGCTAACCAGATTGCCCGTCGGATGATTGTTCCGCCCCACCGCGAGGGCGGGCAGGCGCAGTTCATCGCCCAGCCGGTACCTAAAGATACGCGCGACGGACGCATTAACTGTCTGATCGACTACCTGCAGCAGCACATCACCGAACCGCATAGTCTGGACTCGCTGGCGGACGTGGTCTCGATGAGCCGCCGCACCCTGACCCGTCATTTTGTTAACGCTACGGGGATGAGCGTCACCGACTGGCTGACCGCCGAACGCCTGCGGCGCAGCCAGATCTTACTGGAAGCCGGAAATATGCCGATTGAACGCGTGGCTGAGCTGGTGGGATTTAATTCCGCCGTCACCTGGCGACAGCAGTTTAAGGCGCGTTTTGAGGTTAGTCCGGCGGAGTGGCGAAAGACGTTTCGGCTTCATGCCTAGTGTATTACGGCTAACTCAAGATTTAAGGGTGAGTTAAATCTCTTCTTATTTTCTCTTAATACCCTTCTCACTCTTCTGAAATAACTATTAATTTTAGGAGCCCTAATTCAAATTTGATATACTCTCTTTAAGAAAACTCTTATATTACAAAAATAATCATTGCGGACATTTTTGTGGCATGGATGAATAGCGCCGAAATAAAAATTAGAATAATTTCATTAGTAAATTATGCTGTTGCTATCTTATTGTTTTCGCTTTTTTCAGCGAGGGTGAGTGCTGCACCTTTATCGCCGGCCGATCGCGATTCCATTCAACAGCAACAGCAGCAGCTTTTATTACAGAACCAGCAACAGCGTGAGGAGCTGGAGCGGAGTATTCCTCGCCCCGCGCCCGCCAGACCGCTGCCGGTTACCGGCTCCGGGCCCTGTTTTACTATTCATACCATTACCCTTTCCGGTGCGACCTTAATCTCCCCGAAAAACCGGCAGGCCCTTGTCGCGCCGTGGCAGGGCCGCTGTCTGGATATGGCGAAAATAACGGAACTTCTCGCCCATATTTCTGACTGGTATATCAGCCGGGGATATATCACCAGCCGCGCTTTTCTTACCGAGCAGGATCTCTCCGGCGGTCAGCTGAATATTGTTGTGCTGGAAGGCAGACTGGAAGCGATCCGTCTGGAAGGCGAAACGCCGCGTATGCTGAAAATGGCGTTTCCGGGACGGGTGGGCGGCATCCTTAATTTACGCGATATTGAACAGGGCATGGAGCAAATAAACCGTTTGCGTACCGACCCGGTTCAGATTGAAATTCTTCCGGGAACACAGGCCGGATATTCCATCGTTAATCTCACGGCAAAACCGGAATTTCCCTTAAGTGTATCCGTAAGCCTGGATAATAGCGGACAGAAGAGTACCGGCGAAGATCAGCTGAGTGGCGTGCTCACCGCCAATAATATGCTGGGGCTGGCGGATAAATGGTTTGTCAGCGGCGGGCGCAGCAGCGATTTTGCCAGCGCGTACGATGCGCAGAATTTCCAGGCGGGCGTCAGCGTGCCGTTTGGCTACGGATTACTGGACTACAGCTACGCCTGGAGTAACTACCGGACCACCATCAATAACCAGGGATTCAACTGGCTCTCCACGGGCGATACCAAAACCCACCGCGTTAACGCGTCCTGGGTGGTCTTCCGCAACGGGGAGGTGAAAACCGGCATTGCGGCTGGCGTGGTTCAGCGATCCAGCCGCAACTGGCTCAACGACGCGCCGCTTCAGAGCAGCACGCGCAACCTCTCCAGCCTGATTCTGGGCATTATGCACACGCAAAAAATGCTGGGCGGCGTGGCGACCTTCAACCCGACCTGGAGCCACGGCATGCCGTGGTTCAATGCCGAAACCGACGAAGATAAGTCCGGGGATGTGCCGCGTGCGGAATTCCGCAAATGGAGTCTGAACGCCAGCTTCCAGCGGCCGATTACCCGTAATGCCTGGTGGCTGACCAGCGCCTACGGCCAGTGGTCGCCCGATCGGCTGTACGGTTCCGAGCGCCTGACGCTCGGCGGCGAAAGCTCCGTGCGCGGTTTTAAAGAGCAATACCTGTCCGGGGATAACGGCGGCTACTGGCGTAACGAGCTGGGGTATTCCCTCTTCACCCTTCCGGTGATTGGCGCAGTGAGCGCAACGGTTGCCGTTGACGGCGGCTGGCTGGAAAAAGACCGTCAGGACCGTTTTGCCTCCGGCACGTTATGGGGAGGCTCGGTGGGGCTGAGCAGCGCAGGGCGCTGGTACAGCAGCCAGATTTCGGTCGGCACGCCCCTGCACTACCCCGACTGGCTTGGCCCGGATCATGTGAGCGTTAACTGGCGCATTGCCTTCATGCTTTAAGAGACTCTACGACTATGGATACCCGTCACCCACCCGTTCGTTTCTCGCAGCGTCTGATCAGCTGGATTGTCTGCGGCTTAATGGTCTGGCAGCCGATGGCACCTGCCGTCGCGGCGGCGCTGACGCCGACCGGGCAGACCACGGTCGATCGGGCGGGGAACGGGGTGCCGGTCGTCAACATCGCCACGCCCAACGGGGCGGGTATCTCGCATAACCAGTTCGGTGAGTATAACGTCGGCAAAGAGGGGCTTATCCTCAACAACGGTACGGACCGTTTAACCCAGACCCAGCTGGGCGGGCTTATCCAGAACAACCCCAACCTGCAGGCCGGGCGGGAAGCGAAAGGCATTATCAACGAAGTCACGGGCGCCAGCCGCTCGCAGCTGCAGGGCTACACGGAAGTCGCCGGTAAAGCAGCAAACGTCATGGTGGCCAACCCGTACGGCATTACCTGTAACGGGTGCGGATTTATCAACACCCCGAACGTCACCCTGACCACGGGGAAACCGCAGTTCGACGCCAGCGGTAACCTGCAGGCGCTGGAGGTGACGAAAGGCGCCATCACGGTTGAAGGCCAGGGGCTGGATGCCAGCAAGAGCGACGCGCTGTCGATCATTGCGCGCGCGACGGAAGTGAACGCCGCGATACATGCGAACGACCTGACGGTAACGGCAGGGGCGAACCGCGTGGGCGCAGACGGCAGCGTCAAACCGATTGCCGGTGAGGGCGCCGCGCCCGTGGTGGCCGTGGATACCGGCGCGCTCGGCGGGATGTATGCCAACCGTATCCGCCTGGTCTCCAGCGAGACGGGCGTGGGGGTGAACCTCGGCAACCTCACCGCGCGCCAGGGCGATATTCAGCTGGATGCGGGCGGGAAACTGACGGTCACGAACAGCCTGGCCAGCGGCTCGATTACCGCGAATGGCGCGGGAGTGGTCCTCAACGGCAGCCATCAGGCCGGGGGCGCGCTGAATGTGACCAGCTCGCAGGATGTGGAACTCAATAACAGCACGCTCGCCAGCCAGGGCGATATGCGCCTTTCCGCTGCGGGGAAAGTGCAGACGACGGGCGGCGGGACAAACAGCGCGGGCGCGCTGTCGGTGAGCAGCGGGCAGGGGATGACGCTCAGCAATACCTCCCTGGTCTCCCGCGGCGCGGCGACGCTGGACAGTAAAGATACCCTGACCGTAAACGGCGGCGGCGTGTCGGCACAGGGCGGGGCGCTAACCGTCACGAGCAAACAGGGCACAGCGCTTGCGGATGCGACGCTGACAGGCCAGGCCGACACCACGCTGTCCACCGACGGCAGCCTGACGCAGCGCGGCGGCAGCGTCACCAGCAAAGGCGCGCTCAGCGTGGCGGCCGGGAAAGATATCACGCTGACGAATACCCGCAGCGGTAGCGATACCCGCGCGACCCTCAGCAGCGGCGGCACGCTGTCATCCACGGCCAGTGCGGTCTCGGCAGGAGAGAATCTGGCCCTGAGCGGCGGACAGCTGGTAATGGACGGCCAGAGCCGGGCCGATGCCACGGGCGATGTCCGCCTGACGGGCAGCGCCGTCAGTAATCAGGGGCAGGTGAATGCGGGGCGCGACATTGCCCTCTCCGGCAACAGGGTGTCCAACAGCGGCCAGCTGGCAGCGAAAGGCCACCTTGACGTGAACGCAGGAGAGCTGACAAACGGCGGCACGGTGCAGGGTAACGACGTCACCCTGAAGGGGCAGACGGTCACTAACAGCGGTACCCTGCAGAGCGCCGGCAACCTGGCGCTAAGCACCGGTACCCTGGAACAGCGGGGCACGCTGAGCGCGAAGGGCAATGCAAACGTCACGGCGCAGCAGACCCTGCGTAACAGCGGCAGCTTGCTGGCTGACGGGGCGATGAGCGTGACGGCAGACGCGCTTGAACAGAATGGCACCCTGTCCGGCGCGACGGCGCTGACGGCGCAGACCGGCACCCTGACCAGCGGTCAGGCGTCCCGTACCACCAGTCAGGGCAATGTTCAGATTACCGCGACCCGCAGCGCCAGCCTGAACGGGCAGACGGACGCGGCGGGGGCATTAACCGTCAGCACCGGCGACCTGACCACCGGCCAGGATGCGCATCTGCAGAGCGGGCAGGGGCTTACCCTGCAGGCGAAGAATGCCGCGCTGAACGGCACGCAGGCGGCGAAGGGGGCTCTGTCGGTGACGGCGGGCACGATTGCGCACGCCGGGAAATCCACCGGTAACGCGCTGAGTTTTAACGCGACCGGCGACCTGACCAGCGGCGGAGAGCTTACCGCCAGCGCCATCGCGCTCAGCGGACAGAACATCCTCCAGTCCGGCGTCGCAAAAGCGGATCGCATGACCCTGACGGCTCCTGATCGCATCACCAACAGCGGTACGCTGGTTGCCGGTACGCTGGCGCTGGACGCTGCCTCGGTGGAGAACAGCGGACTGCTGCAGGGGACCACTCTGCTCGGCCTGAAGACCGGGTCACTCACAAACCTCGCGGGCGGATCGGTCTACAGCACGCAGGATTTAACGCTGAACATTCCGGTGCTGTCTAACAGCGGGCTTATCACCACTGACGGCACATTGCGCCTCCGGGGCGACACGCTGACAAACCAGGGTGAAATCAACGGCGTCAGCCTGAGCAGCGACTACCTCAGCCTGACCAACACCGATACCGGACGCCTGCTGGCGGACGACCGGCTCACCCTGAACGGCACTGCGTTTGCTAACGCGGGCAATATTGCGGCCAGCGACCTGCACATCACGGCGAACAGCCTGCAAAACCAGGGCACCGTCGAGGGGGACTCGGCGCTGACGCTCGGTGTGGCAGACCTCACTAACCGTGGCGCGCTGCGTAGCAGCGGAACGCTGACGCTCGGCGGTGAAACGCTGGCCAATAGCGGCGAGCTCAGCGCCACCGCGCTGCTGCTGAACCTGACCCGACAGGCCAGCAACGATGCCGACGGGCGGGTAATTGCCCGGGACGGCCTGACGCTGACTACCGCCAGCCTGACGAACAGCGGGCTGATGGCCGGTACCGACGCGCAGTTTAACAGCGCGTCGGTGACCAACGGCGGCACGCTGCAGGGGACACACTCCCTGACGGCTACGGGGGCACAGCTCACTAACCAGCAGGCGGGTATGCTGCTCTCCGGCGGCGCGCTCGTCCTGCACCACACCACCCTGAACAACGCCGGGCTGCTGCAGGGCAACACCCTGAACCTGGCCACCGGTGAGTGGATGAACACCGGTAACGCGCTGGGGGAAACGGGCGTGACGGCGGCGGTGACCGGCACGCTGACCAACAGCGGTAAGGTGCTCAGCCAGCAGGCGCTGGACGTCCAGGCCGACAGGACCGATAACCGTGGCCAGCTGCTGGCGAAAGTGCTGACCCTGCGGGGCGACCTGCAGAACAGCGGCCTGCTTCAGGGCAGCAGCACGCTGGCCTGGTCCGGGAACACCTTCACGAACCAGCCTCAGGGCCAGGTGACGGGCGGCGAGAGCCTGACGCTGAGCGGACAAACCCTCAGCAACGCGGGCAGCCTTCAGGGGCGCAGCGCGACGCTTGACGCCGGGAGCCTGAATAACCAGGGCAGCGTTCAGACGCTGGACGCCCTGACGCTTTCCGCGACCGGCAGGCTGGATAACACGGGCGCCCTGCTCAGCCAGAATCTGTTCACGCTGACGGCGGCCCAGCTGTTCAACGACGGCCAGCTGGCCGGGAAAGCCCTCACGGTGAAGGCTGCGCAGCTGAACAACACCGGGATTCTTCAGGGCAACGACACGCTGGTGCTGACCACCCGTGCGCTGAGCAACGGCGCCACCGGGCAGCTGGTGAGCGGCAGTCCTCTGAACTTATCCCTCGACACGCTCGATAACGCTGGCCTGTTGCTGGTGAAGGGCGGGTTCACCCTGCGGGGCAGCGACCTGACGAACCGGGGCGATATTCAGGCGCAGAGCCTGGATTTGGGCCTGAGCAATGCCCTGACCAACACGGGGAACATCGTTGCCACCGACGATGCCGTGCTTAACGCGACGACGCTGACCAGCAGCGGCACGGTGGCGGGCAAAACGCTGACAGCAGGCGGTACTGAGCTGCGCAACAGCGGCCTGATGCAGGGCAGCAACGCGGTTAACGCCACCGCCGACCGCTTTATCAACGAGCTGAACGGTAA
Source organism: Enterobacter sp. TCD1-1 (assembly GCF_020567405.1). Taxonomy (NCBI): domain Bacteria; kingdom Pseudomonadati; phylum Pseudomonadota; class Gammaproteobacteria; order Enterobacterales; family Enterobacteriaceae; genus Enterobacter; species Enterobacter sp. TCD1-1. The sequence continues at coordinate 149,511 of NZ_JAJCXF010000005.1, read as the reverse complement.
ATGGCTCTCCGGCGGCGGCTTCACGCTGACGGGCGGACAGCTGACCAACGCCGGTACGCTGCAGGGCGCCACACTGGGCATGACCGGCACCACCCTCACCAACAGCGGCACGGTGAACGGGCAGACGGGACTCAGCGGCACGCTCAGCGGGGCGTTAACGAATACCGGGCTGCTGCAGAGTGGCGGCACGACCGCCTTCACCGCGGATACCCTGGCGAACCCGGGGCGCATCACCGGCGGTACGCTGTCCCTCACTGCCCGCGATATGAACAACGGCGGGCTGATGCAGGGAACGAATGGCCTGGCGCTCACCGGGACCACGTTGACCACGGGCGCGACCTCGCGCACCCTCTCCGGCGGCATGTTGACGCTGGATGCAGGCCAGCTGACCACGCAGGGCACGCTGCAGGGGAACGGCGCGGACATCCGCGCCAGCGACTGGGCGCACGGCGGGTCTCTGCTCAGCCAGGGAACGCTGACGGCCACGACCGGCGGCACGCTGACCTCAACCGGCTCGCTGATGAGCCAGGGCCGGGCGGATATCACCGCACAGACGCTGGATAACCGCGGGCAGCTCCTCAGCGAGGGCGATGTGACGCTCGGCGGCAGCACGCTTAAAAACAGCGGCACCGTGCAGGGGAACACCCTCGCGCTGCATCAGAACAGCATTAACAACCAGGGCACCTTAACCGGTCTGCAGAGCCTGACCGTTCAGGGGCAGCAGCGGCTGATGGCACGCATGGCGATGGCCGCGCCGCAGCAGGAGCTGATCAACGGCGCAGGCGGTAAGCTTCTCACCCAGGGTACTCTGACGATTGCGTCCGGCGCGGTGACCAACGCTGGCAGCTGGCAGGCACAGAACATCCTGCTTAACGCCCGGTCGCTCACCAACAGCGGCGCGGTGCAGAGCGCCGACGCGCTGCAGATGACGCTGGCCGATACGCTCACCGGAACCGCAGGTAGCAGGATCACCGCGCTGGGTGCGGCGACGCTGCAGGCCGCGACGCTGGCGAACCAGGGGCAGTGGGCGGCGAAAAACCTGACGCTGACAGGCGGCACGCTCAGCAACAGCGGCGCCATCAGCGGCGTGAATGGCCTGACCCTCAGCCAGACCGGCGCGGTCAGCCAGCAGTCTGGCGGCACCCTGCTGTCCGGCGGGGCGCTGAACATCACGGCGGCCTCCGTCACCAGCGACGGCAAAATGCAGGGGGGCACGCTCGGCATTACCACCGGGGCGCTCACCAACAACGGACGTCTGCAGGGCGATAACGGCACGACGCTGGCTCTCAGCGGGACGCTGACCAACAACAGCGGGGGCGAAATCGTCAGCCGCGATGCGCTGACGCTGACCACACCCGCGCTGTTTAACTACGGCCTGATCCAGGGCGGCGGCGAGACGCGCGTGACCGCCTCCTCGCAGGCGCGTAACGACGGCAGGCTGCTTTCCGGCGCGCGCCTGACGCTCGGCACGCCGCAGTTCACCGGCACCGGCTGGCTGCAGGCCACCGACCTGATCCTGAATGCGGCAAACGCTACCAACGGCGGCACATGGGTGGCCGATCGCGCCACCCTGACCGGCACCAATTTCGCCAGCCAGGGCACCACCCAGGCGGGACAGCTGACGGTTAACTACGGCCAGCTGAACAACAGCGGCACGCTGCTCGGCAACACGCAGCTGAATATTGGCGCGGACCAGGTAACCCAGAGCGCGGGCGGCAAGCTGCTGAGCGGCGGAAACCTGTGGCTGCAGAGCCGGGGGCTGGACCTTACCGGCCAGCTGGTGTCCCTGGGGGACTTAACGCTGCAGCTGACGAACGCGTTTACCAGCAGAACCGCCGTGGCGGCAGGCAGAACCCTCACCATCAACAGCGGCGGCGACATCGATAACCGCAGCGTGCTGCAGGGGCAGGCGGTCAACCTGAATGCGGGCGGGCAGCTCAGCAACAACGGACAAATCACCACCGGCGGCGGCTCGAGTACGCTCTCCGGCAGCAGCGTGGCGCTGAACGCCGCGGGCTCGGTGCAGGGCGGGGGCGACATCACCGTGGCCAGCCGGAGCAATATTACCGTGGACGGCTTCACCGGCACGCGCGGCTCGCTGACCCTGAGCGCGCCGGGTGCCATCGTCAACACCGCGCTGCTGTACGCGGCGAATAATCTGGCGCTGTTTGCCGACAGCATCACCAACCAGCGCGGCGACATCATGGCGGGGAACAACCTGTGGATGCAGCGAGATGCGGCGGGAAATGCGAACAGCCAGGTGGTGAATACGTCGGGCAATATTGAGACGCAGAATGGGGATATTGCGATCAAGACGGGGCATTTGCTGAACCAAAGGGATGGTCTGGTGGTGCTTAACAGCAAAACCGAAAACCTGATGGAGCAGGTCAAGTGGTTGAAGGACGGCTATGCGGATATCCCTCTTTCTGAGCTGATCGCGGGAACCGATTATGGCTATATCGTCATGGAATCCTGCAGCGGCGGTGGCAGTCCTGGGCACGGAGCTGGTCCTACATGCAGGGATATAGCTACTCCGATGCCGATGAAAAACAGTCCGGCGAAAGAGATTGCGATTTTACGAACGACACAAACTGTGTCCGCAAATGGTGGAGCGGGACGGATTAGTTCAGCCCAGGGGATGGTCATTCAGGCGGGACAACTGGAAAATAATGCCAGTACTCTGCTTGCCGCGAAAGATATGTTCCTTTCTGGTACGACTCTGCAAAATCAGTCATGGACTGATGGTACGGTGACGCGTTACAGGACATATGTTGCCGACCGTGAGCAATATAATCGTAAAGCAAATCCCTCCGCGTCGGTCGACGCAGATGTTTATAAGAAGACCCCCATTCACTATGTTGCACAGGGTGATGATCGGGACGAAGGATCCGGAGGAACAATATATCGTTCCGTCATCCAGGCGGGCGGCAACGTTACCGCAAACTTCACCAGCAACATCAGCAACACTAATACCACCGCCAATGCTGGTGGCGTCAGCAACGTCATCTCCACGCCGTCGCTGAACACCCTCAGCAACCAGAGCGTCGGCAGCGGCGTACAAAAACAGGGGCTGAACACGACCGGCACCGTGGCGGTGAACTCGCCGCAGTGGAACGATCAGCTCCAGGGTGCGCTGCAGCAGCTTAACGGCGGCGGCGCGCTGGAAAACGGCGGCGCGTCCGGCACGCCTCTCAGCGACATTGGCACCAGGCAGAAAGGCAACGCGAACCTCGGACAACTGGGCGCACTGGCGAACGCCGGGGTCACCACCGCCGATCTCAGAACCGCTCAGGGCGGAGCCGTCGGGCATTATCAGGGCCAGCGCGTCGATACCAGCGCTTACCCGCTGCCGTCGGGCAACAACGGCTATTTCGTCTTCTCCGATAACCCGAAAAGCCCGTACCTGATCAGCATCAACCCGAAACTGAACGGTCTCGGACAGCTTGATCCCGCCCTGTTTGCCGATCTGAACGCGATGCTCGGGGTCAAACCGTCGTCCACGGCGCCGCAGGAGACGCGGCTGGCGTTTACCGACGAGAAGCAGTTCCTCGGCTCGTCTTACATGCTCGGCCGACTCAACTTGAACCCGGATTACGATTACCGCTTCCTCGGTGATGCGGCGTTCGATACCCGCTATGTCTCCAACGTGGTGCTCAACCAGACCGGTAACCGCTACCTGAACGGCATCGGTTCCGATCTGGATCAGATGCGCTATCTGATGGATAACGCGGCGGCGGCGCAGCAGTCGCTGGGCCTGCAGTTTGGCGTCTCGCTGACCGCCGATCAGATTGCCGCGCTCGACCACAGCCTGCTGTGGTGGGAGAAAGCCACCGTCAACGGCGAAACCGTGATGGTGCCGAAACTCTACCTGTCACCGAAGGACGTCACCGTCAATAACGGCAGCGTAATCGCGGGTAACAACGTTACCCTGAAGGGCGGCGACATCACCAACAGCGGCAGTTCGCTGCTGGCGAAAAACAGCCTGACGCTCGACAGCCAGAACAGCATCAGCAACCTCAACAACGGCCTGATGAAAGCGGGCGGCGACCTGAACCTGAGTGCCATCGGCGATATCAATAACATCAGCTCCACCATCAGCGGCAAAACGGTCGCGCTGGAGAGCCTGGACGGCAGCATCAACAACCTGACCCAGGTTGAGCAGATTGATATCAACGCCGGAGGGAAGTACGGCAAGATCGGCCTGAAAGACACCCTGCTGGGCAACACGGCGTCTATTACCGCGCAGGATGGCCTGTCGCTTGAGGCGGGGAAAAACATCACCGTTACCGGGGCGAACCTGGCCTCCGGCGGCGATATGCTGCTGAACGCGTGGGGCGATATTGCCGTCAACGCGAATCAGATCAACGACGCATTCAGCTCCAGCCGGGCGAAAACCAGCCGTTCGTCCGTCACGTATCAGGGCAGTAACGTCACCGCGGGCGGCAACCTGCTGGTGAACGCCGGGCACAACCTTGACGTGACCGCCAGCGACCTGAAGGCGGGCGGCAGCGCGGGGCTGAGCGCGGGCAACGATCTCAATCTGAACGCGGCACAGACCAGCGAAAGCAGCCGTAAAGGGAAAAGCGAGTCCCACAGCACCGGGCTCGACCGCACCACGATTTCCGCAGGCGATAACCTGGTGCTGAAGGCCGGGCAGGATATCAACGCTCAGGCCGCCGCGCTGGCAGCAGAGAAAAGCGTCGGGCTGCAGGCGGGTCGCGACGTGAATCTGGCGGCGGAAGAGACCACGCAGGGCGATAGCTATAAGTCAGGCAAGAAAACCGTCATCAACGAATCGGTACGCCAGCAGGGAACCGAGATCGCCAGCGGGGCGAATACCCAAATCCTCGCCGGGCGCGATGTCACCACCGAAGCCGCGCAGGTGACGGCGAAGGGCGATATCGGCGTGGCGGCGGGCCGCGACGTCACTCTCAATACCGCAACCGAAAGCGATTATCACTACAAAGAGCAGACCAAAACCAAAAAAGGGTTCCTGAGCAAGAAAACCACCCACACTATCGAGGAGAACAGCGCGACGCGTGAATCTGGCTCATTGCTGAGCGGTGATAACGTGCAGGTCGTTGCGGGCAATAACCTGCTGGTGAACGGATCCGCCGTGGCGGGCGACGGCGACGTGAAGCTTAAGGCGGGCAACAACGTCGATATCGTGGCGGCCACGAACAGCGACACCTCCTGGCGCTTTAAGGAAGAGAAAAAATCCGGCCTGATGGGCTCGGGCGGGATTGGTTTCACCATCGGCAGCAGCAAAAGTACCCAGGATCTACGTGAGAAGGGCACCACCCAGAGCCAGAGCTTCAGTACGGTGGGCTCGACGGGGGGGAGCGTTGATATTGCCGCCGGTAATCAGCTGCATGTCGGCGGCGCGGATCTGGTGGCTGGCAAAAATATGGCGCTCACCGGAGACAGCGTGACGATCGAGCCGGGCCACGACAGGCTCACCAGCGATCAAACCTTCAAGCAGAAAAGCAGTGGCCTGACGATTGCCCTCTCCGGCGCAGTGGGTGACGCGGTGAACACTGCGGCCAGCACGGCAATGGCGGTGAAAGACCAGAGCGATGGCCGTCTCGCCGCACTGCAGGCGACCAAAGCGGCACTGTCGGGTGTTCAGGCCGTGCAGGCCAACAGTCTCGCTGAAGCGGCTAACGGCAGCGATCCCACCAACAATGGCGCGTTCGGCGTGATGGCCTCCATTGGCGGACAGTCCTCTAAATCCACCTCACACTCGGAGCAGGACAAAACGACCGGCAGCACGCTGAATGCCGGGGGTAACCTCGCCATCACGGCGACAGGTCAGGGCAACGCTGCCAACAGTGGTGATATTACCGTGGCGGGCAGCCAGCTGAAGGCTGGCAAGGATCTGACGCTCAATGCGGCTCAGGATATCAACCTGACGAGTGCAGCCGACACCAACAAACTGACGGGCAGTAACTCCAGCAAGGGTGGCTCAATCGGGATCGGTATTACCGCCGGTCCGAATGGTGCGGGCATCACCGTCTCTGCCAGCGTAAACGCCGCCAGAGGCAGCGAAAAAGGCAATGGAACCTCCTGGAACGAAACGACGCTGGATGCCGGACAGAACGTCAACCTGACTAGCGGCCGCGATACGGTGCTTAAAGGCGCGCAGGTCAACGGCGATAAGGTCACGGCGGATGTCGGGCGCGACCTGACCCTCAGCAGCCTGCAGGATAGCGACAAATACAACAGCAAACAGCAGAGTATGAATGCGGGTGCAAGCTACACCTGGGGAGCGGGCAGCGGTAGCGGCAGCTTTAGCATCAGCCGCGATAAGATGAAGAGCAACTACGACTCGGTCCAGGAGCAGACCGGGATCTTCGCTGGCAAAGGCGGCTTTGATATTAACGTTGGCAACCATACGCAGCTGGACGGTGCGGTGATTGCCAGCCGTGCTGATGCAGACAAAAACCGCCTTGAGACCGGTACGCTGGGCTTTACGGACATCAACAATAAGGCGGAGTATAAGGTTGAACATCAGGGTGTCGGCTTCAGCAGCGGCGCCGGGGTTGCGGGTAATCTGGTTAGCAACATGGCCAGCACAATGCTGGCAGGAATGGGCGGCAGCGGCCATGCTGAAGGGACCACGCAATCAGCGGTAGCTGACGGTGCTATCATTGTTCGCGACCAGGCTAACCAGAAGCTGGACGTCAGCACGCTCAGCCGTGACACAGACCATGCCAACGGCAGCATCGACCCGATCTTTAACAAAGAGAAAGAGCAGAAACGCCTGCAAACCGCGCAGATGATTGGCGAGATCGGCAATCAGGTTGCGGATATTGCGCGCACCAACGGCAAGATTGCGGCCACGGAAGCGGCCAACGAGAAGATGAAAACCGCGGGCAGCGATGCGCGTAACGCCGCCATTAGCCAGCTGAAAAAAGACGGTAAAGAGGTTACCGATCAGGCGATTCATGACCAGATGTACCAGACCTTCTATAACGAAGCGTTTAACCAGTCTGGCATGGGAACGGGGCAGAGCACCCAGCGCGCCATCACGGCAGCAACGGCGGCCATTCAGGCGCTGGCAGGTGGCGATATTAAAGCTGCGATTGCGGGCGGTGCCGCGCCGTATATCGCCAATGCCATCGCGAATGCCATCCCGGAGAAGGATCTTAAGGGACGCGTGCTGGCCCATGCGGTTGTCAACGCCGCACTTGCAACCGCTTCCGGCAGAGATGCGGCGTCGGCCGCAGCCGGTGCAGCGGTGGGTGAGCTGGCTGGTAAGATTGCAGTTGACGGTTTTGGCAAACAGGTCAGCGAACTGAGCGAGGAAGAAAAACAGGCGGTATCTGCGCTGGCGACACTGGCTTCTGGTCTGGCTGGCGGGCTTGTCGGAGACAGCAGCGCGAATGCGGTAGCGGCGGCTCAGGCGGGCAAAACGACGGTTGAGAATAATTATCTTAGCAGCAAACAGATAGATGCCTGGTCTGCTGAAATGAAGTCCTGTCAGGCCAGCGGCGGTGACTGTGATGGCATTATCAGAAAGTATGAGGAATTAAGTACCTCCCAGCAACAGCAGCTTATCAGTTACTGTGCGGCCAATCCGGCGACCTGTCAGCAGAAATATGGTGATGTGCTGGCTGATAGCATGGCGGTGAAGCATGCGCTGGATAAAGCACTGGGTCAGGACATTCCGGCAAAGATGGCTTATGATCTTACTGCAACATGGATGCATCAGATCCAGGCCGATGGAGTTATTTCAACCAACAAAGTCTCGGAAGCCCTTCAGAAAGATTATGGTCTGGATGCGATTCAGGCTGATATTGTAGCTGGTGCGGCGGCAGCGGCGTTTGGGGGAATTAGTAAGGTCACCAAGCCTAATTACACCTTAAATAAAGAAGGTGTAATGCTTGGTATAAATGGCCCAACAGTTCCAAGCAAGACATTGTGGATGGGAAAAGGCAAAGAGAGAATTGATGTTGAGAACCCAGCACCAGGAAAGAGAGCGGGTCAAATACATTATCAAGATAATAGTAACAACAAGTACTATTATGATCCTGTCACACAAACTTTCCCTGATGCACCTAAAAGTGTGAATGATAAGTTGAAAGACTCGGCTTTCAAAAATGCTATAGATAAAGGTATGACTAAATATCTGGGGGAAAAATGATATGCTGGCTAACTATTTAATGCTCCCTCAACTAGAATCCATATGTTGGGAGGATATGAGGAAAATTACTCTTCCTTACGAGCTAAACGAAGTTGTTGAGCAGGGTTTTGTGGAGTTATTTAGTTGTTTTTTATCAAAAAAACTCTTCGGTTATTGTGGGGGGGTTAAACCTGATTCTTTTGAAGATGAAATAGCCTTGGAGTGTTTTGTAAATTCTATCCATATAGAAGATTACGTAAGTGAAAATTACCTTCAACATTCTATTGTCTTTTGTAATTCAATGATTAAGGAATGGAATGAAAGCCATTCTGGGGTTCTAAATGTTATTATATCGTTGGATGATGAAACATTACTGCCAACAATAAAATTCCATTTAAAAAGAAAAGACGCTTCATGGCTAGATGAAGATAATCTTGACTCAAGTATTCAGGCTGTCTTAGTGACTACAGATGAAATTAATAAGGATAGATTATCAAGTCTACTGATTAAGTAAAAGAACCCAACCTTTGAGGCCGCCTACGGGGCTGGTATGCTGGTTGGTGTTCCTCAGGGGATTAGTGATTCCGTCGAGAGTTTATCGAAAGCCGTCACAAATCCTGCCGCCACTTATGATGCGATTAAGCAATTAATCACGAGCGACGACATGTCCAGTACGATGTCGGATGCCGTTAAACAAAGTTATATTGATCGTATCAATCTGATGGAATCAGAGTATCAGAGGGCAGGTGCGGGAGGTGCGTACAATGCAGGTCTTGAGGCGTGTAAACTCATGTCCGATCTCATTACTGCTGTCGCCGGTGGTGTTGGTGTTGCAAAAACAGGTACGGCTCTGACAGAGAAGATTGTTGCAAAAGTCACTTCCAAAGTAGACAAAGTTATTCCTGAAAATCCGTCGATCACATGGACTGCAGGCGATGGCGAGTATTCAGTAAAACCGGGTAAGGATATTAAAGATGTAGAGTATCCTGGCGGTCAGTATGGCGGAAATTCGCTGCCATATAAAACCAGTACAGAGAAGGGCATGACGACAATCACTTATCCTGATGGGATGAGTATCAGAATTGATCAACCAAAACATCTGGCAACGGTTGATGGGTTTACGCAAAAGAGTGGGATCTCAGGTGGGCATAATGCTGATGCGTTTTATGATACCGTTAAAAAATATGGCGTAAAAATCGTAAGTGAGAAACCTACAAATGTTAAAGGTATTTCTGAAGTTGAATACTTAGCTCCTACCAAAGATCGCGCGGGGAATTTAACTGGAGAATATAAACCAAGTCCAGTAAAGAAAACTATCTATGATCCGAAAATATATACTGGCAAAGTAATGTTAGATCTTGGGCAAGAGGCTGCAATGAAAGGGTAAAGAGATGCAATGCGCAATGGTCAGTCAGCATATGATGCTACAGCTGGCGGGTTGAATTTTAGAGTTTATCTCGAAAAAAATACAGGTCGAGTCACAAACTTTCATCCCAAATAGGATTAAATGAATGAAATTTTTATTTGATTTACCTTATATAAAATCAGACCCTTACGTGGTTATAAAAACTTACTTTGACCTCATGTATAATGATGGTGTTTTCTTGATGTCTATTGAAAGTATTATTAAAAAGCATTCATTTATAAGAGATGGGGTTTACTGCTTCTTTCCTGATATGGAAAGTTATGACGAAAGTGAACATTTTGAAGGTGTTGAATTTGCTGTTGGTTATCCTCCCTCTGAAGCAGATACTACTATCGTTAGTGAAGAAATCTGCTATCACTACGTACGACTTGCAAGTGAAAAGTATTTGCTGCTTCACCCGGAAGATACGGAAAAGGTAAATAGCTTACTTGCTCGGCTACCTGTGTGAGTACAAATCCAGCCAACTGTCCGCGGGATTTTTTTGCTCTACCTTTTTCACTTCCAGACAAGATGTGTTTTTGGAGTACCGCCGTCCGCGACGGTACTCCAAAACGACCAGGTTACGCAATCCTAAACATCAGATGGTGGAACCGTTTTTAGGCCTGTAAACGGTAGGGCGTACTTCGATAATTTGAGGTCATGAATGAATGTAATATCTCTTGCTGGGAAACAAGCTCAATTAACCATTGATGAAAATGAGTTATTGATCCTGAATTCAGCTTTAAATGAAATCTGTAATGGTATCTCTGTTCCTGAATTTGAAACCAGGATTGGGGCTTCTAAAGAAGATGTCTGTGCCTTACTTAATGATATAGGCCAAATTTTAGCCAATATGATGGCTTGAGAAGATCCCAGCTCCTGCGGCGTTTTTTTGTTACGCAATACTGTTTGGAAATATCTGAACTCATCCCGGCAGGCTATTTTACGATAGCCTGCTTCTCACTGACCTGCTCCCCGTTGATGCCATTATGCTGGGAGTGGCATCTGCCGCAACTACGGGGAAAGGCTGGAAAGTATCAGCGGCAATCAATATTGGGGCTGCGCTTGGCAGTGCGATTAAAAGGAAAGACCCGAATAACACTCTGATAAGTCGTGGATTTGGAAGTGCGGCTGGTAGTTTAGGAGGAAAAGTTTTTGGTTCATTGTCTCCAGTAGCTGATCAAGTGACAAAGAATGTTATTGGTGTAGTAACAGGTTCTACTGCTTTTGAATTTCCAGGAAAAGTGGTAAAAGATGAGTGAGACAAACGGGAGAAGAAGTAATGAGCATCTTCAGTAAGGTTGGTATCTTTTGGCTTCTTTTCTTGGTTATGTACTGTACTGTTTTAGTCGCTATTGTTCTTTTTGCATGCCAGTTCGGAGTGTCAATAATTTTCTATTTTAACGATGGTGAATTCTTTTTTTCATGGAAAAAGGCATTACATATCTCATTAATAAAAGGGGGTGTTACAGGATTAATATTAGGTGTAGGGGTGTGGTTAAAAAACAAAGTGCATGAGTATCGCTGGAAAAAGAGTCGCCGAGGATAGATAGCATGAGCGAGATGCGAAAAACAGCCCGTGGGCCTCGGCAAATTGCCGCTGCTAACAACAAGAATTGAGCGGTAAAATGAACAAAAAAGGTGGTTAATATCTTTTATTTTGCTGGCGCTGATTTTAACAATGGAAATTATTGCTTTGTTTGCTTATTTTTTCAAAATCCGTCTCTATTTCATTCGTAATATTCCTTTTGAGATAAATATTTTTTGAGTTAGTGAGGATTATTAAGGGTGCTTCATTTGGTGGACTTATTGTTGGTATAGGTTGTTTGTATCTTTCTTTTAAAAAATTTATTATTGCTGATGATGATTTACTCGGCGGTAGCGAAGATGTTCAGGCCGCGAGGATACGCCAGCATGGTGTTGATATGGCGTCTTTTTCCGACAATCCGAGTGGGGCTGCATGTCAGAAAGCAATGAAGGACTAATCAAATGATTTATCTGCTGTTAGGAATTGCGCTGTTCGCATTTTTCATCGGAACTGTCGTGTTTGTCCGTTTTAGTAAAGTGACGGGAAGAAGCGTTCAGTCACCTCTTACCACAATGTTTTTCTTTGATGCGCTCTTTTTTGGTCTGGGTAGTAAGCGAGACATGAACATTGCAGCATCTTCATTTATCGTCTTCTTAGTCAGTATCTGGGGATTAACTTATTTAAAGTTAAGCACTCATTTTTGGGGAAGTCGCGAAAGTTATTTTGGTTTTGCGATCGCCGGAATTTTATTTCTGATTATGCATTGCCGCTATTGTGCAAAAAATGTCGTTATCAAAAATGATGGCCTGGCCCCCATGAGAGAGTTGATTAATATCCGGCGATCCGGCCTTACCAGCCCCTTTATATGGTTAAGCAGGGCCGGGTATCTGGGGTTCTTTATTGGCATGCTTCACTGAAGTGAGATGCGAAAAAACAGCCTCCGTACCCATTGAGACTACCCCAGCCTCTCCACCCGCGTCTCCCCCTCCGCCATCGACAGCTGATACAGCGAAAACGATCGCTGCTTCTCAATCAACTTTGCCAGCTCCGGCGAGTGGCTGGTGAGCCAGATCTGCGAGTAGCGGCTGGCCTCGGCGATTAAGCTCGCCAGGGCAGGCAGCATCTGCGGGTGCAGGCTGTTTTCCGGTTCGTTCAACGCGATAAACGCCGGTGGGCGGGGGCTTAACAGCGCTACCGCCAGGCACAGGAAGCGCAGGGTACCGTCGGAAAACTCCGCTGGTTCCAGCGGTCTGCTCAGCCCCTCGCGCTGCATCATCATCCGGAAACGTCCGCCGGTGTTGTCGCTGTAAAACACGCAGCCGGGGAAGGCCTGGTCAAGGATGCGCATCAGCAGCAGCTCGTCGCCAATCTCGACGATGGTCTGAAACGCGGCCGCCAGGTTAGCGCCGTCGCTGGCCAGCACCGGGGAGCGGAAACCGACCTGCGGGGCCCGCATCGCCGAGCCGATTGATACAGAAAACTCATGATAAAAGCGCCAGTTACGCAGGGACTCGCGCATCTGCGACACTTCCGGGTAAAGGTGTGGTTCGCCGAGCTGTCCGAATACCGATTCGTTCTCGTACAGCGTGCCGCTGTGGGTCACCTTCTCGTGATGCACGCTGTTCAGAAACACCGCCTGGTTCTTACGCTTCATCAGCTGTGACGAAGGTCGACGGTGCTGGCCGCTCAGCCAGATGGACTCCTCTTTGATCACCGGGTCGAGCTGAAACTGCGAGGGATAGGGCAGCTTCTCCACAAACCCGACCTGCAGCTCGTATTCGTAGGCCTCTGTTTCTACCGCGAGGTTCATCCGCCGCAGCTGGTCGCTACGGGTTTTACCTGCCCAGAACACCTTCAGAATGCCGCCCTCGTTCGCCAGCGCCTGGGAAAACTGCCCCTGCGCGGCGCTGTGCATCAGGTGTATCGCCTTGTAGATATTCGATTTTCCGGTCCCGTTCGGCCCGAAGACGATATTGAGCTGCTCCAGCTCCAGCGACATCTCGCGGATGGAGCGGTAATTTTGAATGTGCAGGGTATTGATCACAGGCAGGCCCCTTTCGCAGAATAAGCCTGTATATAATCACAGTCTTTGAGATGAAATGCAAAAAAGAGACGACAGTGAGGATGTCGTCTAAACGGGGTACTGCTTTGGGCCTCTAAGGGTCAATGGGGCCTTCGCATTTTTATGATCACTTGACTGCCAGACGCAGACCCAAATCATCAGGATAGGGATCAAAGTAGTTTTGCGTCATCAGATACCGGTCGGGGTATTCGGCCAGGTAGTGCTTCAGCAGCGTGATCGGGGCGAGGATAGGCAACTGTCCGTTGCGATAATGCAGGATCACGTCGCGCAGCTCGCCGCGCTGGCGGGTGTTCAGCTGGTTACGAAAATAGCCCTGAATATGCATCAGCACGTTGGTGTGATTCTTACGCGAAGCGGGTTTTTTCAGGATGGTCATCAGCTTTTCCCGGTACGCCACGAAGAAGGCGTCCAGGTCTTCCCACTCGTGCAGCGAGGCAACGAACGGGCCGATTTCACGGTAACCCGCCTGATGGTGCGCCAGCAGCTGGAGTTTGTAACGGCTGTGGAAGTCCAGCAGCGCGCGGCGCGTGAGGCCATTTTTACGCAGCGTGTTCAGTTCGTGCAGGGCAAAAACACGTTCGACAAAATTTTCCCGCAGCACCGGATCGTGCAAGCGTCCATCCTCTTCCACGGGCAGCCACGGCCAGGTTTCAAGGAGGGCGGCGGTGAACAGCCCGACACCCTCCTTGCGGCCCCGGTTGCCGTTTTCATCATACAGACGCACGCGTTCCATGCCGCAGCTTGGGGATTTAGCACAGACGATAAAACCAGCGAGATCGCCAATTTTCGGCAAAAAATCTGCCGTAAAGTCCGCCATTTTCTGCGTAACGTCTTCGTGAGGCGCATGGCTAAAACGCATCTGCGTTTCACCGTGTTCCGTCATGATCAGACGCAGCGCCGGGCGAGGGGTCGGCAGGCCGATGGCCATTTCCGGGCAGACGGGCCTGAAATTCACCCACTGGGCCAGCTCATCCATGACGAAGCCCATACGCTTGTGTCCGCCGTCAAAGCGAACGGCGGATCCGGTCAAACATCCGCTAATACCCAGCACTGGTTTCGTCGTCATGGTGTCGTCCTCCCGTTCATATAATTAAAACTTACACAACATGACTAATTTGTCCAAGTATTAGCGGAACTATTTTTTTTATTCCTTTAGAATCAATGCGTCTTAGCTGCCCTTATAGGTCGAGTAACCGTACTGGCTCAGCAGAAGCGGGATATGCAGCTTCTCGTTGGTGCGCGTCACGGTAAACAGCACCGGGATCTCCGGGAAGAAGGAGTCGAGCTTTTTGCCGTGGAAGTACTCTGCGGTTTTGAAGGTCACTTTATACACGCCAGGCTGCATGTCCTGGTCCTGCGGATAGAGCGATTTGATGCGTCCATCCTGGTCAGTTTTACCGCTGGCGATCGGGGTCCATTTGTCCTGCTGCTGCTTTTCCAGCGTGACGGTGACGCCCGGTGGAGGCGTGCCGGTTTGCTGGTCGAGGATGTGTACGCTCAGGGTGCCAGCAGGAGCGGCGCTAAAGGCGGCAGGGGTAAAGGCCATCGCGGCCAGCATCAGCAGAGGGGTAGTTTTTTTCATGGTGTTTTCCTGTGGAGTTATTCGTCACAGGAAAACGTTAGCATCTGCGGCGCGGGAAAATATTCAACTTTTCGTGAAGATTCCCGCAGGAGAAAATGATCAGAGGATAATCACTTCAAGCGATACCTGCTGCTGCCACTGCTCCACCTGCTTTTTCCGCGCCGCGGTGAGCTTACCGCTGGTGACCAGAAGCCATTTGCGCTCCGGGAAAATTTCCGGGGCCAGCGCGGCCGGAGGCGAGGGCAAAATGTCGATTCGGTGTCCCTGTCCGGTGCGCGTTAAGGCTTCGAGCCAGATCTCACAGGCGTCGTTCAGGTGCCAGCCGCTGAGCAGAATATTATCGCCCGGCGCTTTTTTATCACCCTCGAGACAAAACGAGGTGTAGGCGATGATGATGCCGTCGAGGATTGCGCGCAGGGTCATGGCGGCGGCCACGTTGGCGGATACCTGGCTGCGCAGCGGGCGCAGCACGTTCGCGACCAGTTCGGGTCTTGGGTACTCGCGTCCGGCGTCGTAAATCATCTGGCGCAGGGACTCGACTTTGCCGTCCTGCAGGCGTTGCAGCATGTTCTGCTGCAGGGTTTGCCAGTTGTTGGTCCGGCCCGGCGTCGGGCGTTCCAGCAGCGGTTTGACCTGGCCGATCGGGACGCCTTTTTTTACCCAGTCGAGGATTTTGAGCGCCTGCTGGACATCCTCATCGCTGTACTGGCGATGGCCGCCTTCCGTGCGCTGTGGCTTGAGTAAACCATAGCGACGCTGCCACGCCCGCAGGGTGGTGGCGGTGATGCCGCTGAGTCTGGCGAATTCGCCGATGGAGTAAGCCATGTCCGTGTCCAGAGTGGAGGAATACTCTCAATATACTACGAATTTTCCCGAACGGGATGAAGCGCCGAAACGGTGCACTACACTTAACATCCAACCGTGCAAATGAAAGGAATTCTCATGAAGCTATGGCCTGTTGTGACCGGTGTTGCGATTGCTTTGACGCTGGTCGCCTGTAAATCCCCCACGCCGCCGAAAGGCGTTCAGCCTATTACCCACTTTGACGCCAGCCGCTATCTCGGCAAATGGTACGAAGTCGCCCGTCTGGAAAACCGCTTCGAACGCGGCCTGGAGCAGGTGACGGCGACCTACGGCAAGCGCAGCGACGGCGGTATCAGCGTGCTTAACCGGGGCTACGATCCGGTGAAGAACAAGTGGAACGAGAGCGAGGGGAAAGCGTACTTTACCGGCGAGCCGACCACCGCCGCGCTGAAGGTCTCCTTCTTCGGCCCGTTCTACGGCGGCTATAACGTGATCAGACTCGACGATAAGTACCAGTACGCGCTGGTCAGCGGCCCGAACCGTGATTACCTGTGGATCCTGTCGCGTACGCCGACCATCCCGGATGCGGTGAAGCAGGATTACCTGAATACCGCGCGCAGTCTGGGCTTCCGGGTTGACCAACTGGTGTGGGTGAAGCAATAAAAATCGTGCTTTCTTCCTGGGGCATTACTGGCTGGCCTGGATAGACTTCCGTTAAAAGCCTAACGGGGAGAAGACGACATGAACTGGCAGCCTTTTCGCGGCGATGCGCCGGAAAATATGACGATTTTCGGCGCGTCATTTCCCGACGTCAGCGACCAGTGGCCGATGAAAGACGATGCTGCCCGTGAGATCGCCTCCCTTGACCGCGCCCTGAAAGCCGAGCCAGCGCTCCGTCCGCCGCGGGTGGAATACGACGAGGGCGGGCAGGCCGTGCTTGTCACCCAGAACCGCTATTCCGAACAGGCCTTCCGTAACCGCCCGGCCCTCACCGCGTGGCGCACCCGGCTGGTCCCCTCCGCGCTGGCGCTGTTTGTGGTGCAAAACCCGCTGGAAGACCGCCTGCCCGATGGAACAAAAATGGACAGCGACAGCCGCCAGTGGTTTATCCACGCAAATGATGCCATCGGCGTGCGTTCCCGCGCCCGGGTGCTGGCCGCGCTGGTGGATAAGTACATTCACAATGAGAGCGAGAACAACTGGGTCAGCCTCGCGAGCGGCGCCGCCATTCCGGTGCTGGAGGCGCTACGTGAAGCAAAGCTTGATGGCCAGCAGGTCTATCTCACGCTGGTGGACAAAGACCCCGTAGCGCTGAGCTGGGCGGAAACCATGGCGGCGCAGGAAGGCATTGTGGTGGGCGAACAGCTGACGCTGCTCAGGCGCAACCTGCTCCATACGCTGGTGCGTAACGAGGACCTGCTGCTGGAGCTGGGCGAGCATCAGGCCGAACTGGTCGACGCGCTGGGGATTTTTGAATACTTCAGCGATACCGATGCGGTGATTTTCCTCCAGCGCGCGCTGCGGCTGGTCAAACCCGGCGGGGCGGTGATTGTGTCGAACATGCTGACCAGCAGCCCGCACATTGACTTTGTGCTGCGGGGTATTGGCTGGGAGGATATTCACCCGAGGACGCTGCAGCAGCTGCAGGACATCCACCTCGCGGCGGGCGTGCCGGTGGAAAACGTCACCGTGGTGGTGCCGAAGGACGGGGTGTATGCGGTGATGGAGATTAGGGTTTAGCGCGAGCTGTGTGGGGGTACAAACCGCACTATCGGTTCCCTCTCCCTGAGGGAGAGGGTTAGGGTGAGAGGGAGCAGTCCACTACAATATTCACTGTTCCTCAGTTGTTCGGTTAAACCGAACAACTGCCATGAAAGATTGACTCTTTTCCTTGTTCTCATTCCCTGATGATGATTCTTGCTTGTCATGATCTATCTTCTGCCCAGTTTCCTGAACCAACTTCCGGGCCATTTCCCTGATACGCTCTCGGCTTTCAGGTGTACGAGAGTTTATAACTGCATTTAAGGTCTTCAGTTTATTACCTCCATGCTTCTGGATACTTGATTTAATCGCCACGCTCTATAATGATCCCCCCATGAAAATAGAAACCGCACTCCCCTCACACTTCGAACGTCTGGTTGCGATCTGGGAATCCTCCGTCCGCGCCACCCATCACTTTTTACAGGAAAGCGATATCGCGGCGCTGCGCCCGTTATTGCTCAACGCGTACCTGCCTAACCTCACCGTCGTGATGGCCCAGGATGACGCAGGCGTTATTCACGGTTTTTTAGGCGTGTATGAAAACCGCATTGAAATGCTGTTTGTTGACAATGCGAGCCGGGGTAAGGGCGTCGGGAAATTGCTGCTGCAACACGCCATCGCAGTGTTCGGCGCGAACGAAGTGGATGTGAATGAGCAGAACCCGCAGGGCGTCGCGTTTTATCGCCATATGGGGTTTGAGCAGGTCGGGCGCTCGGAACAGGACGGGCAGGGGAATCCGTTTCCGTTGCTGCATATGAAGCTGGGCAGGGATACCGGGATTAGCGCTTAGCCTGCTTATCCCATTTTAATAAGCCGATAATATCTTTCTCACCTTCGGCTTGTTTCAGCAGGCGCTGCTTTTTTCATATAAATACAGGGGATATAGGTGTCCAGAGGCCAATTATATCGCGTGAAAAAAGCAAAAGGCGGCAGGCAATCTCCACACTTTAAAAAGGCGAATTGATCCGGCATTGAAGGAATTGTTGGATGTGGTTGCGGCTGAGGAAGGGGTTAGCCTCGCCAGTTGGTTGAAGGAACTGGCGAGGGAGGAATTGCGAATGATAGATGTTGAGCCAGAAGGATAAATTTTTACTTCGTTTTCAGTGTTGACCTAATAAATTTTAAGCTATGGTAACTCAATAACAAAGTAATTAAAAAAATTATCATTATGAAAACGGTCTTTATAATTCTTTCATTATTCTCATAAAAAGATGCAAAATCTGACGCCCTACCAAAATGGATTTCGCCATACTCAATTTTTGCTATTTGTTCTTCGTTTCCAATTATAATGGATTTTTTATCAAACTTATCGTTTTTCGCCCATGCCCAGATTCGATAATTTCCATTTTGCCTTATTGATGGGACTGTTAAGCGAGAAATTATATCAGGTTTTTCAAATTTTTCTTTCTTGTCATCTTCAACCATGACTAAGACTTTCTCGGGAAAGTCAATATATACATTTTTGGCTGTTGCATCTCCTGAATTATATAAGCTTATAAAAATTAATTTCCTATACTCTTCTAATCCATTTTGAAAAGGAGAGTTAAATGGGGTTAGAATAGATTTTCTAATATCATCAACAAGTTTTGATTTCTCTTCGAATTCTGTATTGTTTGCTATGCTATCAATTCGATCATAAATTTTTTTGTAACCCGATTCGGCAATAACCTTCAACATGAGTTTATCATATTGTGGAGGTGTATAAAATATACTATCCGTCAAATAAGCTGTAAGTACAGGTGTTGGTTTGTTAATGGCATATATCCCTGTGATGCAAGCAATTATTCCCGCGATTATGGAAATAATTGAATTGAGGTTAGTAAGCTTCATATGATTTCCGTGAACTAAATATATATAGAATTATTATTCTTATATCATAATTTATCAAAGAGTAGTATGGCGAATTCATTTTAAGAGTGATTTTTACGGATTAGGAGCTATAAAAATTGGTGAGGATCATTTATGGATACAAATGGACATTTTGGCGGAAGATCACAGGAGTCGAACCTGCCCGGGAACGCTGGCGTCCCCAACTGGATTTGAAGTCCAGCCACCTCACCGGAGATGACGATCTTCCGCGCCTGCATTGCTACATGGAGGCGGGGCGCATTATAGCTACTTTCAGGCATTTACCACATACCCCACACCACTTTTTTCACCTCTCTTTTGACCTGCACCCCCCTGTTTCAGTTAATTCCTAAGAAAATCCTCATGTTAGCCCTTCGTGCTCCCCAATATTTACCGCGATCACAAAAAACAAGAAACGTAATCTGCTAACCAGAAAACGCAATACCCGCTCAAGAAACAATGGTTTAAAAACACTGTAACCGGTCTCAGCGCCCCCTATAGCGTGAAGGATAAAAAAAGATGAGCGAAGTATTGTCAGTAAAAGAGAAGATTGGCTACGGCATGGGAGACGCCGCCAGCCACATCATTTTTGATAACGTCATGTTGTACATGATGTTTTTCTATACCGATATTTTCGGCATTCCCGCCGGATTTGTCGGCACCATGTTCCTGCTGGCGCGCGCGCTGGATGCGATCTCCGACCCGTGCATGGGGCTGATTGCCGACCGCACCCGCAGCCGCTGGGGCAAGTTCCGACCGTGGATTTTGTTTGGCGCGATCCCGTTCGGCATCGTCTGCGTGCTGGCCTACACCACGCCGGACCTCAGCCTCAACGGCAAAATGGTTTATGCCGCCGTGACTTACACGCTGCTGACCCTGCTCTATACCGTGGTCAATATTCCTTACTGCGCGCTGGGCGGCGTGATCACCAGTGACCCGACGCAGCGTATCTCCCTTCAGTCCTGGCGCTTTGTGCTGGCGACCGCGGGCGGCATGCTCTCCACGGTGCTGATGATGCCGCTGGTGAAGCTGATTGGCGGCGACGATAAGGCGTTCGGCTTCCAGGGCGGCATCGCCGTGCTGTCGGTGGTCGCGTTCCTGATGCTGGCGTTCTGCTTCTTCACCACCAAAGAGCGTATCCAGGTGCCCCCGAGCACCACCTCCATGCGCGAAGACCTGCGCGATATCTGGCAAAACGACCAGTGGCGCATCGTAGGCGTGCTGACCATCCTTAACATCCTTGCCGTCTGCGTGCGCGGCGGCGCGATGATGTACTACTGCACCTGGATCATGGGCTCGCCGGAAGTGTTCGTCGCGTTCCTCACCACCTACTGCGTCGGCAACCTGATTGGCTCCGCGCTGGCGAAACCGCTCACCGACTGGAAGTGCAAGGTCAGCATCTTCTGGTGGACCAACGCCGCGCTGGCGGTGGTCAGCGTGGCGATGTTCTTCGTCCCGATGCATGCCACCGTGGTGATGTTCGCCTTTATCTTCGTCATTGGTGTGCTGCACCAGCTGGTGACGCCGATCCAGTGGGTCATGATGTCCGATACCGTCGACTACGGTGAATGGACCAACGGCAAGCGCCTGACCGGCATCAGCTTTGCAGGCACGCTGTTCGTGCTGAAGCTGGGTCTGGCGCTGGGTGGGGCGATGATCGGCTGGATGCTGGCAGGCGGCGGCTACGACGCGGCGGCCAAAACCCAGAACAGCGCGACCATCAGCATCATTATCGGCCTGTTTACCCTGGCCCCGGCGGTCTGCTATGTGCTGAGCGCCATCATCGCCAAACGCTACTACACGCTGAAAACCCCCTTCCTGACCAAAATCCTGGGCGAGCTGGCACAGGGCGCGCGCCGTAATCAGCAGGAATTTGAAACCCTGCCGGTCAGCAAAGAATTACAGAACTAAGAGGACGAAAGCATGAAAATCAGTGATGGAAACTGGCTTATTCAACCGGGCCTGAATGTGACCTATCCGGTTCAGGTGTTCGACGTGGAGCAGCAGGGTAATGACCTGGTGGTGTATGTGGCGCCGCGCGACGTGCGCGAACGCACCTGGCAACTCGACACGTTGATGTTCACGGTGCGCCTGTTTGCTCCACAGGAAGGGATTGTCGGGGTGCGCATCGAGCACTTCCAGGGCGCCCTGAACAACGGTCCACATTATCCGCTGAACGTCCTGAAAGACGTGAAGGTTGAGATCGAAAACAACGCCGAATTTGCTGAGCTGAAAAGCGGCAGCGTCAGCGTGCGCGTCACCAAAGGCGAGTTCTGGGCGCTGGACTTCCTGCGCAACGGCCAGCGTATTACCGGCAGCCAGCTGAAAAATAACGGCTACGTGCAGGACAGCAATACCCACCGCAATTACGTTTTTGAGCGTCTGGATCTGGGCGTGGGGGAAACGGTCTATGGTCTGGGCGAGCGCTTCACCGCGCTGGTGCGCAACGGCCAGACGGTCGAAACCTGGAACCGCGACGGCGGCACCAGCACCGAGCAGTCCTATAAAAATATCCCGTTCTACCTGACCAACCGCGGCTACGGCGTGCTGGTGAATCATCCTGAAAACGTCTCGTTTGAAGTGGGATCTGAGAAAGTCTCTAAGATGCAGTTCAGCGTTGAAGGCGAATATCTCGAGTACTTCGTGATCGACGGTCCGACGCCGAAAGAGGTGCTGAACCGCTATACGCAGTTCACCGGGCGTCCGGCGCTGCCGCCTGCCTGGTCGTTCGGCCTGTGGCTCACCACCTCGTTCACCACCAATTACGACGAAGCGACGGTGAACAGCTTTATCGACGGTATGGCCGAGCGCGACCTGCCGCTGCACGTCTTCCACTTCGACTGCTTCTGGATGAAGGCCTTCCAGTGGTGTGACTTCGAGTGGGATCCGGTGACCTTCCCGGACCCTGAAGGAATGATCCGCCGCCTGAAGGAGAAAGGGCTGAAGGTTTGCGTGTGGATTAACCCGTACATTGGCCAGAAGTCGCCGATCTTCCGTGAGCTGAAAGATAAAGGCTACCTGCTCAAGCGCCCGGACAGCTCCCTGTGGCAGTGGGACAAATGGCAGCCGGGGCTGGCGATTTACGACTTCACCAACCCGGACGCGTGCCGGTGGTATGCCGACAAACTGAAAGGCCTGGTGGATATCGGCGTCGACTGCTTCAAGACCGACTTCGGCGAGCGTATCCCAACTGACGTGCAGTGGTTCGACGGGTCCGATCCGCAGAAGATGCACAACCATTACGCCTACATCTATAACGAGCTGGTGTGGAACGTGCTGAAAGAGACGGTGGGTGAGGAAGAGGCGGTGCTGTTTGCCCGCTCCGCGTCCGTGGGGGCGCAGCAGTTCCCGGTGCACTGGGGCGGCGACTGCTACGCCAACTACGAATCAATGGCGGAAAGCCTGCGCGGCGGGCTGTCGATTGGCCTGTCCGGTTTTGGATTCTGGAGCCACGATATCGGCGGGTTCGAAAACACCGCCCCGGCGCACGTCTACAAGCGCTGGTGCGCGTTCGGGCTGTTCTCCAGCCACAGCCGCCTGCATGGCAGCAAATCCTACCGCGTGCCGTGGGCGTACGATGACGAGTCCTGCGACGTGGTGCGCCACTTCACGCAGCTGAAGTGCCAGCTGATGCCGTATCTGTACCATCAGGCGACGCTGGCGCGCGAGTTCGGCACGCCGATGCTGCGGGCGATGATGCTGGAGTTCCCGGACGATCCGGCGTGCGATTACCTCGACCGTCAGTACATGCTGGGGGATTCGTTAATGGTGGCGCCGGTGATCTCCGAGGCGGGCGACGTGCAGTTCTACCTGCCGGAAGGGGGCTGGACGCACCTGTGGCACAACGACGAAATCCATGGCGGCCGCTGGCATAAGCAGCAGCACGATTTCATGAGCCTGCCGGTCTACGTGCGCGACAACACGCTGCTGGCGCTGGGCAACAATAATCAGAAACCGGACTACGCGTGGAATGAGGGGACGGCCTTCCAGCTGTTTAACCTGGATGATGGCGCAACGGCGGTGAGCGAAGTGCCTTCGGCGGACGGCGCGGTGGCGTTTACGCTGAAGGCATCACGCCAGGGCGACATCGTGACCTTTACCGGCACGGGAGACGCGCAAAACTGGTCGGTGTGTTTGCGCAACGTGCAGACGGTGAGCGGCGTGAAGGGCGGTTCGCAGGCGGGCAGCGAATGGGGCGTGGTGGTGAAAGCCGAAGGGAATGAGGTGGTGGTTCAGCTCTGAGGTGGAAAATGCCCGGTGGCGCTTCGCTTACCGGGCCTACAATCCCATGTAGGCCGGGTAAGGCGTAGCCGCCACCCGGCTTGTTTATTGCACAGGCGTTGAAACCTCGCCGCCCGTCATCGTCTGCTCTACCTGCTGCTTATCCATATTCACCGCGCTCAGCTTCCCATTCACCGTTGGCTTCAGCGGCGCACTGGCCTGCACGCTGCCGCTGGCGGTGAGCTGAATATTGCCATCGCCTGCAATCGGCAGCGCAGGCCAGCCCCACTGTTGCAGCACATTGAGCGGTACGCCGCGCCCGTTCAGGCTCACTGCGGTCTGCCGCTGCGGGAGTTGTGAAACGGTCGCCGTCGCTTCCAGAATGCCTTTTTCGGTAAACGCGCTGAGGTCGGTAATATTCACCGTGGCGGCATTGGCATTCAGCGCCAGCGACGGACGACGTACGTCGACGCGGTTAAAGGTCGCCGCCGCGCCGTTCAGGGTCGCGCTGCCGCCCCAGACGCCCCACTGACGATCTTTCACAAGCTGCAGGTTTGCGCCATAGCCATCCAGAGAAGTGATCTGCCACGGGAAGGCAGGATCGATGTCGATCACCAGGTTGCGGCTCAGGCCGAATTTTTGCAGCGTGACGCTGTTCAGCCATTCCGGTAGAGGCGCCATCCACAGCGTTTTCCAGTTCTGCGGCAGGGTGTACTCCAGCCCGGCGATGGCGACATCGTCCAGCACCAGCGCTTTGCCGTCGCGTAGCCAGTTACCGGACGTGCGCACCATGCCGCCTTCCCAGCGGGATGTGAACTGACGCAGCGCCATACCCTGCGGGGAAAACTCCGCATTCAGGATCGGGTCAAACAGATGCAGCGAGCCGTAGATAAACTCGCTGGCGTTCATCGACAGACGGCCCTCCTGGCTCTGCCAGTCGCCTTTGCTTAGCGTCAGGTTGCGCAGGCTTAAATCGAGATCGGTCACCGCCCAGTCCGGGCCCTGAAGCCGGGCGTCGGTCACGTCCAGACGACCAATCTGCAGAGAGGGGATAGTGGCCAGCGGCGCGAAGAACGCGGTCAGCGTTTTATCGCTCTGCAGGCGGATTTCGTTCAGGCGCATGGTGTCGATAATCCAGCTCCCGTCGGCGTTGCGCAGGGCGGAGCCGGTGAGTGAGCCGCGGGCCATATCGGCACCAATCGTGTTCAGCACCACCTCCTTGCCGTTAAGCTGGCCCTCGATCAGCACGTTGGTGGCCGGTACGCCGTTCAGAGTCAGCGAGCCTGCGCTCATCTGGATCTGCGCGTGATTACCCAGCACGTTGCCCGCTTCCGGCTGCCATGGGCTGACGCCGCCCGTCACCTTCTGCGCGCTCAGATCCCATTCGGTATGCGGGCTGTTGAACGCCATGTTGTTCAGCTGCAGACGATCGGCCTGGAAAGGCAGCGGCGCGGTCTGCGGGGAGAGGTTCAGCGTGCCGTCGAACAGGGCGATGGTGTCCACGTGCAGCGGATCGGTTATCTGGCGGCTACTCAGGCCGATATCCACTTTTTTGGCTACCAGGGTGGCGGGTTTTCCGTCCCGACCGAAGGTGACGTTTTCCAGAATGAGGTGGGAAGGCGACGAAAAGCGGTGATTCATCTTGTCGAAACTGAGTTCGTAGTCGGTATTTACCGTTACCCAGCTGCTGACCTGAGCCGCACCCCAGCGGGTCTGGAGCAGAATATAGAGCGCCAGCATCACAATGAGCAGGGCTACTAAAAGATAGACGAGTAGCTTTCCAATAAATTTCATGGTCTTCCATCCCGCAAAACGCACATAAGGGAGTTATGCACGATTTATGCGCAATCCTCAAGGCGGGAATGGTGTAATTAGATGTCACGGCAGGCATTGACTGCCTGCCGTGAGAGAAATCAATTTTTCTCAGGCGGGAAAACGAGGTTCAGCACGATAGCGGTGATACCGCCTGCGGCAATGCCGGAAGAGAGCAGGTTTTTCACCCAGTCCGGGGCAAACTGCAGGATCAGCGGCTGCTGAGAAACGCCCAGACCCACGGCCAGCGACAGCGCGATAATCATGATCGCGCGGCGGTTCAGCGGCTCGCGGGAGACGATACGCACGCCGGAGGCCGCGATCGTCCCGAACATCACCAGCGTTGCGCCGCCCAGCACCGGCTCCGGAATGTGCTGTACAAAGCCGCTCACCGCCGGGAACAGGCCGAGGACGATCAGCATCAGCGCCACCACGAAGCCAACGTAGCGGCTGGCCACGCCGGTCAGCTGGATCACGCCGTTGTTCTGACCGAAGCAGGAGTTCGGGAAGGTGTTGAAGACCGCAGAGACAAACGAGTTCAGACCGTTTGCCAGCACGCCGCCTTTCAGGCGCTTCATGTACAGCGGACCGGAAACGGGCTGCTCGGAGACGTCGGAGGTGGCGGTGATGTCGCCGATGGTCTCCAGAGAGGTGATCATAAAGACCAGCATCAGCGGCAGGAGCAGGCCCCAGTCAATGCCCAGACCGTAGTACAGCGGCGTGGGGACGGTGATCAGCGCGCTGTTGGTCGGCGCGGTGTTTTCCGGCAGCATACCCAGCGCCCAGGCCAGCAGGTAACCCGCCGCCATGGCGATCACCAGCGAGGCGACGCGCAGGTAAGGGTTACGCTGACGGTTAAGCAGAATAATGATGGCCAGCACGACGCCTGCCAGCAGCAGGTTTTTCGGCGCGCCGAAGGTGTGGTCGCTCATCGCGGCATAGCCGCCACCGATGGAGGTAAGGCCCACCTGAATCAGCGACAGGCCGATAATCATCACGACGACGCCGGAAACCAGCGGGGTGATAACGCGGCGAGCCAGATGCAGAACGCGGGAGATCACCATCTCCGTACAGCTGGCCAGCATCAGGGTGCCGAACAGCGCCGCCATCATGGTCGGGACATCCGCGCCGCCGGTTTTCAGGGCCGTACCGCCCATGATCAGGGGCGCCACGAAGTTAAAGCTGGTGCCCTGAATCGACAATAATCCCGACCCCACCGGACCCCACGCTTTAATTTGAATAATCGAGGCCACGCCGGAGGCGAAAAGAGACATGCTGATAATGTGCTGCGTGTCCTGCGCCGGTAAGCCGAGCGCCTGGCAAATCAGCAGCGCCGGGGTGATCACCGCAACAAACATCGCCAGAAGATGCTGGCAGGCGGCGAAAAGCGTCTGCGGCAGCGGCGGGCGATCTTCAAGGCGGTAAATCAGTTCGCTATTTTGCTTCTGCGCAATCGGTTGCGCATCAGGCGACTCTATGGTGTTAACGGACATCGGCGGCAATCCCACGGTGGAAAAGCGGGCATTTTATCTGACCACCTGGTAAAAGCAAACGATTGCCAGCAAAAAAGGTAAGAAAATCTGCCGCTGTGAGCAGGTTTTCTACAACGCATCGGGAAAAAAAATTACACTTTTTGCGCCGGGGGCTCATGAAGAGCGCAAACCGGCCCAGGATAACGCCGCGTGTGTAGGGAACACGCGCAAAAAAGGAGCCTTCTATGATTCATCTCGATACGTTGTCGACCCTTGTTGCCGCAACGCTGGTCTTACTGCTTGGTCGTAAGCTGGTACATAGCGTTTCCCTTCTGAAGAAATACACCATTCCTGAACCTGTCGCCGGTGGTCTGCTGGTGGCGCTGGTCCTGCTGGTGCTGAAAAAAAGCATGGGCTGGGAAATCGATTTTGATATGTCCCTGAAAGACCCGTTGATGCTGGCCTTCTTTGCCACCATCGGCCTGAATGCCAACCTGGCGAGCCTGCGGGCGGGCGGTAAGGTGCTCGGTGTATTTTTGATTGTGGTGGTGGGGCTGCTGCTGATGCAAAACGCCATTGGTATCGGGATGGCGTCGCTGCTGGGACTGGATCCGCTGATGGGGCTGCTGGCAGGGTCGATCACCCTGTCAGGCGGTCACGGTACCGGGGCCGCGTGGAGCAAGTTGTTTATCGAGCGCTACGGGTTTGAAAACGCGACGGAAGTGGCGATGGCCTGCGCGACCTTTGGTCTGGTGCTGGGTGGCCTGATTGGCGGCCCGGTGGCTCGCTATCTGGTGAAGCACTCCACCACGCCGGACGGCAGGCCGGACGATGAGCTGGTGCCGACAGCATTCGAAAAGCCGGACGTCGGGCGCAGCATTACCTCGCTGGTGCTGATTGAAACCATCGCGATGATCGCCATCTGCCTGACCGTGGGCAAAGTGGTTGCGCAATGGCTGGCGGGCTCAGCGTTTGAGCTGCCAACGTTTGTCTGCGTGCTGTTTATCGGGGTGATCCTGAGCAACGGTCTGGCGCTAATGGGCTTCTACCGCGTGTTTGAACGGGCGGTGTCGGTGCTCGGCAACGTCTGCCTGTCGCTGTTCCTGGCGATGGCGCTGATGAGCCTCAAGCTGTGGGAGCTGGCCTCGCTGGCGCTGCCAATGGTGGCGATTCTGGCGGTGCAAACCCTGTTTATGGCGCTGTACGCCATGTTTGTCACCTGGCGGATGATGGGCAAAAACTATGATGCGGCGGTGCTGGCGGCGGGTCACTGCGGGTTTGGTCTGGGGGCCACCCCAACGGCTATCGCCAACATGCAGGCGATCACCGAACGCTTCGGGCCTTCGCACATGGCGTTTCTGGTGGTCCCGATGGTCGGGGCGTTCTTTATTGATATCGTCAACGCGCTGGTGATTAAGCTGTACCTGATGCTGCCGATGTTTGCCTGAATCAGGCGTTGGAATAGCGTTCGGTTTCCGGCATCCAGCGCTCAATTAACGCTGCCGCCTGTTCGGGGTAGCGTTCATGAATGTGGCGGGCGAGGCGCTGAACCTCGGGGATCATGGCCTGATCGCGCAGCAAATCCGCGACTTTGAATTCCGCGTTCCCCGTCTGACGCGTGCCCAGCAGTTCACCGGGGCCGCGGATCTCAAGGTCTTTTTGCGCAATCACAAAACCGTCGTTACTGTCTCGCAGCACCTGCAAACGCATCTGGGCGGTTTTCGAGAGCGGGGCTTTGTAGAGCAGGACGCAGTGGGACGCTACCGCGCCACGGCCAACGCGTCCGCGCAGCTGGTGGAGCTGGGCCAGGCCCAGGCGCTCCGGGTTTTCGATAATCATCAGGCTAGAATTCGGGACGTCCACGCCCACTTCAATGACCGTCGTGGCGACCAGCAAATGCAGCTCGCCCTGCTTAAACGACTGCATCACCGCCTGCTTTTCGGCAGGCTTCATGCGTCCGTGAACCAGGCCCACATTCAGCTCCGGCAGCGCCAGCTTAAGCTCTTCCCACGTGGCTTCGGCAGCCTGCGCTTCCAGCAGTTCCGACTCTTCTATCAGCGTACAAACCCAGTAGGCCTGACGCCCTTCGTGGGTGCAGGCGTTGCGCACGCGATCGATGATATCGCTGCGACGCGTGTCAGGAATGGCAACCGTTGTGACCGGCGTACGGCCCGGTGGGAGTTCGTCGATGGTGGAGGTATCCAGATCGGCGTAAGCCGTCATCGCCAGGGTGCGCGGGATCGGCGTGGCGGTCATGATCAGCTGATGCGGGTGGAAGCCCTGCTGCAGTCCCTTTTCCCACAGCGCCAGACGTTGATGCACGCCGAAGCGGTGCTGTTCATCGATAATCACCAGCGCAAGGCCGCTGAACTGCACCTGTTCCTGGAAGATAGCGTGCGTGCCGACAATCATCTGCACCTGCCCGCTGGCGATGGCCTCCTGTTGCGCAAGGCGCGCTTTGCCTTTTTGCTTTCCGGCAAGCCAGCCGACTTCAATCCCGAGCGGTGCAAACCAGGCGCGGAAATTGTTGGCGTGTTGTTCAGCCAGCAGTTCGGTTGGTGCCATCAGCGCGACCTGTTTGCCGTGGGCAATTGCGCGCAGGGCGGCCAGCGCGGCAACCAGCGTTTTACCGGACCCTACGTCGCCCTGCACCAGGCGCATCATCGGCACGTCGAGCGCCATATCGCGTTCAATCTCGGCGGTGACGCGCGCCTGTGCGCCGGTGGGTTTAAACGGCAGGGAGGCCAGCAGCTTATCTTTGAGCTCATCACGCGGGCTTAATGGCTGGGCATGGAAACGCTGCGCGCCGGCGCGCAGCGCCAGCATGCTCAGGTTATGGGCCAGTAATTCCTCAAGGATAAGACGCTGTTGAGCGGGGTGTTTGCCGCTTTCTAAGTCGCTGAGCTGCAGCGTTGGCGGCGGGCGGTGCAGGGTGCGAAGCGCCTCGGGAAGGCTCATCATGCCCTGTGCCAGCTCGGGCGGCAGCAGCTCGGTAATGGCGCAGGTATCCAGCAGCTCCAGCGCCTGATCGGTGAGCTTACGCAGCGTCGCCTGCTTGATGCCTTCGGTCGTCGGGTAAACCGGGGTGAGCGTCTCCTGCATCTCTGGCGTGCTGAGATCGCCCTGCACGCGGTACTCCGGGTGGATCATCTCTGCGCCATATTTTCCGCGTTTGGCTTCGCCATAGGCCAGCACCCTGTGGCCCGTTGCCAGGCTGTTTTTCATCGCCGCGCTGAAGTTGAAAAAACGCATGGTGAGAATGCCGGTGCCGTCGCTGATCTGACAGGTCATCATCCGGCGTCCGCCGAAGGTGATGTTGCAGTTCAGAACTTCGCCTTCAACGGTGGCGTAAATGGCGGGAAGGAGATCGCCGATCTTGTAAAGCTGGGTGCGGTCTTCGTAACGCAGGGGGAGGTGAAGCAGGAGATCCTGCACCGTGTGCAGGCCAATTTTAGCCAGCTTATTGCTTTGCGCCGCGCCCACGCCCGTCAGGCTGTTGAGCGGGATAGCATCCAGCAGGCGGCCTTTCATCGGTTACCCGGCGTACTGCATGGTGGCCCACCACTCGGCATCGGCTTCAATTTCGCCCTGCGCGTTGACGTGGGGGTAAGGCAATTTTTTCTGCTTCGCAACGCGAGCCAGCACCGGATATCCGCCTTCAAACAGCAGGCGCTGCTGTTCATCTTCCGGCAGCATGCTGTTGCTACGCTCGTACATGCCGGCGTTCTGACGCTGGCGCTGCGCTTCATACAGAATGAGCGCGGACGCCACGGAGACATTGAGTGACTGGACCATGCCAATCATCGGAATGATGATGTCCCGATCCGCCAGATCCAGCGCTTCCTGTGTGATCCCGGTTTTCTCCTGACCCATCAAAATGCAGGTCGGGCGGGTGTAGTCGATCTCGCGGAAATCCACGGCCTTAGCGGACAGGTTAGTGGCAAGGATCTGCATCCCGCGTCCTTTCAGGTGCGATACGGCTTCGCCAATTGTCTGGTGAGATTTGACGGAAACCCAGCTGTTACTGCCTGCCGCGGCAGAGACCATGGTTCGCATCCGGTGACCCGGCCAGACGGCGTGCACTTCATGCACACCGACGGCATCTGCGGTACGAACGATAGCAGAGACGTTATGCGGTTTATGGACCTGCTCCATGCAGACCGTCAGGTCAGGCTGACGCCTGGCGAGCATTTCGCATATCCGCGCGTAACGTTGTGAATTCATGCCGCTAGTTTCGGTTACGGGTGACTTTAATCACGTCCGGCATGACGCGGATCTTGCGCATAATATTCGCCAGATGCACGCGGTCGCGGGCGGTCAGACGAATAAAGGCGCTGTATACGCGGCCATCTTTTTCTTCCGTATTCAGGCTTTGAATATTGGAAGACGCCGTGTTGATCGCTGCCGTCAGGTTCGCCAGGGCACCCTGATGGTTGAACATATCCACCTTAATTTCGGTGATAAATTCCTGCGCGGTCTCTTTATCCCATTCGACCGCCATAAACTTCTCGGCCTCTTTCTGGTAGCCGCGGATGTTACGACAGGATTCATGGTGGATAACCAACCCTTTACCCGGGCTGACGTGCGCAATAATCGGGTCGCCAGGAATTGGACGGCAACATTTTGCGAAGGTGATCAGCACCCCGTCCGCGCCTTTAATCGGCAGATGTCCGTGGCCTGGCGTAGCTGCAGGCACGGCTGTCGTGTCGCCTTGCTGCAGGTTCTTCGCCACCACCACGCTCATGGCGTTGCCGAGGCCGATCTCTGCCAGCAGGTCGTCAAGCGACGCGAGCTTCATGCGCTCCAGCTCACGCTGGACGTTCTCCTGCGGGATTTCAGCCAGCTTGCGACTGCCGCCCAACGCGTGGTTGAGAAGACGACGCCCAAGGCTGACGGAATCATCACGCTTGAGGTTTTTCAGCAGTTGGCGAATTTTGGCGCGTGCTTTAGAACTCACGACAAAGTTCAGCCAGGCCGCGTTCGGACGTGCGCCCGGCGCGGTAATGATTTCCACCGTCTGGCCGCTGGAGAGCGGCTGAGACAGCGGGTAAGGCTGTCTGTCGACGCGCGCGCCCACGCAGGCATGGCCGATATCGGTATGCACGGCGTAAGCGAAGTCGACCGGTGTTGCGCCCGCAGGCAGTTCGACAATGCGGCCTTCTGGGGTGAAAACGTAAATCTCATCCGGGAAGAGATCGGATTTCACGCTCTCGATAAATTCAAACGAGCTGCCCGCACTCTGCTGAAGTTCCAGCAGGCTCTGCATCCAGCGCTGGGCGCGGATTTGTGCGGTCGTGCTGCTTTCGCCACCGTGCTCTTTATAGGCCCAGTGCGCGGCCACACCCATCTCTGCCATCTGATCCATGTCTTCGGTACGAATTTGCACCTCAACAGGCACGCCGTGCGGCCCGATCATCGAGGTGTGCAAAGATTGATAGCCGTTCGCTTTTGGAATGGCGATGTAATCTTTCATCCGTCCTGGACGCGGTTTATAGAGGCTGTGCATCTGCCCCAGCACGCGATAACAGGTATCTGAATCGTGGACAATCACGCGGAAGGCGTAGATATCCATGATCGAGTGAAAACGTTGCTCTTTGAGCACCATTTTGCAGTAGATGGAGTACAGGTGTTTTTCGCGACCGCTGACGCGGCACGGGATCCCCGCTTCCTGCAAACGCCCTTCGATTTCAGAGAGGATCTTTTGAATCATCTCTTTACGGTTGCCGCGTGCGGCTTTCACCACCTCTTTAATCACGCGATAGCGGTTCGGGTACAACGCTTCAAAACCCAGCTCTTCCAGCTCGGTTTTAATGTGGTGAATACCTAAACGGTGCGCCAGCGGACTGTAGATTTCGAGGGTTTCACGGGCAATGCGGCGACGTTTATCCGGGCGAAGTGAGCCCAGCGTGCGCATGTTGTGGGTGCGGTCAGCGAGTTTGATGAGAATGACGCGGATATCCTGCACCATCGCCATAATCATCTTGCGGAAGTTTTCGGCTTGCGCCTCTTTCTTGTCGCGGAAATTCAGCTTATCAAGCTTAGAGACCCCTTCCACCAGTTCGGCAACGCTTTTGCCAAACAGCTGTTCCATGTCCTGGTAAGTGGCAGGGGTATCTTCAATCACGTCGTGCAGCAGCGCGGCCATCAGCGTTTCGTAGTCGAGTTTCATCTCGGCCAGAATACAGGCCACCGCTACCGGGTGCGTGATGTAGGGTTCACCGCTTGAACGTGTCTGGCCCTCGTGAGCGTCACGTGCAACGAGATACGCCTGCTGAAGACGCTTAATCTGGTCTTCAGGCAGGTAGGTTTGAATCAGTTGATTCAGGCTTTCAAACAGATACAAGGGCGACCCGCAGGTTTAATTAACGACGACCTTCAGCAATAGCGGTTACGGCCTGCAGTTCTGCGGCTTCCTGCTCTTGCTGCTCCTGGCGCTCACGCACGTCGAGGATCTGGTTGTTGATCAGACCTTCTTCGATTTCGCGAAGTGCAATAACGGTGGTTTTATCGTTTTCTTCCGGTACCAGCGGATCTTTACCGCCTACCTGCATCTGACGAGCGCGACGCGCGGCGACCAGCACCAGGTCAAAACGGTTACCAATTTTCTCTACAGCGTCCTGAACAGTTACGCGTGCCATACTTAAAATGCTCCACAGGTGAAGAAATGACTGGGCATGATACTGAAAGTGGGTTCAGTCTGCCAACAGTTTGGTGATTAATGCGTCATGTCGCTGCTTCTGGCGGCTCATACGCAGACGTTCTGCACGAAGAATGGTTTTGAGATCGCTCAGCGCGGCATCAAAATCATCATTCACAATAAGGTAATCATATTCCGCGTAATGGCTCATTTCTGCAACAGCCTGTTCCATACGCTTTGCGATGACTTCTTCGCTGTCCTGACCGCGGCCACGCAGGCGGCGATCCAGCTCATCTTTCGATGGCGGTAAAATAAAGATACTGCGCGAGTCAGGCATTTTCTTGCGAATTTGCTGTGCACCCTGCCAGTCGATATCCAGGAACACATTCACGCCCGTGGCCAGAACCTGCTCAATGGTTTCACGCGAGGTACCGTAGTAATTACCGAATACTTCCGCGTGTTCAAGAAACGCGTCTCTGCCGATCATCGCTCTGAACTCGTCGTGATCCACAAAGAAATAGTGTTCACCGTGCACTTCACCCGGACGCGGCGCTCGCGTGGTGTGAGAAACAGAAACCTGTGTGTCGTACAACGGTTGGGTTTTTAACAGTGCCTGAATAAGGCTGGATTTACCCGCGCCACTAGGGGCAGAAACAATATAAAGCGTGCCTTGAGCCATGAGAGTCTTTTGTATGTGTTAACGAAGAAGTCCTACATACGGGCTTATTATACACGTCACTGCCGTGTGACGTAGCCTTTGTCACACTTTTTCCCCTGGATTATTGAATTTTGCGTGCCGTTTTCAGGTTTTATCCGTGGTTTTCAGCAACCCCAGGAAATACTGGATAGCGTCTCGCAGTGTGAACCGTTGCCGTTAGCGTTGTTTCAGACATCGGGGTATACCTCCTGCAACGCAAAGGAGGGGTAGCGATGTGGCGATGGATAAGCGGGTTAATGCTGTTGTGGTGTGGCTATGGCGCGGCGGTATGTCCGGTCTGGTCGCAGGCAAAAGCAGAGAAAGAGATGGCGTCATTAAGCGCGCAAATCAAACGCTGGGATGACGCTTACTGGAAGCAGGGCGTGAGCGAGGTTAACGACGAGGTTTACGATCAGCTTAACGGGCGGTTAACGCAGTGGCAGCGCTGTTTTGGCACTGAACTCTCAGGAGAGAAACTTCCTCCGCTGGCCGGGAGCGTCAAACATCCTGTTGCCCATACGGGCGTACATAAGGTGGCCAGCAAAGAGGAGCTGAAACAATGGATGCGTGCGCGGCAACATCTGTGGATGCAGCCAAAAGTTGACGGTGTGGCGGTAACGCTGGTCTACCGTGACGGAAAGTTAATCCAGGCCATCAGTCGCGGTGATGGCCTGAAAGGGGAGGACTGGACCGGGAAGGTACGTTTAATCCCGTCTGTTCCGCAAAAGCTCACCGGCAAGCTGGCGAACAGCGTTTTACAGGGCGAGCTTTTTTGGCTAAGCGACAGTCACATTCAGCGGCAGATGGGTGGGATGAACGCTCGCGCAAAGGTGGCGGGTGCGATGATGCGCCAAAAGTATAACGCGCTATTGAATAAGCTCGGCGTATTCATCTGGGCCTGGCCGGATGGGCCGAAAAATATGCAGACATCTTTAGCTGAACTGTCTCAGGCCGGTTTTACGCTGTCGGCACGGTATACGCTACCCGCCGAATCTGTTGACGCCGTCGAGAAACAACGCGCGGCCTGGCTCGTAGCTGCATTACCCTTTGCCACGGATGGCATTGTGGTGCGGTCGGAGGATGCGCCTGCGGGGGAAGGCTGGTTGCCGGGCGAAGGCAACTGGGTGGTTGCGTGGAAATATATGCCAGCAGCCCAGGTGGCCGAGGTGAGTGATATTCATTTTTCCGTGGGGCGAACGGGCAAAATGTCCGTTGTAGCCGCGCTGGAACCCGTGCAACTGGATGATAAACAGGTGCAGCGGGTGAGTCTGGGCTCAGTTGAGCGCTGGCAGCGGCTGGATATTGCCCCGGGGGATCAGATCCAGGTCAGCCTGGCCGGGCAGGGTATTCCCCGGTTTGATAAGGTGGTCTGGCGCGGGACGGACAGACATAAACCTGAGCCTCCCGCCTCACGGTATCATGCGCTGAGCTGTTTCTATGCTTCGCCGGAATGTATGGAGCAGTTCTTTGCCCGACTGGCATGGCTCAGCTCAAAGCAGGTATTTGATATTGAAGGATTAGGTGAGTCAGGCTGGCGGACCCTCTGGCAGGCGCATCATTTTGAACATCTCTTTTCGTGGCTGTTATTAACGCAGGCGCAAATGCAGGCTACGCCTGGATTTTCCTCCGCGCGCGGGCTGGCGCTCTGGCATCGATTTAATCTGGTGCGCGAGAAGCCTTTTATCCGCTGGCTCATGGCACTGGGTGTTCCGCTGACACAGGCTTCGCTGAAGGCGATGGGGGACGTAACGTGGCAAACGTTGAGCGGACGTAACGCAAAAGACTGGCAGAGCCTGCCGGGAACGGGAGAGAAGAAGGCGCGACAAATTGTTGCATTCATCCATGACCCTGGCGTTGCCGGCCTGGCTTCCTGGCTAGGCAAGCAGGGTCTGCCCGGATTTTAGAGCGAGCTTGCTTTAGCTTTGCGCCAGGGGGTATGTCTGTCTGGTGAACTGAAGGTTTCGCGAAGCTGATCGTAGTCATAGATGTGGCGGCCGCCATCAATTACCGGGATAAGTGTAGGAGCCTGATAGCACGGTGCAAGCACCGAGCCGCATTGATCAACACCCGTTGTGATTCCAAGCCACGTTAACATCAACTCATAATTGCTTGCTGTGGGCCACGCTTCATGTACCCACCCCACCGCTCTTTTTTGGGCATTCAGGGCTTGCTGGCTATACCAGATAAACTGGGGGACCTGGTAAGCCTCTTTGCTTGGGTTGCGTGAGCCATGCATATAGATGGAATTCAATTGCGGGTTTTTTTCCAGCCCATGGTCTGAAAAATAGAGCAGAGAGGATGCGCTGCCCTGCAGACGTTTAGCCACTTCGCCAATGAAGTAGTCGGTAAACAGAATCGCGTTATTGTAGCAATCTTCATATTTGTTGCCGGTATGCAGAATATTCGCTGATGCCGGATACCGATCGCAGGCCATCTCATGGCTGCCGTTGATATGCAGGAAAATTAACTTCTTGCCGGGGGCTTTAAGCGCCTCATCCAGGGCCGGTAAAAGCTCGGTGTCATAACGGGTATCAATCCACTGGGCTTTATGGCTGATAGAGGCAATGGCCACAATGTAGTTATTGCTCTTGCCTGTGTTACCCTGGGCGCTAATCCACTCGGTGTGATAGCCCGTTTTTTTAGCGACGCTAACGATATTGTCAGCAAGCTTATCGGTGGTGAAGTGGTCTGGATCAGCTTTGCTTAAAATCATCGGCACGGAAAGCACGGTGGCTGACGCGGGGGCAATAGCATTGCTAAAGATGAGGGCGTCCTTCGCCAGCCTGGATTCCACAGGCGTGGTATCCTGGTGAAAACCGTAGAGCTTCATATTGCTGCGACGTGCGGATTCACCCACGATAACAACATAGTTTTCGATGCCCGTGTCATGATACTGCAACGCAGGATAATTGACGCTGTGCTGGCTAATTTTCTCCGCCAGCGCGTTATCGCGATGGGCAATAATGAACTCTGCACCAGTGTAAAACGGCGTATTGGTTAAAATCCGCGAGCTTAGCGGATAATAAACTTCAAGATCGTGGCGTTTTTTTAGCCAGTTTGCCGTTGAATACCAGCCCAAATAAACGGCAAGCAGAACGAAGCCGACAGTTCTCACACGGGAAGAAACATGCTCGCTCGTCGATTTGATTGCGTACCAGGTGACAACAAAGTAAGCAACCGCGGCTGGTAAACAGTGCAGGTATAAACCTGACATGCTTTTCGCTTCGGCTACGTGAGTGCCGAGAATACTCATCGCAAATACGGTGTTAAATTCGCTCTGGTAGACACTCCATGTGCTGTAAGCAACCGCAAAATTTAACGTAAGCAGGGCGGTTAAAACAAATGCGACGATCTTACCGGGAAGCGTGCGATAGATCGCTGCGGCGCAGACCAGTAAGAGCGCATTACAAATCGCAATGCGCACTGCGAATCGCGCAGGTTGTGTTAAAAATACTGGCCATAACTGAATCAGCACGGAAACGAGCAGCAAAATTAAAAAATGGCTGCTGAGTTTTTTATTAATAATCAGTGCTGACGTTTTGGCAAAGGACATTGTTTTAACGCAAGTTTATGGGGACAAAGTGGCGACATTTTATCGCGTTTGGCCCGGTTATATGGGATAACAAAAGGTGCTTTTTACTACTTTGTTGTGGTTTTGTTGAGAATTCAATGGGTGTCCTGCGTGTAATGAAAAACGGGCAATCCCAGTTTTAAGCGCAGCGCCAGCAAGCGAGCCGTAAAACCAAATAATAACGTGGCAATGACCACAACATCATGGCTCGAAACATAATGTTGTAAAGCAATATACAGAACGGCAGAGGCAAAGGATATTCCAGCGTAAAGCTCTTTCTGGAAAACCAGTGGAATGCGCTTACAGAACATATCGCGCAGTACGCCGCCAAATACACCTGTTACGACCGCGGCGATAGTGGCTATGACCGGGCTTTCGCCCATATCCAGCGCGATTTGCGCCCCGATAATGGAGAAAACCACCAGACCCAAAGCGTCAAGGACTAAAAAAAGACGGCGAAGATGGGGCATAACGGGCGCCACGATGGTGGTCAACACGGCGGCAATCGCGACAATAACAATGTATTCAGGGTTTTTTACCCAGCCGAGCGGATAATGTCCCAGCAGGATATCTCGTACCGAACCGCCGCCCAGCGCGGTCGCTGTAGCAATAATGATCACGCCGAAGGTGTCCATACGGCGACGTCCGGCGGCAAGTGCGCCGGTCATGGCTTCTGCGGTGATGCCAATGAGATAAAGAATGTGAAGCAGCATATACCCTCCGGTGTGAATGCGGGGAGGTTAGCGATTTGTGCGCAAGATCACGATTGAGTTTTTCTAAGGCGACGGGGTTTGCCCTATATATTTTTATCAAGTTAAGTTGAATGAGCTTGATGAGCGGCGGTGAAACGCAAAATCAGGTGCTGGGATGGATTAGAAATAATAATGGGTGGCGCCGTCGACACCACCCGGAAAGACATTACTCAATATTCTGGATCTGCTCGCGCATTTGCTCAATCAGCACTTTCAACTCAATCGCGGAGTTAGTGACTTCTGCATTGATAGACTTAGACGCCAGGGTGTTCGACTCACGGTTGAACTCCTGCATCATAAAGTCCAGACGGCGGCCCACCGCTTCCTTCTTCTTCAGAATGTTGTAGGTCTCTTTAACGTGCGCTTCCAGACGGTCCAGCTCTTCAGCGACATCGATACGTTGCGCCATCAGCACCAGCTCTTGTTCCAGACGGGTGTTTTCCAGCTGAACTTCTGCTTCTTCCAGTTTGGCGACAAGGCGCTCGCGCTGCCACTGCAGCACTTCCGGCATATGGGTGCGAACCTTAGCCACTTCAGCGCTGACGCCTTCAAGGCGCTGCTCAATCATCGCTTTCAGCGCCTGACCTTCGGTTTCGCGGGCAACGATAAAGTCATCCAGCGTGCCGTCGAGGGCGGCCAGAATTTCAGCGGCAATGGCGTCCAGATCCTGCTCACCGGCGGCCATGACGCCAGGCCAGCGCAGAATATCAACCGGGTTGATTTCGCCTTCATCGCTCTGCATTTTGACCCAGTTCGCCGCATTGACGAGCTGTTTCGCCAGTTTTTCGTTAAGGATCAGCTCGCCCTGTGCGCTGGCATCAGGCTCAAAGCGCAGGTTACATTCCACTTTACCGCGCGTCAGGCGCGTACGGATACGCTCGCGTACAACAGGCTCAAGGCTGCGGAACTGCTCCGGCATACGGAAATACGTTTCCAGGTAACGCTGGTTTACCGAGCGCATTTCCCATGTAGCGCTACCCCAGCTACCCTTGATTTCACGCCGGGCGTAGGCGGTCATACTGCGGATCATAGACATTCCCGTTTTTAAAGGAGAGATGGGGGGATTATAGCTTTCGGGGGCTTCTCAGGATAGGAATAAGCGTCCTTTATCCGTATAATGCGCAGCCACATTCGTTTCAAGCCGGAGAATCCATCATGCGTCCATCAGGTCGTAGCGCCAATCAGGTGCGTCCCGTCACCCTGACCCGTAACTATACAAAACACGCTGAAGGCTCCGTGCTGGTTGAGTTTGGTGACACCAAAGTGCTGTGCACCGCCTCCATCGAAGAAGGCGTTCCGCGCTTCCTGAAAGGTCAGGGTCAGGGCTGGATCACCGCAGAATACGGCATGCTGCCGCGAGCGACCCATACCCGTAATGCCCGTGAAGCGGCGAAGGGTAAGCAGGGCGGTCGTACCATGGAAATTCAGCGTCTGATCGCGCGTGCGCTGCGCGCTGCCGTTGACCTGAAAACCCTCGGCGAATTCACGATTACCCTGGACTGCGATGTAATTCAGGCCGATGGCGGCACGCGTACGGCCTCTATTACCGGCGCCTGTGTCGCGCTGGCCGATGCCCTGAACAAGTTGGTTGCAGCCGGTAAGCTGAAAACCA
Organism: Enterobacter sp. TCD1-1; assembly: GCF_020567405.1. NCBI lineage: Bacteria > Pseudomonadati > Pseudomonadota > Gammaproteobacteria > Enterobacterales > Enterobacteriaceae > Enterobacter > Enterobacter sp. TCD1-1. The sequence goes on along the minus strand of NZ_JAJCXF010000005.1, from coordinate 109,601 downwards.
ATCCAATGAAAGGCATGGTTGCGGCGGTCTCCGTAGGCATCGTTAACGGTGAAGCGCTTTGCGATCTGGAATACGTTGAAGATTCCGCGGCAGAGACAGACATGAACGTGGTGATGACCGAAGATGGTCGCATCATTGAGGTGCAGGGCACGGCAGAAGGCGAGCCGTTCACTCACGAAGAACTTCTCTCCCTGCTGGCGTTGGCCCGAGGGGGAATCGAATCCATTGTCACGACGCAGAAAGCGGCGTTAGAAAATTGATTTTAAAGGCGACCAATGAGTCGCCTTTTTTTTGCCTGTAAGACAGAAAACCAAAGGAGCAAATCCATGAAATCGTATCAGCGCCAGTTTATTGAGTTTGCGCTTAACAAGCAGGTACTTAAGTTTGGCGAATTTACGCTGAAATCCGGGCGTAAGAGTCCCTATTTCTTCAACGCCGGGCTGTTTAATACCGGGCGCGATCTGGCATTGTTAGGCCGTTTCTATGCCGAAGCGCTGGTAGATTCCGGGATTGATTTTGACCTGCTGTTTGGCCCGGCCTATAAAGGCATTCCGATTGCGACCACCACCGCGGTGGCGCTGGCGGAACACCATGACCGCGACGTGCCGTACTGCTTTAACCGCAAAGAGGCTAAAACCCACGGTGAAGGCGGGAATCTGGTCGGCAGCGCGCTGCAGGGCCGCGTCATGCTGGTCGACGACGTGATCACCGCAGGCACGGCGATCCGCGAATCAATGGAGATTATCCAGGCCAACGGTGCAACGCTGGCTGGCGTGTTGATTTCGCTGGATCGTCAGGAGCGTGGTCGTGGAGAAATCTCCGCCATTCAGGAAGTGGAGCGCGACTACAACTGCAAAGTGACGTCGATTATCACCCTCAAAGAGCTGATTGCGTATCTGGAAGAGAAGCCTGAGATGGCGGACCATCTGGCAGCGGTAAAAGCGTATCGCGAAACGTTTGGGGTTTAATTGCATTGCCCGGTGGCGCTGCGCTTACCGGGCCTACCCGTTCGCAGGCCGGATATGGCGAAGCCGCCATCCGGCGATGGCGTTACTGTAATTGTGCTGCGACTAACGGCCAGCGGGCGTCAAAATCGTCCGTTGGGCGGTATTTGAACTCGCTACGCACAAAGCGGGAGAGCATCCCTTCACAAAACGCCAGAATCTGGCTCGCCAGCAGCGTTTCATCAATGCTGTATCCTTCACCTTCACGCATTTTCTTCTCGCGCAGCACCTGGCGCAGCTGCGCTTCAATGCGTTCGAAAAGTTGGTTAATGCGGCCCTGCAGTCTGTCTTGTTCAAACATCAGCGCGTGGCCGGTCAGGATACGGGTTAAGCCCGGATTGCGTTCACCAAAGCCAAGGATTAACAGCACAATCAGACGCAGACGCGCGGTGGTGTCTTTTTCGTCTTTTAGAATCAGGTTGATGCGTGTGATCAGGCTGTCTTCAATAAACTCGATCAGGCTGTCGAACATCCGGGTCTTGCTCGGAAAATGACGGTACAGCGCCGCCTCAGACACGCCTACGGAGGCGGCCAGTTTAGCGGTGGTGATGCGTTGACTGCCATCGCTGGATTCAAGCATCAGAGCCAGAGATTGAAGTATTTCTTCGCGACGATTCCTTTTCGCGGTTTGTTTTTCTGCCATGTTACAAAATACCCCTGAAAATAAGCACTTGCCAGGCTGGCATCCACACAGCGACCGCAAACGGACGTTTGCGGTTTGTTATTGCATTATGACGCTGTGGGATACGTGTCTGTCGGGCAGTTATTTGCGCCCGGAATGGCCGAAGCCGCCTTCGCCACGGTCGGTGGCATCAAAGTCTGCCACCAGGTTAAATTCTGCCTGTACCACCGGTACAAAGACCATCTGTGCGATACGCTCGCCCGGTTCAATGGTGAAGCTGTCCTGACCACGGTTCCAGACGGAGACCATCAGCTGGCCCTGGTAGTCGGAGTCGATCAGTCCCACCAGGTTACCCAGCACAACGCCGTGCTTATGACCCAGGCCAGAACGCGGCAGGATCACCGCCGCCAGCGACGGGTCAGCGATGTGAATCGCCAGGCCAGTCGGAACCAGGGTCGTGGCACCCGGAGCCAGTTCTACGGCGTCATCGAGACAGGCGCGCAGGTCAAGACCGGCAGAGCCGGAGGTGGCATAGGTTGGCAGCGGAAATTGCTCGCCAACACGCGGGTCCAGAATCTTAACGTCGATTTTTTTCATCATAACGGGTAACGATCTCGTCGAGTAAATGTTGGCCCAGGAGTTCCTTGCGCTCAAGCGGTAAGACTTTATCTCCATCCTGCCAGAAAAGGTGCAGTGCGTTGCTGTCGCTGTTAAATCCTTGTGTGGCCAGCGATACGTCGTTCGCGCAAATTAAATCGAGGTTTTTGCGGGTACGTTTTTGCCGGGCATATTCTTCCACATTATTCGTTTCTGCGGCAAACCCAACAACGTATGGACGGTGGCTTTTTAGTGCGGCGACACCGGCAACAATGTCCGGATTTTTCACCATTTTTAGTGTTAATTCATCGCCTTGCTTTTTAATTTTAGCCTCGGCGATCGTCTCGGCGCGATAGTCTGCAACGGCCGCACAGCCGATAAAAATCTGCTGGTTTTGCGCATGTGCCTGCACGGCGGCTTCCATCTCCAGCGCGGTGGTAACGTCAATTCGCTTCACAAACGCAGGGGTAGGCAGAGAGACCGGGCCGCTCACCAGCGTGACGTTCGCGCCACGCTTCGCAGCGGCGGCGGCAATCGCAAAGCCCATTTTGCCGGAACTATGGTTGGTGATGTAGCGCACCGGATCCAGCGGCTCGCGCGTGGGGCCCGCGGTAATCATGATGTTGAGATGTTGCAGATCGTTGACAGGCGAGAAGTGGGCTGCGGCCATATCAACAATCGTTAGCGGATCGAGCATGCGGCCCGGGCCAACATCGCCGCAGGCCTGGCTGCCGTTGTCCGGACCCCAGATAAGCAGGCCGCGTGAGGCCAGCGTCTCAAGATTGTGCTGAGTGGCGGCATTACGGTACATCTGCTGGTTCATGGCCGGAACGACGGCAACAGGGGCAGGCGTAGCCAGACAAATGGTGGAAACCAGATCGTTTGCCATACCGGCCGCCACCCGAGCGATTAAATCCGCGGTGGCGGGGGCGAGGATAACCAGATCTGCCCATTTCCCAAGCTCAATATGGCCCATTGCGGCTTCGGCAGCCGGATCGAGCAGGCTGTCAGATACCGGGTATCCTGAAACGGCCTGCAGGCTCAGAGGAGTGATAAAGGCTTTACCGCCTTCGGTTATCGCGACCCGCACATCTGCCCCGCGCTCGCGCAGACGACGTACCAGCTCCGGCGCTTTGTAGGCAGCAATACCGCCGCTCACGCCAAGAACGATTTTTTTACCGGCCAGGCTCATCATGATTCTTTCCTGTTGGGTTTCACCAGAGAGCGGGCATTTTATCACAATCCCCAAAACGGGGTGATTTTGTCCTTCGACCACTTTGCGAGGCGCTACGCAAGAACGCAACGTGGCCGTCGAGCGCCGGATGGGCCTGTGGCAGCATGCGGTTAAAAAGGGAGAAAGAGCATGGAAGAAGAGGATGAGCAGCTGCTGCCGCGTGAAAAACTGCTGCGCTACGACGTCACCCTGTTAAAAGATGATGAACTGCTGGCGCTCTTTTTACGTACCGGAACGCCCGGCAAAACGGTATTTACGCTGGCAAAAGAGCTGATAGCACGTTTCGGTTCGCTGTACGGTTTACTGACCGCCGAGCTGGCGCAGTTTAAGCATGTTGAGGGGATCGGCGTGGCGAAATATGCCCAGTTGAGGGCCATTGCCGAACTTGCCCGCCGTTTTTACAATGTCCGCATGGAGAAGGACGATCCGATCCTGACGCCAGCGATGACGCGTGAATATCTGCAAAGCCAGTTAACCGATATCGAGCGCGAGATCTTTATGGTGATCTTTGTCGATAACCGAAACCGGGTACTGAAACATAGCTGCCTCTTTGCCGGCACGTTAAGCCACGTTGAGGTGCATCCGCGTGAAATTGTGCGGGAAGCGATAAAAGTGAATGCAGCGGGCGTGATCCTCGCGCATAATCACCCCTCTGGCTGTGCAGAACCGAGCAGAGCGGACAAAGAAATCACCGAGCGCATTATCAAATGCTGTCAATTCATGGACATTCGTGTGCTGGACCATCTGATAATTGGCCGCGGAGAGTACATTTCTTTTGCAGAACATGGCTGGATTTAGGCTATTTCTCGCGATCCATCGGGATCTTTGTCTGTTCGGGACTTGAGCACACCGCCGAGTCAGCGTATACTACGCCACCTTTGAGAATCTCGGGTTTGGCATTTGGGCCTGGCAATCGAGAGTTCACTTAGAACTATGCGATGACCGGGCTGTAAAGCCTGACGAGGCGCCGATACCCCATACGAAGCTCGAGCTAATTTGATTTTTGGAGAATAGACATGTCCCGAGTCTGCCAAGTTACTGGCAAGCGTCCGGTGACCGGTAACAACCGTTCCCACGCACTGAACGCGACTAAACGCCGTTTCCTGCCGAACCTGCACTCTCACCGTTTCTGGGTTGAGAGCGAGAAGCGTTTTGTCACCCTGCGCGTATCTGCTAAAGGTATGCGTGTAATCGATAAGAAAGGCATCGATACAGTTCTGTCCGAACTGCGTGCCCGTGGCGAAAAGTACTAAGTACTTAAAGAGGAAATAAATCATGGCTAAAGGTATTCGCGAGAAAATCAAGCTGGTTTCTTCTGCTGGTACAGGTCACTTCTACACCACCACGAAGAACAAACGTACTAAGCCGGAAAAACTGGAACTGAAAAAATTCGATCCAGTTGTACGCCAGCACGTACTGTACAAAGAAGCTAAAATCAAATAATTTTAGTCTCCTTGTATCGAAAAACCCCGCAACTGCGGGGTTTTTTGCATTCTGTATCTCAACGGAGGAACCATGCCTGAATTACCTGAGGTAGAAACCAGCCGTCGTGGCATCGAGCCCCATCTGGTCGGCGCGACGATTCTTCACGCGGTTGTCCGTAACGGGCGTCTGCGCTGGCCGGTGTCCGATGAGATCCACGCCCTGAGCGATCAACCCGTCCTTAGCGTGCAGCGTCGCGCGAAATACCTGCTGCTGGAACTGCCCGACGGCTGGATCATTATCCACCTGGGGATGTCCGGGAGCCTGCGCGTTCTTACTGAAGAACTGCCTGCGGAAAAGCACGACCACGTCGATCTGGTGATGAGTAACGGCAAAGTGCTCCGTTATACCGACCCACGGCGCTTTGGCGCGTGGCTGTGGACGAAAGAGCTGGAAGGGCATAACGTGCTCGCGCATCTGGGCCCGGAGCCGCTCTCAGACGCGTTTAACGCGGAATACCTGAAAGCGAAGTGCGCGAAAAAGAAAAGCCCGATTAAGCCGTGGCTGATGGATAACAAGCTGGTGGTCGGCGTGGGGAATATCTATGCCAGCGAATCGCTGTTTGCCGCCGGGATCCATCCCGATCGGCTGGCCTCTTCGCTGTCGGCGCAGGAGTGTGAGCTGCTGGTCCGCGTGATTAAAGCCGTATTGCTGCGCTCGATTGAACAGGGGGGAACAACGCTGAAGGACTTCCTGCAAAGTGACGGCAAGCCGGGCTATTTTGCCCAAGAGCTGCAGGTGTATGGCCGTAAAGGCGAACCGTGCAGAGTCTGCGGTACGCCCATTATTGCCACGAAGCACGCCCAGCGCGCCACGTTCTACTGCCGTCAGTGCCAGAAATAGGGCTACTTTAGCTTTTCCATCAACGCCTGGTGGACGTTAACCGGCAGGAAATGGGTAACATCCCCGTGATGACGCGCCACCTCTTTTACCAGCGTGGACGAGATAAACGACCACTCTTTGGAGGGCATCAGGAACACGCTCTCCAGCTCCGGCATCAGGTGGCGGTTCATGTGCGCCAGCTGCATCTCATACTCGAAGTCTGCCACCGCGCGTAAGCCGCGGATCAGAATGTTCGCCTGCTGGGCGCGGGCGAAGTTAGCCATCAGGTCGCTAAACCCGACCACCTCAACATTCGGCAGGTGCGAAATGGCATCGGTGGCAAGCTGCACGCGCTCGTGGAGGTCAAACATTGGCTTTTTGCTGGGGCTCGCGGCAATGGCCAGGATCACCTTGTCAAACATGCACGCCGCACGGGTGATGATATCAAGATGACCGTTGGTGATCGGATCGAAGGTACCCGGATAAATCGCTTTTGTGCTCATGGCTCACGTTTTCTCTGAGTAGCCGCGGCAGAGCGCCCACAGCTCGGTGTATTTGTTGAAAGTATACTGGGCATTCACTACCGCGAGTAACCAGCCCTGCTTACCGTCCAGCACTCCACCACGCAGCAGGAGTGTTTTCAGGAACGCGCCCAGCGTGTGGGTGAAGATACCGGTCAGTGAGGCCTTCTTGCCGCGCTGGTGACGCTCCTGCGCCCAAGCCGTGGCATAGTTGAGCTGTTTACGCTGGAAGCTCGCGAAATCCCGGCAGGTCAGGTGCAGCAAATCGCCCGTCAGGGGGATGATCCGGGCGTTGTCGCAGCTCAGGGATTCATGCACCAGATTGTCGTTGTACTGATAGCGCTCGCGCTCGTAGAGGCGCGTCACGCGGTCTGGATACCAGCCGCTGTGGCGCATAAATCGGCCAAGGAAATAGTTACGACGGGCAATGCTGTATACAGCACCAGGCTGAGGCGAGGAAAGCACCGCCTGAATGGCCTGCTGAAGTTCTGGCGTAATACGTTCGTCAGTATCGAGCATCAGGACATAATCACCGGTGGCAAACCCCTGCGCGCGCTGGCGCTGGATGCCATAGCCTTGCCAGTCAACGTCGGTAAACACCTTTGCACCCGCTGCCCGGGCAACGTCCACCGTGCTGTCCGTACTTCCGGAGTCAAGAATGACTATCTCGTCAGCCCAGGCAACTGATGCCAGGCAGTCCGGAAGCAGGTCGGCGGCGTTTTTGGCGATCATCACGACCGACAGACGCGTTGACATCAGTGGCTCCGCTGGGGCAGGTAAGGTTGCAGAAGTTGCAGCAGACGGGTCAGGGCGCCCTGGTTCTGATGCAGCACTTCAACGGCATGACGCCCGTACCACAGGCGATAATCTTCATCAGTCAGAAGGGTCGATACCTCTTTGACTACCGAATCCGCATCGGTTACGGTAATTAAACCATCGGCCTGCTGTAATTTCGCGCAGATATCTTTGAAGTTAAACGTATGTGGCCCCATCAGCACCGGAATGGCGTGGGCTGCCGGCTCGAGCGGGTTATGACCGCCGCGCTCCACCAGGCTGCCGCCGACAAACGCGAGGTCAGCAATGCCGTACAGCAGCATCAGTTCGCCCATCGTGTCGCCAATCACCACCTGGGTGCTGCCAGACGGGATCTCCCCGCTGCTGCGCAGCGTGAAGCTGAAACCGCCTTTCTGCACCATTTCACGGGCATCTTTGAAACGCTCCGGATGGCGGGGCACGAGGATCAGCAGTAAATCAGGGAAGCTTTCCAGCAGCTTGCGGTGCGCCTGCAGGATAATCTCTTCTTCACCGTCATGGGTACTGGTCGCAATCCAGACCTGACGACGCGGGGCCCACTGGCGACGCAGCGTGATCGCGCGGGCGGCGAGTTCCGGGGTAACCGAAATATCAAATTTCAGGCTACCCGTCACTGCAAGCTGGTTGCGTTTGAGGCCCAGAGAGACAAAGCGTGCCGCATCTTCTTCATTCTGCGCGGCGATCAGCGTGATTTTGCTCAGCAAGCGGCGCATAAATTTACCCAGCTTGCCGTAACCTTTCGCCGATCGCTCTGACAGGCGCGCGTTGGCAATCACCAGCGGGATTTTACGGGCATGCAGGGCGGAAATCATGTTCGGCCACAGTTCGGTTTCCATCACAATCACCAGCTTCGGGCGAACGGTATTCAGGAAACGATTCATGGCGCAGGGCAGGTCGTAAGGGAGATAGACGTGATGAACGTCTTTGCCAAAAGCGGATAACGCGCGCTCCGAGCCGGTTGGCGTCATCGTCGTGACGGTGATCGGCAGCGACGGGTAGCGGTGACGCAGGGCGCGAACCAGCGGGATTGCCGCCAGCGTTTCACCGACAGAAACGGAATGCAGCAAAATACCGTCCGGCGCGACTTTATTGCGGCAGAAGCCATAGCGTTCAGCCCAGCGTTTACGATACGCAGGCGCTTTACGGCTACGAAGCAACAGTCTCAGCCACACCAGTGGCTGAATGATGTAGAGCAGAGCGGTATACAACAATTCCAAGCGATTATCCGTTTTTTTAGTTTCGGCGGGCAAATTCTAAGCATTTGAGCCGTCTAAAGCTATCTCTTTGGTGTTTTAAGACACCCATTTGCCTGCGTTACGCTCATTCGCCTGAAAAAAAACGGGCAATTTCTTGCCCGTTTCTTGTCTCACCGTTTAGCGCTCCGCTTCGGGGAGGGCGTTCAGATGGTAGGTTACGCGCTCCGAAAGCCCGCGAATGTCACCGCCAGTGATGAAGAAGCTGTCATCTTTTTGATTTGGATTACTGACGTCGTAGCCCAGCATCTTGTTGATGAGCGTTGCCACCTGATAATGGTTGAGCGGCATCTGCGGGCTGATCTCCTTCATGGCGTAAGCTGGATCGTTGCTGAAGTAGAGGAACGGTACCTGAGCAATTGGCATTTCTACAACCGAATGGCCAAACAGACCGTTATCGCCCACGCGTTCCCCGTGATCGGAGGTGATAAACACCAGCACCGGCAGTTTGGATTTTGCCAGCGCGGTGCGAATCGCGGACGCGAGTTCTTTGTCATACAGGCGGACCGCATCGTCATACTCATTTTTCTTCTGCGCCACATCATCACTCAGACGCGGTGTAGAGAACTTCGCGAAGCCCTGCGGGATATTACGCTCGTACGGGATATGTGGAGCACGGCTGTTGAGCACCATCAGGAACGGTTTGTTCCAGTCCAGCGTTGCTTTCTCAACGGATGGCGTCAGAACAACGTCCGCGCCGACATCCGGTGCCGGGCGGATCTGGGTATCTTCCCACAGATCAATATCATGGATACCAATCCAGTTGCTCAGCCCTTCCAGTCCCTGGGCGGAGATAAAGGCGGTCTGATAACCCTGTTTCTTCGCGTTGGCGAAGATATTGGTGGATTTCGATTTATAGGCCCCGTAGTTATCCGGCTCGCGCAGATTATTCACCAGCATCGGGATGGCCACGCGGGTGGATACGGCGTTGGAGACAATCAGACGGCCCGTACCTTGATACTGCTGGAGCAGCGCTTTCAGCTCGGGCGTGGTATCGCGTTCGTAGCCCAGGGCGCTGACGTGGTGCGGGTTAAGGCTTTCACCTATCGCCAGAATAATCGAATATTTGCCCGCACGCGTATCCTTAACAGGTTTGACCTGGTAGGGATCGTAATGGGTCAGATTCTGGTTTTCTCCTGACATCGCTTCCGGGATCAGGCGTATGGCGCTGAAGCTCATCGCAGACAGGCCGTTACGCAGCAGGGAGTGACGCAGGTCCGGGTTGAACTTGTACATCTGCCCGTCGACCGCTTTGTAGAACTGGCCGACAAACATCACGACGATGGCAAGCAGGCAAGGAAGCGCAATCCATTTGTGCCAAAGCGGCGCCAGACGACGCGCAAAGCCCAGCGCAAACACGACCGCCACAATCATGATGGCGAAGTAGATGCCCAGTGAACCCAGGCTGTCGGTGATCCCACTGGCAATATCTTTCGTTTCCACGAACGCCAGCCAGACTTCACTCGGGCCATAGAACTGACCGTAGAACTGGTAGTACACCGCTTCCGATATCTGAACGATAAACGTGACGGCCAGCAGCAGGCGAGTCAGGAAGAAACGCGCACTGGCCGCGGCAAGCAGGGAGATGATCAGATACAGCGAGATATCACCGGATTTCGGCTGGTAGACATGATCTTTCAGCAGAATGATGATTTCTGAGAGCGAGAACAGCAGCAAGAATGCCAGCGTTAACCCCAGGGTGCGCAACAGATTGCTGCGTGGGGTGAACGAAGAGTGTGTCGTTGTTTTGAACATGGAAGGGCTCTATTCCGATCAGAACTTTTTAGTCAGCGGGCGAATGGCTTTACCAAAACCAAAGCGCAGTGCGCGAACTACCGTAGGACGATTGTGCAATCCTTTACGCCAGATATCCTCAAACAGGGCGTACCAGCGTGCGGCGACCGCTTCGCGGGAATAGACCTGTAGGCGTTTTTCACCCTGTTCGCGCATCTGACGATACAGTTCAGGGGAATTTTTAAGACGCATGATGGCATCGAAGGCTTCATCAGGGTTTTTGGCGATCAGGTAGTCCAGCTCGCTTTCGCGGATCGCGCGATAAGACGGCTCGTCATCGCAGACCATCACCGTTTTCCCCAGCCAGTTGTTAATGAGCTTGCTGGCAGGCTTACGCGCCAGTTTATGATCGTGTGATTTGCGGAAGCTGATGCATACGTCCACGTCCTGGTAGTTTGTCCAGTTATCGAACGAGATGCGTAGCTCGATACCTTGTTCGGCAAGGCGTTGCTTAAAGTTCCCTTCGCGGTATTGGTCCGGGAAACTGTCTACACGGCCGAAGAATGCGACGGTTTTGATTGTCTCGTCGTTGCGCTCACGCGGTTTTACGCCCGGCTGTGGCCAGTTAGGAATAAAGATACGCCCTGGGATGTTAGCAACTTCAGGGTTTTGTTCGACGACGTAATCCGCGCCGATAACCGGCGGACGATCGGCACGAGCAACAACGGTCACGCCGACCCAGGGTTTTACGCGGGAACCATAGTGATCGTTGTGCATCAGATTAATTGCGTCCGGGCGGCATTCAGTGCCCCATGAACATTCAATCTGACCGTTATAGTAATAGTTAAGGCTGAGCATCGTCTGAAATGTCCAGACGCCTCTTCCCCCACAGTAAAAACGATGCGGAATATCATCCGGATTGATTTTCTGATCAATCAGTTCCTGAAAATCGGCAAAATTCGTCGCGATAAACTCAGGGCGGGAAACAACATGCAGTTTAAGCTTGCTCATAATTCCACTCATTTGACGAGTTTTTTAAGACGGAAGTAGCGACGTCCCAGACGCCACCGTTGGCGGAAGCCGCGCGCATTTTGCCAAATCAGCGTCCAGATACCGCGATCGAAAAGCTCACGGGTGATCTCGCGTTTTTTGGCCATATCGTCAATGTTGTTAATGCTATGCAGGATCCCCAGACCCTCTTTGGCGATTTGCCAGCGGCAGGCGGGTACGCGTTTCACCTGTTCCGGATAGCGTTTGTTGATGGCGTCCAGCATCTCCAGAATCTTCATGTAATGGCGCGAAGAGCGCATGCGCGTGTCGTCCGTGCCTGGCGTATGGGAAACGGAAGCGGAATGGATCAGGTAATCGTAATAGACCTCATCAATATACTGCACGCGTCTGGCGGTGAGCAGCACTTCCGTAGTCCAGGGGATGTCCTGATGGCGCAGACCATGTTCAAAGCTGAAGCCCTGCTCTTTGATAAAGGCGTGTCGATAGATATTCAGCCACGTTACGTGCAGGAACTTGCGCGATTCGAGCGCCATCTGCAGCCAGGTCGGGCCGTCCAGCACGCCGGTTGACGCAAGTTTATCTGAAGGGAAAATCTTCTTCGACGGGCGTCCGTCATCATAAATATAGGTACCGTTGCAGGTCGCGACGTCCAACTGCCCGGCGAGTGCAATCTCCAGCAGGCGCGGATACATACCCGGATAGATAACGTCATCAATATCCGGGAACGCGACGTACTCGCCCGTAGCCACGGCCAGACCGGTATTACGGGCCGCAGAGACACCCCCATTAGGCTGGTCGATGACGTTAAAATGACTGAATTCACTGGCGTAGCGGGCGATGATATCTGCGGAGCCGTCAGTTGAGCCGTCATTAACGATAACAAGTTCCAGGCTGGGCAGATTCTGTTTCTTTATGCTGTCAAAAAAAGCGCTCAGGAAATTCTCGCCATTATAGACGGCGACAACGAGGCTTAATTGAGGCGTTCCAGACATGCTTACTCCGTAATTTAACGCGGTGAGATGCGGCTAACGAGCGATACAGCAATGTGCAATGGCTTTTCGACAGCCGGCAGGCAAAAGAGTTCTGATGGGTAATGTTGCGCCGATGCCTGTTATCATCGGCGCAATATACGCGATCAGGAGGTTGTTTCTGTCCGTTTAGCGGGTCGTAACGCGCACATTCCCACAAGTAACCCGGTTAACAGCATATATTGTTCCAGGTAGTGATCTTTCAAATTGTGGTCAACCATGGTTCGGGAGAAGAAACCAACCGTAAACAGCAGCAAGAACATGCCTGCCATCATATTGCCATGGCGGAACTCGCGCCAGCCGATGTACCAGCAGCCTGCCAGCAGAATCAGCCAGCCTGCAATGCCCACAACCCCGTTCTGGATACCAAACTCAATCAGGCCGTAGTGGCTGTGCGGAATATCAATGCGATTGTCCTGCGTGTCGCGACGCAGCACATAGCGGAAGGCCTCTTTGCGAGGTCCCATTCCCGCAGGATGTTCACCCACCAGTTTCCAGCCCTGATGGAAGAAACTCGCGCGACAGCCGTTGGAGTGGTCCATTGGTCGACCGAGATCGTTAGTCGGTACAGTTCCGTTGGTTCTGTTATAGCAAAAACTGGTGAAAGGCGCGTTCCAGCCTGTTACTGCATCATCTTCCAGGTTTTGCCAGCGCGGATCGGTTTTCCAGGAAGCATAGCCCAGAAGCGCGGAAACGATAATGATGCTCACAAGAATAATGCCTGTTAGTACTACCCGGCTGCGACGCATACTGTGCAGGCTAAGCAGTATGAAGGTGGAGAACAGACTACCAACCAGGCCGATCGTTCCCCAGCGGGTATCGACTAACGCCGTGCAGACAAGGTTACACAGCAGCATAAAGGCGAGGAACGGTGTCTTCAGGCGTAAGAAACGCTGATGAAGCAGGCCGCGTGCAAGCAGTTCAGCGATCAGGAAACCGGTGATCATATTGACCTGGAAGCTCATGCGCGTGCGGTTATAAACAATCCGCGTTTCGCCCCAGTGGATCACGCCGTCTCGCCAGTAAAGCCAGACGGTATCAAGGAGGTGGATACAGACGACGCCCCAGAAAAAAAGGACGACGAGAGTAAAGAAACGGGCTGCCGATAAAGAGGGGAAGCGCTCCTGAATCACCGGTAATAACACCAGACCCGCGCAGAAAAGCAATACCGGACGGAACCACTGACCATCCCAGGTCGACACCATTTCTTTAATATCTGGCGCGACAAAAAAGCCGTTAATCAGGATAAAGAAGGTTAATGCCCAGAGCACAATAAGCACGAACTTAATTTTGTTTAAGTCCAGCGCTTTTCTCGCCACTGAGGAGCTAAAGAAAAGACCGAGCGCCACCACAATATTAGGATAAATCAGTCCATTACGATGAAAAGGTAGCTGATCGTTTGGGATTGGCCAGATAAAACATAAAGCCAGTACAGACAGTACTAAAAGACCTGTCAGGATGTTACGAGTATTTGTCATAATTTTGGTACTGGTAAAGGATCTCGGCGTTAATACCGGTTAGTTAACAATGCCATACGCAGATTCCACTGATTTTGAGTGGAATAAAAGCCTGAGAAAATTACCACATAAGCCATAACTACAGAAGGACAATGTTTGTAAGCAAGATTAATCCGCCTGTGCATTATCGTAATACCCACGTATATAATCGGCAGCCTGGACAGCGGTTTCAGCTAAACGACAGGAAATATATGCACATTGTTCACACTGAAGCAGACGGCGGCAAAGGCGGGCAGCCTCTGCGCATTATCAACGAATCGCTTGGGATGATTCAGCGTGGCCATCAGGTGACTCTCCTTTGTCCGGAAACTGCGCCGCTTCACGCGCTGGCACGCAGTGCCGGTCTGACGGTGGTCACGATGCCGTTGAAGCGTAAGAACCTTAAAAACCTGCAGCTGCTGCGTCGCTGGCTGAAGGATAACCGTCAGTCGATTGACGTCATCAACAGCCATAACTCTGCCGATACCTGGCTGGTGGCGCTGGCGAATCTGACGCTCTCCAACTCCGTACCACTGGTGAGAACCCGTCATGCGTCCGGCGTTCCGCGTAACAACTGGACGACACGCTGGCTGTTCCGCACCGCCTGCGCGCACATCGTGACTACCGGGGAGGCGCTGCGCCATCAGGTGGCAAATATTGGCGTGCCGATGTCTCAGAGTACGTCGGTGCCAAGCGGTGTCGATACGCAGCGTTTCCATCCGGGAGATAAGCACGAAGCTCGCGCGCATTGTGGCCTGTCTGAGGAAGATTTCTGGCTGGGCGTGGTGTCGCATTTGCGCCCGAACAAAGGCCATAGCGTACTGTTGCATGCCCTGGCGAAAATCGACAATCCACACATCAAGCTGGCGATTGTTGGCGAAGGCCCGCACAAGGCGACGCTGGAACAGGAAATCGCCGCGCTGGGATTACAGCAGCGCGTGGTCATGGCGGGACATCAACCCGATCCGGAACGCTGGTTTCCGGCCTTTGATATTGCGCTGAGTCCTTCGCATGATATGGAAGGTGTGCCGCAGGGCGTACTGCAATCGTTAGCCACCCGTATTGCCACCATTGCGACGGATGCCGGTGGAACGGGAGATGCGGTGATTAACGGGCAGACGGGATTGTTGGTCGCCCAGCGCGACGAAAACGCACTGCGCGATGCCATAATGAAACTCTATGCCGACTCAGCCCTTCGCGAGACGCTCGCGCAACAGGGGTATGACTACCTGAGCACGCACTTTACCCGCGAATGTATGCTGGACGCGATGGAGAAGGTCTTCTCCGATGCCGCTCAGCGCAGCAAATCGCGATAAAGCGTTTGTAGCTCTCGGGCCATTCTCTCCAGGGTGAAAGGCTCCGCAGTCGCACGCGCGGCAGCGACGTAATCGACACCCTGTTCACGGCCTTTTAGCCACAGCGAGATGGCCTGCTGGTAACCTTCGCTATCCAGCGCATCGCGTACCCAGCCGTTTTGACCCTCGGTTATCCACTCCGCCGCGCCACAACCGTGGCTGGTGAGCAGTGGCAAACCACAGGCCAGGGCTTCCACGCAGACGTTCGGGAAGGGATCGTAGAGCGTCGGCAGGATAAGGGCATCAGCCGTGCCATACACTTCACGCACGTTGGCTACGGGGCCCAGGAACGTCACTCGAGAGGAAATTCCCAGCGCCTGCGCCAGCTTTTCGAACTTCCGCGCATGTTTATCGCGGCCGGCAATCAGCAGCCAGACGTCAGGATGCGGCACAATAGCGCGCAGCGCGGTGGCGACGCCTTTGCGGCTGAAGCCTGACCCAACATACGCCAGTACCGGTGCGTTACGGGGAATACCCAGTGCATCACGCTGCGAAAGGGCGCGGACCTCAGGACTAAACTGAACGGTGTCTACGCCGTTGTAGATCACCGTCAGCTTGTCTTCCGACAGTCCGAAACGACGGGCGATATCATCGCGAACCATCTTCGAATTACAGATCACCTTGCGCAGCTGCGGATGGGTAAACATCTGCGCCTCGGCCTGCAGAATGTAGCGGTGATAACGGCTCAGAGACTGCGCCCAACGCGCCAGTGGCGACAGAATACGACCATATTGCTCAAGCCAGGTGGCGTGAACACCGTCGCCCGCCCGGAAGATGGTGGCGCCCGGTATGCGTTCGTGGCTTTGCACAATATCAAACTGCGCAAAATGCGCGGCGGCTTCGACGGCAAAACCGGATTCACGCGCGATGCGATTGCGAAACGGCGGATTGACCGTCAACGTTTTCCATCCTGCGGCATCCTCCCACTGGCGAGCAATCAGCGTGACATCAAGGGAGGTATCCTGCGCCAGCACGTTCAGCGCACGTGAGACAAAACGCTCTGCGCCACCGTTGGGGTTGTAGGTCTGTCGAACAATGGCCAGTTTCATGCAGGGGTTTCCGTTTCCAGAAGCATCGTATCGATTGCGCCCAGCACCTGCTGTGGGGTAATGGCCGTAATGCAGTCAGAGACACCGCTGTCTCCGCAGCCCGCTTTGCCGCACGGCTGGCAGGTAAACCCGGCCACAATCACACGATAATTTACCCCCCACGGTGCCCATTTGATGGCGCCGGTAGGGCCAAAGATAGCGACGGTCGGCGTACCGACGGCGCTTGCAAGGTGCATCGGCATGGAATCCACGCCAAAGTACACCCGGGCGTGCTTCATGAGCGCACCCAGCTCTTTCAGGTTCAGCTGACCGCTTAAATCAAAGACCGGCTGGGTGAGGGCTGCGCGCAGCTCATCCATGTAGGCCTTCTCTTCTTTTGACGGTGCGGCGGAGAGGACGATCGGCAGGCCGCGCGCCGCCAGGTTATCAATGGTCGCTGCCAGTTTTTTGATATCCCAGGCCTTAAACATCCAGCGCGAGGTCGGGTGAACCAGAATGTAGGATTTACTCGTGAGCCCAAACCCGGCCAGTTTTTCGGCCACAGAGGCTTCTGCCGCGTCACCAGGCACAAAAAGCGTATGCTTGTCTTCGTCGGACTGCGGATGAATACCGATTCGGCGCAGGGCATCCAGATTGACTTCCACCATATGGCGGCTGTTGTCCTGAATGGCCGGGTAGAGCGTGGTGAACGATTTCACCCAGCGACGACGTGCCAGGCCCCCGCGTTTATCCGGCTTAAAGCCGACGGAGACGCGCGGTTTCAGGCGACGCGCCAGACGCGCGCCGTGCCAGTGTTCGGTCAGATTAATCAGCACGTCATACTGACGGCCTTTCAGGGTATTCAGCAGGGCGCGGTAGAGGCGGAATTGTTCAAACCACCCCTTCTTGCGCCAGTTGCGCCCAATAGTATGCACCTGGTCGATATGCGGATGGCTGGTCAGCATCGCCTGGGTATCGTCATAAACCAGCGCATCGACTTCCACGTTCGGCCAGTTCTTTTTCAGCACGGTAAACACCGGCGAGGTAAGCAGAACGTCACCGTGGTGACGCAGCTTAATAATCAGCACGCGCTTTGGCGGGCGCTCCGCTGAGAAAAAATCAGACATAGGCTCTCTCTGCTGCCAGCAAAGGCTCTAATTGCGCAAATACCGCAGCGGCGCTGAGATCGCTCAACTGCGATGAGTGTTCCGGGCGGCAGATATACTGATTTTTTCCATAGCCGCCGATCAGCCCCGGGTCCGTTGGGCCGTAAAGCGTGATGTTAGGACGGTCCAGCGCCGCCGTCAGGTGGCTGAGGCCCGTATCCACGGAGACTACAGCCGTAGCGTCTGCCAGCGCCTGAGCGACGCCGTCAAGTTTCATGCGCGGCAGAACGTCCACGTAATCAAATCCTTCTGCCAGTCGTTTGGCCCGTGCCTCTTCGTGCGGTGCGCCCCACGGGAGTTTGATACGCAGCCCCGCGCTTGCCAGCAGGCCGATCAGTTCGCGCCAGTGCGCTTCCGGCCAGTGCTTGTCATCGCGGGTTGTCGCGTGAAGGAAAATCAGATAAGGATCGCTTTTCTGCGATGAGGTCTGCAGGAAATGCCGGGAAATCGCATAGTCGCCCTGGGTTTCCGGTTTCGCATAGCCCAGGCTTTTGGCAAACAGCTCGCGGGTACGTTCCACCGCGTGCTGCTGCTTCGCGATGTGGTGGCGGTGGTTATAGAACAGGCTCGCCAGCGGTTCGCGGGCGGTTTGCCAGTCCATGCCGTGCTTTACGCCGCGCGCCAGTCGCGTCACCAGCGCGGCGCTTTTGACCAGCCCCTGCGCGTCGATGATGGCATCGTAACGCTGCGCCTGTACCGCCTCGCGGAAGGTTTTGCGTTCGGCTTTAATCGGCGCAGAGAACCACGCTTTCCGCCAGCGGCGAATCGCCACCGGGATCACGCGGTCAACCGCTTCATGCCAGGTGGGGATCTGCGCGAAGCCTTCTTCCACCACCCAGTCAAAACGAATGCCGGGGATGGCCCGCATGGCGTCCGTCAGCGACGGCAGCGTATGCAGAACATCACCCATCGAAGAGGTTTTAACGATCAATACCCGCATTCGTTATCCTTCTTCGCTCAACAGCAGTGCGTTGAGTTCTTCGAGAACGCGCGCTGGCGTAATGTCGATCAGGCTCTGATGATAGCCTTCTGCGGCATCGCCTTTGCGCACCTTGTGGTAGCCGGTGATCAGGCGGATGACGCGCGCTTTATGGGAAAGCGGAGGCGTGAAGTCCGGGCTGCTTGGGCCATACAGCGCTACCAGCGGGCGGTTGAGCGCAGCGGCGACGTGCATCAGGCCTGAATCGTTGGTGACCACAGCGTGACAGGCGGCAATCAGAATAACGGCCTGTTCAAGCTGCGTTTCTCCCGCCAGGTTGCGGCACCAGGCCTGCTGTTCATTACTGAGTGTGGCGAGAATTTCGTTGCCCGCCTCGTGGTCTTTTGCCGAACCGAACAGGACAATCTGGTAGCCTTCGTCGATCAGCTGTTTCGCCAGCTCCGCATAGTGGTAGTGGGGCCAGCGTTTTGCCGGACCGAACTCGGCGCCAGGGCAGAAGCCAATCATCGGGCGTTCAGACGAAAGGCCAAACGCGCTGCAGGTCTGGGATTTTTCACCGTCGTTAACCTGTAGCTGGGGCCAGAGCAGCGGCTGCGGCAGGTCTTTCGCACTGCGCATCACGCCTTTGTCATAGGCCAGCGCCACGTAGCGCTCCACCATTAATGGCCAGGCCGCTTTATCCAGCACCCGCGCATCGTTCAGCAGACCGTAGCGCATTTCGCCGCGCCAGCCGGTGCGATGCGGGATGCCCGCAAAGAAGGGCACCAGCGCGGATTTAAAGGAGTTGGGCAGGACATACGCACGATCGTACCGCTTTTCGCGCAGGCTATGGCCGAGCTTGCGGCGCTCGCCAATCTCCAGCGCCCCGTGGCCGAGCGGCATCGGGATAGCTTCATTCACTTCCGGCATACGCGATAACAGCGGACGGCACCACGCGGGTGCCATCACGTCGATTATCGCCTGGGGATAACGCGCCTTGAGCGTGCGATAGAGACTTTGCGACATCATCATGTCGCCCACCCATGACGGGCCGATCACCAGAATTCTCATACTTACGCGTCGCGGTTCAGCCAGGCCATATATTCCGTTACGCCTTCGGCAACGGTCTTGAACGGCTTGTCATAACCTGCGGCGCGCAGGTTAGTCAGATCGGCCTGCGTGAACGCCTGGTAACGGCCTTTCAGCTTGTCAGGGAACGGAATGTACTCAATGCTGCCTTTTTTATGGTACGCCAGCGTGGCGTCAGCCACCGCCTGGAAGGACTCTGCGCGGCCGGTACCGAGGTTGAAGATGCCGGACACGCCGTTTTCCCAGAACCACAGGTTTACGGCGGCCACGTCACCCACGTAGACGAAGTCACGCTTAAAGCCGTCGCTGCCTTCGAACAGTTTTGGACTTTCACCGTTATTCAGCTGGGTGTTCAGGTGGAACGCCACGCTCGCCATGCTGCCTTTGTGGCCTTCGCGCGGTCCGTAGACGTTGAAGTAGCGGAAACCGACGATCTGCGAGTTCGCTTCTGGCAGTACCTGACGCACGTACTCGTCGAACAGGAACTTGGAGTAACCGTAGACGTTCAGCGGCTGCTCATATTCGCGGGATTCGATGAAGTCCGAGGTGCGCCCGCCGTAGGTGGCAGCAGAAGAGGCATACAGGAACGGAATTTCACGCTCCAGGCAGTAATGCAGGATCTCTTTGGAGTACTGATAGTTATTGTCCATCATGTACTTGCCGTCCCACTCGGTAGTGGACGAGCAGGCACCTTCGTGGAAGATGGCTTCGATCTCGCCGAACTCTTCACCTGCCATAATCTGGATAAGGAAGTCTTCTTTATCCATGTAGTCAGCGATGTTCAGATCCACCAGGTTAACGAACTTGGTGCCGTCTTTCAGGTTGTCAACCACCAGGATGTCGGTGATGCCTTTGTCATTGAGAGCCTTAACAATATTGCTGCCGATAAAGCCTGCGCCGCCGGTAACGATGATCATAACTGTAACCTTTGAAGTGTGGAGCCCGGGTACAATCCCGGACGCTAATGTTTCTATCATATCATTAGTATGGCTGCCCTTCAGCCATTCACCGACATAGCGCAAGGGTACACGTGATTTATGCTGCAAAAACGACAAGAGATGACGTGTCATCTCGTCATGAACTATAGGTTTGGGTAATATGTCCCGAAATTTGCCGAGTCTGGAGAATTGCAATGCGTGGTGATTTTTACAAACAGTTAAACAGCGACCTCGAGACCGCACGTGCGGAAGGGTTGTTCAAGGAAGAGCGTATTATCACGTCTGCCCAGCAGGCGGACATCACCGTTGCCGACGGCAGCCATGTGATCAACTTTTGTGCGAACAACTACTTAGGTCTTGCGAATCACCCTGAGCTGATTGCCGCTGCCAAAAATGGCATGGATACCCACGGCTTCGGCATGGCCTCCGTACGCTTTATCTGCGGTACCCAGGACAGCCACAAGCAGCTTGAGCAAAAGCTGGCGAACTTCCTCGGAATGGAAGACGCGATTCTGTACTCCTCCTGCTTCGACGCCAACGGCGGCCTGTTCGAGACCCTGCTCGGCGCAGAAGATGCCATTATCTCCGACGCCCTGAACCACGCCTCCATCATCGACGGCGTGCGCCTGTGCAAAGCGAAGCGTTTCCGCTACGCCAACAACGACATGGTTGAGCTGGAAGCGCGCCTGAATGAGGCTCGTGAAGCGGGCGCTCGCCATGTGCTGATCGCCACCGACGGTGTGTTCTCCATGGACGGCGTGATCGCCAACCTGAAGGGCGTATGTGACCTGGCAGATAAATATGACGCGCTGGTGATGGTCGATGACTCTCACGCGGTGGGCTTTGTCGGCGAAAACGGCCGGGGCTCCCACGAATACTGCGACGTCATGGGCCGCGTGGACATCATCACCGGTACGCTGGGCAAAGCGCTTGGCGGCGCATCCGGCGGCTATACCGCTGCGCGCAAAGAGGTGGTTGAGTGGCTGCGTCAGCGCTCACGTCCGTATCTGTTCTCCAACTCCCTGGCGCCGGCGATTGTTGCCGCCTCTATCAAAGTGCTGGAGATGGTGGAGTCCGGTGCCGGGCTGCGCGACCGTCTGTGGTCTAACGCCCGTCTGTTCCGTGAAAAAATGAGCGCAGCAGGGTTCACCCTGGCCGGTGCCGATCATGCGATCATTCCGGTGATGCTGGGCGATGCGGTCGTGGCGCAGCAATTTGCCCGCGAACTGCAGAAAGAAGGGATTTATGTCACCGGGTTCTTCTTCCCGGTGGTGCCAAAAGGTCAGGCGCGTATCCGCACCCAGATGTCTGCGGCGCATACGCCTGAACAAATTGAACGTGCGGTGGAAGCCTTTACCCGCATCGGTAAACAGCTGGGCGTCATTGCCTGAGGACGTGTGATGAAAGCGTTATCCAAACTGAAAGCGGAAGAAGGGATTTGGATGACCGACGTGCCGGAACCGGAAGTCGGTCATAACGATCTGCTGATCAAAATTCGTAAAACAGCTATCTGCGGTACTGACGTTCACATCTACAACTGGGACCAGTGGTCGCAGAAAACTATTCCGGTACCGATGGTTGTCGGTCACGAATATGTCGGCGAAGTGGTGGGTATCGGCCAGGAAGTGAAAGGCTTCAAAATCGGCGACCGCGTTTCCGGTGAAGGCCATATTACCTGCGGCCACTGCCGTAACTGCCGCGGTGGGCGTACGCACCTGTGCCGTAATACCATCGGCGTGGGCGTAAACCGTCCGGGCTGCTTCGCGGAATATCTGGTGATCCCGGCCTTTAACGCCTTCAAAATCCCGGACAATATCTCTGACGATCTGGCCTCCATCTTCGACCCGTTTGGTAACGCGGTACACACGGCGCTCTCCTTCGATCTGGTGGGTGAGGACGTGCTGGTCTCCGGTGCGGGCCCAATCGGCATCATGGCGGCGGCCGTGGCGAAGCACGTGGGTGCACGCAACGTTGTGATCACCGACGTGAACGAATATCGCCTGTCGCTGGCGCGCAAAATGGGCGTCACCCGCGCGGTGGATGTCTCGAAAGAGAGCCTGACCGACGTGATGGAAGAACTGGGCATGACCGAGGGCTTCGACGTGGGCCTGGAGATGTCCGGCGCGCCGCCGGCGTTTCGCACCATGCTCGACACCATGAACCACGGTGGTCGTATCGCGATGCTGGGCATTCCGCCGTCGGATATGTCTATCGACTGGAACAAAGTGATCTTCAAGGGGCTGTTCATCAAGGGCATCTATGGCCGCGAGATGTTTGAGACCTGGTACAAGATGGCGGCGTTGATTCAGTCCGGTCTGGATCTTTCCCCGATTATTACTCACCGTTTCTCCATCGATGAGTTCCAGCAGGGCTTTGACGCGATGCGTTCCGGCCAGTCAGGGAAAGTGATCCTGAGCT
Source organism: Enterobacter sp. TCD1-1 (assembly GCF_020567405.1). NCBI lineage: Bacteria > Pseudomonadati > Pseudomonadota > Gammaproteobacteria > Enterobacterales > Enterobacteriaceae > Enterobacter > Enterobacter sp. TCD1-1. The sequence goes on along the minus strand of NZ_JAJCXF010000005.1, from coordinate 87,071 downwards.
GGGAGTAACAGAGAAAGCGCCTTCGGGCGCTTTTTTTACGACCTCTTCACGTTTCTTACATCCGCAATCAGATTATTTCGATTTTTCCTTCGCTTTTTTACCCGCACACTTATAAAGTTTGTTGATTATCCGTTTAAGTTTACAGCGCCTATGTTCAAGCTTACCGTTTGTTTATTGACCTGTAATTCTGCGCGTTTGCTGCGCGAGGTGATTCCTCCGCTGCTGACGGTGGCAGATGAAATTGTCGTTCTGGATTCCGGCAGTACGGATGCCACTCTTTCTATTTGCCGCGAGTACGGGCTCTCCCTTCATCATCACCCCTATGCTATGCATGGCGTGCAGATGAACCATGCGATCGATCTGGCGAGCAATGACTGGGTGCTTTGCATGGATAGCGACGAGATTCTGGACGCGGAGACTGTCGACTTTATTCTGACCCTGAAAGCCGGGGATGAACCTTCCGCCGATCGCGCCTGGCGTATCGCCCGGTACTGGCATGTGCTGGGTGAAGAGGTGCGTACAATCTACCCTGTTTCCTCCCCTGATTTCCCGGTGCGGCTGTTCAATCGTACCCAGGCTCGCTTCAACCAACGACCCGTGGATGACAAAGTTGAAGGCAAGATTGTCGCCATGAAAATGCCAGGGCGGGTGCGTCACGACACGTTTTATAACCTTCATGAAGTGTTCAACAAGCTCAACAGCTACACCACCCGGCTGGTGAAGTACCAGCCGGCTCGCCCTTCGATCGGACGCGGCATCATCAGCGCCATCGGGGCGTTCTTCAAATGGTATCTGTTCAGCGGAGCCTGGCGTCAGGGCAAGGTTGGGGTCGTGACGGGACTGTATGCTACAGCCTACAGCTTTTTGAAGTATTTCAAATCCTGGTATCAGCATCAGCAGAAAAAAGAGCCCGTTGCGAATGAGCAGACGGACTCTCAGATTGCGAAATAAGCGTCAGGCGGTCAGGCTTTCTTACCCCATCCCTGCCACTGCTGCTGGACGTATTTCACCAGCGTACTGTTACTGATGCTGTCTCCGATGACAGAGAAGAAGCGGGTCGCGTAGACCGGTTCAAGCGGCTGCTTCGGTACGCAGCGCTTCACGCCGCGGAACGGATTACGCGGTGCAGTTGGCACGGGCTGCGCAGTATTCGGCGTAGATGTATCCACCTGCGGCTCGTTAAGCAGATCGCTCGGGCGGACCAGCGTGATATCGGAAGGTAAGGTCGGCAGCATTTGCTGCAGGACGCGAACGGTCGACGGGTGCGGGTGACCGATGGCAATGGCCGAACCATTGCGGCGGGCCAGCTGTACCGCGCGATTGAACTGCATACGAATATCGGCTTCGTTCTGGGTGTCATCCAGGAATACCTTGCGCTTAATCACCTTTACGCCCGTTCCCTGAGCGGCGCGCATCGCCTGGCTGTTGCCGATGGTCATGCTGTCGAGGAAGTAGAGGTTGTAACGCTCCAGCGCCTGCATCACTTTTAGCATCCCGTACAGGCTGGAGGTCATCGCGCTGCCCATATGGTTGTTCAGCCCTACGGCATACGGCACCTTGTTGTAGGCGTCGCGGATGATGCGCTCGATCTCCTCGCTGCTCATATCCGGGCGCAGGGTATCTTTTTCCAGCGGCTGCTTGCTGAGCGGGGCCATGGGCAGGTGGATGAGAACCTGATGCCCGCTGCTGTGGGCTTTGGTCGCCATCTCACGCGCGTGGGGGGCATTTGGCAGGACGGCGACTGAGATGGCTGACGGCATCGCCAGCACCTGATTTTCATAGTGCGGACGATAACCAAAGTCATCAATCACGATAGCGAGCTTACCTGCGTATACCGGTGCAGCCAGCGCCAGCGTGCTGACGACGGAGAAAACGATTCGACGAAATTGAAGCAAAACTTATCTTCCCAACCACGGCTGTGGATTGACCGCCTGACCCTGACGACGAATTTCGAAATAGAGTGACGGGCGGCCCTGACCGCCACTGCTGCCCACAAGGGCGATGGGTTGGCCCGCGCGCACCTGCGTACCGACGCTGACCAGCGCGCTCTGGTTGTAGCCGTAAAGGCTCATATCACCTTTACCGTGTTCGACCACCACCACCAGTCCGTAACCCTGCAGCCAGTCGGCCAGAATCACGCGACCATCGGCAATCGCTTTCACTTCGCTACCTTCAGACGCACCGATAACGATCCCTTTCCAACGTAGCTCACCCTGCAGCTGTTCGCCATAGCGATGCAGAATTGAACCGCGAACGGGCCAGAAAGCCTGGCCGCGAGGTGAACCCAGGCCGCCGGTACGCGACATCAGGGAACGTTCACTTTCGCTTGGCTTGTAGGTGGTGCCTTTGCGGGAGGCTTCCTGCTGCTTGTCGCGAACGGCCTGCGCCTCGCGAGCCTCTTTTTCGGCGCGCGCTTTCGCCGCGGCTTCCGCACGGGCGATGCTGTTACGCAGTTTTGATTCGTTGGCGCGCATTTCGCTCAGCTGGCTCTGCCCTTCCTGAATCGAAGACTCGAGACCGGCCAGGGTTTTCTTACGCTCGTTGCGCGCCTGCTCGAGCTTCGCCTGCTGGGCCTGCTGATCGTAGAGCAGCGTCTGCTGCTGGCTCTGCTTCTCTTCCAGTTCGGCTTTTTGCGTGGAGACCTCTTCGCGCGTCTGCTTCAGCTGCGCGATCGTCTCCTGACGCGCCTGGTTCAGATACCCAAAGTAGGCCTGCAGGCGCTGGCCGCGCTGGCTCTCTTCGCCGCTGAGGATCAGCTGGAGTCCGGTATGTTCACCCTGGCGGAATGCGGCATCAAGCTGTGCCGCAAGATTGCGCTCCTGCGCATCGCGCTGGCGCTCGAGTTTGGCAATCGACGCGTTCATCTCGTCGATCTGCTTATTCAGCTGGGCAAGGGTGTTTTGCGTTTCACGGAGTTTACGCGTGGCAGCGGAGATGGCCTCTTCCTGCTGCTTAAGCTGGGCGAGCAGGGCGGCGCGCTGCTGCTGCTGCTGGCGTACCGCACGCTCTTTGGCGGCGATATCGGCCTGAATGGATTTCAGCTGGTCGCGGTCATCCGCGTGGGCGGATGCGGCGCACAGCAATACGCCAGCGCTGAGTGCGCTGGCGTAAAACAGAGGTCTGACTGATAACCTAAGCGGCTTCACGACCCATGTGATTGAAAAAATCGCCTTTCCCCTCATGGGGAGCGATTATTCCACGATGAACAGCGGCTTACCAGTCATCTCTTCAGGGATCGGCATCCCCATCAGCGACAACATGGTTGGCGCGATGTCAGAAAGCTTGCCGCCTTCTACGGCTTTCACTGATTTATCACCCACATAAATCAGCGGAACCGGCAGGTTGGTGTGGGCGGTGTGTGCCTGGCCGGTCGCCGGGTCGCGCATCTGTTCAGCGTTACCGTGATCCGCGGTGATCAGCAGCTGGCCGCCAACGGATTCAACCGCTTTCGCCACCTGCTCAACGCAGTGGTCCAGCGCTTCAACCGCCTTCACTGCCGCTTCCATCACCCCGGTATGACCGACCATGTCGCCGTTCGGGTAGTTACAGATGATGGTGTCGTACTTACCGCTCTCGATGGCCGCAACCAGTTTTTCAGTCAATTCTGCAGAGCTCATCTCTGGCTGCAGATCGTAGGTGGCGACTTTCGGGGAATTGATCAGAATGCGCTCTTCGCCCTTGAACGGCTCTTCAACGCCGCCGTTAAAGAAGAAGGTCACGTGCGCGTATTTTTCCGTTTCGGAAATACGCAGCTGCGTTTTGTCGTTCTTCGCCATCCACTCACCGAAGGTATTGGCCAGCGAGGCAGGTGGGTAAGCGCATGGGGCTTTGATGTCTGCCGCGTATTCGGTCAGCTGGATGAAGTCGATGTTTACCACTTTCTTACGGGCAAAACCGTCGAAGTCGCTGTTGACGAACGCACGAGTGATTTCGCGCGCGCGGTCAGCGCGGAAGTTCATGAAGATCAGCGCATCGCCGTCTTCCATCGCGGCATCGGCCTGGCCTTCAGCACGGATCACGGATGCTTTCACGAATTCGTCGTTTTCATCACGTGCATAAGCTGCTTCCAGGGCTTCAACGGCGGTCGCGAACTGGAATTCCCCTTTTGCCAGGGTCAGCAGATCATAGGCCTGTTCAACGCGATCCCAGCGGTTGTCGCGGTCCATGGCGTAGTAACGACCAATGATGGAGGCCACGCGGCCTTTACCCAGCGCGGCGAATTTATCTTCGAAGGCTTTCAGGGAGCCTTCTGCACTGCGTGGTGGCGTGTCGCGGCCGTCCAGGAAGGCGTGCAGATAGATTTTTTCCGCACCGCGTTCAGCGGCCAGCTCAACCATCGCCATGATGTGATCTTCGTGGCTGTGAACGCCGCCGGCAGAGAGCAGGCCCATAATGTGAACGGCCTTGCCAGCGGCAACGGCTTTATCAACCGCGCCTGACAGCGTTGGGTTGGAGAAGAAGGTGCGTTCTTTGATTTCAACGTCCAGACGCGTCAGGTCCTGGTACACAATACGCCCGGCGCCCAGGTTAACGTGACCGACTTCGGAGTTGCCCATCTGGCGGTCCGGCAGGCCCACTTCCAGGCCAGACGCGTCAATCAGCGTATGCGGACGTTTTGCCCACAGGGCATCCATGACCGGGGTTTTGGCGTTGAAAATAGCGTTATCCTGGCTGTCTTCACGGTAGCCATAGCCATCCAGAATCACCAGTACCATAGGTTTTTTAGAAACCGACATTGCGACAACCTCATGCTCAAGAGTCAAAATTTGCGTAATTTTACTACAGCTGAATCGATCAAATAGCCGCAGAAGATCAAAGAAAGCGCAGGGGCAAGGTGCTGACCAGACCATTTTGAGGCATTTTTTTAGGTGGCATGCCGCAGAAAATGGATTAGGTTAGGGTCGCTGGCTGTATTTGCCAGAACGCACAGGTATACTCCTGTCCTGGTTTTTTTTATCACTTAGTCGGGAGTAGTTACCCTCCATGCAAGAAATTATGCAATTCGTTAGCCGCCATCCGGTTCTGAGCATCGCGTGGATTGGCCTGCTGGCTGCTGTGCTGTTCACCACATTTAAGAGCCTGACGTCTAAGATTAAGGTTATCACCCGTGGTGAAGCGACGCGTCTGATTAACAAAGAAGATGCCGTCGTTGTCGATCTGCGTCAGCGTGACGATTTCCGCAAAGGTCACATTGCGGGCGCAATCAACCTGTTGCCAGCTGAAATCAAAGCGAACAACGTCGGTGAGCTTGAAAAACACAAAGCCCAGCCGATTATCGTTGTGGATGCGACCGGCATGCAGGCACAGGAATCTGCCAGCGCGCTTCATAAAGCAGGCTTCGAAAACGTAACGGTGCTGAAAGAAGGTATTTCCGGCTGGAGCGGGGAAAATCTTCCTTTGGTGCGCGGTAAATAAGGAGTTCAGTCATGGCCCATATTGAGATCTATACCAAAGCGACTTGCCCGTTCTGCCATCGTGCGAAAGCGCTGCTGAACAGTAAAGGCGTCACGTTCCAGGAACTGCCGATCGACGGTGACGCGATTAAACGCGAAGAGATGATCCAACGTAGTGGTCGTACGACGGTTCCACAGATTTTTATTGATGCGCAGCACATTGGCGGCTGTGATGACTTGTATGCGCTCGACGCCCGTGGTGGACTCGATCCGCTGCTGAGCTAAGAGACTTTAGGACAATTAAAAAGGGTATTTCCATGTCAGAACAAAACAACACCGAGATGACTTTCCAGATCCAGCGTATCTACACCAAAGATGTCTCTTTCGAAGCGCCAAATGCGCCACACGTTTTCCAGAAAGATTGGCAGCCAGAGGTTAAACTTGATCTGGATACCGCATCTACCCAGCTGGCAGATGACGTGTATGAAGTCGTGCTGCGTGTGACCGTTACCGCCTCTCTGGGCGAAGAAACTGCATTCCTGTGTGAAGTACAGCAGGGCGGTATCTTCTCTATCGGCGGCATCGAAGGCAACCAGATGGCGCATTGCCTGGGTGCGTACTGCCCGAACATTCTGTTCCCGTATGCGCGTGAATGCATCACCAGCCTGGTTTCTCGCGGTACATTCCCGCAACTGAACCTTGCGCCAGTTAACTTTGATGCGCTGTTCATGAACTATCTGCAGCAGCAGGCTGGCGAAGGTGCTGAACAACATCAGGATGCCTGATGAGCACTGTTAATGCGTCAATGACTGTGATCGGTGCCGGCTCATACGGCACCGCTCTTGCCATTACTCTGGCAAGAAATGGTCACGAGGTGGTCCTGTGGGGCCACGACCCAAAACATATCGCCACGCTGCAGCGCGATCGTTGCAACGTCGCGTTTCTCCCGGACGTTCCGTTCCCTGACTCCCTGCACCTTGAAAGCGACCTTGCGACCGCGCTGGCGGCCAGCCGCAACATTCTGATTGTGGTTCCGAGCCATGTCTTTGGCGACGTGCTGCGTCAGATTAAGCCGCTGATGCGCCCGGATGCGCGTATTGTCTGGGCGACAAAAGGACTGGAAGCCGAAACCGGACGCCTGCTGCAGGACGTTGCCCGCGAAGCGCTGGGTGATGCGATCCCGCTGGCGGTCATCTCCGGCCCGACCTTTGCCAAAGAGCTGGCCGCTGGCCTGCCGACGGCGATTTCGCTGGCCTCAACCGACCAGGCCTTCTCCGACGATCTCCAGCAATTGCTGCACTGCGGCAAGAGCTTCCGCGTCTACAGCAACCCCGATTTTATCGGCGTGCAGCTGGGTGGGGCGGTGAAGAATGTGATTGCGATTGGCGCCGGGATGTCCGACGGCATTGGTTTTGGTGCCAACGCCCGTACGGCGCTGATCACCCGCGGTCTGACCGAGATGTCCCGCCTGGGCGAAGCGCTGGGTGCCGATCCGGCCACCTTTATGGGGATGGCTGGCCTGGGCGACCTGGTGCTGACCTGTACCGACAACCAGTCTCGTAACCGCCGCTTTGGCATGATGCTCGGACAGGGCAGCGATGTGAAAGACGCGCAGGAGAAGATTGGCCAGGTGGTTGAAGGCTACCGCAATACCAAAGAAGTCCGCGAGTTGGCGCACCGTTTCGGTGTCGAAATGCCAATAACCGAGGAAATTTATCAGGTATTGTATTGCGGAAAAAATGCGCGCGAGGCAGCATTGACCTTATTAGGTCGTGCGCGCAAGGACGAGCGCAGCAGTAACTAGTCGGAACCGTTGTCACCTGAATGACCCAGCCAGCGCAGAACTGGCTGGTCATTATACTATCGTCTGGAGTTAGCAATGCCGTGTGAAGAACTGGATATCGTCTGGAACAACATTAAAGCCGAAGCCCGGGCGCTGGCCGACTGTGAGCCTATGCTGGCCAGTTTCTACCACGCAACGCTACTCAAGCACGAAAACCTCGGCAGCGCGCTCAGCTATATGCTCGCCAACAAGCTGGCGTCCTCGATCATGCCCGCGATTGCCATTCGTGAGGTGGTGGAGGAGGCTTACGCCGCTGACCCGGAAATGATCGCCTCTGCCGCCTGTGATATCCAGGCCGTGCGCACGCGTGACCCGGCGGTCGATAAATATTCTACCCCGCTGTTGTACCTGAAAGGCTTCCACGCTCTGCAGGCGTACCGCATTGGGCACTGGCTGTGGAATGAAGGCCGCCGCGCGCTGGCCATCTTCCTGCAAAACCAGGTTTCCGTGACGTTTCAGGTTGATATTCACCCGGCGGCGAAGATTGGCCGTGGGATCATGCTCGACCACGCCACCGGGATTGTTGTCGGGGAAACGGCCGTGATTGAAGACGACGTCTCGATCCTGCAGTCGGTTACCCTGGGTGGTACCGGGAAAACCAGCGGCGATCGCCATCCGAAAATTCGCGAAGGGGTGATGATAGGCGCGGGTGCCAAAATCCTCGGCAATATCGAAGTCGGGCGCGGCGCGAAGATCGGCGCAGGCTCCGTGGTGCTCCAGCCAGTTCCGCCGCACACCACCGCCGCTGGCGTACCGGCGCGCATCGTCGGTAAGCCAGACAGCGACAAGCCGTCCATGGATATGGATCAGCACTTCAACGGTATTCACCATACGTTTGAGTATGGTGACGGCATCTGACATTTTGCCCGGTGGCGCTGCGCTTACCGGGCCTACCTTAGAATAGCGCCCGGATAACCCAGCTGGCGCCATGCTTCATACACCACTACCGACACTGCATTCGACAGGTTCATGCTGCGGCTGTCCGGCATCATCGGAATACGTATTTTCTGCTCAGCGGGCAGGGCATCCAGAATCGTGGCCGGCAGGCCGCGGGTTTCCGGGCCAAACATCAGATAGTCACCCTCCTGATAGCTTACGGCGCTGTGCGCTGGCGTACCTTTGGTGGTCAGGGCGAACATGCGCTGCGGCTGCTCGGCTTCCAGAAACGCGGCGTAATCATGGTGGCGAATAACGGCGGTAAATTCATGATAATCCAGCCCCGCGCGGCGCAGGCGTTTGTCGTCCCACGTAAAGCCCATTGGCTCAATGATGTGCAGACGAAAACCGGTGTTGGCGCACAGGCGGATAATATTGCCGGTATTTGGCGGAATTTCTGGTTCGAATAAAACGATGTTAAGCATGCTGCCCCCTTAATTGCGGGGGCAGGATAGCAGAAAAGAGAGGACCTACGCGACGCCGGGTTCTTGCGAGCGGCTGTACAGCATTTTGTAGACGGTTGCCGCTGCGGCCACCAGGGCGGGCACGCTGAGGATCATTAAAATACTGTCTGCCTGCCACTGCATCGAAAGAAGCTGGGCGCTGGTCATGGTGCCCGCCACGCCGCCAAAGCGGCCGATCCCCTGCATCCAGGCGATGCCCGTCGCGCGGCACTCGGTGGGATAAAAGGTGGCGGCCAGGGTCTGCATGCCCGACTGCGCGCCGTTCATCGCGATCCCCATCAGGAAAATCAACCCGCCAAACAGGGCGATATGGTTATGCTCCATGCCGAGTAGCAGGATCAGCCCCATCGTCAGGATAAACCCGCCCGCGACAACCTTGTGCGCTTCCCAGCGGTCCATCATCCAGCCGGCGAGCAGAATGCCGGCCGTGCCGCCGAAGGTGAACAGCGAGGTGAGCCAGGCGGACTCCGCCAGCGCATAACCCATCCCCTGCATCAGCGTCGGCATCCAGCTCAGCAGGACGTAGTAGATGACCAGCCCCATAAAGTAGGTCACCCACAGCATCAGGGTTCCGGGCAGCCAGGGCATCGAAAACAGCTGCGACACGCTCCCTTTTTTAGACGCGGTTTTCTCCTCCGCCAGGAAAAAGCCCGTGACGCCCTCCAGCGTACCGCGGGCGAACCGGCTGGCAATCCGGCGAACCTGCATGACGTCTTTCCCGCGCTGCACCAGAAACTTCACCGACTCCGGCAACAACAGTGCCAGCAGCAGCGTTAAAATCAGCGGCGCAATTGCGCCGGTCAGCAGCACGCTTCGCCAGCCGTGGTGGGGAATAAGCCAGGACGAGATCGCCCCGCCGCCCGCCGCACCCAGAGGGAAGCCGCAGTACATGGTATTAATCGCCATGGCGCGGCAGCGCTGGGGGGCAAACTCGGAGATCAGCGTAATGGCATTCGGCATGGCGGCGCCGAGCCCCAGGCCCGTCAGAAAGCGCCACAGCGTCAGGGTATTGAGGCTTTGCGCCCAGGCCGTGCCCAGGCTCGCGAGGCCGAAGAACAGACACGAAAAGACCAGCACCCGCTTGCGGCCCATCCGGTCCGATACTGGACCGGCGATCAGCGCGCCCAACGACAGCCCCAGCAGCGCCGCGCTCAGCACCGGCCCCAGATCCTGTTTATGGATCCCCCATTCTGCCGACAGTGTGGGCGCGATGTAGCCCATTGCCGCCGTATCAAAGCCATCGATCGCCAGAACCAGAAAGCCCAGCACAATGAGCAGCCAGTGAAACCCTGAAAAGCGACTGTCGTCGATCACCTGCTGAATATCCACCTTACCTGAATAGGTCATACACTCCCCTCGGATGTGTTCTTGTCTTTGCTTGTCTATACAATTGCGGACGGCAGGTGGATGTCAAATTTTCTTATCCAATATGTTATCTGGATGTTATTTTCGGCATAAAAAAGCGCCCGAGGGGGAGATCGGACGCGTGAGAAACAGAATTTAAAGTGGGTGAGAATTCAGGCCGCATTTCCCTGAGCAAGCGGAGCCAGCGCTGCCGGTAATTTGCTTAACTCCTGCACCAGGGAATCCTTACTGATTTCGCTAATGGTTTTCGCACCGGTCAGCGTCATCGCCACCTTCATCTCTTTTTCGATCAGGTTAAGCAGATTCGCCACGCCTGCCTGACCAGCCGTCGCCAGGGCATACAGATACGCGCGTCCCAGCAGCACGCTGTCGGCACCCAGCGCAATCATGCGCACCACGTCCAGCCCGTTGCGGATCCCGCTGTCGGCCAGGATGGCGATATCGCCTTTCACCGCATCGGCAATGGCCGGCAGGGCGCGGGCAGAGGAGAGCACCCCGTCGAGCTGGCGTCCGCCGTGGTTAGAGACCACAATCCCGTCTGCGCCAAAGCGGACCGCATCGCGGGCATCTTCCGGGTCGAGGATCCCCTTGATCACCATCGGGCCGTCCCAGAATTCGCGGATCCACTCCAGGTCTTTCCAGGAGATGGACGGATCGAAGTTATTCGCCAGCCAGCCGATGTAATCCTCCAGCCCGGTGGGTTTACCCAGATACGCCGAGATGTTGCCCAGATCGTGTGGACGACCGTTCAGGCCAACGTCCCACGCCCACTGTGGATGCGTTACCGCCTGCCAGTAGCGGCGGAGCGCCGCATTTGGGCCGCTCATGCCGGAGTGGGCATCACGATAGCGTGCGCCGGGGGTCGGCATATCAACGGTAAAGACCAGCGTGGAGCAGCCCGCCGCTTTGGCGCGCTCCAGCGCGTTACGCATAAAGCCGCGATCGCGCAGGACGTACAGCTGGAACCACATTGGCCGCTTGATGGTTGGGGCAACCTCTTCAATCGGGCAGACGGAAACGGTGGAAAGGGTAAACGGAATGCCTTTAGCATCTGCGGCGGCGGCGGCCTGCACTTCACCGCGACGGGCGTACATGCCGCATAAACCGACAGGTGCGAGCGCGACCGGCATGGAAAGCGTTTCGTTAAACAGTTTTGTCTCAAGGCTCAGGTCAGACATATTCTTCAGCACGCGCTGGCGCAGAGCCACCTCCGACAGATCTTCCACGTTGCGGCGCAGGGTGTATTCGGCATACGCCCCGCCGTCAATGTAGTGGAACAGGAACGGGGGCAAAATGCGCTGCGCCGCGGCGCGATAGTCACTGGCTGCTGAAATGATCATGCTTTGTTCTCCCTGGAAATATCACTGTCGCCAGGCAGACGGGTAATACGCGCCTGTCGGGCCTGGTCTTCATCGAATCGTTTGATGGTGGTATGCACGAAACCGAGATGCGCCATCATCGCTTTGCGCGCGGCTTCGGCATCACCGGCCAGAATGGCGTTGAGCACCGCCTCGTGTTGTTCGGTCAGTTGGGCAAACACCGGCGGAACCAGATACATGCGCTGGCGGCTCTGCTTCACGGAGGATTGCAGCAGGTCGAAGAACCCGCGCATGGTCTGGAGCAGCACCACGTTGTGCGACGCCTCGGCAATCGCCAGGTGAAAACGCACGTCCGCCTGGGAGGCGATGTCCGGGTCGCTGCTTTGCGTGGCCTCAAAGCAGGCGATGAGTTTCTCTTTGTCGGCGTCGGTTGCCCGCATGGCTGCGTGCCAGGCGGTACTGGTTTCGATGGCGTGACGCGCTTCAAGGATGTCGAAGCTGTAGTCCGGGTCGTTCTCCATCAGCGTTTTCAGTGGCTGAACGATGTTTTGCTCGGACCAGTCGTCATGCTGCCAGCGTACAAAGGTGCCGCCGCCGCGACGGCTTACCAGCACCCCTTCGCTGACCAGTGTTGCCAGCGCCTCGCGCAGTGAATTGCGCGACACGCCAAGCTGGGCGGCGAGCTGGCGTTCGGCGGGCAACTTCATGCCCGCTTCCAGCTGTTGTTCTTCAATCAGCGCCCGCACGCGAGAGGCAATCTCGTCGGACAGGCGTCTGGGCATCACTATCATGGGATCATCCAGGTTAAGACATAGGCCTGCAGGGTGGTGATCACTCCGACCATGCAGGTGAATATCAGGCTGTGTTTCACGGTAAAGCGGAACAGATCCGACTCTTTACCGACCAGTCCCACCGCCGCACAGGCAATGGCGATGGATTGTGGGGAGATCATTTTCCCGGTCACGCCGCCGGTGGTATTTGCGGCCACCAGCAGAACATCCGACACGCCAATCTGCTGGGCCGCCGTGGCCTGCAGCGCGGCAAACAGGGCGTTAGACGAGGTATCGGAACCGGTCAGAAACACCCCCAGCCAGCCAAGGAACGGTGAGAAGAAGGTGAAGGCGTGGCTGGTATGCGCCAGCGCCAGTGCCAGCGTAGATGACAAGCCGGAGTAGTTCGAGATAAACGCGAACGCCAGCACCATGCCGATGGAGTAGATCGGCAGCATCAGCTCCTTAATCGTCGACGCAAAGGTCTGCACCGCAGCCGCAGGCTTCATGCGCAGCCACACCACGGAAAGAATAGCGGCAAACAGGATGGCGGTCCCGGTGGCGGAGAACCAGTCGAATTTATAGACCGCGGCATACGGCGTGGCGGCGTGCACCACCGGCGGCATACGGGCGACCATCTTGTCGAGGAACGGCACCGAAACGTTAATCACCATGTCGTACAGCGCGCCGCCCGGGGCGAACAGGGCTTTAAACGGCGGAATGCTCCACAGCGTAACCGTGGCGGTCAGGAACAGGAACGGCGACCAGGCGCGAATCACCTGTCCTGCGGTGTAACCGGTGCGGGCCAGGGTTTGATCGACCTGCGAGGCGCCCATGTCGGCGAAGCGGAAAATACGGACCGGCTGCCAGCGTTTCAGGAACAGCGTCAGGCAGACCAGGGAAACCAGCGAAGAGATGATGTCCGGCAGTTCCGGGCCAAGGAAGTTCGAGCTGAGGTACTGGGCAATCGCGAACGAACCGCCCGCCACCATCACCGCAGGCCAGGTCTCCTTCACGCCGCGCCAGCCGTCCATAATCGCCATGATCCAGAAGAGGACGATAATGGTCAGGAACGGCAGCTGGCGACCCACCATCTGGCCAATCTCAAAGCTGTCCAGGCCGGTCACCTGGCCCGCAACCAGAATCGGAATACCCATCGCACCAAACGCCACCGGTGCGGTGTTCACAATCAGGCACAGGCCTGCGGCATACAGCGGGTTAAAGCCCAGGCCCACCAGCAGCGCGGCGGTGATCGCCACCGGTGCGCCAAAGCCTGCCGCGCCTTCCAGAAACGCCCCAAAGGAGAAGCCGACAATCAGCATCTGCAGGCGCTGGTCCGGCGTAATGGAGAGAATCGACGAGCGGATAATGTCGAACTGCCCGGTTTTCACCGAGATTTTATAGACAAAGACCGCCGCGATGATGATCCACGCAATCGGCCACAGGCCGTAGAAGAAACCGTAGACGACGGAGGCCAGCGCGCGATCGACCGGCATTTTGTAGAAGAACAGCGCCACCAGCAGGGCGATGGCGACGGTGTACGTCGCGGCAAGGTAGCCCTTCAGTTTGAGCTTAATCAGCGCAAAGAAGAAGAACAGGATCGGAAGCGATGCGATCAGGCTCGACAGCCAGATATTGCCGGCCGGGTCGTAGTTTTGTTGCCAGAGGCTCATGCAGGTCTCCTGGGGACCAGACAGCCTGCGCTGCGGGTGAGTCTCCGCTCATCTCTGCGTCACAGTCTGTGTAAAAGTGGTCCTGCCAATGTTGTGTTGTAGGGTTAATGACAATGAATGGTTAACCAGATGTTATGAGCTAGCAATGGTTTTGTGAGCGGAAATAATGGAATTGTGAACCGGGGGAGGATTGGTTGCGCTATTGGTTGGACCAATTCACACGAAGGGGAAAAGAGTAAGCCGGGTAAGCGCAGCGCCACCCGGCATGAAATCAGAACGCCGTCTTACAAAAGCCCGTCATCTCTTTCAGGCCCATTTCGCGGCCAAGCTCGGTCATCGGGTGAACCACCACCAGACCACGGACGCTTTTCTTCAGCTTGCCCATGTCGGCTTGCTCTTTTTTGGTGATCGCACGACGGTGCGGCATGTTCATCAGCTTCTGCGCTTCTTTGCTCAGCTTCTGGCCTTTGACTTCGCGCAGGCGCTCGATCTCTGCTTCCAGCTTCGCGGTCTCTTTTTCAAGCTCGGCATACTTCTCGGCGGACTCGACCAGTGACAGGCCCGCCATCTGGTGGCGGATGAGATCCAGGCGGTCGCTCAGGCGTTTAATTTCGTTCTTTTCGACTTCTTTCATGACAAATAACTCTGAAAACGGGGAATTTAGAGGGAAGGATACACCAATGTGAGCAGGCTTACTTCTGAAACGCTTTTTTTAAGCTGATTCGGGAAATCAGCTCAGTCAGGGAGAGAACCATCGTGGAACGGACAACCTGTTGATAACGCAGCTTTTGCATCGCGTAGAGCTCAGGGTCGCTGTTATCAAACTGCGGTGCCGGAGGAAGCGCGGTGACGCAGTGCAGCTCGCCGAACGGCCCCAGGATTTCATCGTCGGTAAAGGTGTATTCATTACCGTCATGATTGAGTTCTTCGCGCAGCGCCATTAGCAGCTCTGCATCTTCATACTCTTGTCGGTTCAGCACGCCAAGACCATAAATCAGCTTCAGACGCACGGATAAATCGCCCAGCGGTCCGTCTCCGTCCAGTAACGGTTCTACAGCATATTTTACCGCGTAGTCGTCTTTGCGAAACACCTGAAGCACCAGGATATTCACCGCCTCGGTTAACAGCTCGACGGCGGCAATCAGGAAACTTCGTACGGTTTTGCCAGCATTCAGACGCTCAAGCACACGATTTTCAAAGGCCTGGGTTTGTTCCATTATTGCCTGCATATCTGACAATCTGTTATCCGGGCGCAGGCTAACCTGCGCCGCATTCTGCATCATTTGGTTGCGTTGTATGCGTTAACCGCCTCCACAACCACGTCGCTGTTGGCGTCCAGACCGGAAATCTGCGCCAGCGCAGCCTGCGCGCCCTGGGTATCAATCAGCTGAGCCAGTTCCTGCGCCTGCGGGTCCTGCTCGCTGCGGTAGTGCATTGCGGCGGCAATCCCTTTCACCAGATTGGCGTGCGGCAGACCGTATTCCAGCGTGCCCAGCAGCGGCTTAATCAGGCGGTCGCCCGCGCTCAGCTTACGCAGCGGCTGGCGGCCCACGCGCTCAACGTCATCTTTCAGATACGGGTTTTCAAAGCGACCGAGGATTTTCTGGATGTATGCTGCGTGTTTATCCGCATCGAAACCGTAGCGTTTAATCAGCACCGCGCCGCTCTCTTCCATTGCCCCTTTTACCACTGCGCGGATCTTCTCATCGAGGATCGCGTCACGAATGGTCTGATGACCGGCCAATTTTCCGAGGTACGCGGTTATAGCATGCCCGGTGTTCAGCGTGAAGAGTTTGCGTTCGACAAATGCCATCAGGTTATCGGTTAATTCCATTCCCGGAATGGTCGGCAGCGCGCCTTTAAACTGGGTTTTATCGACGATCCACTCGCTGAAGGTTTCTACGGTCACTTCCAGCGGATCGTTGGTCGCGGATTCGGAAGGCGGAACGATGCGATCCACGGCGGAATCCACAAAACCCACGTGCGCTTCCACCCAGGCTTTGTCTTCGTCTGCCACAGCGTTGAGCACGTGGCCTTTCAGCTGCGTGGTGCCGCGCACCATGTTTTCACAGGCGATGATGTTCAGCGGGGTATCGATACCTTGCGCTTTACGTTTTGCCAGGCCTTTCGCGACCGCAGGGGCGATACGCTCAAGCACAACCGGACCTACGGCGGTGGTGACCAGATCGACGCTGGCGATAAGGTCAATAACGTCGTCGCCGATGCTGCTGACCGCGTTGACGCCAGATACCGTCTCAACCTGCTCGTTTTCACCGACCACATGGACCTGATAGCTATGACGGGCATTCAGGGCATCCAGGACAACCTGATTCACATCGGCGAATGTCAGGGTAATGCCCGCGTCTGCCAGCAGTTTACCGATAAAACCACGACCGATATTACCTGCGCCAAAATGTAATGCTTTCATAGTATTAACCTTCATCAATGTTTTTACCCGAGAGGGCTGGGGTGAGGAACGTTTTCCCCTCACCCTAGCCCTCTCCCCGGGGGGAGAGGGAGGAGTACTGTTATTTGTTAAGCAGAGCCAGAACTTCTTCAACGCTGGTGGTATTGGCCAGACGCTCAATGACGGACTCATCATCCAGCGCGTTGGTCAGGCTGGTAATCACCTGAATGTGCTCGTTGTTGCGAGCGGCGATACCAATCACCAGACGGGCGATGTCGTCTTCTTCTTCACCGAAACGCACGCCCTGCGGGTACTGGCAGAATACGACGCCGGTTTTCAGGACACGATCTTTCGCTTCAACCGTACCGTGCGGCACCGCGATGGATTCGCCCAGATAGGTTGGGGTCAGTTTTTCGCGTTCCAGCATCGCGTCGACATATTCAGGCTGAACGTAGCCGCCTTTCACCAGCTGCTCACCGGCAAAGCGAATCGCTTCTTCTTTGGTGGCCGCGGTACGACCGAGGAAGATGTTTTCCGCACCTAGCTTAAACAGGTGGGCGTTGCTCTCGTCAAAACTGTCCTGCAGGCTGGAACGCACTTTCACTTCGTTGTCTTCGTGACGCTGCGCGGCAACCAGACGTTCGGTCAGGCTGGTATACAGGCCGCTGTCGAGGAAGTTGGTCAGCGAAATGTGCTGTGCCTGTGGTACCTGACGCATGGCGCGTTCGGTCAGATCGCGGTGCGTGATAACCAGGTCAACATCCGGCGGCAGGCTGTTAATGGCGCTGTTGGTCACGGAAATATTGGTCAGGCCCGCATCCTGCACTTTCTTACGCAGCACGCCTGCACCCATTGCGCTGGAACCCATACCGGCGTCGCAGGCAACGATGATTTTACGCACGTGGCTCAGGTCGTTAGAGACATCACCGGCTGCCAGTGGCGTCGCGCCTTTGGATTCGGCTTTCATGTCGTGCATACGACGGGTTGCGGCTTCGATGTCATCATCTTCTTTCACTTTGCTGGTTTTCAGCAGGATAGAAGAGACCACGAAGGAGACGGCCATTGCCGCAAAGATAGCCGCGAGGTTCGCGAAGTAAGCGCCTTTTGGCGTCATCGCCAGTACCGCCAGGATAGAACCCGGAGAGGCCGGAGAAACCAGACCGCCGCCCAGCACGCTCAGGGTGAACACACCGGTCATACCGCCGAGGATAACGGCCAGGATCAGACGTGGGTTCATCAGCACGTAAGGGAAGTAAATTTCGTGGATACCGCCCAGGAAGTGGATGATCGCCGCGCCGCCAGCAGACTGTTTAGCGCTGCCACGGCCAAAGAAGATGTACGCCAGCAGAACGCCCATACCTGGACCCGGGTTGGCTTCAATCAGGAAGAAGATAGACTTGCCGAGATCGTGAGACTGCTGGATACCCAGCGGCGAGAAGATGCCGTGGTTGATGGCGTTGTTAAGGAACAGGATTTTCGCCGGTTCAACGAAGATAGACGCCAGCGGCAGCATCTCGTGCGCCACCATGAAGTTAACGCCTGCCGCCAGAATTTTGGACAGCACTTCAACCGCAGGGCCAATGCCGAGGAACGCCAGAATGGCGAGGATCATCCCGATGATGCCCGCAGAGAAGTTGTTCACCAGCATTTCGAAGCCGGATTTGATCTTACCATCAACCCAGACGTCGAATTTCTTAATCGCCCAGCCGCCCAGAGGACCGGCAATCATCGCACCGAGGAACATCGGCATATCCGCACCGACGATAACACCCATGGTTGTGATGGCACCCACGACGCCACCACGGTCACCGCCCACCAGACGACCCCCGGTGAAACCGATGAGCAGCGGCAGGAGATAGGTAATCATTGGGCCAACAAGTTTCGCCAGCGTTTCGTTAGGCAACCACCCTGTCGGAATGAACAATGCGGTGATGATACCCCACGCGATAAACGCGCCGATATTTGGCATCACCATGTTGCTGAGGAAACGACCAAAGCTTTGAACTTTGATCTTGAAATCGGATGACATAAAACACCCCTTCTTCTGTTTACGCTTAGGCTTGCGGCCCGAGGTTTATTGTTAATGAGGCGGCAGAGGTAGCCGGACCCTGTTCTGATGCTGTGAAATCTGGCACTGAATCGTTCAACTGTCCAGACAGGGAAAATTTGTGTGATGCGTGTCACGTAAAGGCAGGGGGTAGGGATATCAATGGAGTGATCTCAATCACAAAATCTGCGGGCAAAAAAAATACAATGGCGACAAAAAAAGCAAAATCCACCCTTTTATGTGATTGTTGTCACGTTTTGTTCTGGTGGGTTTGTTTCTGGATTGTGACTGATTTCACAAAATATTTTTATGCGGATTTCTCCGGCTGTGATCGGCGGCAAACTCTGCTTCGCGATTCAGCGCCTGGATGATATTGCACGACACGATAAGCTAAAAAACCACTTTTGATGTGTGGTATGGCGAAAAGTTAAAAGGTGGATTACGCTCATATTGTAAGGTTAAGTCTATTATTATTCAGGATATATTTTGACACGCTTATAAACTTGCATGGAGATATTATAAAAACCGATACTCCCCGGCTCGGAAATAGTAAGCACAACCCCGTGTTTATAAAAAATTAATTAGGTTGCGTACCGTTTTATTAATTTAATGAGTTGACGTTGTTTAAGTGAGGAGAATATGTTTCTCAACTATTTTGCGCTGGGCGTATTGATTTTTGTATTTCTGGTTCTCTTTTACGGAATCATCGCCATCCATGATATTCCTTATAATATGGCCAAAAAGCGTAACCATCCGCATGCCGATGCCATTCATACGGCTGGCTGGATTAGCCTGTTTACGCTTCATGCCATCTGGCCATTCCTGTGGATTTGGGCCACGCTGTACCGCGAGGATCGCGGCTGGGGCATGCAAAACCACATCACAAAGCCTGATGAGGTCCCGGGCATGGATGCGCTCGCCAAACGCGTGGCGGAACTCGAACAAAAGCTGGGCGCGGTAAAGCCTGCTGCTGATAAGAACACGCTGGAGCGCTAATCATGGATCTGTTGATTATTTTGACCTACGTGGCATTTGCCTGGGCCATCTTTAAAATATTCCGAATTCCGGTCAACCAGTGGACGCTTGCCACCGCAACATTAGGCGGCGTATTTATTGTTGCCGGACTTATTCTGTTAATGAACTATAACCACCCGTATACCTTTACGGCGCAAAAAGCGGTTATTTCTATTCCAATCACGCCGCAGGTGACCGGTGTGGTCAGCGAAGTGACCGATAAAAATAACCAGCTCATTAAAAAAGGCGAAGTGTTATTTAAACTGGATCCAGGCCGCTATCAGGCGCGCGTCGACAGACTTCAGGCCGACCTGGTGACCGCGACGCACAATATCGATAATCTGAAGGCGCAGCTGGCGGAAGCCGTTGCCAATACCACGCGCGTCTCCGCTGAACGCGATCGCCTCTATAAAGATTATCAGCGCTACCTGAAAGGCAGCCAGGCGAAGGTGAACCCGTTCTCTGAAAGCGATATCGACAACGCGCGTCAGAACTATCTGGCACAGGATGCGCTGGTGAAAGGCTCCGTGGCTGAACAGGTGCAGATCCAAAGCCAGTTAGACAGCATGGTGAACGGTGAACAGTCGCAGATTGCGTCCTTACGCGCCCAGCTTGCCGAAGCCAAATACAATTTGGACCAGACCGTGGTGCGTGCGCCGAGCAATGGTTATATCACTCAGGTACTGATTCGTCCGGGAACCTATGCCGCCGCGCTGCCTTTGCGTCCGGTGATGGTCTTTATCCCTGAACAGAAGCGTCAGATTGTGGCCCAGTTCCGTCAGAACTCGCTGCTGCGTCTGAAGCCGGGCGATGAAGCGGAAGTGGTGTTTAACGCGCTGCCGGGCCAGGTCTTCTCCGGGAAGCTCACCAGTATTCTGCCGGTGGTGCCGGGGGGAACCTATCAGGCGCAGGGCGCGCTGCAGTCGCTGACGGTGGTGCCGGGAACGGACGGCGTTCAGGCACTTATTGAGCTGGAACCCAACGCGGAAGTCGATGCCCTGCCGGACGGTATCTATGCCCAGGTGGCGGTCTATTCGGACCACTTCGCCCACGTCTCGGTCATGCGTAAAGTACTGCTGCGTATGACCAGCTGGATGCACTACCTCTACCTCGATCACTAATCCTTCCAGGGCGGGAATGCGACATGCAGACCTGCCCTTTTTTCATCGCTTGATCCATACTGACTTTTTTCCGGCATCAAGGATCAGGCAATGAAACTCATCGGCAGCTATACCAGTCCCTTCGTGCGAAAAATCTCGATTCTCCTGCTGGAGAAGGGGATTGAATTTGAATTCGTGAATGAACAGCCCTACAACGCGGAAAACGGCGTCGCGCAGTACAACCCGCTGGGAAAAGTGCCAGCGCTGGTCACAGACGAGGGAGAATACTGGTTTGATTCCCCGATTATTGCGGAGTATATCGAGCTGCTGGGCGTTGCCCCGGCAATGCTGCCAGCAGACCCAAAAGCGGCGCTGGCGGTGAAGCAGGTTGAAGCCCTTGCCGATGGTATTATGGATGCGGCGTTAACCTCCGTACGGGAACAGGCAAGGCACGCCGCCCAGCAGTCGGAAACGGAACTGTTACGCCAGCGGGAAAAAATCAGCCGCAGCCTGGACAGATGCGAACAGCTAATCCGGGAGGGTAAGATCGACACCGACAGCCTGAACCTGGGGACCATCGCCATCGCCTGCGCGATTGGTTATCTCAACTTCCGCCGCGTCTCCCCGGGCTGGTGCGTCGACCGTCCGCTGCTGGTGAAGCTTGCTGACACGCTGTTTAGCCGCGAGAGCTTTGCCCGTACCGAACCGCCAAAGGCTTGACGCGGGTTATAACACTTCGCCGTCGGAGGCGGTACAATCCCCTCACATGTTAACTCCCTCTCCCGTCGGGAGGGGGGAAGATATTTACTCGCCAGGCGCTTTCATGACTACTCATCATTCGCTGTACAGCCAGATCCCCGCTACCGACCGTCTTCTTCGCGAACCCCGCATTCATGCTGTTGTTGAGCGTTTCGGCCATACCGCGACGGTGGAAATGTTACGCCTGCTTCAGGACGAAGCCCGCTGCGCGATTCAGGCAGAAAACGCCTTGCCCGACTGGTGTAGCGCGTGGGAGCAGGAAGTTGAACAGCGGCTGGATGAGAAGGCGCAAAGCGCGTTACGCCCGGTGATAAACCTGTCGGGTACCGTGCTGCATACCAACCTGGGGC
The DNA here is from genome assembly GCF_020567405.1 of Enterobacter sp. TCD1-1. Lineage (NCBI taxonomy): Bacteria > Pseudomonadati > Pseudomonadota > Gammaproteobacteria > Enterobacterales > Enterobacteriaceae > Enterobacter > Enterobacter sp. TCD1-1. The sequence continues at coordinate 65,631 of NZ_JAJCXF010000005.1, read as the reverse complement.
GCGCGCAGCAGGCGGAAGAGGCCGTTGCCGCGGTCGTGCAGGCCATGCGAACACCCGTGACGCTGGAGTACGATCTGGACGGCGCCGGACGCGGGCACCGCGACCGCGCGCTGGCGGAGCTGCTGTGCCAGCTGACCGGCGCGGAAGATGCCTGCATTGTGAATAACAACGCCGCCGCGGTGTTGCTGATGCTGGCGGCCACCGCCAGCGGCAAAGAGGTGGTGGTGTCCCGCGGCGAGCTGGTGGAGATTGGCGGGGCGTTTCGCATCCCGGACGTGATGCGCCAGGCGGGCTGCACGCTGCATGAAGTGGGCACGACAAACCGTACCCATGCGAAAGATTATCGCGCGGCGGTGAATGAAAATACCGCCCTGCTGATGAAGGTCCACACCAGCAATTACCATATTGAAGGCTTCACCAAAACGGTTGACGAGGCGGAGCTGGCGGCGATTGGGCGCGAACTGAATATACCGGTGATTGCCGATCTCGGCAGCGGCTCGCTGGTGGATCTGAGCCTGTACGGGCTGCCAAAAGAGCCGATGCCGCAAGAGATGATTGCGGCGGGCGTGAGCCTGGTCAGCTTTTCCGGCGACAAACTGCTGGGCGGGCCGCAGGCCGGGATTATCGTCGGCAAGCGCGAGCTGATTGCGCAGCTGCAGCAGCACCCGCTTAAGCGCGCCCTGCGCGCCGATAAAATGACGCTTGCCGCGCTGGAAGCGACGCTGCGGCTCTATCTCCACCCGGAAAAACTGGCCGACCGCCTGCCCACGCTGCGTCTGTTAAGCCGCGATGCCGCCTCGATTCGCGCCCAGGCCGAGTTACTGCTGCCGCGCGTCGCCGCGCATTACCCCGATTTTGACGTTCGCATTGAGCCCTGCCAGTCGCAGATTGGCAGCGGGTCGCTGCCGGTGGACAGGCTGCCGAGTGAGGCGCTGACGTTCACACCGCGTGACGGGCGCGGCAGCCAGCTTGAGGCGCTGTCGTCGCGCTGGCGTGGCCTGCCGACGCCGGTTATCGGGCGGATTTACGACGGCCGAATGTGGCTGGATCTGCGCTGCCTTGAAGATGAAGAGCGATTTCTGGAGATGTTGTTGAAATGATTATTGCCACCGCCGGTCACGTCGACCACGGAAAAACCACGTTACTGCAGGCCATTACCGGCGTAAACGCCGATCGCCTGCCGGAAGAGAAAAAGCGCGGCATGACCATCGATCTGGGCTATGCCTACTGGCCCCAGCCTGATGGTCGCGTGCTGGGCTTTATTGATGTGCCGGGGCATGAAAAGTTTCTGTCCAACATGCTGGCGGGCGTGGGTGGCATCGATCATGCCCTGCTGGTGGTGGCCTGCGATGACGGCGTGATGGCGCAAACCCGCGAGCACCTGGCGATCCTGCAGCTAACCGGCAACCCGCAGCTGACCGTGGCGCTGACCAAAGCCGATCGCGTGGATGATGCGCGCGTCAGCGAGGTGCGCGAAACGGTCCAGGCGACTCTGCGGGAGTATGGTTTTGCCGACGCATCGCTTTTTGTCACCGTGGCGACAGAAGGGCGTGGTATCGACGAACTTCGCCACCATTTGCAGAACCTTTCAACACGCGACCACGCCAGCCATCATCGTTTCCGTCTGGCGATCGACCGGGCGTTTACCGTAAAAGGTGCGGGGCTGGTCGTGACCGGCACCGCGCTGAGTGGTGAAGTCAGCGTGGGAGATACGCTCTGGCTGACGGGCGTGAATAAACCGATGCGCGTGCGCGGGCTGCATGCACAAAACCAGCCCGCTGACCGTGCCCACGCCGGGCAGCGTATCGCGCTGAACATTGCCGGGGATGCGGAAAAAGAGCAGATTAATCGCGGAGACTGGCTGCTGGCCGATGCCCCGCCGGAACCGTCTGAACGCGTGATTGTCTCCCTGCAGACACACATGCCGTTGACCCAATGGCAGCCGCTGCATATTCACCACGCGGCCAGCCATATCACCGGGCGCGTGTCGCTGCTGGAAAACGACCTTGCCGAGCTGGTATTCGATTCGCCGCTCTGGCTGGCAGATAACGATCGTCTGGTACTGCGTGACATTTCTGCAAGGGAAACGCTGGCGGGCGCGCGCGTGGTGGCGCTTAACCCACCCCGACGCGGCAAGCGTAAGCCGGAATATTTGCAGTGGCTTGCCGCGCTGGCAGACGCCAGAGAGGATAACGCCGCGCTGCGGGTGCACCTCGATCGCGGGGCGGTGAGTCTGCGTGATTTTGCATGGGCACGCCAGCTGAGCGGGGAAGGCTTACGGCAGCTGACCCAGGAGCCGGGCTTTATTCAGGCCGGCAACAGCCTGCTCAATGCCCCGGTTGCTGCGCACTGGCAGCGTAAGATACTGAACACGCTCGCGACTTACCATGAACAGCATCAGGACGAGCCTGGCCCGGGGCGCGAGCGTCTGCGACGCATGGCGCTGCCGATGGAAGACGATGCGCTGGTGCTGCTGCTGATCGAAAACATGCGCGAAAGCGGAGTGATTAAAAGCCACCACGGCTGGCTGCACCTGCCGGATCACAAGGCCGGGTTCACCGCCGAGCAAGAGGCCATATGGCAAAAAGCGGCCCCGCTGTTTGGTGATGAGCCGTGGTGGGTTCGCGATCTGGCCAGGGAAACCAATACCGATGAGCAGGTGATGCGCCAGGTATTGCGCCATGCGGCGCAGCAGGGGCTAATCGTCGCGATCGTGAAAGATCGTTACTACCGTAACGATCGCATTGTGGCGTTTGCCAACCTGATCCGCGAGCTGGATCAGGCGCGCGGCTCGACCTGCGCAGCGGATTTCCGCGATCGGCTGAACGTGGGGCGCAAGCTGGCGATCCAGATCCTGGAATACTTCAACCGCATCGGCTTTACCCGCCGTCGCGGTAACGATCATCTGTTGCGCGATTCGTTATTATTTCCTGAAACTCCGTGACCTCAGTCGTAAACACCGTTACCGGCTGGCGAGAAAATCGCCAGCCGGAACTACCCTTGTTGTACACCAACAGCAAGGAGACGGACATGACAAACAATCCTCCCTCATCGCGTATCCAGCCCGGCGAGTATGGTTTTCCCCTCAAGCTGAAGCCCCGTTATGACAACTTTATTGGCGGCGACTGGGTCGCTCCCGTCGACGGCGAATACTATTCCAACCTGACCCCGGTTACCGGCCAGCCGCTGTGCGAGATTGCCAGCTCCGGTAAGCGTGATATCGACCTGGCGCTGGATGCGGCGCACAAAGCGAAAGAGAAATGGGCTCACACCTCCGTGCAGGACCGGGCGGCGATCCTGTTCAAAATCGCCGACCGGATGGAGCAGAATCTGGAGCTGCTGGCGACGGCGGAAACCTGGGATAACGGCAAGCCGATCCGGGAAACGATGGCGGCTGACGTGCCGCTTGCTATTGACCACTTCCGCTATTTTGCCTCCTGTATTCGCGCTCAGGAGGGCGGGATCAGCGAAGTCGACAGCGACACCGTGGCGTATCACTTCCACGAACCGCTGGGCGTCGTCGGGCAAATTATTCCGTGGAACTTCCCGCTGCTGATGGCGAGCTGGAAAATGGCGCCCGCGCTGGCGGCCGGAAACTGTATTGTGCTCAAACCGGCGCGTCTGACCCCGCTCTCGGTCCTGCTGCTGATGGAAATCGTTGGCGATCTCCTGCCGCCGGGCGTGATTAACGTGGTGAACGGCGCGGGCGGGGAGATAGGCGAATATCTGGCTACCTCAAAACGTATCGCCAAAGTGGCGTTTACCGGGTCGACGGAGGTGGGCCAGCAGATCATGCAGTACGCCACGCAGAACATTATCCCGGTGACTCTGGAACTGGGCGGGAAATCCCCGAACATCTTCTTCGCGGACGTGATGGAGGAAGAGGATGCCTTCTTCGATAAAGCCCTGGAAGGGTTTGCGCTGTTTGCGTTTAACCAGGGCGAAGTCTGCACCTGCCCAAGCCGCGCGCTGGTGCAGGAATCCATCTACGAGCGCTTTATGGAGCGGGCCATTCGCCGCGTTGAGTCTATCCGCAGCGGTAACCCGCTCGATAACGTTACCCAGATGGGGGCGCAGGTCTCGCACGGACAGCTGGAAACGATCCTCAACTACATCGACATCGGCAAGAAAGAGGGGGCGGATATTCTCACCGGCGGGCGTCGTAAGGTGCTGGGAGGGGATCTGCAGGACGGCTATTACCTTGAGCCGACGATCCTCTTCGGCCAGAACAACATGCGCGTTTTCCAGGAGGAGATTTTCGGCCCGGTGCTGGCCGTGACCACCTTTAAAACGATAGAGGAGGCGCTGGAGATTGCCAACGACACGCCGTATGGCCTGGGCGCAGGCGTCTGGAGTCGCAACGGTAATCTGGCCTATAAAATGGGCCGCGGCATTCAGGCCGGGCGCGTCTGGACCAACTGCTACCACGCCTATCCGGCGCACGCGGCATTTGGCGGTTATAAGCAGTCGGGCATCGGACGTGAAACCCACAAGATGATGCTGGAGCATTACCAGCAGACCAAATGTCTGCTGGTCAGCTATTCCGATAAGCCACTGGGGCTGTTCTAGTCGCCCAGCTCAGGCCGTCCGTGGGCGGCCTGAGCAATTTGCTGGCGCAGACAGTTAAGGACGCCATCCAGAACGTATTGCACGCGCCAGGGCTGGTATTCGCGTTTGCGGAAGATGGCCGTCAGATCGAGCCACCACTCTTCCTGATGCGGGAAGCAGGGGACCAGCATGCCTTTCGTTAATTCCTTTTTCAGACTCTCTTTTGGTGCAAAAACAATCCCAAGATTATTTCTGGCCAACTCCAGGGCAGTCTGCGTATTGTCGCAAATATAATTACCGGTCACCCGGTAGTCGTGCACGTCATCGCTGCCGTGCACGCGGAAACGCCAGATGTTGGCATCATCGACCAGCATGGAGTCAATGAGAATACAGGAGTGATTAATTAAATCTTCAGGTCCGGTTAAGGGATGTTTATTTAAATATTCTACGGTTGCGAAGGCCGTAACGGAATATTTTGTCAGCACGCTGGCAACCAGACTTTCGTCTTTTGGCTGAGCATAGGTAATTAAAATGTCGCAGTCATCCGGAAAGGTAACGCCTTCTGAAAATTCATTCCGGTCCAGATTGTAGGTTTTCAGGGAGATGCGGATGTCACCGATGTCTTCTATCTGATGGATCACGTGTCGCGCGAGGTAGGTCACGATACCTGTTGGGGCATAGATCGTCACTTTTCCGCGCTTTTCGTGCTTATAATCAGCAATGAAATTAACAAGCTGGCTGTTCTTATCCAGCGTGGCGTTCACGTAGGGGAGTAACGCTTCACCAAACTGGGTCAGGGCCAGCTGGCGCGTGGTGCGCTCAAAGACCTTGAGCCCAACCCGCGTTTCAAAATCAGACAGATATTTACTGACGTTGGCCTGCGCCATACCCAGCAGGGCGGCGGCATCACCAATGCTGTGGGTGGCGGCGATGACGGAGATAATTTTTAATTCGCGTGGTTTTAGCTGTAATGTACTCATCATGCACACCCATCTATATGATTTTATATATAATATTATATAAACCGCAGCGTTGCATTGGCAATTTTGTAACCATTATTATGCGCCTCGCTTGTTTGGCATTTAAATGGATTACATAGAATGACTATTAAATACAATTTACTCATCGCTGCCACGTTATTTGCATCAACGTCTGCCATAGCCGGGGAATTTTCACTTGGAGCGGGGGCTGTATTTAATGAGTCTCCATACAAAGGCTATAACGAAAATACGACTGCGGTACCGTTAATTAGCTACGAAGGCGATCGCTTTTACGTTCGCCAGACCACGGGCGGATGGATCCTGTGGAAAGATGCAAAAAATGAATTAAGCCTGACCGCAACGTGGATGCCGCTGCATTTCGACCCTGACGATAATGACGACCATCAGATGAAGCAGCTGGATGAGCGTAAAGCGTCCGCCTTCCTCGGCGGTGCGTACTACCGCCACGAGAGCTGGGGGTCGCTGAAAGTGGCGGTCTCTGGTGATGCCACGGATGAAAGCGGCGGCGTGGTCGGCGAAGTATCATACTTCCGTCCAATCAAAATGGATCGCCTGACCCTGACGCCTTCTGTGGGTGTGTTCTACAGCGACGAAAGCTATAACGACTACTACTACGGCGTATCCGGCAGCGAGTCTCGCCGCTCCGGACTGGATCAATACACTGCCGGTGACAGCTGGACGCCATACGTTGGTCTGGCGGCTAAATATCAGTTAACCCAGAAGCTGTATCTCAATGCCAGCGCGGTCTACACCGTGTTGCCTGACGACGTGAAGAATAGCCCGATGATCGACCGCGACGACAGCTTCGCGCTGATGACCGGCCTGACCTGGCGTTTCTGATGTGGTAAAGCCGGGTGGCGGCTTTGCCTTACCCGGCCTACGATCGTGCCTGTACTGCTGTTCCCTAAAGCCTCTATCTATGATCACTGCCCGTAATAGGCATTGGCTCCATGCTTGCGCAGATAATGCTTGTCGAGCAGTTCCTGCTGCATAACCGGAAGCTGTGGCGCGAGCTGGCGAGAGAACAGGCCCATATAGGCGCACTCTTCCAGCACCACGGCATTGTGAACCGCATCGGCCGCGTCTTTACCCCAAGCGAACGGGCCGTGGGAGTGGACCAGCACCGCCGGGATCTGCATCGGGCTAAGATCGCGCTCCTCGAAGGTTTTGATGATCACTTCACCCGTCTGGTATTCGTATTCTCCTGCAATCTCTGCCGTGGTCATCAGGCGCGTGCAGGGGATGGTCCCGTAGAAATAGTCCGCGTGCGTGGTTCCCCAGGCCGGTAAATCCAGCCCCGCCTGGGACCAGATAGTGGCGTGGCGCGAATGGGTATGCACGATGCCGCCAATCTCCGGGTAACGACGATACAGCGCAAGATGGGTAGGCGTGTCTGAAGAGGGCTTTTTATTCCCCTCAATAACCTGGCCCGTGGCGATATTCACCACCACCATATCCTCCGCCGTCATCACGTTGTATTCCACACCGGACGGTTTAATGACCATCATGCCGCTTTTGCGGTCCACTGCGCTGACGTTGCCCCAGGTAAACGTCACCAGCTGGTGGGCGGGCAACGCCAGGTTTGCTGCCAGTACCTCGGCTTTAAGTTCGTCTAGCATGTCATGCCTCCTTCCTGCATACGGGCTTCAATCCAGCGGCGCGCCTGGATAATCTCCAGCACCGGCTCTTTTGCTTTTTCGGTCCACATTTCAATCAGAAATGCGCCGCGATAGTTCAGTTGATGCAGCGTGTTAAACACGCCAACGAAATCGACGCAACCCTCGCCAAACGGCACGTCGCGGAACTGCCCGGGGCTTTGTGCGGTGACGGGTTGGGTATCTTTCAGGTGAATAGCCGCAATGCGGTCAATGCCCAGCGTCAGCTCGGCGGTGACGTCGTTACCCCACGCGCTCAGGTTGCCGACGTCCGGATAAACGCTGAACCACGGTGAGGCGAGCATGTCGTCCCACTTTTTCCATTTGCTGATGGAGTTCATAAACGCGGTGTCCATGATCTCCACCGCCAGCATCACCTGTGCGGCGGCGGCCTGTTCTACGGCCCAGGCCAGCCCGTCGGCAAAGCGCTGTTGCGTCCCCTCGTCATGCGCTTCGTAATAGACGTCATACCCGGCAAGCTGGATGGTGCGAATGCCTAAATCACGCGCCAGCCTGATGGCTTTGCTCATGATCTCACGGGCGCGTTCGCGCACGGTCTCATCGCGGCTGCCAAACGGGAAGCGACGGTGGGCAGACAAGCACATAGAGGGGATCGCCACGCCGGTTTCCAGCATCGCTTCCACCAGAGAGGCGCGCTGCGTGGTGCTCCAGTCGAGGCGTGATAATCGCTCGTCGGTTTCATCGACAGACATCTCGACAAAATCGAACCCGCAGCTTTTCGCCAGTACCAGCCGCTCGGGCCAGGAGAGATCTTTTGGCAGCGCTTTTTCGTAAATACCTAACGGATGCAGACGCATGGTTACGCTCCCCAGATGTCGCGAATATGCGAATGGAATGCCTGTGCCACCTGCGGTGGATTGGCGGCACCTGCCAGCGCGCGTCCGGCAATAAAGGCTTTGACGTTGATTTGCTTAAACAGCGGCAGGTCGGCGGGGGTGATACCGCCGGTAACCGAAAGCTGCAAACCGATATCGGAGAGCGCTTTCATTTTTGCGAGATCCGCCTCACCCCACTGCTGGCCGCTCGCCTGTGCGTCACGTCCGCGGTGATAAATGGCCTGCTTCACGCCGATGCGATGCCATGCGCGAGCATCGTCCAGCGTCCAGTGACCAAAGAGCTCCATCTGGATTTCCCCCCCGCGGCGCAGGGCTACCTCGTGGCCGCGTTCAACGGTGGCCAGCGGGGCGGCGCAGATGATGGTCATCCAGTTTGCACCCGCGCCAAATGCCTGCTCTGCCAGCGTTTCTCCGGCATCGGCCACTTTCCAGTCCGCAACGATGATTTTATCCGGGCACTGCTCGCGCAGGGCGCGCACGGCGTTTAGCCCTTCGGTCAGGCACAAAATGGTGCCCGCTTCGACGATATCAACGTGATCGGCAAGCGTCGCGACATCACGCTGCGCGGCCTGAAGAGAGGTATGGTCGAGCGCCAGCTGCAGTAATGGTCGGCTCATAGGTTGTTCTCCTTAACTCGGGCGTGATAGCCCTGTAGTGCTGAAATCAGTAGCTGATAGCGCTGATACTTGCGCTGATAGGCCGCATGGGCGCGCATGTCAGGCTCAATGACACGAATGTCGTGTCGGAGGGCGCATTGCGCCGTATGGAAATCGGGATACACGCCGGTGCCGACCAGGGCGGCCAGCGCCGCGCCAGAACAGCCGGTCTCTTCTACCTGTGGCAGTTCAATCGCCAGCCCGCTGACGTCCGCAAGCATTTGCATCCACACGTCCGAATGGGTTGGACCCCCCGTCACGCGCAGGGCATGAACGTGGGTAAAGCGTTCAAGCATGCGGTTGAGGTGGGTCATGTGGCAGAACACCACGCCCTCATAAACCGCCTGCAGCAGATGCGCGCGGGTGTGTAGCGCCTGCATCCCGTAGAAGCCGCTGGTCATCTCCAGCCCGGCGTTGCTGCCATAGAGGAACGGCAGGAAGTACACATCGCTTTCGGCTTTCGGCAGGCTGGCAACGGCGTGGTTGATCTCGCTGAACGACATGTCGCCCCACTGCGCGGTGAGCCACTCAAGATTGCCAGACGAGGTCGGGCTGGCTTCGTGAACGATGTACTGCTGCGGATGCACGTAACGGCCATAAACGTAGGGGAAGGGTTCGTTGCTGCGAAGCGCACTGGCTATCCCGCTGGTGACGGCCCAGGTGCCCATCACGGCATTCAGCGTGTGCTCGTCCTGCAGTCCGGCGCAGAGCGCGGTGGAAACCACATCAAACAGTCCCCCCACGACGGGCGTGCCCGCCGCGAGACCGGTAAGGGCGGCTGCCTGAGCGGTGATTTCCCCGCAGATTTCTGCTGAACCGACAATCGGCGGCAGGGCGCCGTCAATCTCGCTGATCCCGAGCCAGCGCGTAAGCTGCGGGTCATACTGCCCGGTATTCATGTTGTAGAGATTGGACTCGGAGATGTTGCTCTCTTCACCGCCCTTCACGCCGGTCAGGCACCAGCGCAGATAGTCGTGCGCCATCATCACGCAGCCAATCTGCTGATAGCGCTGCGGCTCGTTCTCTTTGACCCAGCGCAGAAGCGAGGCCGGATGCCCGGTCCACAGCGTCTGGCGCGTATGCGGGTAGAGTTTTTCGGGAATGCCGTCCTGCTGCCAGCGCTGCACAATCTCCAGTGCCCGGCGATCGGAGGAGAGGATGGCGTTGCCCAACGGTTGGTCCTGTTTATCGAGCAGAAACAGCCCTTTACCCTGAGCAGAAATGCCGACCCCATTGATCTGGTTGCCGTTTACGCCTGCATTCTTGAGCAACGCGGCGATGGTTGCGTGGCAGTGCTGCCACAGCTGATGCATATCCCGCTCGGCGTAGCCCGCTCGCGGGCTGAGCGTGGCAACGGAGCGGCGTTCGATACTGACTTCTTTGCCCTGGCTGTTGTATAAACCGGCTTTAAGATAAGTACCGCCACAATCGATACCCAGCCAGAAGGTCTCTTTTTCACTCATCTTCATCTCGCTTAATTGCCGGGTGGCGCTGCGCTTACCCGGCCTACGGTTTGGTTTTCTCCCTCTCCCCGTGGGAGAGGGCTGGGGTGAGGGCATCAGGCCGCACGTTTATGGGGATTTACCGTGGGATTGGGCTCTGCCCCGGCATCGCATTTCGCCGGCAACAGCAGGGCCAGCAGCGACGCCAGCGCGAGTGAAACGGCCAGGCAGTAGACGCCCGCATCTTTGCTGTACAGGGTGATCAGCACGCCAACGGCATACGGGCCGCAGAAGCCACCGAGGTTGCCCAGGGCGTTGATCACGCCGCGCGCGCCGCCCGCCATCTCTGCGCTAAACAGTCTTGCCGGGATCGTCCAGAACACGCCGGCGGCGGATTGCAGGAAGAAACCGCAGCCCACCAGTGCGGCATAGGCCAGCCAGATGTTTGCTTTCAGGGCTACGGAGAGGAACATGCAGAGCGCGAAGCCAATCAACGGCAGGGAGACAAACAGCTTGCGCTTGCCGGTGCGGTCAGAAAGCGAGGAGAACAAGAACATGCCCGCAATGGCGCCGATGTAGGGCAGGATGGCGAGCATCCCCACCTGACCAATGCTGGTGTGCGTCAGCTCCTTCAGAATGGTCGGCAGCCAGAGGGTGTAACCGTAAATCCCGGTCTGATAGAAGAAATTCAGGGCGATCAGTTGCCACATGGTTTTGTCAGACAGCACCGCGCTGAGCGAGGCATTTTTCACCTCTTTTCCGGCGATGGCCTGCTGTTCAGCCGCCAGCGTTTGTACCAGATAGTTTTTCTCTGCCGCTGAGATCCAGCGGGCTTCCTGCGGACGGTCGTAGACCGTGAATGCCCAGAGCACCAGCACAACAATGGACATCAGACCTTCAATGATGAACAGCCAGCGCCAGTCAAGCGCGGTGATAATCCAGCCCGACAGCGGGGCGGTGATTATCCCGGCGATGGGTACAAACATGATCACAATTGCGTTGGCGCGACCGCGTTCGGCATCCGGGAACCAGTTGCTGATCATGGTGAGCACAACGGGTAGCATCCCGCCTTCCGCCACGCCGAGTAAGAAGCGCAGCACCAGCAGTTGGTACTGATTCGTCACGAGACCCGTGAGCACCGAGATCACCGCCCAGGCGACCAGTGACCAGCCGATAAATTTCTTGCCGCTACCGTGCACCGCAATCTTGCCGCCGGGTACCTGCAGGAACAGATAGCCGATAAAGAATATGCCGCCCGCGAGGCCTGCCATGGTGGCGGTAATACCTAATTCTTCGTCCATCCCTCCCGGCATTGCAAACGCGATATTCACGCGGTCCATATATGAAATAATACAGGCGATAAGAATAGGAGGAATGATTCTTAGCCAGCGCTGGCGCGGAATATCCGCATGTAGAGCATGAGTAGAAATATTCATAGTTAATCTCTCAGTAGGTAACCGGAATAAACTTTTCTTATTGTTATTGCGTTGCTTTATTCATTGCGCTGATACCGTCGCGCAAAATGGCGATGCGATGGCTGACATCAGCATTAGCATTTATTTCCAGTAATTTAATACCGGAGAATTTCAACGTTGCGGCGCTCGCCGTAGTAAAGAGTGCTTTTGCACGTTCAGTGGACATCAGACTGTCGGCACAGAAGGAGGAAAATGGCGCGTGCAGATCCTGCCATTCACCATACTCCCCGCCGGGGGTGGTGCCTGAAAACATCAGCGCACCCAGTTTCCTGGCATTAAGCGCGGCCTGAACGTGGTCAAGGGGAAGGGTGGTGTTACGGCCTTCGATGGCCGACCGCGCCCAGTTGATGCAGACGCTGATATCCGTGTCTTTCACCACCTCCAGCACCTGCTCCAGGGGCAGGAAGCCCTTGCGCGGTGCCGGGCCGTTCATGGCATCGCAGTGTTCCAGCACCAGATCGCAGTCCCAGTCCCAGCCCGCGATTTCCCGAACCGAGCGGGAAAACGCTTCTGTAGCCTGTTCGACGGAAGCATTGCCCGCCTGCGGGGCGGCCTGCATTTCCAGAGCAATCACTTTGCCTGGATAACGGGCATTCACGGCGTTAATTTTCTGGTGCAGATGCCGGTAAAAGTCCACGCATGCTTTACGCTGCGCGTCGTCAGCCGAGGCCAGGCCAAATGCGCCGTTGCTGCCGCGGCGGCGCATGGTTTCCATTACAGCCGTGACCACGATTTGCCAGTCCCCCGGGGTATGGCGGAACAGCCATTCGTCACCAAGAGGATGAAGATTTTCAAGGCAAGGCTGTTCCAGCCCGCGAATATTCGGCGTGTCGGAAAGTTCCCGCCAGAAGGTTTGTTCTTCTTGTTCGCCTTTCTGGTGAAACGAGGGTGCGCAGGGGTACGCACCAATAATAAAACTGGTGTTGGTCATTTCGCGTTCCTGTATTTATACCCGTCATACTTCAAGTTGCATGTGCGTTGGCTGCGCTCGTTCACCCCAGTCACTTACTTATGTAAGCTCCTGGAGATTCACTCTCTTGCCGCCTTCCTGCAACTCGAATTATTTAGGGTATCTCAGAAAATTAATCTAATTCGCTGATTGCCACTTTCACCACAATTTTACGAATTGTGGTTTCCTTGTTTTTAATACAGGCAGGACGGTGCACATCCTGCGGAAAAAATATGGCATAGCTGCCGGGTATCATTTCGATAAACGACTCATTTTCACTGTCGTGATAAAAAATAATATCGCGCTGTTCCAGTAATGATTCGCTTATTTCGTTATTACCGGTATCAATCGCGATACCGATTTTCTCTTCACCCCAGGCCAGGAACTGGATATCCAGATAGCGGCGATGCACTTCCGGGCGATTCTCGTGCAGATCCTTTGTTGTCAGATCCAGAACCTGGGCAAAAATGTTGCGACCTTCAATTTCTACTACGCCTGGCGCCAGGAGAGAGAAATCCGTCGTGCGCAGAAAATGAAGGGCTTTTTCAATTGCCCGCGGCAGGCGACACGGATTTGGCTGGGAAATATGTCCGAATATCATGGCCCACTCCTTACAGAGACTGGATTTTCGCCCACACGCTGTCGTCAACCGTGATGCCGTTGCAGCGGTTCTCTTCAAGCAAACGGGTAAATTCATGCCCCGGCAGACGGATGGCGACATTCTCATCCGCGCGTTCGGCGGTGGTGATGAAGTCCATAATGCGCTGCAGTTTGGCATCGCGGGTTGGGCCATCGATCAGACGATCCACCTCAATGGCGATGAAGATCTGCGATACGCCGTACTCGTCGCTGTTGTCCTGGGTCACTTCCGCGACGGAAGATCCGTTTGAGAGCAGGGTGGCGATCATATCGAGGACGATGGATAAGCCGGACCCTTTCCAGTAGCCCATGGGCAGAATACGGCGGTTTTTCTCGATCACGCCCGGCTCTCTGGTGAGGTGACCTTCGTCGTCAAAGCCGCCATCTACCGGCAACGCGCGCCCGGCCAGGCGGTTCACCTCCAGCATGCCGTAGGAGAACATCGACATCGACATGTCGACCATGGTGATAGGGTTCGACGGAATGGCAACGATCAGCGGGTTCGTGCCGATGCAGCACTCTTTTGATCCCCACGCGGGCATCACGGCAATCGAGTTGGTCCAGCAAATGCCGATATAGCCCTTCTCCGCCGCCTGCCAGCCGTAGCTGCCGCCGCGCATCCAGTGGTTCGCGTTACGCAGTGCCACCAGACCAATGCCGTGATCGGACGCCAGCTCGGTGGCGCGATCCATCATCTTCTTCGCCGTCAGGTTGCCAATGGAGCGCTGCGCATCCCACTGTTCGATGGCGCCTAATGTCATCACCCGTTTGGGCTGGGCGTCAGGAATGATATCCCCTGCATCAAGCTGCTGAATAAAGCGCGGGAAGCGGTTCACACCATGCGAATAGACGCCGGATTCCGTGGTGCGGGCAAACATCTCGGCGCAAGCGTCTGCGGTTTCCGCTTTTATGCCGCGATCGAGCAGAACCCGATTGAACGCCGCTTTCAACTCTTCGAAGGTCACTTTCATCCCTGTTCTCCTGTTCTTTTAAGGGCAAGTGTGAGTGCTTTTTTATCGCTAAATTCCACTATGCGAAATATGATTTCAAATATAGCGATCATATTTTGTCAGATCAACGACATTCATGTTTTTCAAAATCGATTAAAATCAACTGGTTGTGTTTTTTCTGTTGAGATCGTGAACTGACCCACACTTTGCGCTACCATCAGGTCGCGATGAAAAGGAGCCATGTAATGAGCATGAAAGAGAGCGAAATGACGCAAGAAAAAGAGAGGCCAGCAGGCAGCCAGAGCTTATTTCGCGGCCTGATGCTGATTGAGATCCTCAGCAACTATCCGAACGGGTGTCCGCTTGCGCATTTATCGGAACTGGCGGGGCTGAACAAGAGCACCGTGCACCGCTTGCTGCAGGGGCTACAGTCGTGCGGGTACGTGACCCCGGCACCCGCCGCAGGAAGCTATCGCCTGACCACCAAATTTATCGCCGTCGGGCAAAAGGCGCTGTCGTCGTTGAATATCATTCACGTGGCCGCTCCGCACCTCGAAGCGCTGAACATTGCGACCGGCGAGACGGTGAACTTCTCCAGCCGGGAAGATGACCACGCCATCCTGATTTATAAGCTCGAACCGACAACCGGTATGCTGCGCACGCGCGCCTATATTGGCCAGCATATGCCGCTTTACTGTTCCGCGATGGGCAAGATCTACATGGCGTTTGGCCATCAGGATTACGTGGCGAGCTACTGGGAAAGCCATCAGGAACAGATCCAACCTTTGACGCGCAACACCATCACTGAACTGAGCGCCATGTATGATGAACTGGCGGAAATTCGCGATCGCAGCATGGCGATGGACAAAGAAGAGAACGAGCTGGGAGTCTCCTGTATTGCCGTGCCGGTGTTTGATATTCACGGCCGCGTCCCGTATGCGATCTCTATCTCGCTATCGACGTCGCGCATGAAGCAGGTGGGCGAGAAGAACCTGCTCAAACCGCTGCGCGAAACGGCAGAGGCTATCTCAAAAGAGCTGGGTTTTAACGTACGCGAGGCGTAACAGATGAACCGATTTATCATGGCGGATGCGGAAAAATGCATCGGGTGCCGCACCTGTGAAGTGGCCTGTGCGGTCGCGCATCAGGACGATTTCACCGCGCAGGCTTTTACCTCCCGCCTTCGGGTGGTGAAAGGGGACGACTTCACAACGGCGGTGGGGTGCCATCAGTGCGAGGACGCCCCCTGTGCCAACGTCTGCCCAACCCATGCCATCAGCCGTACGGCGGGCGCCTGGCTTGTTGAGCAGACGCGCTGTATTGGCTGCAAGAGCTGTATGGTCGCCTGTCCGTTTGGGGCGATGCAGGTACGGCTGGTGGGAAACAGGGCACAAGCGCTGAAATGTGATTTGTGCCGTCATCGCGAAGGCGGACCGGCCTGCGTGGAGGCCTGTCCAACCCACGCGCTGCACTGCGTTGATCCTGTCAGTATTCGGGCTGAAAGGCTTACTGCATTTTATTGAAATTCCACGTAAACGTCAGACTGTAGCGCCAGTCTCTGTTGCGACTGTCTGTCGGAACATCCCCTACGGGTCTTGCCGCCTCAACCGTGACGCTATAGTGGCGGGTATCGCCTACCATCACGCCGGTCGCCACTGACCCGAGCCGTTGATGAGGCAAACCTGAGGTGTTAAACCAGGTTTGCGCGGTATCGGCCAGGATGTAGGGCTGGATTGTGGCAAGCCAGGTACTCTCTTTTCGCATCTGGATATAGCGCAGTTCTACCTGCCCGCCATAGCCGTAATCACCGCTTGCTTCACTGTCCTGGTATCCACGGCCAAACCGCTGGGCACCGAAGCTAACGCGTTCGGGTTCTGGCAACGTGTTATTT
Organism: Enterobacter sp. TCD1-1; assembly: GCF_020567405.1. Classification (NCBI taxonomy): domain Bacteria; kingdom Pseudomonadati; phylum Pseudomonadota; class Gammaproteobacteria; order Enterobacterales; family Enterobacteriaceae; genus Enterobacter; species Enterobacter sp. TCD1-1. The sequence continues at coordinate 49,568 of NZ_JAJCXF010000005.1, read as the reverse complement.
GACCAGTCACCCTCCCAGGACGTTGAAAGCCGCCACTTGTCGGCAAACAGCCAGGCTGCGTCCAGATAGCTTTTCGTGAGCGTGAAATTCATATCGGGCCTGGGAGCCGAGACGATATCGGCACCCATCGCATCAATGCCCTGACGCACGTTGAGTCGGCCGCTGATGCTGGCGGTTGTGAACTGATGCGCACCATTAACGCCCACTTCCAGCGCCGGATAACGCGCGTGTTGGTTGACGGAGTCCAGACGATAGGTTTTGCCCTGCAGTCTGGCCTGCAGAGCATAATCATCCTGGCGGTCGGTGTAATCAAAACCGCCGGTCAGATTAATTTGTGATTTTTGCGTCAGCAGCAGGGGATAGCCAAACGTCACGCCACCGTTGTATTGCGTTGTTTTTTGCTTCGAATCGACGCTGATATTATTCGGCAAAGAGAGCAGGGGCGAAAAATCTCGCGGATCTTCGCGGTAATAGCTGCCTTTGAGCTGCATCGTCAGCCCTTCATCGTTTAAAAACTGCTGCCAGTTGAGCCCAACATAGTTTTTTCGCGTGTTGCTATCTAACGGCACAAGCGTGGCCACGCCAAGCTGATCGCCATAACTTGTCATGTTGCTGAGCGTGCCGTTCAGCATCATTAAATCTTGCCCTTTACGGGTATCGATCGTCGAGGCGATATTCCAGCTCCGCTCCTGGTTGCCGGTGATTTGCATCGCCGCCGCGCCATAAATATTGGTTGGCAACTGTGCGTTAGCCGTGACCGGAACGTTCGGGGTGCGCGTCATCAGCTGGCTGTAGCGATCGAACGTATCCTGAGACAGCGGTTTTTCCGCCATGATTTTTTCGGACAAACGTTTAAGACGTTCGGCGATGTGCGGGTTATTACTGGTGATGTCGCTGTGAGCGACATAGCCTTCAACCAGAACAATTTTAATATTTCCCTGCTGGAAATTATTATCGGGCAGCCACGCATAGGAGAGCGGAAAACCGTCAGCCTTATAGCGCGCCGTAATATCGTTTACCAGCCCGGTGAGCGTTTTTAGCGGCACGGTTTTTCCGGCGTAAGGCCTGAAGGGCTGAAGTAATTCCTGCAAGGGATAACGCGTGCCGCCAATAAATTGAATGTGATTAATGGTAATGGGCGTTTCAGGCGTCAGCGTTGACTGCGGTTTTTCTATTTTGACTTTCGGCTGCGGGACGGCCTCCGTTTGTTCGGGGGCAACGTTACGAGAAACTTGCGCCGGGTTATCAGGGTTAATAATAGAGGGCAGTGTATCGGCGCGGGCCATGCTCAGCACAACCAGCCCCGTCAGCGAAAAAAGGAAGTGGTGTTTCATCGCGCTATCCCTGTTCATCATTCCCGGTTAGGGGGAGTGTCGCTGTATAAAGCGCCCCTGAACCAGGGGCGCAGAATGACAATAAGCAGGTTACTGTTTTGGCGTCAGCAGACCGGTGGTTAACGTGTTGAGTCCGTTAATCGGATTCGCTGTTGACGTATTTTGACTTGATGTTGTTGCTGCGTTGGCCGTAACGCCTGCAGTCAGGGTATTGAGGGTCGTATTGACCGTTGCACCCAGACTGTTGTTCGTGGCCGCCACATTTGCATTGGCTGTGAGAGAGCCTGAACTTCCTCCCGTTGTCGAAGAGGCGGGTTTGACCAGCGTACCGCTATCCGTGACCGTCTGGCCGACATTTTGAACGACCTGACCGACACCGCTAAGCCCGCTGTTGCTGCTGCTAATGTTGGTCCCCACGCCGCTGACGGTGCCGCCCACCTGGGTCAGCAGACCGTTGACCGGTGTGCCGAGACCCGTTGTGGTACCTACGCTTTGCGTCACGCCTTGTACTCCGCCCAGCGTCTTGTTAGCCAGGGTCGTGGTATCGGTTGTTACCTGAGTGACCGCAGGGCTGCTTACCGTGTTGGTGAGACCCGTGCCGGTGTTACTGACCAGTTGCCCGGTGCTGTTGACCACGCTGCCCGTCAGGCCGGTTACGCCGCTGACCGGTGTTCCGGAAGTGGAGCTCGCCAGGCCCGTGCCTACCGTTGAAACGGTATTGCCAAGGGAGGTGACCGACGTGGTCACGCCTTTAACCGTGGTACCCACACCGTTCGGGTTATTTGGATCGCCAACGCCAGTCGTGACGCCTGTCCCCACGGTGGACACGGCACTGCCAACACCGCTGACGGTGGTTGAAACGGTTGACGTGACGGGGTTATTTGTCGGAAGCTGGCTTCCAAGGCCATCCACCGTCGATCCGACGCTGGTTACGGTTTTACCGGCATCACCCAGTATCGTATTTACGCCTGCGGTAGTGGTTCCGCCACCGCCCGTGTTGCCTGTTCCGGTTCCTCCGCTGCCATTGCCTCCTGAGCCCGATCCTGAACCAGAACCCGTTCCGCCACCAGCGCCTGTCCCGGTACCTGAACCCGTCCCGGTACCCGAGCCGTTGCTGCCCGAACCGCCATTGTTCGCGGTCGTGCCACTTCCATCACCTGAGCCGCTGCTGCTTCCCGTCGCAGGGTTATTTTTGGCCGTTGAGTGATGAGAGCCGCCACCGCTTCCACTGCAGGCAGAAAGAGAGAACGCGAGCAGTACCGCAACAGCGATAGCGCTGATGCGACTAACATTATTAGGTAGCATATGAATACTCCACGCAAAAGAACGCCGAGCGGCGTATTAGTGAGTATATGCCCTATTTTTAAATATGCATGAAAGTGGCTCGGAAAGGTATTTCCCAGCGTTGCAGAGGGTTGTTTCAAAATAACAATAAGTTAAGATCTTTAATCGAAGCTTAATTATTGAGGGGAAAGTTAGCGAGCGTAAATTAAAGGAATATTCCTAAGGAAACTCAAGGGAGATGATAAATTAAACGCTACAGGATATATCCTTAATATAAGATTCAGATCACGGAAAAATAAGGCTCTTCATTTGAAGAGCCTTATTATTTAACAATTGCCTTCGCGCCAGGCTTTTTCGATCTCTTCGGCGAGAATTTTAACACCCGCTTCGATTTTTTCCGGATCGGGGACGTAGTTCATGCGCATGCACTGATGGGTATGCGGCCACGGCTTATCCAGACCTGGGAAGAAATAATCGCCCGGCACCATCAGTACGCCGCGCTTTTTCAGGCGCTGGTAAAGCAGTTCGGTGGTGATAGGTAAATCCTTAAACCACAGCCACAGGAAAATCGCCCCTTCCGGTTTGTGGATAAGACAGCGTTCTTCCGGCAAATAGCGACGAAGTGTCGCGATCGTCTCCTGAACGCGCTGGTAGTAGAAAGGCTTAATCACGTCATTCGACAGACGCAGCAGGTCCTTGCGTTTGATCATCTCGCACATCATCGCCGGGCCAATGCCGCCCGGAGAAAGGCTGATAATGCCGTTCATATTGGTGATGGCGGTAATGATTTTCTCATTGGCGATGATAATGCCGCAGCGGCTGCCCGGCAGACCCAGCTTAGAGAGGCTCATGCACAGGACAATGTTCGGGTTCCACAGCGGACGTGCTTCGCTGAAGATAATGCCCGGGAACGGTACGCCGTAGGCGTTATCGATCACCAGCGGGATGCCGTGCTGATTTGCCAGCGCATCCAGCTTCATCAGTTCGTCATCGGTGATCACGTTGCCCGTTGGGTTAGTCGGGCGCGATACGCAGATCATGCCCGTCTCTTCGCCAATATGCAGGTGTTCAAAATCGACGTGATATTTGAACTGGCCTTCCGGCAGCAGCTCAATGTTCGGGCGCGCGGAGACGAACAGATCCTCTTCCAGGCCGGAATCGGCGTAGCCGATATACTCCGGTGCCAGCGGGAACAGCACTTTTTTGGTGGTGCCGTCGGCGCGACGTCCTGCGAACAGGTTAAACAAGTAGAAAAACGCGCTCTGGCTGCCGTTTGTTAGTGCAATATTCTGTGGTTCGATATCCCAGCCCAGCTCGTCACGCAGCATTTCGGCGAGGAGTGCCAGCAGTTCGGTTTTACCCTGCGGGCCGTCGTAATTGCAAAGCGCATCGGTTGCTTTGCCGCTTTCCAGCATCTGAGCGAGCAGGGTCTGGAAATAGGAATTCATCTCCGGGATTTGAGCCGGGTTTCCGCCGCCGAGCATGATTGCGCCCGGTGTGCGCAGCCCGTCGTTGAGGTCCTCCATCAGGCGAGTAATGCCTGAATGGCGGGTAAATTTGTCGCCGAAAAGTGAAAACGTCATAGCAGGTGATCTGTCGAGCTTATTTTGAAAGTGGGTAACCATAACGCTAGCACCGTGTTGGTGCAAATCGGGTGGTGTGGTCGGATTTGTTGTTTTATAGGGTGGAAGTGTGTTTTTGTAGTGAATAGTTCTGGTGGAATTCCCCTCACCCCGGCCCTCTCCCCAAAGGGGCGAGGGTGAAAGACTGCACCGTGCAATCCCCTCTCCCCTCTGGGGAGAGGGTTAGGGTGAGGGGGCTATTGATTACCCGCCCATACCACCATCACCTTATCGCCCTTGTGCTCGCGCACGAAGCCATACCCCTCTTTCAGCGACAGCGTGGTTTGTTTGCCTTCACCAATCGCCGGGTGACGGGCGCGGAACTGACCCAGCGTTTGCCAGTGGGCGACGGTTAAGGCCTGCTTGCCCGTGACGTCCTGCCAGTTCATATCTGAGCGGGTGCCCTGCAGCGGGTCGGAGCCTGTCGGGCCGAATGGACGCTCGGACTCATCCCCGTAATAGATTTGCACGCTGCCCGGTGCCAGCAGAAGCAGTTCCGCCGCGCGCTGACCCCCTTCGCGGAACAGGCGCGTATCGTGGGATGAGAGGTAGCTCAGCACGTTGAAGCTTTGCAGTTTCTCCGCCATCTGCTGCCAGGTGAGATCCATATCGGCCAGACAATCCACCGCTTTTGCCGCCTGCTCCTGATAATCAAAGTTAATCATCGCGTCAAAACCGTGGCGGTAATAATCGCTCTGCATGACGCCGTGGCCCCAGGATTCCCCGGTCATCCAGAACGGTGCATTATCGAGCTTTTTATCCGGGTGAGCGCCTTTCCAGGCGGCCAGCGCCTGGCTTGCCTGGTCTTTCAGCTGTTGCCAGGCCGCAAGCTCAACGTGTTTCGCGGTATCCACCCGGAAACCGTCGATGCCGTAGTCACGTACCCACTGGCTGAGCCAGTGGGTCAGGTAGTCGCGCGGGGTATAGCCCGGAATCGCTTTCGCGTGGGTATCGGGCTTATGTTGATAGAAATTGGGTAACCCGGAAGCGACGGTGGATTCCGTTTTCAGGTCGGGCAGGAACGCCAGCGACATCGTTAAATCGTCGAAGCCGGGATTATCGTAATCACCGATGTCGGTACGGATCCATTTCTTGCCCCACCATTTTTCCCATGCGGCCTTGTCGCTGAAGTTGATGTAGTCGTTGAAGCTATGCCAGGTCTGGCCTGGGCCCGGCGCCCAGTCCGTCCAGCGTTCTCCCAGCGTCTTTTTCAGTTCATCACCCTGAAGGTACAGGGCACCAAACTGAAATTCCTGCATGTCTGCCAGCGTGGCATAGCCAACGTGGTTCATGACGATATCAAACAGGATGCGAATGCCGCGCTTATGCGCCTCATCAACAAGCTGACGCAGGTCATCCTCGGTGCCCATGTTGGCATCGAGCGTTGTCCAGTCCTGGGTGTAGTAGCCGTGGTAGGCATAATGCGGGAAATCACCTTTGGTTCCGCCGCCTACCCAGCCGTGGATCTGCTCAAGCGGGGAGCTTATCCAGAGCGCATTCACCCCCAACTGCTGCAGGTAATCGAGCTTGCTGGTCAGCCCCTTTAGATCGCCACCGTGGAACGTGCCAATCTCCTGCATGCCGTCTTTATGGCGGCCATAGCTGTTGTCGTTGCTCGGGTCGCCATTTACATAGCGGTCGGTCAGTACAAAATAGACAGTGGCGTTTTGCCAGCTAAACGGTGCCGGCTTGTCGGTTTCGGCGCGCTCAAGCAGCAGCAGGCCGTTACTGTTGGCGGCTGGCTGCAGGGTGATTTTCCCATCTTGTACGGTCGCCGTCTGTTTACTGTAGTAGTCGCGCACGACGGAGCCTTCCGGGAAGGTATGGCTGACGTCCAGCGTTAGCGGCTTACCGTCCCACTTCGGACACTGGCGGATAACGTTGGCCACCGGCTGTTCTGTCGCGCTCTGAACCGCCAGCAGCAGGGTGGGCGTGCCGGATCGGGTATCAATCCGCATCTGGTATTCACCGTCGCGGAAAAGGCGCCACTGCGGCGGAGCGCCGTCACAGGGCTTGAGCGACAGCATCTCATTGAGTTTTATCGCGCCTGTGGGCTGCCAGCACGTCTTGTCAAAACTCAGCGTAAGAGGACGCGTACCCTTCGCAAGCTTTGCCTGGCTGGTGAAAATCCCGGTGCCCTCGGCGCGAAATGCGCCAAACCCCGGCGATGACCAGTCGGCATGTGCCAGTGCGGGTAACATCAGAAAGGCTATTGCGGTGCGTTTCATTCCTGGTTCCTGTCGCGGATTTTTTGACCAGTGTGCCAGCAGGCGGGCGGGAAAAACTCATCCCCTGTCGCTTTCTGCCAGGAGGATGCGTGAGGATGAGTGATCTTGCGCAAAATTAGGCAGTTATCTGCGATAACGCACACATTTTTCCGGAAATGATGTTTTTATGAGCAAGTTTCAGGTGACATAGTTTCGGAATTGGACTATTTCTATACGTGCTCTTGAAGTCTATTTTTGATATGATTTGAGATTCCGCTCTCAAATTTGTGAAAAAAATAAGGTGTTAGGATGATTACATCCGACCAGGAGACCTAATGATATCGACTCCCATTCGACGATATGGGGCTGCGATACTCATGTTACTCACCACGGCATTTTCGGGTGAGGTGCTTGCGAAGACGCACACGGATACAACGAGTAAGAAAGCCCACGTAATAAAGACGACAAGTAGTAAGGTTAGCAGTAAACAAGAGTATTCTCGCAATAGTGCAAAGAGTAGTTCACTTCCTGATTTGCGAAAATACCCTTCCGGAACACCAAGGAAAAAAGCGTTTCTCCGGACGGTAATGCCTTACATCACGAGTCAAAATGCCGCGATTACTGCGGATCGTAACTGGCTGATTTCCAAACAGTACGATAGCCGCTGGTCGCCGTCAGAGCGCGCGCGTCTGAAAGATATCACGAAGCGCTACAAGCTGAGCTGGAACGGTAACACGCGTCGTGTTCCGTGGAATGCTCTCCTTGAGCGTGTGGATATCATCCCGGGCAGCATGGTTGCGACCATGGCTGCAGCCGAAAGCGGCTGGGGAACGTCTAAGCTTGCGCGTAGCAACAACAACCTTTTCGGCATGAAATGCGTGAAAGGCCGTTGTACGAATGCGCCTGGCAAGGTGAAAGGCTATTCGCAGTTTGAATCCGTGAAGGATTCCGTGAACGCCTATGTGGTGAATCTGAACACGCACCCGGCCTACTCATCGTTCCGTAAATCACGCGCTCAGCTGCGTAAAGCGGACCAGGAAGTGACGGCCAGTACGATGATCCACAAGCTGAAAGGGTATTCGACGAAGGGACAGAGCTATAACAACTATCTGTTCGCTATGTACCAGGATAACCAGCGCTTAATCGCCGCTCATATGTAATCTCAAAAAAACGCCTTCCACTGGAAGGCGTTTTCTTTTCTAGATCAGCACCTCGCTGTGGCGATCCCGATACTCTTTCGGCGTGGTGTCATACTCTTTGCGAAACACCGAATAAAAATATTGCAGCGACGGGTAACCGCACATCTGCGAGATTTCGTTGATCGACAGCGACGTGGAGATGAGCAGGCTGCGTGCTTTCTCCAGCTTTTCAGCATGGATAACGGCATGAATGGTTTCGCCCACCTCTTCTTTGAAACGCTTCTCCAGATTCGAACGCGAAATGCCCACCGAATCCAGTACCTGATCGACCTTAATCCCTTTGCAGGCGTGGTTGCGAATATAGTGCATGGCCTGAATAACGGCCGGGTCGCTTAAGGAGCGATAATCGGTTGAGCGACGTTCTACGACGCGAACAGGAGGCACCAGCAGGCGCTGAAGCGGCAGAGATTCTTTATCCAGCAGGCGATGCAGCAGCTTCGCTGCCTGATAGCCCATTTGACGCGTGCCCTGAGCCACGGAAGAGAGCGCCACGCGGGACAGGTAGCGGGTAAGCTCTTCGTTATCAATGCCAATCACGCACAGTTTTTCGGGCACCGGAATGTGTAAGTGTTCGCAGACCTGCAGCACGTGCCGCGCGCGGGCGTCCGTCACAGCAATAATGCCGGTTTGCGGCGGAAGCGTTTGCAGCCAGTCAGCGAGACGGTTCTGTGCGTGCTGCCAGTTTTCCGGGGCAGTTTCCAGCCCCTGATAGACCACGCCGCGATACTTCTCCTGCGCGACCAGCTGGCAAAACGCGTGCTCACGCTCAACGGCCCAGCGCTTGCCACTGGTGGCGGGTAAACCATAAAACGCGAAGCGATGGACGCCTTTCTCTTTTAAATGGAGAAACGCGGCCTCGACCAGGGCATGGTTATCGGTGGCGATATAGTGAACCGGCGGATAGTGTTCGGGCGAGTGGTAGGAGCCGCCGACGCCCACGATCGGAACGTCGACGTCGGTCAGCAGTTGCTCAATGACGGGGTCGTCATAGTCGGCGATAACGCCATCGCCCAGCCAGTCTTTGATGTTCTCCAGACGGGTGCGAAAATCTTCCTCAATAAAGATATCCCACTCGGATTGCGACGCCTGCAAATATTCACCCACGCCTTCTACCACCTGGCGGTCGTAGGCTTTGTTGGCATTGAATAACAACGTAATGCGGTGACGCTTTTCAAACATGGCTCACTTCCCAATTAAGTCACAATACCGTTATCAGGCCCGTCGCTTGGTGGCCGAGTCCATCCAGACTGCCAGTAAAAGAATGGCCCCCTTGACGATATACTGCCAAAACGTCGGGACGTCCATCATACTCATCCCGTTATCCAACGATGCCATGATAAATGCCCCCATCACCGCGCCCGCGACGCTGCCGATACCCCCTGCGAGGCTGGTACCGCCAATAACGCAGGCGGCGATAGCATCCAGTTCGGCGATGTTACCGGCAGAGGGGGAACCCGCCCCCAGACGCGAGCTGAGGATCAACCCGGCGATGGCGACCATCAGGCCGTTAATGGCGAAGACCGCGAGTTTGGTGCGTTCAACGTTAATGCCCGAGAGGCGGGCAGCCTCAAGGTTGCCGCCGATGGCATAAATACGGCGGCCAAACGCGGTGCGCGTGGCCATAAACATGCCGCCCAGCAGCAAAAGCGTCAGCAGCAGCACGGGGGTCGGAACACCGCGATAGTCGTTTAAAAGCCAGATGGCGCCCAGCACAATGACGGCAGTGAGCGTCTGACGTCCCACCACCGACGTGGATGCTGGCGACGCCAGCCCCAGCGCCTGACGACGCATGCGTCCACGCCACTGCCACGCGACAAATGCCAGCAATCCCGCCACGCCGATGGTAAAGCCCACGCCATCCGGGAGGTAGCTCTGACCAATCTGCGACATGGCCGCACTGGTCGGGGAGACGGTGGTGCCGTTAGTAATGCCGATTAAGATCCCACGGAAGGCCAGCATCCCCGCCAGGGTGACAATGAACGACGGCACTTTACGGTAGGCTACCCACCAGCCGTTCCAGGCCCCCAGTACCAGCCCCAATACCAGCGTGACCGCCACGGTCAGCGGCAGCGGCCAGCCGAGCCAGACGTCAAAAATCGCCGCCACACCGCCGAGGAGCCCCATCATTGAACCGACCGACAGATCGATTTCCGCGGAGATAATCACGAACACCATGCCGACGGCCAGAATGCCGGTGATAGCTGTCTGGCGGAGCAGGTTAGAGACGTTACGCGCGCTGAGGTACGAACCATCGGTCATCCAGGTAAAGAAGAGCATGATGACGATAATCGCCGCGATCATCACGAAAACCTGTAGGTTCAGCGCTTTTAGCCCTGCGAACGCACCGGGCGTCGGAACGGCGACTTTGATATCAGACGGGTTGCTTTTCGACATGACGTTCGCTCCTTAAAGCGGCTTCCATCACCTGCTCCTGCGTCAGGTTCTGGTTAATCAGGTTGGCTTTCAGTTTTCCCTCGTGCATGACCAGCACACGGTCGCTCAGGCCGAGCACTTCGGGTAACTCAGACGAAATGACAATGACGGCAATCCCTTGCTGTACAAGCTGATTAATCAGTTTGTAGATTTCATATTTGGCACCGATATCAATTCCGCGCGTCGGCTCATCAAGGATTAATATGCGTGGATTGAGAAGCAGGCAGCGCGCCAGAATCGCCTTCTGCTGGTTGCCGCCGCTCAGGCGGCCAATGGCCAGTTCCGGTGAGGAGGTTTTGACCTTCAATCGGGCGAGTGACTGAAGGATGCACTGCTGCTCGGCGGCATCGTCCAGGCTGCTCAGCGCGCCGGAGAAGCGATCGAGCGCCGCCAGCGTAATGTTTTTCCCCACCGCCATAACCGGCACGATGCCGTCTTTTTTGCGGTCTTCCGGCACCATGGCAATTCCGCGGGCGATCGCCTGCTGGCAGTTGTCGATTTTCACCGGCTGGCCGTCGATATAAATCGTGCCCTCCCAGCGCCCCGGCCACACGCCAAACAGACACTGTACGGCCTCCGTGCGCCCGGCGCCGACTAACCCGGCGATACCGAGGATTTCGCCGCTGTGCAGAGAAAACGAGACGTTATTCACACGCTTGATGTGGCGGTTAACGGGGTGCCACGCGGTCAGATTTTCCACGCGCAACACTTCATCACCTTTAGTGTGAGGCTCATTCGGGTAGAGCGCCGTCAGCTCGCGTCCTACCATCATGGTGATGATGTCATCTTCACTCATGCCCGCGGCTTCACGCGTGCCGATGTGCTGCCCGTCGCGGATCACGCAGATGGTGTCCGAAATGGCTTTAACCTCGTTCAGCTTGTGCGAAATGTAGATGCAGGCGATGCCGTGATTTTGCAGATCGCGAATGATATCGAGCAGTACCGCAGTTTCCTGTTCGGTGAGCGAGGCCGTGGGCTCATCAAGGATCAGCAGCCTGACCTGTTTATTGAGCGCTTTAGCGATTTCAACCAGCTGCTGTTGCCCCAGTCCCAGGTCGCCCACGCGGGTATCCGGTGAAATGCTGAGACTCACCTGCGCGAGCAGCTTTTCACAACGTAGCGTCATGGTGTCGTAATCCAGCACGCCGTGGCGGGAAATTTCGGCCCCAAGGAAAATGTTCTCCAGCACGGTGAGATGCTTCACCAGCGCCAGTTCCTGGTGGATGATGGCGATGCCTTTACGTTCGGTATCACGAATGTGAGTCGCCTGGATAACTTCGCCAGCAAAAACGATTTCGCCTTCGTAACTGCCATACGGGTAGATTCCGCACAACACTTTCATCAACGTTGACTTGCCTGAGCCGTTCTCGCCACACAGCGAAACGACTTCGCCGGGATTCAACCGGAGACTGACGTTATCGACGGCTTTCACCGTGCCGAAGCGCTTGGTGATGCTTTTCATTTCAAGTAAATAAGGCATAACTGCTCCACATAAACCGAGGGAAGAACAGTACAACGTGATGCGCCCCTGCAAAGCAGGGGCCGCGCCGGATTACAGTTCGCTCTTCTTATGGAAGCCGTCTTTAATGACGGTGGCGTCAATGTTCTCTTTATTGACTTCAATAGGGGTGAGCAGGCGAGCCGGAACGTCTTTCAGCCCGTTATTCAGCGTTGCGTCTGCTTTAGGTTGCTTGCCATTGCCCAGTTCCACGGCGATTTCCGCCGCCGTATTGGCAAGCTCGGTAATCGGTTTGTAGACCGTCATGGTTTGGGTGCCTGCGATAATGCGTTTTACGCCAGCCAGATCGGCATCCTGTCCAGAAATGGCGACTTTACCCGCCAGCCCCTGGGCGCTTAATGCCTGAATCGCACCGCCAGCGGTGGCATCGTTGGAGGCCACAACCGCATCAATTTTGTTGTTGTTGGCTGTCAGCGCATTTTCCATAATCTTCAGCGCGTTTTCTGGCAGCCAGCCGTCGGCCCATTGATCGCCAACCACTTTAATTTTCCCGTTGTCGATGTACGGTTTAAGGACCTTCATTTGCCCTTCGCGGAACAGCTTGGCGTTGTTATCCACCGGAGAGCCGCCCATCAGGAAATAATTGCCCTGAGGTACTTTGTCGATCAGGCTTTGTGCCTGTAATTCGCCGACTTTTTCATTATCGAACGAAATATAATAATCAATGTCCGCATTATTAATCATGCGGTCATAAGCCAGCACTTTTATGCCTTCTTGTTTGGCTTCTTTCACCACGTTACTTAATACCTGGCCGTTATAGGGGATAATGACCAGCACATCGACGCCACGGTTAATCATATTCTCGATCTGCGACATTTGCGTTTCTTCGTTGCCGTTAGCCGACTGAACAAACACGTTTGCGCCGAGGGATTCCGCTTTTTTTACAAAGATATCGCGATCTTTTTGCCAGCGCTCCAGGCGCAGGTCGTCAATCGCCATGCCAATTTTGACCTCTTTGGCATGACCGGCAAAACTGGCAAGCAGGAGCGTAGTGCAGAGCGTTAGGGTCAGGTTCTTTATCTTCATAATTATTAGGCCTTTTTGTAGGGGTATGTGTTGCTGAGATAAAAGAAACATTCACTGCTGAGACGCAGCAAATTTTTAACGCGGAAAGGCGGGCTGGCAATTACAGATTTTTATCTTCTCATTACGATATTTGGTTTATTTCTGAATTTATGACCGCGATCGGATTTTAAAATACGTAACGTCTTAATTACATTTGATTCTGGAATCCGCGCCGAAAAATAGTTTGTCTGCGCATTATTTTGCGAGCCAGCGCACAGTTGTGCATTCTCTCAATAGCAGTGTGAAATAACGTAATTGAGCAACCCAAAATGTCTATTCACTATTACTCCTGTATCAACGACTCGCCGCATACCCTGATTATGGAGCTCAATATGCAAGCTTATTTCGACCAACTCGATCGTGTTCGTTACGAAGGCCCGAAAACGACCAATCCTTTAGCATTTCGTCACTACAACCCGGATGAGCTGGTGCTGGGTAAGCGCATGGAAGATCATCTGCGCTTTGCCGCCTGTTACTGGCATACCTTCTGCTGGAACGGTGCCGATATGTTCGGCGTGGGATCCTTTGACCGCCCATGGCAGCAGCCGGGTGAGGCCATCGAACTGGCAAAGCGCAAAGCCGATGTGGCGTTTGAGTTCTTCCACAAGCTGAACGTGCCGTACTACTGCTTCCATGACGTCGACGTGTCACCGGAAGGCGCATCGCTGAAAGAGTATCTGAACAACTTTGCGCAGATGGTGGATGTACTGGCTGCAAAACAGCAGCAAAGCGGCGTGAAGCTGCTCTGGGGCACAGCAAACTGCTTCACTAACCCACGCTACGGCGCGGGTGCGGCAACCAACCCGGATCCGGAAGTGTTTAGCTGGGCAGCCACGCAGGTGGTGACGGCAATGAATGCCACGCATCAGCTGGGCGGCGAAAACTATGTCCTCTGGGGTGGCCGTGAAGGATATGAAACGCTGCTGAACACCGATCTGCGTCAGGAGCGCGAGCAGATTGGCCGCTTTATGCAGATGGTTGTCGACCATAAGCACAAAATCGGCTTCCGCGGCACGCTGCTGATCGAGCCGAAGCCGCAGGAACCGACGAAGCATCAGTATGACTACGACGTGGCGACGGTGTATGGCTTCCTGAAGCAGTTCGGTCTGGAAAAAGAAATCAAAGTGAACATTGAAGCCAACCACGCCACACTGGCGGGCCACTCTTTCCACCACGAGATCGCGTCTGCGATTGCGCTGGGCATCTTTGGCTCGGTCGATGCTAACCGCGGCGACGCGCAGCTGGGCTGGGACACAGACCAGTTCCCGAACAGCGTGGAAGAGAATGCGCTGGTGATGTACGAAATCATCAAAGCGGGTGGTTTCACTACCGGCGGCCTGAACTTTGACGCCAAAGTGCGTCGCCAGAGCACCGACAAATACGATCTGTTCTACGGCCACATTGGCGCGATGGACACCATGGCGCTGGCGCTGAAAGTGGCGGCACGTATGATTGAAGACGGCGAGCTCGATAAACGCGTGGCGAAGCGTTACAGCGGCTGGAACAGTGAGCTGGGCCAGCAAATTTTGAAAGGTCAGTTATCACTTGCGGACATCGCGAAGTACGCTGAACAACATCAGCTGGCACCGCAGCACCAGAGCGGGCACCAGGAGCTGTTGGAAAATCTGGTCAATCACTACCTGTTCGATAAATAACAGCACGTAGGCCCGGTAAGCGTTAGCGCCACCGGGCATTTCTGTTAAAGGAGTCACCGTAATGTATATCGGGATCGATCTTGGCACATCGGGTGTGAAAGCCATCCTGTTAAGCGAACAGGGCGAGGTGTTAGCAACGCAGACGGAAAAGCTGCAGGTTTCACGTCCGCATCCGCTGTGGTCGGAACAGGACCCGGAGCAGTGGTGGCAGGCAACGGATCGTGCAATCAAGGCGTTAGGTGAACAGTATTCTCTGCGTGACGTGAAAGCGCTGGGGATTGCCGGTCAAATGCACGGTGCTACCTTGCTGGATAGCGAACATTGCGTGTTGCGACCCGCCATTCTCTGGAACGATGGCCGCTGTGCGGAAGAGTGTGCGCTTCTCGAGGCGCGCGTACCCACGTCTCGTGAGATTACCGGCAACCTGATGATGCCCGGCTTTACCGCCCCCAAGCTGCTGTGGGTGCAGCGACACGAGCCGGATATTTTCCGGCAGGTGGCGAAAGTCCTGCTACCGAAAGACTATCTGCGCTTTCGTATGACGGGCGATTTTGCTTCCGACATGTCCGATGCCGCCGGCACGATGTGGCTCGACGTGGCGAAACGCGACTGGAGCGAGGCGATGCTGGATGCCTGCCACCTGACCCGTGAACACATGCCCGTGCTGTTCGAAGGTAGCGAGGTAACAGGCACATTGCTGCCGGACGTTGCGGAACGCTGGAATATGCCTGCCGTACCGGTGGTTGCCGGGGGCGGTGACAACGCTGCGGGTGCCGTGGGCGTCGGCATGGTTGAGGCAGGGCAGGCGATGCTGTCTCTGGGAACGTCTGGCGTCTATTTTGCCGTCAGCGACGGCTATCGCAGTAATCCCGAAAGCGCTGTGCACAGTTTCTGTCATGCGCTTCCGGGAAAATGGCATTTGATGTCGGTGATGCTGAGTGCAGCGTCGTGCCTGGACTGGGCGGCGAAGCTGACCGGGATGGCTGATGTTCCTGCGTTGATTGCCGCAGCACAGCAGGCGGATGACGCTGCGGGTGCCGTCTGGTTTTTACCGTATCTTTCTGGAGAACGTACGCCGCACAACAACCCGGAAGCGAAAGGGGTGTTCTTTGGCTTAACCCATCAGCATGGCCCGGCAGAACTGGCGCGTGCGGTTCTGGAAGGGGTGGGGTATGCGCTGGCCGATGGGATGGACGTGGTCCACGACTGCGGCCTGAAACCCGCAAGCGTCACCCTGATTGGCGGCGGTGCGCGAAGCCCTTACTGGCGACAAATGCTTTCGGATATCAGCGGGTTGCAGCTGGATTTCCGTACGGGAGGGGATGTAGGCCCCGCGCTCGGCGCCGCGCGTCTGGCGCAGATAGCCATTCATCCGGAACAACCGCTTTCGCAACTGCTGCCGCAGCTTACCCTTGAGCAGGCGCATTTCCCTGATGCGGCAAACCATGCACGGTACGCGGAAAGGCGCGCGGTATTCCGTAAAATCTATCAGCAACTGCTGCCGCTGATGTCGTAAACACGCTTGTCCGACCGCGGCACAAGGATGTCCTTTTTTGGTCTGTGCGTGCCTTTATTTCCTTGCCAGTATGGTGTCACACCCACTGGCGAGGAGATCCACCATGTCACGCATTGCACTCATCAATATTGATACTCAGCAGTCGTTCCATCATCGCAATTACTGGCAGGAGGACGACATTCCTGCCTTTCAGCAGGCGATGCTGGGGCTGATTGAAGGCTGCCAGGCGCGCGGTATTCCGGTCGTTGATATTTTCCATGTAGATGAAGACGGCCCCTTCACGCTGCAAAGCGGCTTTGTTAAACCTATGGCCTTTTTGCGTCATCAGCCGGATGTGGTTTTCCAGAAACACGTCCATAATGCCTTCACGGATACCGGGCTCGATCGCTGGCTGCGTGAGCGTGATATCAATAGTGTGATTATCTGCGGCATTCGCACGGAGCAATGCTGCGAAACCACCGCCCGGGTGGCATCCGATCTGGGTTATGCTGTGACCTTTGTGAGCGAGGCCTCGCTGACGTTCCCCATGACGTACAGGGGCATTGCCCTTAGCGCAGCGGAAATTCGCCACCGTACCGAAACGGTACTGTCCGGGCGTTTTGCCGACATTAAAACGGTAGCGGAGACGCTGGAGTCACTGTAATGCCCATCGACGTCTGGTTCGTCATGTTGCCCGGGGTGCTGTCATTAGATATGACGGGCCCGGCAGAGACCTTTGTGCTGGCTGGCGACGCGTTTCGTCTGCATTACATTGGCCCGCAACCGGACGTTCCGACGTCGATAGGCCTGACGATGAGCGGCATCCAGCCGCTACCGGAACGTCTTCCAGAGGGGAGCCTGCTGGTATTGCCCGGCGTGAGCGACTCCCGCACTCAATTTTCGACACCACAGGCGTTACAGATACAGCACTGGCTGATGCGCCTGCAGCCGGCCATTCAACGCCGGGATATCACGGTGATGTGCGTCTGTTCTGGTGCGCTGCTGGCGGCGAAATCGGGCCTGCTGAACAACCGGCAGTGTACAACCCACCATGACGTTATCAGTCGTTTACGCACCGCAGCCCCCACAGCGACGATTAAAGAAAACCGCATCTTTGTGCAGGATGAGAACATCTGGACCAGCGCGGGGATCACGTCTGGCATCGATCTGGCGCTGCATATGATTAACCGCCTGTGCGGTCCCGAAAAGGCGCTGGCCGTGGCGCGCGAGATGGTGGTCTGGTTCCGCCGTTCCGGTGACGATCCCCAGCTCTCCCCGTGGCTGCGCTACCGCAATCATCTTCATCCGGCGATTCATCGGGCGCAGGATGCGCTCACCGCCGAGCCACAAAAAACGTGGAGCTTGCCTGATATCGCCGCACTGGCGCACGTCAGCCCGCGCCATCTCACCCGGCTTTTTCAGTCACATTTAGGGATTAGCGTTCGCGATTATCTGGAGCAGCTGCGTCTGGCGGTGGCGGAGCAGTGGCTATTGCAGGGGCGCGGCGTGGAGCAGGCTTCACTGGCGGCAGGATTTTCCTCCCCGCGCCAGTACCATCGCGCCCGGCAGCGAAGCATTAGCTGACGAAGCGGCGAGTGTCGATTTTTTGCAGCAGCATCGACAGCAGCAGGCTGATCGCCAGGGTCGCGACAAAAATCCAGACGATATCCAGCACCGGCCAGCTTTTAAGCTCAACGCCTCTTGTCCGAAATGCGTGGATCACCAGCGCGTGAAAACCGTAAATCCCGAGAGAGTGTCGTGAAATGACGCTCAGTACGGGAAGGGGACGCGTATTCAGGGTATTTTTAACGAGCGTGAGCAGCGATACGGCACAGATAAAGACCATCGGCCCGCAGTACAGGTACCAGGTATCGGCAAAATTGCCGCGCCACTGCAGCTCATGCAGCGTCCCGCGTGAAATCACCGCCACGCCAGCCATAAACAGCAACCCGCAGAGCCAGTTCAGACCACGTTTTTGCGTGTCCATCATCCCGATGGCGCGCCCCAGCATGCCGTAAAGCACGTAGTAAAAGGTATCGCCGTTGATATAAAGGTTCACCGGCAGCCACTCAAATCCGTCGATTTTCTGCGAGACCGTATTTGGGTTGGCGACAATGCCAATCACCACCATCAGGGCCAGAAGCATTTTTCCGCTGACGTTTTTCACCTGAATGAGGGGGGAGACCAGATAGATCACGATAATGGCGAAGAAGAACCACAGGTGGTAGAACACCGGCTTTTGCAGCACGTATTTTAGCGATAGTCCGGCGTTTATTGAGGTGAACAGCGTGATATAGAGCAAGGCAACGGCACTGTAGAACCCCAGGCAGGCCGCGATGCGGATGAAGTGCCTTGGCTGCGCGCTGCGCTCGCCAAAAAAGAGAAAGCCGGAAATCATAAAGAACAGCGGCACGCTGACCCGCGACGCAGAGTTGAGAATATTGGCGATATCCCAGTTAACGGGGCTGATGCTGTGCGCATTCGTGACGTACCAGGTCGTCGTGTGGATCATGACCACCATCAGACAGGCTATTCCTCGCAGGTTATCAATCCAGTTAATTTTTGACTGCATCAGTTCCTCGTATTCCCTGTAAATTGAGTGTGACTCCCATTGTCCAAATGTCTTCGTTTGGAAAATTCTGAGTTTTATTCCGCAGGCTTGTCGGGAGGCCACGAGATTCGCAGAATGCCGGACCATAATCTATAAAAGCGTTGATACTAAAAATAACAGCCACTGACCAGGGCGGTAATAAAAATGATGATGAAGCGTGTGGCGTCACTCTTTCTGCTGTTCATAATGGCGGGATGCAGTGCGCCACAGGAAGCACCTGTGCAAAAAGCGCAGCAGGGTAAAATGAGCCCGGAACGATCACTGAATATGGAAGCGCTCTGTAAAGATCGGGCCGCTCGCCGCTATAACTCGGACGTGCAGAAAATTGACGTTACCGGTTTTGAACGTTTTCAGGGCAGCTATGAGCTGCGGGGCCATACGTCGCGTAAAGAGGGCTTTGTCTGCTCGTTTGATGCGGACGGTCAGTTTTTACACCTCTCCATGCGCTAGCCTGCTCGGATAATCAACAGCCAGACGCCGTCAGCGTTCTGGCCGGAAGGCTTATTTCCCAATTTTCCCTAAACAACCCCGTTTCGTACTGTATATCTTGCAGCCAGCGGGTATACTGGTCCCTTCCATTTAAAACCACACGTATCCAGCACGAAATACTATGCAAAAGTTTGATACCAAGACCTTCCAGGGCCTGATCCTGACCTTACAGGATTACTGGGCTCGTCAGGGCTGTACCATTGTTCAACCTTTGGACATGGAAGTCGGCGCCGGCACTTCACACCCGATGACCAGCCTGCGCGCGTTGGGGCCAGAGCCAATGGCGACCGCGTATGTGCAGCCTTCCCGTCGTCCGACCGATGGTCGTTACGGTGAAAACCCGAACCGTCTGCAGCATTACTATCAGTTCCAGGTGGTGATTAAGCCATCACCCGACAACATTCAGGAACTGTACCTCGGGTCGCTGAAAGAGCTGGGTATGGATCCAACCATCCACGACATCCGTTTCGTGGAAGATAACTGGGAAAACCCAACGCTGGGTGCCTGGGGTCTGGGTTGGGAAGTGTGGCTGAACGGCATGGAAGTGACCCAGTTCACCTACTTCCAGCAGGTGGGCGGTCTGGAATGTAAGCCGATCACCGGTGAGATCACCTACGGTCTGGAACGTCTGGCCATGTACATTCAGGGCGTAGACAGCGTTTACGACCTGGTCTGGAGCGACGGCCCGCTGGGTAAAACCACCTACGGCGACGTGTTCCATCAGAACGAAGTGGAGCAATCCACCTATAACTTCGAATACGCGGACGTGGACTTCCTGTTCACCTGCTTCGAGCAGTATGAGAAAGAAGCGCAGCAGCTGCTGGCGCTGGAGACTCCGCTGCCGCTGCCTGCCTACGAGCGTATTCTGAAGGCCGCCCACAGCTTCAACCTGCTGGACGCCCGCAAAGCCATCTCCGTGACTGAACGTCAGCGCTACATTCTGCGTATTCGTACCCTGACCAAAGCCGTTGCAGAAGCTTACTACGCGTCCCGTGAAGCCCTTGGCTTCCCGATGTGCAACCGAAACAAATAAGAGGCGGCCATGTCTGAGAAAACTTTCCTGGTGGAAATCGGCACCGAAGAGCTGCCACCAAAAGCCCTGCGCAGCCTGGCTGAATCTTTTGCTGCGAACGTGACTGCCGAGCTGGATAACGCTGGCCTGGCACACGGTAAAATTGAGTGGTTTGCCGCGCCGCGCCGACTGGCGCTGAAAGTGGCAAATCTGGCGGCGTCCCAGCCAGATCGCGAAGTCGAAAAACGTGGCCCGGCGATTGCCCAGGCCTTTGACGCGGAAGGCAAGCCGAGCAAAGCGGCGGAAGGCTGGGCGCGCGGCTGCGGCATCACCGTCGATCAGGCCGAGCGTCTGACCACGGATAAAGGCGAGTGGCTGCTGTACCGTGCGCACGTGAAGGGCGAAAGCGCGGAAGCGCTGCTGCCGGACATGATTGCCACGTCTCTGGCGAAGCTGCCTATTCCGAAGCTGATGCGCTGGGGCGCGTCTGACGTGCACTTTGTGCGTCCGGTTCACACAGTGACCCTGCTGCTGGGCGACACCGTTATTCCGGCCACCATTCTGGGCGTGGCGTCCGATCGCGTGATCCGCGGCCACCGCTTTATGGGCGAGCCAGAGTTCACCATCGACAATGCCGACCAGTATCCGCAGATCCTGCTGGAGCGCGGCAAGGTCATTGCTGACTACGAACAGCGTAAAGCCAAAATCAAAGCGGACGCGGAAGACGCGGCGCGCAAGATTGGCGGTAAAGCCGATCTGAGCGACAGCCTGCTGGAAGAAGTGACCTCTCTGGTGGAATGGCCGGTTGTGCTGACCGCGAAGTTCGAAGAGAAATTCCTGGCCGTTCCGGCTGAAGCGCTGGTGTACACCATGAAGGGTGACCAGAAGTACTTCCCGGTCTATGCCAACGACGGCAAACTGCTGCCAAACTTCATCTTCGTGGCAAACATCGAATCGAAAGATCCGATCCAGATTATCTCTGGTAACGAGAAGGTCGTTCGTCCGCGTCTGGCGGATGCCGAGTTCTTCTTCAATACCGACCGTAAAAAGCGTCTGGAAGATCATCTTCCACGCCTGCAGACCGTGTTGTTCCAGCAGCAACTGGGTACGCTGCGCGACAAGACCGACCGTATCGCGGAGCTGTCCGGCTGGATTGCCCGTGAAATCGGTGCGGACGTCAACCACGCAACGCGTGCGGGCCTGCTGTCCAAGTGTGACCTGATGACCAACATGGTGTTCGAATTTACCGACACCCAGGGCGTGATGGGTATGCATTACGCGCGTCACGATGGCGAAGCGGAAGACGTGGCCGTGGCCCTGAACGAGCAGTATCAGCCGCGCTTTGCGGGTGATGAACTGCCGTCTAACCCGGTTGCGTGCGCGGTGGCGATTGCCGATAAGATGGACACCCTGGCGGGTATCTTCGGTATCGGTCAGCATCCGAAAGGCGACAAAGACCCGTTTGCGCTGCGTCGTGCTGCGCTCGGCGTGCTGCGTATCATCGTTGAGAAGAACCTGAACCTGGATCTGCAGACCCTGACCGAAGAAGCGGTGCGTCTGTACGGCGACAAGCTGACCAACGCGAACGTGGTGGATGACGTGATCGACTTTATGCTCGGTCGTTTCCGCGCCTGGTATCAGGATGAAGGTTACACCGTCGACACCATTCAGGCGGTGCTGGCGCGTCGTCCGACCCGTCCGGCTGATTTCGATGCGCGTATGAAGGCGGTTTCCCACTTCCGTACGCTGGAAGCGGCATCTGCTCTGGCGGCAGCCAACAAGCGTGTATCCAACATTCTGGCGAAATCCGACGAGACGCTTAACGAGCGCGTAAACGCCGCGACGCTGAAAGAGCCGGAAGAGATCGCCCTGGCGATGCAGGTTGTGGTGCTGCGCGACAAGCTCGAGCCGGTCTTCGCGGAAGGTCGCTACCAGGAAGCGCTGGTGGAACTGGCCGAGCTGCGTGACGTTATCGACGCCTTCTTCGAGAAAGTGATGGTGAACGTAGAAGATAAAGAGCTGCGTGTTAACCGTCTCTCTATGCTCGAAAAACTGCGTGAGCTGTTCCTGCGCGTGGCGGATATTTCGCTGCTGCAGTAATGTGCCCGTTGTGACAAATGCTAAAAACCCGCTTCGGCGGGTTTTTTTATGGGGCTTTCGTAGGCCGGATAAGCGCAGCGCCATCCGGCAGGTTTAGCCGATCGCGATCAGGCTGGCTTTTAAAGCGTCCGGAACAGGATCCAGAAGCGCGGGTTGCAGAAGATTCAGACAGGCATAAAGTCTGCCGTAAAGCGCCATTTTTGGGGCGGGTTCTTCGCAATCTACCAGTGCGTCGGTAAAACGTTCGCAGTTATCCGCCAGTTCGGTGAAGTCGGTGGTGTGGTTGAAGGGCAGGGTGAATAAAGAATGAGCGTGGGTTGGGGTAGTAGCCATATTGGCAGCCTCCGATAAGTGATAAAGCTTCCACCACCGGAAATGCTAACTTCGCTGGTGGTGGACTGAACAGAGTTAGCATTACCGGCCTTATCGGATACCGGCGCATCTTTCGATGCCCCTGCTCAGCCCACCATTGAGATGTAGCAAAGCATGCTGCACAAAATGTGCCGCCGATAAGATAAGCCAGGATGCTAAACCCGGCACCTGATTTTGCAGGTGCGAAGAGAACTTACTGCTCATCAAAACAGGCGGCAACAGATTTGAGCTATACCACTGAGGATATTACCATTTCTGGAAAGAGACTCGCAAAATCACCGCAATGAAAAGCATACTGCGGGCAGAGGTCTTACAGCGACGCTATGGTCCGGCTGTAAATCGCTGAGGCGTTTCCTGTAGGCCGGGGCGAGGCGTATGGATGCGCCGAGAGGGTGGGCTTTACAAGGATGTTACCTCCGCTCGTCCCCGATAAGCCGGAAGGAATAAGCCGAAGGTACCGCGTAGCGGCGATTTACCGCCGGGAGCCCGGGTAGCCAGGGTGGTGGCGACTGAGCCACCCTGGCACGTTCACGGGTATTGTCGTTACAGAGTAGCAAGGAACATCAAGTGAACGGAATGACCACCAGAGCCGTATGCTCCCCCTCACCCTAACCCTCTCCCCAAAGGGGCGAGGGGATTGTTCACTGCTCGCATTAATTTGTGGGGATCCCTCAGCCCAAAGGGAGAGGGAGTATAAGTCGTCCAAAATTTAACCTTGAAACCGTCAACACATTACCGCTATCCTTATCGCGTTAACTTACTCGCGCTGGAGCACCCCCCAAAAATGAACAAACACGACTGATGAATTTCGATCCTTGCTAAACGCTACCACGTCGGCAGGGGATGTTTTGATTTCATTCAGGAGTGCTTATGGCTCATTTTGCGCAGTCCCCTTCTTTTATTTTGCATCAGGTCACCTGTCAGTTTCCGACGGGCGATACCCTTTTTGGTCCGCTGAATCTTTCGCTGGAACCCTCCCTGTGCGCGCTGGTTGGCCGCAACGGCAGCGGAAAAACGCGTCTGCTGCGTCTGCTGGCGGGGCTGGACGAACCGGCTACCGGTCATATCGAACGCTTTGGCTCGCATGCCTGGGTGGCGCAGCAGCACGTCATTTCTTCGCAGACGACGCTGGCTGAACTTCTCGGATATGACGCGATTTTTGCGGCGCGTAAGCGCATCGACAGCGGCGATTACCAGCCCGACGATCTGGCGTTGCTCGACGGTTACTGGGATATAGCCGAACGTCTGAGCGAAGCGTTTATCAATGCGAAGCTTCCGCCGTTTGATCCGGATAAACCTGCCGGTGAACTCAGCGGCGGCGAGCGCATTCGTGCCCTGCTGTGCGGGGCGTTTACGGCTGAAGCGGATTTCATGCTGCTGGACGAACCCACTAACCATCTGGATCGACAAGGCCGGGCATGGTTCTACGACCAGTTGAGTCGGTATCAGGGCGGCGTACTGGTGGCCTCCCATGACCGTGAGTTACTGGCTCAGGTACCCCGTATCCTTGAGCTGAGCGCCTCGGGTCTGCGCAGCTACGGCGGAAATTATGCGGATTATCAAGCCCAGCGCGATGCCGAACAGCAGGCGGCCCGTGCGGCGCTGGAACATGCGGCAACCGAGCGCAAACGCACCCGCGCACGCATGCAAAAAGAGCATGATGACAGCCAGCGGCGGTCGGCAAAGACGTTACGCACCGTCGATACCCTGAATATCGCGTCGTTTGAGCGGGTCAAATATAAAGGCGCGGCAAAGGAACGTATCGGCTCCTGGAAAAAACAGCACAGCGAGCAAAATGAAGCGCTGAACGCTGCGGTTAACAAGGCGCGTGAGCGGGTTGAAGACGATAACCCGGTGATGTTCACTCTGCCGGGGAGTCAGGTCCCGGAGGGCAAACAGGTACTGGTGCTGGAGGATCTGGTGCTGCCGCATGTGCCTGTTCCACCGCTTACCTGGCGTATGGACGGACCGATGCGCGTGGCGTTAAAGGGACCGAACGGCTGCGGAAAATCGACGCTGTTAAAAACTATCCTCGGCGAGATGACTCCCCGTTCGGGTACCTGTAAGGTCTCCGTTAGCTGTGCTTATCTCGACCAGCATCTCTCCCGGCTCGATCTCTCGCAGTCGGTCATGACGCATCTCAATTTGAGTCATACCCCTCTGGAAGAGGGGGTATTGCGAACCCGTTTAGCGCAGCTTCAACTGGGGGCTGACAAAGTGATGCTCCCATTGGCGGCGCTCAGCGGCGGTGAGCGTCTTAAGGCTGCCCTGGCCTGCGTGCTGTGGCGCGCGGAGGCTACGCAGCTTCTGCTGCTGGATGAACCGACCAACCATCTGGATCTGGCTTCAGTCCAGGCCATTGAAGCGGCGCTGGCCGGTTTCCCTGGGGCACTGCTGGTGGTATCACACGATGAGGCGTTTTTAAGCGGCTTAACGTTAACGCATGCGCTGGTGTGGGAAGAGGCGGGTTGGCGTTGTGATAGCCTGTAAAACACAAGCCCCCGCAAAGGCGGGGGCATTCAATCTTCACTACGCTATCTGTTTGCTGAGTGCAGGGTTGGCCTGAATCAGGCGCATCAGCCTTAACTCGGTTGGGGTGGGTTTCTCACGTTTTGACTCCCACTCCTGCACCATAGCCACGCTGACACCCATCGCTCTGGCGAATTCTTCGGTTTTCAGTCCTGTCCCTTTGCGCAATTGCTCATATTCTGTAAAGGGATTGGATTTTTGTTGCAGGGTAATCGTCTGCGGTACATCTTTAAAAATGATCTGTTCCAGACTGCTCAGCAGTTCAAACTCAGGATCTTTATATTCCATTGAGGACTCCTCTTAAATCTCACATCGTGATCAAGAACATCAGAGAGCCAATTAAGAATAGTCCCTAATACCAACCCAGGATCGTCACGGGTGTGATTAATCGTGCGGTAACGATCGCTGTATCCGATTCAGCAATATGGAGAGTTATGCTAATTCCCTGATTAGTCATATGTCGGCTTCGCCAGGTATTTTTTTGTAAATGATAAGAAATAAATCGGCAATAGCCGTTTTGCATGAAAAGAGTATCTTGCAAGGCTGACCTGGACTATCCTTGTCAGCGTCGGGCACGCGTGTGCCGGTGTGCGCTTTTTTGGGTGAAAGGAGTAATAAAATGGCGACAGGAAAGTCCTGCTCTCGCTGGTTTGCGCCTATTGCGGCGTTGTTGATGGTTGTTAGCCTGAGTGGGTGTTTTGATAAAGAAGGCGATCAGCGCAAAGCGTTTATCGATTTTCTGCAGAATACAGTGATGCGCAGCGGCGAGCGGTTGCCGACGCTGACTGCGGATCAGAAAAAACAGTTTGGCCCCTTCGTGTCCGATTACGCCATTCTTTATGGTTATTCACAGCAGGTGAGCCAGGCGATGGATTCCGGTATCCGCCCGGTAGTGGATAGCGTGAACGCCATCCGCGTTCCACAGGATTATATGACGCAACGTGAACCGCTGCGCCAGTCCAACGGTGCGCTTGGCGTGCTGAGCCAGCAGCTGCAAAATGCGAAAATGCAGGCTGACGCGTCACGTTCTGCGCTGAAGCAGGGCGACGATCTCAAACCGGTCTTCGACAAAGTGTATGAGAAAGTGGTGACCAAACCGTCTGAAGCACTGCAGCCGTTGATTCCAGCCGCGCAAATCTTCACGCAGCAGCTGGTCCAGGTGGGTGACTTTATCGCCCAGCAGAATACGCAGGTGAGCTTTGTTGCCAACGGTATTCAGTTCCCGACCTCCCAGCAGGCAAGCCAGTACAATACGCTGATTGGGCCGCTGGCCTCCCAGCATCAGGCCTTTAGCCAGGCCTGGAGTGCGGCAGTCACTGCCACAGAATAAGACGAAAAACCCCGCTTCTGGCGGGGTTTTTTTATGCATACAGAAAATAACGCTTGTCATTCCTCTACCACATCGGTATAACTGTTCCCGTCGGTTTGTTACACAGACCTAAAGCAGTTTAGTAAAGCAGTCCAGATTGTTATCCATAGATACCCTTCGTAGTGACCCTTCCTTCATCGCTTAAAAATCTGTAACGCAATCCATCAAGCCGGAAGGCACAATATATTTGTTAATAAGGTAATTTCTATGTCTGCTAAAATGACTGGTCTGGTAAAATGGTTCAACGCTGATAAAGGTTTCGGCTTCATCACTCCTGACGATGGCTCTAAAGACGTGTTCGTACACTTCTCTGCTATCCAGAACGATGGCTACAAATCTCTGGACGAAGGTCAGAAAGTGTCCTTCACCATCGAAAGCGGCGCTAAAGGCCCAGCAGCTGGTAACGTTGTAAGCCTGTAAGCTTCCAACCCAGTAGCAAAGAATTTAAAAACCCGCCTTCTGGCGGGTTTTTTCGTTTCTACCGTTGCACCTGCGGGTTCACGCAGTTTATCTCCACCTTTCCACCTAATGCGGCAATCAGATTATCAACCGCGGTGGCCGCCATGTTGTAGCGCGTCTCATGGGTGGCTGAGCCGATGTGGGGCAGGGCAACCACGTTAGGCAGCGAAAGCAGTGGCGAATCCACCGGCAGCGGCTCCTGCTCAAACACGTCCAGACCTGCGGCATGGATCTCACCGTTTTGCAGGGCCTCAATCAGCGCCTTCTCATCCACCACCGGGCCACGACCCGCGTTGATGAAAATGGCGGACGTCTTCATTTTTTCAAACGCCTCTTTGCCGATCAGATGACGGGTTTCGTTCGTCAGCGGCAGAACCAGGCAGACAAAATCGGCTTCCTGCAGCAGGGTATCCAGCTCGCAGTAACGGGCGTTGAAGCGTTCTTCGGCTTCACTGTGATGGCGACGCGCGTTATACAGAATCGGCATGTTAAAACCAAAATGCGCGCGCTGCGCCAGCGCCAGCCCGATACGCCCCATACCGACAATGCCCAGCGTTTTGCCGTGAACATCCACACCGAACCAGTCCGGACCAATGCTCTTTGTCCATTCGCCCGCTTTGACGCGCTCAGCCACTTCCACCACGCGACGGGCCGTGGTGAGCATGAGCGCCATCAGCGTATCGGCCACGGTTTCCGTCAGGGCATGCGGCGTATGCATCAGCAGGATCTTGCGGGCGTTTAGGGCATCCACGTCGAAGTTGTCGTAACCCACGGAAACGGTTGAGGTAGCACGAAGCTTCGGCATTTTCTCCAGCAGGGCGACATCCACTTTTTCGCTTGAACCCAGCAGGCCTTCGGCGCTGGCGAACGCGTCGGCGTGCTGTGCCACGGTTTCCGGGCGCAGGTTCTTCACCTGCGTAACGGTGAAGTGCTCTTCAAGACGTTTCTGCAGATCTTCCGGCAGGGCTTTATACAAAATGACGGACGGCTTCATGCTAATCTCCGTTGATTTTTTTAAGGATTCAGGCGTGGCGAGCGCCGACAGGGTGTTGTTGATTATTAGCAGGCTTAACAATCAGAGTAAGCCACACCGAGGCGAAAAGCGCCACCCCCATAAAGATGTACGATGCGGACGGACTGCCGGTGGCACCGTTCAGGTAACCCACGAACCAGGAGCCGCAGAACGAACCCAGTGCACCCATACTGTTAATCAGCGCCATCGCGCCACCCGCAACGTTACGCGGCAGCATCTCGGGGATGATGGCGAAGAACGGTCCGTACGGGGCATACATGGCGGCACCGGCAATCACCAGCAGCGTATAAGAGACCCAGAAGTGGTTTGCGCCCACGGCCCAGGAGCCAATAAAGGCGAAGGCAGCAATCAGCAGCAGCGGCCAGACAAACAGCTTGCGGTTCTGCAGCTTGTCCGACGCCCAGGAGACGGTGATCATCGCGATGGTTGCCGCCAGATACGGTACGGATGACAGCCAGCCTACTTCGACCATGCCGAGGTTTTCACCGCCGCTGCGGATAATGGACGGCAGCCACAGCACAAAGCCGTACACGCCAATGCTCCAGGTAAAATACTGTGCGCAGAGCAGGATCACGTTACGTGAGCGGAAGGCTTCACCATAGTTACGTACCGCCTTCAGACCTTGCTGTTCTTTATCCAGCTGCGCCTGCAGCGCTGCTTTTTCATCTTCGGAAAGCCACTTCGCCTGGGCAGGTTTATCTTTCACCAGCACCCACCAGCAGAAGGCCCAGATAATCGCCGGTACCCCTTCAATGATAAACATCTCGCGCCAGCCGAAGGACTGGATCAGGTAGCCCGACACCACCGACATCCACAGTACCGTGACCGGGTTACCGAGGATCAGGAAGGTATTCGCGCGCGAGCGCTCAGATTTGGTGAACCAGTTGCTGATGTAGATCAGCATCGCGGGCATAACCGCCGCCTCAACGACGCCGAGGATAAAGCGAATGGCGGCCAGGGCAGGAATATTGTTCACCATACCGGTCAGTGACGCGCAGGCGCCCCACAGGATCAGACAGATGAAGATCAGCTTACGCACGCTGCGGCGTTCCGCATAAATCGCGCCGGGGATCTGGAAGAAGAAGTAACCCAGGAAGAAAAGGGCACCCAGCAGGGAGGAGATACCTTTGGTGATCCCGAGGTCCTCGGTGATCCCTGCTGCGGACGCGAAGCTGAAGTTGGCACGGTCAAGGTACGCCAGGCTGTACGTGATAAACACGATTGGCATGATGTACCACCAGCGTTTTACTGCATTGGTCGAACTGTTCATAGGCTTGCCTCTGTTGTTGAGGTTGTTACCGCCGTTGTCTGTAGGGTACACGGTGGCTTAATTATTTGGTGCGGCTTGCTGCCCTCACCCTGGCCCTCTCCCACAGGGAGAGAGAATTTAAACGCCGAGCTGTGCTCGCGTTGGTAATCCTTCGCTGTCGCCCTGCACCTGAATGGCCAGCGAGCCAATCTTGTTGCCTCGCGCGACGGCCTGCGGCAGCGTTTTACCTTCCAGCAGGGCGCTAATCACGCCCACGGCAAAGCCGTCACCTGCGCCGACGGTGTCGACCACGTTCTCGACCTTCACTGCCGCGACCGCACCCTGTTCACCGTTGGCCGTTTTAAACCATGCGCCATCGGCACCGGTCTTCAGCACCACCGCTTTTACCCCTTTTTTCAGGTAGAAGTCGGCAATGCCTTCCGGCGTGCTTTCGCCGGTCAGGATCATCCCTTCTTTCAGGCCTGGCAGAACCCAGTCCGCCCTGAACGCCAGACGGTTCAGTTTCTCCACCATTTCCGCTTCGCTTTTCCACAGCACCGGGCGCAAATTCGGATCGAACGAGATCGTTTTGCCCTGGGCTTTCAGGGTAGCTGCCGCATGATCCAGCAGTTCATACGAGCTGGCAGACAGCGCGGCCGCCACGCCGCTCAGATGAAGATGGCGCGCGGAGGCAAAGTAATCGGCGTGGTAATCCGCGACAGAGAGGTGGCTTGCGGCCGAGCCTTTACGGAAATACTCTACGATGGGATCGGTTCCATTTTCGACCTTGGATTTAAGCTGAAAGCCGGTAGGGAAGCGTCCGTCAAGGGTGACGCCAGCGGCATCAATCCCCTCTTTTTTCAGCGAATCGAGAACGAAATGGCCAAAGCTGTCATCCCCCACGCGGCTGACCCAGCCCACGTTCAGGCCGAGACGCGCCAGGCCGGTCGCGACGTTCAGCTCTGCGCCTGCGACGCGTTTGATAAAGTGCTCCACCGCACTCAGCTCACCCGTTTCGGTGGCGACAAACATGGCCATGGCTTCACCAATCGTGATGACATCCAGCGTCTTGTGCATGGTTTACTCCTCGCGCAGCAGGTTGACGTAATGGCGGGTAACGGCGGTTAAATCCGACCCTTCCAGCGGGAATTCGATACCGCGCGGGGCATCGGCAGGCAGCTGGCCGAGCAGATCCAGCCAGCGTGCATCGGCGCGGTCCGGTGCGACGGCGCGGAAGTTATCTTTATGCGGCACGGCGGCTTTCACGTGGATATAGCTCACCGCAGGGGCCAGATGACGCGCGGCCTCTTCCGGTGAGTCGCCCACCCACAGCCAGTTGCCCATGTCGAAGGTCAGCGTGACGGGGAGCGCCATTTCCCGACAGGCGGCCTGGAAGCGCTGCATGGGCGCGAGCTGTCCGCAGTCGGTCTGATCGTTCTCCACGACCAGCGCCATGCCGCTGGTAATCAGCAGCGTACGCAGGGCGTCGAGCGGTTGCGTGTCGCTGAAATGGCCGAGGGAAAGCTTCAGCCACAGGGCGTTCAGGGTGTTGGCTTCAGAGAGATAGTGTGGCAGGTCCGGGTTGAGGGTGCCGTCGGGCATAAACAGGGCGGCGGGTGCGGAGTAGCACGCCAGCAGGCCCAGCAGCTCAATGGATTCGCCCAGCGCAGGCAGCGCCAGCAGCTCTTCGCTGTTGAACAGTTCCCGGCGGATCTCCACGCCGTCTGCCCCCGCGCCAGCAATAACGGGAAGCATCGCCCGTTGACCGCCCGCCTGCCGCACCTGTTCCGCACCGTACGCGGCGGTGACCACCATAATTTTCCTGCCCATCTTCGGACTCCATCGCAACATATCAATACTATTACGCTAGATGGAACCGGTTCCAAAGAAAAGGTCAGGATGTTGAATTTATGATCGCTATCACAAGGGAAATTTAACGCGCGGTGGAGCCACGAACGATCAGTTCACCGGAGAAGACCTGCTCGCGAACGGCATCGCTGGTGCCTTCAATACGACGAACCACTTGTTCAACAGCAGCATAGCCAATCTGCCAGGTGGGTTGTTTGAGGGTGGTAATGCCTACGCCAGCCAGTTCCGCCCATTCCAGTTCATCGAATCCCAGCAGACCAATGTCGCTGCCCCAGTGCAGGCCAATGCGCTTGAGCGAGCGGGCAACCTGCAGGGTCAACGCCCCGTTGGCGGAGATAACGGCTTTTCGCATCCCGCGATGGCGCATGTGGAACTGACGCAGGGTGTTGTCGAGCTGCGCGGCTTCGTGCAGCGGCGTTTCGGCATTTTCGGCGATCACGCCGGGATAACGCTCCAGCGTGGCGCGAAATGCGCTCAGGCGTTCACGACGGGTGTTGACCATCCCCAGCGGTTCACTCAGAAACAGAATGGCCTCGAAGCCCTGTTCAATCAGATGTTCGGTGGCGGTCGTCGCGGCCTGGGTGTTGTCCAGCCCGACCACGTCACAGGCAAATTCCGGGATTTTACGGTCGATGAGGACCATGGGCAGGGAGGATTGCTGCAGGCGATTTAATCCTTCTTCACGCATGCCTACCGCGTTGACCACAATCCCTTCCACCTGATAGCTGCGCAGCAGGTCGAGATAATGCAGCTCCTGGTCGACTTCGTTGTTGGTATTACAGACCAGCGGCGTAAAGCCTTTCTCGCGACAGGCGGCTTCGATACCGCTGAGCACGTTCACGGAGTAGGGGTTGGTGATATCGGCGATGATCAGCCCGATAAGGCGGGTGCGGCCGCGTTTGAGCCCGCGCGCCATGAGGCTGGGACGGTAGTCGAGATCGGCAATGGCCTGTTCAATACGCGCCAGCAACGCATCGGACAGCAGGTGTTTCTCGCCGTTAAGATAGCGCGAAATGCTGGTTTTACCGGTTTTGGCGGCTTTCGCCACGTCGCTGATGGTGGCCCGGGCTGGTTTGCTCATCACTGATTTCCCTGAATTTAGTGAGAATACCTTAGCGGGAAAATCGGACGAATCAAGTAATTTGCCCGGTGGCGCTGCGCGTACCGGAGGTTGCGGTCTGATGCCCTCACCCCAACCCTCTCCCACGGGAGAGGGCGCAAACACTAAAAACGGCAACGGGGTTGCCGTTTTGCTTTTACCTACTGAATTGGGCTTAACGTAATCTCAACACGGCGGTTCTGCGCTTTGCCTTCCGCCGTGCTGTTGCTGGCGATAGGGTTGGCAGGGCCCATGCCGCTGGTGCGGATGCGGTTTGCTTCAACGCCCTGGGTGATGAGCGAGCTGGCCACGGCATCGGCGCGCTGCTGGGACAGACGCATGTTCAGATCCTGGCTGCCGGTGCTGTCGGTATAGCCCATCACGTTCACCGCGGTCTTGTTGTACTCTTTCAGCACCATTGCCACGCCGGTCAGGGTATTCGCGCCAGCCGGTTTCAGGGTCGCGCTGCTGCTGTCGAAGGTCACGTTGTTCGGCATGTTCAGGATGATGTTATCGCCGCTGCGCGTCACGCTCACGCCGGTTCCCTTCATTTTGTCGCGCAGCTTCGCTTCCTGCACGTCCATGTAATAGCCTACGCCGCCGCCCAGCGCTGCGCCTGCCGCTGCGCCAATCAGCGCGCCTTTGCCGCGGTCTTTCTTGGAGGAGGAGAGCGCCCCAACGCCTGCACCGACCAGCGAGCCGATACCCGCGCCAATGCCGGATTTACCCGCTTCGCGTTCACCGGTGTAAGGGTTGGTTGTGCAGCCAGAAACAGCCAGGGCACCGCTCACCAGAGCGGCAATAACGAGTACGCGTTTTTTCATCTTCTTTCCTTAATCCTTTTTATTCTTTGCCACGGCGAGCGTGGCAGTTGATTATGACGTCCAGATACGGAGAAAATTCCGGGTATAACTCTGAAATTTGTGACAAACCATAAACGGCCTCAACAAGAAGGCCGTAAACCTGCACGCAACCAGGAGCGCACGCTTGAGCACCTCAACGAAAACCATTCTGACCGCCGCCCACTGGGGGCCGATGCTGGTCGAAACCGACGGCGAAAACGTTCTGTCATCTCGCGGAGCATTGCCAACACAACATCCCAACTCTTTACAGACCGTCGTTCGCGATCAGGTGCATAGCAAAACGCGCGTGCGCTGGCCGATGGTGCGTAAAGGTTTTCTGGCCTCGCCGGACAAGCCGCAGGGTATTCGTGGGCAGGATGAGTTTGTTCGCGTGAGCTGGGATGACGCGCTGGCGCTGATCCACACCCAGCACAAGCGCATTCGCGACAGTTACGGTCCGTCGTCGATTTTCGCCGGGTCCTACGGCTGGCGCTCTAATGGGGTGCTGCATAAGGCGTCGACGCTGCTGCAGCGCTATATGAGCCTGGCGGGAGGCTATACCGGTCATCTGGGGGATTACTCCACCGGTGCGGCGCA
This sequence comes from Enterobacter sp. TCD1-1, assembly GCF_020567405.1. Classification (NCBI taxonomy): domain Bacteria; kingdom Pseudomonadati; phylum Pseudomonadota; class Gammaproteobacteria; order Enterobacterales; family Enterobacteriaceae; genus Enterobacter; species Enterobacter sp. TCD1-1. Next base: position 16,125 of record NZ_JAJCXF010000005.1, on the reverse strand, counting down.
GGCGATCATGCCGTACGTCGTGGGCGGGAACGAAGTGTATCAGCAGCAGACCAGCTGGCCGCTGGTGCTGGAGCATACCGATGTGGTGGTGCTGTGGAGCGCTAACCCTCTTAACACGTTGAAAATTGCCTGGAATGCCAGCGACGAGCAGGGCATTGGCTATTTCGACGCGCTGCGCAAAAGCGGCAAGCGCATCATCTGCATTGACCCGATGCGCTCTGAAACCCTGGATTTCTTCGGCGACAGCGCCGAGTGGGTTGCCCCGCATATGGGCACCGACGTGGCAATGATGCTGGGTATCGCCCATACGCTGGTGGAAAACGGCTGGCACGATGTCGAATTCCTGACGCGCTGTACCACCGGCTTCGATAAGTTCGCCCACTACCTGACTGGCCAGTCCGATGGCGTGGCGAAAACGGCAGAGTGGGCAGCAGAGATTTGCGGTGTTCCTGCGGATAAACTCCGCGAACTGGCGGCGTTATTCCATAAAAATGCCACGATGTTAATGTCCGGCTGGGGGATGCAGCGCCAGCAGTTTGGCGAGCAGAAACACTGGATGCTTGTGACCCTTGCCGCGATGCTTGGGCAGATCGGTACGCCGGGCGGCGGTTTTGGTCTCTCCTATCATTTTGCCAATGGCGGCAACCCCACGCGTAAAGCGGCGGTGCTGGCGTCTTTGCAGGGCTCGGTGCAGGGCGGCGTGGATGCGGTGGATAAAATCCCGGTGGCGCGTATTGTTGAAGCCCTGGAAAATCCGGGCGGTTTTTATCAGCACAATGGTCTGGACCGCCACTTCCCGGATATTAAATTTGTCTGGTGGGCGGGCGGGTCAAACTTCACGCACCATCAGGATACCAATCGCCTGATCCGCGCCTGGCAGAAGCCGGAGCTGGTGGTGATTTCAGAGTGCTTCTGGACCGCTTCGGCGAAACACGCCGATATCGTCCTCCCGGCGACCACCTCGTTTGAGCGTAACGATCTCACCATGACCGGCGACTACAGCAATCAGCATATGGTCCCGATGAAGCGCGTTGTCGCCCCGCGTGATGAAGCGCGTGACGATTTTGACGTGTTTGCTGAACTGAGCGAACTGTGGGAAGCGGGCGGTCGGGCGCGTTTTACTGAAGGGAAAAGCGATCTGCAATGGCTGGAGACGTTCTACCAGATTGCCGGGCAGCGCGGCGCGGCGCAGGGCGTGACGCTTCCGCCATTTGCTGAGTTCTGGGAGGCGAACCAGATTATTGAAATGCCGGAGAGCGAACAGAACGCGCAGTTTGTTCGTTTCGCTGATTTTCGACGCGATCCGGAGAACCATCCGCTGAAAACCGAGAGCGGAAAGATTGTGATCTACAGCGAGCGCATCGCCAGCTTTGGCTATGCTGACTGCCCGCCGCATCCTATGTGGCTCGAGCCGGACGAATGGCACGGCAACGCCCGGCCGGATCAGCTGCAGGTGTTGTCTGCCCATCCCGCGCACCGTCTGCACAGTCAGCTTAACTATACCTCCCTGCGCGAGCAGTATGCGGTCGCCGGACGAGAGCCGATCACGCTGAATACCCTCGACGCGAAAGCGCGCGGGATTGCGGACGGCGACGTGGTGCGCGTCTGGAACTCACGCGGGCAGGTGCTGGCAGGGGCGGTGGTGAGCGACGGGATTAAGCCGGGCGTGATCTGCATTCATCAGGGCGCATGGCCTGACCTTGAGCTCGCCGAAGGCGGTATCTGTAAAAACGGGGCGGTTAACGTGCTGACCAAAGATCTCCCCAGCTCGAAGCTGGGGAATGGCTGCGCAGGAAACACGGCGCTGGCCTGGGTCGAGAAATATACGGGTCCAGAGCTTACCTTAACGGCGTTTGATCCGCCTGCCAGCTCATGATCCACGTCGGGTGCTGGGTGTCATCCTGCCAGGCGCTGTCTTCAATGCGAAAGCCCTGCGCATGGTAGAAGTTCACCGCCCGGACATTTTTCTGATACACCTCCAGGGTTAAGTGCGGGAAGCGCTGTTGAACATGGTTCAGCAGCGCGCGCCCGATCCCTTTCCCGATGCATGACGGCGATACAAACAGGGCGCCGACAAACTGAGACTGCATCACGCTGATAAATCCGCAAGGTTCGCCGTCCTGTTCCCAGACCCAGGTTTCAGCGGAGGGCAGGTAAACATCCCGCACCATGGCCTCATTCTCTTTCCAGTAATTCGGCGCGATAAACGGATGCGCTTCTGTAGTGCTTTCAAGCCACAGGCTCAGAAGCGGCGCGGTATTTTCACTTTGCCATTTGCGGATCATGATGGCCTCCCGGATGACAGAAGCAGCCGGTAACGTGGTCGTTGACCAGGCCACAGGCCTGCATAAAGGCGTAGCAGATGGTGGAGCCGACAAACTTAAAGCCGCGTTTTTTCAGGGCCTTCGAGAGCGCATCCGAGGCCGGAGTGGAGGCTGGAATGTCCGCGAGCGTGGTGGCCTGCGTGACTTGCGGAGTGTTGTTCACAAACGTCCAGACAAAATCTGAAAATGATTCGCCGTTTTGCTCCATCGCCAGATAAGCGCGTGCGTTACCGATGATGGCCTGGATCTTACCGCGATGGCGGATGATGCCGGCATCCTGCACCAGTCGCTCGACGTCCTCATCGGTCATCGCGGCGACGGCGACGGGATCGAACTGATGGAAGGCGTTGCGGTAATTTTCGCGTTTCTTCAGTACCGTAATCCATGACAACCCCGCCTGCTGGCCCTCAAGGCAGATCATCTCAAAGAGCTTTTTGCCATCCGTTTCCGGCACGCCCCATTCCCGATCGTGATAGTCGATATAAAGCTGATCCTGGCTTACCCAACCGCAACGTTCCATCCGTCATCTCCCTTATTGATACTGATTTTGCAAAAAATTCGTTCTGACCGGCTTGACGTGTTTACTATAAAGACAATAGTTAATACAGGGCTATAAGCTCTTCCTGAATAACGACAAATATCGCCGAATTCGGCTCTCTCTGGGGTCGCGTTGATGATGATAAAAAAAATCAGTGGTCGCCATGCTGTGTCTGGCCTGGTGGGAATTTCAGCCTGCCTGTTTTTTTGTAATACAGCGTCTGCCTGGCAACAGGAATATATCGTTTCAGACGCCCAAAATAATACGGCGGAACGCTATACATGGGACGCGGATCACCAACCGCGCTATGAGGATATTCTCGCTGAGCGTATTCAGTCTTCGCAAAACGCCCCGGGTCTTGCCCTGAATATACCGTCTGGCAGTACGGCAGAGGGGGCGATGAGCGTGGGCTGGAATTTTCCCGTTTCAGCGCGCATCACCACTGGCCCGGTGGTGGCGTGGCGTTATGACGGCACGGCTCCCATGATGATCAACGAGTTTGGGGATAGCGCGTCGACACAGTCAGTCACGGACCCGCTCTGGCATGCCAGCATCAGCACGCTGGGGTGGCGCGTGAATACCCAGTACGGCGATCTCCGGCCCTGGGCGCAGATCAGCTATAACCAGCAGTTTGGTGAAAATCAGTGGAAATCGCAGTTTGGTATGCCACAAACGCCCGCCCCTGCTCAAAACGGTAGCTGGATGGATGTCACCGTAGGAACGGATATTCCCTTTAATACGCACATGGCGGCCTATGCGTCGCTGGCTCAGGGGGAGCATACCACTACCGGTGAGGAGTTTTTATACACCCTCGGCGTCAGCGCGAATTTCTAGAGTTGTTACTTTTTTAAACGTTACGATAACATCTCGAATACAACAACCACAGGGTTTACAGCGATAGCAGGTACTAACACGCTATCGCTTTATTCCCGTGCCAGGTCATTCATTCCCGATTCCAGGCATTTCATTCCGTTCCGCCTGCATTTCATGCCGTTTTACCCCAGGCATATTAAGGTTTTGTTTATCGTTGTCCTCAGCGAACTTCCTTAATTTCTCTTGCAGGACAACTGCCATGAACACATCAACCTATAACCGCACGCGCTGGCTCACGCTCTTTGGTACCATCGTCACTCAGTTTGCGCTGGGGTCGGTCTATACCTGGAGCCTGTTTAACAGCGCGCTTTCCGACAAACTCGGCGCCCCGGTCAGTCAGGTCGCGTTCTCCTTTGGTTTGCTGAGCCTGGGTCTGGCGATTTCATCTTCCGTCGCGGGCAAGCTGCAGGAGCGTTTTGGCGTGAAGCGCGTGACCATGGCGTCCGGTATCCTGCTGGGGCTGGGCTTTTTCCTGACCGCGCATTCCAGCAACCTGATGATGTTGTGGCTAAGCGCTGGCGTGCTGGTGGGGCTGGCGGACGGTGCGGGGTATCTGCTGACGCTGTCAAACTGCGTGAAGTGGTTCCCGGAACGTAAAGGCTTAATCTCCGCGTTTGCCATTGGTTCTTACGGTTTAGGCAGCCTCGGGTTCAAATTTATCGACGCCCATCTGCTGGCGTCCGTCGGTCTCGAAAAAACCTTCATGATCTGGGGCGCTATCGTGCTGGTGATGATTCTGTTCGGCGCCACGCTGATGAAAGATGCGCCGCAGCAGGAAGTGAAATCTGTAAACGGCGTGGTGGAGAACGACTTCACCCTCGCGCAGTCCATGCGTAAGCCACAGTACTGGATGCTGGCGGTGATGTTCCTGACGGCCTGCATGAGCGGTCTGTATGTCATCGGCGTGGCGAAAGATATCGCGCAGGGGATGGTGAAACTGGATGCAGCCACGGCGGCCAACGCGGTGACCGTGATTTCCATTGCTAACCTCTCAGGTCGTCTGGTCCTCGGTATTCTGTCTGACAAAATTGCCCGCATCCGCGTGATTACGATTGGGCAGGTGGTTTCGCTGGTCGGTATGGCGGCGCTGCTGTTTGCTCCGCTGAATGAAGCCACCTTCTTCGCGGCGATTGCCTGCGTGGCCTTTAACTTCGGCGGCACCATTACCGTCTTCCCGTCACTGGTGAGCGAGTTCTTTGGCCTGAACAATCTGGCGAAAAACTATGGGGTTATCTATCTGGGCTTCGGGATTGGCAGTATCTGCGGCTCGCTGATTGCCTCCCTGTTCGGCGGGTTCTACGTGACCTTCTGCGTGATCTTTGCCTTGCTGATTATCTCGCTGGCGCTGTCCACGACGATTCGTCAGCCGCAGCGTGAAGTCTTCAAAGAGGTGCACGCCTGAGACGTTAAATAAGGCCGGTTATCCGGCCTGTTTCTTATGTGAAAACCGAGGCTTTGCTGGCGTTGTCAAATTCCTGAAGTGTTTTTTGTAAATAACTGTACCGATCACACACTCTGCTGCCACTTTTCCCTTCCTCTGTGGTCTACTTACCACGCCTGTCGTCGTTTCACTGAACGATCCCCTGTGCGTATATGTAATCTGCCCACGTAATAATCAGCGTGGGCGGTGGTACTGTCCCTTGTTCCGGGTAGCTTGCATGAAATACATTAAATCGATGGCACAACAAAAGCTCTGCTTTTTGCTGGCGTTGTACATCGGCCTGTTTATGAATGGCGCAGTTTTTTTTCGTCGGTTTGACGGTTATGCGCATGATTTTACCGTCTGGAAAGGAATTGCAGCGGTTGTCGAATTGGTCGCTGCGGTACTGGTCACCTTCTTTTTATTCCGTATTCTTACCCTGTTTGGCCGTCGCGTGTGGCGAGTGCTGGCAACGTTTATCGTGCTGTGCTCGGCGGGTGCCAGCTATTACATGACCTTTATGAACGTGGTGATTGGCTACGGCATTATTGCCTCGGTGATGACCACGGATATCGACCTCTCTAAAGAGGTTGTAGGGCTCCACTTTATTCTCTGGCTGGTGGCCGTCAGCGCCTTGCCGCTGCTGCTCATCTGGAGCAACCGCTGCCGCTACACGCTGGTTCACCAGATCCGCACGCCCGGAAAGCGATTCAGAAGCGTCGCCGTGGTGTTGCTGGCGGGCCTGATGGTCTGGGGGCCGATTCGCCTGCTGGAAGTGAAGCAGAAGAATGATGAACGTACCTCCGGCGTGGATCTGCCAAGCTATGGCGGTGTGGTCGCCAACTCGTATTTGCCGTCTAACTGGATCTCCGCGCTGGGGCTGTATGCGTGGGCGCAGGTGGATGAATCCTCGGATAATAAGTCGCTGATAAACCCGGCGAAGAAATTTACCTATGTTGCGCCAAAGGATATCGACGATACCTACGTCGTCTTTATTATCGGAGAGACCACGCGCTGGGATCATATGGGTATTCTCGGCTATAACCGAGATACCACGCCGAAACTGGCGCAGGAAAAGAACCTGATTGCCTATCGTGGCTATTCCTGTGATACCGCCACCAAGCTCTCCCTGCGCTGCATGTTTGTGCGCGAGGGCGGGGCGAGCGACAACCCGCAGCGTACGCTAAAAGAGCAAAACGTCTTCTCGGTGCTGCATCAGCTTGGATTTACGTCTGACCTCTATGCGATGCAGAGCGAGATGTGGTTCTACAGCAACACCATGGCGCAAAACATTTCCTACCGCGAGCAGATTGGCGCAGAGGCGCGCAACCGTGGAAAACCTGTCGATGACATGCTGCTGATAGATGAGATGAAACTCTCTCTCAACGGTAAGCCTGATGGCAAGCACATGATCATCCTGCATACCAAAGGGTCGCACTTTAATTACACCCAACGCTATCCGCGTAGCTTTGCCAAATGGACGCCGGAATGTGTCGGGGTGGATAAAGACTGCACCAAGGCTCAGCTGATTAACTCCTACGACAACTCCGTGATGTATGTGGATCACTTTATTGATACGGTGATTGACCAGGTTCGTGATAAGAAAGCGATTGTCTTCTATGCGGCGGACCACGGTGAATCCATCAATGAATACGAGCATCTCCACGGTACGCCACGCAAGATGGCGCCGCCGGAGCAGTTCCGCGTGCCAATGATGGTGTGGATGTCCGACAAGTATCTGGAAGACCCGGAGAAAGCGAAGATGTTTGCTCAGCTGAAGAAAGAGGCGGAGATGAAGGTGCCGCGTCGTCACGTTGAGCTGTATGACACCATAATGGGTTGTCTCGGCTATACCTCACCGGATGGTGGAATTAACGAAAACAACAACTGGTGTAAACTCCCCGATAACAGCGCAAAAGCCGCGCAGTAGCTGCTCTGGCGAGAATATCGCCAGTTGAATGGCTTTTTGAAAATAAGGGATTGACGGGGGCGCACCTCAGCAGTAAGATGCGCTCCGCATTCGGCGAGTAGCGCAGCTTGGTAGCGCAACTGGTTTGGGACCAGTGGGTCGGAGGTTCGAATCCTCTCTCGCCGACCACATTATGAAAAGGGCTAACCGCAAGGTTAGCCCTTTTTGCATTATGACCTTACCCCACCAGAGTATCCAAAACGCCTGTTAGACCGGCTTCTCCCTGTCTGTTAACGATTTTGTGACATAATCCATTGTATTTTTTTATATATAGATTGATCTTTTTTCGCGTTGCTTATGGATAACCTCAGCATTTTTCGCTGTGCGTTTTAACGTTCGCGGTATTTAGTGCTCAGATAATCACCATTCTGCAAGAAAATTTACCCATTCTGAATAAAAGTTAATCACTGATTGTGGCGAAATAGGGAGAGAGTTGTGCTGCAACATGGCGAGTAGCATAAATTTCCCTGCTGAAAACTGGCGCTCATGGTTTTTTTAATCTTTGTTTGCGGTTTCTCACACTCAGCGTAAATCCCCGTCACCTGTATTGACGTTTTCACATTCTGTTGACAGATTGTAGGGCATGAGGGGCATTTCAGGGACGATCTGCGCTGCAACTCAAACGCTCTTCTGAAAGGATTCTCCATCCCTTTAACGCCTTCGGGCACCTCCGACCGGACCGGGTAAAAAATAAATAAAGGTCTGGCGGCGTAACACAACAAAGCAAAACATCACATTGGAGCAGAATAATGAGTATTTCCTTGAAGAAGTCAGGGATGCTGAAGCTTGGTCTGAGCCTGGTGGCTATGACCGTGGCAGCAAGCGTACAGGCAAAAACCCTGGTTTACTGTTCTGAAGGCTCGCCGGAAGGCTTTAACCCACAGCTCTTTACCTCTGGTACGACGTACGACGCAAGCTCTGTACCGATCTATAACCGTCTGGTTGAATTCAAAACCGGCACCACGGAAGTGATTCCGGGTCTGGCTGAGAAGTGGGACGTCAGCGAAGACGGTAAAACCTATACCTTCCACCTGCGCCAGGGCGTGAAGTGGCAGGACAGCAAAGATTTCAAACCAACGCGCGACTTTAATGCCGACGACGTTGTGTTCTCCTTCGACCGTCAGAAAAACGCCCAGAACCCGTACCACAAAGTCTCTGGCGGCAGCTATGAATACTTCGAAGGGATGGGCCTGCCGGATCTGATCTCTGAAGTGAAAAAAATGGACGATAATACCGTTCAGTTCGTGCTGACGCGTCCTGAAGCGCCGTTCCTGGCTGACCTGGCCATGGACTTCGCCTCTATTCTGTCCAAAGAGTACGCGGACAACATGCTGAAAGCCGGTACGCCGGAGAAAGTCGACCTGAACCCAATCGGTACCGGTCCATTCCAGCTGCTGCAGTACCAGAAAGACTCCCGTATTCTGTATAAAGCATTCGAAGGCTACTGGGGCACCAAGCCGAAGATTGACCGTCTGGTCTTCTCCATCACGCCTGATGCGTCCGTACGTTATGCAAAACTGCAGAAAAACGAATGCCAGGTGATGCCATACCCGAACCCGGCAGACATCGCCCGCATGAAGCAGGACAAGAACATCAACCTGCTGGAGCAGGCTGGCCTGAACGTGGGCTATCTCTCCTTCAACACCGAGAAGAAACCGTTTGATGACGTGAAAGTGCGTCAGGCGCTGACCTACGCGGTGAACAAAGAAGCGATTATCAAGGCGGTTTACCAGGGCGCTGGCGTTGCAGCCAAAAACCTGATCCCACCAACCATGTGGGGCTATAACGACGACGTTAAAGACTACTCCTACGATCCTGAGAAAGCGAAAGCGCTGCTGAAAGAAGCGGGCCAGGATAAAGGCTTCACCGTCGAGCTGTGGGCGATGCCGGTACAGCGTCCGTACAACCCGAACGCACGCCGTATGGCAGAAATGGTTCAGGCTGACTGGGCTAAGATTGGCGTTCAGGCCAAGATTGTGACCTACGAGTGGGGCGAGTACCTGAAGCGTGCCAAAGCGGGTGAGCACCAGGCAGTCATGATGGGCTGGACCGGTGATAACGGGGATCCGGACAACTTCTTCGCCACCCTGTTCAGCTGCGCGGCGGCAAAAGACGGTTCTAACTACTCTCGCTGGTGCTACAAGCCGTTTGAAGACCTGATCCAGCCGGCGCGTGCGACCGACGATCACAACAAACGTATTGAACTGTACAAGCAGGCACAGGTTGTTATGCACGATCAGGCTCCGGCGCTGATTGTTGCTCACTCCACCGTGTACGAGCCAGTGCGTAAAGAAGTGAAAGGCTACGTGGTTGATCCACTGGGCAAACACCACTTCGAAAACGTATCGGTTGAATAATTAAAAGCAACGCCAGGCGGCGCTGCGCTTGCACTGGCCTACGGTATGTAGGCCGGGTAAGCGTAGCGCCACCCGGCAGCAGTGCTTAATTCTCTCTCTGAAAGGAGAGGGGATAAGATTTGTGAGCAATACAGACGTCACGCCACTGGGCGTGCGTCATCAGAGAGAATCCGGGTTATGTTGCAGTTCATCCTCCGACGTCTGGGACTTGTTATCCCCACGTTTATCGGTATCACCCTTCTCACTTTTGCCTTCGTCCATATGATCCCCGGCGACCCGGTAATGATTATGGCGGGCGAGCGTGGTATTTCCCCTGAGCGCCATGCACAGCTGCTGGCTGAACTCGGCCTCGATAAGCCGATGTGGCAGCAGTATCTCCACTATATCTGGGGCGTGCTGCACGGTGATTTAGGGATTTCGTTGAAAAGCCGTCTTCCGGTGTGGGACGAGTTCGTGCCGCGTTTTAAAGCGACACTGGAGCTTGGCGTCTGCGCCATGATTTTCGCCACCGCGGTGGGTATCCCTGTTGGGGTACTGGCTGCCGTCAAGCGTGGCTCTATTTTTGACCATACCGCCGTGGGCCTCGCGCTGACCGGCTACTCCATGCCTATCTTCTGGTGGGGCATGATGCTGATCATGCTGGTCTCGGTGCAGCTTAACCTGACACCAGTTTCCGGGCGCGTCAGCGATATGGTCTTCCTGGACGACTCCAACCCGCTCACCGGCTTTATGCTGATTGATACGGCTATCTGGGGTGAAGAGGGCAACTTCATGGATGCCGTCGCGCATATGATCCTGCCTGCCATGGTGCTGGGCACCATTCCTCTGGCGGTGATCGTCCGTATGACCCGTTCATCGATGCTGGAAGTGCTGGGTGAGGATTACATCCGCACCGCCCGCGCCAAGGGCCTGACGCGTATGCGCGTCATCATCGTCCATGCGCTGCGTAACGCCATGCTGCCGGTAGTGACCGTTATTGGTCTCCAGGTGGGGACGTTGCTGGCGGGGGCGATCCTGACCGAAACCATCTTCTCCTGGCCGGGCCTGGGCCGCTGGCTGATTGACGCGCTGCAGCGCCGTGACTATCCGGTTGTGCAGGGCGGTGTATTGCTGGTCGCGACGATGATTATCCTCGTCAACCTGCTGGTCGATTTGCTGTACGGCGTGGTGAACCCGCGTATTCGTCATAAGAAGTAAGGGGCCATCATGTCACAGGTTTCTGAAAACAAAGTTGTTGCTGCACCGGTTCCGATGACGCCGATGCAGGAGTTCTGGCACTACTTCAAGCGCAACAAAGGCGCGGTGGTGGGGCTGGTGTATGTCGCTATCATGATCCTGATTGCGGTATTTGCGAACGTGCTTGCGCCGTACAACCCGGCGGACCAGTTCCGCGATGCGTTGCTCTCCCCTCCTGCCTGGCAGGACGGCGGTAGCCTGGCGCACCTGCTGGGGACCGATGATGTGGGCCGCGATGTGCTGTCGCGTCTGATGTACGGTGCGCGCCTGTCGCTGCTGGTCGGCTGTCTGGTGGTGGTGTTATCCCTGATTATGGGGATCGTACTGGGTCTGGTTGCCGGTTACTTCGGCGGCATTGTTGATAACATCATCATGCGTATCGTCGACATCATGCTGGCGCTGCCAAGCCTGCTGCTGGCGCTGGTGCTGGTGGCGATCTTCGGGCCGTCGATCGGTAACGCCGCCCTGGCGCTGACGTTCGTGGCGCTTCCTCACTACGTGCGTTTAACCCGCGCGGCGGTGCTGGTGGAAGTGAACCGCGACTACGTCACGGCGTCTCGCGTAGCGGGGGCCGGTGCGATGCGTCAGATGTTTGTCAATATCTTCCCGAACTGCCTTGCGCCGCTGATTGTTCAGGCGTCGCTCGGTTTCTCTAACGCCATTCTTGATATGGCCGCTCTTGGCTTCCTGGGCATGGGTGCGCAGCCGCCAACACCGGAGTGGGGCACCATGCTCTCCGACGTGTTGCAGTTCGCACAAAGCGCCTGGTGGGTTGTCACCTTCCCGGGTCTGGCAATCCTGCTGACGGTGCTGGCATTTAACCTGATGGGTGATGGCCTGCGTGATGCGCTTGATCCCAAACTGAAGCAGTAAGAGGCACGAGATGGCGTTATTAAATGTAGATAAATTATCGGTGCACTTCGGCGATGAAGGCACCCCGTTTCGCGCCGTGGACCGCATCAGCTACAGCGTCAATCAGGGCGAAGTGGTGGGTATCGTTGGGGAGTCCGGTTCCGGTAAGTCCGTCAGCTCGCTGGCGATCATGGGGCTGATTGATTACCCGGGCCGCGTGATGGCGGAAAACCTGCAGTTCAACGGTCAGGACCTGAAGCGCATTTCTGAAAAACAGCGCCGCCAGCTGGTGGGCGCGGAAGTGGCGATGATTTTCCAGGATCCGATGACCAGCCTGAACCCGTGCTACACCGTCGGTTTCCAGATTATGGAAGCGATTAAGGTGCACCAGGGCGGGAATAAGAAAACCCGTCGTCAGCGGGCGATCGATCTGCTGAATCAGGTGGGTATTCCTGACCCGGCTTCGCGTCTGGACGTTTACCCGCACCAGCTTTCCGGCGGGATGAGCCAGCGCGTGATGATCGCCATGGCAATTGCCTGTCGGCCAAAGCTGCTGATTGCGGATGAACCGACGACGGCGCTGGATGTGACCATTCAGGCACAAATCATCGAGCTGCTGCTGGAGCTGCAGCAGAAAGAGAATATGGCGCTGGTGCTGATTACGCACGATCTGGCGCTGGTGGCCGAAGCTGCACACAAAATCATCGTAATGTATGCCGGCCAGGTGGTCGAGACCGGAAATTCGCACGATATCTTCCGCGCGCCGCGTCACCCGTATACCCAGGCGCTTTTACGCGCGCTGCCGGAGTTTGCTCAGGATAAAGCGCGTCTGGCATCGCTGCCGGGTGTGGTGCCGGGTAAATATGACCGTCCGCAGGGCTGTCTGCTCAATCCGCGCTGTCCGTATGCGACGGACAAATGCCGGGCGGAAGAGCCAGAGCTGAACCAGCTGGCTGACGGTCGTCAGTCGAAATGCCACTACCCACTCGATGATGCCGGGAGGCCAACACTATGAGTACGCAACAGGCCACCACGCAACAGCCGCTGTTGCAGGCCATCGACCTGAAAAAATATTACCCGGTGAAGAAGGGACTGTTTGCCCCTGAACGCCTGGTGAAAGCGCTGGACGGCGTCTCCTTTAACCTCGAACGCGGTAAAACGCTGGCGGTGGTGGGAGAGTCAGGCTGCGGGAAATCGACGCTGGGCCGTCTGCTGACGATGATTGAAGTGCCGACCGGCGGTGAGCTCTATTATCAGGGCCAGGATCTGCTCAAGCACGATCCGCAGGCGCAGAAGCTGCGTCGCCAGAAAATCCAGATTGTGTTCCAGAACCCGTATGGTTCTTTGAACCCGCGTAAAAAAGTGGGGCAGATTCTGGAAGAACCGCTGCTGATTAACAGCAATCTGAGCAAAGAGCAGCGCCGTGAAAAAGCGCTGGCGATGATGGCGAAGGTCGGCCTCAAAACCGAGCATTACGACCGCTATCCGCATATGTTCTCCGGTGGTCAGCGTCAGCGTATCGCCATCGCACGCGGTCTGATGCTTGACCCGGACGTGGTGATTGCCGACGAGCCGGTGTCGGCGCTCGACGTCTCCGTGCGTGCGCAGGTGCTGAACCTGATGATGGATCTGCAGCAGGAGCTGGGACTCTCTTACGTGTTCATCTCCCACGACCTGTCGGTGGTGGAGCATATTGCCGATGAAGTGATGGTGATGTACCTGGGGCGCTGCGTGGAGAAGGGGACCAAAGACCAGATCTTTAATAACCCTCGTCACCCGTACACCCAGGCGCTGCTGTCCGCGACGCCGCGTCTGAACCCGGACGATCGTCGTGAGCGTATTAAGCTGACGGGAGAGCTGCCAAGCCCGTTAAATCCGCCGCCGGGATGTGCATTCAATGCCCGCTGCAGCCGTCGCTTTGGCCCCTGCACCCAGCTACAGCCGCAGCTGAAGGATTATGGCGGCCAGCTGGTGGCCTGCTTTGCGGTCGATCAGGATGAAAACGGCGAGAAGCCACATGCATAACGAAAAAAACCGGCGTTAAGCCGGTTTTTTTATGTCTGCTTTATTATTTCCGCAGGCGAATCTGGTCGACGGCGTGCTTTTCGCTCTTGGTGAGGATCAGGCTCGCACGCTCGCGCGTCGGCAGGATGTTCTCTTTGAGATTCACGTAGTTGATCTCATTCCACAGCCCCGTCGCCACATTGATCGCTTCTTCTTCAGAAAGCTGAGCATAGTGGTGGAAATAGGAGTCCGGATCGGTGAAGGCCCCTTCGCGGAACTTCAGGAAGCGGTTGATGTACCAGTTCTGCAGCAGGTCTTCCGGCGCATCGACGTAAATAGAGAAATCGACGAAATCCGAGACAAAGACGTGATGCGGGTCGTGAGGATAGTCCATGCCGCTTTGCAGCACGTTCAGACCTTCCAGAATGAGAATATCCGGCTGGACCACCGTTTTATCCCCACCCGGGATGCGATCGTAGATCAGGTGCGAATAGACCGGCGCTGTCACGTGAGGCACGCCGGATTTCAGGTCGGAGACAAATTTCACCAGACGGTGCATATCATAAGAGAGCGGGAAGCCTTTCTTCTTCATCAGCCCGCGTTCTTTTAAGACTTCGTTTGGATGCAGGAAGCCGTCGGTCGTGATCAGCTCCACGCTGCGGTGTTCCGGCCAGCGGCTCAACAGCGCCTGCAAAACGCGTGCGGTGGTACTTTTACCCACGGCCACGCTGCCTGCGATACTAATGATATAAGGAATGCGTTGACCGTTCGTCCCGAGAAACTGCTCCAGCACCGCCTGACGACGCAGGTTCGAGCTGATATAGAAGTTAAGCAAGCGAGAGAGGGGGAGATAAATTTCTGCCACCTCTTCAAGGGACAGATCTTCGTTTATCCCTTTTAACCGTGCGATTTCACCTTCCGTCAGCGTCATAGGGACGGAATCACGCAGGGCAGCCCACTGGCTGCGGTTAAAGTGAAGATAAGGCGTCATTAACGTTTGCTCTTTTTTGCTCATAAGCATGCTTCAGTGAGCCAGCGCTACACTGCCGGATCGTGGCTCATCACACAGTTAATTTTGGACAATGGGCAGGAGGTTAACACCAGATGGCAGGAATAATAAGAAAAAAGATGGATAGCGCTGCGTTACGCGGAAGCCGTCACGCTATGGTGTATATAGTGTAAATCACGCGTGCATGTTGATTATTTGACCCGCAATGACTACTTTTACAGCGCTTAGCGCTTCGTTCGCATAAAATGTGAGCGAAAGAACGTTTTATGCAAATTTTTAGTTGCATGACCGCGCAGGTATCCATAGAATGCGCGCTACTTGATGCCGACTTAGCTCAGTAGGTAGAGCAACTGACTTGTAATCAGTAGGTCACCAGTTCGATTCCGGTAGTCGGCACCATCAAGTCCGGTGGGGTTCCCGAGCGGCCAAAGGGAGCAGACTGTAAATCTGCCGTCACAGACTTCGAAGGTTCGAATCCTTCCCCCACCACCACTTTCTGGCAGCGTAAATGCCGCCGGAGCTGGTTGGAAAAATTAGCCAGCTCAAACTGAAAAAGAGAGAAATCTCTTTTTTTGTTACAGAAAGAACTGGGTAGCCGAGTTTCAGGATGCGGGCATCGTATAATGGCTATTACCTCAGCCTTCCAAGCTGATGATGCGGGTTCGATTCCCGCTGCCCGCTCCAATACGTGCTGATATGGCTCAGTTGGTAGAGCGCACCCTTGGTAAGGGTGAGGTCCCCAGTTCGACTCTGGGTATCAGCACCACTTCACTTCTCCTTCCCGTTTCTCTCTGTTTCAATTTTACTGTATTCAACAATTCAGGCATTTCGCCTGGTTGATGTGGTGATATCACCGATTTATCCGTGTCTTAGAGGGACAATCGATGTCTAAAGAAAAGTTTGAACGTACAAAACCGCACGTTAACGTCGGTACTATCGGCCACGTTGACCATGGTAAAACAACGCTGACCGCTGCAATCACTACCGTTCTGGCAAAAACCTACGGTGGTTCTGCTCGTGCATTCGACCAGATCGATAACGCACCAGAAGAAAAAGCTCGTGGTATCACCATCAACACCTCTCACGTTGAGTACGACACCCCGACTCGCCACTACGCACACGTAGACTGCCCAGGCCACGCCGACTATGTTAAAAACATGATCACCGGTGCTGCGCAGATGGACGGCGCGATCCTGGTTGTTGCTGCGACTGACGGCCCAATGCCTCAGACTCGTGAGCACATCCTGCTGGGTCGTCAGGTAGGCGTTCCTTTCATCATCGTGTTCCTGAACAAGTGCGACATGGTTGATGACGAAGAGCTGCTGGAACTGGTAGAGATGGAAGTTCGTGAACTGCTGTCTCAGTACGATTTCCCAGGCGACGATACCCCAATCGTTCGTGGTTCTGCTCTGAAAGCGCTGGAAGGCGACGCAGAGTGGGAAGCGAAAATCATCGAACTGGCTGGTTTCCTGGATTCTTACATCCCAGAACCAGAGCGTGCGATTGACAAGCCATTCCTGCTGCCAATCGAAGACGTATTCTC
>NZ_JAJCXF010000004.1:174153-279332 GCF_020567405.1 Enterobacter sp. TCD1-1 | reverse complement strand
GGGGCCGCCTTCGCCACCGGTATTCCTCCAGATCTCTACGCATTTCACCGCTACACCTGGAATTCTACCCCCCTCTACAAGACTCTAGCCTGCCAGTTTCGAATGCAGTTCCCAGGTTGAGCCCGGGGATTTCACATCCGACTTGACAGACCGCCTGCGTGCGCTTTACGCCCAGTAATTCCGATTAACGCTTGCACCCTCCGTATTACCGCGGCTGCTGGCACGGAGTTAGCCGGTGCTTCTTCTGCGGGTAACGTCAATTGCTGAGGTTATTAACCTCAACACCTTCCTCCCCGCTGAAAGTACTTTACAACCCGAAGGCCTTCTTCATACACGCGGCATGGCTGCATCAGGCTTGCGCCCATTGTGCAATATTCCCCACTGCTGCCTCCCGTAGGAGTCTGGACCGTGTCTCAGTTCCAGTGTGGCTGGTCATCCTCTCAGACCAGCTAGGGATCGTCGCCTAGGTGAGCCGTTACCCCACCTACTAGCTAATCCCATCTGGGCACATCTGATGGCAAGAGGCCCGAAGGTCCCCCTCTTTGGTCTTGCGACGTTATGCGGTATTAGCTACCGTTTCCAGTAGTTATCCCCCTCCATCAGGCAGTTTCCCAGACATTACTCACCCGTCCGCCGCTCGTCACCCGGGAGCAAGCTCCCTGTGTTACCGCTCGACTTGCATGTGTTAGGCCTGCCGCCAGCGTTCAATCTGAGCCATGATCAAACTCTTCAATTTAAGTTTGATGCTCGTGAATTAAACTTCGTAATGAATTACGCATGTTCACTCAGAGACTTGGTATTCATTTATTGTCCGAAGACATTAAGAATCCATGTCACTTTGAGTGCCCACACAGATTGTCTGATAAATTGTTAAAGAGCAGTGCCGCTTCGTTTTCGCTGCGGCGCGGGGTGTGCATATTACGCTTTCCCGCTTCAGAGTCAAGCGTTTATTTTCGCTTTTCTCTGCTGACCCGGCGGCGTGTGTGCCGTTGTTCCGTGTCAGTGGAGGCGCATTATAGGGAGTAATTCTGAACCTGCAAGGATAAAGTGAAATTTATTTACCGACCGCTCACTTTCCAGGCAAAACCGACTTCAGACCTCAATTTTCGCCTGGTTTTTAAACAAAAACGAGCCGCAAGCGGCTCGTTTTTGCGTTTTGTGACTTACTGCACTGCCACAATGCGATCGTCGTTGGCTTCCAGACGGATAACTTTGCCTGGAACCAGCTCCCCGGAGAGGATCTGCTGCGCCAGCGGGTTTTCGATCTGCTGCTGGATAGCACGTTTCAATGGACGCGCACCGTACACCGGATCGTAACCATTCTTACTCAGCAGCTTCAGCGCATCGTCGGAGATGTGAATTTCATATCCACGCTCTTCCAGACGTTTGTACAGACGCTGCAGCTGGATCTGCGCAATCGACGCGATGTGTTTCTCACCCAGAGGATGGAATACCACCACTTCATCAATACGGTTGATGAACTCCGGACGGAAGTTATGGCTTACCACACCCAGCACCAAATCCTTCATATGGCTGTAGTCCAGTTCACCGAAACGTTCCTGAATCAAATCGGAACCCAGGTTCGAGGTCATAATGACAACCGTATTACGGAAGTCGACCGTTCTCCCCTGCCCGTCGGTCAGACGACCATCATCCAGCACCTGAAGCAGAATGTTGAACACATCCGGATGCGCTTTTTCCACCTCATCCAGCAGGATGACGGAATAAGGACGACGACGCACCGCTTCTGTCAGGTACCCACCTTCTTCATAACCCACATATCCTGGAGGCGCCCCGACCAGACGCGAGACGGAGTGTTTCTCCATAAACTCGGACATGTCGATACGCACCATCGCATCGTCGCTGTCGAACATAAAGTTAGCCAGCGCTTTGCACAGCTCGGTTTTACCGACACCGGTCGGCCCAAGGAACAGGAACGAACCAATCGGGCGGTTTGGATCGGACAGCCCTGCACGGCTACGACGAATAGCATTCGATACCGCTTCAACCGCTTCGTTTTGACCAATGACACGATTGTGGAGATCGTTTTCCATGCGCAGCAGTTTTTCACGCTCGCCTTCCAGCATGCGCGCCACGGGAATACCGGTCCAGCGCGCCAGGACTTCCGCGATCTCAGCATCCGTCACTTTATTACGCAACAGACGCATCGTTTTGCCTTCTGACTGCGTCGCTATCTCAAGCTGTTTTTCCAGCTCAGGAATTTTGCCGTACTGCAGCTCAGACATTCGCGCCAGGTCACCCACGCGTCGCGCCTGCTCAATGGCAATTTTTGCCTGTTCGAGTTCAGCTTTAATGGTCTGCGTACCGGAAAGGGAGGCTTTTTCGGCTTTCCACTCTTCTTCAAGCTCAGAATACTGGCGCTCTTTATCGTCCAGTTCTTCATTGAGCATATCGAGACGTTTCTTACTGGCTTCATCAGACTCTTTCTTCAGCGCCTGCTGTTCCAGCTTGAGCTGAATGATGCGTCGGTCGAGTCGGTCCAGCTCTTCCGGCTTCGAGTCAATCTGCATACGAATGCTCGACGCCGCTTCATCAATCAGGTCGATCGCTTTATCCGGCAACTGACGGTCAGCAATATAACGATGCGAAAGCGTCGCCGCCGCAACGATGGCCGGGTCAGTGATCTGCACATGGTGGTGCAGTTCATAGCGCTCTTTCAGACCACGCAGGATCGCGATGGTATCTTCAACGCTTGGCTCGGCAACAAACACTTTCTGGAAACGACGTTCCAGCGCAGCATCTTTCTCAATGTACTGACGGTACTCATCCAGCGTAGTGGCACCGACGCAGTGAAGTTCACCGCGCGCCAGCGCAGGTTTCAGCATGTTCCCGGCATCCATCGCGCCGTCTGCCTTACCGGCACCGACCATGGTGTGCAGCTCATCGATAAACAGGATAACGTTGCCTTCCTGCTTCGCCAGGTCATTAAGCACGCCTTTCAGACGCTCTTCGAACTCGCCGCGGTATTTCGCACCGGCCACCAGCGCGCCCATGTCCAGCGCCAGTACGCGGCGGCCCTTCAGACCTTCCGGCACTTCACCGTTCACAATACGCTGCGCCAGCCCTTCAACGATGGCGGTTTTACCGACCCCCGGTTCACCTATCAGTACCGGGTTGTTCTTGGTACGACGCTGCAGCACCTGAATGGTACGGCGGATTTCTTCATCACGGCCGATCACCGGGTCAAGTTTGCCCTGTTCAGCACGCTCGGTCAGATCGACCGTAAATTTCTTCAAAGCCTGACGTTGGTCTTCGGCTCCCTGATCGTTCACGCTTTCACCTCCGCGCATGTTCTCAATCGCCTGAGTCACATTGGCGGTGGTCGCACCGGCAGATTTCAGCAGGTCGGTCAAGGTACCGCGTGATTCAAGCGCCGCCAGAACAAACAGCTCTGACGAAATAAAATTGTCCCCACGTTTTTGCGCCAGCTTGTCGCAAAGGTTCAGGACGCGCACCAGATCCTGCGACGGCTGAACGTCGCCGCCGGTCCCTTCGACCTGCGGTAAACGGCTAAGCGCCTGATCGATAGCGGTGCGTAACTGGCCAGCATTAATGCCAGCGGACGTTAATAAAGGACGTACCGATCCCCCTTCCTGATTCAGCAAGGCGCTCATTAGATGAAGAGGTTCGATAAATTGGTTGTCGTGCCCCAGTGCGAGGGACTGGGCATCGGCGAGAGCAAGCTGGAATTTATTAGTAAGACGATCCAGACGCATAACTCCTCCCATAACAGGTCAAATTTGCTACTGGAGATTAAATGAGGTCATCCCTCAATTATTCAAGGTTAATGACCTGAATTATGTGAAAAGAAAACGGCACGTGCCGGATCGTCTTGATTCTTTAGGTTATATCAGCCAAATGAAACTTGCCATACGCCCCGTCGTCTTGTCGCGGCGATAAGAGAAAAAATCACCCTTTTCGGTGAATGTGCAGCGATCGCCGCCGAAGATCTGCGTTATGCCGACGCTGTTCAGGCGCTGACGAGCAAGCTGATAAATATCGGCCAGATATTTATCTCCAGAAGGCAGGAAGGCGTCCACCGCTTGCGGATCTTTATCCATAAAGGCTTCGCGAACCTCCGGCCCCACTTCAAAAGCGCGAGGACCAATGGCCGGGCCAAGCCAGGCCATAATATTGGCGGGTTCATCCTTAAAGCAGGCGACGGTTTCTTCCAGCACGCCTTCACACAGTCCACGCCAGCCCGCGTGAGCTGCAGCCACCTCGGTGCCTGCACGGTTGCAGAACAGCACTGGCAGACAATCGGCGGTCATTACGGCACAAACGGTTCCCGGAGTATTGCTGTAAGAGGCATCAGCACGTTTAGAAGCATAGGGTTCTTCCGTCAACTTCAGCACCGCCTTGCCATGAACCTGTTCCAGCCAGACCGGATTTGAAGGCAGGTTCCCCGCAGCAAACAGACGCCTGCGGTTCTCTTCCACGTGTTCCAGGTTATCGCCACAGTGTGCGCCGAGGTTCAACGACTCCCATGCGCCCTGGCTAACACCGCCAATACGGGTTGAACTGCAGGCAGCCACGCCGGCAGGCAATGGCCACTCCGGGACAATCAGTTTGGTCATAACCAGTCCACTTGATCCTTATGTTCTTCGAAATCAGCACGCATGGCGTCAATAAGGTCCACCATATCCTGCGGGATAGGCGCATGCCACTCCATCTGAATGCCGGTGATAGGATGGTAAAGACGCAGCATGGTCGCGTGCAGCGCCTGACGGTCGAATTTACGCAATACGCTGATGAACTCATCCGATGCGCCTTTAGGCGGACGCGGACGGCCACCGTAGACCTGATCACCCACCAGCGGATGGGTAATGTGGGCCATATGCACACGGATCTGGTGAGTACGCCCGGTTTCCAGACGCAGACGCAGGCGCGTATGAATACGGAAATGCTCCATAATGCGATAGTGCGTCACCGCCGGTTTACCCATCGGATGCACCGACATATGGGTACGCTTGGTTGGGTGACGGCTGATAGGCTCTTCTACCGTCCCGCCAGAGGTCATATGCCCAATGGCTACCGCCTCATACTCACGGGTGATTTCGCGCAGCTGCAGCGACTCCACCAGACGGGTCTGAGCAGGAACGGTCTTCGCCACCACCATCAGACCGGTAGTGTCTTTATCGAGACGGTGCACGATGCCCGCGCGCGGAACATCCGCGATCGGCGGATAATAATGGAGAAGTGCGTTAAGTACCGTACCGTCAGGATTCCCTGCCCCCGGATGAACAACCAGGTCGCGCGGCTTGTTGATCACCAGAATGTCATCATCTTCATAGACGATGTCCAGTGGAATATCCTGCGGCTCGAAGCGGATTTCCTCTTCGATTTCAGCATTGATGGCGACAGCTTCCCCACCTAACACCTTCTCTTTTGGTTTGTCCCAGATCTTGCCGTTTACCATCACGCGCTGGTCAAGGATCCATTCTTTTATGCGTGAACGCGAATAATCAGGGAACAATTCGGCCAAAGCCTGATCTAAGCGTTGACCGAGCTGATTTTCGGAGACTGTTGCGGTGAGTTCTACTCGTTGTGCCATAAACTGCTTCTTCGTTTAACGTTGGGTTTTACGGCTTTGCCGTTTAATATAGTGTGCTATTGTAGCTGGTCTTAATCGGGAGCAGGAACAGAGTTTCTCCCGGACAAACATTTGAGGAAAGTCAAAACGTCATGACGCGCATGAAATATCTGGTGGCAGCGGCCACGTTGAGCCTGGCTTTGGTGGGCTGCTCCGGTTCAAATGAACAGGTCCCTGACAATCCGCCGAATGAAATCTATGCGACTGCACAACAAAAGTTGCAGGACGGTAACTGGAAACAGGCGATAACGCAACTGGAAGCGTTGGATAATCGCTATCCATTTGGTCCGTATTCGCAGCAGGTACAGTTAGATCTCATCTACGCATACTATAAAAATGCCGATCTGCCGCTGGCTCAGGCAACCATCGATCGTTTCATGCGTCTGAACCCGACTCATCCTAACATCGACTACGTGATGTACATGCGCGGCCTCACCAACATGGCGCTGGACGACAGTGCGCTGCAGGGCTTCTTCGGCGTGGATCGTTCCGACCGTGACCCGCAGCATGCGCGTGATGCCTTCAATGACTTCTCCAAGCTGGTGCGCGGCTATCCGAACAGCCAGTACGTGACCGACGCCACCAAACGTCTGGTGTTCCTGAAAGATCGTCTGGCGAAATATGAATACTCCGTGGCGGAATATTATACCCGCCGTGGCGCATGGGTTGCCGTGGTTAACCGCGTAGAAGGTATGCTGCGTGATTACCCGGATACTCAGGCAACGCGCGACGGCCTGAAGCTGATGGAAAATGCTTACCGTCAGATGCAGATGACCGCTCAGGCTGAAAAAGTGGCGAAAATCATCGCCGCGAACAGCAGCAACACCTGATTTTGCCTCAATGCAAAACGGCAGCCCGAAGGCTGCCGTTTTTTTATTCGTTTCTGAGCGTCGCTGAAGCGCGTTACCCTCAACACATCCTGTCAACTATGGCCCCAATTTATGCCTTCTACAAGGTAAATCTCACCTCTTCCTGCCCTGCCTCACAAAAAAGATTCCCTGACAAAAACCGACAAAATAACGTGATCTAAATCACACATTTTGACATTAGGTCGGGTATGCTGGAATCACCAAGACGGAAAGACAAGAGGTAAAATTTATGACAATGAACATTACCAGTAAACAAATGGAAATTACTCCGGCAATTCGCCAGCACGTCGCAGACCGTCTCGCCAAACTGGATAAATGGCAAACACATTTGATTAATCCACATATCATCCTGTCCAAGGAGCCGCAGGGTTTCATCGCTGACGCAACTATCAATACTCCAAACGGCCATCTGGTCGCCAGCGCAAAACATGAGGATATGTACACCGCTATTAACGATTTGATCAACAAGCTGGAACGGCAGCTCAATAAAGTGCAACACAAAGGTGAAGCCCGTCGCGCCACAACGTCGGTGAAAGACGCCAGCTTCGCGGAAGAAGTTGAAGAAGAGTAATCCTTTAAATTGAGTGTACCGCCAACGCGCCTTCGGGCGCGTTTTTTGTTTTTTATTGACAGGGTGAAAACAGTACGGGTACTTTAACGGTATCACTCACAGGATGACTTTATGAAACTTACGCCGTTCTTCTTCGCATTCTTTTTTACCTTCCCCTGAACGGGAGGCGTTTCGTCGTGTGATAAAGAATGCGAAGACGAACAACAAGGCCTCCCACACTGGGGGGCCTTTTTTATTGATAACGATAAGATGAGACAGGCAACACTATGACACCGGAAAACCCGTTACTGGATCTGCGAGTAAAAATCAGCGCGCTGGATGAGAAACTGCTGGCGCTGCTGGCCGAACGCCGCGCCCTTGCCGTTGAAGTGGGTAAAGCCAAGCTGGACTCCCATCGTCCGGTCCGTGATATCGACCGCGAGCGGGATCTGCTGGAACGGCTCATTCAGCTCGGCAAAGCGCATCACCTCGATGCCCACTACATCACCCGGTTGTTCCAGCTCATCATCGAAGATTCCGTTCTGACCCAGCAAGCGCTACTCCAGCAGCATCTCAATAAAACCAATCCGCACTCTGCGCGTATCGCTTTCCTCGGGCCAAAGGGCTCCTATTCTCACCTGGCCGCACGTCAGTATGCCGCTCGCCATTTCGAAGAATTTATTGAAAGCGGCTGCGCGAAGTTTGCCGACATTTTTAACCAGGTCGAGACCGGCCAGGCGGATTACGCCGTGGTGCCGATTGAAAACACCAGCTCCGGTGCCATCAACGATGTCTACGACTTGCTGCAGCACACCAGCCTGTCGCTGGTCGGCGAGCTGACGATCCCTATCGATCACTGCGTGCTGGTCTCCGGTTCAACGGACCTGAACACGATCGAAACCGTCTACAGCCACCCGCAGCCGTTCCAGCAGTGCAGCCAGTTCCTGAACCGCTATCCGAACTGGAAAATTGAGTACACCGAAAGCACCTCGGCGGCGATGGAAAAAGTCGCCCAGGCGAACTCTCCCACCGTCGCGGCGCTCGGCAGTGAAGCGGGCGGCGCGCTGTATGGTTTACAGGTGCTGGAACGCAACCTGGCAAACCAGACGCAAAACATTACCCGCTTCGTGGTGCTGGCCCGCAAGGCAATCAATGTATCTGACCAGGTACCGGCCAAAACCACGCTGCTGATGGCCACCGGCCAACAGGCCGGTGCGCTGGTTGAAGCCCTGCTGGTACTGCGTAATCACAACCTGATCATGACCCGGCTGGAATCGCGCCCAATCCACGGTAACCCGTGGGAAGAGATGTTCTACCTCGATATCCAGGCCAACCTCGAGTCGGCTTCCATGCAGAAAGCCCTGCGCGAGCTGGGCGAAATCACCCGCTCCATGAAAGTGCTGGGCTGCTATCCGAGCGAAAACGTCGTGCCGGTCGATCCGATCTAACGTTCGATAAAACGGCTTTTCTTCATCCCTGCCACGCTCACCGGCAGGGTGAAGATGGCTCCGGAGAGCGGATATTTCGCCACCTCCTCCGCATCCATATTTTCCCGCGTGGTGGTGATAAAGAGCGTTTTCATATCATCGCCGCCAAAGCAAACCATCGTCGGGCAACGTACCGGCATGCGATACTCTTCCAGCTGCTCCCCTTGCGGTGAAAAACGCGCGATGCGCCAGCCGTCAAACAGCGCGCTCCAGTAGCAACCTTCCACATCCATCGCCGCGCCGTCCGGTATCCCCTCGCCCTCTTTAAACTGACGAAACACCTCTCGCTTACCCGGTTCGCCCTGCTCATCAAGCGGGGTACGGTAAATCACACCGTTTGGCGTGTCTGAGGTAAACATCCACTGCTTATCCGGGCTAAACGCTAAGCCGTTGTGCCCGTGAATATCGCACTGGATCACCTTCGGCGTCAGATCGTTGTCGATGCGCATCAGCAAGGCGCCGTTGTAATCTCCCGGCCCCCAGAACGTGCCCGCATAGAACCGGCCCTGATGGTCGGTACCCCCATCGTTAAAACGCGCCAGCTGCGGGTTAGAGGGGTTGTCGCACACCTTGCGCTGCAGAAGGCCATGCTTATCGGCAAGCCAGATGCCATTGCGCATGGCGACGATAAACCCGCCGCGCTCGCGCAGCGCGAAACAGCCCACCTCCTCGTGGAAAGAAAGCACGGTGTGTTCCGCCGTCGGCAGATGGTAGCGGTGGATCTCTCCTTCCAGAATATCGGCCCAGTAGAGCGCGTGCTCGTCGGCGCTCCACGTCGGGCATTCAGGCAAATGCCCGGTGTAATTCAACAGCAGCTGCGGTTCGGCCATGACAGTTCCCCAAAATGAAAAAAGCCAGCAATGCTGGCTTTCAGTATATACATCATCGCATTACTGGCGACTGTCATTTGCCTGGCGCAACAGCGTCCGGCTCTCGCTCTGGAAACGCTGCGCGTAATCGCCAAACCAGTGCTCGACCTTGCGGAAGCTGTCGATAAAGGCCTGTTTGTCTCCGTGCTCCAGCAGCGTAATGGCTTCACCAAAGCGCTGATAGTAGCGCTTGATCAGCGCCAGGTTATTTTCCGAGGACATAATAATATCCGCGTACAGTTGCGGATCCTGCGCGAACAGACGCCCGACCATCGCCAGCTCCAGACGATAGATAGGTGAAGAGAGCGCCAACAGCTGTTCAAGCTGCACGTTCTCTTCCGCCAGATGCAGGCCGTAGGCAAACGTCGCAAAGTGGCGCAGCGCCTGAATGAACGCCATGTTCTGGTCGTGCTCAACCGCGCTGATGCGGTGCAGTCGCGCACCCCATACCTGAATCTGCTCCAGGAACCACTGATAGGCTTCCGGCTGACGACCATCGCAGTAAACCACCACCTGCTTAGCCAGGCTGCCGCTGTCCGGACCAAACATTGGGTGCAAACCCAGCACCGGCCCCGTATGCGCCGCCAGCATAGCCTGCAGCGGACCATTTTTGACGGAGGCCAGATCCACCAGGATGCAATCTTTCGGTAAAGGAGGCAGCTTCCCGACGATCTGCTCCGTCACGTGTATCGGCACGCTGACGATAACCATTCCGGCATCTTTCATGAGTTCCGGCGCCTGGGCCCAGTCCTCTTTTTCCAGAATGCGCACCTGATAGCCAGAAAGGGTCAGCATTTTTTCAAACAGGCGCCCCATCTGTCCTGCACCGCCGACAATCACCACCGGACGCAGGGTCGGACAGAGGGTTTTGAAGCCCTTGTCGTTTTCACTGGAATAGGACTCCCGCATCACGCGACGCAGAACATCCTCAATCAAATCCGGCGAAACGCCCAGCGCCTGCGCCTCTTTGCGACGGGAGGCCAGCATGGAGGCCTCGCGCTCCGGGACGTAGATCGGCAGGCCGTATTTGCTTTTCACCTCACCGACTTCGGCAACCAGGGCCATGCGGCGCGCCAGCAGATCCAGCAGCGCCTTATCCACTTCATCAATTTGATCGCGCAGTGCGGTCAATTCAGCAACCATAACTACCCTCTTAAGCCAGACGCGTCGCCAGATGGCCGTTTAAATCTTTATGGATCTCACGCAGCAGCGCATCGGTGGTCTCCCAGCTGATGCAGGCATCCGTCACGGAGACGCCGTGCTTCATGGCGCTGCGCGGTTGTTCAGATGATTGATTGCCTTCATGAATATTGCTCTCAATCATCAGACCGATAATCGAACGATTGCCATCTTTGATCTGTGCGACCACGGATTCCGCAACCGCAGGCTGGCGACGGTAATCTTTATTCGAATTACCATGACTGCAATCTACCATCAGTGCCGGGCGCAGTCCCGCCTGCTCCATCTCTTTTTCACACTGCGCCACGTCCGCCGGGCTGTAGTTCGGGGCTTTCCCACCGCGCAGGATCACGTGACCGTCCGGGTTGCCCTGCGTTTGCAGGAGGCAGACCTGGCCCGCCTGGTTGATACCGACGAAACGGTGCGGCATGGCGGCAGCGCGCATGGCATTGATCGCCGTCGCCAGACTGCCATCGGTACCGTTTTTAAAACCAACCGGCATCGACAGACCAGACGCCATCTCGCGGTGGGTTTGCGATTCCGTGGTACGCGCGCCAATCGCGGACCAGCTGAACAGATCGCCAAGGTATTGCGGGCTGTTCGGATCCAGCGCTTCGGTTGCCAGAGGCAGCCCCATGCTGACCAGCTCCACCAGCAGGCGACGCGCAATCTTCAGACCTGCTTCCACATCAAACGAGCCATCCATGTGCGGATCGTTAATCAATCCTTTCCAGCCGACAGTGGTACGTGGCTTCTCAAAATAGACGCGCATCACCAGATAGAGGCTATCGCTGACCTCCTCCGCTAATGCTTTAAATCGACGAGCGTACTCAATGGCGGTTTCAGGATCGTGAATGGAGCAAGGACCACACACCACCAGCAGGCGCGGATCGCGGCCGGCGATGATATTTGAAATGGTCTGACGCGAGTGCTCAATCTGAGCCTCCTGCGCGACGCTCAGCGGAAATTCCGCTTTCAGTTGATCAGGAGTAATTAAAACCTGTTCGTCAGTGATATGTACGTTGTTCAGCGCGTCTTTTTGCATGATGGCGATCCTGTAAAGCTCGTTTGCGATAGTTGTTTTCCTCAATGAGGTGAGACCACGATACCATAAAAAGTAAACATTTCAATCCAAAATTCGTACACATTAGTTTACAGAAGCCGATTTATTGCAAAAATCAGCCGATAAAAACGTAAATTTTAAATTACAGACATATTTTCTTAAGCCAGGCTATGCTGAAGAAAAAAGGAGAATGGCTATGCGTTCAATTGCTCTCACGCTGTTGTCGCTGTTTTTAACGGGCTGCCAGATCAATCCTTACACCTTCCAGCCCGACTGGACCAGTCCATCCTGGTTTGATGCCGGTAAAGAAGACGCCATGAATGGCCTGCCGGTTAAAGATAACCAGACCCTGGCCGATAGTTTTAACGACACCCACGTTGATCGTAGCGAATATCTTCGCGGCTATGCCGATGGTCAGAAGAGAGTCTGCGAAGAAGGGTTTATTCACGCCTGGGGATTAGCGGGCAAATCTTTCCCTGCCAGTTGCGATACTGTCGAAAACGCGACAAAACTGCGTGCGTCATGGCAAAAAGGAATGGATGAAGGTATACGTTCCAGCAGACTCAATTAAGTCTGCTTTTAACCACCGGAAAATAAACAACAGTAGGATTTAGCTTAGGTTGGCCTGAGGCTATTTCTGACATAATGACGGCTCTGATAAACAATGGTATTCTGCCCGCAACTCTTAAGGACATCTATTTCCGGAGCGATGTGGCGGATTCTGGTGAGAAATTTATTCTTGATCTCTTTTTTCCGACTCACTCTGGTGATAATGCTGTTCCTTATGGTGGGCCCAGCGACGGCAGGCACGCTTACGGAAACGGATAAATCGGTACGTTCGATTGTCTCAGGCATTGTGAGCTATACGCGATGGCCGTCACTATCCGGGCAGCCCAGACTTTGCGTCTATGCCACTTCTCACTATACACACGCGCTCAGCGGCGACGAAGGGCACAACGAGTTACCCTATACTCCCGTTATTGTACGTAACGATCGGGAAGCCCTGGCCGCGACGTGCGATGCGATATATTTCGGGTCTGAATCACCGGCAAAACAACTTGAATTAATAAGTCAATATCAGGGCAGAGCGTTGCTATTAATCTCAGAGCAAAATCCGGAATGTGTAATTGGCAGTGCCTTTTGCCTGATGATCGATCGCGGCCAGGTACGGTTTTCCGTCAACCTGGATGCATTGACGCGCAGTGGCGTAAGAGTCAATCCGGATGTATTAATGCTGGCACGGAATAAGCAGCATGGATAAAGATTTCACATCAACGCCACGTCCGACGTTTAAAAGAACGTTGAGGCGAAACAGCATGATAAGCGTCATTATTACCATGACGTTAATATGGCTGTTGCTCTGTTTTGCTTCCGTCGTGACGTTAAAACAATACGCGCAAAAGAATCTCGAGTTAACCGGCGCCACAATGAGCCACAGCCTGGAAGCCTCGCTGGTTTTCAACGACTCGCTGGCGGCCAACGAAACGCTTGCCGCCCTGGGCAAACAGGGGCAGTTTGCCGCGGCGGAGGTAATTAACGCGCATAAAAAGCGGTTCGCCTACTGGTCCTGGAACCCGGAGGATAACAACGACACGCTGGGCGCGCTGGTCAGTCGCTGGCTTTTCCCCGTACCGGTTGCGCAGCCCATCATGCATAACGGCTTAACGATCGGCGAAATCCGCCTTACCGCACGCGACAGTTTGATCAGCCATTTCATCTGGACGTCGTTTGCCGTACTGACCGGCTGCATTCTCTTTGCCGCCGTCGTCGCGCTCATCATTACCCAGTCTTTGCATCGTGGAATGGTCACGGCCCTGCAGAACATTACCGACGTCGTGCATGACGTACGCACGAACCGCAACTTCTCCCGCCGGGTGAAAGACGGCCGTATCGAAGAATTTCACCAGTTTGGCGAGGACTTCAACAGTCTTCTGGACGAAATGGAAGAGTGGCAACTGAAGCTTCAGGCGAAGAACGCTCAGCTGTTGCGGACCGCCATGCACGACCCGCTTACCGGTCTTGCCAACCGCGCGGCGTTTCGTAACAGCATTGCGGCATTAATGAACGACCCTTCAGCCAGAACAAACTCGGCCCTGCTCTTCCTCGACGGTGATAATTTTAAGTTTATTAACGACACCTGGGGACACGCGGCAGGAGACTGTGTGCTCATCGAAGTCGCGAGCAGGATGATGGAGTTTGGCGACAAACGTCATCAGTCTTACCGTCTTGGCGGAGACGAATTTGCCATGGTGCTGTACGGCGTTCACTCTGAGCTTGAGGTTCAACACATTTGTGCTGCGCTTTCGCAGCAGTTTATCCCTCCGTTTGATCTTCATAACGGACAAAAAGCATCGATGTCACTCAGCATTGGCTTTGCTCTGGCGTGGGAAAATGCTTCCGTGGAAGCATTACTGGAGAGGGCTGACCGCAATATGTACCAGGTTAAAAACCAGCGTACGAAAACAATAAGTTAGAAAGGATACACTATGTTAAAACGTTACTTCGCGCCGTTAGTACTGGCCTC
Organism: Enterobacter sp. TCD1-1; assembly: GCF_020567405.1. NCBI lineage: Bacteria > Pseudomonadati > Pseudomonadota > Gammaproteobacteria > Enterobacterales > Enterobacteriaceae > Enterobacter > Enterobacter sp. TCD1-1. Next base: position 265,177 of record NZ_JAJCXF010000004.1, on the reverse strand, counting down.
ACTGGTTCTGGCAGGCTGTCAGTCGCCGCCGGAAGGCAAATTCACTCCTGAGCAAATTGCGGCGATGAAGTCTTACGGTTTTAACGAACTGAACGGTGACTGGTCGCTTGGCATGTCGGACACCATCCTGTTTGATAAAAATGACGCCCGACTGCGCCCGGAAAGTGAAACGCAGATCCAGTCCATGGCCTCTCGCCTGGCCGAAACCGGCCTGAACCACGCGCGAATGGACGGTCACACGGATAACTACGGGGAAGAAAGCTACAACGAAGCGCTGTCGTTAAAACGCGCCAACGCCGTGGCCGACGCCTGGGCGAAGGGGGCAAATATCCCGCGCAGCAATCTCACCACGCGGGGATTAGGTCAAAAATACCCGGTTGCGAGCAACAGTACCCCGCAAGGGCGCGCTGAAAACCGCCGCGTCGCAGTGGTGATCAGCACGCCATAGGGTTATTTAACGGATGATTCGGCGAGCGTCACTCGGGTTGCCGCTCGCCAGCGCAGCCAGTCCACCAGAACAAACAGCGCCAGACTCACGCCCATTACCGGCAGGGCCAGCCCCAACAGTACGCTGGTTATCACCGTAACGCCTCTTCCCCATCCTGACAGCGCCAGCCAGCTCTGGCACAGCGTCTGTACCGGACTCACTGCCGATTGCGCAGGACGACGCATCCACCACATCCGGTATCCCCAGATAATGAGCACGCACAGGGCGAGGCCGAACGCCACGAGCAGCAGCTGATTTGCCAGGCCGAATAAAATCCCCATATGGAAATCCACGCCCCAGCGGGTCAGTTTTGCCATTAACGGAAAATCCTCGAATCGGGTTCTGTCCAGGATCTGCATCGTATGGGGATCTACCGCAACGGCGTCCACCTGGGTCGGCCAGCTGCGATCGATTTCCGTCACGGTCCAGGCACGATCCCTCGTTTTCGCCGGGCGGATCTCCAGCTTGCTGGCATCAATCCCCGCGTGACGCGCCGCGCTTAACACCCCGTCAAACAGCGTCAAATCCATCGCCATTTCCGGCATCATCATCCCACCGTGATGACCGCGATGTTCGGCATGTTCATCCACGATCTCATGTTGGCCGGATAGCGTCGTGTTCACCTGCGGGGTGAGCCAGTTCATCTCTGCACGCAGCTTATCCACGTTCCCGCCAGCCCACTGGGACCAGGTCAGGCCGGTTGCGGAGAACAGCAGCATTCCTCCCAGCAGAACCCAGCCCAGCGTCACGTGCACCCGACGCCGGTTCTGGAAGCGATTGTTGAGCCGTCGTTTGGGTCGGGTATAAAACCACAGGGCAATACCGCCCAGCGCGGCAACCCACATCCACGAGGCCGCAAGCTCGCTGTAGAGGCGCCCAATGTCGCCCAGCATCAGGGACGTATGCAGGTAATCAATAGTCTGACGCAGGGGTAAAATCCCGCTGGTGCCGTATACCGTCAGATCTCCCAGCACCGCCAGGCTCACCGGATCGATAAAGATAGCCCGGTTCTCCGATGGCCCAAGTTTCGGGTCAGCGAACATCACGCGGGTGGTTTCGCCCGCAACCAGCCCCGGACGAACGGCGTGCAAACGTAAATCTGATCCAACGGTTTTTTCCGCCACGGCGATTTGTTCCGCCAGAGGCTGCGGCTCGCCCACGGAATCCGCGTGGAGCGCGTGCCGGTAGAGTGCGTTTTCCAGCTGTGGGGTCGCCACATACAGCGTCCCGGTCAGCGCGGCAAAGAAGATAAACGGGCCGACAAACAGCCCAACGTAGAAATGAAGGCGACGCAGCAGGTTTCCCCATGCCGCGCGCGAGGTGCAGGTAGTCATACTTTTCCTTTTTAAGGCAAAAAGTTATCGATATTTTTTATTGGGAAAAAGCAGACTGCCGCGGCGGCGCGCGGGTATCAGGGTAAAGCCAGGGGAAGAAGTGCCAGTGGTTGACCGCCTGACGCGGCGGCTTAACGCGAAGCCTCTGCAGCACCACGCTGAGCAGGACGATGAGCGCCAGCATTACGCCAGGGACATGCGCTAACAGCACGCAGTAGCCGCACGCTTCCGCATGGTCGACAGGCATCGTGTGCGGCATATCGCCGTGATGCTCGTCCATCGACATCATGCTCATGTCATGATGCATGCCCGGCATGGCACTCATGGGATCTTTCTGCAGCGAAACGGAGATAAGGGGTGCTACCACGATCAGCAGGATCGCGAACAGCGCGGCCAATGCCGCTGCGCGTTTCCGGTCAGGCTGATGCAGTACGTTATCCACTTTCCCTCCATTCAAGAGGCAAGCATTGTAAATGATTTATGACGAAAGGGTTAACGCGAGAGGTGCGATGGGATAAAAAAAGGGCCAGCCTTTCGGCCAGCCCTTTCTAACAGGATGTCGCTTAAGCGAATCTTAGTTCAGACGCTCTTTAATACGAGCAGACTTACCAGTACGCTCACGCAGGTAGTACAGTTTAGCTTTACGTACAGCACCACGACGTTTAACAGCAATGCTGTCAACTACCGGAGAGTGAGTCTGGAAGACACGCTCAACGCCTTCGCCGTTGGAAATTTTACGAACAGTGAATGCAGAGTGCAGACCGCGGTTACGAATAGCGATAACCACGCCCTCGAATGCCTGCAGACGTTTTTTGGAACCTTCAACAACCCATACTTTCACTTCCACGGTGTCACCTGGACGGAAGGAAGGTACGTCCTGCTTCATCTGCTCTTGTTCAAGTTGCTTAATAATGTTGCTCATAATTTAATCTCTTATCCTGGGTAAACTGATATTCGGGAGCGTATTACGCATTCCCATCATGTTCATGCTGCTGTTGCGCGTGTTCAGATTTGAACTCGGCCAGCAACTTTGCTTGCTCTTCAGTCAGAGCCAGGTTTTCCAGAAGTTCAGGTCTTCTAAGCCAGGTTCGGCCCAGCGACTGCTTCAAACGCCAGCGACGTATCTCGGCATGGTTTCCAGACAGTAACACTGCTGGGACCTCCATCCCTTCTAACACTTCAGGACGAGTATAGTGTGGACAGTCCAGCAACCCATCGGCAAAGGAATCTTCCGTTGCCGAAGCTTCATGGCCCAGAACACCCGGAATAAACCGGGCGACGGAGTCAATCAGCGTCATTGCCGGTAACTCACCACCGCTGAGAACGTAATCGCCGATAGACCATTCTTCGTCAATCTCGGTTTGAATTACGCGCTCATCTATCCCTTCGTAGCGCCCACAGACCAGAATCAGCTTTTGATTCGTCGCCAGTTCGCTCACGCCCGCTTGATCAAGCTTGCGTCCCTGAGGTGACAGATAAATCACCTTTGCGCCTTCACCTGCCGCGGCTTTTGCTGTGTGAATGGCGTCCCGTAAGGGTTGCACCATCATTAGCATCCCCGGTCCGCCGCCGTAAGGACGATCGTCCACGGTACGGTGCCGGTCATGAGTAAAGTCACGAGGACTCCAGCTCTGGATGCTCAGCAGGCCATTCTTTACTGCCCGGCCAGTTACCCCGTAATCGGTAATCGCGCGGAACATTTCAGGAAACAGGCTAATTATGCCAATCCACATAGCGCCGTCTTTTACCGTTTATCCGGAGAATTTAAAAACCAGGATCCCAATCTACTTCAATGGTTTGAGTAGTGAGATCGACTTTCTTGATAACCTGTCCATCGAGGAACGGGACCAACCGCTCCTTGATGCCAAATGCATCTTTCAGGTTTGCCTTAATGACGAGAACGTCATTTGACCCGGTTTCCATCATATCGATGACTTTTCCCAGGCTGTAGCCTTCGGTAGTGACTACCTGGCAACCCATAAGGTCTTTCCAGTAGTAGTCGCCCTCTTCCAGCTGTGGCAACTGCGACGAATCCACGACAATTTCACAATTAGTCAGCGCATTCGCGGCATCACGATCGTCAATGCCTTTCAGCTTGATGATGATGTCCTGATTGTGGTGACGCCAGCTTTCCAGCTCGACCTCTTCCCACTTACCGCCTTTCTGGATAAACCAGGGCTGGTAATCAAAAATGCTATCAGCGTCTTCAGTGGAGGAAAACACTCTGAGCCAACCACGGATACCGTAGCAAGAACCCATTTTTCCCAATACGATCGGTTCAACAGGTGCTTTATTGCTCATCATGACCACCGTGACAGATTAAGCTGCTTTGTTTGCTGCTTTGATCAGCGTAGCAACGCGATCGGAAACAGTAGCGCCCTGGCCAACCCAGTGAGCGATACGATCCAGATCCAGACGAGTTTCTTCTTCTGCGCCAGCGGCCAGTGGGTTGAAGAAACCAACGCGCTCGATGAAGCGACCGTTGCGTGCATTACGGCTGTCAGTCACAACAACCTGGTAGAACGGACGCTTTTTAGCGCCGTGACGTGCTAAACGAATAGTTACCATAACATCCTCTTGTGTGAATAAAACAACCGGGCCCCATCGAGGAACGGAGCCCGGGTGTCATATTAAAAGCCCGAAAATTTTACTCATTTTCGGGCAAAAAGCAATCTCAAAAGCGATTAACGCCCTGGAAAACCGGGAGGCATCATCCCTTTCATGCCGCGCATCATCTTCGCCATGCCGCCTTTCTTCATTTTCTTCATCATGCGCTGCATGTCGTCGAACTGTTTCAGAAGGCGGTTAACGTCCTGCACCTGCATGCCGCAACCGGCTGCAATACGGCGTTTACGGGAACCTTTGATGATGTCCGGGTTAGCGCGCTCTTTCAGCGTCATCGAGTTGATGATCGCCTCCATACGCACCAGTACCTTGTCATCCATCTGCGCTTTCACGTTGTCAGGGATCTGGCCCATGCCCGGCAGTTTGCCCATCAGGCTGGCCATGCCGCCCATGTTTTTCATCTGACGCAGCTGCTCAAGGAAGTCGGTGAGATCGAAACCGTCGCCTTTTTTCAGCTTGCTGGCCAGCTTCTCGGCCTGCGCGCGGTCAACCTTGCTCTCGATATCCTCGATCAGCGACAGCACGTCGCCCATGCCGAGAATACGAGAGGCAATACGATCCGGGTGGAACGGCTCCAGCGCTTCGGTTTTCTCGCCCACGCCGAGGAATTTGATCGGCTTACCGGTGATGTGACGAATGGAGAGGGCCGCACCGCCGCGGGCGTCACCGTCCACCTTGGTCAGCACCACGCCGGTTAACGGCAGCGCTTCGTTAAACGCTTTCGCGGTATTCGCCGCATCCTGACCGGTCATGGCGTCGACAACAAACAGGGTCTCTACCGGGTTGATAGAGGCATGCACCTGCTTGATCTCGTCCATCATCGCTTCGTCAACGTGCAGACGACCGGCGGTATCCACCAGCAGCACATCGTAGAATTTCAGCTTCGCCTCTTTCAACGCGGCGTTAACGATGTCGACAGGCTTCTGCGCCACGTCGGACGGGAAGAAATCCACGCCAACCTGCTCTGCCAGGGTTTCCAGCTGCTTGATCGCCGCCGGGCGATAGACGTCCGCAGAGACCACCAGCACTTTTTTCTTGTGCTTTTCGCGCAGGAATTTACCCAGCTTACCGACGCTGGTGGTTTTACCCGCACCCTGCAGGCCCGCCATCAGCACCACGGCCGGAGGCTGAGCGGCCAGGTTAAGCACCTGGTTCTCTTCGCCCATCGCCGAAACCAGTTCATTACGAACGATTTTGACGAACTCCTGACCCGGGGTCAGGCTCTTGTTAACTTCATGACCAACCGCCTTCTCTTTTACGCGGTTGATAAAATCACGAACAACCGGCAACGCGACGTCTGCTTCCAGCAGCGCCATGCGCACTTCGCGCAGCGTTTCCTTGATGTTCTCTTCAGTAAGGCGTCCGCGGCCGCTGATGTTGCGCAGCGTGCGCGACAAACGATCGGTTAAATTATCAAACATTGTCTCTCGCCTGAGTAGAAACGTTGGGCCGCCATGAGCGACACATACACAGAATTTTGCCGGAGTATAACATGAAGGCGCCTTTGTTGTTATGCAACGGTTGGAGCAGGCGTCACGTAACGTTATACTGCTTCTCTTTCTTATTAAGACAACTGTCGATGCCTATATGCCTGTTTTCGCACTGATCGCCCTTGTTGCCTACTCTGTCAGCCTCGCGCTGATCGTTCCCGGACTGCTGCAAAAAAACAGCGGCTGGCGACGCATGGCTATTCTTTCTGCGGTCATCGCACTGATTAGCCACGCCTTTGCGCTGGAATCACGCATCATCCCCGGCGACGGCAGCGTGCAAAACTTGAGCGTCCTCAACGTCGGCTCGCTGGTCAGCCTGATGATCTGTACGGTAATGACCATCGTCGCGTCTAAAAATCGCGGCTGGCTGCTGCTGCCGATTGTCTACACCTTCGCGCTGATCAATCTGGCCCTCGCCACCTTTATGCCTAATGAGTTCATTACGCATCTGGAGGCGACGCCGGGGATGCTGGTGCATATCGGCCTGTCGCTCTTTGCCTACGCGACGCTGATTATCGCCGCGCTTTACGCCATGCAGCTCGCCTGGATTGACTACCAGCTGAAAAACAAAAAGCTGGCCTTTAACCATGAAATGCCGCCGCTGATGGTCATTGAGCGTAAGATGTTCCATATCACCCAGGTGGGGGTGGTGCTGCTGACGCTCACGCTCTGCACGGGCCTGTTTTACATGAAGAACCTGTTCAGCGTGGAGAATATCGATAAAGCGGTGCTCTCCATCATCGCGTGGTTTGTCTATATTGTCCTGTTATGGGGCCATTATCATGAAGGCTGGCGCGGTCGTCGCGTGGTCTGGTTCAACGTCGCGGGTGCGGGCATTCTCACCCTTGCCTATTTTGGCAGCCGCTTCATACAGCAATTTGCTGGCTAAGAAACAAAGGAGTTCCCCCTGGAACACATCTCTACCACCACGCTGATCGTTACGCTGATCGTCATGGTGGTCATCTCCGCCTATTTCTCCGGCTCGGAAACCGGCATGATGACCTTAAACCGCTACCGGTTACGTCATCGTGCTAAACAGGGTAACCGCGCCGCCCGTCGCGTTGAAAAGCTGCTCCGCAAGCCGGATCGCCTGATAAGCCTGGTGCTCATCGGCAACAACCTCGTCAACATTCTGGCCTCCGCCCTCGGCACCATTGTCGGGATGCGCCTGTACGGTAACGCCGGGGTGGCGATTGCCACCGGCGTGCTAACGTTCGTGGTGCTGGTGTTTGCCGAAGTGCTGCCGAAAACCATCGCCGCGCTTTACCCGGAGAAGGTCGCCTACCCGAGCAGCTTCCTGCTGGCACCGCTGCAGATCCTGATGATGCCGCTGGTCTGGCTGCTGAACATGGTGACGCGCGTCCTGATGCGGATGGTGGGAATCAAAGCCGACGTCACTATCAGCAGCGCACTCAGCAAAGAGGAGCTGCGCACTATCGTGAATGAATCCCGCTCGCAGATCTCCCGGCGCAATCAGGACATGCTCCTGTCGGTGCTGGATCTGGAAAAGGTGAGCGTGAACGACATCATGGTGCCGCGTAACGAAATCGTCGGTATCGACATCAATGACGACTGGAAAGCCATCGTTCGCCAGCTGACGCACTCTCCGCACGGGCGCATTGTGCTGTACCGCGACTCGCTGGATGACGCCATCAGCATGCTGCGCGTGCGCGAAGCCTACCGTCTGATGACCGAGAAAAAAGAGTTCACCAAAGAGGTGATGCTGCGCGCCGCCGACGAAATTTACTACGTGCCGGAAGGAACGCCGCTCAGCACGCAGCTGGTGAAATTCCAGCGCAACAAGAAGAAGGTCGGCCTGGTGGTCAACGAGTACGGCGATATCCAGGGGCTGGTGACGGTCGAAGATATTCTGGAAGAGATTGTCGGGGACTTTACCACCTCAATGTCTCCTTCCCTCGCGGAAGAGGTCACCCCGCAAAACGATGGCTCGGTGCTGATTGACGGAAGCGCAAACATTCGTGAACTCAACAAAGCCTTTAACTGGCATTTGCCGGAAGATGAGGCTCGCACCATTAACGGGATGATTCTGGAAGCGCTGGAAGAGATCCCGGCCGCGGGCACGCGGGTGCGCATTGAGCAGTACGATATTGATATCCTGGACGTGCAGGACAATATGATCAAGCAGGTGAAAGTCCTGCCCGTTAAACCCCTGCGCGAAAGTATCGCGGAGTAAGGTTGTAGGCCGGGTAAGGCGAACGCCGCTACCCGGCACTACGGATAGCGAATTACGCTTTCGCTTTCGCCACGGTCACCATCGCCGCGCGAATGGTACGGCCGTTCAGGGTGTAACCTTTCTGCATTACGCCCAGCACTTTACCGGCTTCAATCTCTTCAGATTCAACCATCGCAATCGCCTGGTGAACGTTTGGATCCAGCGGAACGTCGGTATCGGCAATCACTTCCACGCCAAACTTACGCACCACGTCGAGCATGGATTTCAGCGTCAGTTCGATACCTTCGATCATTGCGGCGTTGTCCGGATTCGCTTTGTCAGCCACTTCCAGCGCACGATCGAGGCTATCGATCACCGGCAGCAGTTCGTTGACGAATTTCTCCAGCGCAAATTTATGCGCCTTCTCAACGTCCTGCTCGGTACGGCGACGCAGGTTTTCCATCTCCGCCTTGATGCGCAGAACACCATCGCGTTCGCGATTCTGTGCTTCTACCAGTTGGGCTTCCAGATTCGCAATTTTTTCATCGCGCGGGTCCACCTGCTCAGCAGATGCGTCTGGCTCTACAGCCTCAACTTCATCGTGCTGTTCCGTGATAATTTCTTCAGGGGCTTGCCCCTCAGGCGTTTTCTGTTCTTTACTACTCATGAATTTCTCCGCGTTTTTCTGCATTCATCTCGCTAACTTCGCTTATTATGGGGATCAGTTTCCGGGATTCAAGGGAACAAGACAGATTGTCATCATTCATCAGGCACAAGGACCTCCAGAAAATGAATAATCATTTCAGGTGTATTGGGATCGTCGGGCATCCGCGTCACCCTACCGCACTAACGACACATGAAATGTTGTATCGCTGGTTGTGTAGCAAAGGCTATGAAGTGATGGTCGAGCAGCAGATTGCCCAGGAGCTGCAGCTGAAGAGCGTCAAAACCGGCACGCTGGCGGAAATTGGCCAACAGGCCGATCTCGCGGTGGTGGTGGGCGGCGACGGCAACATGCTTGGCGCGGCCCGCACGCTGGCGCGTTATGACATCAAGGTCATCGGTATCAACCGTGGCAATCTCGGTTTTTTAACCGACCTCGACCCGGACAATGCGCAGCAGCAGCTGGCCGACGTGCTGGAAGGCCACTATATCAGCGAAAAACGCTTTTTACTGGAAGCGCAGGTGTGCCAGCAGGACTGCCAGAAGCGCATCAGCACCGCGATTAACGAGGTGGTCCTTCACCCCGGTAAAGTGGCGCACATGATTGAGTTCGAAGTCTATATCGACGAAATCTTTGCCTTCTCCCAGCGTTCTGACGGGCTGATTATCTCGACACCGACCGGTTCAACCGCCTACTCGCTATCTGCCGGCGGCCCGATCCTGACCCCCTCTCTGGACGCCATAACCCTGGTGCCGATGTTCCCGCACACGCTCTCCGCCCGCCCGCTGGTGATCAACGGCGACAGCACGATCCGTCTGCGCTTCTCGCACCGCCGAAACGACCTGGAGATCAGCTGCGACAGCCAGATTGCGCTGCCGATCCAGGAAGGTGAAGATGTGCTTATTCGCCGGTGTGATTACCACCTGAATTTGATTCACCCGAAAGATTACAGCTATTTCAATACATTAAGTTCGAAGCTTGGCTGGTCAAAAAAATTGTTCTGATTTTGCAACCAGGGCTTTACTGTATATAAAACCAGTTTATACTGTATGAAAACACAGTTATGGTTTTTCATACAGGAAAACAATTATGCTGGCACAACTGACCATCAGCAACTTTGCCATTGTTCGTGAGCTTGAGATCGATTTCCACAGCGGCATGACGGCGATCACCGGGGAAACCGGTGCGGGTAAATCCATTGCCATTGATGCCCTCGGCTTGTGTCTTGGCGGCCGCGCCGAGGGCGACATGGTGCGCATGGGCGCAAACCGTGCCGACCTGTGCGCCCGCTTCTCCCTGAAAGACACCCCTGCAGCTCAGCGCTGGCTGGAGCAGAACCAGCTTGAAGATGGACGTGAGTGTTTACTTCGCCGTGTGATCAGCAGCGACGGCCGCTCACGCGGCTTTATCAACGGCACGGCGGTCCCGCTCTCCCAGCTTCGTGAACTCGGTCAGCTGCTTATCCAGATCCACGGTCAGCACGCGCATCAGCAACTCGTTAAACCCGAACAGCAGAAAGCGCTTCTGGATGGCTATGCGGGTGAGTACGCGCTTACTCAGCTTATGGCCGAGCACTATCGCCAGTGGCATCAGAGCTGCCGCGAGCTCGCTCAGCACCAGCAGCAAAGCCAGGAGCGCGCCGCCCGTGCGGAGCTGCTGGAATACCAGCTCAAAGAGCTGAACGAATTTAACCCGCAGGCGGGTGAGTTTGAGCAAATCGACGAAGAGTACAAACGCCTGGCGAACAGCGGGCATCTGCTCTCAACCAGTCAGAATGCGCTCAACCTGCTGGCGGATGGCGAAGACGTGAACCTGCAGAGCCAGCTGTATAACGTCCGTCAGCTGCTTACCGAACTGGTCGGCATGGACAGCAAACTGTCTGGCGTCCTGGATATGCTGGAAGAGGCGGCCATTCAGATCTCTGAAGCCGGTGACGAACTGCGCCACTACTGTGAGCGTCTGGATCTCGACCCGAACCGTCTGTTTGAGCTGGAACAGCGTATCTCCCGTCAGATCTCGCTGGCGCGCAAGCACCACGTTACGCCGGAAGAGCTGCCGGGCTACTATCAGTCTCTGCTGGACGAGCAGCAGCAGCTTGACGATCAGGCTGACTCGCTGGAAACCCTCTCTCTGGCGGTGAGCCTGCACCATGAACAGGCGCTGGCGACAGCGCAAAAGCTGCATGAAATTCGTCAGCACTATGCTCAGGAGTTAAGCCAGCACATTACCGACAGCATGCACACGCTGGCGATGCCGCATGGCGTCTTCACCATTGACGTTCGCTTTGAAGAGAATCACCTGACGGCGGAAGGTGCGGATCGCATCGAATTCCGCGTCACCACCAACCCGGGGCAGCCGCTGCAGGCGATTTCCAAAGTGGCCTCCGGCGGTGAACTGTCGCGTATTGCGCTGGCGATTCAGGTGATCACCGCGCGTAAAATGGACACCCCGGCGCTGATTTTCGATGAAGTGGATGTCGGCATCAGCGGCCCGACGGCGGCGGTGGTGGGTAAACTGCTGCGCCAGCTCGGCGAATCCACGCAGGTGATGTGTGTCACCCACCTGCCGCAGGTCGCGGGCTGCGGTCATCATCACTTTATCGTCAGCAAAGAAACCGACGGTGAAATGACCGAAACGCACATGAAGCCGCTGGATAAACGTGCGCGTCTGCAGGAGCTGGCACGCCTGCTCGGCGGCAGCGAAGTCACGCGTAACACGCTCGCGAACGCGAAAGAACTGCTGGCGGCATAAACTTTTTCGGGATCTCAGGGTCATACAGAACAACAAAAACGCCGCCAGACCGGTTTCAAAGTGGGGCAAGGTCTATTATCATCGGCATATTACATATGAGCCGCGTTCTGCTCGGGCCCGAAAAGGAATCAAATCACTATGCGTTGTAAAATGCTGACCGCTGCCGCAGCGGTTCTTCTGATGTTGACCGCAGGCTGTTCCACTCTGGAGAAAGTGGTTTACCGTCCTGACATCAACCAGGGGAACTACCTTACCCCTAACGATGTGTCCAAAATCCGCGTGGGGATGACACAACAGCAGGTCGCTTATGCACTGGGAACCCCGATGATGTCCGATCCGTTCGGCACTAACACCTGGTTCTATGTATTCCGTCAGAAGCCGGGCCATGAAGATGCGACCCAGCAGACCCTGACGCTGACCTTCAGCAGCGCCGGTGTGTTGACCAAGATCGACAACAAGCCTGCCCTGACCAAATAATCCGGTGTCAGAAAAGCAAAAAGGTGCTCATTGAGCACCTTTTTTGTTTTGTGTTGATCCCCTCGCCCCTTTGGGGAGAGGGTCAGGGTGAGGAGAAGAAAGCGCTATTTACTGGCCTTCTCCGCGCGCTGACGACGCAGCTCTTTCGGGTCGGCAATCAGCGGACGATAAATCTCCACCCGGTCGCCCTCTTTCAGCACATCGCCCAGCTTCACCGGACGGCTGTAAATCCCGACCTTGTTCTTCGCCAGGTCGATATCGCTGCGAAGCTCAAGTATGCCGGAAGCACGGATGGCCGCCTCAACGGTCGCCCCCTCTTCCAGCGTCACGCGCTGCAGATACTGCTTCTCCGGAAGCGCGTACACCACTTCTACAGCAATCTTATGCGACACTGTAAACCTCTTTGGCGCGGGTGGTGAACGCCTGAACCATATTCGATGCCAGCTCTTTAAAGATGCGGCCAAACGCCAGCTCAATCAGCTTATTGGTAAACTCGAAGTCCAGATGGAACTCAATGCGGCAGGCGTCAGCGCTCAGCGGCGTAAACTTCCAGCCCCCCATCAGGGTCTTAAAGGGACCATCCACCAGATGCATCAAAATACTCTGATTGCTCGTCAGCGTATTACGGGTGGTGAACGTCTTACTGATCCCCGCTTTGGAAACATCCACCGCCGCGGTCATCTGCGTCGGGCCGGACTCCAGAACGCGGCTCCCGGTGCATCCCGGAATAAACTCTGGATAAGACTGAACATCGTTCACTAACTGATACATTTGTTCCGCGCTGTAAGGCACAAGCGCAGTACGGCTAATCTGAGGCATAGCATTTCCCATGGTCACACAACGGACAAATAATAACATTTATCACCTGTTAAAAAAACGCTAAGCCTCATCTCGTGCTAAGATAGCGCGTTAGACCTCACAGGACGCAATGAGGTGACTTTTTGAAATCAGATTACCGACGGCTTTACGACACTTATGACGAAGAAAAAAGCACATAAACCAGGCTCGGCGACCATTGCGCTCAACAAGCGTGCTCGCCACGAGTATTTCATTGAAGAAGAATTCGAAGCTGGCCTTGCGTTGCAGGGCTGGGAAGTAAAATCGCTGCGCGCCGGGAAAGCCAACATCGGCGATAGCTACGTGATCCTGAAAGATGGCGAAGCCTTCCTGTTCGGCGCAAACTTTACGCCGCTGACCGTCGCCTCTTCACACTACGTGTGTGACCCAACGCGCACGCGTAAACTGCTGCTAAACAAGCGTGAACTGGAATCCCTCTACGGACGCATCAACCGCGAAGGTTTCACCGTGGTCGCCCTGTCGCTGTACTGGAAAAACGCCTGGTGCAAAGTGAAAGTTGGCGTCGCGAAGGGTAAAAAACAGCACGACAAACGTACTGACCTGAAAGAGCGCGAGTGGCAGCTGGACAAAGCGCGCATTATGAAAAACGCAGGACGTTGATTCTGCACACTTATTGTACTATTCAATAAGTTAGCGTTCCGGGCTGGTATCCAGGAAGTGAAATCTGGTATACTCAGTTCAACACTATTGGGGCTGATTCTGGATTCGACGGGATTTGCGAAACCCAAGGTGCATGCCGAGGGGCGGTTTGCCTCGTTAAAAGCCGCAAAAAAATAGTCGCAAACGACGAAAACTACGCTTTAGCAGCTTAATAACCTGCTCTGAGCCCTCTCTCCCTAGCTTCCGCTCTTAAGACGGGGATCAAAGAGAGGTCAAACCCAAAAGAGATCGCGTGGAAGCCCTGCCTGGGGTTGAAGCGTTAAAACTAATCAGGCTAGTTCGTTAGTGGCGTGTCTGTCCGCAGCTGGCGTGCGAATGTAAAGACAAACTAAGCATGTAGTACCGAGGATGTAGAAATTTCGGACGCGGGTTCAACTCCCGCCAGCTCCACCAAACATTCATTCATGATGCATCATGAACCTTCAAAAAGCCTGTAACTTCAACGAGTTGCAGGCTTTTTTGTTGCATGTGTGGTCATGATCTCTGTATGAATCTTGAGCATTATGTATCTTGTTTTGCACCGCGTTGCCTGAACGCTAAAAAAACCAGGTGCAAAAACATGCCTAAGGTATTGAAATCACTAACCAATACCGAGATCGCTGCCGCCAAACCGCAGAAGACTGAGTATATGCTGCGCGATGGCGACGGGCTGGCGTTGTTGATTAAGCCATCCGGCAGAAAGATCTGGTACTTCGAATACACTCCCCCGGCGCTGAAAAAACGGACCAAAATCAGCATTGGCCCCTACCCGGTTGTCACCCTCGCCATGGCGCGAGATTTCAGGTTGCAATACCGGCGTTTACTCGTGCAGGGTATCGACCCGCAGGCCCATCTGGAGCAGGTTGCAGAGGAGCAACGACTCCAGAATGAATGCACGCTGGAAAAAGTTGCGGAACAGTGGCTCAAAGAGAAAAAAAGGACCAGCGATCTTAGCGAAGATCACGCCAAAGATGTCTGGCGCTCGCTGGAGATGCACGTCTTCCCCTCTCTGGGTAGTACGCCCGTCACTGAGATCCGCCCGAAGATGCTCAAGGAACACCTTACACCGCTGGAAGAACAGGGCATCCTCGAAACGCTGCGGCGGGTGATCTCACGGCTCAATGAAATCTTCCGCTTCGCCATCTCCGAAGAGCTTATCGAGTTTAACCCGGCTGACAACCTGGTCGCCCGTTTCAAGAAACCGAAAAAGCAGAACATGCCCGCCCTTCACCCCAGTGAACTGGGCAGGCTAATGCTGGCGCTACAGAACGCTTCTATCCGCAAGGAAACCCGCTGTCTAATCGAATGGGAACTACTGACCTGGGTTCGCCCCGGCGAAGCCGTCAGCGCTCGCTGGTGCGACATCGATATGAAAAAAGCGGAATGGCGCATCCCTGACACCTTTATGAAGATGAATCGTTCGCACACGGTGCCTCTCAGCAAACAGGCGCTGCGCGTTCTTCAGATCATGGAGCCCGTCAGCCGCCATCGTCCGTGGGTGTTCCCCAGCATCCGCAAACCACTGGAGCATATGCACCAGCAGACCGCGAACGCCGCGCTTATCCGTATGGGGTTTGGCGGTGAACTGGTCGCCCACGGCATGCGCAGCATCGCCAGGACCGCAGGCGCAGGTCATTTCCCCCGTGAAGTCCTGGAATCTGCACTGGCGCACCAGAAAGAAGACGAGATCGAAGCGGCCTACAACCGCAGCGATTACCTGGAACAAAGGCGACCGCTCATGCAGTGGTGGGGAAACTACGTCGATGCCGCCAGACGGCAGGCGCTGCTCGGTGCAGAAGAACCGCTGCAGATCGTGGAAGGAGAATAATGTGATCAGTCCCATTCGTCAGAATCTGTTTGAACGGGAATGTGATATGCCGCTGCTGGAAGCGCGGCATCTCGCCCTTCTGCTTCTCGGCCTTGATGCATCCCAACCAGCAAATGCCCTGCCGGAAGAACATCAGGAAAATTACCGTATCCTGCACGACGCCATCAGCCGCACCATCAAGGCAACGGGCATGGTCAGTGCCCCGGCGAACAAACGCATGTTCTATGCCGATGAGATGTTCGCGCTGGCCTGGCGGCTTATTGATGACGAACTGACGCCGCCAGAAATTAAGGCCCGCAGCCTGAAGGCGGTGATGAAACTGTCGCGTAATAGCCGTGGCCGCAAGTGGCTAAAGATGCTCGGCGACGATGCGCTGCCGGATCTAACTGCTTCAGCACAACCTTCCCAACGAGGAATGCATAAGCGCGACAAAGCGAGGGAGAATACTGCCCAACTCTGCTGGTTGCTGGTTCAGCTTTTGGTAGAGGAGACTGACGGGCGTTATGGTACGTCTGATAAACCGGCTTCGGATCGGATACTTCGAAAGCTTAAGGCTCTGGCTCAGGAACAGGAATTGCCGTCAGACGGGCTTGGGCGAGGGACATTTTATGAGGTGTTGAAGATGGGAAAGGAAGCGTAGGAAGTTGCTACCAGTACTGAAATGCTGCAGACTCCTCTAGACACATAGTCGGCATAGTGCCAAGAGCAGTCTTTGAAGATACTAGGTTAGGCATTTTCTATGGAACTTGCAGTTCCAGCTGATTCTAATATGAACTAAAAAATCTCAAAGTATGTAGGAGTAGCAAAATATTCATTGAGAATGAACCGTCTGTTGAGCCATCCATGGCATTCGCTATAAATTAGTCAACTCATATATCAGGTAAATAAATAATCAACTTTAGATTTATCAATTTCTTTATTTGTAAAAAGATAAATTTTTAAATTCTTTACAGCCCTTGAACTTGAAACATAAAGTAATCTTCTTGCTGACTCAAGTTGAGGTTCCAAAATGGAATTTATATCAGAGTTTAAGAGATTAGAAAAATACCCTTCTTTTCTATTGAAAGAATCGGAAAGAAAAATTATGACATTATCAAACTCCAGACCTTTTGAGGCATGGCAAGTCAAGTATGAAACTAAATTTTCTGGATAAGTCTGATAAATAAAATCCAGCCATAGGAAAAACTGTTCCATATCAATCTTAAATAATTCATCCAATAATTGAGGAATCTTTTCCGTATCCTTAAACCTACATTTATCAATAATTTTCTCTTTCGCACTTTCTAAGCCATCGATAACAAGATGAAAGTTATAGCTAATCAGACTTTGAATTTCCGCTTCCTGCCCAACATATATTTCAGATATTTCATGTACAAAATCACTTAAGCATTTAACTTTTAATGACTCAATTATTTTTATAGAATCTAAAACATCTGACAAGTTATGATTTGAAATTGGCTTTACATTGAAAAAATCTGAAACCGAAAAGTTCGCTTTTCTTTTCAAGAGATAAAGTGGCATCAATAAATCATGCAGAATAGATGGTAAGGAACCGGCATACCTTATTTCTCTAAATAAAAATTCCGAACCAATCATCTCAAATCCTTTTGCATGCTCAGTTTGGTAGATATCTAGCATAGTAGAAAAAAGACCTTCAAATCCAAGGAGCTGAGACAGCATTTCATTTTTGAGAACAAGGCAGGCAAGTTTGGAATTTTCATTTATGCTCCATTCGCTTTTATGCCTCTGAATTATGGAAGATAAATAGTTATTCGTATAATTTTTTTCACTTTCGATAATCAGCGATGGGCAGCATTGTTC
The DNA here is from genome assembly GCF_020567405.1 of Enterobacter sp. TCD1-1. Taxonomy (NCBI): domain Bacteria; kingdom Pseudomonadati; phylum Pseudomonadota; class Gammaproteobacteria; order Enterobacterales; family Enterobacteriaceae; genus Enterobacter; species Enterobacter sp. TCD1-1. The sequence continues at coordinate 248,030 of NZ_JAJCXF010000004.1, read as the reverse complement.
TGCGTATATTTTTATTGGTTTTTGTTTAACATCTTGATTATCACCTCTAATTTTATTAATGCACTCAACAATATTCTGATGCGATCTCCTATTAATGTTTTTCACCAATTTCTTTAAGCTTTGCGATTCTTTATGCATGCTATGTTTATAAATTGTCTGCATAGGATCCCCAAAGAAACCTAAGCACATTTTCTTATTTCCTCCTTTTGCAATATTATCTACACTTAAAAATAAATTGATAACATTTTCATCCGTATCCTGATATTCGTCAATAAAAATAAGGGGATGAGCATCTATGATGCATTTTGAAAGCAAAGTATATTTTTGAATCAATCTGGATGCATATATTAACAACGTATTATGCCCGATAATGTTTTTATATAAAACTTCAATATTTTTAGTATTGAAGTATTTTATTGTAGTGTACTGTTCTTCTTTTTTCTCAATATTACATATACATCGTTTGAATTCTTGAGATTTTACTAATTTCTTAAAAACAGTTGTTAATTGCTGATAATTACCTTTTAGATGCTTAAACACCTCTTCATCAGTAATTCCTTTTAAATACGTCCAAAACTTAGAGGCTGATTTAAGAGACTCATAAAAATCATTTTTATCTACAAGAATATAGTCTATTATTGCATCTAGTTGAGGTTCTTTCAAACTTCTCACTTTCAATAAAGTTGCATTATCTGTTCGTAGTTCATAAATTTCACTGTAAATTCTTTCTATTTCTTCATTCAAGAAAATAACATGCTCATCAAGTAATAAATCCATATGGAATTTAACAAGATCCCAGATGTAAGAATGGATTGTAGAGGTTATTACTAAATCATTATCGCCTAATCTATGTTTAATTTCATCTGCTGCGTTATTTGTATATGTAATACATAGAAGTTTTTGACCATTTAATATCAGTTGCGTGTAATTATCATTTATAAATTTATTAACACTTGTGATGAGAGCATGTGTTTTTCCGGACCCAGCCCCAGAAATAAAATAGAAAGACTCAGATTTTTCTATCAGTTTAAAAAGCTCAATCTCGACATTTCTTTCGACTTCAACTTGTTGTTGATCAAGTTCAAATTTCATAGGTTACGCCATCCCTTTTTAATTTTAACGTGAGCCATTCAAATCCCTTCAAAATGTAATCAGGAAGCTCAGGTTTATGTTGTTCTGTTGTAACTAAAGAGAATATAAGATTATTAGAAAATTCACTTTTTTTCCGAGCCAGTAACTTTTGTAGTTGCCTTGAGTTATGAGCTATGTTACAAACATCCCTTGGACTGCCAAGGGTTTTTATTGTTTCTTTTTTTATAACTTTTAGAAGGACATTTAATAGTAAGTCATTATTATAATTCTTTAAAATTAGTGCCTCTTCGAAACTAGTAGCATAATAAAATTTTTGAGGACATTCTGTTGGTATACCAATGCCATCCTTCTGAAAAACAACCATCAAATTATCTTTTACATAATAATCTTTTAAGGCTGCAATCTTTCTGTTTCTATAAAAATGACGTAGAGTTGCATTTGTAGTTATTAAGTCTTCAGAAAGAACAGATATTTGTTCAACAATCTTGTCACTTTCATCAACGTCATCAACGTCATCAACGTCATCAACGTCATCAACGTCATCAACGTCATCAACGTCATCAACGTCATCAACGTCATCAACGTCATCAACGTCACAAAAATTATCTTTACTTTCAGTATGTGCAACTATACTTTTATCGGTTTTCTTAACATCTTTTTTGAAATCAATATCAGTAATGATCAAGGAGGGGATTTGAATTTTATTAATTAGCTTTTCGTAAACTTTTGCATGTGCACCATCAATTCTGAAAACAGAAATGTGCATTCGATTGAGGACGGGATCATCTTCAATATATGAGTTCAAAACTCGCTCTTCTGTAATACCTTCAACAAATATTATAGCATCAGAGAAAAATAAATCTGGAGTTTGATGTTTTATGTGTTTCTTAATAAACTCAAATTGTAATGATTTCTTTTTTGTATTTGCAATATCTCTATCCTTTAGTAAAACACTCGCAGCATTCCCATCTTTGAGATAAATATAATTAATATCATCAAAAGTATTACTACTATGTATGACGCTATTTAAAATATGAGATGAATGTGTAGTGATGAGTATTTGACTTTTAAGAGACGTCAATGTTTCAACATGAGATGATAAAATCTCATTCAATGCTTCTTGGATATGTCTGATGAAATTGATTTGCATCTGTGGGTGCATAAAGACTTCTGGTTCTTCAATACATAAAAGCCTAATCCTGCTTTGACTTGTTTCCTTCAAACTTTGATTTGTATAGTCAATTATTTCACCGATAATACTAACTAAGCTCGCATAACCTAAACCGAATTGACTCTCAGGAACAAGAAACTCTCCATCTTTATGCTCATAAGTTATCAAGTCCGACATTAGTTTATCAAATGTCAATTCGGATCTGAGTTCTATCCCAATATCTTTATCCGATATTATCTTTGCTAAAATTCTCTCAACACCTGATTGATGTTTTATTTTAATGTTTTGGGTTAGATTTTCATTATTTCCATCAACTAAACTTAGTATTCCCTTATATTCCACCTCATCACATTCATACATATATTTTATTATTTTATTGAATGATTTTGTGAGTAATCTTTTATCATGAATATTTTTTGCTGCCGAGATAACTCGTAAATCGATGATGTTTTTTGGGGTTAAAGTATCAACATTTATATCTTGATAATTTTTTATCCTTCTTCTGAATTGTGTTTTAGATAATATATCGAGATATTTCCTAAAAATTGCTTCTGGATTATGGTTCCCACTGGAACAATCTTCTTTGAGTGCTTCAATTTTAGCTATATAGTCTGCTTTTATTTTAACTTCATACTCAATAATGATATTTGCTTTTCGCACATCTTCATTTAATGATTTTCTTACATCAATAAACGGTTGAAAATCACCGATGAGATCATTCGTCATGTCATCTAAAATAATTTCTATTTCAAAAGATAGTTTTGGTGTAATGTGCGGTTTGTTATCAAAGTTTTGCTTAAGTATCATTTTTGAATAATTATAATTAAAATCGTGCCCTGTGATTTTTTCTGAGTCAGAGAGCAGAAGTTCCAATGCTTTTGTTACAGTTGTTTTTCCTGAGTTATTCTTTCCAATCACTAGTGTTGTTGATGACGCGACTAAATCCTTTTGTGGCGAATCACTATGCGATTGAACAAAACCGATAATGTTTTCATTCTCTCCAAACTTTCTGAAGTTATTTATTTTTAGAAAAGATATATACACAAAACCTCCTGTAGAAATGTATTTTTTGTTCACCCATTTAAAAACACATAAAACTTAACGAAAAACACTCACAAAATCAACAGATAAAAATATAGCAATACGCTTTCACACTAGGAAATCATCTTTAAAAAAATATCCCCCTCTATAACTAATGGCTATAACCAATTAGTTTTTTATATTAATCAAGACTTACTTTCATTATTAAAGGATCCCCCTATTAGCCATTTATTTTAAAATCAGGATTTGCGTTCTTAACTGACTAAGAGATAGTGTCGGCTATAGTGAAGTGTTTATAGTCGTGCGTTGACATTCGTTAACCTACAGCATGTAGGGGCTTGATTGAAAAAGAGAGAAGCAAAACCATTTATTTTCAATAAATTAATTGTAAAAATACTGATTCTAACAGCCCATAAATTCTTCCCGGACTCATTACTTTCTATCCGGACTTAACTTTTTCACCCGGACCTATCCCCCTGCTCTCCGTTCCGCGCTATAACCGCTTCGACACTCTGTTCCCGTGAGGTGCAATCATGAAAACCCGTGCTGACAGCAGCGATGCTTTTCCCGAAAGCGGCAATGTGCGTATGCGGCAAGTAGTTCAGTTTCTGGCGATGAGCGAATCGTCAGTTTACCGCCTGATTAAAAACACCGACTTTCCCCGCCCCGTCCATCTCTCTTCCCGACTAGTGGTCTTCGATGCCGCTGAAATCCGTCAGTGGCAGCAGCGTCGCGCCGCCATCCGTTAATCTACGCTCATGGATGAGCCGACCGATACCCCATCATGAAACGCGCCCCTTTCCTCAACAAGCAGTCTCCAGACCGCACGCTCGAAGTGGTGATCCTGGCCGGAAGCCTGGCATGGGAGACTTCACGCGTGTGGCGAAAAGATCCCGACCGGGAAGATGATGTTCCTCCGGTGGTACTCGGCCCGGATGAACTGGCCGATCTGGATAACCTGACCATAATCAGACCTGACGCGCTCTACGTCCGGGTACTTCGCACAGGCGATATCCGCGAGGAGGAGTTGCTGAAAATCGCCGTAAAACTGGCGCACGCGGGTGTGCAGATGGCCCGGCTAATGACCCCTGATGGTGAGGTACTGGAGGACTGGAGCGGTCAGCTTGAACGCCTGCGACAGGAAAGGCCTTCCGACATCCTGCCGGATCACTTCCGCCTCGATGAAGGCCGATGATATGTTTTTTGCTCCACGGTGACATGTTCACACTCAAATCTCCTGCAATGGTGAGATTTGAGTGGAATTATCGTTCATGAGCGAAAAAAGAACATGTATTTTTTAATGTGCCTCTACCTGAATTAGAGGATAAGTCTCTTTTTATATATTTAGTGCATTTAGTTGGTTACGTAGTCTTTCTATTTCTTGTTCCAAGCGTAGCTTTAAATTTTCTTGTGAATCCGTACGAGTTAGCCCTTGAGTCTCATTAATAGAATCAATTTCAAGCCCTTCTAATTTAAAGTAATTATACGTAAACTTTGACTTCTCACAACCCTCATCATAAATATACTTTATTGCGCAATGATCACCTACTTGTTCTTGCCTTCTGATTATGAAGTTAGAGTATTTCTCATGATTTGGATGAATGAAGAGATATTGAGATTCATCATCAAAATTGGCCTCGATATCCTGTATGGAACGAATAAAGCCAAGCTCGTCTTTTTTTATTTCCATATTGCATCTTTTACAAGCAACGGAAAGATTTGAGATATTGTAAGTTAATTTACTATATTTACTTTTCGGTAAGATATGCTCTCTATCAATCATAAAACTACCAGTACCATGTAATATTGTTCGACAATAGCAGCATTGGTTTGACTGACGTTGCATATGGAAATCACGTATTCTATTCTTTATATCTTTAATTGTATCTTTGACGCTGGATAATTGCTTATCATCATGAGCCCAAGGATTTTCTTTACTTAAGGCAAATTCAATGGCCTCTTCTTCTTTTTTTGAAAGCTTAAATGTAGTTAGCTTAGGTTCTAAAGGATCGTTAGGCATTTTTTAATTCCTGTGCAATTGCTTTAGCCAAACCTACAGCGGCTTTAAAAGTGAGTGTTTGAGATTTATCAAAGGTACCTTTTTCCATAAGAGTAATTTCAGAAATTGTCTCATCAAATGATCGCTTTCTAGACTGAAATTCATCTAGAATAGTAACTATTTTCTCACTGAGATATGTGCTCTTAGGCCCAATGGTTTCAAATTGCTCCCATAAAGTAGCTTCGATATTTATTGATGATGACTTGCTCCACTCATTACTTTCTGGATGATAAAAGGATGGGGAGATATATTCCTCAAGCTGAGCTCCAGACACAATAAGAGGGGAATGGGTAGCAATAAATATTTTTACCTCTCGATATCCAATTAATCCAACTAGTTTGCTCACGTACTCTTTTTGCCATTGAGGGTGTAAGCTATTCTCAGGTTCGTCAATGAGTAACTGTTCTGCACCATCTAGTTCACACAAGATATAAATGAATGAAGTAATTAAACTTAACTCCCCAGAACTAGCTCCGGCTAATGGTATTTTCCCTCCATTTAGCTTGTGAAGTGATATTTCTATAGGTTTAATTATTTTCCTGCCACGCAGTTCTCCTTCAGAACGTAATATTTCGTTTAGAATGGATAGTTCTCTAAAGTTAAAGTCTTTATCAGCGCGACCAAAGTCGAAGTCGAATTCCAGAGACTCACTGCCATGATTCATTATTTCATTTATTATATAACCGCTTGAATTATCATTATTGAATCTTGATTCAAATATTTCGTCTCTGTTTCGTATAGGTTTCACTATAACTGTAATTACTGGTTGATAGCCACAATAAATGAGTGTTCTGGAAATATCGCTAAGCTTGTGAGGGCCTTCAGATAAAGATAACATTATTGCTTTCTTCATCACATTGTTAGGCAAGGACATTGAATTCTTAGCAGAGAGACGTTTAATTTTAGGGGAAGGGATGAATCTGTCGTGTATAGAATTACATATAACTATTGATTTAAATACGGTATCTTCGTACGCTCGTTTAAGAAGGAACTGACTTTTTCCAACTCCATTTTGACCGACTACGAAATAGACGTTCATTCAGGCATCTCCAGTTTATTGTTGAATAATCATCCTACAAAAAATATAATTATATTTCAAGTTCTGTTCAGCAAATAATTTTTAATGGTTCTAGAATGGCGCCAACGAGAATGCATGATTCTAAATAGATATTTCAAGATAAAGGAAGTAAGGTCTTTTATATTTTAATGGATATAACATTCCCCCCGGGAATTTAAATTAAAAAAACATCAGCCAACGTCCCCTCCTGGCACTAAGCGGACGACCAGGAGGATCACGAAGGTCGTTATGAGCAAGGAGCGAACATAGTTTTTTCATCTCTACTGTTTATAGTGACGCTGACTGGATGCAGGGTGTCGCAGGAGGGATGCTTCGGGGCGTATTGGACGTCGCACCAGCTCCCCTCCGCAGTTCGGACACTGGCCGTTAAGCCGTTGGGTCACGCAATCGACGCAAAATGTGCATTCGAATGAACAGATGTATGCCTCTTTTGTTTCAGGTGGCAGATCTTTATCACAGCATTCGCAATTAGGACGGAGTTCAAGCATGTTGCTCTCTTATTGTTAAAGGGACATCATTGGCTATACCAAAGGCCATCTACCCGTATCTCCTTATGCGAAAGACGACGCTATTGTTTTTCACGTGTATTAGATGAGCATGGTCTACAGTCTGGAAAATTCAAGAGAGTGAACTATTCGACAGAAACGCTCACTTGAGGAAACGAACGACAAGCCTATAACGTCCACCAAAGCCTCAACCAACACGCAAAACCCAGCCCTCAACAATCAACTTAAAAATCAAAAAGATAAAAAAATCCCTTCCATATCAACACCATCGCCACTCTTTTTGCGCCTTCCCCTTCGCGCAAAAAAATCAAAATCCCCAACAAACTCAACCACCTCCCCCACCAATTACAAGGACGCCAGCACCAAAATTCTCCATCGGCGATCACCAGAGTCGACTGATGAAGTCCTGAAAGCCCGCACGGCGCAAGCCCTGCGGGCTTTTTTGTACCCTCAACATGTCCCGCGAAGTCCGTAAAATTTCCCGGCGACACAGCAACATCACGCCATTAAACATAATTTCTCTCATGCTCAATAAGCCATTCTTTGCGTGAAATCCCCCCTCCGTAACCTGTCATCGTCCCTTCTTTTCCAATTATCCTGTGACAGGGGATCACAATCGCAATCCGGTTGGCACCATTAGCTGCAGCGACGGCGCGCACAGCATTGGGCTTATTAAGCCGTAGTGAAATGGCCTGATAGTGTGAGGTCTGTCCATAGGGAACAGCACGCAACGCATGCCAGACGGATTGTTGAAAATCACTGCCCGGAGCATCTAAAGCCAGATCAAACTGTCGGCGCGTTCCGGCAAAATACTCGCCGATCTCTTTTACTGTCTGCCGGGTATGGCTGTTTTCGCCGGTGACGATTCTGGCATTAAATAAACGCTGGATATCGCGAAATTCAGTTTCTAACATCCGGCGATCGGTAAACTCCAGCAGACAGACTCCCCGCTCTGTCGCGCAGACAAACATCGGTCCAAGCGTCGTGGTAAACCGGTGAATGACTATCACCTGGGTTGCCTGAGTCGGCGCTGCGCCAGTAAGACGCTTGTAGGTATAACCAAAGCCGCTCAGCGATTCATAGCCATTGTCCAGCGCAACGTCAGTCGCCGCTCGTCCGCTTTTCAGCTCCTGCAAGGCAACGTTCACCCGCTGCATTCGCTGGAAAGCCTGAAAAGTGATGCCGTGATGTTGCAGGAACCAGCGCCTTACCCGCTCCGGGCTGATGCCATGCTGACGAAGCTCCGCGTCTGCTACACGGGATTTGATATCGCGCCTGACAAGCGCAAGCGCCTGCTCAACGAATAATGGCGCGCTGTGCGCATTTTCCGCAGGTCTGCAGACTTTACAGGGACGAAAGCCGTCCGCAAGGGCAGATTTGGCATCTTTATAAAATTCGACATTTTCGCGCTTGGGCTTTCGCGCCCGGCATACCGAAATGCAGAATACACCAGTGGTTTTGACGCCAACAAAAAACACGCCAGTGTAGTCTGACGCACGTTCAAGTAATGCCTGATACCAGATATCACACAGATTTTTATCGGTTATTTTCATCGCCAAAAAGTCCTTCAAACGTCTGACGAGATCGGATCGCATGCATGACATCAGTCAGCGTTGACTGCATCGCTGAATGAACAAAATTGCCCATTGAAATGCGGCTTACCCCTGCCCGTTTCAGCCTATCGAATGACGGAAGATCGGGCATACACATGACATTCAAAGGTAACCCCGTTGCCTCTGCAATGAGGCTGATGTCTTTCTCTGACGTCAGGCAGGGAACAAAAAGGCCGTCAGCACCTGCAGCTTTATAGCGTTGACCCCGTAATATCGTCTCCTGCAACGCGTCTTCATGCCCGAGCAGGTACGTGTCAGTCCGGATGTTCAGAAACAGGCTGTAATTTTCGCTTCTCAGCGTATCGCATACTGTTCTCAAATTACGGGAAAAATCAGAGGCATCGTCAAGCTGACGAACCCCGTTTATGACTCGGCTGTCTTCGAGGTTAACGCCTGCGACGCCTGTCTGAGCAAGGCGCCGCAGATTGTCTGCTATCTCTTCGGCTGAATCACCATACCCTGCTTCCATGTCAACACTCAATGGAAGGCTGCTGGCAGCCCGGATCCGGGTGACCATATAAAACAACTCATCAAACGGCACTCCCTGCCCGTCGTCATATCCCAGTGTGGACGCTATAGCTGCACTGGACGTTCCCAGAACCTGGTAGCCTGCTTTTTGCGCTGCGACAGCACTGGCGGCATCCCAGATGTTGGCGATAAGAAGAGGCTCATGCTGATAGTGGCGTTCTGCAAAGTTCATATTCATATCCTCTCGATAGATTGAAAATGAATCTAAGCACTCAGGAAGAACCTCACAACCGAAATTCAGACGACCATTTTTTAGCAAACGTCGTCTGAACATGGGTGCGGAACAGACCAAACCTTTTAAGGTCAGGTTCTGGCTTCGAGCATGGCAATAACCACCCAACGTGCCGCATCGTCTGTGATATTTTCCGGCAGCGCATCAGCCCGCAGAGTGATATAAGCATCAACAGCCTTTCTGATGGCCATGCTAACGGAATCACGATCGTGCGTTGCCAGCGTCGAAGTCAGCAGGGCATCAGGATCAATGCTGAGGAATTCGATGCGGCGAACCCCACGTTGCGGTAGATTTGCTCGACGGTATAGCATCGGCCCCAGCACTTGCTCCCGGAAGAATGCCAGCATGCCTATCGCTTCAAAGAGTTCTCCCCTTTCCAGCTTCACGACCGCGTAATGAAGCCAGATCCAGGCTCGGGACTCAAACCACTCCGGCGTCATGTTGGGCCAGTGAGCGCTAAATTTTGCCAGCTGGCGCTCCAGAGCCAGGTTATCACGGGTAAATAACACCGCTGGCTCCTCAACGCGTTGAGTGAGCATTTCGAGGGTGACAAATTTCAGATCGACATGAAGAAGTTCGGGGCCATACAGGCAGATAAGCAGACGAGGCTCTCCCACATGTTCCCCGGTGAAAGCATGGAGCAGGTGACCCAATGTTCCGGCGAACACAATACGCTGAGCCATGATTTCGTCATAATAGAGAGGGTCTACCACAACGACAAAATCGAGATCGGAGTATTTATCGAACCCGCCATGAACAAGCGAGCCGCCAGCGAGAAGGGAGTGAATCCGCGAATCAGCCTGAAATTTAAGCTTGAGTTGCTCTGCAAAACTTCTGTGTAAATCGGGTAACGTACTAAGCATACTTTTTCCTATTCACAAAAAAGACAAAGCATTACAGAGTATCGCGCTGTTTATAGGCAGGCCAGATATTTTTTGCAGGAACAATAATGTCCTGAGAGGGTTCTCCCGATGCGTTATATTGCCCTGTAAACTCGGAGAAATTTCTTACCATCGTCGATTACTCGGATATCTGACTAACATAGTCGTACCAGTAAAGGTAACAAAGCAGTCCTTATGAGATTATGACACGGTCCTCTGCGTAGCCCTTGCTCTGCAAGAACATATGCAAACGAGTAAACATTGTTATATGCTTTTGGCCGGTGCTGGCATAACGCGTTCATGAGGATATATATGGACATTTCACTGCTTACAGGACAACAGACAAACGCATGGTCAGCGACCATGATTAATCTGGAAGCACGTAAACTCATTAATACCGCAAATAGGGTAGCTGCTGACCATCTCAAAGATGGGCTCACCAGAATTCAGTTTATGGAAGACATTAAGTCTTTTATCACTGAGCAATTTTCTCTTGCCCGCAGAGCGACATCCGACGAAGAAGGGATTTCCTATATAAAAAATCTCAGGGCAGAGAACGAAAATCTTCTTGAACAAGATCGCCTGCTCAGAACGAAAGCAGCGCAGCTTTATGCAAGGGTTGAGTTCATTAAGGAAAACAATAAAATTGTTGGCTATATCATTTCCGCTGTACAGGTTGTTTTTGCTGGGTTACAAGCCGCAGGTGGATTACTCCTTGCGAGCTCGATGACGCCTGTCGGTGTGTTGTTAGGTGCCACACTGGTGATTGATGCGGCTAATACCGTATCCAGAGAAGTGAATAATCAATTACTGAACAAACCTGATTCGCAGGGATTTGTTGCTGATACAGCAATGTCGGTTGCAGAGTTTATGGGATTTCGCGGTGAGACTGGTCTGGCTGCGTATAAAACGGTAAGCCTTGCTGCAAATGCGTACAGCGTATTCGGCTTACTTCGCAAACCGGGTTCCTGGCGTCTTTTTTATTTTATGCGCTCAGATTTTTACAGAAAAATGGACTCTATGAGTCGGCCAAAACTCACCATGAAAATCATCGGATATGGCATAAACGCAAAAATTGTTTTTGACTTGCTATCTATTGATAATAATCCTGCTTAAAACGCCAGGCTTTATACGTTAATTTGAGGGGAGTCATCCAACAGAAGATACCAAAGATAAACACTACAGCAATGCCTGATGAGATGATATTTTCTCGGGAAGCAAAGCATACCGCCAGGATGAACAGAACCGTAAGTACGACGGAAAGAATGATTGTCCCTTTAAACCGATTTGAAAGCGCAGGAAGCAAAATATCCAGCGTCGAATGCTGAGTATCCACATAACGTTTAAGCTTTTGCAGCTCTTCTTTTGTGAAACCCGACCTAAGCAACGCTTCTTCTGTTATCGCCATGACATTCCTCTCCTTCTAATCAGAGCAAGTATACCGTGATCTTTGCAAAAAAAAACCGACCTACGGGCCAGTAGTTGTATTGTTAACCCCATGACATTGACAAATATCAACACCCTCTTCCTCCCTCCTGTGCAAAATTACCCACACCACCCCGCGCTACGGAATAGCCGCTCAACCCGGAAGGAGTCCCACCATGTACAGACCCATAACCGTCATCATATTCATTCTTCTGACGCTCGCCGCCCTCGCGGAAATAGGCGTTTTATCCTTTGGATAATCCTCAGGCTAAATACCTCTCATCTGGGCATGTTGATCTCATTACAGTTTTTTCCTAAAGCCATCCCGTTTCGCCTGTGCCATGCTGAATCACGCTCATAACCGATAACGTTAAATGAGGATATTATGAAAAAAACAATTATCGCATTATCTGCCGTTCTGCTGGCTTCCCCAATATTTGCTGCGACCACACATGCAACTGACGATACCGTCGCGGCGGCGAACGCAAACGCCAACGAGGCGAAGCAAAAACTGCACGAAGAGCAGAACAAAGGTGAAGAGCTGAAGCTGAAACAGAAGCATGCTGCGGAAGGCAAGAGCGAGAGTCTGGGCAGCAAGGTCAGCGAAGATTCCCAGAAAGCCTGGCATAAAACCAAAGAAGGCACCGAGAAAGGGTGGGATGCCACCAAAGAAGGCGCTGAGAAAGGCTGGAACAAAACCAAAGAAGGTGCCAGCGAGCTGGAAAAGAAAGTCACTGAGTAATTAGTTATACTCACGAAAAGGTCGCGCTTGCGGCCTTTTTTATTTCTTCGAATATAATTAGCACCTCAGGCGTTTACGCAGTGCGCACTTATCGGAGAAACCACTATGTACCGCCTTTTGGCCTTTCTGACCGTTCTGCTGTTGTGCCCTTCCCTGCATGCTGCCCCGAAAAGCTACCTTATCGATACCGATAACACCGCCATTCGGCTCTCGTGGCATGCCTTCGGCGGCATCCTCTCCTGGGCAACGTTCAGCGGCGTAACGGGTGCCGTGACGCTCAATCCGGATAACGACGTTGACGACCACATCCACGTCACCATTCCTGTGGCAACCCTGGTGGCCTCAAACACGCTGCTCACCTGGCAATTAAAAAGCGACATGTTTTTTGATGCGGAGCACTATCCGACCATCGAGTTCATCAGCTCTCGCGTGGTCGCCCAGGGCGCCGGACGGTTCAGGGTGTTCGGCACCCTGACCGTACGAAACATTGCCCGGCCGGTGATTCTGGAGGCCGTGCTGAAAGACCCGCATGCGCAGGCCCCCACGCTGGACGCCACCACGGCGATCTCGCGCGCGTCCTATGGGATGGATAAGTTTGCCCTGGTCGTGGACGATCGTATTGCCATCGCCATTGCGATTCAGACGAACCAGGTGCCGTCACCCTGAGATCAGGCGCTGTAGCTGCTCCGCGTGTTGCCGCAGATAGGACGGCGGGTTGCGGCCAATCAGGACAAACTGGTAGCCCGCTTCCAGCCACCACGCCAGGTTCATGCTGTGCCGCTGCTCCTGTTGGAGCGAGGCCGTCGTCTTCTCATCAACAGGCGAAATACAGAGGGCCATCGGGCCGTAGTCGGGGTTGATCCAGGCAATCTGCGCGATAGACGTCGTTTCATAGCGCAGCATGCGCACCATTTTAAGCTCTGCCCCCTGCAGGGTAAGCTGCGACAGGTTTAGCCTCATGCCGATGTCCTGCGCGGCCCGTTCCAGCCCGCGCTGCAGAACCGGCGTTGCGCTGTCCATATCCAGCAGCGTCTCGACGCTGTACAGGGACATATATTGCGCTTCGAGGTCGCGGATATGGGCGTTCTCATCTTCTGGTGCAGCAGCAGGCCGCAGCAGGTAGCCCAGCCCGGAGCCGACCAGCAAGAAACTGACCGAGGCGGCGATCAGCGCCCGTCGGCTGACGCCAGTCGGCGTGGCGGACTGCGGGTCGGGAAGTGCCGCAAGACGCGCCTGCATCGTCTCAAGAGGCGCGTCATCCAGCAGGGAAGCAAACGCCCCGGCGTAATCCTGGCTGCTTTTCATCAGTTCATCGGTTCGCCCGGCGAGGCGTTCGTCACGCTTTAACTGTTCTTCAAACTGCTGCGCGTCGGCGCGACACATCTCGCCATCTATCCAGGCCACGATGGCGTCGTCGTTATAGGGCGGTGTAAAACGGTGCGCGTTCAAGAGCGTTTCTCCTTTACCGGAGGGAGTGCGTCAGCGGATCTGGCAAGCCGAGCCCGCGCTGTCGCCAGCCGGCTCATCACGGTACCGATCGGCACCGCCAGGGTCTCCGCCGCCTCCTGGTAGGTAAAGCCTTCGACATAAACCAAAAATACCGCGTTGCGCTGGGCTTCAGGCAGCGCGTTAACGCGCTGCATTATCTGAAGGTAATGCAGGCGCGTCTCATTCTGTTCGTGGGTGTCCGGCGCCAGCAGCTCGTCGCTGGGAATAAATCCCTGCCCCTGTCGAACGTGTCGTGCCCGAAGCTCAGAGATCCAGATGGAGTGCAGGATCGCGAACAGCCACCTGTCGATGCGCGTGCCAGGCGTATACTGGCTGCTTCTTTCAAGCGCACGCACGCAGGTGGACTGAACCAGCTCTTCGGCGATATCCCTGTTTCGCGACAGCACCAGCCCATAGCGCCAGAGACGCGGCAGGAGTGCGGCGAGCTGTTGACGAACCTCACGGGTTGCGATGGGTTTTCCCTCCACGAGAAAATCAGGATTCCGGATGTCCATTGATGGCGGCCTGCAGGTCACGGTACTCCTCGCAGGACTGGCCGCAGATACCGGCAATCACCTTCAGCTGTTCTTTCGCGAGGTCCGGGCGTCCTTTCACCATCCATGCTTCACCGAGATACTCCCGGGCTTTGGCATAATCCGGCGCGATAGCCAGCGCGCGCTGGTAGTAACCAATCCCTTCGTCCGTGCGGCCCAGTTTGCGTGTGGCGAACCCGCGATAGTTCCACGCTTCAGCCGTATTGCCATTTTTCAGCGAATCAAGCAGATTCAGCGCCGCCTGGTACTCCCCTTTCTTCGCGAGATGGTACGCGTAGCTGGTTTTGTCCTGGTCGCTGAGGCTGCTGCTCTTGTCCGGCACGCATTTCTGCGTGGCGCTGTCATACACCTGTCCGGCAGGACAGTCGGGCGTTTTGCTCTCGGTACTATTATTGCCCATGGCCAGCGCCAGTGGAGACAGCAGGGAAAAAATCAGCACCGGGATCAAACGAAACGAGGTCGTGTTCATACAAAACTCCAGGGTAAGTGGGGAGTGACGTCAGTAAACGTCCGGCTGACGATTTTTATTCATTCTTCGGTGAATTTTTTTACTGTCCTGAAGTCCTGCCCGCGCCTCAGTCCCAAAGAAAATAAATCAGCTTATTTTCTCTTTGCTTGCCCGTTATTATTGCTTACGCGTGATAGCAGAGTTTTAACCCTGTACAAGAATATATTTCATTACCTCGATGACATAATATATCTTACATCAAAAACGTTACCCTAACTTAAACACACGTTAAGCCCGCTTAAACAATAATGCTTAAAATGTTATTTAAAATGATCCCTACCAATTATCATACCGGGTCGTAAACGTTAAATAGCCGCGCCATCATAACAAATAAAAAACATGCAAAAACAAAAAGATAGAAAAATGTAATTATAAAATACATCAATAGATTAATGCCCCCTTCATTGTTTGCGCCTTTATTTACGAAAGCTGAATTTGCACAACACGCATTTTCTGTCTATATCATTTTTATATTCCAGAAACCAATTCCTCTATTAATTACAGGGTTTTATAAAATACAAAACACCCATTAAAACGTTTTTTCATAAGTCATTAGATTCGCTCTGATGTTGCCACTCTGACGCATGGCGGGCATCGTGCGCGCTGAATTCTACGGTGAGAGCTGTTTTATAACAGCAACTACACCGGGGGCGCCCTTTACCTTCAGCAGAGATGGCTCGTCTTGCTCGCCGTTCATGACACTTCTGCTGGAGTAATAACAAAATGAGCCAAATCTCTGTTATTTCAAAACTTACTGGCGTAGAAACGACCCTGGAAGGTACACAGGTTACGCTGAACCATTCCTCTGTCGTTGAGCTTCACGTCGAGCGAGCGAGCGTCTCCCACTTCGCGCGAAGCGGTAACGACCTGCTGGTGACACTCCACTCCGGCGAGGTGATCACCCTTAAAAATTTCTACGTCGCGGATGCGCAGGGCGTGAGCCAGCTGGTTCTGCAGGACAGCAACGGCGCGTTATGGTGGATTGAAGATCCGGCTGGTGCCGCCACGTACGAATCTATCGCGTCCACGGATGTGCTGCTTGCAGCGTCAGGAAGTGATGCCGGTGGCGCCGCCATCTGGCCGTGGGCTCTGGGCGGTATTGCGGCTGCGGGCGGCATCGCGGCCGCGGCAAGTACTGGCGGAGGAGGTGGTGGTGGCGATGACGGTAATAACAACAGCACCAACCCCAACACCCCTGTCGACCCCGCCGATCCGGATACGACACCGCCGAATGCGCCATCCAGCCTTCGTTTCTCGTCAGACGGTAAAACCGTCACCGGTTCCGCCGAACCCGGCAGCACCATCACGCTGAAAGACGCGAACGGCAACGTCATTGGTACAGGAAAAACGGGCAGCGACGGCAACTTTAGCGTCTCCCTCGGGACACCGTTGACCAACGGCGAGCAGGTAACTGCCACCGCAACGGATAGCGCCGGGAATACCAGCCAGGGTTCAAGCGTCACCGCACCGGATCTCACCGCACCCGATGCACCAACGATTGGCAGCGTAATCGACGATATCGCCCCTCAGACGGGGACGGTGACCAACGGCGGCAGCACCAACGATCAGCGACCGCAGCTCTCCGGCACCGCCGAAGCGGGCTCCACCGTGACGATTTATGACGGCGGAATAGCCATTGGCACCGCGGTCGTCGCCAGCAATGGCACATGGACATTCACCCCGTCCGTCGACCTGAATGAAAGCACCCACCAGATTACCGTACGGGCAACCGACGCCGCCGGCAACACCGGACCAGCCTCACCGGTATTCACCCTCACCGTCGATCTCACCCCTCCGACAGCGCCCACCGCGATTGTGCTGCTCGACGATACGGGCATTATCCGAGGAACAATCACGTCGGGCGTGCCTACCGATGCCTCGCAACCGATTCTGGCGGGAACGGGCGAGCCCGGTGGAACCATCACTATTTACGATAACGGTGTGGCAATTGGCACAACGACGGTGCTGCCTAACGGTACCTGGAGCGTTACCCCAGGGGGCCCGCTTCCGGACGGTACGCATTCGATCACCGTCACTGAAACCGATGCCGCCGGAAACCAGAGTACGGCCTCTGAACCTATCACCTTTACCGTGGATACCACGCCGCCGTCTGCCCCAGGAAACCTCGTGGTGTCAAATGATGGCGGTACCATCAGCGGTATCGGAGAAGCAGGCAGCACGGTGACCATCCGTGAAGGCGATTTCACTCTTGGCACAGTGGTTGTTGATAGCCAGGGGAACTTCAGCCTGACGCTGAGCCCGCCGAGGATCAACGGCGAAATCCTGACCGCTGACGCCACCGACACGGCGGGCAACACCAGTCCAACCACCTCCGCGGCAGCACCGGACATTACCCCGCCGCAGACGCCGGTCATCCTGTCGGTGATTGATGACGTGCTGGCCACCACCGGCCCCGTGGTCCAGAATGGGCTGACCAACGACCGGGCGCCGACCCTGAACGGCACGGGTGAGGCAGGCTCGACCATCACGATTTATAACGGCAGCGATGCCCTCGGTACGGTGGTTGTTCCCTCCTCCGGCCAGTGGAGCTTTACGCCGTCCACACCGCTGACCGACGGCACCTGGGTGCTGACCGCGAAGGCGACGGATCCCGCCGGTAACCCGAGCGGGATATCAAACGCGTGGACAATTAACGTTGACGGGACGGCGCCAACCGCCCCGGTGATTTTACAGGCTGTAAACGATATCCCTGGGCAGGCCGGCGCGATCGACTTGAACGGGATCACCAACGACGCCACCCCGACGCTCAGCGGTACCGCCGAAGCAAACGCGACGATCAGCCTGCGCGTGGACGGTGTTGAAATTGGTACAACCGTTGCCAATGGCCTCGGCGTATGGAGCTTTACCCCTTCCTCCTCAATCGGTGAAGGCTCCCACGCCCTGACCGCCGTCGCAACCGATGCGGCAGGCAACCCCAGCCCCATCTCCAACACCTGGACCCTGACGGTTGACAGCGTCGCGCCTGCGGCGCCGGTCATTACCCAGGTGCTCGATGATGTGCCGGAGCGCCTCGGCGCGCTCAACCCCAACGACAGCACCAACGACACCACGCCAACGCTCAACGGCACGGCTGAACCGGGCTCAACCGTTACCATCCGCCTGGATGGTGCCGACCTTATTACGATCCCGGTCGACGGCAGCGGCACCTGGACTTATACCCTTACCACGCCGCTTGGCGAGGGTCCTCATACCTTTAGCGTCGTCGCCACCGACGCGGCGGGTAACACCAGCCAGCCGTCAGACGACTTCACCCTGAACGTCGATATCACTGCGCCAGCGGCGGCCACCATCGCCACCGTGATCGACGATGTCGGCGGCGTACAGGGTTCGCTCAACAGCGGCGATACCACGGATGACACTCGACCCCTGCTGCAGGGCACCGCCCCTGCAGACACGGTGCTCACCGTCTATGACGGCACGACTCTGCTTGGCACCGCCATCCTCAACGGCAGCGGCGGCTGGAGCTTCACGCCCGTGACCCCGCTCACCGACGGTCCGCATTCCCTGACGGTGCACGCCACAGATGCCGCGGGCAATACCACCATCTCAACGCCATTTGAACTGACGGTGGATACCGTTGCGCCTGCCACGCCGGATATCCCGGCCATTACCGTCAATCCTGACGGCACAGCAACGCCGCTGAACCCGGGCGAAATCACCCGCGACACCACGCCGACCCTGAGCGGTACCGGCAATCCGGGTGATACCGTGACGATCTACAACAACGGCGTCAAAATCGGCGACGCTGTCGTGGACAATACCGGCAACTGGACCTGGACACCGCCATCCCCCCTGGCTGGCGGCACCTATGACATCACCCTGACCGTCACCAACGTGGACGGCACGGGCAACGAAAGCGCCCCGTCGCAGCCGGTCACCATCACCATTGACACCGAGGCGCCGGCTACGCCTGCAGCACCGGTCATTACTGACAGCGTCACCCAGATCACCGGTCCCGTTCCCGATGGCGGCACCACCAACGATCCGCGCCCGGTGCTGAGCGGCACCGGTACGCCGAACGACGTTATCAACATCACTGACACGGTCAACGGCGGCACGCCAACTATCGTTGGTACCGTCACGGTAGACAGCAACGGCAACTGGAGCTGGCGCCCTGACAGTAATATTGCGGAGGGCAGCCACGTCTATACCGCCACCGCCACCGATGAAGCGGGCAACGTCTCTGACGCTTCGCCGGCGATCGCGATCACCGTGGATACCGTGGCACCGGCTACGCCAGCGATCAGCGCCGTGGGCGGTGAACCGAACGGAGGCTACATCACGGATACCACGCCGACAGTGGGCGGAACCGGCGTTAACGGTGAGACGGTGATCGTCTACAACAACGGCGTCGAGCTGGGCCGTGTCGCGGTGGTGAACGGAGAATGGAGCCTGACGCTTCCAGCGCAAACGGACGGCCCGCTGAACATTACCGTGGCGGGCGTGGACGCAGCGGGCAACGTCAGCGCGCCGAGTTCGGTCTTTACCGTCACGCTCGATACCGTTGCGCCAGGGATCCCGCAGATCAGTGCCGTCTCAGACAGCCAGCTCACCAACAACGTGCTCTACACCCGCGACGGCACGCCGACCCTTACCGGGACAAGCGAACCCGGCACCACCGTGATTGTCTCCGTCGACGGTATCCCGTCAGGGGTGCCGGTCACGATCCAGTCGGACGGTAGCTGGAGCTGGACCGCAGGCACCACGCTCTCAGAGGGTCCGCATACCTTCACTGTCTCCGCTACCGATCCTGCGGGTAACGCTTCAGGAAGTTCAGCCCCGCTGAGCGTGACGGTGGACACCCTCACCCCGGACGCCCCTGACAATCTGAACCTGGCACCAGAAGGTACGCCACTAACCGGTAGTGCCGAAGCGGGAAGCCTCATCACGGTGAAAGACAGTAATGGCAACGTCATTGGTACCGGGGTTGCCACCGGCGGCAACTTCTCCATCGCTGTCAGCCCCGCTCAGCAGGATGGCGCGACCCTGACCGTGACCGCGACAGATGCTGCCGGGCATGAAAGTCCCGTTGCGAATTACACCGTCACCGGTACGGAGCCGAATCTTCCTGATGTACCCGTCATCACGGCGATCAACGATGACGTCGACCCAATCATTGGCGATGTGAAAGGCAAAACCACCAACGACACCACCCCGACCCTCACCGGTACGGCTCAGGCGGGGAGCCAGATCGCTATCTACCTGGACGGTAGCGCGACGCCATTGACGACGGTCACCGCCGACGGCAGCGGCAACTGGAGCTATACGCCAGCCGCGCTTGGCGAAGGGCTGCACACCTTTGAGGTGACCGCGACCCTCAACGGTCAGACCAGCGGTCGCTCTCCGGCGGCCAGCGTCACCGTTGACCTTACCGCGCCGGGCACGCCGACCATCGGCGCCGTGATTGACGACGTTGGTCCGGGCACCGGCCCGCTGACCAGCGGCCAGATCACCAATGACAACCAGCCGACCCTCACCGGCACTGGTGCGGTGGGTGATATCATCTCCATCTACAACAACGGCGTGCTGCTGGGGACCGCAGAGGTCGGCATCACCGGCACCTGGAGCTATACCACGCCTGTCCTGGCAGAGGGCAATCACGTCCTGACCATCCGCGAGACCGATCCGGCAGGGAACCAGAGCGGTCCTTCGGCGGGCTTCACCGTCGTGGTGGATTCCGTTTCCGCCACGCCGGTCATCACCAACGTCACGGATAATGTGGGCAATGCCGCCACCACGGTGGTCAGCGGTGGTCTCACCAACGACGCCACGCCAACCCTTTCGGGGACAGCGGACGCAAACAGCGTGGTGACCCTTTTCGACGGCGGCACGCAGATTGCCGTAGTGACGGCTGACAGTACCGGCGCATGGACGTTTACCCCTGATACCGCCCTCGGCGAAGGCTCGCACAGCTTCACCGTCCAGGCGACCGACCCGCAGGGCAACCTCAGCGCGGTCTCCGCGCCCTGGAGCGTGGTGATTGACCTGACGGCACCGACGGTTCCAACGCTGGATACGGTAAATGACAACGTCCCAGGCGGCGTCCTGGGTAACCTCACCAGCGGGCAGGTGACCAACGACAACACCCCTACAATTAGCGGCACCGGACAGGTAGGCAGCACTGTTCACATCATGAACAACGGGACGCAGATTGGTACTGCAACCGTTGACGGAAGCGGGAACTGGTCCTTTACCCCGACCACGCCGCTGGGCGACGGCAGCTACGCCCTTCGCGTCTATGCAACGGATGCGGCAGGCAATGCCTCGGCTAACTCATCGGTCTTCGCCTTTACCGTGGATACCGCAGCCCCTGGCGTACCGGTAGTCACCAGCGTGGTTGACGATGTCGGTCCGGTCATCGGGACGCTCACGTCGGGCAACAGCACTAACGACGCGCGTCCGACCTTCAACGGCACGGGCGACGTCGGTGCCACAGTGCACGTGATTGTCGACGGGAGCGAAATAGGTACGGCGGTGGTGAATGCCCAGGGCAACTGGACCTTCACCCCGGGCACCGATCTGAGCGACGGGTCCCATACGATCACCTTCAACGCTACCGATGCGGCAGGCAACACCGGCACCACAACGGCACCGTTTAACCTGACGGTGGATACGGGCGTGCCGTCGGCACCGGTCATTTCGACCGCGGGTGACAACGTGGGCAGTATTCAAACCCCGCTCTCTTCCGGGCAGAGCACCGACGACACCACGCCGACCCTGAACGGCACCGCCAGCGCCAACGCCACGGTCACCGTACATGAAAACGGACAGCCGGTCGGCACCGTGCTGGCGGACGGCAGCGGCAACTGGAGCTTCACGCCGTCAACGCCGCTGTCCAGCGGCAGCCACACCTGGACCGCCACGGTCACCGATGCAGCGGGCAACGTCAGCCCGGCGTCGCCAAACTTTACCCTGATTGTCGATACCACGGCACCGAACGCGCCGGTTATCAGCCAGGCGATAGACGACGTAGGCAGCCTCACCGGACCGCTCACGTCCGGGCAGACGACCGACGACACCGTACCGCGGCTTGTTGGAACCAGCGAACCGTTTGCCACCGTGAAGATCTATGAGGGAACCACCCTGGTCGGAACGGGCACCGCGGACAGCAGCGGGAGCTGGAGTATCTTGCTCACCACCACGCTGGCGAGTGGCCCGCACAGCTTCACCGCGCAGGCCACGGATGCGGCAGGCAACACCAGCGTGTCGTCGACCAGCTTCAGCCTCACCGTCGATACCACGCCGCCTGCGCTGCCGGTGCTGACCAGTATTCTGGATGATGTGGGCAACGCGGCGACGCCGGTTGCCAACGGCGAGTTCACCAACGACGCGCAGCCGACGCTCAGCGGCACGGCGGAAGCGGGGTCGACGGTGAAAATCTTTGATAACGGGGTCCAGATCGGCAGCGTGACGGCGACCGGCGGCGCGTGGAGCTTTACGCCATCTCCGGCGCTGAGCAACGGCGCGCACACGTTGACCTTTACCGCCACCGATGCGGTGGGCAACGCCAGCGCGCCCACCGCCGGGTACGTGATTAACGTCGATACCCTCCCGCCAGCCGCTCCGGTCATCAGTTCGGTCATTGATGATGTCGGCAGCGTCACCGGCCCCGTGACCGGTACGAACCCGACTAACGACACCCGCCCAACGCTGAGCGGGACCGCCGAAGCGAATGCCACGGTCCGGATCTACGACGGCATCACGCTGGTGGGTACGGTCACCGCCGATGGCAGCGGCAACTGGACCCTGCCACAAACCACCACCACGCTGACGCAGGGCACGCATAACTTCACCGCCACAGCCACCGATGCGGCGGGCAACACCAGCGTGGCGTCAGCCGTGACGACGATTATCGTCGATACGACCGCGCCAACGGCACCGACCGGGACCTTCAACGCCGACGGTAGCGTCCTGACCGGGAGCGCAGAGGCGGGCAGCACCGTCACAATCCGCCTTGCGGACGGTTCAACGGTGACCGCCATTGCGGGCAGCAACGGCACCTACAGCTACACCTTCACGAACAAGCAGATCGAAGGCCAGACGCTGCAGATCACCGCTACCGACGTCGCGGGCAACACCTCCCTGCCGGGCTCCGCCCTTGCGCCGGTGGTGCCGCTCTCCGCCAGCAATAACGTTGAGGAGCTGAACCTCAGCACCACGGCGACCGTGACCAACAGCCAGTACAGCGACTACGGCTTCCTGCTGGTCGGCGCCGTGGGCAACGTCCTGACGCTGATCGGTAATGACACCGCGCAGGTGAACTTCACGGTAGGCAACGGCGGCAGCGCGGATATTGTGGTCAATGCCAACGCCACAGGGGCGGTGCTCTCTCTGCTCAATACCCTTGAGCTGGTGGTGCAGCACTACGTCAACGGTGTCTGGACAACCGTGGTGGATACCGGCCAGCCGCAGTTTGCCGATCTCCTGACCCTCGGCGCTACCGGCGTCTCGCTGAACCTGACCGGGCTGGCCGACGGCAACTACCGCGTACTCAGCTATAACACCAACCTGCTGGCGACCGGCTCCTACACCAGCCTCGACGTGGCGGTGAAAGAGACCGGTCCGGGTACGGTCACGGGCGATACCAGCCTCAACGGCAACGTGATCCTCGATACGGACCCGACCGCCGGCAGCGACAATGCCCCGGCCGGAACCACCATTTCCACGGTCACTAACGCGCAGGGCGTGACCACCAGCGTGAACGCCGACGGCACGGTGATCCAGGGCAAATACGGTACGCTGACCATCAACCGCGACGGCAGCTACACCTACAACCTGACCGACACCAGCGCCGCGGTCATTGGCCGGACGGAGAGCTTCACCTACACCATCACCCATAACGGCGTCAGCGCGTCGGCGAACCTGGTGCTGTCTCTGGGTGCCGGTACGGTACTCAACGGCATTGTGGCGGTGGACGACACGGCCTCGCTGACCTTTGACACCACCGTAAGTGAGATTAATAACGGCGCCTCGTCTCAGGGTGGCTTTACCGTGGTGGGCATTAATCTCGGCAGCACGCTGGGGCTTAACCTGCTGGACGACATGACCAACCCGATCATCTACAACGTGGAGGAAGGCACGACCCGTACCATGACCATCCAGGCCTCCGTGGGCGGCGTGGCGCTTGCGTCGGTGTTCGATCTGTACGTCTATAAGTTCAACAACGCGACCCAGACCTTCGAGCAGGTCCGCGTCGAGTCGGGCTGGCTGCGCGCGCCGCTGCTGGGGGGAACGTCACCACAGCTGACGCTGAACCTGCCTGCCGGGGAGTACCTGTTCCTGCTGAATACCGCGTCCGGGATCGCTGTACTGACGGGTTACACGCTGAGCGTCCTGCAGGATCATGTCTACAGCGTGGCAAGCATCAGCGAAACGACCACGGGCGACGTGCTGGCGAATGATCCGGTTCCGGCGGGCACGCTGGTCACCGAAGTGAACGGCGTGGCGGTCAACAGCAGCGGCACCACCACCATTCAGGGGGAATACGGCACGCTGACCATCAATGCGTCCGGTCAGTACACCTATACCCTGAGGAGCGGCGTGGGCGCGGACCATATCAGCACGCCGGATACGTTCGTCTACACCGTTACCGCGCCTGACGGCTCGAAGGATACGGCATCGCTCAACATCACTCCAACCGCGCAGGCAATGAATGCGGTCAACGATGTCAGCGCCACGATGGACCTCACCTCGGTGCACCACACGTCGGTCTACTCGGATACCACCGTGGGCGTCGCCAGCTGGACGACGGCCCTGTTCTCATCAACCCAGGGCAGCGGCAGCGGAACCTTCGTTGTCGACCCGAACACCGCGCTGCACAACGCGTCGCTGCACTTTAGCGTGGCCTCGCTGCTGGCGCTGGGCGGGCTGACGGTGAACTGGACGATTAGCGATGCCAACGGCGCGATCCGCAGCGGCTCCTTCAGCGGCGCCTCGCTGCTGGGCGGCAGTATCGACGTCCCGCTGACCGGGCTGGATCTGAACGCCGGGACCTATACGCTGAGCTTTACCGGTAGCGTACCGGGGCTCAGCGTCGGGACCATCACCATCACGCCAAGCGTAAACGGCACCACCTACTCGCTGAGTAATTTCGACGTCACCGGCAGCCACACCGTCAACGGCAATATCTTTGACGGCACCGACTCTGGCGGCGTGCTGGATCAGCTCCACTCGGTGGATACCCGTCTGAGCGTAACCGGCTACAACGGCGTGACCACCACGCTGGATCCGTATACCGGCAGCGCAACGGTGAACATTGTCGGCCACTACGGCACGCTGGCGATCGGCGCTGACGGCCATTACACCTATACCCTCAACAGCGGGGTATCGCTCTCAACCATGACCTCGAAGGAGACCTTCAACTACACCCTGACCGACTCTGCCGGAAGAACGGACAGCGCCACGCTGACCATCAATATGGCGCCGCAGTTCATCAGCTCGGAGCATAACGACGCCATCACCGGTACGGCCTACGGCGATACGCTGATTTACCAGGTGCTGAACAGTACGGTGGGAAATGCCACGGCGGGTAACACCAGCAGCGCCGGAGGTGATCACTGGACCGGGTTCTCGCTGGCGCAGGGGGACAAGATCGACATCGGCGATCTGCTGGTGGGCTGGGACGGTAATACCGCCTCGTTGGGGAATTATATCCATGTCACACAAAGCGGTAGCAACACTGTGATCTCCATCGACCGTGATGGTGCAGGGTCCACCTACACTAATACTGCACTCGTTACGCTTGATAACGTTCAGACCACGTACGACGAGCTCGTTAACCAGCAACACATCATTACCTGATAGCACCTGCAAGAGATGACCCGGGCGCACAGCGCCCGGGCATTAATAATAAAGCTGTACATTTTTATTAGGGACATGACATGGGAATGAAGATGCCTTACTGGTGGCTCTCGTGCTGCCTGATATCTGTGCCCGCTTTCTGCGCAAATCCGGCGGCAATCATCAATACCGGACAGCTTCGCGAAACGCAGGAACTCCCCTCACTCAACGGCCGCGTGGCCCCGGTGGCTGGCAACGCCGCTCCCGGTTCATTACAGCTTGGCGAAGCCGTTAACCGTGCCGTCACGTGGCACCCGGCCATCAGCGAAGCCGTGGGCAAACTCTACCAGCAGAGCGAAGAGGTGGACGTCGCGAAGTCAAAATACTATCCGCAGATTAATGCCGGCGTGGACAATGGGTATTCCCACGACGGCGACCAGAACGGCTTTACGCCGTCTCTGGTGCTTTCTCTCTCTCAAATGCTCTATGACTTCGGCAAAGTGGCCAGCCAGGTGCGCGCCGAGAGCGCTGGCGTTGCCCAGCAGCAGGCCAACGTGCTGGTGAGTATCGACACCATCGCCCACGATACCGCCGTCGCCATGGTACAGGTGCAGACCTGGCAGCAAATGGTCGACACCGCCAAAGAGCAGCTTGAGGCCCTCTCCTCCATCGGCACGCTGACCCGCCAGCGTAACGACGAGGGCGCCACGTCGCTCTCTGACGTGGTGCAGACCGATGCCCGTATCGAAGGCGCGCGCGCCCAGCTGATGCAGTACCAGGCCAGCCTGGAGAGCGCACGCGCGACGCTGATGAGCTTTCTCGGCTGGAACAGCCTGAACGCGATCAGCAACGACTTTCCGCAAAAGCTGGCCCGCAGCTGCGATGTCGCCGAGCCGGACGACCGCCTGGTTCCTGCGGTGCTCGCCGCCTGGGCGCAGGCTAACGTCGCCCAGGCTAACCTCGACTACGCCGACGCGCAGATGACGCCAACCGTCTCGCTGGAGCCGGAGGTGCGCCATTACATGAACGATCGCTACGCGGGCAGCGACACGCGGGATCGCACCCAGTATTCCGCATGGGTGAAAGTGCAGATGCCGCTCTATCAGGGCGGCGGCCTCACCGCCCGGCGTAACGCCGCCGGACACGCGGTGGAAGCGGCACAGTCCACCATTCAGCGCACGCGCCTGGATGTCCGACAGAAACTGCTGGAAGCCCGCAGTCAGGTGATGAGCCTACAAAGCACGCTGCAAATTCAGGGCCGCCAGGAGGCGCTCAGCGCCCGCACCCGCGAACTGTACCAGCAGCAGTATCTTGACCTCGGCTCGCGCCCGCTGCTCGACGTGCTCAACGCCGAACAGGAGGTTTATCAGGCGCGCTTCACCCAGCAGCAGACCCTCGGTCAGCTGCACCAGCTGCAGCTCAACTGCCTGTATAACACCGGGCAATTGCGTCATGCGTTCGACCTTGATAACCGCACCATCCAGACCGTGGAGATCCAGCCATGAAGCAGCGTGATATCCCGCAAGGTGAAAACATGACGGATGAGGCGCTGGCGCAGTGGGCGCAGGCCTTTGGCTTTATCGCCACGCGCTACCGCGTCGCCTGCTCGCCCGGCGCGCTGATCGCAGGCGCACCGTGGCTGAAAGGCAAACCGATGGTGCCCGCCCTCACCCAACTGGCGCGTGAGGCGGGGCTGTCGTTTCAACTGCTCACCGCTGACCAGCAATCAATCAACAGCTGGCGTCTGCCGGTGGTGGTGGCGCTGAATGACGGCCGGGTCGGTGCGATCGAGCACTTCGACGGCGACGACACGCTGGAAGTCAGCTTCTTCGACGACCAGACCTACACTAACCGGCTGTCGATGACGGCCATGCTGCCCGCCATCCGCCACGTCATTGCCCTGCGGCCACTCGCCGCGCTGAAGGACAGCCGCGTGGATGCCTATATCTCAAAATATCGTTCGGACTGGCTCTACCGGCTGGTGATGCGCGATCTCCGCCCCTACAGCTGGGTGATGCTGGCCGCGCTGTTTATCAACGTGCTGTCGCTTTCCGGGATCGTCTTTTCCATGCAGGTGTATGACCGGGTGATCCCCGCCCAGTCCTACCCGACGCTGTACGTCCTGACCATCGGGGTGCTGATCGCCACCCTGTTTGGCTTCGTGCTGCGCGTGGCGCGCGGGCACATTATGGATCTGCTCGGCAAGCGCTCGGATATGCGCGTCTCGGATCGCGTCTTCGGCCACGCGCTGCGGCTGCGCAACAGCGCGATTCCCCGCTCTACCGGCAGCTTTATCTCACAGCTGCGCGAGCTGGAGCAGATCCGCGAGATGGTCACCTCGTCCACCATCTCGACGATTGTCGACCTGCCCTTCTTTTTACTGTTCGTGGTGGTGCTGGCGATCATCGCCCCACAGCTGGCGTGGATCGCCCCGGTCGCGGCGGTGATTATGGTTCTGCCCGGCCTGCTGCTGCAGAAAAAGCTGGCGGAGCTGGCAAAGCAGTCGGCCCATGAATCAACCCTGCGCAATGCGGTGCTGGTGGAGAGCGTTCAGGGGCTGGAGGACATCAAGCTGATGCAGGCGGAAAACCGCTTTTTGCAGCAGTGGAACAGCTATATCCAGATCACCGCCGAATCCGGCCTGCGCACCCGCGAGCTGACGCAGAACCTGATCAGCTGGGGGATGACCATCCAGAGCCTGGTTTACGCCGCCGTGATTGTGGTCGGCGCGCCGATGGTGATCGACGGCACCCTGACCACCGGCTCGGTGGTCGCCGCCTCGATGCTGGCCTCCCGCATGATCGCCCCGATGGCGACGCTGTGCGGCGTGCTGGCCCGCTGGCAGCAGGTCAAAGCGGCAAAAGAGGGGCTGGACAGCATCATGCAGCTCCCAACCGAAAACCAGCGCGAGGAGACGCCGATCCGCCAGGACGTGCTGCGCGGTCACTACCTCTTTGAGCAGGCGCAGTTCCGCTATCAGCCGGACGATCCGCGCATGGCGCTGCGCATTAACCGCCTGGAGATCGGGCCGGGTGAGAAAGTGGCGATCCTCGGGCGCAACGGTGCGGGCAAATCGACCCTGCTGCAGGCGATGGCGGGCGGGATGGATCTGGCGGCGGGCGAGCTGCGGCTCGACGGCTTCAGCCTGCCGCATCTCGACGTGGCGGACGTGCGGCGCAACGTCGGCTTTATGACCCAGAACGCGCGGCTGTTTTACGGCACCCTGCGCGAGAACATCACCCTCGGCATGCCGCGCGCCACCGACGAAGAGATCTTCGAGGCGCTGGAACTGACCGGCGCGGCAAGTTTCGTGCAGAAGCTGCCCAAGGGGCTGGACTACCCGATCATGGAAAACGGCGTGGGGCTCTCCGGCGGGCAGCGTCAGTCGATTCTGCTGGCGCGGATGCTGCTGCGCGATCCGAATATCGTGCTGATGGATGAACCCACCGCCTCGCTGGACGAGCACACCGAGCGGGAATTTATCCAGCGGCTGGGCGACTGGCTCGGGCACCGCACCCTGATCGTCGCCACCCATCGTGTACCGGTGCTGGAGCTGGTGGAGCGCGTGGTCGTGTTGAAAGATGGGATGCTGGTGATGGACGCGCCAAAAGCCCAGGCGCTGAGCAACAGCCGTATGCAGCAGCAGCAACAGCAGCAGGCAGCAACCGGACGGGAGTGGAAAAATGAAAATCAGTCAGCGTGACGTGGCGGCAATGGACGATCTGGATAACGCCCTCGACTCGGAAAGCGGCTACACCGGCGCGCGTCGGATCGTGATCTTCTCGCTGCTGATGTTTGTGGTGCTGGGCGTCTGGGCGTGGTTTGGCGTGCTGGATGAGGTGTCAACCGGATCGGGGAAAGTGATCCCCAGCTCGCGCGAGCAGGTTTTACAGTCGCTGGACGGGGGGATCCTCACCGAGCTGAACGTCCACGAGGGCGATCAGGTGCAGGCCGGACAGGTGCTGGCGCGGCTTGACCCTACCCGTTCCGAATCAAACGTCGGCGAAAGCGCGGCGCGCTACCGCGCGTCTCTGGCCTCCAGCGCCCGCCTGTACGCCGAGGTGAACGATCTGCCGCTGAAGTTCCCTCCTTCACTGGCGAAATGGCCGGATCTGATTGCCGACGAAACGCGGCTGTACAACTCGCGCCGCGCGCAGCTGGAGGATACCCAGCGGGAGCTTCGCGCCGCGTTAGATCTGGCGAATAAAGAGCTGGCCATTACCCAGCGGCTGGTGAAGACCGGGGCCGCCAGCCACGTGGAGGTGCTGCGCCTGCAGCGGCAGAAAAGCGATCTGGAACTGAAGCTCACCGACGTGCGTTCCCAGTATTACGTCCAGGCCCGCGAGGCGCTCTCCAAGGCCAACGCGGAAGTGGATATGGTTTCGGCGATCCTCAAGGGCCGTCAGGATTCCGTCACCCGTCTGACGGTAAAATCCCCGGTGCGCGGGATCGTCAAAAACATCAAGGTCACCACCATCGGCGGCGTGATCCCGCCCAACGGCGAGCTGATGGAGATTGTGCCGGTTGACGATCATCTGCTGATTGAAACCCGCCTGTCGCCGCGTGATATCGCCTTTATCCACCCGAATCAGGAGGCGCTGGTGAAGATCACCGCCTACGATTACGCCATTTACGGCGGGCTGCACGGGGTCGTGGAGACGATTTCGCCGGACACTATTCAGGACGAGGCCAAGCCGGAGGTGTTTTACTACCGGGTATTTATCCGCACCAGCCAGGATTACCTGGTCAATAAGGCGGGCAGGCATTTCTCGATTGTGCCGGGGATGATTGCCACGGTGGACATTAAGACCGGCGAGAAAACGGTGCTGGATTATCTGATCAAGCCGTTTAACCGGGCGAAAGAAGCGCTGAGGGAGCGGTAGTCAATCGCCGGGTGGCGGCTTCGCCTTACCCGGCCTACATTGTAAAGCTCAGCGGGACGTGGGGAGGGCATCAGACCGCAACATCGCCCACTGCCCCGGTGTTTTACCGGTCCATGCTCTGAAAACCTCAATAAATGCGCTGACGCTGCTGTAGCCGCAGGACAGCGCAATCCACCCTACCGGCTTCCCCGCCGCCAGCCACTCCATTGCCTGCATGACGCGCGCCAGCTGCCGCCAGTTAACAAAGTTCATTCCGGTCTGGGCACTAAACCGACGATTGAACGTACGCACACTCATCCCAGCATGAATAGCATGACTCTCGACCGTCTGGTTATCATCGACAAACTGCAGCAAATGGCTGACCACGTTCTTAAGACGCGGATCCGTCGGCACGGGCAGAGAAAAGTGAACCTGGGGCGTCAGGGCAAGCTCATCCAGCAGCAAAGTCAGCTTTCGCGGATCGTACTCGTTCTCTGCACCACATAAACGGGAAAACAGTGCATGAGTCAGATCGTCGGGCTCGAACA
This sequence comes from Enterobacter sp. TCD1-1, assembly GCF_020567405.1. Classification (NCBI taxonomy): domain Bacteria; kingdom Pseudomonadati; phylum Pseudomonadota; class Gammaproteobacteria; order Enterobacterales; family Enterobacteriaceae; genus Enterobacter; species Enterobacter sp. TCD1-1. Next base: position 216,902 of record NZ_JAJCXF010000004.1, on the reverse strand, counting down.
GCGCGGGTGCTTCGGGAAGCCCTGCACAGCAGGCGGGGTCAAGATAGATGGCGCAGCCTTCTATTGCGCTTTCAGAAAAGGCGGCATGCTGCTGACCTGGCGGGATCCAGCCAATGTGTTTTGCCGGTACGACCGAGCGCGCCTGCTGCGTCTCAATGACCAGCAGACCCGTTGCAATGCGCCACAGCTGGCCGGTGCGATGACTGTGCCACGGTGTTCGATACCCGCCGGGATGACGGAGCGTTTCAAAACTGACCATCTCATTTTGACCGAAAATCGTTATTCATCGGCCTATTACAGAAACCACGTCTTCGGCTGTCAAGGATAATGGGGACTCAACCACATAAGGAGCCCGTATGAGCATTATCACCTCTCTGGTAGCCCAGCCTGACAACGCCGCGCAGCGCGAAAAAATGGCGTGCCTGTTAACCCGCTTATTCAACGGCGATATCGATCCGGCAGAGGTTTTTACGCCCGATTACCAACAGGTTACGGACGGTCACGCCCTTGACTACCGGGGTTTTATTCAGCACCTGAACCACGTCCGCTCGCAGATCCGCGCGATCGCCTTTACCGTGGCGGAGATAGCCTGTCATGACGAACTTCTGGCTGACCGGCATATCGTGACGGTCACGTATCCTGATGGTCGTCAGGCAGAGATAGAGGTTTACCTGTTTGCCGCGCTGCGTGAAGGGAAAATCTGGCGGATCCATGAAGTCACGCGAGCCCTCAGCGGCGATGTTTCAGATCGCACCCTGGCACACGCGACAGAATAACGTCACTCCGCCGGGTGCGGCGCGGTACGGCTAAGCACCTCAACATACCGCGTAAACTTGCCGATAAACACCCCGGCAAACAGCCCGCCGGAGACAATCGCAAGGGCGCTGATGGCGGGCTGCTGCAGCGTCTGCGGCGCGATGGCGCTCATTACCCCCAGCACGTATTTCACCGCGAACGCCAGCATCATAAACGGCAGCGCGGTGTAGTCAGCCTGGCGGCAAAGGGTGCGCGGCGCGGCGGCGCGAGTTACCGCCGTCGGGCGAATCAATGCGTAACCCAGCGCAGCGCCAGCCAGAATGCCCGCAAGCCACATCGACAGCGTCGCGACGCTGAGGGAGCGGTACATCACCAGATCGTAAATATCCCATAGCAGAAAAATGGCCGGAATTATCGCCAGTTTTTCCAGCGTGACCGTGGCGGGCCGGCGGGCCCGGAGCCCACGAGAAACCAGAAACACAAACAGCACCCAGACCCAGATGGGGGTGTGCGTCAGAATACCAGTCAGTTGTTCGAACATAGCTGTTTACCGTGGGCGTCACGCGGCCGTTATCGCGCGGGATAAGTATTACGCAAAATAGCCCGCGCGCAATCCCCACTTTTGTTACTTGAACGTCACGGTAAAGGTGGCTGTCGCACTGTAATCCCCAAGCTTCGGCGTCGTGGTCGTCCATATAAACCCTGCGTGATAATCATGCGTGAGCCGGTCTCCACCGATCGTACCTATCTCCTGCGGCGTGTTCAGCGCAATGCGCGGCTCCATCAGGCTGCTGGCGGAAATGATAAAGCCAAAGCCGCTGTCTGCCGCGGGCATGATGATTGCCCCGTCTTTGACCGTATTCGTCGAGCTTAACGTCATCAGCAACGTCTCCCCCGTGCAGGTTTTACCGCTGGCTTCACGCGTCAAATCGACCTGTAGCGTAAAGGGTTTTGTTTTTTCAATCTTACCGGGCGTCGCCCAGCTGCCGTTGATGACGCCAAAGTCGAGGGTATCGGGTACCAGCAGCACTTTTGGCGTGCAGGCCAGAAAGGTGATTTTATCCAGCCCGGTAATGGTCAGGTTAAAGTTACCGTCCTGAGTCACCGTGCCGCCTCGCAGACCGCCCACGCCATCTACCTGGAAGAGCGACAGGCTGACATCCCCCATCACTTTGCCATTGGTGGCCGCCGGAAGGCCGGTGGTTTTGATGTAAACCTGATAGGTGAGCGTGAACGTCTGCGGGGCCGCCGGGGAGAGACAGCCTTTGTTGCCGTTAGGACGGCACACGGTACCGGGACCAATCTCTATTTTATCGCCCTTCTTCAGCTTGTAATCGACGTTCCTGAAGGTGATGCCAATCTCCAGAGAGTTGTGCACGTTTTTCACCGCATCTTTCGGATCGAGCCATAAATAGGCGCTCTCGCCGTTTGGATAGGCGTCCGTGTCAGAGCAGGTAAACGTCGCCGTGATTGGTGACGATACCCATATTTTGGTGTTGGTGCCGAAGTCACCGATCGACGCTTTGATGATGCTGTTAATGGCAACGTACTGGCTCACCGAGCCCTGGGCTTTACAGGTCAGCGCCATAACGGTGGAAGAAAACAGGCCGAAGCAAAAAATCACCGCGGCGTACAGCATATGTCGTCCCTGAAATTGCATTGTCCTCTCCTTTATCGACAAATTGCGCTGATCTCGCGATAGCCCGCGGTATCCTGTTCACGCCGTTCCTCATCCGGAAGCTGGATGCGACACTGTTCGTCATCCCCCTCCCCCCAGCGAATGGCGATCGCTTCGCCCGGCAGCACGCCTGAAACAAAAATATCCCCGTCAGGCCCGACAATGCCGTTGTTACGCTCGCCCCGGCTGTAGGCCTGCGCGCCAACCGGCGGCACGCTGTTGTCGGGTCGTTTGCTGTGAATCAGCACGCTGTCGCCCCGATATGTTTCAAACGTCACGCGCGTAATCGCGCCGCGGGTAGGGACGTTATTCTGGGTGGCAACAGGCACGTCCAGCCCCTCCGGGAAGTCCTGGGTGTTTAACGACCAGGTATTGTTGCGATAAGGAATCGCATGCGGGGCAACGGCATAGCCCGCAGCGTCGATCCGCACTCCGGCCTGATTCTCTCCCCTCACCCCTTGCGCATCCTGAGCCTCAATCAGGGTAAAGGTACTGCCCGGTGGCTGGGACAGCGTCACGCCCCCAGCGTGAGCAAGGATACCGCCGCTGAGGTTCATGCTGCTTTGCTGCACATCTTCCGCTCTGGAATAGCCCAGCCACAGATTTCCGGCGCCCCCCTTGTAGCCCATGCTCAGATCGCCCGCCGTCCCCTCAGCATCGTTTTGCTGCACCTGCATGGCGTAGCTAAGGCGGTTATCCTCAAGCAGGGAGCCACTCAGCCCCGCGGAGGAGGACACGTTTCCGGCACGATCGGCGTGAAGGTCTGTCGTCGCCGTCGCCGGGTGGCTGCCAAAACTGAGCGGCAGGGACAGGCGCAGGTTAATGCTGCTGTCATGTGCAATGTAGTGGTTGCGCGTATTCTGGTAGTACAGACTCCAGGTCACATTGCCCAGCCGTGAGGTAAAGCCAGACTGAACCGTGGTATCAGAACCGGCATCCTGCCAGTAGCTTTGCTTGCTGAAGGTGAGATAAAGCTGGCTGATCTCACCTATCTGCTGGCTCATTGAGATATCCAGCCGCGCTTTTTTGGTTGCGTAGCGGCTGTCGTAATGGATTTCAGGCTTTGACGCGACCCAGTCAGGGTTATCCTGATCGGCGTCATCCCAGTAATAGGTTTTATATCGGCCATTATCCCAGCGGCGACGTTCCTGAACCGACTCCTGGAAATCGTAATAACCGGACGAGGAGTAACGATAGCCCGCCACCTGGAAATCGGTGCGGGAATCGAGAAAGGATTTCGCGTACAGGAAGCGAGCGCTCCCCCCTTGCTCATCGTCGCCCCGCGCCAGCCGCGTGTCGGATAACGCCAGATCGACGGACACCGCGCCAAAATGCCCCATGTTTTTGCCCACGCCCATCGCCGCGCTGCGGTAGTGTTCCGCCGAAAGCAGGCCGCCCGACAGGGTCACCGTATCGCTCATCCCTCTGGCGAGCTGGCTTTCAACAAACGCAGGGGCATAGCCGTCGGCACCGTCATGATATTTTGCGGCCGTGATTTCATAGTTCCACTGCCCCTTGCGAACCAGTCCCGGGAGCACGGTATAGGGGATCACCAGATTGGTTTTCCGTCCGTCGGTTTCAATGATGGTGACAAACAGATCCCCGCTCTGACTGACCGGCACAATGTCATCAAACGCGAACGGTCCCGGCGGCACGTTGGTAGAGTAGATCAGATACTTATTCTGTCGAACCTCAACGCGGGCATTGCTTTCCGCCACGCCTCTGACGACAGGGGCATAGCGCGACTGGCTGTCTGCACGCATCATGGGCTCCGAGGCCAGCTGCACCCCGCGAAACGGAATACTGTCGTAGAGGGTTGTTCCGGTACTCCCTTGTCCCAGCAGCAGACGACTCCTGATTGACGGAAGTGCCCTTTCAGCCCACGACGAGACATTTTTCCAGTGGCCCGTTTCCCCATCCCGCTTTGTCAGGTTCGCCATCTGGCGCAAGCGCCACGCCCCTATATTGATGCCGTTATTCAGGTAAAGGTAGGCGTACTGGCTGTTTTGCCCGTAGCTTCTGATGGTGTTCGCCGCCAGGTTGTAGTTCACAAAAGCGGCATTGATGCCCTCGTCGTAACGCGTGGCGGGTACCGTTCCACGCGGTTGTGTCAGCATATTGAGCTGGGGAACCTGAATATCCAGCCGGTGCTCGGTCATCGTAACGTTCATGGACGCACCCGCAATCCGGCGCTCGAGGGGATAGCACGACTCGTCATCGTCAGCGGGAAGTGCGACGGACCACGCGCGCAGCCGATCGGCGCTAATGCACGGGTACAGCGCGCTGTCGGGCTCATCGCGGACGATCTCAACGTCACGCTGTTCAACGAGCTTTCGGTTAACGTAAACCTCGAGGGAATAGGTTCCGGGAATAATGCCGGAATCAGGGTCGATCAAATTAATGAACGATTGCTCGCCCGTTCCATGAAAAAATGCGGTGTTATATTCACTTTGCGCCAGACATTCGCTGCCGGAAACCAGTAAAGAGGTAAGCGCGCACAGGGGGATCCATGTTCGTTGCATAATGATTCATCCATGACATTATTTAATAATCTGCAACCGTGGGCTTAGTGCATTTTCACGTCGGCAACGCCGCCGTAATCGTTAATGTACGTTAAGCCAACCACCCGCGAGCCTTTTGGAAAAGAAATCGTTTCGCTGCCAAAGGGAGCGATCATCGGGGCCGTTATTTTTTGTTCTTTTCCCTGCGGGGTTTTAATAATTAACTGGCTCAGGCTAATATGCAGAGGCCCCGGATTGCTGACGACCAGTGCCTCACTGCTTTTCGTCAGCGTTAACTGACCTATCTGCTCGTCCAGTTTTGCCTTCATCCCAACCGGGCGATAAAAAAGCTTAAGGCGCGTTCGAATCGCCAGCTGCATCACATTAGGCTCGCTGGCCCGGGGCGGTATTTCCTGAACGTTAATCCAGTAAACGCTTTCTCTGTCGGTCGGTAATCCTTTACCGGAATAGATAAAACGTAACACGGCGGATTGATCGGGTTTCACCTTCATAATAGGCGGCGTCACCACCATCTCTTTTCCGGGCTTGTCTGAATCTTCGTCCAGCCAGGTCTGGATAATATAATTTTTTTGCGACGCGTTATGCAGCGTTAACGAGGCCGATTTATTCTCACCGGAATAAATCACCCGTGAACTTTCAATCTGAATAGCTGAAATAGCCGATGCGGAGTACAGCGCGAATAGCGCAATAATAAGTGACTTCATCATACCACCTTAAAAGCAGGCCCGAAGGCCTGCTCCTGTTATTGTTGAACAATGGTGAAGGTGGCCGTTGCGTTTGCTTCCCCGGTGGTGACCGCATCTTTGTTATAGGCGTAATAGTTCGCTTTCAGGAAGAACGTCCCGCTGCCCGAGGTGTCGCCTTCAGCAATAGTGATGCTGGCATCGGATTTATCAAGGGTTTTGGATAAGGTAATGTTCTGGTCGGAGATATCTTTAATCTGAATCCCCACCCCTTTTGCCGTGGTGCTGGCGGTCGCGTTATCCAGGTCCAGCACGTTCGGCTGACCGGACGGGCTGACGCCGTCAAGAACCAGATAATAGGTGCCCGGCTGACAGCCCGTCAGGTTAATGGCAAAGCCCACCTCCGGACCATTAGCATCTTGTTTTAAGGTTTCCATCGGAATAGTTCCCATCGGAACCGTAATTTCGGCAGTGCTTTCCCCGGAGAGCTTGCAGGATGATGAGCCAATTTGCCCTACAAATTTTAACTTACCGTCTGCCGCATGGGCAAAAGAGGTAAAAAGCCCCAGGGCAACCATCGCCGCGCAAAGAGATTTCAATTTCATATACAGCTCCTTCTGTTTATACAACATATTATGAATAACAGTGCATCGTTTCTGCCTGAATACTACACCCGCATAAAACGCTTCATTTCCCGGCGAACGTTATGTAACCTTTATATCCGTTGTCAGGTAATGATAAAGCCCGGTAAGACTCTCAACCTGGAGTTTGGAATAAATGTTACGCCGGTGAATACTGACCATTTTCTCACTAATATCGACCTGACGGGAGATCTCTTTATTACCTTTCCCTGTAATAAAAAATGGCATCAGGTCTAATTCCCGGTGGGTGAGATTTGAATTTTTCTTAATCATCGCCCAGGTTTTATTGGTCACGGATTTTGAAATAATCTGGCCAGCCTTATCTTTGACCATAAAAGTGCTGAGTTTATCAAATGATTCGCTGTTATCAATTAAGATATCAGCAACCGAGTCCAGCAAAATATTTTCAGTCACTTCCACAATTCGCGCATTAGTCGTAATAATAAGTATATTGTCAAAAACATTCTGGCGCTTCATCTTTAACAGTAACAACAGTAAACTGTGGTCAGCAATATAATAGTCAATGATTATCGTGACCGGTGATCTCATTACCATCGTGCTCAGCGTTACGCTGGCTTTTTCAAATGCTAAAAACTTCAGTTCCTGCTTATCTCTCTGGCAATTTTGTATGATTTCACTCAATCCAATTCTGAACCAGACATTATCAGACACACAAATAATCATCATCCGTAACCTTATACTGATCCATGTATAACATTCCGGGAATAGAGCTTGTGAAGTGATTTAACCCTGAGCGAACGCTAAAAAATCATCCAACGACTGCGCTTATTCCATGAGACATTATTCAGATCAAAATGAATGAGATGCAAATAAGAATATGGGCAACAAGTGTAAGAGCAATCCGAAAAAGGATAATACAAAAAATGCTTTTCTTAGAAAAAAAGTATTAATAATTAATTAGTTAGATAATGTTAATTTTGGTATTACTTTTCGAATACAATCCAAAAACATGGCCCGGGTATGATCCTGCGCAAGTTAACGTGAAGTTCCTGATCTGCATTTTCAGCTTCACCGCTTAAATAACGTCCAGAATCATACCCCGCCATTCTGTTATAAAGAGGCTTTCAGGCGTCGAACGGCCTCTTTCAGCTCTTCATCCGTTGGCGTGACAAACGACATGCGCAGCGTCGCTGGGTCCGGCTCATTGCAGTAGAAAAATTCGCCCGGCACAAATACCACGCCGTTACTTAACGTTTTTTCCAGCCAGCGGGTGGTGTTCATGCCGTTGTTCATTTTCGCCCACAGGAACATGCCGCCCTTCGGCTTGTGGAACGACATCACGTCGCCCAGCTCGGCTTCCAGTTCCGTGGCGAACGTCTGGTATTTCTGACGATAGGCTTCGCGGATCGTTTTAATCTGATCGGCCAGACGGCCGGTCTTCAGGTACTCATACGTCATCAGCTGCGACAGCGTGCTGGTGTGCAGATCGGTGGTTTGCTTCAGGTTCACCACCGCGCGCTTCAACCATTCCGGCACCACCACCCAGCCTACGCGCGTGCCCGGCGCGAGAATTTTAGAGAAGGTGGAGGTATACACCACGTTCTCTTCATTGCCGATATCTTTGGCATGGGCAATTAACGGGCGGAAGACTTCATCGGTATAGTTAATTTCGCTGTACGGATCGTCTTCGATGATTACGAAGTCATAGCGCTTCGAGAGCTCCACCAGCTGTTTACGACGCGCCTCAGAAAGCGTCACGCCGCCAGGGTTACCAAAGGTTGGAACGATATAGACCGCTTTGATGGCTTTCTTTGCCACCAGGGCCTCAAGTTCGTCCACCTTCATGCCGTCGCCGTCGGTGCCAACGGATTCAAAATTCGCCTGCGCCAGGCCGAATACCTGCAGGGCGGCGAGATAGGTTGGACGCTCGACGACAACAATATCGCCCGGGTTAATTAACGCGCGCGCCAGCACGTCGAGGGACTGCTGTGAACCGGAGGTTACGACCACGTCATCGGCCTTACAGCGAATGCCTCGCCCCTCGCAAATGCGCTGAATCTCTTCCCGCAGTCCCGGTACGCCTTCGGTCAGGCCATACTGAAACGCCTCGCCAAAATGCTGAGATAATACGGCATCAGCGGCAATTTTCAGCCCTTCGCGATCGAACAGGTCAGGGTTTGGAATACCGCCCCCCAGCGAGATCACGCCCGCCATTTTGCTATGTTTTAATAATTCACGGATGGCAGATGATTGCAGGCCCTGCGCGCTGCTGGCGAGTTTACTCACGGACATTCTTTGCTTACCTTCTGTTTTTATAGTGTGCTCAATCTTAGCAGAATATGGGCGATAAATTCCGTCAGCTTAGGCAGCGGCCGCAAATCCTGGCGCCACAGTAGATGCACCGGCCTCGGCGCGGGCGTGAACGGTTCCATTACCCGCACCAGTCTGTCGCTTGCCAGCTCTTCCGCCACCAGCACTTCCGGTTGCAGCAATAGCCCCGCCCCGGCTCGCGCCGCCATGCGTAAGCCGTAGCCGTCGTTGCACCGTAATACGGCATCCCGTTTCCAGCGCACCTCCCCTTCCACGCCCGGCAGCCGCCACTCGTTGCGTGCCGTCCACACCGTGTGCGAAAGACAGAGATGATCCACCAGATCGTCTGGCGTTTGCGGCGTGCCGTGTCGCGCTAAATAGTCCGGCGCGGCGCAGATCACCATGTTGTAGGGGCACAGGTATTTCGCCACCAGATCGTCGTTGCGAACGTCGCCAATGCGAATGGCCAGATCGACGCCCTCCTCCACCAGATCGACCATTCGGTTGGTGAGATCCAGCTCGATGCGTACCTCCGGGTAGCGCTGTAAAAAGGTTGCCGTCAGCGGGGCGATCACGCAGCCGCCAAACGACGTGGGCGCCGTGACGCGCAGGGTGCCAGACGGCGCGGCGCGCAGCCGTTCAACCGCGCTTTCGGCAATCACGACCTGCTCCAGCACCCGCTTCGCCTCGTCGAAGTAGACGCGTCCGGCATCCGTCAGGCTCTGGCGGCGCGTGTTACGCTCCAGCAGGCGGGTGCCAAGCTGGGACTCCAGCAGCGCAACGTACTTCCCCACCATTACCGCCGACATCTCCAGCCGCGCCGCCGCACCGGTGAAGCTGCCGCTTTCCACCACGGCAATAAACGTCTCCATGCTGCGGAGCTTATCCATATTCCAAACCTCTGGTTAGCAATCTTCTAACTTTAGCCCAGTTTATCCGCATTTTAATTTATTAAAGAATGAAGGCTCACAACAGAAGGAGTCAGCTATGAAAATCGTCATTATTGGTGCCAGCGGTACGGTCGGTCGTGCGGTAACGGAAGAGCTGAGTCGTCGCCACGAGGTCATCCGCGTCGGTCGCACCCAGGGCGACGAGCAGGTGGATATCACCTCGCAGTCAAGCGTTCAGGCGCTGTTCGAGAAAATCGGCCAGGTGGATGCGATTGTGTCCGCCAGCGGTGGCCTCTATTTCGGCCCGCTCGCGACCATGAAAGACAGCGACTTTAACCAGGGACTGCAGGATAAGCTGCTGGGGCAGGTGCGCCTGGCGCTGACCGGCCAGCACTACCTGAATGAAGGCGGCTCGATTACGTTGATAAGCGGGATCGTGGCACACGAGCCGATTGCGCAGGGCGTGAACGCCACCACGGTGAATGCCGCGCTGGAAGGGTTTGTTCGCGCCGCAGCCTGCGAACTGCCGCGCGGGATCCGCATCAACCTGATCAGCCCGACGGTGCTCACCGAATCGGTCGACACGTACGATGGCTTCTTCCCGGGCTTCGAAAGCGTGCCTGCCGCCACGGTGGCGCAAGCCTATCGTCGCAGCGTGGAAGGCGTACAGACCGGACGCGTATACAAGGTCGGCTACTGATCCTTGCGGGCGGCGATCAGCACCAGCATCGGGCGCTCCGCCTCCTCGGCCAGCGCGGGCCAGGCGTCAATCTGCGCCTGCGTTGGTCCCCACTCGTTGACGTTGCTTATCGTTAATCCGGCCTTGATCAGCGCGTTAAGCGTGGTGCCCAGCGTGCGGTGGTATTTGATCACCCCGTCTGCCAGCCAGTTGCTGACACGCTGGCCTTCGTCCTGATAATGATTCACGCCCCAGAACCGCTCGCCGTTATCGTCGGTCAGCCAGCCCTGACGCGAGGCGCAGGTGTAAATCGGGTGTTCCATCGAAAAGACCAGGCTGCCGCCGGGCTTAAGCGCGCGCTGAGCCTCGGCAAATACCGTGTCCAGTTCCGGCAGATAGTGCAGCGCCAGCGAGCTGTAGACCAGATCGACGCTGTTTTCGTCTAGGCTGAGAGAGTCCAGATCGCTACGCTGATAGTGAATCAGTGGGTCCGCGGTAAGCTCCGCTGCGCGGGCGAGCATCTTTTCTGAGATATCGATCCCCGTGACGTGAGCAGCACCCAACTCGCTCGCGGCGCGGCAGAACCAGCCGTAGCCGCAGCCGAGATCGACAACCGATTTGCCGGTTAAATCGGGCAGCAGGCTTTTCAGCGCGGGCCACTCCGGCGCGCCGTCCAGCCCCTGCACCGAACGCGGAAGCTGGGCGTAGCCTTCAAAAAACGCCGGGTTGTCGTAGATGTTTTGTGCCATGGCAGATCCCTCTTTAAGAATGTGACTCCCAGTATAAAACATTGCCGGGTGGCGCTGCGCTTACCCGGCCTACGATTTGAGGGTTTCAGTAGGCCGGGTAAGCGCAGCGCCACCCGGCACCCCATTAGCCCACCGTACCCCAGACCAGATTTCCTTTATGGAACGTTGCGGTACGCGGGGAAATGCGCGCCACGGCTTCGGCGGAACAGGAGGCGTCCACCAGCACAAAGCTGGCGTCATCCTGCGCTTTCGGCCACACGCGCTCCCCTTTGTCGTTCAGCGGCAGCACGTCGCCGGTCGCAATTCCCAGCGCGCGGGAGAGCGTCTGCTCGTTCGGGCGGATGTAGAGCTGGGCGTAAAGATTGGCTTTCTCCAGCATGTCCCCCAGACCGTACGGCGACCAGTGGTCGATCACGCTGTCGGTGCCGGTCATCACAAACACGCCCTTGTCCCGCAGCTGCTTCAGCGGCATATGCAGGGTGCCAATCGGCACGGTCGAAGCGATGGTCACCTGCTGCGCCGCCATGCGGGTGGCGATCTCATCCACCTGCTGTTCGTTGAGCGTCGCCAGCGCGAAGGCGTGGCTGATGGTGAGTTTCCCCTTCAGAGCCGGCGTTTTCTCCACGGTTTCGACCATGTAGTTCACCGCCGCCACGCCCGCAGGGCTGGTTTCGTGCAGGTGAATGTCCACCCCTTTGTCGTAGTCCAGCGCAATCTGAAACATCAGATCGAGAGATTTCTCCATCGCGCCGTCGACGTTGGTTGGATCCAGCCCGCCCACGTAGTGCGCCCCGGCCTGCATCGCCTCGCGCATCAGCTTTTCAGAATTCGACAGCAGCAGCCCGTGCTGCGGGAAGGCGACGATTTCGCAGTCAAAACCAGGTTTGCGGCGCGCCAGGACCGCCTGCAAATTTTCCAGGTTTTTCAGACCGGAAACCGGCTCAATATTGCAGTGGCTGCGGGCGATGGTGGAGCCTTTCGACTGGATCAGGTCGATCAGCTTTTCCGCACGCTCCTGGGTGTAGGGCTGCAGCTCAGGCAACAGCTTTTGTTCCAGGCGGATCATATCCTGAATCGTGGTGCCCGCCGGGCGGTTGAGCGATCGCCACGGGCCGCCGTAGAAGGTTTTATCCAGGTGGATGTGCATGTCGCGCATTGCCGGGAGCATCAGCTTGTTGCCCGCATCGTAGTGCGGCAGCGTGGCGTCGGCGTGGCGCTTGTTGTCGCGCAGGGCGACGATCTTCCCGTCCTTGATCTCCAGCGTTTTCAGCTCGGTACGGGTGCTCGTCGCCACGCCGCCGTCGAAGTTAAACCCGGCTTCGAGCAGCACGTTGTCCAGATAGTAATGTTTCGCGGTGATATTCATAGGCTTACCGGTCTCGCAGAGTGGCTTTGCGGAGTCAGCAGCATACGCGACGGATCCGGTTGCGCCAAACAGCGCGCAGGCGGTCACCATTTTGCCGCTCTGGCTGATAAATTCACGGCGGCTTTTGTTTTCACTCATCTTATCTTCCTTCATTCACAATATGGGTACCGGTTTCCCCGCGCAGCGCGGCGGGCAGACAGTCTGGCGAGGTGATGATCACCCGCCTGCCGCCGTGGTGTAAAAATTCCAGCGAGGCGACGATTTTGGGCAGCATGCTGCCCGCCGGGAAGTGACCTTCTTCCCTGTAGCGCGTCATCTCCGCTACGTTGACGGTGTCCAGCGCCTGCTGGTTTGGCTTGCCGAAGTTGACGCACACCTTCTCCACGCCGGTGGTAATCACCAGCACGTCGGCGCGGATCTCGCGCGCCAGCAGCGCGGTGGAGAGATCTTTATCAATCACCGCGTCAACGCTCTGGTAGTCGCCCTGCGCCGAACGCACCACGGGAATACCGCCGCCGCCCGCGCCGATCACCACAAAGCCTTTTTGCGTCAGGGTCTTGATCGCATCGGCCTCGACAATGCGCAACGGCTGCGGCGAGGCCACCACGCGACGATATCCCCGGCCCGAATCCTCAACAAAGTGCCAGTCCGGGTGCGCGCGCTGCAGTTCGTCGCGCTGCGCCTCGCTGAAGAACGCGCCGATCGGTTTCGTCGGGTGCGTAAAACCGGGATCGTTTTTATCCACTTCCACCTGCGTGACGACCGTAACCGCTTTTTGCTCCCCGCGCGCGGCCAGGCGGTTGTTCAGCGCCTGCTGGATCAGGTAGCCAATGCCGCCCTGGGTGTCCGCCACGCAGTTTGCCAGCGGCGTGAGGGGAAGCCCCTCCCGCTCGTGGGCAATTTCAGCCCGGCGCAGATCCAGCCCCACCTGAGGGCCGTTGCCGTGGGTAAGCACGATGTCATAATCGGAGGCCAGCATTTCGAGCACGGACTCTGCCACCGCTTTAACCGCCTGCGCCTGATGTTCAACCGACTGGCTGGCGTTGTCTTTGATAATGCTGTTGCCGCCAATGGCGACGACCATAAGCTCTTTCATACGTGCTCCTTCGCAACAGTACCCGGCTCAGCGCTCGCCGCTTCACGACTATCCAGCACATGCTTCACCACAAACATGCCGCCCATCATCAGATACGCGGTGACGAACATCAGCGAACGGCCTTCGGCAAAGCCCACGACCGGAGCGTGGATCACCCCGAACAGCGCCAGCAGCGCCCCGCCCGCCGCAGCCACGGCACCGCGCAGCGGTTTGTTGATGATGGCGAAAATGGCGATACAGCCCCACAGCATGCTGGCGAGCGGTGCCCCGTTCCCCAGATGGACTAATCCTTCGTAGTAGATCCCTTTGCTATGCAGCACGTCGGTACCGATGTTGGCGGCATTCGTACCCGCCGCGCCCATCACGCTGTTCATCATGGTCAGCGCCCAGTTGGCGATCCACGGGAACAGGCAGATGAAGATCACGGGCACTTCCACCTTCGGCGTTTCCCTTACCACCTGATTGGCGGTGACCACGCCGATAAACACCAGAATCGGCACGATGGCGGTCATCGGAATGATGGCGAGCATAAACGCCCCCAGCCCGAACAGCGGCACGATGAACATGGTCACGCCGGAGGCCAGCGTGTAGCCGATGCTCGCACCCATCGCTTTCCAGCCGGGATGGCCGACGTAGACCGTCACCGGGAACGGGTTCCCCATCAGACAGCCGAGCATGGAGGCCAGACCGTTCGCCAGCATGACTTTACGCGTCGGGTATTCATCCCCCGCCGCGTGGGCGCTTTCGATGTTCTCCAGGTCAAAGATGTAGTTCGCCAGACCCAGCGGTACGGCAGAGGCAAGATACGGTAGCGCGTGCGGCAGCCCCTGCAGGAAACCTTCCACGTGCACCTGCGGCGGGTTAAAGCCGAAGGATGACATGGAAGCTTTAATCGCCTCCGGGCTCTGCAGGCCGGAGATCCACGCCAGGGCCGTGCCGGCAATCAGCAGCAGCAATCCGGTTGGGATGCGGGCAAAGATCGGCTTTTTACCGAACCAGTTGATGAAAATCAGCAGCAGCACGATAAACGACACGGTCGGCGCCTCGAACGCCTGCAGCATCGGGTTCATCGCCAGGAGCAGCAGACCCAAACCGGACAGGCACGACAGCAGCACGGTGCGCGGGATCATCTTGCGGATGGTTTCCCCTAAAAACGAGCCGCCCGCCAGGATCATCGCCTCCACGAAGCACTACACCAGGCCAATCTGGATGGCGAACTCCGCATCACCGGTCTGCTGATAGACCGGCATCAACACCAGGAAGGTCACGGTAAAAATCGACGGCGCGCTGGGGCCGGACGGCAGCGCGGTGACGTCCGTGCGCCCGGTCTGGCGCGCCATCTGCATGCCAAACCAGGCGTAGCAAATACTCGCGGTCAGCACCGCCAGCCCGAAGGCTGGCGCAATGCGTCCATAAACAATCTCCTTCGGGATGCCGACGACAAAAATGAGCAACCCCATCATGGTCAGCAAATTGGTCAGGTTGTTGGTCATCAACCCGAAATACGCCGCCCAGTCACCTCTTTTCCACTCCAGTTTCATGTTTTTCATGGATGCATGCCTTATAAAAAGTAGCGATCGCGGAAGGTCAACAGCGCCTTTTCAAAACAGCTAAACGGCGGATGAACGATGCCCGCCCCAATCATGCCGATGCCCGCGTCTTTGTGGGCAATGGCGGTGTTAATCACCGGCAGAATGCCGCTGCCGGCGACTCTGGTGATGTCGATGGCGGTCGGGATCCCCATAAACGAGAGCAACGGAATGGTGACGTTCGGGTTTTCGCCGAGGGTGATTTCGCGCATCTGACGGGAGAAGTCGATAGCTTCCTCCACCGTCCCGCCCACCAGGGCGACGATCGCCGGGGCCGTCGCCATCGCAAAGCCGCCGATGCCGTAGGTTTCGGTGATCGCGCTGTCGCCGATATCCAGCCCGGAATCTTCCGGCCGGTAGCCCGCAAACATCGGGCCAATCACCTGCTGCGCCGGGCCGGTGAACCATTGCCCCGGCAGGCCGGAAACGCGCAGGCCGAACTCGTAGCCGTTGCGTGCCATGGTGGTAACCACGGTGCTGTATTCAATGCCGTGGGCGGCGTCCAGCGCGGCTTTACACATCGCCATCCACGTCGGGCCGGAGAAGTAGTCGCTGCTGGCGACAAACTCAAACACCTCGCGCTGCTGCTCAACCGGATAGCCCGCCTGGATCAGCCCCGGGGTCAGCGCCTGAATCAGCAGCGTGGTGCCCGCATTGTTGCGGTTGTGGCACTCATCCCCCATGTGCAGCGCCTGGGCCAGCATCAGGCGCAGGTCGATTTCGCCGATAATCTTCATCGCGTCGCGCAGCATCGGGCCGAGCACATCCCGCATCCAGTTCAGGCGGTCGATGACGCTCTGGTCGTTGGCGCCCATGCGCAGGATCTTCGCCATCTGCTCGCTGAGGTTGGTGAAGGCGCGGTTGCCGTAGGTTTTGTTCTCAACAATGTGCATAAACATCGACGCAGAGGTGACGCCCGCCATGGAGCCCACGCAGTCATGCTCGTGGCATGGCGAGAAGGTGATCTCCCCTGAGGCGGCAAGCCGTGCCGCGTCGTCCAGATCTTTCGCCAGCCCTTCAAACACCAGCGCACCGGTGACCGCGCCTTTCATCGCGCCGCACATGTTTTCCCAGGAGACAGGCGGACCAGCGTGCAGAATGGTGGTGCGGGTCATCCCCGGCACGACGTTAATCGCCTGGTCATAGCCCACCAGCACCGGATGGGACTGGATAATGCGCTCAAGCGCGATTTGGTTGGCGGCGGCGATCTTCTCCGCCAGCGGTTTTTCCGCCAGCTGATCCAGCGCTTCAACCACCTGCATATTGCCCTGCCCCGGCGGCGTCCAGTCGAGTTGGGTCACGGGAACGTGCTGCTTTTTAAGATCGTCGCTGAACATCGCGATACCCACGTTAATGACGTTCAGCGGCTGGTTAAATAAGGTGGTCATTATGCGTTCTCCCCTTTGCAGACAAATTCGCGTGCCAGTAATCCGGTATTGGTGCTGCTGCTGGCCCAGATGACGCCTGCGTCGGTCAGCATCTGGCACTGCTGCGCCAGCGACTGCGGATCCTGATCGGTGCCGAGCACGTACCCGAGGATCTCAAGCGGACGGTTATCGGCCTTCGCGATGGCCTGCGCCTCTTTGATCGCGTCGATCATCACCCCCACCGGATCCTCGTGCGCGCCGAAGCCCAGCACAAAGTCCATCACGATAACGCCCACTTCCGGATCGCGCGCCTCCTGCAGCAGGCGGCTGATGCGGTTGGTCGGGTCGATCATCGGATGCGGCTTGCCGTTGGTGAAATCGTCGTCGCCAAAGTCGAGGAAGGTGTGGGCTTTACTGACGCTGACGTCCGGCAGGCGTTTAGCGGGATCCGGCTGGATATTGCTGTACACGTCGTCGAACTTCTCCAGCGCGGCAAACATCGCTTCGTCGCACAGGGTGCCGCCGCAGAACAGGCCGCGAATGTACTTCTGCTGCGGGGTCAGGCGGGCGCGCACCTCTTCAATCAATGGCCAGTTGAGCGGGTGCAGATCAAGGGACTCTTTTTTGATGCCAGTGAGCAGAACGGCCTTCAGCGCCGCCTCTTTGGTGCCGCGCGCAAACTGCAGTCCGTCCTCATCGGCGGGCGGTTCATTGCGCCCGAGGAAGCAAACAACCACCGGCTTGCGGCAGGCTCTGGCGCGGGCCAGCACCTTTTCTGCCACGGCAGGAGCCGCTGGTTTGGAGATCAGCGCGATAACCTGGGTGCCCTCGTCGGCTTCCAGCATGTCGATGGCGTCGAGCATCATCAGGCCGCCAATTTTCTCGCTGAGATCGCGCCCGCCGGTGCCAATCAGCTGCGACACGCCGCCGCCGAATTCATGGATGCGCACGCTCAGCTCCTGGCTGCCGGTGCCGGATGCGCCGACGATGCCAATCGATCCACGGCGCACCGCGTTAGCAAAGCACAGTCCCGCGCCGTTGATGATGGCGGTGCCGCAGTCCGGCCCCATCATCAGCAGTCCTTTCTGGTGCGCCAGCTGCTTCAGCGCCAGCTCGTCGTCGAGCGAGACATTATCGGAGAAGAGCATCACGTTGAGATCGTTTTCCAGCGCCTGACGCGCCTCGCGGGCGGCGAAGGTGCCATTGACGGAGATCACCGCGAGGTTGCTCTCCGGGCGATGGGTTTTGGCGCTGGCAATCGTCGCGTAGCGCGCTTCATGAGAGCCGGTGCTCTCTTTACGCGTGAACAGCGCTTCAATAGCCGCCAGCGTTTCATCATTCGCCGCGTCGCCTTTAATGACGATCATCAGGTCGCCGTTTTTCGCCTCATTTAATTCCGGCGTTAACAGCCCGAGGTTTTTTAATACGCCCTTATTCATTTCCGTTGCCATGGCGACAAAGGCCTTTTCAACGCCCGGCAATTTATTGGCTTTAGTGGAAACGGACATTAATGACACGGAGTCAAAATAGGTGTTCTTTTTAATCACGATTTTCGTTGGCATTATTTGCACCTGTTCGCGGATAAAAGGGGGCCGCCGTCGTACACAATGCACGTCGGTAAAAAATGCTTTATTTAATTAGCGGCCAGCCGGAACGGGCTGACCGATCGTTTTACGCGCCCGCCGCCAGCAGCAGGTCGGCAATCTCAGTGAAGCCTTTCTCCCGCGCCAGTTCGAGCGGGGTTTTGCCGTATTTGTCGGTCATATGCGGGTTCGCGCCGTGATCCAGCAGCAGCTTCACGATCTCTTGCTGTTTCGCACCGCCGTCGTTTAACACGATGGCTTCCAGCAGCGGCGTCCAGCCGACAAAGTTGGTGTGGTTAACGTTGATATCGGTTTTTTCCAGCAGCTCGCGCACGATCTCCACGTGCCCTTTTTCACTGGCAGGCGTAATGCCCACGCCGCCAAAACGCGTCAGGCGGTCGAGATCCGGATTCGCGGGTAATACCAGCCGCAGGAGGGTTAAATCATTGGTCAGGCAGCTAATGAGGAAAGGGTTAAAGCAGGTCTGATCCTGTTTATCAATATCTGCCCCGGCTGCAATTAAAAATTCTACGCAGGAATAGTGTTTTTTCAGGCTGGCAATCGTAACGGCGGTTCTTTTCTGGCGGTTAGTGGCGTTAATATCCACGCCTTTCTCCAGACAGGCTTTTAGCGCATCGCTATTGCCCTCTTCTGCCGCCAGCAGAAATTCCGTAACCAGTTCAGTTGCAGACATATTCAGACTCCCGATGTTTTTCTTTCTGTTGACCTGAGAATAGCAACAGCCTGGTCATAAAAGAATCCGCTTAAAAATGATTCATCGACAGTCAATTCATTGTTGAGTTAAATTCAACAGTTCGGTCAAAGCGTGCGTCTGTGCAACCTTTTTCTTATGTTTAACCGCTTTTTAGCGCGTCAAAACGCATTATGCTTATGTCTGATAAAGCCTTATGCACCAGGGCTTTCGGCAAAGCGTCAGAACTGTGATCGGCTTCAAATGCGTTGTAACAGCGTTGTTAAAATATGTTCAAAACTGATGTTTGACGGAGCCGTGATATGAATTCCATCTTTACCGAAGAGAACCTGCTGGCCTTCACCACCGCCGCCCGCTTTGGCAGCTTCAGCAAAGCCGCCGCCGAACTGGGCGTTACCACCTCTGCCATCAGCTACACCATTAAGCGCATGGAGACCGGGCTGGACGTGGTGCTGTTCGTGCGTAACACGCGCAGCATTGAGCTGACCGAGTCCGGCTTTTACTTTTACCGCAAAGCCACCGACCTGCTTAACGACTTTCACGCCATCAAGCGCGGGATTGATACCATCTCACAGGGCATCGAGGCGCGGGTGCGCATCTGTATCAACCAGCTGTTGTATACGCCGCGCCATACCGCGCGGCTGCTGCAGGTGCTGAAAAAGCAGTTTCCCACCTGCCAGATCACCGTCACCACCGAGGTCTATAACGGCGTGTGGGATTCGATCATCAATAACCAGGCCAATATCGCCATTGGCGCACCCGACACGCTGCTCGACGGCGGCGGAATTGACTACACCGAGATCGGCGCCATCCGCTGGGTGTTTGCCATTGCGCCGGCGCACCCGCTGGCGTTTGTTCCGGAACCGATAGCGGAAAGCCAGCTGCGCCTGTACCCCAACATCATGGTGGAAGATACCGCGCACACCATTAACAAGAAGGTGGGCTGGCTGCTACACGGACAGGAGGCGATTCTGGTGCCGGACTTTAATACCAAATGCCAGTGTCAGATCCTGGGCGAAGGGATAGGTTTTTTACCGGAGTATATGGCGCGGGAAGCGGTGGAAGACGGGCTGTTGGTGACGCGGCGTATCAATAACCCGCGTCAGGATTCGCGCATGCTGCTCGCCACGCAGCATGCCGCGACCGGCCAGGTCACGCGCTGGATCAAACAGCAGTTTGGCCCCCAGGGCGTACTGACCGGGATCTACAGCGACTTACTCTGGCGTGCTTAGCTCTTACTCTGAACCCAGAAAGCGTGGATAAGACCCGGGATGTAGCCCAGCAGCGTCAGAATAATGTTGATAATAAACGCCCAGCCGAAACCTTTGCCCAACAGCACGCCCAGCGGCGGCAACAGGATGGTAAAAACAATACGCCAAAAACCCATATCAAAACTCCGTGCAAGCTAATCCATTGAAAATAATAAAGAGAACTATCTCTAAGCATAGCCAGTTTACCTGTCTGCGCCAGTTCTCTCCCCCGCGTTTACCCTCTTTTACGCTTTTGACGCTGGCGTAATGCGCACAATTACTTTAGCATTAACTTAATTAAGCAAATACTAAACTATCATGACCGAACTCGAACAGCTTCAGGCCAGCGCAGAGCAGGCCGCAAACCTTTTAAAAGCGATGAGCAATCCGCGTCGCCTGCTGATCCTCTGCACGCTGTGCGGCGCCCCCGGCACCAGCGCGGGGGAACTGGCCCGCGCGACGGGGCTGAGCCCTTCCGCCACGTCGCAGCATCTGGCGCGCATGCGTGAGGAAGGTCTGATTGACAGTACCCGCCAGGCACAGCGCATTCGCTATTTCATTAAAAACGATGCGGTGCATCAGCTCATCAGCACCCTGAAAACCCTTTATTGCCCGTAAGGAGCCGCCATGTCACTTCCCCTTATTTCGCCGCGCGAGGCCAGCGCCCGCATCGCTGAAGGTGCAAAGCTGATTGATATTCGTGATGCCGACGAGTACGCCCGCGAGCATATTCCCGCCGCGCAGTCCATGCCGCTGGATACCTTACCCGGTGGACTTAAAACGCACGCGGGCGAAACGGTGATTTTTCACTGCCAGTCTGGCGCCCGCACCTCAGGCAATGCCGAACGCCTTGCGCAGGCCGCCGCCCCCGCTCAGGCACTGGTGGTCGAAGGGGGCATTCAGGGCTGGAAGCAGGCGGGTCTGCAGACGGTCGAAGACAAAACCCAGCCGCTGCCGCTGATGCGTCAGGTGCAAATTGCCGCCGGGCTGCTCATTCTCTGCGGCGTGGTGCTCGGCTATAGCGTCTCCGGCGGCTTTTTCCTGCTCAGCGGCTTCGTAGGAGCCGGGCTGCTGTTCGCCGGTGTGACCGGTTTTTGCGGCATGGCGAGGCTGCTCAAGGTGATGCCCTGGAACCGTCGTACCTCATAAGCAGTAATCGCTGAAATACGCTGTACCCGCCGTCATACGTGGGCTAAGGTGAAGATCGCTAAAACGATGAGGAGGTAATATGTTTTCTGTCGGTGATTATGTACAACCGCGTAAAGGCGGCCCGAAGCTGAAAGTGCTTGAAGTGAATGGTGACAGCGTTGTGGCGGTACAGGCCAGCAATGAGCAAGGCGAGAAATATACCCTGAAAGCGGCCGATCTGGCGCCGTATACTGAAGACGGTGATTTCGGCGTCTGCTGAAAAAATGCCGGGCGGTGTGTTCCGCCCGGTTTACCTGTTTAGATCAGAAAATCTTCCAGTGATTTGCCGTTTGCCAGCGCGCTGGCAATAGGCTTCGGCGTGCGGCCCTGGCCGGTCCACGTTTTCTCCTCACCGTTCTGGTCAATAAAGCGATATTTGGCATCACGCGGCTTGCGCTTTTTCACTGGCTTACCCGCCTGCCCCAGTTCAGAGCCCAGCAGATCGGTCGGTGAAATACCATCGGCTTTCATTCGTTCCAGCAGGGCATTAATTTTCTCCTGCTGTTCAGCCCGCTGCTGCTCTAATTCCGCCAGCTCACTACGTTTCTCTTCAGCAACGACCCTGACCTTTTCCAGCATTTCCTCAAGAACGTCCAGGGATAATTCGCGTGCCATGGCGCGCAGAGTTCGGATATTATTAAGATTCTGTAACGTCAAAGACATATTATTTGAAAACCTTCTCTTTAGGGTAAATAGATAAATCACCGACAGAATAATTCATTTCCGCTGAAATATCTACCCGCGGGGCGTCCCTGCCAATAGCGTAAATATGTTTTACTGCCACCCTTAATATTATCTTATAACGCCTGTGGGATACGCATGGATTCAATCACCCCATCAATATAAATGGTCATCCTTAATCAAAATTTCAGCATCCTGCGCTGTCCAAAAGCGGGTTGACGCCCTCGTCAGTGCGAAGAGATACAACCCTATGATTTACATTAAAAAATCATCACACGAGACACATTATAACGAAGCGAACAAAAAACCATCAATTTTAGAGAATTTTGTGGACAAAACGCGTTTAAATAAAAATTAATCACTAGTTGTTAGTTCAAACATAGAGATATACGCTATACACGTCAAACAAACCAACCTAAAGCACTAATCGCTTCGGGAAAATCGTTTCTTTTGTGTTCTTCTCAAGGAGTTCAGACATGTTCTCACCGCAATCACGCCTTCGCCATGCCGTGGCGGATACTTTCGCGATGGTTGTCTACTGTTCCGTTGTGAACATGCTGATCGAAATATTCCTCTCCGGAATGACCTTCGAGCAGTCACTTTCTTCTCGTCTGGTGGCGATCCCGGTCAATATTATTATTGCATGGCCTTACGGCTTATACCGCGATGCCGTCATGCGTTTCGCACGTCGTATCAGCCCCGCAGGCTGGGTGAAAAACCTGGCGGACGTTCTGGCCTATGTGACGTTCCAGTCGCCGGTTTACGTGGCTATTCTGCTGACGGTGGGCGCGGACTGGCACCAGATCGCTGCGGCCGTCAGTTCGAATATTGTGATTTCAATGCTGATGGGGGCGGTGTACGGCTATTTCCTCGACTACTGTCGCCGCCTGTTTAAGGTCACCCAGTACAGCCAGGCAAAAGCGTGATGTGAAGCGACTGGCGCATGCCAGTCGCAAATTTACTGTACGTCGCCAAACAGTCCCTTCAAAAACCGTTCCAGCGCCATACGCGAGCTGAAACCATGCGGAATACCATAATGCTCATGCGTCTCTCCGCCTAAATAGAGCGGAAATTGCTGATAGTGATCGCAGGTTTTAATATCCGAGGCAGGCTCAGCAAATGACAGGCTTCTGTCTTTCAGCGTCGGGTGAATAATGAGAGCGGTACGTCCCATTCTTGCTTCACGATTAACGTAAACATAATTCTCGCCACGGCGATATCCATACGCTTTTGGCGTCACCTCATCCATGGTGAATCCCTCTTTTTCAAGAACGCGCGCCACCTCATCAGGTCGTAAATACATATCTTTTCCTCGTTATCTTTTCCTGCCCGGCAACCTTACAGTATTCAGCATTAGCAGGGCTTTCAGAATAGTCCATAAACTGCCGGATAACGCGTGATGCGCTTCAGATATTAAATTTCTGAACTAAACTGAACGGGAACGCAAAATTACGGAGGATCGTATGTTTAACAGACCGAACCGAAACGATATTAATGACGATGCGCAGGATATTCGTAATGATGTCAGCCAATTAGCGGACACGCTGGAAGAGGTGCTGAAATCCTGGGGAAGTGACGCGAAGGACGAAGCGGATGCCGCAAAACGTAAGGCTCAGTCTCTGCTCCGTGAAACCCGCGCGCGCTTAAACGGCCGCACGCGTACGACACAGGCTGCCTGCGATGCGGTCAGTTGCGCAACGACCTTCGTGCGCGAGAAGCCGCTCTGTACGCTCGGCACGGTAGCGGCAGTCGGTATCTTTGTGGGCGCTCTGCTTAGCCTGCGTAAATAACCCGCTCACGCACCGTTATCTGCCCCGGTGGTCAGTGGCTGCCGGGGCTTTTCTTTGCCTTCTCGCCTGTAAAACCCGTATAGCCTGCCCTGCCCCGCTGAGCTCATCATCGTGACAACATCAATCTGAATTTCCCATATCTTGTATGGTTGAAACTTAAGACAACTACATCTAGTATTCCTTTTAGCAAGACATACACAACCTGACGCGATGATTCGCGCCGTTCTCTCATTTTAAATGGAAATACGAATCATGAGCATTACTATTTACACTCGTAACGATTGTGTTCAGTGCCACGCGACCAAACGGGCGATGGAAAGCCGCGGCGTGGCGTTTGAGATGGTGAATATTGACCAGCAGCCCGAGGCCGCCGATACCCTTCGCGCGCAGGGTTTCCGTCAGCTTCCGGTGGTGGTGGCCGGGGAGACCAGCTGGTCTGGCTTCCGTCCGGACATGATCAACCGCATCGCCGCGCAGGCCGCACGGGCATGAGCAGACTGGTGTTCTTCTCCAGCAGCTCGGAAAACACGCTCCGTTTTATTGAGCGCGTCGGGCTGCCTGCGGTGCGCATTCCGCTTAACGAGCGGGAGCGGATCCGGGTAGAGGAACCTTACATTCTGGTGGTGCCCAGCTATGGCGGAGGCGGCACGGCGGGCGCAGTGCCTCGCCAGGTGATCCGCTTTCTGAACGATCCTCATAACCGGGAGCTGATCCGCGGCGTCATTGCGGCGGGGAATCGCAATTTCGGCGACGCCTTTGGCCGCGCCGGAGATGTCATCTCTCAAAAATGCGGCGTGCCGTATCTCTATCGCTTTGAGCTGATGGGGACGCAGCAGGACGTCGAAAACGTGCGTAAAGGAGTGAACGAATTTTGGCAACGACAACCGCAGAACGGGTAATACAGGCGACGTCGGATTACCACGCATTAAACGCGATGCTTAACCTCTATGACCGGGAGGGACGCATTCAGTTTGATAAAGACCGTGAGGCGGTGGACGCCTTTTTTGCCGCCCACGTGCGGCCCAACAGCGTGACCTTTACGAGCCAGGATGAACGTCTCGACCACCTGGTTAACGAGGGTTACTACGATGCGCGCGTCCTCACCCGCTACGAACGCGCCTTCGTCGTGAAGCTGTTTGAACGCGCCCACGCCAGCGGCTTTCGTTTCCAGACATTCCTTGGCGCGTGGAAGTTCTACACCAGCTACACCCTGAAGACCTTTGACGGTAAGCGCTACTTAGAAAGCTTTGAAGATCGCGTGGTGATGGTCGCACTGACCCTGGCGCAGGGCGATGAAGCGCTGGCGCAACAGCTCACCGACGAGATCCTCTCCGGCCGCTTCCAGCCCGCCACGCCCACCTTTCTCAACTGCGGCAAAGCCCAGCGCGGTGAGCTGGTCTCCTGCTTCCTGCTACGTATCGAAGATAATATGGAGTCGATTGGTCGCGCGGTGAACTCGGCGCTGCAGCTTTCCAAACGCGGCGGCGGCGTGGCGTTTTTGCTCTCTAACCTGCGCGAAGCGGGCGCGCCGATCAAGCGCATCGAAAACCAGTCCTCCGGCGTGATCCCGGTGATGAAGATGCTGGAGGATGCGTTCTCCTATGCTAACCAGCTTGGCGCGCGCCAGGGCGCGGGAGCGGTTTACCTGCACGCGCACCATCCGGACATTCTGCGTTTTCTCGATACCAAGCGCGAAAACGCCGACGAAAAAATCCGTATCAAAACCCTGTCGCTTGGCGTGGTGATCCCGGATATCACCTTTAAACTGGCCAAAGAGAATGCCGAGATGGCGCTCTTCTCGCCGTATGACGTTGAGCGAATCTATGGCAAAGCCTTTGGCGACGTGGCCATCAGCGAACTTTATGACGTGCTGGTAGCCGACGAGCGCATTCGCAAAAAATATATCAACGCCCGCGATTTCTTCCAGACGCTTGCCGAAATTCAGTTTGAGTCCGGCTATCCGTACATCATGTACGAAGATACGGTAAACCGCGCGAACCCGATTGCCGGGCGCATCAACATGAGCAACCTGTGCTCGGAGATTTTGCAGGTCAACAGCGCGTCCGGCTATGACGAGAATCTGGACTATGCGGAGATCGGCAAAGACATCTCCTGCAACCTCGGGTCGCTGAATATCGCCCACACCATGGATTCACCCGACTTTGGCCGCACGATAGAAACCGCCATTCGCGGGCTGACGGCGGTGTCGGACATGAGCCACATCCGCAGCGTGCCGTCCATTGAGGCAGGCAACGCTGCGTCGCACGCTATCGGGCTGGGGCAGATGAACCTCCACGGCTATCTGGCGCGGGAGGGCATCGCCTACGGCAGTCCGGAAGGGCTGGACTTCACCAACCTCTATTTTTACACCGTCACCTGGCACGCGCTGCATACCTCGATGATGCTGGCGCGCGAGCGCAACCAGCGTTTCGCGGGCTTTGAGCAGTCCCGCTACGCCAGCGGGGCGTATTTTAGCCCGTATCTTGAAGGCGACTGGCAGCCGAAAACCGAAAAAGTACTCGAACTGTTTGCTCGCGCCGGAATTATGTTGCCGACGCGCGCGATGTGGCAGCAGTTGCGTGATGACGTGATGCGCTACGGCATCTACAACCAGAACCTGCAGGCCGTACCGCCAACCGGTTCGATCTCCTACATCAATCACGCCACGTCGAGCATTCACCCGATCGTGTCGAAAATTGAAATTCGTAAAGAAGGCAAAACCGGACGCGTTTACTACCCTGCCCCGTTTATGACCAATGAGAACCTGGCTTTGTACCAGGACGCGTATGAGATCGGCCCGGAAAAAATCATCGATACCTACGCCGAGGCGACGAAACACGTGGATCAGGGACTCTCGCTGACGCTGTTCTTCCCGGATACCGCCACCACGCGGGACATCAACAAAGCGCAGATCTACGCCTGGAAGAAAGGTATCAAGACACTCTACTACATTCGCCTGCGCCAGCTTGCGCTGGAAGGCACCGAAATTGAAGGCTGCGTGTCCTGCGCGCTGTAAGGAGAAAGGATGAAACTGTCACGCGTGAGTGCCGTTAACTGGAACAAAATCCAGGACGATAAAGACCTGGAGGTATGGAACCGCCTGACCAGCAACTTCTGGCTACCGGAAAAGGTCCCGCTCTCCAACGATATTCCGGCCTGGCAAACCCTGAGTCACGCCGAGCAGCAGCTGACGATCCGCGTCTTTACCGGCCTGACGCTGCTCGACACCATTCAAAATACCGTCGGCGCACCGGCTCTGATGAGTGACGCGCTGACGCCGCACGAAGAGGCGGTGATGTCGAACATCAGCTTTATGGAGGCGGTGCACGCCCGCTCCTACAGTTCGATTTTCTCCACACTGTGCCAGACCAAAGACGTGGACGCGGCCTACACATGGAGTGAAGCGAGCGAGTCACTACAGAGAAAGGCGGAGCTGGTGCTGACGTATTATCGGGACGACGAGCCGCTGAAGAAGAAGATCGCCAGCGTGTTTCTGGAATCCTTCCTCTTCTATTCTGGCTTCTGGCTGCCCATGTACTGGTCGAGCCGGGGCAAGCTCACCAATACCGCCGATTTGATTCGCCTCATCATCCGGGATGAAGCGGTGCACGGGTATTACATCGGCTATAAGTATCAGAAAGGGATGGAAAAGGTCAGCGACGCGGAGCGAGAGGAGCTCAAGGGATTTGCGCTCGATTTGCTGATGGATCTGTACGACAACGAGCTGAGCTATACCGAAGAACTCTACGCTGGTACCGGCTGGGAGGAAGACGTGAAGGCCTTCCTCTGCTACAACGCCAACAAGGCGCTGATGAACCTGGGTTACGAGGCGCTTTTCCCACCGGAGATGGCGGAGGTGAACCCGGCGATTCTGTCCGCGCTGTCGCCCAACGCCGACGAAAACCACGATTTCTTCTCCGGGTCGGGTTCATCGTACGTGATGGGCAAAGCGGTGGAAACTGAGGATGAAGACTGGGATTTTTAATGAACGTTAACGTTCGTTAATTTAATATAAACCCAACAATTTCCTCTCTAATATTTACAAAGCAACTACACTGTCATTTCTGCGTCATATTCGCCTGAATCACCCGATTCAGGCGAAATTCTCCTGCGCCACAGCAAAAAATTGAGAAAAATTCAGATCACGCTCAGCCCTTTACTCATGGGAAATTCAGCCGTTTCGCTTCCCTGAAAATTCACGTCATAAGCAAACCCAGGGTTGTCTCAGATTCTCAGTATGTTAGGGTTATGCCCGTTAACAATTTACCATGGTAATCATATCGACATAAACAAATAACAGGACACTCTCTATTGCATGGCAATTAAATTAGAAGTGAAAAATCTTTATAAAGTATTTGGCGAGCATCCGCAGCGCGCATTCAAATATATTGAGAAAGGCCTTTCGAAAGAGCAAATTCTGGAAAAAACCGGGCTATCGCTTGGCGTTAAAGACGCCAGTCTGGCCATTGAAGAAGGCGAGATTTTTGTCATCATGGGATTATCCGGTTCGGGTAAATCCACTATGGTTCGCCTTCTCAATCGCCTGATTGAACCCACCCGCGGACAGGTACTGATTGACGGCGTGGATATCGCCAGAATATCAGACGCCGAGCTTCGCGAGGTGCGCAGAAAGAAGATTGCGATGGTATTCCAGTCATTCGCGCTGATGCCGCACATGACGGTACTGGATAATACCGCCTTCGGCATGGAATTAGCCGGCACGCCTGCGCAGGAACGTCAGGAAAAAGCCCTTGATGCCCTGCGTCAGGTAGGGCTGGAAAATTATGCGCATGCGTACCCGGATGAACTTTCCGGCGGTATGCGTCAGCGCGTGGGATTAGCCCGCGCATTAGCCATTAATCCAGACATTTTATTAATGGACGAAGCTTTCTCCGCCCTCGATCCGTTAATTCGCACCGAGATGCAGGATGAGCTGGTAAAATTACAGGCGAAACATCAGCGAACCATTGTCTTTATTTCCCACGATTTGGATGAAGCCATGCGTATTGGCGACCGTATTGCCATTATGCAAAACGGTGAAGTGGTGCAGGTCGGCACGCCGGATGAAATACTCAATAATCCGGCGAATGATTATGTCCGCACCTTCTTCCGCGGCGTGGATATTAGCCAGGTCTTTAGCGCCAAAGATATTGCCCGTCGAACGCCAAACGGCATTATTCGTAAAACCCCAGGCTTCGGCCCGCGCTCGGCGCTTAAGCTGCTGCAGGACGAAGACCGTGAATACGGTTATCTGGTTGAACGCGGCAATAAATTTGTCGGCGTTGTCTCCATCGACTCTCTGAAAACCGCGCTCAGCGAAAACCAGGGGATCGATGCGGCGTTGATTGACGCTCCGCTTGCCGTGGACGCCGAAACGCCGCTCAGCGAGTTGCTCTCTCACGTAGGGCAGGCGCCGTGCGCCGTGCCGGTCGTGGGTGAGGAACAACAGTACGTCGGCATCATCTCAAAACGGATGCTGCTGCAGGCTTTAGATCGCGAGGGGGCAAACAATGGCTGACCAAACTAACCCGTGGGGTACCACTGAAGCGGCGGATAACGCTGCACAATCCGCCGACGCGTGGGGTTCCACGCCAGCACCCGCCGACGGCGGCGGCGCGGCAGACTGGCTGAACAGCGCCCCCGCGCCTGCGCCAGAACACTTCAACATCATGGACCCGTTCCATAAAACGCTGATCCCGCTGGACAGTTGGGTCACGGAGGGGATCGACTGGGTGGTGACGCACTTCCGCCCGGTGTTCCAGGGGATCCGCATCCCGGTGGATTACATCCTGAACGGCTTCCAGCAGCTGATGCTGGGCATGCCGGCACCGGTGGCGATTATCCTGTTCTCCCTGATCGCCTGGCAGTTTGGCAGCGCCGGCATGGGTGTCGCCACGCTGATTTCGCTGATTGCCATCGGCGCGATTGGGGCCTGGTCGCAGGCGATGATCACCCTGGCGCTGGTGCTGACCGCCCTGCTCTTTTGCATTGTCATCGGCCTGCCGATGGGGATCTGGCTGGCGCGCAGCCCGCGGGCAGCGAAGATTATTCGTCCGCTGCTGGATGCAATGCAGACCACCCCGGCGTTCGTCTATCTGGTGCCGATTGTGATGCTGTTCGGCATTGGCAACGTGCCGGGCGTGGTAGTCACCATTATCTTCGCCCTGCCGCCGATTATTCGTCTGACCATTCTCGGGATCAACCAGGTGCCTGCGGACCTGATCGAAGCGTCACGCTCGTTCGGTGCCAGCCCGCGCCAGATGCTGTTTAAGGTTCAGCTCCCGCTGGCCATGCCAACCATCATGGCGGGCGTTAACCAGACGCTGATGCTGGCCCTGTCGATGGTGGTGATTGCCTCGATGATCGCCGTTGGTGGTCTCGGTCAGATGGTGCTGCGCGGCATTGGCCGTCTCGACATGGGGCTGGCCACCGTCGGCGGCGTCGGGATTGTCATCCTCGCCATTATTCTTGACCGCCTGACCCAGGCCGTCGGTCGCGATTCACGCAGTCGCGGCAACCGTCGCTGGTATTCCACCGGCCCTGTCGGGTTACTCACCCGCCCCTTTAGAAAATAAGGAACAACGATGCGACATAAAGTCCTTTTTGCCACAGCGTTTGCCACCCTTGTCTCCACCAGCACGTTCGCGGCTGATCTGCCGGGCAAAGGCATTACCGTGCAGCCGGTGCAGAGCACCATTTCGGAAGAGAGCTTCCAGACCCTGATCGTCAGCCGCGCGCTGGAAAAACTCGGCTACACGGTTAACACGCCGAGCGAAGTGGATTACAACGTGGGCTATACCTCGATTGCCTCCGGTGACGCCACCTTCACCGCCGTGAACTGGCAGCCGTTGCACGACGACATGTATGCCGCCGCCGGTGGCGACAAGAAATTCTACCGTGAAGGCACATTTGTCACCGGCGCGGCGCAGGGATATCTGATCGACAAGAAAACCGCCGACCAGTACCACATCACCAATATCGAACAGCTGAAGGATCCGAAGATCGCCAAACTGTTCGACACCAACGGTGACGGCAAGGCCGACATGATGGGCTGCTCGCCGGGCTGGGGCTGCGAAGCGGTGATTAACCACCAGAACAAGGCCTTTGATCTGGCGAAAACGGTCGACGTGAGCCACGGCAACTATTCTGCGATGATGGCCGACACCATTGCCCGCTTCAAAGAGGGTAAACCGGTGATTTACTACACCTGGACGCCATACTGGGTGAGCGACGTGCTGAAGCCGGGGAAAGACGTGGTGTGGCTGCAGGTGCCGTTCTCCTCCCTCCCGGGCGAGCAGAAAGATATCGACACCAAACTGCCGAACGGCATGAACTACGGCTTCCCGGTGAACACCATGCATATCGTGGCGAACAAAGCCTGGGCCGAGAAAAACCCGGCCGCGGCGAAGCTGTTCTCGGTGATGAAGCTGCCACTGGCGGACATCAACGCCCAGAACGCGATGATGCACGCGGGTAAATCGTCTGAGGCAGATGTCAAAGGCCACGTCGACGGCTGGATCAAAGCCCACCAGCAGCAGTTTGACGGCTGGGTGAAAGAGGCGCTTGAGGCGCAGAAGTAAAAAACAAAACCCTACCCCTCATCCTCTTCCCAAAGGGGAGAGGATGAGGGGATAACCGCACAAACACACACATAACAATCCCCCAACATTCACAATCATTCGCTATTATGGTTTCCGGAAAAATAATCACTTAACTAACGATTCCTGAAACCAATGACAAAAACAGCTCAAGGGCTTAGCCCCGCACTCATTCTTTTAATGTCCGTGGCCACGGGTCTGGCCGTCGCCAGCAACTATTACGCGCAACCTCTTCTCGACACCATCGCCCGCGCGTTTGACCTTTCCGCCAGTTCAGCAGGCTTTATTGTCACCGCAGCCCAGCTCGGTTATGCCGCCGGGCTGCTGTTCCTGGTGCCGCTCGGCGATATGTTTGAACGCCGAATGCTGATCGTCTCCATGACCCTGCTGGCCGCCGGTGGGATGCTGATCACCGCCAGCAGCCAGTCGCTGACGATGATGATTATCGGTACCGCGCTGACGGGGTTGTTCTCCGTGGTCGCGCAAATCCTGGTCCCGCTCGCAGCGACCCTCGCCTCCCCGGAAAAACGCGGCAAGGTGGTGGGCACCATCATGAGCGGCCTGCTGCTGGGGATTTTGCTGGCGCGTACCGTTGCCGGGCTGCTGGCAAGCCTCGGCGGCTGGCGCACCGTATACTGGGTGGCGAGCGTGCTGATGGTCGTCATGGCGCTGGCGCTGTGGCGCGGGCTGCCAAAAGTGAAGCAGGAAAATCACCTGAACTACCCGCAGCTGCTGGCCTCCGTTTTCAGCCTGTTCACCCAGGATAAACTTCTGCGCACCCGCGCCCTGCTGGGCTGCTTTACCTTCGCCAACTTCAGCATTCTGTGGACGTCGATGGCGTTTCTGCTGGCCGCGCCGCCGTTCAATTATTCCGAAGGGGTGATTGGCCTGTTCGGTCTGGCCGGTGCCGCAGGCGCACTGGGCGCACGTCCCGCAGGCGGGCTGGCCGACAAGGGCAAATCCCATCTGACCACCTCCGCGGGGCTGGTATTACTCCTGCTCTCCTGGGCGGCAATCTGGTATGGGCACGTCTCGGTGCTGGCGCTGATCGTCGGTATCCTGGTGCTCGATCTCACCGTGCAGGGCGTTCACATCACCAATCAGACCGTCATCTATCGCGTGAAGCCAGAGGCGCGTAACCGCCTGACGGCCGGGTACATGACCAGCTACTTCATTGGCGGCGCGGCGGGCTCGCTCATTTCCGCCTCGGCATGGCAGCATGCCGGCTGGTCAGGGGTATGTGCGATCGGCGCCATCGTCGCCACGCTTAACCTGCTAGTATGGTGGCGCGGCTACCATCGTCAGGATGCAATTCATTAAGTTTTACATTGCGTTGGCCTCTTAGGGTGTTAAGAGGCCCTTCACTCTGTTAATGTAAACGTAATCATTTATCCCAGAAATTTTAATGTGGGTGACATATTTACAATTGGCATGAATAGTTCAGACTCCCGTCCTCACATCCTCTCTTCAGCGGGTTCACACCCTACGCTTTCTGTGCTCACCGGGTCACGGACTTACCCGGCGCTTTCTGATGGTGACATTAATTTGGCGGATATAACCGCACAAATAATTCATTTACATTATTTGTCACTATCGTTACTATATCGGCTGTAATTAATGAGGTTATGCCCAAATGGATAGTTCGTTTACGCCCATTGAACAAATGCTTAAATTCCGCGCCAGTCGCCATGAGGACTTCCCGTACCAGGAAATCCTGCTGACTCGCCTGTGCATGCACATGCAGGGTAAGCTACTGGAAAACCGTAATAAAATGCTGAAAGCTCAAGGGATTAACGAGACATTGTTTATGGCGTTGATCACGCTGGAGTCTCAGGAAAACCACAGTATTCAGCCTTCCGAGCTGAGCTGCGCGCTGGGCTCCTCCCGTACCAATGCGACCCGAATTGCCGATGAGCTCGAAAAGCGTGGCTGGATTGAGCGCCGTGAAAGCGACAACGATCGCCGCTGCCTGCATCTGCAACTGACCGATAAAGGTCACCAGTTCCTGCGCGAGGTGCTGCCACCTCAGCACAATTGCCTGCACAAACTCTGGTCCGCCCTCAGCACCGCCGAGCGTGACCAGCTTGAGCACATCACTCGCAAGCTGCTCACCCGTCTGGACCAGATGGATGAAGACGGCGCCGTTCTTGAGGCGCTGCGCTAACGCGACGACACGCTCACCATTCCAGATTCATAAGAAAACCGACAGGCCAGCACGTCACACTGCTGGCCTTTCTGACAACAGGTCGGCTCAGCCGATGTGAAAATAAGAAGATCGTGGAGAACAACAATGAGCGCAAATGCGGAGAGCACTACCCCGCAGCAACCGGCCAACAAGAAAGGCAAACGTAAGAGCGCCCTTCTTCTGTTGACATTGCTCTTTATCATTATTGCCGTGGCATATGGGATCTATTGGTTTTTAGTACTGCGTCATGCTGAAGAGACTGACGACGCGTACGTGGCAGGGAACCAGGTACAAATTATGGCGCAGGTGTCGGGCAGCGTGACGAAAGTCTGGGCTGACAATACCGACTTTGTGCAAAAAGGCGATGTGTTGGTGACTCTCGATCCAACCGACGCCCAGCAGGCGTTTGAAAAAGCACAGACCGCGCTGGCCTCCAGCGTCCGTCAGACCCGCCAGCTGATGATCAACAGCAAGCAGCTGCAGGCCAACATCGACGTGCAGAAAACCGCACTCGCACAGGCGCAGAGCGACCTGAACCGCCGCGTGCCGCTCGGCACCGCCAACCTGATTGGCCGTGAAGAGCTGCAGCACGCCCGCGACGCCGTAGCCAGCGCTCAGGCACAGCTGGATGTGGCCATTCAACAGTACAACGCCAACCAGGCGATGGTGCTGGGCACCAGCCTGGAAAACCAGCCTGCCGTTCAGCAGGCAGCGACCGAAGTCCGCAACGCGTGGCTTGCCCTGCAGCGTACTAAAATCGTCAGCCCAATGACCGGCTATGTCTCCCGTCGTTCCGTTCAGCCTGGGGCGCAGATTAGCCCGACCACGCCGCTGATGGCGGTCGTACCGGCAGACAACCTGTGGGTCGACGCCAACTTTAAAGAGACGCAGCTTGCGCATATGCGTATCGGCCAGACCGCGACGGTTGTCAGCGACATCTATGGCGATGACGTGAAGTACACCGGGAAAGTGGTGGGTCTGGATATGGGGACCGGCAGCGCCTTCTCCCTGCTGCCTGCGCAGAACGCCACCGGTAACTGGATCAAAGTCGTACAGCGTCTGCCCGTGCGTATCGAACTGGATGCCAAACAGCTGGCGGATCACCCGCTGCGTATCGGCCTCTCCACGCTGGTGACGGTTGACACCGCCAACCGCGACGGTCAGATCCTGGCAAGCCAGGTGCGTAGCAGCCCGGCTTATGAAAGTAACGCCCGTGAAATTAGCCTCGATCCGGTCAACAAGCTGATCGATGACATCGTGAAGGCAAACGCCGGTTAATCCGAAGGTGAGCGTTATGCAACAGCAAAAGCCGCAAAAACCGCTCGAAGGCGCGCAGCTGGTCATTATGACCATCGCGCTGTCGCTGGCGACATTCATGCAGGTGCTGGACTCCACCATCGCAAACGTGGCGATCCCGACCATCGCCGGTAACCTTGGCTCGTCGCTGAGCCAGGGGACATGGGTCATTACCTCGTTTGGGGTGGCAAACGCCATCTCCATTCCGATCACCGGCTGGCTGGCAAAGCGCGTCGGTGAGGTGAAGCTGTTCCTCTGGTCCACGGTGGCGTTTGTACTGGCCTCGTGGGCGTGCGGCATGTCCAGCAGCCTGACGATGCTGATTTTCTTCCGCGTCATTCAGGGGATTGTCGCGGGGCCGCTGATCCCGCTCTCCCAGAGTTTGCTGCTGAGCAACTACCCTCCCGCAAAACGTTCCGTCGCGCTGGCGCTCTGGTCGATGACCGTTATCGTCGCGCCTATCTGCGGACCGATTCTGGGCGGGTACATCAGCGATAACTACCACTGGGGCTGGATCTTCTTCATCAACGTACCGATTGGCGCCGTCGTGGTATTGATGACGCTGCAGTCGCTGCGGGGACGAGAGACGCGCACCGAACAACGGCGTATCGACAGCATTGGGCTGGCGCTGCTGATCCTGGGTATCGGCAGTCTGCAGATCATGCTCGACCGCGGTAAAGAGCTCGACTGGTTCAACTCGCAGGAAATTATCATCCTGACCATTGTCGCGGTGGTGTCGATCAGCTTCCTGATCGTCTGGGAGCTGACGGACGACAACCCGATAGTCGATCTCTCGCTGTTTAAGTCGCGAAACTTCACCATCGGCTGCCTGTGTATCAGCCTCGCCTATATGCTCTACTTCGGCGCGATTGTTCTGCTGCCGCAGCTGTTGCAGGAGGTGTATGGCTATACCGCCACCTGGGCGGGTCTGGCGTCGGCACCTGTCGGGGTGATCCCGGTCCTGCTGTCGCCGATAATTGGCCGCTTCGCCCATAAGCTCGACATGCGTCGGCTGGTGACGTTCAGCTTCATTATGTATGCGGTGTGCTTCTACTGGCGTGCGTATACCTTTGAGCCAGGAATGGACTTTGGCGCCTCGGCGTGGCCGCAGTTCATTCAGGGCTTCGCGGTGGCGTGCTTCTTTATGCCGCTGACCACCATCACGCTCTCTGGCTTACCGCCCGAGCGTCTGGCGGCCGCCTCGAGCCTGTCGAACTTCACCCGTACGCTGGCGGGCTCCATCGGTACGTCGATCACCACCACCCTGTGGACGAACCGCGAATCGATGCACCACGCGCAGCTGACCGAAGCGGTGAACCCGTACAACCCGAATGCTCAGCAGATGTATAGCCAGCTTCAGGGGATGGGAATGACGGAGCAGCAGGCGTCCGGCTGGATTGCCCAGCAGATCACCAACCAGGGGCTGATTATCTCGGCCAACGAGATTTTCTGGATATCGGCAGGGATCTTTATCGTCCTGCTGGGGCTGGTGTGGTTTGCCAGACCGCCGTTTGGTGCTGGTGGCGGCGGTGGCGGCGCGCACTAGTTCTGTGCGACGGTTGCCCGGTGGCGCTACGCTTACCGGGCCTACGAACGTAGGCCGGATAAGGCGTAGCCGCCATCCGGCAAAAAACCGCACTGTGTCCAGAACGCGACAGCCATTGTCAGTTCCGATAAAGCAGCGCGCCTGAAATCGATTCACGATAGTGAAAAGACAACAGGAGCGCATCATGCTGAACACACCCGCCGACAAGTACCAACCCTATCCCACCCTTTCCCTGCCCGACCGTCGCTGGCCGGAACAACGCATCACCCGCGCGCCGCGCTGGCTCTCGACCGACCTGCGCGACGGCAACCAGGCCCTTGCCGAGCCGATGGACAGCGCCCGCAAGCTGCAGTTCTGGGCACTGCTGCTGGGCTGCGGATTCAAAGAGATCGAGGTTGCCTTTCCTTCCGCCTCGCAGACGGATTTCAACTTCGTTCGCCAGCTGATTGAAGAGAACCGCATCCCGGATGACGTGACAATTCAGGTGCTCACTCAGGCACGGGAAGATCTCATCCATCGTACTTTTGAATCCCTGCGCGGCGCGAAGCAGGCTACCGTGCATCTGTATAACGCCACCGCTCCGCTGTTCCGCCGCCTGGTCTTCGGCATGGAGAAAGCGCAAATCGTTGAGCTGGCGACGCGCTCGACGCGGCTTATTCGCCAGCTGTGTGAGGAAAATCCCGACACCCGCTGGCAATATGAATACTCCCCGGAAACCTTCTGCTTTACCGAGCCGGAGTTTGCGCTGGAGATTTGTGAAGCCGTGGCGGAAATCTGGCAGCCGTGCGACGAACGGCCTATGGTGATCAACTTACCTGCCACCGTCGAAGTGAGCACGCCGAACGTCTATGCCGACCAGATCGAGTATTTCTGCCGCCACTTCAGCCGCCGCCGCGATGTCTGCATCAGCGTGCATCCGCATAACGACCGCGGTACCGGCGTTGCCTGCGCGGAGCTGGCCGTAATGGCGGGAGCTGACCGCGTGGAGGGCTGTCTGTTCGGTAACGGGGAACGTACGGGTAACGTCTGCCTGGTAACGCTGGCGATGAACCTCTACAGCCAGGGGGTTAGCCCGAATCTGGACTTTAGCGATATGAACCGGGTGGTGGAAGTGGTGGAAACCTGCAATCAGCTGCCGGTCCACCCGCGCCATCCGTGGGCAGGACGGCTGGCCTATACCGCCTTCTCCGGCTCGCACCAGGACGCGATTAAAAAAGGCTTTGATGCCCGCAGGCCAGGCGATCGCTGGGAGATGCCTTACCTGCCCGTCGATCCCCAGGATATCGGCTGCACCTACGAAGCGGTGATCCGCGTAAACAGCCAGTCAGGAAAAAGCGGCAGCGCGTGGCTGATTGAGCAGAATCATGGTCTGAAACTGCCCCGCGCCCTGCAGCAGGATTTCAGCCAGCACGTGCAGCAGGAAACCGATCGTCACGGAAAAGAGATGACGCAAAATGCGCTGTGGCAGCTGTTCCGCACCCGCTACGGCCTGGTGGCAACGCCGCACTATGCGCTGCAATCCTACCGCAGCGACAGCCAGCAGGACGGCCAGCTGCGTTTGACGGCCAGCGTCGTCACACAGGGAGGAACGCGCCAGCTGGAAGGTCAGGGCAACGGTCTGCTCTCCGCCGCCGCTCACGGCCTGAGCCGCTGGGTCAACGCCCCGTTCGTGATTAAGGATTATCACGAGCATACGTTAGGCGAACGCAGCGACAGCCGCTCGGTGGCCTACATCCGCTGTCTGTTCCAGGACGGCAGCAGCCGCTGGGGCGTGGGCATTGATAGCGACGTGGCGCGCGCGTCGCTTCAGGCGCTCTTTAACGCCGTCAGTCGTTCTTAAAGTAATCGCTGGGAGAGACGCCCATCACCCGACGGAACATGGCCGTAAAGGCGCTATGGCTGCCGTACCCCAGATCCAGCGCCACGCGTAATACCGGCTGGCCCTGCGCCAGCCGCACTAAGGCTTCCAGCAGGCGCGCCCTTCTCAACCACTCTCCGTAGCTTAATCCCGTCTGCTGCTGAAAATGGCGGTTCAGCGTGCGCTCGCTCATGTTCATCATGCTCGCAGCCTGAGCGCTGCTCCAGCTTTCACCCGGGTGTTGCCGGATTTGCAGACACAGGCGACGTAGCGCCTCACTTTCCGGCTCCGGCAGGTGAAACGGCAGCACCGGCATAGTGCGGATTTCATCGAGAATGAGCTCATAGACGCGCTCATCCCGGCTTCCGGGTAAGTACGATTCAGGTAAAGCAAGGCAGACGAGGATCAGCTCGCGCAGCAGCGGCGTGATCTGCACGATCTGGCAGGTGGCCGGGAGATCGGCCCGCGCCAGCGGATCGATAAACAGCGTTCGCGCCGCCACGTTGCCGGTAATGCGCAGGGAATGCTGCGTGCCCGCAGGCAGCCAGACGCCGCGACCAGGAGGAACAACCCAACAGCCTGATGCGGTCTCCACCCGTACCACGCCGCTCAGGGTGTGCAGCAGCTGCGCGCAGTCGTGCTTGTGCCAGGGTTCGCTGTCACCATGAACGTAATCATGGGCAAACGGAACGAGGGGACGGTGGGTAAAGGAGAAGGTTAAGGTTGTGGTCAAAGGAGGCACCAACACAATGTAGGCCCGGTAAGCGAAGCGCCACCGGGCATCCACAGGCACAATACTAGATGTGCAGTTCCTGCAGTTTTTCTTTCGGCAGGGCCAGCTCTTCGTTGCTGTTCACACGCACATCACGCTCGATGATGTGGCGCGCGATCTCCTGCGCTTCTTCCAGAGAGTGCATCTGGTAGGTGCCGCACTGGTAAACGTTCAGCTCAGGGATCTGGTTCTGCTCTTTCACCTTCAGCACGTCCTGCATGGCCGCTTTCCAGGCATCTGCCACACGTTTCTCTTCAGGCTGACCAATCAGGCTCATGTAGAAACCTGTACGGCAGCCCATCGGAGAGATATCGATGATCTCAACGCCGTTGCCGTTCAGGTGGTCACGCATGAAGCCAGCGAACAGGTGTTCCAGCGTATGAATGCCTTTCTCCGGCATCACTTCTTTGTTTGGCACGCAGAAACGCAGATCGAAGACGGTGATCGTGTCGCCGTGCGGGGTGTGCATGGTCTTCGCCACGCGGACTGCAGGTGCTTCCATACGGGTATGGTCGACAGTAAAGCTATCTAATAACGGCATACGTCACCTCCGATAGTGATTTTTTTTAAAATAAACTGAACTCTTCTACAGAATGCGCGTCTGAGTATATGAAAGACGCGCATTTGTTATCATCATCCCTGAATTCAGAGATGTATATTTTGGCCACAGCGATGTGGCCTTTTTCTTTTCTGCTTAAGCCTGCTTCGCCAGAAACGCCTCAAACGACTCGGTATCCGCCGCTTCAACCTCTTTCTGACGCACAACGGACGCTTCGCGTTCCGCGACAAAATCTGCTTCGCTCAGGATTTCTAACGGCTCCTGGATCAGCATCTCACGGTACTCCGCCGAGAGTGAACGCCCCGTACCACCAATGCCCTGATCAATCATAGAACGCAGAATGCGTGCTGAGAACGTCAGTTCCGGGTTATCAAAGCATTCCACCAGCTGGTCGCAAATCTGTTGATACGCATCCCCGCCGTCAATGCTGTCCATCGTCCGGGCAACACGCTTCAGATCGCGGAACAGATCTTTGCCGACTTTCGTCAGCGGGAACTGTGCCGTTTCGCAGCCGATACCCAGCGTCAGACCCGGCTTACGCCCTTCCAGAATCACGCGGTTCCAGTTTGTACGGGTGCAGAGCAGTTCGTCTGAACTCATTTCCGGCGCATCCGCCAACACGCACCAGACCATAAACAGATCCAGGAAGCGAATCTGCTGTTCATCAACGCCAATCGGTGAGAACGGGTTGATATCCAGCGAGCGCACTTCAATGTATTCAATCCCGCCGCGCTGCAGCGCATCCGACGGGGTTTCCCCGCTGCGCGTCACGCGCTTAGGACGAATAGGCGCATACAGCTCGTTTTCAATCTGCAGCACATTGCTGTTGATCTGCAGACGCTTACCGTCTTTTTCGAGGCCGATTTTCTCGTACTCTTCTGACGGGGTTTTGATCGCCCGCTTCAATCCTGCCACATATTCGTGCAATTCGTTAAACGTAATACCGAGATTGCTTTGCGATTTATTGGTATAGCCGAGATCGCTCAGGCGCAGAGAGGTGGCGTACGGAAGATAGTACATTCCGCAGTCAGTCTTCTCGAACGGCAGCGTCGTCGGTTTTCCCTGCAGGAAGGATGAGCAAATAGCAGGCGATGCGCCGAACAGATACGGGATCACCCAGCCGAAACGGTAATAGTTTCGGATCAGGCGGAAGTAGCCTGCTGAGATGGCATCTTTATCCGTTTCACCGCATTTCGCTTCCCAGAATGCCATTGGCAACGAGAAGTTGTAGTGCACGCCAGAGATGGTCTGCATCAACGCGCCGTAGCGGTTTTTCAGCCCCTCACGGTAAAGCGTTTTCAGCCGGCCGATATTTGACGTGCCGTACTGTGCCAGCTCAATCTCCTGGCCCTGCTCGATATAGCACGGCATGCTGAGGGGCCACATGCGCTCGTCGCCCAGGTTGCGCGCGGTGTAGCGATGAATATCGCGCATGATCGTCAGCATATGATCAATATCACCCTCTACTGGGGTGATGAACTCCAGCAGCGCTTCAGCGAAATCGGTTGTGATCCATTTATGTGTCAGCGCCGAGCCTAACGCCTTCGGGTGACCCGTTGTCGCTAAACTGCCGTCCGCGTTAACGCGCAGCGTTTCACGCTCGAGACCACGCTGAATACCCTTCAATGCCTGAGGGTGGTTTTCCAGCCAGGCCAGCGCCTGAGATACGTCCGGGATCAAATTGACCTCCCGCCTGTCAAAGTAATGTTACTCAGCATAATTGTAATGGTTGACGATTGAAGGTCGCGTATTCATTCCACCAATTAGTGCCACCACGTCATACCCTGCAGCGTTGCCCATGCCACGAGGACATAACGCAACGCCTTGCCAAGGCACAAAAAAAAGAGCACCGGTCCCCAGGAGATGCGCATCCATCCCGCCAGCAGACACAGTAAATCGCCTATTACAGGCATCCAGCTTAATAACAGCGTGGCAGCGCCATAGCGTTTTAGCCAGCCGACTGCCTTTTCCTGCCAGCGCGATTTTTCACGCAGCGGAAAGAAACGCCCAAGAATAACGTTAGTCAGCCCTCCAAGGCTATTACCCATTGTTGCTATTACTACAAGCAGCCAGGGCTGACTCACGCCGGACAACAGCATCGCCACCAGCACCACTTCCGAATTGCCCGGTAACAGCGTGGCGCTGAGAAAACTGCTGGCGAATAATGAGGCAAGTGACAGCGCGTCACTCACAGTAAGCGCACATCCACCGCATCCATTCCAGCATCACGCGCGGCCTGGATGCCGAAATCGGCGTCTTCAAACACGACGCATTTTGCCGCCGGGACGCCCATTAATTCTGCGCAGAGCAGGAAGGTGTCCGGTGCGGGCTTGTGATTTTTAACATGATCGGCGGCAACCACGGCAGTAAAATAGTGGCGCAGGCCAAGATGATTGAGTAATGCCTCTGCAATCGCGCTTTCGCTGCCCGTCCCCACCGACATTGGGCGACGCCCGTGCCACTCTTTTACCACATCAATCAGCGGCAAAGGACGTACGGTATCTAAAAGCATGGCTTTTACTGCATCGGTTTTTTCGCGTGCGAGCAGGTGCGGGTCGAGATCGGCCTGATTCAGTTCAATCACGGCCTGTGCAATACGCCAGGTTGGGGAGCCGTTGAGGGCGATCATCGCCTGAAGGTCGAAACGCATACCGTAGCGGCCCAGGACGTCGGTCCAGGCTTGACGATGCGTGGGTTCGGTATCCAAAAGGGTACCATCCATATCGAAGATCAAACCGTCATACTGTGCGTACATCGTGCTCTCGCTAACCGATTAACAAAGCATTACTTTATCGTAAATGGTGGTTTTTGTCGCTGACAGAGAGTGTGATTGCTGACGGAACGTCGAAGGAATAAACAAAGAAGGAGAAGATGGTGCATCCGGGAGGATTCGAACCTCCGACCGCTCGGTTCGTAGCCGAGTACTCTATCCAGCTGAGCTACGGATGCATCGGGAAATGCTTTTAGAAACAGTAATGGTGCATCCGGGAGGATTCGAACCTCCGACCGCTCGGTTCGTAGCCGAGTACTCTATCCAGCTGAGCTACGGATGCATCAGGGTACTGCTTTCAGAAATAGTAAATGGTGCATCCGGGAGGATTCGAACCTCCGACCGCTCGGTTCGTAGCCGAGTACTCTATCCAGCTGAGCTACGGATGCATCGGGATTTACTACTGTACTGCTCGATATTCATATCACTTCTAAAGCAATATGAAGTAATAGATGGTGCATCCGGGAGGATTCGAACCTCCGACCGCTCGGTTCGTAGCCGAGTACTCTATCCAGCTGAGCTACGGATGCATCGGGATTTACTACTGTACTGCTCGATATTCATATCACTTCTAAAGCAATATGAAGTAATAGATGGTGCATCCGGGAGGATTCGAACCTCCGACCGCTCGGTTCGTAGCCGAGTACTCTATCCAGCTGAGCTACGGATGCATC
>NZ_JAJCXF010000004.1:159072-174145 GCF_020567405.1 Enterobacter sp. TCD1-1 | reverse complement strand
ATGGTGCATCCGGGAGGATTCGAACCTCCGACCGCTCGGTTCGTAGCCGAGTACTCTATCCAGCTGAGCTACGGATGCAAAATGGCGGTGAGGCGGGGATTCGAACCCCGGATGCAGCTTTTGACCGCATACTCCCTTAGCAGGGGAGCGCCTTCAGCCTCTCGGCCACCTCACCACACAACGCCTCTTTCGAGTGCTCCGAGCAACTCGTTAAGAGCTTCTCGTCGCTGCGTGGCGCATATATTACTTTCTGGGACTTATAAGTCAAACAATTTTCCAAAAGCTTTTATCGTTTGCACAAATCACACGCAATTCGCATGTAAAAGCCGCAAAGAGGGTGTTTTATAAGCGGATTTTGCAGACATCTTCACAGAAAACTGATGCAGAAAGGACAGTGTTGGGACGAGATAAGGGTAGCGGAGTGGTTAAAAAGAGAGCGATTGAAATTAAACGGTAACTTTGAGCAGGAAAAATAGCGGGAGGGTTGCGTCTCGCCCGACAGCGAGACGCGACAATATCAGTAACTGGACTGCTGGGATTTTTCAGCCTGGATACGCTGGTAGATCTCTTCACGGTGGACAGATACTTCTTTAGGAGCGTTAACACCA
Organism: Enterobacter sp. TCD1-1; assembly: GCF_020567405.1. Taxonomy (NCBI): domain Bacteria; kingdom Pseudomonadati; phylum Pseudomonadota; class Gammaproteobacteria; order Enterobacterales; family Enterobacteriaceae; genus Enterobacter; species Enterobacter sp. TCD1-1. The sequence goes on along the minus strand of NZ_JAJCXF010000004.1, from coordinate 173,537 downwards.
ATACGTACCTGGTTACCCTTTACCCCTAAAACTGTCACGGTGACCTCATCCCCAATCATGAGGGTCTCACCAACTCGACGAGTCAGAATCAGCATTCTTTGCTCCTTGAAAGATTAAAAGAGTCGGGTCTCTTGTATCCCGGCATTATCCATCATATAACGCCAAAAAGTAAGCGATGACAAACACGTAAAGTGTAAGCAGTCACGGCATCACATTCTGTTAAACGTAAGTTTAGCCGATATACACAAACTCAACCTGACTTTATCGTTATCGATAGCACAGTGAACAAGACGCCATAACGTTACCGCTATGGCGTCTGCTTGTGCTTTGTAGTTATTACAGTTTCGCGCTTACCCAGCTTTCAACGCTGGCTAATGCCGCAGGAAGTGCCGCCGCATCCGTACCACCGGCTTGCGCCATGTCCGGACGACCGCCACCCTTGCCGCCCACCTGCTGAGCGACCATACCAATCAGTTCCCCTGCTTTTACGCGGTCAGTCACATCCTTAGAGACGCCCGCAATCAGAGAAACCTTACCTTCTGCCACTGTCGCCAGCACGATAACGGTCGAACCAAGCTGGTTCTTGAGATCGTCGACCATAGTACGCAGCATCTTAGGCTCAACGCCCGCCAGATCGCTGACCAGCAGTTTGACGCCCTTAATGTCTACAGCCTTGCTGGAGAGGTTTGCACTCTCCTGCGCCGCAGCCTGCTCTTTCAGCTGCTGCAGCTCTTTTTCCAGCTGACGCGTGCGATCCAGCGCAACGCGCACTTTCTCGCCCAGGTTCTGGCTATCGCCTTTCAGCAGCTGCGCGATGTCGTGCAGCTGATCGCTCTGCGCATGCAGGCTGGCAATCGCACCTTCACCGGTCACCGCTTCAATACGACGCACACCTGCCGCCGTTCCCGACTCGGAAACAATGCGGAACAGGCCGATATCACCGGTGCGCGAGGCGTGCGTACCGCCGCACAGCTCGGTAGAGAAATCGCCCATGCTCAGCACGCGAACGCGCTCGTCGTATTTCTCGCCAAACAGCGCCATCGCACCTTTTTTCTTCGCGTCCTCGAGATCCATGATATGGGTCTCGATTGGCAGGTTGCGACGGATCTGCGCGTTCACCAGATCTTCCACCGCACGGATTTCAGACGGCTTCATCGCTTCAAAATGCGAGAAGTCGAAGCGCAGCACTTTGTCGTTAACCAGAGAACCTTTCTGTGCAACATGGGTACCGAGTACGTCGCGCAGGGCAGCGTGCATCAGGTGGGTTGCCGAGTGGTTCAGACGAATGCGCGCGCGGCGAGCTTCATCAACGTTAGCCTGGACGCCCTCGCCCACTTTCAGAGAACCGGAAACCAGTTTGCCCTGGTGACCAATCGCCTGACCGTATTTTTGAGTGTCGGTCACGCTGAAGCTAAAGCCATTTCCCTTCAGTTCGCCTTTATCGCCAACCTGGCCGCCGGATTCGGCGTAGAACGGCGTTTTGTCCAGAATGACTACGGCTTCCTGGCCCGCGCTGATGCTGTCTACGGCTTTACCGTCAACAAACAGAGCGGTCACTTTGCCGGTCAGTTCCAGCGCCTCATAGCCTTTGAATTCAGACGCGCTGTCAACGCGGATCATCGCGTTGTAGTCTGCACCGAAGCCGCTGGATTCGCGCGCACGACGGCGCTGCTCTTCCATCGCGGCTTCGAAGCCCGCTTCGTCAACTTTGATGTTACGCTCGCGGCAAACGTCCGCCGTCAGGTCAACCGGGAAGCCGTAGGTGTCGTACAGGCGGAAAGCAGTTTCGCCATCCAGCGTGTCGCCCTTAAGCTTCGCCAGCTCTTCGTCCAGCAGCGCCAGACCACGCTCCAGCGTACGGGCAAACTGCTCTTCTTCGGTTTTCAGAACCTGCTCTACCTGCGCCTGCTGGCGTTTCAGCTCGTCACCGGCTGACCCCATCACGCCAATCAGTGGCCCAACGAGTTTATAGAAGAAGGTGTCCTTCGCGCCCAGCATGTTGCCATGACGGATAGCTCGACGAATGATACGACGCAGCACGTAGCCACGGTTTTCATTTGACGGGATAACGCCATCGGCAATCAAGAACGCGCAGGAACGAATGTGGTCCGCGATAACGCGCAGCGATTTGTTGTTCAGATCGGTCGCGCCGGTCACTTCCGCAACGGCTTTGATCAGGGTGCTGAACAGGTCAATCTCATAGTTGGAGTTAACGTGCTGCAGTACCGCGGCAATACGCTCCAGCCCCATACCGGTATCAACGGACGGCTTCGGCAGCGGCTCCATCGTACCGTCGGCCTGACGGTTAAACTGCATGAAGACGATGTTCCAGATCTCAATGTAGCGATCGCCGTCTTCTTCCGGGCTGCCTGGAGGGCCGCCCCAGATGTGGTCGCCGTGATCGTAGAAGATCTCGGTGCACGGACCGCAAGGACCGGTGTCACCCATCTGCCAGAAGTTATCGGACGCGTAAGGCGCGCCTTTGTTATCGCCGATGCGAATAATACGCTCGCGCGGGATCCCGACTTCTTTTTCCCAGATTTCGTAGGCTTCGTCATCGGTTTCGTAGACGGTAACCCACAGACGCTCTTTCGGCAGGTTGAACCAGTTTTCACCGGTCAGCAGTTCCCACGCATATTGAATAGCATCGTGTTTAAAGTAGTCGCCGAAGCTGAAGTTACCCAGCATTTCGAAGAAGGTGTGGTGACGCGCGGTGTAACCGACGTTTTCCAGGTCGTTGTGTTTACCGCCCGCACGCACGCAACGCTGTGAGGTTGTGGCGCGGGAATAATTACGCTTGTCGAGACCAAGGAACACATCCTTGAACTGGTTCATCCCGGCGTTGGTAAACAGCAGAGTCGGATCGTTGTTCGGTACCAGGGAGCTGCTGGCAACAACCTGGTGTCCCTTACTATGGAAAAAATCGAGAAACGCCTGACGGATCTCAGCGGTGCTCTTGCTCATAATTATCCTGAAATCAAGCTAACGAAATGTCGTAGCCAGCCTGTATCGGTAAACCGTTGGACAGACCAGCTACTGGAAAAAGTGGGAATAAGATAAGTTTTCTTTGGTGGGAAGTAAAATCCCGCATGCGTTCAATCGGCAAAATTACGCCAGATATCCTGAATATCTTCCATCAGGAAGCCGCGGTAGAGCAAAAAGCGCTGGATTTTGACTTTTTCTGAAAATTCACGCGGCAGCGGTTCGCCGTACTTACGAATGGCCTGCTCTTTTGCCAGCTCGCACCAGTCAATGTCGCATTCGCGCATCGCTTTTTCGATGGACTCCCGGGCCACCCCTTTCTGGTTTAGCTCCTGCCGGATGCGCGCGGGCCCGTATCCCTTGCGGCCACGGCTGGCGAGAAACCGCGAGGCAAAACGCTCGTCATCAAGATAGCGATGCTCATAGCACCATGCGATGACGCGGTCATAATCTTCCGCGGTGGCATCAATCTCTTCCGGGCCGTTTTTACTCATCACCGGTGCCGACAGTTTTCGCCGCAGCTCCTGTTCACTGTGGTCACGAACGGCCAGGATGCGCACCGCGCGATCCAGTAGGCGTGCATACGCGGGTCGACGTGTTGTCGGTTCACTCATAAAAAACCTGCTGATTCAGAAATGCAAAAAGGGCCGCATCAGCAGCCCTTCATTGTTAAACGAAAGAATTAAAAGTCTTCGTTAGTTTCTTCAGCATCCGCGCTATCAACCGCGAAATCTGGCGTGGAGTCCTGGTTGTTCAGCAGCAGCTCACGCACTTTCTTCTCGATCTCTTTCGCCGCAGCCGGGTTCTCTTTCAGCCAGGAGATGGCATTCGCTTTACCCTGACCAATCTTGTCACCGTTGTAGCTGTACCAGGCACCCGCTTTTTCAATAAGCTTCTCTTTCACGCCCAGGTCAACCAGCTCACCGAAGAAGTTAATACCTTCACCATAGAGGATCTGGAACTCAGCCTGCTTGAACGGCGCAGCGATTTTGTTCTTCACAACCTTGACGCGGGTTTCACTACCCACCACGTTCTCACCCTCTTTCACCGCGCCAATACGGCGGATATCCAGACGGACAGAGGCGTAGAATTTCAGGGCGTTACCCCCGGTCGTGGTTTCCGGGTTACCGAACATCACGCCGATTTTCATACGGATCTGGTTGATGAAGATCAGCAGCGTGTTGGACTGCTTCAGGTTACCCGCCAGCTTACGCATCGCCTGGCTCATCATACGTGCCGCGAGGCCCATGTGAGAGTCGCCGATTTCACCTTCGATTTCCGCTTTTGGCGTCAGTGCAGCAACGGAGTCGACCACGATAACGTCAACGGCACCAGAACGCGCCAGCGCGTCACAAATTTCCAGCGCCTGCTCACCGGTGTCTGGCTGAGAACACAGCAGGTTGTCGATATCGACGCCCAGCTTACGGGCATACACAGGGTCCAGCGCGTGCTCGGCATCGATAAACGCACAGGTTTTACCTTCGCGCTGTGCTGCGGCAATGACCTGCAGCGTCAGGGTGGTTTTACCGGAGGACTCTGGCCCGTAGATCTCTACGATACGGCCCATAGGCAGACCGCCAGCGCCCAGCGCGATATCCAGAGAAAGCGAACCGGTGGAGATGGTTTCCACATCCATGGAACGGTCTTCACCCAGGCGCATGATGGAGCCTTTACCGAATTGCTTTTCGATCTGGCCCAGTGCTGCCGCCAACGCTTTCTGTTTGTTTTCGTCGATAGCCATTATTACTCCTGTCATGCCGGGAGAAGCGACTGTGCTTCACCGTGGATTTCTGTTCTGTTGGTGCAATTATACTGTATGGTCATACAGTATCAAGTGTTTTGTAGAAATTGTTGCCAGAGCGTTTTTAACGCATAAACGGTTGCCTGACGACGCACGCTTTCGCGATCGCCGCTAAAGCACTCCCGGCGGGTGATCCCTTCGCCTTTCGCGGTGGCAAAACCAAACCAGACGGTGCCGACAGGCTTCACGTCGCTGCCGCCGTCCGGCCCCGCGATGCCGCTAATGGAAATGGCGAAATCTGCACGCGCCGCTTTGAGCGCGCCAATCGCCATCTCGATGACCACCGGTTCGCTGACCGCGCCGTGCTGTTCCAGCGTGGATTCGCGCACGCCAATCATCTGTGCTTTAGCTTCGTTACTGTAGGTCACAAATCCGCGTTCAAACCAGGCGGAACTGCCGGCAATATCGGTAATCGCTTTCGCCACCCAGCCGCCGGTGCAGGACTCAGCGGTGGTAAGGGTCGCCCCACGTTGCTTAAGCGCAAGGCCAACTATCTCGCTAAGCTGCATCAATTCATGGTCAGTCATTCTCGCTCCAGGCATCAGAAAAACGTGCTGCACAAGATAGCACTTTCTCGTCAGATGTGGGGACGCGCTTCGGGTTTTACGAGGGAGCTTCAGAAAAAAGCCGGTGCGGGCGCACCGGCCGTGGAAAAGTTATTTCATGCTGTTGGCGAGCGTATTCACATTGTGGCGAAACGCCTTAACGTAGGTGTCTGCCACCCCGCCTTTGGCCGACAGCGCTTCGGGGTAAAGCTCGCCCCCCGGCTGCGCGCCCGTCGCCGACGCAATCTGCTTCACCAGACGCGGATCGAGCTGATTTTCCATAAACCAGGTTTTTACGCCGTCGGCTTTGATCTGATTGATAATCTCAGCAACCTGCGCCGCGCTGGCCTCGCTCTCGGAGGACAGTCCCTGCGGCGCCATAAACGTCACGCCGTAGGCACGGCTGAAATAGCCGAACGCGTCATGGCTGGTCAACACGTTACGCTTCGCCTGCGGGATCTGGCTAAAGCGCGTTTTGGCCCAGCTATCCAGCTGGTTAAGCTGCGTGATATAGGGTTTACCGGAGGCTTCCAGCGCGGCTCTGTCCTGCGGATCGGCTTTCACCAGCCCGTTCAGAATATTTTGTGCATATAACGCCCCGTTCGCCGCGCTGTTCCACGCGTGTGGATCGGTCACGGTCTTTCCATCTTCCTCAAGCGTGTGGGTTTTCACCCCGGTAGAGGCGACGACCAGCTGTCCTTTGAACCCGGAGGCCTTCACCAGACGGTCAAGCCAGCCCTCCAGCCCCAGGCCGTTTACCACCACCACATCGGCCTTGCTCAGCGCCGCGCTGTCTTTCGGCGACGGCTCGAAGGTATGCGGATCGCCGTCCGGCCCCACCAGCGTCGTCACCTTCACATGGTCACCGCCCACCTCCTGGGTGATATCCCCCAGTATCGAAAAGCTGGTGACCACATTCAGCGTTTTCGCCATCACGCCGTGCGACATCATCCCCAGCGCGAGCGCCACTGCTAATCCTGTACGTTTCATCGTTTCCCCTTGCGTTAAAAATACGCCCGCAGACTGCCAGCGAGCCTGCTTCGCGTACCCAATAAAATGGAAATAAAGAACAGCGCGCTGGCGGTGAGCACGATGGATGGCCCGGCCGGAAGACTCATCGCCCAGGAGAGGCTCAGCCCCAGCCATGCGCAAAAAATACCGCTGATGCCCGCCATCAGGAGTAACGCCGGTAGCGTGCGTACCCAGCAGCGAGCTGCCACAGCCGGCAGCATCATCAGACCAACGGCCATCAGCGTGCCGAGCACCTGAAAACCGGCCACCAGGTTAAGGACCAGCAGCGCCAGAAACAGTCCGTGCAGCAGGCCGGGCAGCCAGCGGGCGTTCACCTGTAACCAGGCGGTGTCAAACGCTTCGGTAACCAGGCCGCGATAGAACATCGCCAGCACGATAAGGGTGAACATGCACACCCCCGTGACAAACAGCGCAGCGTCGTTGTCCACGGCGAGGATGGAGCCAAACAGCAAATGCAGCAGATCGACATTCGACCCACGAAGCGATACCAGCGTGACCCCCAGCGCCAGTGAGCCGAGATAAAACCCGGCAAAGCTGGCATCTTCCTTAAGCGGCGTGCGGCGGCTGACCAGACCGGCCAGCAGCGCCACGGTAATGCCCGCGATAAAACCGCCGATACTCATCGCCAGCAGCGACATGCCGCTGAGCAGGTATCCCACGGCGACGCCCGGTAAAATGGCGTGAGAAAGGGCGTCGCCCATCAGGCTCATCCGGCGCAGCTGAAGAAACACGCCGAGCGCGGTGGTGCTGACCGAGAGCGCCAGGCAAACCACCAGCGCGCGACGCATAAAGCCGTACTCGATAAACGGCTGAAAAAAGAGATGCCAGATCATGCCACCCTCACCCGCTCGGTTTTCCATTGAGGAACGTCAGCATCCAGCCGTAACGTCTGCGGGAAGTGGCGCGACACCCGCTCACTGTCGTGCAGTACCGCGAGCAGCGTTTGCCCCTGCATATACATCTCCAGCATCACATCCATCAGCACGTTGCAGGTGGCCTCATCGACCCCGGTAAAGGGCTCATCCAGCATCACCAGCGGCGCCTGCTGCACCAGGACGCGGGCGAACAGCATGCGCTGGAACTGGCCGCCGGAGAGCTCATCGATGGTGGATAACACCATGGATTCCAGCCCGACGCGCTCAAGCGCGCTGACAATGCGCAGCCGCGTTTCGCGGCGAAACCCGGAAAACAGCGAAATGCCAGGCCAGCAGCCCATGCTTACCACGTCCCGTACGGTTAGCGGAAACTGCGCCTCCAGCGCGTGGCGCTGTGCCAGCCAGCCGATTACCGGACGCTTTCCCTGCCAGCGAAAACTGCCGCTTACGGGCGGGATAAACCCGGCGAGCGTTTTCAGTAAGGTAGATTTCCCGCAGCCGTTAGCGCCGACAATCGCGGTCATACTTCCATGCGCAATCGTGCCCGAGAGGGGTCGCGTCACGGGCTGGCGTTCATAACCCGCGACCAGTTCATTCATCACAATCATGGTAACGCCACCGCCCAGCGCACGGCCAGCCCGAGAACGACAATAAGCACCAGCGCCAGCAAAAGCCGAACCGGAGCAGACAGAGAAAAAAGGGACGTTGACATCTCGATACCAGTTTATATGTTATAACATAACAATAATGAAAGGTGATTAAGATGTAAATGGCAGGTTTGAAAAGGGAGTGTGGCGAAATGTTTCTGCAAAACGCCCTCTCCCATGGGAGAGGGCATCAGGCCGCACCGTGTGCGCGGCCATGCCGGGTGGCGGCGTTGCCTTACCCGGCCTACCCGTCGGGGTAACTTACTGACTAAACGGTGACGCCGCCGGCACGCGGGCCTGCGATACCGCCAGCCCCAGCTGCCATACGGCCATCGCATAGTGGGTGCTGTGGTTATAGCGGGTGATGGTGTAGAAGTTCGGCAGTCCGTACCAGTACTGATAGCCCGTTCCAACATCCAGACGCAGCAGGCTCGCCTGCTGTGCATTGCCCAGCGGCTGCGTTGGCGTTAAGCCTGCCGCGGTCAGCTGCGAAATGCTGTAGTTAGTTTTGAAGCCATTTTCCAGCCCCGGCGCCTGACCGTTCGCCTGCACCGCCACCTGGCCGCCCGGCACCCAGCCGTGCGCTTTGAAGTAGTTCGCCACGCTGCCGATGGCATCCACCGGATCCCACAGGTTGATATGGCCATCTCCGTTAAAGTCGACGGCATACTGTTTATAGGACGACGGCATAAACTGGCCGTAGCCCATCGCGCCGGCAAACGACCCTTTCAGATCGAGCGGATCGTCCTGTTCGTTACGCGCCATCAGCAGGAAGGTTTCCAGCTCGGAAGAGAAATACTCCGCGCGGCGCGGATAGTTAAAGGAGAGCGTCGCCAGCGCGTCCAGGATGCGGGTTTTGCCCATCACGCGGCCCCAGCGGGTTTCCACACCGATAATCCCGACGATGATTTCAGGCGGTACGCCGTACACCTGCCACGCGCGGTTGAGCGCCTCTTCATACTGATTCCAGAACGCCACGCCGTTTTGCACGTTGTCCGGGGTAATGAACTGTTTGCGATAGCGCAGCCACGCCCCGTTTGGCCCGCTCGGCACCTGGGCCGTCGGCGCCTGTCTGTCCATCAGGCGCAGCACGTAGTCCAGACGCTTGGCCTGAGACAAAATTTCGTGCAGCTGCTGTCTGTCAAAGCCGTGTTTGCTCACCATTTTATCGATGAACTGCTCGGCCGCCGGGTTATTCGCGAAGTCGCCGCCCATCTGCATCATATTGTGCTGCGGCTCCAGCAGGAATCCTCCGGAAGGCGCGCCCGCCGTTTGCTGAACGGCTTCGGTCTTAGGTTTGCTACTACAGGCAGACAGCAGAATAAGCGCAGGCAACAGCGCTGCATAACGACGCTTGAACATGAGACATCCATTTAACGGGTTCGATAAGAACCCAGTATGGTAAAGCATCCGCAACACCTCAAGGAAGCGGTACGCACCTCCCCAACGCAAATCCGTGCTTTTTTCCCCCGAAAATCATTCACCACGTCAATTAACTTTCAAAATAATACATTTTTCTTTCATTGTGAGATCTAACTAACACTTTAAAACCTTTCAAAGTGATTATTATTAGCCGCAGATAGACAAAAACAAACGCCCTACAGGAGAGAAGAATGATAGAAACCATCACCCACGGCGCCGAGTGGTTCATCGGGCTGTTTCAGAAAGGCGGAGAAGTGTTCACCGGCATGGTGACCGGGATCCTGCCCCTGCTGATCAGCCTGCTGGTTATCATGAACGCGCTGATTAACTTTATCGGGCAACAGCGTATTGAACGCTTCGCCCAGCGCTGCGCCGGAAACCCGCTGTCCCGCTACCTGATACTGCCCTTTATCGGCACCTTCGTGTTCTGCAACCCGATGACCTTAAGCCTCGGCCGCTTTATGCCAGAGAAGTACAAGCCGAGCTATTACGCCGCCGCCTCCTACAGCTGCCATTCGATGAACGGCCTGTTCCCGCACATCAACCCCGGCGAGCTGTTCGTTTATCTCGGGATCGCCAGCGGCCTTACCACGCTTGGCCTGCCGCTCGGCCCGCTGGCGGTGAGCTACCTGCTGGTCGGTCTGGTCACCAACTTCTTCCGCGGCTGGGTGACCGACCTCACCACCGCTATTTTCGAGAAAAAAATGGGCATCCAGCTTGAACAGAAGGTCCATCTTTCAGGAGCCACAGCATGAACCGGATCCGCATTGAGAAAGGCACGGGCGGCTGGGGCGGCCCGCTGGAGTTCGACGCCACCGAAGGCAAAAAGATTGTTTACATCACCGCGGGTACCCGCCCGGCGATCGTCGACAGGCTGCGCGAGTTGACGGGCTGGGAAGCGGTCGACGGCTTCAAGGAAGGAGAACCACCGGAGGCGGAAATCGGCGTGGCGGTGATCGACTGCGGCGGCACGCTGCGCTGCGGCATCTATCCGAAGCGCCGCATTCCGACGGTAAATATTCACTCCACCGGGAAATCCGGCCCGCTGGCGCAGTACATCCTCGAAGACATTTATGTCTCGGGCGTCAAGGAAGACAACATCACCCTGGTGAAGGGGACGTCTGCACCGCAAAAAGCGGCTCCGCGCGAGTACGACACCAGCAAGAAAATTACCGAGCAGAGCGATGGCATGCTGGCGAAAGTCGGGATGGGCATGGGTTCCGCCGTGGCGGTGCTGTTCCAGTCCGGGCGCGACACCATCGACACGGTGCTGAAGACCATTCTGCCATTTATGGCGTTCGTCTCGGCGCTGATCGGCATCATCATGGCCTCCGGCCTGGGCGACTGGATTGCACATGGCCTTGCCCCGCTCGCCAGCCACCCGCTTGGGCTGGTGACGCTGGCGCTGATCTGCTCCTTCCCGCTGCTGTCGCCGTTCCTCGGCCCGGGCGCGGTGATTGCTCAGGTCATCGGCGTGCTGATTGGCGTGCAGATTGGTCTGGGGAACATTCCCCCGCACCTCGCCCTGCCCGCCCTGTTTGCCATTAACGCCCAGGCGGCGTGCGACTTTATCCCTGTGGGGCTGTCGCTGGCCGAAGCGCGCCAGGACACCGTGCGCGTGGGCGTGCCGTCCGTGCTGGTCAGCCGCTTCCTGACGGGCGCGCCGACGGTGCTGATTGCCTGGTTTGTTTCCGGCTTTATTTATCAATAAGAGGTGCCTGCCATGACCGTGATTTACCAGACCACCATTACCCGCATCGGCCAGAGCGCCGCCGACGCGCTGAGCGACCAGATGCTGATCACCTTTCGCGAAGGGGCGCCTGCTGATATCGAAGAGTTTTGCTTCATCCACTGCCACGGCGAGCTGAACGGTGAGCTGAAGGCCGGGAGCCAGTTGGAGCTGGGCGAGGCGCGCTATGCCGTGACCGCCGTCGGCGACGTCGCTGAACAAAACCTGCGCGAGCTGGGCCACATCACCCTGCGTTTCGACGGCCAGCCGCAGGCGGAGTATCCCGGCACGGTTCACGTAACGGGCCCGGTTCCGCAGGCTGTCACCCCAGGCTGCACGTTAAAATTTGTTGCGTAATTAAGGAGATAGACATGAGTCAGGTTGCCGTTGTCATTGGTGGGGGACAAACCTTAGGCGAGTTCCTCTGCCGTGGGCTTGCCGCAGAGGGTTACCGCGTGGCGGTAGTGGACATCCAGAGTGAAAAAGCCGCCCGCGTGGCGGACACCATCAACACCGAGTTTGGTGAAGGAATGGCGTACGGGTTTGGCGCCGACGCCACCAGCGAGCAGAGCGTGATGGCGCTGGCCCGCGGCGTGGACGAGATTTTTGGCCGTACCGACCTGCTGGTCTACAGCGCGGGAATTGCGAAAGCGGCCTTTATCAGCGATTTCGAGCTGGGGGATTTTGACCGCTCGCTGCAGGTCAATCTGGTGGGCTATTTCCTCTGTGCCCGCGAGTTTTCCCGTCTGATGATCCGCGACGGCATTCAGGGGCGCATCATCCAGATAAACTCAAAATCAGGAAAAGTGGGCAGCAAGCATAACTCCGGCTACAGCGCGGCGAAGTTTGGCGGCGTGGGGCTGACCCAGTCTCTGGCGCTGGATCTGGCCGAATACGGCATTACCGTTCACTCGCTGATGCTGGGCAACCTGCTGAAATCGCCGATGTTCCAGTCCCTGCTGCCGCAGTACGCCACCAAGCTCGGCATCAAAGCGGAAGAAGTGGAGCAGTACTACATCGATAAAGTGCCGCTCAAGCGCGGATGTGATTACCAGGACGTGCTGAACATGCTGCTGTTTTACGCCAGCCCGAAAGCCTCGTACTGCACCGGGCAGTCGATTAACGTCACCGGCGGGCAGGTGATGTTCTGAGTTCATTCCCCGGTGGCGCTGCGCTTACCGGGGCTACAATCCACGCAGGCCGGGTAAGGCGCAGCCGCCACCCGGCCATTAAAGGAGCAGATATGGTTACCGCACTCATCACCGTCGCCGCCCTCGCCTGGCTCTGCCAGATGGCGTTCGGCGGCTGGCAAATCCACCAGTTTAACCGCGCGTTTGACGCCCTGTGTCAGAAAGGCCGCGTGGGCGTCGGACGTTCCGGCGGACGTTTTAAACCACGCGTCGTCGTGGCTATTGCGCTGGATGAAAACAATAACGTCTGCGATTCCCTCATCATGCGCGGCATGACCGTCTTTGCCCGTCCGGTGAAAATCCAGGCAATTAACGGCATTTCGCTGCAGGAATTGCAGCCTGATGTGATCTTTCCCCATGATCCACTCTGTCAGAATGCACTATCATTAGCGCTTAATCTGAAACATGGATAATTTCGTTGTGAAAGATATAGACTTGCGAAATTATCATTTCGCAACCTAAGGAACGAAGCGCCTATGAAACCTCGTCAGCGCCAGGCGGCCATTCTTGAGCATCTGCAAAAGCAGGGAAAATGCTCGGTAGAGGATCTGGCCCACTACTTTGACACCACCGGCACAACGATACGCAAGGACCTGGTATTGCTCGAAAACTCTGGCGCCGTCATTCGAACCTACGGCGGCGTGGTGCTCAATAAAGACGAAGCCGATCCGCCTATCGACCACAAAACGCTGATCAATACCCACCAGAAAGCGCTGATTGCCGAAGCGGCGGTGAAATTTATCCACGATGGCGACTCCATCATTCTGGATGCCGGCAGTACCGTCCTGCAGATGATCCCGCTGCTCAGCCGCTTTAACAACATCACGGTGATGACCAACAGCCTGCACATCGTCAACGCCCTGTCGGAGTTCGACAGCGAGCAGACCATCCTGATGCCCGGCGGGACCTTCCGCAAAAAATCCGCCTCATTTCACGGACAGCTGGCGGAGAACGCCTTCGACCACTTCAGCTTTGATAAACTGTTCATGGGCACCGACGGCATCGATCTGAACGCGGGCGTCACGACGTTCAACGAAGTGTTCAGCGTCAGTAAAGCCATGTGCAACGCCGCGCGGGAAGTGATTTTGATGGCAGACTCGTCGAAGTTTGGCCGCAAAAGCCCCAACATTGTCTGTAGCCTGGAAAGCGTCGACAAGCTGATTACCGACGCGGGTATCGATCCGGCGTTCAGGAAAGCGCTGGAAGAGAAAGGCATCGACGTGATTGTAACCGGAGAGAGAGATGAGTGATTTTCTGTTAGAAACGGGCCGCCAGACGCTGATGCTGGAGCTGCAGGAAGCCAGCCGCCTGCCGGAACGTCTGGGCGAGGATTTTGTCCGCGCCGCCAACACCATTATCCACTGCGAAGGCAAAGTGATCGTGGCGGGCATCGGTAAATCCGGCCACATCGGCAAAAAGATTGCCGCGACGCTGGCCAGCACCGGCACCCCGGCCTTCTTCGTGCATCCTGCAGAAGCGCTGCACGGCGATCTGGGAATGATTGAGAGCCGCGACGTGATGTTGTTTATCTCCTACTCCGGTTCGGCAAAAGAGCTGGATCTCATCATTCCGCGTCTGCAGGAAAAATCGGTTGCCCTGCTGGCGATGACCGGGAAATCCCGCTCGCCGCTGGCGCTGGCCGCCAAAGCGACGCTGGATATTTCCGTTGAGCGTGAAGCCTGTCCGATGCACCTCGCCCCGACCTCCAGCACCGTGAATACCCTGATGATGGGCGACGCGCTGGCGATGGCGGTGATGCAGGCGCGTGGGTTTAACGAAGAAGATTTCGCCCGCTCGCATCCGGCGGGGGCGCTCGGGGCACGCCTGCTCAACAAGGTTCACCACCTGATGCGCACTGACGATGCGATTCCGCAGGTCAAACTCGATACCAGCGTCATGGACGCGATGCTGGAGCTCAGCCGCACCGGTCTGGGGCTGGTTGCGGTGTGCGATGACGACGGGTACGTCAAAGGCGTATTCACTGACGGCGACCTGCGCCGCTGGCTGGTGGGCGGTGGCAAGCTGGAAACCAAAGTGTCGGACGCCATGACCCAGGGCGGGCTGACGCTGAACGCCGAGAGCCGCGCCATTGAAGCCAAAGAGGTGCTAATGAAGCGCAAAATCACCGCCGCACCGGTGGTGGATGACACCGGCAGGCTGTGCGGCGCCATCAACCTGCAGGATTTCTATCAGGCCGGGATTATCTAACCCTTCAGCCCGAGACGCTTCGCCAGCCGGTGCA
>NZ_JAJCXF010000004.1:122059-158983 GCF_020567405.1 Enterobacter sp. TCD1-1 | reverse complement strand
CACGCCTCTGTCGCGTCACGCAGGTTTTCGCTCGTTATCTCCGGAGCTGCATGGGCAATCGTGGGTGCGGTTTCATCATGCTGCGCAAAATGCCGGGCATGTATAACTACTTCATCACCCGAACGCGTCGCTCGCGCCAGCACCACCGCGCGGTGGATCGCATGCTCCAGCTCGCGCACGTTGCCCGGCCAGCCGTAGCTCAGCAGATGGGCCCTCGCCCCCGGGCTTAACACCACGCGGGAAAGCCCCATCCTGAGACGGCACTGTTCGCAGAAATAGCCCGCCAGCAGCACCACGTCGTCCCCGCGCTCGCGCAGCGGCGGCACGGTAAGCGGGAACACGCTCAGGCGGTGGAACAGGTCGGCGCGGAACTGCCCGGCCAGCACCGCCTCACGCAGGTCGCGGTTGGTCGCCGCCAGCACGCGCACATCCACTCTTAAGCTGCGGTCATCCCCCACGCGCTGGATATCGCCGTACTGCAATACGCGCAGAAGTTTGGCCTGTAGCGACAGGGAAAGCTCGCCTATTTCATCCAGAAACAGCGTGCCGTTATCGGCCATTTCGAACTTGCCGCTGCGGTTGCTGATGGCGCCGGTAAACGCCCCTTTGACGTGACCAAACAATTCGCTTTCCGCCACGCTTTCCGGCAGCGCGGCGCAGTTGAGGTACACCAGCGGATTGACCGCGCGCGGCGACGCTTCGTGAATCGACTTCGCCACCAGCTCCTTACCGGTGCCGGTCTCCCCGAAGATCAGCACGTTCAAATCGGACGCGGCAACAATCTCAATCTCTTTTTTGAGCTGCGCCATGCCCGGCGAGAGGCCAATCATCTCCGTGTGCGCCACCTGCTCAAACGCCGCCGGGCTGCCGGGAAGGATATTCTGGCTCTCCAGCTGTTCAATCAGCAGCGCGTTGTTAAGCGCCCCGGCGGCCAGCGCGGCAATCAGGCGCAGCTCCTCGTCGCTGAAGGTGTCGAACTGGTCCGGCGACATGCCGTCGAGGGTCAGCGCCCCAATCAGGTTTTGCCCGGCAAACAGCGGCAGGCCGATACAGGCGTGCACCTTCAGGCTCTCCTGGCCTGGAATCAGCCCGTCGTACGGGTCGGGCAAGTCGCTGTCCGCCGGGAAACGCACCACGTCACCCGCGCGGGCAATGGTCTCCAGACGTGGATGGCCTTCAAGGGTAAAGCGCCGCCCGAGCACGTCCTTCGCCAGGCCGTCGATTGCCAGGGGAATAAACTGCCGCCCTTCGTAGCGCAGCAGCGCCGAGGCGTCGCACGCCAGCACGTGGCGCAGCGTGGAGATCAGCCGCTGAAAGCGGTCCTGATGGCCGATACCGGTTTGCAGCTCAATGGCGATCTTCGCCAGCACGTCTACGGAAAAGCTCATGTCTGCCTCGCTGTCATTTTGACAATGCATATTGTCATAGTGACACTGCTTTTGATAGTCAAAATGACTACCCATTACGGATCATTAAAATATAAATATATAAAAATCAATAAATTAAAAGTTGGCACGCAGCTTGATATAAGCAAACCATCCTATTTTGAAAAACGCGATATTACGCTGAGGTTTGCTATGTCTATTCTGGTTAAAAATAACATTCATTGGGTGGGTCAACGTGACTGGGAAGTGCGCGATTTCCACGGGACGGAATATAAAACGCTGCGCGGCAGCAGCTACAACAGCTATCTCATCCGCGAAGGAAAAAACGTGCTGATCGATACCGTCGATCACAAGTTCAGCCGCGAGTTCGTGCAGAACCTGCGCGGTGAAATCGACCTGAACGCCATCGACTACATCATCATCAACCATGCGGAGGAGGATCATGCCGGTGCCCTGACCGAGCTGATGTCGTATATTCCGGACACTCCGATCTACTGCACCACCAACGCCATCGACTCGATCAACGGTCATCACCACCATCCGGAGTGGAACTTCCACACCGTGAAAACGGGCGACGCGCTGGATATCGGCAATGGCAAGCAGCTGATCTTCGTGGAAACCCCAATGCTGCACTGGCCGGACAGCATGATGACCTACATGACCGGCGACGCGGTGCTGTTCAGCAACGACGCCTTCGGCCAGCACTACTGCGACGAACGCCTGTTTAATGACGAAGTGGATCAGACCGAGCTTTTCGAGCAGTGCCAACGGTACTACGCCAACATCCTGACCCCGTTCAGCCGTCTGGTCACGCCAAAAATCACCGAGATCCTCGGCTTTAACCTGCCGGTGGAGATGATTGCCACCTCTCACGGTGTGGTGTGGCGTGAAAACCCCACCCAGATCGTCGAGCTGTACCTGAAATGGGCGGCGGATTATCAGGAAGACCGCATCACGATCTTCTACGACACCATGTCCAACAATACCCGCATGATGGCGGACGCCATTGCCCAGGGCATCAACGAAGTGGACCCGAACGTGGCGGTGAAAATCTTCAACGTGGCGCGCAGCGATAAGAACGAGGTATTAACCAACGTTTTCCGCTCTAAGGGCGTGCTGGTGGGCACCTCCACCATGAATAACGTGATGATGCCGAAGATTGCCGGTCTGGTCGAAGAGATGACCGGCCTGCGTTTTCGCAACAAGCGCGCCAGCGCCTTTGGCTCCCACGGCTGGAGCGGCGGCGCGGTAGACCGTCTCTCTACCCGTTTACAGGATGCAGGGTTTGAGATGTCGATGAGCCTGAAAGCGAAATGGCGGCCGGATATCGACGCCCTGGAAATCTGTCGCCAGCACGGCCGTGACATCGCCCGTCAGTGGGCGCTCGCACCGCTGCCGGAAACCACCCCCGCCGCGGCGGTTGCGCCGGAAGCCGAAGCAAAAGCTGCCGCTGCCGACCTCGGTCCATGCATGCAGTGCAGCGTTTGCCAGTGGATTTACGACCCGGAACGGGGCGAGCCGCTGCAGGATGTCGCCCCGGGCACGCCGTGGAGTGAGGTGCCGGACAACTTCCTTTGCCCGGAATGTTCCCTCGGGAAAGACGTTTTTGATGAACTGGCAACGGAGGCAAAATGAGCCACGGTATCGTCATTATCGGCTCGGGCTTTGCCGCCCGTCAGCTGGTGAAAAATATCCGCAAACAGGATGCTAACGTGCCGCTGACGGTGATCGCCGCCGACAGCATGGACGAGTACAACAAGCCTGATTTAAGCCACGTCATTAGCCAGAATCAGCGCGCCGACGATCTCACCCGCCAGACGGCGGGGGCGTTCGCAGAACAGTTTAACCTGCGTCTGTTTCCGTACACCTGGGTCACCGATATCGACGCCGACGCCCGTCTGGTGAAAGCGAAAGATGAAACCTGGCAGTACGACAAGCTGGTGCTGGCCACGGGTGCCTCTGCGTTTGTGCCGCCGGTTGAGGGCCGCGAGCTAATGGTCACGCTCAACAGCCAGCAGGCGTATCAGGCCAGCGAAACGGAGCTTCACGACGCCACGCGGGTGATGATTGTCGGCGGCGGGCTGATCGGCACCGAACTGGCGATGGATTTCTGCCGTGCGGGTAAATCCGTCACCCTGGTCGACCACGCGGCGAGCATTCTGTCAGCGCTGATGCCCGCTGAAGTGAGCAGCCGCTTACAGCATCATCTGACCGACATGGGCGTCCATCTGCTGCTGAAATCGCAGCTGCAGAACCTGAGCAAAACCGGCAGCGGCATACGTGTAACGCTCGACCGCAGCCGCAGCGTGGAAGTGGATGTGGTGATTGCGGCGACGGGGCTGCGCCCGGAAACGGCGCTGGCGCATCGCGCAGGCGCCGAAATCAACCGCGGCGTGAAGGTTAACAGCTACCTGCAAACCACCCAGCCGGACATTTATGCCCTGGGCGACTGCGCGGAAATTAACGGCCAGGTGCTGCCCTTTTTACAGCCGATTCAATTAAGCGCGCTGTCTCTGGCGAAAAACCTGCTCGGCGGCAGTACGCCGGTGAAATTACCCGCCATGCTGGTCAAAGTGAAAACGCCGGAATTACCGCTGCATCTCGCAGGCGAAACGCAGCGTCAGGATCTGGACTGGCAGATTGCCCTTTCGCCGCAGGGCATGGTGGCGCGCGGTACGGATAATGACGGTCAGATGCGCGCCTTTGTCGTCAGTGAAGACAGGATGAAAGAGGCCTTCGCCCTGCTGAAATCGCTCCCTGCTTAACCCTCGTAATGCCGGGTGGCGCTCCGCTTACCCGGCCTACATGCAGACCCGTGCAAGTGTAGCGCCGCCGGGCTGGGTCGTTCAGGAACGTACCACCAGCGCGTCGTAGCCGCGCCAGCGGTAATTCGCCATGGAAATCAGCCAGCAGGCGACAAACAGACCCACGACGACAAACCCGGCGTTGCCCAGATTGTCGTTCACCGTGCCAATCAGATCCCAGAGGCCGCCGCTGAGGGCAAATTTATCCATCAGCAGACCCAGCGCTTCCAGCCCGCCGATAAACAGCGCCACCACCACGGAGGTGCCGGTGATGGTCATGTTGTAGTAGAGCTTGCGCTGCGGCTTGTTAAACGCCCAGCCGTAGGCGCCGACCATCAGCAGGTTGTCGAGGGTATCCACCAGCGCCATGCCGCTGGCGAAGAGTGCCGGAAAGATCATGATTGACCACACCGACATCCCGCTGGACGCGCTGGCGGCAGAGATCCCCAGCACGCCGATCTCGGTGGCCGTATCAAAGCCGAGACCAAACAGGAAGCCAACCAGGTACATCTGCCAGCTTTTATTGACGAGGCGGAAGGTCTTGCCAAACAGCCAGTTCATTACCCCGCCCTGAGCAGGTAGCGTGATGTCGTCCTGCACGGGCCTGCCGTGTTTCAGCGCCTGAAAACTGCGCCAGACGCCGCGCAGGATCACCATATTCACCAGCGCCATCGCCAGCAGGAAGGTCGCGGAAACGGCGGTACCAATCAGGCTGCCGGTTTCGTGGAACCACGCCATGTTCTTCTGAAACGCCGTGGCGGTAGCGGCGATGGCAATGGAGGCTAGCACCACGATGGTGGAGTGGCCCAGCGAGAACCACGCCCCCACGCCGGACGGGCGTTTGCCCTGCTGCATCATCTTACGCGTCACGGTATCTATGGCTGCAATGTGGTCAGCGTCCACCGCATGACGCAGTCCGTAGCACCACGCCAGCAGGCTTGCCGCCATCAGCGCCGTGCTGCCGCTAAAGGTGTGCCATGCCCATCCCCAGGCCAGCAGGTTTGCCATTACCAGAGCCAGCAGCAGAAGCGCGGCGCGAGGTTCATTGCGTAACAGTCGTAACATTTTTAGTCCTTTGTAAACATGATCGGGCAGCGGCGACCACCGCCTGCCCGAAGGAGATCGCTCCGTCACCTGCGGGCAGGCGCGAAGGAAAAAGAAGCGTAAAGTCAGAAAGATAATGACGCAGACGCGCGCGCAGCAGACGGTTGTGTAATACCCCGCCGCTGAGACAGATTGTCGAAAGCGACAGGCGCCGGGCATGAAACGCGGCGAGCTCCGCCAGCCCTTTTGCCAGCGCATCGTGAAACGCCCAGGCGCGCGCGCAGGGTTCCGCCTGCCAGCTCAGCCACTGCCGCCAGAAAAGCGCGAGGTTATCCACTTCCAGCGTCACCGGATGGTCGACACCCGCGCACTGCGATGCCAGTGCTTCCAGTCGGCAGGCCGCTTCCCCTTCGTAACGCTGCATGTCGATGCCGAGCGCACAGGCAACCGCGTCAAACAGGCGACCACAGGAAGAAGCTCGCGGCGCGTTGATGCCACGCTGGATCGCCGTCGCCAGCAACGGCCAGTTCTGGCGCTGAACCGCATGGGTTTCCGGGTACTGCTGCCAGTCGGGTACAAACGCCAGACAGTGGGCGAGCAGATTACGCCACGGCTGCATGGCCGCCAGATCGCCGCCCGGCAGCGCAACAGCAGGCAGACCACCCAAATGCGCATAGTCGAGATAGCTGACCCGCAGGCACTCTCCGCCCCACAACGCGCCGTTTTCCCCCATGCCGATCCCGTCCAGCGTCAGGGCGATAACGTCTCCGCCATCGCGCGGCCAGCCGTTTTCGGCCAGACACGCCGCGGCGTGGGCGTGATGGTGGTGTACCTCTTCAAGGGGCAACGCCTGCGCCTGCGCCCACTGACGAGCGCGATATCCCGGATGGGCATCACACACCACGCGCGCCGGCTGGAAGGCGTAAATGTCCTGCATCACCGACAGCGCGGAACGCCACTGCGCTTCCACCCCCTCGTCACGGAGATCGCCAAAATGCTGGCTCAGCACTGCCTGATTCCCACGCACCAGGCAGAAGGTGTTTTTCATCTCCGCCCCGGTGCACAGCATGGCGGGGATATTGTCGAACCCGGCAGGCAGCGTGATGGCATCGGGCACAAAACCGCGCGCGCGGCGCAGCATCGCACCGTCCCGATCCATCACCGAATCGTCCATCCGCTGCAGAATATCGCGGTTATGCAGCAGGAAACCGTCCGCGATGCCGCTGAGCTCATCCAGCGCCAGCCGGTTGGTGATGGCAGGCGGTCTGCCACTGAGGTTGCCGGAGGTCATCACCAGCGGGCACTGGCAGTCCATCATCAGAAGGTGCTGCAGCGGGTTCGCAGGAAGCATGATGCCGACGGAATCCAGACCGGGTGCGATACCTTCCGGGAACGCGGGCAGCCAGGCTTTTGGCGTGAGCACAATGGGTGCGGCGGGTGAGCGTAGCAGAGTCTGAACCGTCTCCGGCAGGTCATCCGCATGCGGGATCATCACCGCCAGCGGCTTCGCGGGCCGCTGCTTGCGTGAACGAAGCGTCGCGACCGCCTGCGGGTTCCGCGCGTCGCAGACGAGGTGAAAGCCCCCCAGCCCTTTGACGGCGACAATACCGCCGCTTTGCAGCATCGCCACCGCCGCGCGCAGCGCAGCTTCGCGCTCAGCTGTCATGTCGCCCGCACGCCACATAAGCGCGGGCCCGCAGTCCGGGCAGGCGACCGGCTGGGCGTGAAAACGGCGGTCGGCAGGATTGCGGTATTCGGCTTCACACGGCCCACAGAGCGGGAACGGTGCCATTGCCGTGGCCGGGCGGTCGTAGGGCATGGCGCGGATAATGGTAAACCGCGGCCCGCAGTGGGTGCAGTTGATAAATGGATAGCGATAACGGCGTTCGCCTGGGTCGCCCATCTCAGCCAGACACGCCGGGCAGGTCGCCGCATCGGGGACAATCTGGGTGTCCATCGTCCCGGCCGCGCTGTGGCGGATGGTAAAGTCCTCCGGCACGCGCGCCCAGGTAAACGGCTGCGCTTCCACGCGGTCAATGCGTGCCAGCGGCGGGCAGTCCTGATGCAGCCTCGCGGTAAAGGCCCCCCCATTACCCGCGAGGCGCACCAGCACGCCCTCTCCGTCATTGCAGACGTCACCGGTCAACTTAAGCGCCTGCGCCAGCTGCCAGACGAAGGGACGAAACCCCACGCCCTGCACCTTGCCGCGCACCCGCAGCTGAACGCCGTTGCTGCTCATACGGTTCAGAACAGCAGTGATGACGAGGTGTCGAACGCCGCGCGACGGCGCTTTTCGGCGCTCATCTGCTCAAGCTTGTCGCGATCCACGCAGACCAGCGCGTGCGTCGGGCAGGCTTCCATACAGGCCGGGCCGGCCTCACGGTGGTAACACAGATCGCACTTGTTGGCTTCGGCTTTCTCCGCCCGCACGCTCAGCCCCATGCCGCTGTTGCGCACCACCGGACGGACCACCACCTCCATCGCGCCATACGGGCAGGCAACCACGCAGGTTTTGCAGCCAATGCAGCGCTCCTGCATCACGTGCACAAAGCCTTTCTCGCGTTTAATCGCCCCGTTCGGGCAGACGTTCGCGCACGGTGCGTCTTCGCACTGGCGACAGATGGCGGCGGTGGAAATATTCACGCCTTTGATGACGTGGATGCGCGGCAGGAAGGTGTCAGGGGTAAGCGACGCGCAGTCCTGCTCCGCCTGATGGGAAACCACGCACGCCACTTCACAGGTACGGCAACCAATACACTTACTGGCATCGGCCATAATAAAACGGTTCATCTGCTTCTCCAGCATTACAGTTATGCGCGGAGATATTCATAAACCGTGCCAATAATTAACTTATTGATTTTATTTCATTTTAAAAATTAAAGCGGTGCCGTCATCGTCACTTATGACGATGACAGCTGTCGACATCAGCGGTGCGGGCCGTCAATAACCGAGTCGCGCAGGACAAGCTCGCCGGAGAAAATTTGCTGATATTTAAACTCACCGCCGTCGAGCATAAAGATCAGGCGGCTGATGGTCTCTTTGATCATCTCCGTTACCGGAATGCGGACGCTGGAGAGCGACGGTACAATGTAAGGCGCGATGGCCACATCGTCGAAACCGATCACCGACACCGCGTCCGGCGTGGCCACGCCGCTGTAGTGCAGTTGCTTCATGGCACCGATGGCCATATCGTCATTGCTCGCCACCAGCGCCGTAAAGCGCTCACCCCGAGCAAGCAGTTCGGACACCGCCGCCGCGCCGCTGGCGGGGTTCCACTTCCCCTGCGCAATCAGCCCCTCGCGCAGCGAAATACCGTGCTGCGCCAGCGCGTCCTTGTAGCCGGAGAGACGCTCAACCCCGGTGGGAGAATCCAGCGAGCCGGTGATAAAGGCGATCTCACGATGCCCTTTCGCAATCAGTTGTGACACCGCGTCCTGGCTGGAGGCTTTATGATCGGACCACACGCTGTGGCTGCTGTTTTTCCGCAGGCGGCGGTTGAGCACCATAATGGGCTGCTCGCACTTCTCGACGATCTCATCCATCTCTTCCACGCTCAGAAAACGCGGATAGATGATCACCGCGTCGCAGCGCATATCGAGCAGATACTGGATCGCCTCGCGCTCTTCATCGGCGCTGTGCTTGCCGTCCGCGAGGATCAGCTGCCGCCCTTTCTCCTCCGTCATGCGCGCGGCGTGAAACAGCAGCTCGCTAAAGTAGACGCCGTGATACAAGGTGTTGGTCACCACCAGGCCCAGCGTCTGGGTACGTTTGGTCGCCAGGTTGCGCGCCAGCAAATTTGGGCGATAGCCGCTCTCTTCAATGGCCTGAAACACCCGATCTTTGGTCTCCTGGCTGACATAGCCATTGCCCGACAGTACCCGGGATACCGTCGCTTTCGAAACGCCTGCCCGCTTCGCCACTTCAAGCATCGTGGTCATGTTGTTATTCCGTCTGAATCTGATGGAGCGCAGTGTACTGCACTGCAGAAAAATTGTCGCAGCGGCGACATCACGCTTTGGGTTCCTGCTGGTGATCGGCGTCACGAAATAAAAAAATGGTCAAAAAGCGATCTTGTTTCATTCATAAAAACTCATGATGATTATGTGGAACCGGTTTCCTACATTTCACACAACGATAACAGGATCACATTCGATGGCCAAAAATTACGCTGCGCTGGCGAACGACGTTATCAGCGCGCTGGGCGGCAAAGAGAACATCGTCGCCGTCACCCACTGCATGACGCGACTGCGTTTCGTTCTGAAAGACGAAACCCTCACCGACGCCGCGCGCCTGAAAAGCATCAGCGGCGTGCTCGGCGTGGTGCGTAACGACAACCAGTGCCAGGTGATTATTGGCAATACCGTCTCTCAGGCGTACCGCGAGGTGGTAAGCCTGCTGCCCGCTGACCTGCAGCCCGCGGTGCCGGAAGGCCCGCAAAAGCTGACGCTTCGCCGCATTGGCGCCGGGATCCTCGACGCGCTGATCGGCACCATGTCCCCGCTGATCCCGGCGATCATCGGCGGCTCAATGGTCAAGCTGCTGGCGATGATCCTCGAGATGACCGGCGTGCTGCCCAAAGGCGCGCCGACGCTCACCATTTTGACCGTCATCGGCGACGGCGCGTTCTTCTTCCTGCCGCTGATGGTGGCGGCCTCGGCGGCGGTGAAATTCAAAACCAACATGTCGCTGGCGATAGCCATTGCGGGCGTGCTGGTGCACCCGAGCTTTATCGAGCTGATGGCGAAAGCCGCGCAGGGCGAGCACGTTGAGTTAGCGTTTATCCCGGTGACGGCGGTGAAATACACCTACACCGTCATCCCCGCGCTGGTGATGACCTGGTGCCTGTCGTACATCGAGCGCTGGGTGGATCGCATTACCCCGGCGGTGACAAAAAACTTCCTCAAGCCAATGCTGATCGTGCTGATTGCCGCCCCGCTCGCCATCGTGCTGATTGGACCGCTGGGCATCTGGATCGGTAGTGCGATTTCCGCGCTGGTCTACACCATTCACGGCTATCTGGGCTGGCTCTCCGTGGCCATCATGGGCGCGCTGTGGCCGCTGCTGGTCATGACCGGCATGCACCGCGTGTTTACGCCAACCATCATTCAGACCATTGCCGAAACGGGCAAGGAAGGGATGGTGATGCCGTCGGAAATTGGCGCCAACCTGTCGCTCGGCGGTTCGTCGCTGGCGGTGGCGTGGAAAACCAAAAACCCGGAGCTGCGCCAGACGGCGCTGGCGGCGGCGGCCTCCGCCATCATGGCGGGGATCTCTGAACCGGCCCTGTACGGCGTCGCAATACGTCTGAAACGCCCGCTGATTGCTAGCCTGATCAGCGGCTTTATCTGCGGCGCGGTTGCCGGTATCGCGGGTCTTGCCAGCCACTCGATGGCGGCACCGGGGCTGTTTACCAGCGTACAGTTCTTCGACCCGGCGAACCCGATGACCATCGTCTGGGTGTTTGGCGTGATGGGTCTGGCAGTGGTGCTGTCGTTTGTTCTGACCCTGATACTGGGCTTTGAGGATATTCCGGTCGAAGACGACGCCGAAAAAGCGCGCGCCCTGCAGACCGCACCGGTACAGAACAACGCAGCAAAAGCATAAATTGAAAGCGAGGTAAGAATGTCTGTTTTTCCACAAGGATTTTTATGGGGCGGCGCGCTTGCCGCCAACCAGAGTGAAGGCGCTTACCGTGAGGGCGGCAAAGGGCTGACGACGGTCGATATGATCCCCCACGGCGCGAACCGCCTGGCGGTGAAGCTCGGTAAGGAAAAGCGTTTTTCGCTGCGTGACGACGAATTCTACCCGAGCCACGAGGCGATTGATTTTTACCATCGCTATAAAGAGGACATCGCTCTGATGGCGGAGATGGGCTTTACGGTGTTCCGCACCTCGATCGCCTGGAGCCGCCTCTATCCGAATGGCGACGAGCCGCTGCCAAACAAAGAGGGCATTGCCTTTTACCGCGCGGTGTTCGAGGAGTGCAAAAAGTACAACATCGAGCCGCTGGTAACCCTCTGCCACTTCGACGTGCCAATGCACCTGGTGACGGAGTACGGCTCCTGGCGCAACCGCAAAATGGTGGATTTCTTTGCCCGCTACGCCCGCACCTGCTTCGAGGAGTTTAACGGGCTGGTGAAATACTGGCTGACCTTCAACGAAATCAACATCATGCTGCACAGCCCGTTCTCCGGCGCGGGGCTGGTGTTTGAGGAAGGCGAAAATGAAGACCAGGTGAAATACCAGGCCGCTCACCACGAGCTGGTGGCGAGCGCGCTGGCGACTAAAATTGCTCACGAGGTGAACCCGGAAAACCAGGTCGGCTGCATGCTGGCGGGCGGTAACTTCTACCCCTACTCCTGCAAGCCGGAAGACGTGTGGATGGCGCTGGAGAAAGACCGCGAGAACCTGTTCTTTATCGACGTGCAGGCGCGCGGCAGCTATCCGGCTTATTCTGCCCGCGTGTTCCGCGAAAAAGGCGTCGTGATTGTTAAAGACCCGGGCGATGACGAACTGCTGAAAAATACCGTCGATTTTGTCTCGTTCAGCTATTACGCCTCGCGCTGCGCCTCGGCGGATATGAACGCGAACAACACCAATGCGGCGAACATCGTTAAATCTCTGCGCAACCCGCACATTCAGGTGAGCGAATGGGGCTGGGGCATCGACCCGCTCGGCCTGCGCATCACCATGAACATGATGTACGACCGCTACCAGAAGCCGCTGTTCCTGGTGGAAAACGGCCTGGGGGCGAAAGATGTCGTTGATGAAAACGGCGAGATTAACGACGACTACCGCATCAGCTATCTGCGCGAGCATATCCGCGCGATGGGCGATGCGATTGAGGACGGCGTGCCGCTGATGGGTTACACCACCTGGGGCTGCATTGACCTTGTCTCGGCCTCAACCGGTGAGATGAGCAAGCGTTACGGGTTTGTGTACGTCGACCGCGACGACGCCGGGAACGGCACGCTGGAGCGGAAACGCAAGAAATCGTTCGGATGGTATAAGAAGGTGATTGCGAGTAACGGGGCGGATCTGGCGTAGCCTGTTTTGCCGGGTGGCGGCTTCGCCTTACCCGGCCTACAAAACCGTAGGCCCGGTAAGCGTAGCGCCACCGGGCGCTGCTCAGAGCTGAGAAAACCCTCCGTTCCCAACCCATCCCGCTAGCCGTGAATACACCACCTCCACCGCCTCCTTCACCGGCGGCGTCATCGGGTAATAAAACCCGACAATGTCCGGCTGAATCCCCAAAAAGAGCACCTCGCCCACGTCACCTTTGATCTGATCCACCAGGTAGTTCAGCGGCATATTGTGGGTGGTCATCATAAACATCTCGGCGATGTCGTCCGGGTCAATCAGGCGGATCTCGCCGGGGTTGAGTCCCATATCGGTGGCATCGACGATTAACAGCCTGTCCGGACGCAGCTCGCGAATGGCCACCACGTCGTTTTCCGGGGCGCTGCCGCCGTCAATCACCACCCAGTTGCCCTGCGGGTTCGAGGCGCACATCTCCGCCAGCAGCGGACCCGCGCCGTCGTCACCCATCATGCTGTTGCCGACACACAGTAAAACGTCAGTCACGTAATCTCCTCACCATCAGGTAGATGGCACTCTCCTGATGAATATCATGCAGCATACCGAGCAGCGTTTTGCTCCACGCCTGCTGCTCCGGGGTTTGTCTGCCGAGCGCCGCGTCAAAGGCGTTGGCGAGCATCGCAATGTGGTTCGCATCGATCACGATCTCACCGTACTTCGGCACGCCTTCCATTTTGCGCCGCGCCGTACTGCCCTCCTCCAGCGTGGCAATCCACGCCAGGTATTCCGGCCACGGGCAGCTCAGTGCGGCCTCCAGGCAGTCAATCACCCCGAGGTGATGCCCAATCGCCAGGCTGTAATAGACCACCTGCTGCGCCGCATCCGGCGTGGCATCGTTCTCATCAATAAACTTACGGCTCAGCTGGCTGAACACCACCGTTTCACTCATCGGATACGCGCCTCATCGACGATACTGTTCAGGTTCGCCACAATCTCATTGAGGCGCGGATCGTTTTCCGCCTCCAGCCAGCGTGCGACCTGATGCTCGCCCTGGCTCAGCAGGCGCAGATAGTCGTCAGCAATCTGACGGCCGTAGCGATAGCCCGCCAGCCTGCGCGCCGTGCGATCGACCTTCACCCGCAGCGGCTGCACCATGTCCGGGTGCAGAATGGCCGCAGCCTGGTTGTCGAGTTCGCCCGGCTCGCGGGCGTGGATTTTCTGCTCCAGCAGGCCGAGCGCCATCGCGAAGCCGTACAGCGTGGCGGCGGGCGTCGGCGGACAGCCCGGAATGTAGACGTCCACCGGCACGATTTTGTCGGTGCCGCCCCAGACGCAGTAGAGGTCGTGGAAGATGCCGCCGCTGTTGCCGCAGGCGCCGTACGAGATGCAGATTTTCGGGTCCGGCGCGGACTGCCAGGCGCGTAGCGCGGGCGAGCGCATGGCGCGGGTGACGGCCCCGGTGAACAGCAGGATGTCCGCATGACGCGGGGACGGCACCACTTTGATGCCGAAGCGCTCGGCGTCAAACAGCGGCGACAGCGTAGCGAAGATCTCAATCTCGCAGCCGTTGCAGCCTCCGCAGTCCACGCGGTAGACATAGGCCGAGCGTTTGATTTTTTTCAGCAGCGACGCCTTCATGCTGGCGATGGATTCGTCCACCGTCATCGGCACCGGAATGCCCTTAGCGTCGCGTGGGCCAAGTAAATTTTCCATCAGCTGGCCTCTCTCATGTGGCGGGTGATATCAATGCGGTCGGACGGCAGCAGGCACTTCTGTCGCTTGCACGCCGGGCAGGTTTCAAAGCTTTCACGGTGATGCTCCGCGCGGGCGTCGCCGTTGTGCTGCAGCAGCGCAATGGCGTAGTCGATCTCTTTCTGCACGGCGAACGGGCGCTGGCAGACGCGGCAGTGGCACAGGTCAAAGCGCGACTGCTGCAGGAAATCCTCTTTCTTCCACACCGCCAACTCGTACTCCTGCGACAGGCGGATGGCGACCGTCGGGCAGACCTCTTCGCAGCGGCCGCAGAAGATGCAGCGCCCGAGGTTAAACTGCCAGGCCAGCTCGCCGGTTTTGAGATCCGTTTCCACCGTTAAGGCGTTCGACGGACAGGCGTTGACGCAGGCCGCGCAGCCGATGCACTGCTGCGGGTTGTGTTCCGGCTTGCCGCGAAAGTTTTTGTCGACCGGCATCGGCTCCAGCGGATAGCGGCTGGTCTGCGTGCCGGTTTTGATCACTTTTTTGATAAAGGTAAACATGACGAATCCTTATTTCAGCGGCGAGTTCTTACGCTCGATGCTGTAGCGCTCAAGCTCTTTGTACGGCACCACCTGGCTTTTCTTCTTGCGCACGTCCACGACGGTCATGCGGTCGGTGCAGGAGTAGCACGGGTCGAGGCTGCCGATGATCAGCGGCGCATCAGACACGGTGTTACCGCGCAGCATGTAGCGCAAGGTTGGCCAGTTGGCGTAGGTCGCCGCACGGCAGCGCCAGCGGTAGAGCTTCTGGTTGTCGCCGGTCATGCTCCAGTGAATATCGTCCCCGCGCGGCGCTTCGGCAAACCCGAGGGCAAAGCGGTTTGGAATGTAGGTGAAGCCCTCCACCATCAGCGGGCCACCCGGCAGGTTGTCCAGACCAAAGTCGATCATATTCAGCGCGGTGAACACCTCGTTGATGCGCACCTTCAGGCGGGAGATGACGTCGCAGCCCTGCTCGCTGTGCACGGTCATCGGCAGCAGGCCGTAGCCGACGAACGGGTGATCGGCACGCGTGTCGCGGGCGTGGCCGCTGGCGCGCACCATCGGGCCGACGTTACTGAAATCGCGGGCAATCTCCGGATCGAGGCGGCCAATGCCGACGGTGCGCTGCTCGATGTTGGGCGTGCTGAGCAGCATGTCCACCAGCTCCTGCACGTCGCGGCGCATCTGCTGCGCCAGCTGGCGGGTCTGGATCATGTCATCCTTCAGCAGGTCGCGGCGGATCCCGCCGATCAGGTTCAGACCGTAGGTTTTGCGCGCCCCGGTGAGGATCTCCGCCATCTTCATCGACGCTTCACGCACGCGAAAGAACTGCATAAACCCGGAGTCAAAGCCGACGAAGTGGCAGGCCAGGCCGAGGTTCAGCAGGTGCGAGTGCAGGCGCTCCACCTCCAGCAGAATGGCGCGGATCATCTGCGCGCGTTCCGGCACCACGATCCCCATGCCGTTCTCTACCGAGGTGGTGTAGGCGGTGCTGTGGGCGAAGCCGCAGATGCCGCAGACGCGGTCAGAAAGAAACGTGACTTCGTTATATCCCATGCGGGTTTCCGCCAGCTTTTCCATGCCGCGGTGGACGTAGAACAGGCGGTAGTCGGCGTCGATAATGTTTTCGCCGTCGACGAACAGGCGGAAGTGGCCCGGCTCGTCGGAAGTGACGTGCAGCGGGCCGATCGGCACCACGTTATTTTTCTTGCTGCCCAGCTCGTTGATGAATTCGTAGGTTTCACTGTCGGTGGTCGGGGCCGGACGCTGGCGGTAGTCCATGCTGTCTTTGCGCAGCGGATAGAGTTCGTCCGGCCAGTCGTCCGGCAGCACCAGACGGCGTTCATCCGGCAGGCCAACCGGCACCAGACCATACATGTCGCGCACTTCACGCTCGCCCCAGACGGCAGCGGGCACGCGCGGCGTGACGGACGGGTATTCCGGTTTATTCGGGTCGACCTCGACGCGCACGGTGATCCAGCACTTCTCGCCCTGCTCCATCGACATCACGTAGTACACCGCGTAATTGCCGCACAGCTGGCGCTCGTCGTTACCGAACAGCACCGACAGCCAGCCGCCCTGCCGGTAGTAGAGAAACTCCACCACTTCCGGCAGATAGTTCACCTTTACGGTGACGGTGATCTGGTCTTTGGTTTGCCAGGACTCCTCCAGCACCACGCCGGGGAAAGCCTGATGCAATGCGGCGAGATACTGCTGACCTTTCTTTTCTTCAGACATAAACACTCTCTTTAATCACGCCACCAGCAAGGAGACGAACGCTAAAAATGCAAAACCAAAACCGGCCCAGGTAATGCGTGACGTTTCCACAAAACGCAGACGCGCCATGCTGTTTTCGAACAGGGCAATGACCAGCACGCCGACCAGCAGCTTGAGGGCGGCAACCACAACGGCCAGCAGCAGACCGCCCGCGGAGAAGTGCGTCATCTGCCCCCACGGGAAGAAGACGCCGACAAACATCTGCAGCACCACCAGCTGTTTAAGGCTGATGCCCCACTTCAGCACCGCAAAGCCGTAGCCGCTGTATTCGGTGAGCGGTCCTTCCTGCAGTTCCTGCTCGGCTTCGGCCAGATCGAACGGCAGCTTGCCCATCTCGATAAACGTGGCAAACGCGCAGGCGCACAGCGCCAGCACCAGCGGAAGGGAGCGGGCAACCGGCCAGTGGTACACGGTGTGGGTGATAAAGCTGATGTGCGTGGAACCCGCAACCTGCGCGGCGACCCACAGCCCCAGCAGCAGAATCGGCTCAACCAGCACGCCGAGCATCGCCTCGCGGCTGGCACCGATGCCGGTAAACGGGCTCCCGGTGTCGAGACCCGCAATCGCAAAGAAGAAGCGGGCGATGGCAAACAGGTAAATCAGCGTAATCAGATCCCCGAGCGCCGGCAGCGGCGAAGCCACCGTCACCACCGGCAGCGCGGTGGCGATGGTGAGCATCACGCCCACCATCACGAACGGCGTCAGGCGGAAGACCCAGCCTGCGGCATCCGGCGCCACGCTCTGGCGAGAAAGCAGCTTGAAGAGATCGCGATACTCCTGGAGCACGCCAGGCCCGCGACGGTTGTGCATCCGGGCGCGCACCACGCGCGTGATGCCCGACAGCAGCGGCGCGGCGGCAAACAGCACCAGCGCCTGAAGAATTGCCAGTAACAGACTCATGTCAGGCTCCTCGTGAAATCACAACGATCACCAGCACCGCCAGCTCGATAACCGCCAGACGGCGGAACAGCGCGGGTGCGGCAGCGCTCTGCCAGCCGGGTACCCAGCGCACCGGGTTCAGCCAGTGGCGCAGCTTCAGCACGGCGGCAAAGTTCTCTTTCACCGGCATAGCGAAACCGTGGGCGGTGATGACCATCGACTGTTCGTGTTCGTAGCCGCAGGCCCATGCTGCACCGCGCGAGCGGGAGGTGAGCCGGTCGCGTTTGAAGAACAGCATCAGTACCAGCGGCAGCAGTGGTGCGCCGATCAGCAGCAGCGCGATCATGGGCTGGGAAACGGTGGTGTTCGCCGCGGTCAGCGGCAGCGGAATGGCATTGCCCAGCAGCGGCAGCAGCCACGGTGCGGCGACGCCGCCCGCGATGCAGCACAGCGCCAGCGCGACCACGCTTACGCCCATCAGTAGCGGTGCGCAGCAGGCGTTCTCAGCCTCACGCGTACGCGGTGCGCCGAGGAAGGTCACGCCATAAACTTTCGCCATGCACATCACCGCCAGCGCACCGGTAATCGCCAGCCCGACCGCCAGCAACGGCCCCAGCAGACGGGCGATAAACGCCTCGCTCTGACCGAGGGCGAAGAAGGACTGATAGATCACCCACTCCCCGGCAAAGCCGTTCAGCGGCGGCAGCGCGGCCATCGCCATCAGCCCGACCAGCATCGCCAGTGAAATCACTGGCATCTTTTTGCCAATCCCACCGAGCTTTTCGATATCCCGATGGCCGGTGCGGAACCAGACGCTGCCCGCCCCGAGGAACAGGGTGCTTTTAAACAGGCTGTGGTTGATCAGGTGATAAAGACCGCCGATAAAACCGGCCGCAATCAGCGCCGGTTGATTCAGCGCCAGCCCGGTCACGCCCGCGCCAATGCCGAGCAGAATGATGCCGATATTCTCCAGAGTGTGGTACGCCAGAAGACGCTGGATATTGTGCTCCATCAGCGCGTACAGGCCGCCGACGAAGGCGGTGATCATGCCCGCAATCAGCAGCACCACGCCCCACCACAGCGGCGGTTGTCCGCCGGTCAGCGTAATCGCCAGGATCCCAAACAGACCGACCTTCATCACCACCACCGAAAACAGCGCGGCGGCGGGCGCGGAAGCATTCGCATGCGCCTGTGGCACCCAGCCGTGCAGCGGGATGATTCCGGCGAGCAGGCCAAAGCCGAGCACGCCCAGCAGCCAGACGTCATTCCCCATCGGATGCCCGTTAAGCGCAGCGAAGTCCAGCGTGCCGAAGCGCTGCCACACCAGCCAGCAGGCCAGCGCCAACAGCAGTGTCCCGAGGCGTCCCAGCGCAAACCACAATTTCCCGGAGGCGCTGCAGCCCGTCAGGAACACGCCGCAGAGCGCCATGATCTCCGCCATCACCACCAGCGCGCCGAGGTTGCTGGCGGTAACGGTACAGACCGCCGTCGCCATCAGCAGGTTCACCAGCAGGCCGTTGGCTTTAGCGTGCGGGTGGCGATGCCACTCGATATTGAACAGGCTGATAAACAGCCCGCACAGGCCAAACGTCACCAGCCAGAGGGCGTTCAGCGGCGTAATCTCAACGGTGTGGCGAACCAGCGGTATGAGGGTGTCAACGGATTGTCCGCCGAGCAGAACAACGCCGCCTGCCGCCAGCGTCAACAGGCTACCTGCCGCCCCGCCGATCCCGGCAATTCCACCGCTCAGGGTTTTATGGAAGGAGAAGATCGGCGCCAGAATAGCTGCGGCAATAAAACAGGCTACCGCGCCGGTAATCATCATGGCCGCGTTCATTTCGCCCCCTCGTTAAGCGCCTGTAGCAGAGAAAGGTCGCCAAAATCACTGTTGATGGTCAGCTCGCGCTTGCGCTTGCTGGTACGGGCAATGTCGCGAATGTTAACCAGAATCAGCGCTTTCGTCGGACAGGTCCGTACGCAGGCCGGGCCCTGTTCATCGAAGCTGCACAGGTCGCACTTCACCGCCACGGCACGGATGCCGGGCACCCAGTCCAGCAGCGTGCTGACGCGTGCAGGCGCCGGCGGCGCGGGCGGGGCTTTAGGCGAGTTGGCATTGGCCGGAATATGCAGCGGGCGGCTGCCGGAAAATTCAATCGCGCCGAACGGGCAGGCAATGCCGCACAGCTTGCAGCTTACGCACAGGCTTTCGTTCAGCTGGACAGCGCCATCCACGCGGGTGATGGCATTTACAGGACAGACGCCCGCGCACGGGGCATCTTCACAGTGATGGCAGAGCTGCGGGGCAGACTCTTTTTCATTGCGCATGACGTGCAGGCGCGGCATGGACTGCAGCCCATGCAGGCGATGCGTTTCCGAACACGCCGCCTCACAGGTTCGACAGCCAATGCAGACCGTCGAGTCAGCAATTACAAAACGGTTCACCGGGTTATCCTCTGGTGATAGTCATTTTTGTCGAAAAGCTGTCTTGTCGACACTTCTCGACACGCATGGGTCAGGCCACGTTCGCTGAGGCATTTCCATCCATCAGCTGCTTCAGGTTGACCGGAAGATCGTGCTCAACGGCGGCGTACAGGCCGTTATAAACCGGCGCGATTTTTTCCAGATAGTGCTCCAGCACCTGCTGGCGATCGCGGTTGCTGACGTGGCCGTCCACCATGCCGTCGGCCATCAGCTGCGCCTTCGCAATACACTGTTTTTCGCCGTCTTTTGTCTCGAGGTGATACTCAATGGTGTGGCTGTTGAAGTTATCCGCCAGGGTCACGTTGATGGTGAAATGGCCGAAGAGGACAAAGCGCATATCCCCCTGCGCCGCGCAGCTCATCGCGTGGTGAAGACGCGCTTTCGACAAGGTAATGCCCTGAACCAGCGAGTTGCAGTAAAGGTGCCACTGGTCCTGTAACTGTTGATGACGCTGCGCGATGTAATCTGCTTTTTCGCTGATTTCCCAAATAGTCATAGAAGGTATCCGTTTAATGGAGATAGCGGCTGTTAAGCAGATTCCATGCCAGTTTTTATTTTGCTGATTTTAAAGGGATTAAACCGAAAAACCGCTGTCATCACCGCGGTGTCGACGTGTCATTTCGACAGCGTTGACATCGTCACGCCTTAACAAAAATCAAGCTGGCACTGTTATTGCATTACCGGGGCAATTCATTGAGGAGGCGTCATGCACGAAATCACCCTCTGCCAGCGGGCTCTGGAACTTATCGAACAGCAGGCAGTGCAAAACCACGCGAAGCGCGTCACCGGCGTCTGGCTGAAGGTCGGAGCGTTTTCCTGCGTCGAGACCAGCGCCCTGACCTTCTGTTTTGAGCTGGTCTGCCGCGGCACGCTGGCGGAAGGCTGCGAACTGCATATTGAAGAACAGCAGGCGGAGTGCTGGTGCGAGCAGTGTCAGCAGTACGTCACCCTGCTGTCATCGAAGGTACAGCGCTGTCCGCAGTGTCAGAGCGGCGGTCTGCGCATCGTGGCGGATGACGGCATGCAGATCCAACGCCTCGAAATCGAGAAGGAGTAAAGTATGTGTAGTACCTGCGGTTGCGCCGAAGGCAACCTGTATATAGAAGGGGATGAACACCGCCCCCACTCCGCGTTTCGCTCCGCGCCCTTTTCACCCGCCCCACGCCCTGCGGCAGCCCTGACCGGCATTACCTTTGCGCCGCAACGCTCCGATGCGGGCGACCTGCATTACGGCCACGGCGAAGCAGGCACCCACGCGCCGGGCATGAGCCAGCGCCAGATGCTGGAGGTGGAAATCAACGTGCTGGACAAAAATAACCAGCTCGCCGCCCGCAACCGCGCCCGCTTTGCCACCCGCAAACAGCTGGTGCTGAACCTGGTCTCCAGCCCCGGTTCTGGTAAAACCACGCTGCTGACCGAAACGCTCAAGCGCCTGAACGGGCGTGTCTCCTGTGCAGTGATCGAAGGCGACCAGCAAACCGTTAACGACGCGGCGCGCATTCGCGAAACCGGCACCCCGGCGATTCAGGTCAACACCGGCAAAGGCTGCCACCTGGATGCGCAGATGATTGCCGACGCCGCCCCGCGCCTGCCGCTGGCGGATAACGGCATCCTGTTTATTGAAAACGTTGGCAACCTCGTCTGCCCGGCGAGCTTCGACCTCGGCGAACGACACAAGGTGGCGGTGCTTTCAGTGACCGAAGGCGAAGACAAGCCGCTGAAGTACCCGCACATGTTTGCCGCCGCGTCCGTCATGCTGCTGAACAAAGTCGACCTGCTGCCGTACCTGAATTTCGACGTGGATAAGTGCCTGGCGTATGCCCGCGAGGTGAACCCGGAAATTGAGATCCTGCTGGTCTCCGCCACGCGCGGCGACGGCATGGACGGCTGGCTACACTGGCTGGAGAGCGAACGATGTGCATAGGCGTACCGGGACAAATTCACGCCATCGACGGTAATCAGGCCAAAGTCGAGGTTTGCGGCATCCTGCGCGACGTCGACCTGACGCTGGTGGGCAGCAGCGATGAAACGGGCACCTCGCGTCTCGGACAGTGGGTGCTGGTTCACGTGGGGTTCGCCATGAGCGTGATTAACGAAGCGGAAGCCCGCGACACGCTCGACGCCCTGCAAAATATGTTCGACGTGGAGCCTGACGTGGGCGCGCTGCTGTACGGCGAGGAGCGGTAATCATGCGTTACGTTGATGAATACCGCGCGCCGGAGCAGGTGCTGCAGCTTATCGGCCACCTGAAAACGCGCGCAGCGCGGCTGGACTACACGAAAGAAAGGCCGCTGCGGATCATGGAGGTGTGCGGCGGGCACACGCACGCGATCTTCAAATTTGGCCTCGACCAGCTGCTGCCGGAAAACATTGAGTTTATCCACGGCCCCGGCTGCCCGGTCTGCGTGCTGCCGATGGGGCGCATCGACAGCTGTATTGAAATTGCCAGCCAGCCCGACGTCATTTTCTGCACCTTTGGCGACGCGATGCGCGTGCCGGGGAAAAATGGTTCGCTGCTACAGGCGAAAGCGCGCGGCGCAGACATCCGGATTGTCTATTCGCCGATGGATGCCCTGACGCTGGCAGCGGATAACCCCGGGCGCAAGGTGGTGTTCTTTGGCCTGGGGTTTGAAACCACCATGCCCGCCACCGCCATCACGCTGCAGCAGGCGAAAGCGCGCGGCGTCGATAACTTTTTCTTCTTCTGCCAGCACATTACGCTCATCCCCACCCTGCGCAGCCTGCTGGAAGAGCCAGGCAACGGCATTGACGCCTTTCTGGCACCGGGCCACGTCAGCATGGTGATTGGCACAGACGCCTACGGTTTTATCGCTGAACAGTACAATCGTCCGTTAGTGGTGGCTGGTTTCGAACCACTTGATCTACTGCAAGGTGTCACCATGCTGGTTGAGCAGAAAATAGCGGCCCTGAGTACCGTGGAAAATCAGTACCGCCGCGTGGTGCCGGATGCGGGAAATGAACGAGCGCAGCAGGCGATAGCCGACGTGTTTAGCGTTGAGGGCGACAGCGAATGGCGCGGCCTGGGACTGATTGCTGAATCCGGCGTGTGCCTGACGCCAGCCTATCGCGCGTTCGACGCCGAAGCGCATTTCCGCCCGCAGCCGCAGCAGGTTTGCGACGATCCCCGGGCACGCTGTGGCGAGGTGCTCACCGGCAAATGCAAACCGCATCAGTGTCCGTTATTTGGCAATACCTGTAACCCGCAAACGGCCTTTGGCGCGCTGATGGTCTCCTCCGAAGGGGCGTGTGCCGCGTGGTATCAGTATCGCAACCAGGAGAGTGAAGCATGAATACGGTTGAAATGGCGCACGGCAGCGGCGGACAGGCGATGCAGCAGCTGATTAACCGGCTGTTTATGGAAGCCTTTAACAACCCCTGGCTCGCCGAACAGGAAGACCAGGCGCGCATTGACCTCGCCACCCTCACCGCCCAGGGCGACAGACTGGCCTTCTCCACCGACAGCTACGTCATTGATCCGCTGTTCTTCCCGGGCGGCGATATCGGCAAGCTCGCCGTCTGCGGCACGGCGAACGACGTCGCCGTCAGCGGCGCCCTCCCGCGCTACCTCTCCTGCGGGTTTATCCTTGAAGAGGGATTACCGATGGAGACGCTCACGGCCGTGGTCAACAGCATGGCGCAGACCGCGCGCGAGGCGGGGATAGCTATCGTCACCGGCGACACCAAAGTGGTGCAGCGCGGCGCGGCCGACAAGCTGTTTATCAACACCGCCGGCATGGGGGCGATCCCCGCCGATATTCACTGGGGTGCGCAGCGCCTCAGCGCGGGCGACGTGCTGATCGTGACCGGCACGCTGGGCTGCCACGGGGCGACCATCCTGAACCTGCGCGAGGGCCTGGGGCTGGACGGCGAACTGCGCAGCGACTGCGCGGTACTCACCCCGCTGATTCAGACGCTGCGCGGTATTCCCGGCGTGAAGGCCCTGCGAGATGCCACGCGAGGCGGTGTCAACGCCGTGGTCCATGAGTTTGCGGCAAGCTGCGGATGCGGGATTGAACTCACCGAGCGCAGCCTGCCCGTTAAGCCCGCCGTTCGTGGGCTTTGCGAACTGTTGGGGCTGGATCCGCTCAACTTTGCAAACGAAGGCAAGCTGGTGATTGGCGTGGAACGGGCCGCGGCACAAGCCGTTCTTGAACAGCTGCAGGCTCATCCGTCAGGAAAAGAGGCGGCGATAATTGGTGAAGTGGTTGAGCGCAAAGGGGTGCGCCTGACCGGACTTTATGGCGTGAAGCGCACGCTGGATCTGCCTCACGCTGAACCCTTACCCCGTATTTGCTAGGCCGCGCCACAAGCGGCCAGCATGGATTTTTTGCTCGTTTCTACTGGAAAGCACTATGCCGTATACACCGATGAGCGATCTTGGACAGCAGGGCCTGTTTGACATTACGCGCACACTTTTACAGCAGCCCGATCTCGGTGCGCTGAGCGATGCCCTGACGCGGCAGGTCAGGCAGTCGGCGCTGGCCGACAGCGCCGCGATTGTACTGTGGCATAGCGGAACGCACCGCGCGAGCTACTACTCAACGCGTGACAATGGCAAAACGTTTGAATACGAAGACGAAACGTATCTCGCGCATGGCCCGGTGCGCCGCATTCTCTCCCGACCTGAAGTGCTGCACTGTAACTTTGAGGAGTTCCGGCAGGCATGGCCGCGGCTCGCGGAGAGTAACCTCTATCAGCCGTTCGGGCATTACTGCATGCTGCCGCTGGCAGCAGAGGGTCAGATTTTTGGCGGCTGCGAGTTTATCCGCACGACCGACCAGCCCTGGAGCGAGGCGGAATACGAACGCCTGCACACCTTTACCCAGATTGTGGCCGTCGTCGCGGAGCAGATCCAAAGCCGCGTGACCAATAATGTAGATTACGACCTGCTGAGCCGCGAACGCGACAACTTCCGCATTCTGGTCGCCATCACCAACGCCGTACTGTCACGGCTCGATATGGACGAACTGGTCAGCGAAGTGTCGAAAGAGATCCATCACTATTTCAAAATTGATGCCATCAGCATCGCGCTTCGCGGCCATCGCAAGGGCAAGCTGAATATCTACTCTACGCATTATCTCGATGAAGCCAACCCGGCACACGAGCAGAGTGAAGTGGATGAAGCGGGGACCCTTTCGGAGCGGGTCTTCAAAAGCAAAGAGATCCTCCTGATCAACCTCAACGAACAGGATCCGGTCGCGCCGTACGAGCGGATGCTGTTTAACACCTGGGGTAACAAAATTCAGACCCTGTGCCTGTTGCCGCTGATGTCCGGCAACACCATGCTGGGCGTGCTTAAGCTGGCGCAGTGCGAGGAAGGCGTCTTTACCACCGCCAACCTGAAGCTGCTGCGTCAGATCGCCGAGCGTATTTCCATCGCCCTGGATAACGCCCTCGCCTATCAGGAAATTCATCGTCTGAAGGAGCGGCTGGTGGATGAGAACCTGGCCCTGACCGAACAGCTCAACAACGTGGACAGCGAGTTTGGTGAAATCATCGGACGTAGCGACGCCATGTACAACGTGCTCAAGCAGGTTGAGATGGTGGCGCAAAGCGACAGCACGGTACTGATTCTGGGCGAAACCGGTACGGGTAAAGAGCTGATTGCTCGCGCCATCCACAACCTGAGCAACCGCAACAGCCGTCGGATGGTGAAGATGAACTGCGCCGCGATGCCCGCAGGGCTGCTGGAAAGCGACCTGTTCGGCCACGAACGGGGCGCCTTTACCGGGGCAAGCAGCCAGCGGCTGGGCCGGTTTGAGCTGGCAGACAAAAGCTCGCTGTTCCTCGACGAAGTGGGCGATATGCCGCTGGAGCTACAGCCGAAACTGCTGCGCGTCCTGCAGGAGCAAGAGTTTGAACGTCTTGGCAGCAACAAGCTTATCCAGACTGACGTGCGGCTGATTGCCGCGACCAACCGCGACCTGAAAAAGATGGTCGCCGACCGCGAGTTCCGCAGCGATCTCTACTATCGCCTGAACGTCTTCCCGATCTTCCTGCCGCCGCTGCGCGAGCGCCCGGAAGATATTCCCCTGCTGGTCAAAGCGTTTACCGCCAAGATCGCGCGTCGGATGGGTAGAAATATCGACAGCATTCCTGCCGAGACGTTACGTACCCTTTCCTCGATGGAGTGGCCCGGCAACGTGCGCGAGCTGGAAAACGTCATCGAGCGTGCGGTGCTGCTGACGCGCGGAAATGTCCTGCAGCTCTCACTGCCTGAAGTGACGCTGCCTGACGTGAGCGTGCCCGCCGCCGAGACAGCGAAAGAGGGAGAAGATGAATATCAGCTCATTATGCGCGTACTCAAAGAGACCAACGGCGTGGTCGCCGGGCCGAAAGGTGCCGCCCAGCGTTTAGGGTTAAAACGTACTACCCTGCTGTCGCGCATGAAACGTCTCGGGATCGATAAAGAGAGCCTGGTTTAAGCCCCCCAATCCGGCGGTGTTGCTCTGACACCGCCTTTCGTTACCCTGCGCAATTGTCCCTCATTGACACAAAATCGTTTCCTCTGTATAAAATTCCGCCTTCATAATGAGTTTCATTTGCATCAATAATAATATTAATCAAGGGTAGCGTTTCATGAAGAAGGTCATCTGCGCGTTAGGCCTGGCGGTTGCGTCGGTCAGTTCTGCTCTGGCAACCACATATCCTCTGACCATTGAAAACTGTGGCTATAAAGAGACATTCACCAAAGCGCCGGAACGCGTCGTGGCCCTGGGTCAGAATACCGTCGAAATCTTGCTCCTGCTGGGGCTGGAAGATAAGGTGAAGGCAAGCGCCTTCTGGCCGACGAAAGTGTTGCCGCAGCTCGCGGAACAGAACGCAAAAATCAAAACCCTGACGGTTGAAATCCCTACCCTTGAATCCGTGCTTGCGCAAAATCCCGACTTTGTCCCCGCCCAAACGCCGCTGTTGCTGGGGCCGGAAAGCAAGGTCGCAAAACGCGACGATCTGATGACCCTGGGCGTGAACAGCTACGTGTCCCCGGGCATGTGCGCGACCAAAAAAGCCACGGGCGATATGTACGGCAGCCGCCAGAAACTGTGGGATATGACGTATCTCTATCAGGAGATTGAGGATTTCGCCAAAATCTTTAACGTTGAAGACCGCGGTCAGGCCGTGATTGCCGATTTCAAAAAAC
The DNA here is from genome assembly GCF_020567405.1 of Enterobacter sp. TCD1-1. Classification (NCBI taxonomy): domain Bacteria; kingdom Pseudomonadati; phylum Pseudomonadota; class Gammaproteobacteria; order Enterobacterales; family Enterobacteriaceae; genus Enterobacter; species Enterobacter sp. TCD1-1. Next base: position 132,177 of record NZ_JAJCXF010000004.1, on the reverse strand, counting down.
GTGAGGCCGACCTGCGTAAGGAATTCGGCAAGAACAAAAAAGACCTCTCGTTTGTCTTCTGGTTCTCCAGCTCATCCCCCTCTGCGGACGCCTACGTAGGCGGTAAAAATAGCCCCTCCGGGTTTATTGCGAGCCTGATGGGCGGGCATAACGCCATCACCTCCGAAACCGAATGGCCAACCGTGGGTTGGGAGAGCATTATTGCCGCCAATCCGGATGTGATTGTGGTCTCCAGCCTGGACCGCAACCGCTGGGCGCTGGATAACGCGGAAGAAAAAATCAAATTCCTGAAGAGCGATCCGGCCGTCAGCCAGCTGGACGCCGTGAAAAAAGGCCACATCGTGGTGATGGACGGCCAGGCCATGAACCCGACGATTCGCACGATTTACGGGGCTGAGCAGGTCGGCGAACAGCTCAGAAAGCTGGGGCTGAACTGATGACAATCGCCGTTCTTCAGGCCCGGCAGAGCCTGATTCTGACGACCTCGGCTTTGCTCGCCCTGGTACTGCTATTTCTGGTGATCGCCCTGAGCGTCAGCGTCGGCGAGCTGTCCATCCCGCTGGATAACGTGTTTTACGCCATCAGCAATAAAATGGGGCTCACCGAGGTTCCGCTCACTCGCATCTATGAAAGCGTCATCTGGGACTTTCGCCTGAGCCGCGCGCTGGTGGCGGCCTGCTGCGGCGCGGGGCTGGCCATCTGCGGTGCCGTATTGCAGAGTTTGCTGAAGAACGCGCTGGCGGAACCCTACGTGCTCGGCGTGTCCGCGGGTGCGTCGACCGGGGCGGTTTCTGTTGTCGTATTGGGGATCGGCACCGGTGCGGTCTCCCTTTCTGCCGGTGCCTTCGCCGGGGCATTCGCCGCGTTTGCGTTTGTCGCGTTTCTGACGAACGGCGCGCGCGGCGGGAATGAACGTACTATTCTGGCAGGCGTCGCCGCCTCGCAGCTTTTCAACGCCATTACCGCCTACACCATCAGCACCTCCGCCAGCGCCCAGCAGGCGCGCGACGTGATGTTCTGGCTGCTGGGCAGCTTCAGCGGCGTACGCTGGCCTGAATTCCAGCTGGCACTGGTCGTGGTGCTGATTGGGTTAGCCATTTGCCTCTACTATTCCCGGGCGCTGGATGCCTTTACGTTCGGTGACGACGCCGCCGCGTCGCTGGGCATTGCCGTTCCCTGGGTGCGCCTGGCGCTCTTTACCACCACCGCGCTGATTACCGCAACCATCGTCAGCATGGCGGGGTCAATCGGCTTTGTCGGGCTGGTGGTGCCGCACGTGATGCGTTTCCTGTTCGGGCCGCTGCACCGCACGCTGCTGATTGCCAGCGCGCTGGCAGGCGCGATCCTGATGGTGCTGGCAGACATTGCCTCACGCATGCTGATTGCACCGCAAAGCCTGCCCGTCGGCGTGGTCACCGCGCTGGTTGGCGTCCCCTTCTTTGCCGTGATTATCTACCGTTCAAGGAATAAGTGATGAGCATCTGCGCGGAAAATATTACCTGGAAGGTCGGCAAAAAAGTCATCGTTAATGACGTCTCGCTGAAGGTGTCACGGGGCGAAACGGTAGGACTGCTTGGCCCTAACGGCTGCGGTAAATCCTCTCTTTTACGTATCCTCGCGGGGCTGCGTCGCCCGGATGCTGGCAGCGTCACCCTGGACGGACAGGACATTACCCGCATCGCCAAAAAACAGCTTGCCCGCCGGGTCGCCTTCGTGGAACAGCACGGCATGACTGACGCCAATATGCGCGTGCGCGACGTGGTGAAACTTGGACGTATTCCGCACCACTCCGCCTTTTCCAACTGGAGCACGCACGATGACGAAACCGTCACCGCCGCTCTGCAGCGCGTGGATATGCTGGATAAAAGCGACCAGGGCTGGCTGAGCCTCTCCGGCGGCGAGCGTCAGCGCGTCCACATTGCCCGCGCGCTGGCCCAGACCCCGACGGAAATCCTGCTGGATGAACCGACCAACCACCTGGACATTCATCATCAGATGCAGCTGATGCAGTTGATCAGTGAATTACCGGTCACCAGCATTGTCGCCATCCACGATCTCAACCACGCCTCGATGTTCTGCGACTCGCTGATTGTGATGCAGAAAGGGCACATTGTGGCGACGGGAACACCTCAGGACATCCTGTCCGAGTCGCTGCTCTGGGACGTCTTCCGGGTCAAAACCAAAATTGAGATCTCACCGTTCCATGGCAAAAAGCACATTCACTTTATCGTTTAGGGGCGAGTGAACAACGATGCCCCTTCGCCCTGCCACCACGCTCTGGCCGCCCGTCTTACTGGGTAGCCAGTTTGTTTTTAACATCGGCTTTTACGCCGTTGTTCCCTTCCTGGCGATATTCCTGCGCGACGACATGCTGCTCTCCGGCGGGCTGATCGGGCTGATCCTCGGCCTGCGCACCTTCTCTCAGCAGGGGATGTTTATCGTCGGCGGTGCGCTCTCGGACAGGTTTGGCGCGAAAGTCGTTATCCTGAGCGGCTGTATTGTTCGCGTTGCGGGGTATCTGCTGCTGGCGTTCGGAGGATCGCTGTGGCCGATTATTCTGGGCGCGTGTCTGACAGGCGTGGGCGGCGCGCTGTTTTCTCCGTCGATTGAAGCATTGCTGGCGAAAGCGGGCACGCACAGCGAGGCGAAAGGTAAACGAAGCCGGGCGGAGTGGTTCGCGCTCTTTGCGGTCTGCGGGGAACTCGGTGCGGTACTGGGCCCGGTTGCCGGCGCCCTGCTCACCGGCCTGGGCTTTCGCCAGGTGGCGCTGGCGGGCGCAGGGGTCTTTATCGTTGCGCTGGTGGTGCTCTACTTTTGCCTGCCCGCGTCACGCCACGCCTCGCGGACGCTGAAGCTCGTTCCCTGGTGGACGACGTTCCGCCAGCCCCGCTTTGTCGCCTTTATCATTGCCTATAGCTCGTGGCTTTTGAGCTATAACCAGCTCTATCTGGCGCTGCCGGTAGAGATCCAGCGTTCCGGCGGTAACGAGAAAGATCTCGGCCCGCTTTTTATGCTGGCCTCTGTCCTGATCGTGGCGTTACAGCTGCCGCTGGCGCGTTTCGCCCGGCGCGTGGGCGCGGTGAGGATCCTGCCGGTGGGCTTTTTGCTGCTCTCCGCCGCCTTTGCAAGCGTGGCAATGTTTGCGTCGACGGCACCGCCAGAGGGCTGGCTGCGCCTGCTGCCGTCGGTCTGTTTCGTGACGCTGTTGACGCTGGGGCAGATGCTGCTGGTACCCTCGGCAAAGGATCTGATCCCAAGGTTTGCCGAAGAGTCCACGCTGGGGGCGCACTATGGCGCACTCGCCACCGCTGGCGGAGTCGCGGTCCTGACGGGGAATTTGCTGTTTGGCAGTCTGTTGGATCGCGCCCTGGTGCCCTCCACGCAGGCGATGCTCCCCTGGCTGCTGCTGGCCCTCTTCCCGCTCTGCAGCGCGCTGGCCATGAACGTGATTTGCCGCCCGCTCAGAAGCTGAACCGGTCACTTTTTCGGACGATGCTTTTCCGGCAGTTCCGGTACGGGACGACGATCATCCATCAGATGACGGACGGTCAGAATGGGGTGACGCCAGAGCATTCGCGGGCCTGCCCAGCGCATAATTTGCTTCATCTCTTCGCGTTTGGCAGGCTGGTAGCAGTGGACCGGACACTGTTTACAGGCGGGCTTTTCCTCCCCGAAAACGCATTTATCCAGGCGCTTATCGGCATAGGCATTTAGCGCCTGATAGTGCCCCTCTTCCGCAGAGGCCTGAGGACACTGCTTCTGATACAGCGCGATCATTTTCGCGATGGTCTCTTTTTCGCGTGAAATTCGTTTACTGGACATAGCGACTTACCGAACAATAAAGTGCAAAAATAATACACCTTTCAATGCAGAATTTCAGTTTTTGCATGCGGTTTTCTGAAGCCTGATTCCAGTTTTAGCCCTGCACCGCCCGACAATCACTGGTATTTTATACAGGCATCAGTAATGACTTTTATCCGTGTTGTCGGGAGACCCTATGCAAGAACTCGCTATCAACAAACCCTATCGCCATTTAACCGTGGGATATTTCAGAAAGCGCCATGAAGACCGCAATACCAAGATACCGAAGCGCTACAGCGTGCATGCGGCGCTGAGCTTAAAAGGAGACTGGCTTGAACAGGCAGGGTTTACCACCCACTCCCGGGTTCGCGTAGGCGTTGAGCATGGAAAAATAGTCATTGAGTTAATGTCGGAAGATGCCTCGTAAAGCGACGACATTTTTCTGCGCCGTACCTTTTTTTCATGCGACAATAGAAGGAACAAACGGCCACTGAGCCGCTCAAAACGGTTTATATTCAAAGAAATGGACATCATAACTCCATGAGCACACTCGACAATTTCGACGCACATACGCCGATGATGCAGCAGTATCTGAAGCTGAAGGCACAGCATCCGGAAATCCTGCTGTTTTACCGTATGGGCGATTTTTACGAGCTGTTTTATGACGATGCTAAGCGTGCATCGCAGCTGCTCGACATCTCGCTGACCAAACGTGGCGCATCGGCAGGTGAGCCCATCCCGATGGCAGGCATTCCGCACCACGCGGTAGAAAACTACCTGGCGAAACTGGTGAATCAGGGTGAATCTGTCGCCATCTGCGAACAGATCGGCGACCCCGCGACCTCAAAAGGTCCGGTGGAACGCAAAGTCGTGCGCATCGTCACGCCAGGTACCATCAGTGATGAAGCCCTGCTTCAGGAGCGCCAGGATAACCTGCTGGCCGCGCTCTGGCAGGACGGCAAAGGGTTTGGCTACGCGACGCTGGACATCAGCTCCGGGCGTTTTCGTCTGAGTGAACCGGCCGATCGTGAAACGATGGCAGCCGAACTGCAGCGCACCAACCCGGCAGAATTGCTCTACGCCGAAGATTTCGCCGAAATGGCGCTGATTGAAGGTCGTCGCGGGTTGCGCCGCCGTCCGCTGTGGGAATTCGAAATTGATACAGCGCGCCAGCAGCTGAATCTGCAGTTTGGCACCCGCGATCTGATTGGCTTTGGCGTTGAAAATGCCCCGCGCGGTCTGTGCGCGGCCGGTTGCCTCCTGCAGTACGTGAAAGATACCCAGCGCACTGCCCTGCCGCACATTCGCTCTATCACCATGGAGCGCCAGCAGGACAGCATCATCATGGATGCCGCCACGCGCCGTAACCTGGAGATCACGCAGAACCTGGCGGGCGGTGTAGAAAATACGCTTGCGTCGGTCCTGGACAGTACGGTCACGCCAATGGGCAGCCGTATGCTGAAACGCTGGCTGCATATGCCGATTCGCGATACCGCAACGCTGGTTTGCCGTCAGCAGACGATTGCCGCCCTGCAGGATCGGTATACCGAGCTGCAGCCTGTCCTGCGCCAGGTGGGGGATCTGGAACGTATCCTGGCCCGTCTGGCGCTGCGCACGGCGCGACCGCGCGACCTCGCGCGGATGCGTCATGCTTTCCAGCAGTTACCGGAACTCCGTGCGCAGCTGAGCGACGTTGACAGCGCGCCGGTACAGAAACTCCGCGAAACCATGGGTGAATTTACCGAACTCCGCGAGCTGCTTGAACGCGCCATTATTGATGCGCCTCCGGTTCTCGTGCGTGATGGCGGCGTGATTGCTCCGGGCTACAACGAGGAACTGGACGAATGGCGCGCGCTGGCCGACGGCGCGACAGACTACCTTGATAAGCTGGAGATCCGCGAGCGCGAGCGTCTTGGGCTCGACACCCTGAAAGTGGGTTATAACGCGGTTCACGGTTACTACATTCAAATCAGCCGCGGGCAGAGCCACCTGGCGCCGATTCACTACGTGCGCCGCCAGACGTTGAAAAACGCTGAACGCTATATCATTCCCGAGCTGAAAGAGTACGAAGACAAAGTCCTCACCTCGAAAGGGAAAGCGCTGGCGCTGGAAAAACAGCTCTATGAAGAGCTGTTCGACATGCTGATGCCGCACCTGGCCGACCTGCAGCTGAGCGCCAGCGCGCTGGCGGAACTGGACGTGCTGGTGAACCTGGCAGAGCGCGCGGAAACGCTGAACTACACCTGCCCGACCTTTACCGACAAGCCCGGCATTCGTATTACCGAAGGCCGTCATCCGGTGGTCGAGCAGGTGCTGAACGAACCGTTCATCGCCAACCCGCTGAGCCTGTCGCCGCAGCGAAGAATGCTGATCATTACCGGCCCGAACATGGGCGGTAAGAGTACCTATATGCGTCAGACGGCGCTGATTGCCCTGCTTGCCTATATCGGCAGCTACGTTCCGGCGCAAAACGTGGAGATTGGCCCCATCGACCGTATCTTTACCCGCGTCGGGGCTGCGGACGATCTGGCGAGTGGTCGCTCAACCTTCATGGTTGAAATGACTGAAACGGCTAACATTCTGCATAACGCGACGGAGCACAGCCTGGTGCTGATGGACGAAGTCGGACGCGGAACATCAACCTATGACGGTTTGTCGCTGGCATGGGCCTGTGCGGAAAGCCTCGCGAATAAAATCAAGGCCATGACGCTGTTCGCCACCCACTACTTCGAGCTGACGCAGCTGCCGGAGAAAATGGAAGGGGTGGCTAACGTCCACCTTGATGCGCTGGAGCACGGCGACACCATCGCCTTCATGCACACGGTGCAGGATGGCGCGGCAAGCAAGAGCTATGGTCTGGCCGTTGCGGCGCTGGCCGGTGTACCGAAAGAGGTGATCAAACGCGCGCGTCAGAAACTGCGTGAACTGGAAAGCCTGTCACCGAATGCGGCGGCGACGCAGATTGACGGTACGCAGATGTCGCTGCTGGTACCGGCGGAAGAGACATCGCCTGCCGTGGAAGCGCTGGAAAACCTCGATCCGGATTCGCTGACGCCGCGTCAGGCGCTGGAGTGGATTTATCGTTTGAAGAGTCTGGTTTAGTTTTCTGCGATCTTTGCCCGGTGGCGCTGCGCTTACCGGGCCTACGGTTTTTGTAGGCCGGGTAAGGCGAAGCCGCCACCCGGCAAAACAGACCGCACGATGTTATCGCCCGGTAAGCGCAACGCCACCGGGCTTTTTTACAGCAGCGGCGGGATTGTCGGCACCTGCGGCGCCTCATCGATATCCTTCTGCGTCATGCGGAACGCTTCCGGGTAATGTTCGCGGCTGGTACGACGCAACGGTTCGGTATCGCGCCAGGTATACAGACAATGCTGGCACTGATAAACGGTCCAGACCCCTTTCACCGGCGACGTCGCCATCACTTCAATATGCTCATCGGCACAACGTGGACAAATCATCTTTTCCTCCTTATTGGCGTGCAGCCAGCATCGCGGTCAGTTTTTCAGCCCAGGCTTTGGTTTCAGGGAGATCCTGTACCGGCTGGCTATAGTGGCCCCGGGTATCCGGTGCGACAGGCGTGGTGGCATCGATAATCAGTTTGTCGGTAATACCCGCCGGGCTGGATCCAGGATCCAGTTCCAGCACCGACATATTCGGCAACTGCACCAGATCGCCTGCCGGGTTAACCTTCGACGACAGTGCCCACATCACCTGCGGGAGGTTGAACGGGTCGACATCCTCATCCACCATGATCACCATCTTCACGTAGCCCAGGCCGTGTGGTGTGGTCATGGCGCGCAAGCCAACCGCGCGGGCAAAACCGCCGTAACGCTTTTTGGTGGAGATAATCGCCAGCAGGCCGTGGGTGTACATCGCGTTCACCGCCTGCACTTCCGGGAACTCCGCTTTCAGCTGCTGGTAGAGCGGCACGCAGGTGGCTGGCCCCATCAGATAATCAATCTCGGTCCACGGCATACCGAGATAAAGGGATTCGAAAATCGGTTTGGTGCGGTAAGAAACTTTGTCGATACGCACAACCGTCATGTTACGGCCACCGGAGTAGTGCCCGGTAAACTCGCCAAACGGACCTTCAATTTCGCGCTTGCGGCCTTCAATCACCCCTTCCAGGATCACTTCAGAACCCCACGGCACGTCGAAGCCGGTCAGCGGCGCGGTGGCAATCGGATATGGGCTTTCACGCAGCGCGCCGGCCATTTCATACTCTGACTGATCGTATTTCAGCGGCGTCGCGCCCATCAGGGTAATGATCGGATCGTTGCCGAGGGTAATGGCAATCGGCAGGTCTTCGCCGCGCTCTTCGGCTTTGTGCAGATGCAGAGCGATATCGTGCATCGGTACCGGCTGCAGGCCGAGCTTGCGCTTGCCCTTCACTTCCATGCGGTAGATGCCGACGTTCTGCTTGCCGAAGTTATCCGGGTCAAGCGGATCGCGCGAGACGACGCACGCTTTATCGAGATAGAAACCCCCGTCGCCGTCGTTCAGACGGAACAGCGGCAGAATATCGAACAGGTTAATGTCTTCACCGTCCACCGTATTCTGCGCCCAGGCCGGATTGGCGCGGCGCTCTGGCGCAATCGGGAATTTATCCCAGCGGCGAATAAACTCGTCGATCTGCTTTTTCACCGGCGTGTTCGCAGGCAGCCCCATCGAGATGGCATGGTTCTGCCAGGAGCCGATGGTGTTCATCACCACGCGGGCATCGGTAAACCCGCGAATGTTGTCGAACCACAGCGCGGGCGCGCCGTCACCGATGCGGCCGGTCGCGTTGGCTGCCGCCGCCAGATCCGGCTCGGCGTTTACCTCTTCCTCAATTTTCAACAGTTGCCCTTGCTCATCGAGCGCCTGCAGGAAGCTTCTCAAATCATCAAATGCCATCTTTATTTTCCTGTGAAAAATGTTTCGCCTCCCGCAACCCGTTCCAGCGACGCGCCTTTTTATGCTCCAGGCCAAACTGGTCGAGCACGCGGGTCACAATATGCTGGGTAATGTCATCGGCGGTTTGCGGGTGGTTGTAATACGCAGGCATAGGCGGCACCATCGCCACACCCATGCGGGAGAGCGCAAGCATATTCTCCAGATGAATGGTGCTGAGCGGCGTTTCACGGGGCACCAGCACCAGCTTGCGCCCCTCTTTCAGCACCACATCCGCCGCACGGCCCACCAGCCCTTCGGCATAGCCCGCGCGGATCCCGGCCAGCGTTTTCATGCTGCAGGGAATGACGATCATGCCGTCGGTACGAAATGAACCGGAGGAGATGGTGGCGGCCTGGTCAGCCGGGCTGTGGACGACGTCAGCCAGCGCAGCAACGTCCTGCGCGGTGTAAGGGGTTTCCAGTTCAATGGTGGTTTTTGCCCACTTCGACATCACCAGATGCGTCTCTACTTCCGGCATTTCCCGCAGCGCCTGCAGCAGCGCCACGCCCAGCGGAGCACCCGTTGCTCCCGTCATTCCCACGATTAATCTCATTCAGCACCTCAATTAATTTGTTCGTACACGAACATTATGAGTAAACTACTCCCGGATCGATTTCCTGACAAGATTGTTCGCATACGATCACACGAATTGCTAAAAAATGCCGCGTTAAAATCTAAAGCAAGAGCGGCTATCATAGAGGGAGATTTTTTCCGTCGGAGTGTTCATGGAACTAAGACAAGAGGCGTTCCACCTGTTACGTCAGCTTTTTCAACAGCATACCGCCCAGTGGCAACATGCATTACCGGAGCTGACCAAGCCGCAGTATGCGGTGATGCGCTCTATTGCCGAGCATCCAGGCATCGAACAGGTGGCATTAACTGAAGTCGCGGTCAGCACGAAAGCGACCCTGGCGGAAATGCTCAGCCGCATGGAGGCGCGCGGGCTGGTCAAACGCGAGCACGACCCTGCGGATAAGCGCCGTCGCTTTGTCTTCCTCACGCCAGAAGGTGAGGCCCTGCTTGCAGACTGTAAGCCGGTAGGCAATGAGGTTGATGAGGCCTTTTTAGGCCGTCTAAACAAGGCCGAGCGGGAGCAGTTCTCGGCTCTCATCAAAAAGATGATGCACGATTAATTCACGCTGGTGCGCATAAAATCGATAAAGGTGCGCACTTTCGCTGACACATGCCGGGCATCAGGATAGACCGCATAGATGCCCTGCCGCGCAAAAGTATACCCCGGTAAAACCGTCACCAGCGTTCCCGCATCAAGCGCATCGCGCAACAGCCATTCCGGCAGTAACGCCACGCCACCGCCTGCGAGCGCAAAAGCCATTAGCGCCTGAGCGCTGTCGGCAAACAAACGCGGCGCTTTTTTTATC
>NZ_JAJCXF010000004.1:101242-122042 GCF_020567405.1 Enterobacter sp. TCD1-1 | reverse complement strand
ACCGCGGGCATCTTTCACCTGCCAGCGCAGCGGCGAGGCTAAGCGTTCGTGGATGATCCAGTCGGCCTGCGCCAGCTGCGCCAGCGAGTCGATCGGGTTTCGCGCAAGCCACTCGGGCGTTGCGACGGGGAGAATAGAAAAGTGAGAAATCAGTGCGGCATGGTTGCGCGAATCGACAAGCGTCCCCAGCCGGATGGCCACGTCAAAGCGCTCCGAGATAAGGTCAGCATGCAGTGACGACGAAGCATGTCGTACGCGAAGATCCGGGTGTTGGTGGCTAAATCTGGCCAGCAGCTGCACCACGACCCGGGAGCCATATTCCGGCGTGGTCGTGATCCGCAGTTCGCCGGTGAGCCCCGCATGGTTCGCGCGGACATCTTCCTGCAGCCGTTCGGCGTCCTTCAGAAGCGCCACGCTGCGCTGATGAAACAGCGCGCCCGCCTCGGTTAACGTCAGGCGGCGGGTAGAGCGCAGCAGCAGCGTAACGCCCAGCTCATCTTCAAGCTGGCGAATATTGAAGCTGACGACCGCTTTTGTCAGCCCCATCGACTCTGCGGCCGCCGTAAAACTGCCGGTGTCAGCCACTGCGATAAACATCTGCGTCCGCTGTAGGTTAATCATCATCTCGCCCGATACTGTCAAAATATATTTGACAGTATATCGCGCTTTGTCAGGTTTATCCGTGATTCCCGAGCCGATACGATACGCCACCTCACCGGAGGATCCACCATGACGTATCGCAGCAAAATTGCCGTTGTCTATCTGCTGGGCTTTTTTCTTGATTTGATCAACATGTTTATTGCCAGCGTCGCCTTTCCGGCAATGGCTCACGCCTTTACTGCCACGCCTTCTGCGCTTGCCTGGGTCAGTAACGGGTATATTGCCGGTCTGACGCTGGTGATCCCGTTCAGCAGCGTGCTCACGCGCCGCATCGCGCCAAAGCGCGTCATCCTGCTTTCGCTTTTTCTGTTCAGTGCCGCCTCTACTGCGGCGGGCCTGTCGGCAACGCTTGAGAGTCTGATCGCCTGGCGAGTGCTTCAGGGCGCAGGAGGAGGCTTACTGATCCCGGTCGGACAGGCGCTGACCTGGCAACAGTTCAGGCCGCACGAGCGGGCCCGACTCTCCTCAGCGGTGATGCTGGTTGCGTTACTTGCCCCGGCCTGCTCCCCGGCAGTCGGCGGCGTGCTGGTGCAGACGCTGGGCTGGCGATGGATCTTTTTCGCCACGCTCCCGGTGGCTATTGTGACCTTTGTTCTGGCCTGTCTGTGGCTTAAGCACGAAAAACCCACGATGAACGCGGCCAGACTGCTAAACCTGACCTTGCTCGCGGACCCGCTTTTGCGTTTTTCCATGCTTGTCTATTTATGCGTCCCCGGCATATTTATTGGGGTGAACGTCACGGGCATGTTTTATCTTCAGCACGAGGCGAACATGAGCCCAGCCGCAACGGGAATGCTCATGCTGCCGTGGTCTGTGGCATCGTTTCTCGCCATCACGGCGACGGGACGTTATTTTAACCGTATCGGCCCCCGGCCGCTGATCGTCATCGGCTGCCTGTTGCAGGCGGCGGGTATTCTGCTTTTGATTGACGTCAGCTCGTCAACACTGTTGCCTGCCGTCGCGTTTACCCTGATGGGCGCGGGAGGAAGCCTGTGCAGCAGTACGGCTCAGAGCAGCGCGTTTCTGACAATACGCCGGAACGAGATGCCGGATGCCAGCGCGCTGTGGAATCTCAATCGTCAGCTGAGCTTTTTTGCCGGTGCCCTGCTGCTTGCGCAGGTGCTGAACCTGGCGCAGGCGTGGCTGACACCTCACGCCGCCTGGCACGGGATGTTTATTTTTGCTGCAGGCATGACCTTGCTGCCTGTACTGTACGTTTTTCGTCTTAACAATATGCAGGTGCTAAACCCGCTGCGACAGGAGAATACATGACGCCTTTCGAACACGACATTATCGACCTCCACATTGCGCTTGAAGACTGGTTAGGCAAAGGTGATGGCGATCCGGATGCCCTGCTCGCCCGTTTCCGTCCCGATTTTCTGATGATCCCGCCGGGCGGTGTGCAGATCGACTATCGCGGCCTGGCCAGTTTTCTGGAAAAACAGCGCGGAAGCCGTCCCGGGCTGAAAATTGTCATTGACGAATTAACCACGATCCAAAGCGGCGAACGGGGTGCTGTGCTTCACTACCGGGAGACGCAAACCCGTCCAGACCTGCCCGTCAACGTGCGCTGGTCGACCGCGGTGCTCAGTCAGGAAGGCGACAAAATAACGTGGCGTCTGCTGCACGAGACGGCGGCACAGCCGTAACACAAAAGAAAAAGGCCCGTCTCACGACGGGCCTTTTTTGACGAAAGGTTGCTTATTCGCGGAACAGCGCTTCGATATTCAGACCTTGCCCCTGCAGGATTTCACGCAGGCGGCGCAGACCTTCAACCTGAATCTGACGAACACGTTCACGGGTCAGGCCAATTTCGCGGCCGACGTCTTCCAGTGTCGCAGCTTCATACCCCAGTAAACCGAAACGACGTGCCAGCACTTCACGCTGTTTGGCGTTCAGTTCGAACAGCCATTTGACGATGCTCTGTTTCATGTCATCGTCCTGCGTGGTGTCTTCCGGACCGTTATCTTTTTCATCGGCCAGGATGTCCAGCAGCGCTTTTTCGGAGTCGCCACCCAGCGGGGTGTCAACGGAGGTAATGCGCTCGTTGAGACGCAGCATACGGCTTACGTCATCAACCGGTTTATCGAGTTGTTCGGCAATTTCTTCTGCGCTTGGCTCGTGGTCCAGCTTATGGGACAACTCGCGTGCGGTGCGCAGGTAAACGTTCAACTCTTTGACGATGTGGATCGGCAGGCGGATCGTACGGGTCTGGTTCATAATAGCCCGTTCGATGGTCTGACGAATCCACCAGGTCGCGTAGGTTGAGAAACGGAACCCGCGTTCCGGGTCAAACTTCTCAACTGCGCGGATGAGACCTAAGTTGCCCTCTTCAATCAGATCCAGCAGAGCCAGACCACGATTGCCGTAACGGCGGGCAATTTTCACGACCAGTCGCAGGTTACTTTCAATCATGCGACGACGCGAGGCGACATCACCACGCAAAGCACGACGTGCGAAATAGACTTCTTCTTCGGCCGTTAGCAGTGGGGAGTAACCAATCTCCCCAAGGTAAAGCTGAGTCGCGTCCAGTACACGCTGTGTGGCACCCTGCGATAACAGCTCTTCTTCAGCCAAATCGTTATCACTGGGTTCCTCTTCTACTAAGGCTTTTTCGTCAAAAGCCTCTACTCCGTTCTCATCAAATTCCGCGTCTTCATTTAAATCATGAACTTTCAGCGTATTCTGACTCATAAGGTGGCTCCTACCCGTGATCCCTGAACGAGACACCCTGGCTGGCATGCCCCGTCAAATTATCGCTGCGGCAAATACTGCAGCGGGTTTACGGATTTCCCCTTGTAACGAATTTCAAAATGCAAGCGTGTAGAACTGGTTCCGGTGCTACCCATGGTAGCGATTTTTTGCCCCGCCTTAACTTCTTGTTGTTCCCGGACCAGCATTGTGTCGTTATGGGCGTAGGCACTCAGGTAATCATCGTTATGTTTGATGATAATAAGATTACCGTAACCGCGCAGAGCGTTACCGGCATACACAACGCGTCCATCTGCGGTCGCGATGATAGCCTGTCCTTTACTCCCTGCGATATCGATCCCTTTATTTCCCCCTTCGGAGGAAGAGAAGTTTTCGATAACCTTGCCGTCAGTCGGCCAGCGCCATGCAGAAATCGGCGAACTGGAGGTCATACTGCTGGCAGTCGGTTCAGTAGAGCTAACCACAGGTGCCGTAACCGGTGCTGTGACAGCAGTCGCAGTCCCTTTATTATTCGGCAACATTTTGTTAGCAGTCTGATCACCTGAATCCTCAGAATACGTAATTACAGGTTGTGAAGCAACCACCGTGGTGGATTTTTGTGCAGGCTTAACGCTGTTATTTTGAGCCGTCACATCGGCCGCTGAAACCGTGTTGCCAGGCGTAAGCGGCGTACCCGTCGCGTTGCCCACCTGGAGCGTTTGCCCGACTTCCAGACCATATGGGGCCTGGACGTTGTTGCGCTGCGCGAGGTCACGGAAATCGTTCCCGGTGATCCACGCAATGTAGAACAGCGTATCACCGCGTTTCACGGTATAGGTGCTGCCACCGGTGTAGCTACCTTTCGGAATGTTCCCATACTGGCGGTTATAGACTATGCGGCCATTTTGGGTCTGAACAGGTTGTTCAACTGGCTGAACCTGCATTGGCTGTGTAACAGGATGTTGCACAGGCTGAATTTGTGGCGTTTGCTGCGGTGCAGCCGTCCCCATTTTAGGTGGCGGCGTGATTAACATTCCGCTGGACGTGTTACCGGAGCCGCTGTTTCCGCCGACGGAACTGACGGGCGCAGGCGCGTTGTTAGAACTTGTACAGCCTGCCAGCCAGAGCGAAACCAGTGATAATGCCGCAACACGGCTGATGGTGAATTTAGGGCTTCCCGCGCTCATTTATCCCCCAGGAATGTGTTAACTACCAGTGACTTAAAATTTACCGTGATGGCACGAATCTTTCGCGCCACACCATACGCTGAATTTGCCTTAATAACCCTGGATAATTCCGAGTCTCAGGCCAACTCCCCCTTCACCAGAGGCACAAAGCGCACGGCTTCCACGGTGTCGATAATAAACTCGCCGCCGCGCCGACGAACGCGCTTCAACAGCTGCTGCTCGTCCCCGACAGGCAGAACCAGAATGCCCCCCTCGTCCAGCTGCGACAACAGGGCTGCTGGAATTTCAGGCGGGGCCGCCGTCACGATGATCGCGTCAAACGGGGCGCGAGCTTTCCAACCCTGCCATCCATCACCGTGTCGTGTCGAAACATTATGTAAATCAAGTTGTTTCAGGCGACGACGCGCCTGCCACTGTAAACCTTTGATCCGCTCAACGGAGCAAACATGATGCACCAGATGCGCCAGGATCGCGGTCTGATACCCCGAACCGGTGCCAATCTCCAGCACGCGGGAGTCGGGCGTCAGCTCCAGCAGCTCCGTCATGCGAGCCACCATGTAAGGCTGCGAAATCGTCTGGCCCTGCCCGATGGGCAGCGCCACGTTTTCCCACGCTTTGTGTTCAAACGCCTCGTCTACAAATTTCTCACGCGGAACCAGGGCGAGCGCTTCAAGCACGTGCTCGTCGCGGATCCCCTGCGCGCGTAGTTGTTCCAGAAGAGTTTGTACACGTTTGTTTACCATTGCGCGTTCACTCCTGCGCGATCCAGCCAGCCCGACACCACATCATGCGCGCTATACGCGGTTAAATCTACGTGCAGCGGGGTAACCGAAACATAGCCTTCCTCCACGGCGGCAAAGTCGGTATCCGGACCCGCATCGCACTTATCGCCGGGAGGGCCGATCCAGTAAAGCGTGTTGCCGCGCGGATCCTGCTGCGGGATCACCTGATCGGCAGGATGTCGACTCCCGCAACGAGTGACGCGGATGCCTTTAATTTCATCAAGAGGAAGATCCGGCACGTTGATGTTGAGGATGCGTCCGGTACGCAACGGCTCACGGCCGAGCGCCCGCAGGATCGAACAGGTCACCGCGGCGGCGGTGTCGTAGTGCGTGTAGCCGTTCAACGAGACCGCCAGCGCCGGGAACCCCAGGTGACGTCCTTCCATTGCGGCCGCCACGGTGCCGGAGTAAATCACGTCATCGCCGAGGTTAGGCCCGGCGTTAATGCCGGAGACGACGATATCCGGACGCGGCCGCATCAGCGCGTTCACGCCCAGAAAAACACAGTCGGTTGGCGTGCCCATCTGTACGGCAATATCGCCATTTTCAAAGGTAAAGGTGCGAAGCGACGACTCCAGCGTCAGCGAGTTAGACGCTCCACTGCGGTTACGATCGGGTGCCACGACCTGCACATCCGCAAACTCACGGAGGTGTTTCGCCAGGGTCTGAATGCCCGGCGCGTGGATCCCGTCATCGTTACTCAGCAATATTCGCATAATCACCCGAGGTGTTGATAAGTTCCCTGACAACACTAGTGGCAAAGCTGCCTGCCGGCAGCCAGAAGCGTAACTCGACGGTCACGTCATCCCACCAGTTCCAGCTTAACTGCTGCGGATAGAGCAGCATCGCGCGGCGTGCCGCGTCGACTTTTTCCCGCACCAGCAAGGACTGCAATTCTGGCGCATCCGCCACGGCTGACTGCTCGGCAGCCAGGGCGTCGCCCTGTGTTCCCCAGTCGCCCGTGCCAGGCAACGCGGCGGTGATCAGCAGCCCTTTTGCGTCCACGCGCGACTGGACATCGGCCATCTCTTCGGCCGTTGCTACAAACCAGCTTCCGCGTCCCGCTAATTGTAGCGCATCGCCAACAACAACTTGATTCGCGTCCGGTTTTTTCAGCCTTTCGCTCACAATCTGATTAAACAACGCACTGCGGGCCGCCGACAACCAAAAACTGCGTTTATTCCTGTCCCGCACCGGCGCGTCGCTTTGCGCCCAGCGCAGTGCGCCCTGCAGGTTGCTGCCGCCAATGCCGAAGCGCTGCGCGCCAAAGTAGTTCGGTACGCCGCGGTCACTGATGGCGTTCAGACGTTTTTCAACGTCTTCACGATCAGTCACTTCGCGCAGCACCAGCGTAAACGCGTTGCCTTTCAACGCCCCCAGACGCAGTTTGCGCTTGTGGCGGGCATATTCCAGTACCTTACAGCCCTCAAGCTCAAATTTGCTTAAATCAGGCATCGTATTGCCGGGAACGCGCGCGCAGAGCCACTGTTCGGTGACGGCGTGTTTATCTTTCTGCCCGGCAAAGCTCACCTCGCGGGCATGAATTTTGAGAAATTTTGCCAGCGCGTCGGCCACAAAGCGGGTATTGCAGCCATTTTTCAGAATACGCACCAGGATATGTTCGCCTTCGCCATCCGGCTCAAAGCCCAGATCCTCGACCACGAGGAAATCTTCAGGGCTGGCTTTCAGCACCCCGTTCCCCTGCGGTTTGCCATGCAGATATGTCAGGTTGTCGAAGTCTGTCATTTGCTCGCCTTCACCAGCAGCGCCACGGCTTCACAGGCAATCCCTTCGCCACGACCGGTGAAGCCCAGCTTCTCGGTCGTCGTCGCTTTCACGTTCACGTCGTCCATATGGCAGCCCAGATCTTCTGCAATAAATACGCGCATCTGCGGAATGTGCGGCAGCATTTTCGGGGCCTGGGCGATAATCGTCACGTCGACGTTGCCAAGGGTGTAGCCTTTCGCCTGAATGCGGCGCCACGCTTCGCGCAGCAGTTCACGGCTGTCTGCCCCTTTAAACGCCGGGTCGGTGTCCGGGAACAGCTTGCCGATATCACCCAGTGCGGCCGCGCCCAACAGCGCGTCGGTCAGCGCATGCAGCGCCACGTCGCCATCAGAATGCGCCAGCAGCCCTTTTTCATAAGGAATGCGCACGCCGCCAATGATAATTGGGCCTTCGCCGCCAAAGGCGTGTACATCAAAACCGTGTCCAATTCGCATTATGCCTTCTCCTGATGGGTCAAACGGGTAAGATAAAATTCCGCGAGCTGTAAATCTTCCGGACGCGTCACTTTAATATTATCAGCACGTCCTTCAACAAGCGTTGGGTGGAAACCGCAGTACTCCAGCGCAGAGGCTTCGTCCGTAATGGTTGCACCTTCGTTAAGCGCGCGCGTTAAGCAGTCGTGGAGTAATTCGCGGGGGAAAAATTGCGGCGTCAGCGCGTGCCATAGATCGACGCGATCGACGGTGTGGGCGATAGCCCGTTTGCCCGGCTCGGCACGCTTCATGGTGTCGCGCACGGGGGCGGCCAGAATGCCACCCACTTTGCTGGTTTCGCTCAACGCCAGCAGGCGAGCGAGATCGTCCTGATGCAGGCACGGACGCGCCGCGTCATGCACCAGCACCCACGGCGCGTTACCGGCAGCCTGAATGCCTGCCAGCACGGAATCGGCGCGCTCGGCACCGCCATCGACAACGGTAATCTGTGGATGATTTGCCAGCGGTAGCTGCGCGAAGCGCGCATCGCCCGGGCTGATAGCGATGATCACCCGCGTCACCCGCGGGTGCGCCAGCAGCGCCGCCACGGCGTGCTCGAGGATCGTTTTATCGCCAATAGAGAGGTATTGCTTGGGACATTCTGTCTGCATGCGCCGGCCAAAACCTGCGGCCGGCACCACGGCGCATACGTCCGAAAAAGTTACTGCCATGTCGTAATCCTGGGCCTGATTATCGATTGTTTTGTGCTGAGCCCTGATTGCGTTTAGACGCATCCGGAACCAGACGATAAAAGGTTTCGCCCGGCTTAGTCATACTGAGTTCATTGCGTGCGCGTTCCTCAATCGCCTCTTGCCCGCCATTGAGGTCATCAATTTCAGCGAAGAGTTGATCGTTTCGCGCCTTAAGTTTGGCGTTTGTTGCCTGCTGAGCCGCGACGTCATCGCTCACCCGGCTATAGTCGTGCAGTCCGTTCTTACCGAACCACAGCGAATATTGCAGCCAGATTAGCAAAGCCAGCAACAGCAGCGTTAGTTTACCCATCCTGCCCCCTGAAAAACGGCATCATCATCCCAAGACTTCCCCAGAGCACTACGCCGGGGTAACAGAGATGCCGCAACATCGTGGGCAAATGTACCACATTTTTTCCGCAGAATCGTCCTGCTCAATATCGTTACACAGTTGGTTACGGTTTGAATTATGGCTGAAGTTAGCCCATGAGCCACAAAAATAACAGACCAAACATCAGAACCACCGTCACAATCGTGACCACGGTACTGTAGAGCAGCTTGCCATTGAGAAGCGAGTGCAGCGCAATGCCGACGACAACCGCCACGGGCATCAGCGCCAGAAAGAAAGGCCAGGTGTAGAGAAAGAAGAACAGCGTGTTTCCGCCGTAGATAAGAAACGGGATACCCAGCGCCAGCAACCATGAGACGAAGCCAATGATGGCCCCAGGAAATGACCAGGTCGTTTCGTCGTCGGTCGCAAGCGGCTCCGACCCGGTAGTGGTAATGTAATGTTCACTGTTGCGCATAGCTAGTCCTGTGACCGTGACTCATCGTTCGGGAAGACAGCTCCCGAACGATACCGTCTCAGGATCTGATAATATCGTCCCGTCTGAGCAGGTCTAATAATTGGCTTACTAAATTTGTTACCAATTGTTGACCCTCCAGGTGAATTTCAGGCGATTCAGGTGCTTCGTAGACCGCGTCAATTCCGGTGAAGTTGCGCAGTTCTCCGGCACGCGCTTTTTTGTACAGCCCTTTCGGGTCGCGCGC
The DNA here is from genome assembly GCF_020567405.1 of Enterobacter sp. TCD1-1. Classification (NCBI taxonomy): domain Bacteria; kingdom Pseudomonadati; phylum Pseudomonadota; class Gammaproteobacteria; order Enterobacterales; family Enterobacteriaceae; genus Enterobacter; species Enterobacter sp. TCD1-1. The sequence continues at coordinate 112,722 of NZ_JAJCXF010000004.1, read as the reverse complement.
TTCGCAAACCTCCAGCGGCGTATCCACAAACACTTCAATAAAGCGATCCTGACCGACGCGTTCGCGCACCATCTGGCGCTCGGCGCGGTGCGGAGAGATAAACGCGGTCAGCACCACCAGCCCGGCATCGGCCATCAGGCTGGCGACTTCCCCGACCCGGCGGATGTTCTCTTTGCGGTCGTCGTCGCTGAACCCTAAATCGCTGCACAGGCCATGGCGCACGTTGTCGCCATCCAGCAGGTACGTGCTTACGCCCTGCTGATGCAATGCCTCTTCCAGCGCGCCCGCCACCGTCGATTTACCCGAGCCGGACAGCCCGGTAAACCACAGCACAACCCCACGGTGACCGTGGAGCTGTTCGCGCTGGGCGACGGTGACCGGATGAGGATGCCAGACGACGTTCTCATCATGGGCGGCCATTACTTGCCTCCCAGCAGATCGCGCGCGCCCCAGTGCGGGAAGTGTTTACGCACCAGCGCGTTCAATTCCAGCTCAAAGGCGCTGAATTCAGAGGCCACGGCAGCCTGTTTAATCGGTTCGCGTACCATACCGGCCCCGACGGTAACGTTGGTCAGCCTGTCGATAAAGATAAGCCCGCCCGTCACCGGGTTCTGCTGATACGGATCCAGCACCAGCGGTTCGTCGAAGGTCAGATCGACCAGACCAATACCGTTCAGCGGCAGCTCGGTAACCTCGCGCTGGGTCAGATTATTGATGTCCACCTGGAACTGAATACCGTCCACGCGGGCGCGGGTCTTCTTGCCGGCAATTTTGATGTCGTAGCTCTGGCCCGGCGTCAGCGGTTGCTCTGCCATCCACACCACATCCACGGAAGCCCCCTGTACGGCGGCCAGGGTTTCCTGGGCATCCACCAGCAGATCGCCCCGGCTGATATCAATCTCGTCTTTCAGCACCAGCGTAACCGCTTCACCGGCGCCCGCCTCCTGCAGATCACCGTCGAAGGTGACGATACGGGCGATGGTCGATTCCACGCCGGATGGCAGCACCTTGACGCGCTGACCGACCTTCACGGAGCCTGACGCAAGGGTGCCGGAGAAACCGCGGAAGTCGAGGTTTGGACGGTTGACGTACTGCACCGGGAAGCGCATCGGCTGGGTGTCGACCACGCGCTGGATTTCAACCGTTTCCAGCACTTCCAGCAGCGTCGGGCCGCTGTACCACGGCATGTTCGCGCTCTGGGAGGCGACGTTATCCCCTTCCAGCGCCGAGAGCGGCACAAAGCGGATATCCAGGTTGCCCGGCAGCTGTTCGGCAAAGGTCAGATAGCTCTGGCGGATCTCCTCGAACTTCTCTTCGCTGAAGTTCACCAGATCCATCTTGTTGACCGCCACCACCAGGTGTTTGATCCCCAGCAGCGTGGAGATAAAGCTGTGGCGACGGGTCTGATCCAGCACGCCTTTACGCGCGTCGATCAGCAGGATCGCCAGGTCGCAGGTCGACGCGCCGGTCGCCATATTGCGGGTGTACTGTTCGTGCCCCGGGGTGTCGGCGATAATAAATTTGCGCTTCTCGGTAGAGAAATAGCGGTAGGCCACATCGATGGTGATGCCCTGCTCGCGCTCCGCCTGCAGGCCATCCACCAGCAGCGCCAGATCCAGCTTTTCACCCTGGGTACCGTGACGCTTACTGTCATTATGCAGGGAAGAGAGCTGATCTTCGTAAATCTGGCGCGTATCGTGCAGCAGGCGGCCAATCAGGGTGCTTTTCCCGTCATCCACGCTGCCGCAGGTCAGAAAACGCAGCAGGCTTTTGTGTTGTTGCGCATGCAGATACGCTTCCACACCGCCTTCTTTGGCAATTTGTTGAGCAATAGTGGTGTTCATGGCGGCTCCTTAGAAATAACCCTGACGTTTCTTCAGCTCCATGGAGCCTGCCTGGTCGCGGTCAATCACGCGCCCCTGTCGCTCGCTGGTGGTCGATACCAGCATCTCTTCGATGATCTCCGGCAGCGTCTGCGCACTGGACTCCACCGCGCCGGTCAGCGGCCAGCAGCCGAGGGTGCGGAAACGGACCATCTGTTTTTTGATCACTTCGCCCGGCTGCAGGTCGATGCGATCGTCATCGATCATCATCAGCATGCCGTCGCGCTCCAGCACCGGGCGCTCGGCGGCCAGGTACAGCGGAACGATCTCGATGTTTTCCAGATAGATGTACTGCCAGATATCCAGCTCGGTCCAGTTGGAGAGCGGGAAGACGCGGATGCTTTCGCCTTTGTTGATCTGACCGTTGTAGTTGTGCCACAGCTCCGGACGCTGGTTTTTGGGGTCCCAGCGGTGGAAGCGGTCGCGGAAGGAGTAGATACGCTCTTTGGCGCGGGATTTCTCTTCGTCACGACGCGCGCCGCCGAAGGCCGCATCAAAACCGTATTTATTCAGCGCCTGCTTCAGCCCTTCGGTCTTCATGATATCGGTGTGTTTGGCGCTGCCGTGCACGAACGGGTTAATGCCCATCGCCACCCCTTCCGGGTTTTTATGCACCAGCAGCTCGCAGCCGTAGGCTTTCGCGGTACGATCGCGGAACTCGTACATCTCGCGGAATTTCCAGCCGGTATCCACGTGCAGCAGCGGGAACGGCAGCGTACCTGGATAAAACGCTTTACGCGCCAGATGCAGCATGACGCTGGAATCTTTACCGATGGAGTACATCATCACCGGGTTAGAAAACTCGGCGGCCACTTCGCGGATGATATGGATACTTTCCGCTTCGAGCTGCCGCAGGTGTGTAAGACGTTTTTGGTCCATAACCGTTCCTTAAGCCAAATTTACAACAGAAGAACCAAAGCCTTCTGTATCGGTTGTGTGCTGAAACCAGGCGAGCGTGCTGTGCAGCTGCACCACTTCCCCCACCACGATCAGGGCGGGCATAGGGGCGTCTTTCGCCAGGGTTGCAAGATGTTCCAGGGTGCCCGTCGCAACGTGCTGATCAACGCGCGTGCCGCGAGAAATGACGGCAACGGGGGTCGTCGCCTCGCGACCGTGCTGAATAAGCTGTTCGCTGATGTCCGCCGCCTTCATCGTGCCCATGTATATCGCCAGCGTCTGGCGGCTCTGGGCGAGATGCGACCAGTCAAACGGCGTGCTGTCCGCCTTATAGTGGCCGGTCACAAAGGTGACGCTCTGGGCGTAATCGCGGTGGGTCAACGGGATACCGGCGTAAGCCGTCACCGCAGAGGCCGCCGTGATGCCGGGCACCACCTGGAACGGTATGCCCGCTTCGGCCGCCGCCTGCAGCTCTTCGCCGCCGCGCCCGAAGATAAACGGATCGCCCCCCTTCAGGCGCACCACGGTTTTGCCCGCTTTGGCGGCGTCAACCAGCATCTGGTTGGTGTCGTGCTGCGGCACAGAGTGCTCGCCTGCCCGTTTGCCCACGCAGATTTGCTCCGCGTCACGACGGATCAGCTCGCGCACGCCGTCGGTGACCAGATGGTCGTAGAACACCACGTCCGCGTCCTGCAGCACCTGCAGGCCGCGCAGCGTCAGAAGCCCGGCATCGCCCGGCCCCGCGCCCACCAGAATGATCTCCCCGCCAGTGCTGCCGGGGTTATCCAGTTCGTCTTCAAGAATTTTCTGCGCCGCTGTCTCATTACCGGCATGCATCAGGCTGGCAAAGCGGCCGCGAAACACGCGCTCCCAGAAGCGACGGCGTTCCGTCACGCTGGTCAGGCGGGTTTTCAGATGGTTGCGCCAGTAGCTGGCTTTCTCAGCCATCCGCCCGAGGCTGGTCGGCAGCAGCGCTTCGATTTTTTCCCGCAGCACGCGTGCCAGCACCGGTGCGGTCCCGCCGGAGGAGATCGCCACCAGCAGCGGCGAGCGGTCAACGATCGACGGGAAAATAAACGAGCATAAAGGCTGGTCGTCCACCACGTTCACCAGGCGGTAACGGGCCTGAGCGGCGTCGGAGATCCGCCGGTTGAGGTCACGATCTTCGGTCGCCGCAATCACCAGCACGACGCTATCGATTTGTGACTCGTGAAAATCTGCCTCTGCAACGACCTGCACCTGCGCCCCTGCGCGCTGCAGAAACGCAATTTTGCGATCGGCGATTTCACCCGTGCCAACAACCAGCACCGGTTTCTCTTTAATCGCAGCAAATAAGGGCAGATAGTCCACAGGCAACAACTCACTAACAACGAGGAATAGAGGGACTATAGGGGGCGGCTTAGACCGAATGAAATTACGAATTGGAATGAGTAGTTACTCAATGGAATAACGCGATGAAAATGCTAATACCAAAAAGTGCTTAACACGCGATATTTCGGGCATTTAAGAGCAATTCAAATTGTGTATGGGCGATCACAGTTTCATACTAGGCGGGTGACTATTTTGCTCTGTTTTTAAGGACTCACTATGTTTTCCGCAACGCGCCACCGTATTGCTGCCCTGGCGCTCGGCGTTTGCTTTATTCTTCCCGCTCAGGCAAAAAACCAACCTTATGGTGAAATCGCCAATATGCAGGCGCGGCATATTGCCACCGTTTTCCCCGGGCGCATGACCGGATCGCCTGCGGAAATGCTTTCCGCAGACTATCTTCGCCAGCAGTTTGCCGACATGGGTTATCAGAGCGATATCCGCTCGTTTCACAGCCGCTACGTCTATACCTCACGAAATAAAACGAAAAACTGGCATAACGTGACCGGCAGTACGGTGATTGCGGCCCACGAAGGCACCGCAAAAGAGCAAATTATTATTATGGCGCACCTCGATACCTACGCCCCGATGAGTGACGCCGATACGGATAATAATCTTGGCGGGCTGACGCTGCAGGGCATGGACGACAATGCCGCAGGCCTCGGCGTGATGCTCGAACTGGCCGAGCGGATGAAAGATATTCCCACCCAATATGGCATTCGTTTTGTTGCCACCAGCGGTGAAGAAGAGGGCAAACTCGGCGCTGAGAATCTCCTTAAGCGCATGAGCGCTGAGGAGAAGAAAAATACGCTGCTGGTGATTAACCTCGACAATCTGATCGTCGGCGACAAGCTCTATTTCAACAGCGGGCAGAGTACGCCGGGTACCGTGCGGAAACTGACGCGCGACCGGGCCCTGGCGATAGCCCGCAGCCATGGTGTTTATGCCACCAGCAACCCTGGCGGTAACCCGGATTATCCACGAGGCACAGGCTGCTGCAACGACGGGGAAGTGTTCGATAAGGCGGGCATTCCGGTGCTGTACGTGGAAGCGACAAACTGGGCGCTGGGCAAAAAAGATGGCTACCAACAGCGGGCTAAATCGAAGGCCTTCCCGGACGGGACGAGCTGGCACAACGTGATGCTGGACAATCAGCAGCACATCGATCGCGCGCTGCCGCAGCGGATTGAGCACCGCAGTCGTGATGTGGTGAAGGTGATGCTGCCGCTGGTGAAAGAGCTGGCGAAAGCGGGGAAAGCCTGAGGCCGTTAAGCCCGGTGGCGGCTACGCCTTACCGGGCCTACATAGGGAACGAGCCTTTGTTGGCCCGGTAAGCGCAGCGCCACCGGGCAAAAAGGTTATCACCCTTCGTGCAACCCGCACTCGCGCTTCAGCCCGAAGAATCGCGTCTCTTCTTCCGCCATTCCCGGTTCCCACTTACGCGTGGTGTGGGTATCGCCCACCGACAGATAGCCCTGGTCCCACAGCGGATGGTATTTCAGCCCGTGCTTTTGCAGGTACTGATACACCGTCCGGTTATCCCAGTCGATAATCGGCAGCACTTTAAACACCCCGCGCTGGACCGCCAGCACCGGTAAGGTTGCCCGGCTGCCGGACTGCTCGCGGCGCAGACCCGCAAACCACGTCTGCGCATTAAGCTCTTTCAGCGCCCGGTTCATCGGCTCAACTTTGTTAATCTCATTGTATTTCTCAATGCCCTCAACGCCCTGCTCCCACAGCTTGCCGTAGCGCGCCTCCTGCCAGGCCGCGCTCTCCGTCGCGCGGTAAACTTTGAGGTTCAGTCCGAGCTTGTCCGTCAGCTCGTCAATGAACTGGTAGGTTTCCGGGAACAGGTAGCCGGTGTCGGTGAGGATCACCGGAATGTCCGGACGGATCTGATTCACCAGATGCAGGCTGACCGCCGCCTGAATACCAAAGCTCGACGAGAGCACATACTCTCCCGGCAGGTTTTCCAGCGCCCACGCCACGCGCCCTTCGGCGTCCAGCTTTTCAAGATGGGCATTGGTTTCTGCCAGCGCCAGAATGCGTTCGACTTTTGGCAGGTCATTTAGGGCGTTTAGATCGAGTACGGACATAAGAACCTCGTTTGCCTGTTTTGCCGGGCGGCACTACGTTTGCCCGGCCTACAACACCTGTAAAACCATCGGGATGTTACTCCCAGAAATCCCTGGCGGGATCGAGCACCGGGCGAATGATGCCCGCACGCACCGTAAAGTCGCCGAAGCCTTCACCCGCTTCGCGCTCTTTCGCCCAGCGCCCGACAAGCTCGTCGATGGAATCAAGAATTTCCGGCTCGGTGATGTTCTCGCGGAACATACGCGGGATGCGCGTACCGATACGGTTACCGCCCAGGTGCAGGTTGTAACGACCCGGCGCTTTCCCCACCAGTCCGAGCTCGGCCAGCATCGCGCGACCGCAGCCGTTCGGACACCCGGTGACGCGCATAACAATATGCTCGTCCGGAATGCCGTGTTTTTCCAGAATCGCTTCCACTTTGTCGGTAAACGACGGCAGGAAACGTTCCGCTTCCGCCATCGCCAGCGGGCAGGTCGGGAACGACACGCAGGCCATTGAGTTTTCGCGCTGCGGCTTCACCGCATCCATCAACCCATGTTCGCGCGCCAGCTTCTCGATCTTCGCCTTCTGGCTTTCCGGCACGCCGGCAATGATCAGGTTCTGGTTAGCGGTAATGCGGAACTCGCCCTTATGGATCTTCGCAATTTCCAGCAGACCGGTTTTCAGCGGACGCCCCGGATAATCCAGAATACGGCCGTTTTCGATAAACAGCGTCAGGTGCCATTTATTGTCGATACCCTTCACCCAGCCAATGCGATCGCCGCGACCGGTGAATTCATAAGGGCGGATCGGCTCAAACTTGATGCCCGCGCGACGCTCCACTTCCGCTTTGAACGTCTCCACGCCCACGCGCTCCAGGGTGTATTTGGTTTTCGCGTTTTTACGGTCGGTACGGTTACCCCAGTCGCGCTGGGTCGTCACCACCGCTTCCGCCACGGCCAGCGTATGCTCCAGCGGCAGGAAGCCGAACTCGCTGGCGGTACGGGCGTAGGTTTTCTTGTTACCGTGTTCGATGGACAGGCCGCCGCCGACCAGCAGGTTAAAGCCCACCAGCTTGCCGTTTTCGGCAATCGCCACGAAGTTCATGTCGTTGGCGTGCAGGTCGATATCGTTCTGCGGCGGGATCACCACCGTAGTTTTAAACTTACGCGGCAGGTAGGTCTGACCGAGGATCGGCTCTTCGTCGGTGGTCGCGACTTTTTCCTGATCGAGCCAGATCTCTGCATAGGCGCGCGTGCGCGGCAGCAGGTGCTCGGAGATCTTCTTCGCCCACTCGTACGCTTCGGCGTGCAGCTCGGACTCATACGGATTCGAGGTGCAGAGCACGTTACGGTTCATGTCGTTGGCGGTCGCCAGCGCGTCCAGCCCAACGGAATGCAGCATCTGGTGCACCGGCTTGACGTTCTTCTTCAGAATGCCGTGGAACTGGAAGGTCTGACGGTTAGTCAGACGGATGCTGCCGTAGATCGTGTTTTCACCGGCAAACTTGTCGATCGCCTGCCACTGTTTGGTGGTAATCACCCCGCCCGGCAGACGGCAGCGCAGCAGCATCGCGTGACGCGGCTCCAGCTTCTGCTCTGCACGCTCGGCGCGGATGTCGCGGTCGTCCTGCTGGTACATGCCGTGGAAACGGATCAGCAGGAAGTTGTCGCCTTTGAAACCGCCGGTGAGACCGTCATTCAGATCTTCAGCAATGGTGCCACGCAGATAGTTGCTTTCCAGCTTCATGCGCTCGGCGTCTGTCAGTTTACCTTCGACCACCAGTGGCCCTGGATGTTTTTCGCTCATTAGTAGACATCTCGCTGATAACGGCGCTCAACGCGCAGCTCACTTAAAAATTCGTCCGCCGCTTCGGCATCCATACCGCCGAATTCGGCAATCACTTCCAGCAAAGTCTGCTCAACGTCTTTCGCCATGCGATTGGCGTCGCCGCAGACATAAATGTGGGCACCGTCATTGATCCAGCGCCACAACTCTGCGCCCTGTTCGCGCAGTTTGTCTTGTACGTATACTTTTTCTTTCTGGTCGCGGGACCAGGCCAGATCGATGCGGGTCAGTACGCCTTCTTTCACATAGCGCTGCCACTCGACCTGGTAGAGGAAATCTTCGGTAAAGTGCGGATTGCCGAAGAACAGCCAGTTTTTACCCGGCGCACCGTCTGCCGCGCGCTGCTGCATGAAGGCGCGGAACGGCGCAATGCCGGTGCCCGGGCCAATCATAATGACCGGCGTTTCCGGGTTTGCCGGCAGGCGGAAGTTATCGTTGTGCTCGATAAAGACGCGCACTTCGCCCTCTTCTTCCACGCGATCCGCCAGGAAGCCTGATGCCCCACCCGTGCGGGCGCGGCCTTCGATATCGTAACGCACCACGCCGACGGTAATATGCACTTCACTCTCTACCTCGGCCTGGGAAGAGGCGATGGAGTACAGGCGCGGAGTGAGTGGGCGCAGCAGGCCGATCAGCGCATCGGCATCCAGTTGAGCCGGGGAGAAGCGCACCATATCGACAATCGGCGTCGTCGCGGCGTAATGCTGCAGCTTCGCCTTGTCGCCCACCAGCGGCAGCAGGGATTCGCTGCGCGTCAAGGTGGCATAATTTTCGACGATATTCGGGGTGTTCACCGTCAGCTCAAAATGCCACTGCAACGCATCAGAAAGCGGCTGCGTTTTACCGTCAACGGTGACAGGCTCGTCGCCTTTCAGCCACAGCAGCTCAACCAGCTCTTTCACCAGCGCCGGATCGTTCTGATACCAGACGCCCAGCGCATCGCCAGGCTGATAGCGCAGGCCCGAGTCGCCCAGATCGATTTCGATATGGCGCACATCTTTTTCTGAATCGCGGCCGGTAATTTTCTGGTTCACCGACAGGCTCGCCGTCAGCGGCGCCTCTTTGGTGTACGGGCTGGTGTGGATGTCGTTAACAGCACCCGTCGCGGTGAACGCGGCCTGCGTCGACGTCTCTTTCGGCACGCGCGCTTTTAACACCTCAACGATGCGGGCGCGCCATTCGGCGGCGGCGGCCTGGTATTCGACATCCGCGTCAACGCGGTCCAGCAGGCGCTCCGCGCCCAGCTCCGCCAGCTTGCTGTCGAAGTCTTTGCCGGACTGGCAGAAGAATTCATAGGAGGTGTCGCCCAGGCCAAAGACGGCAAACGCCGTGCCATCCAGCTTCGGCGCTTTTTTCGAGAACAGGAACTTATGCAGCGCCACCGCTTCTTCAGCGGGTTCACCTTCACCCTGCGTAGAGGCAACCACCACCAGCAGTTTTTCCGACGCGATTTGCTTAAATTTGTAATCCCCGGCGTTGACCAGGTTCACGTTCAGTTTCGCGGCCAGCAGGTCGTCGCGCAGCGCTTCGGCCACGCGGCGGGCATTGCCCGTCTGCGAGGCGGAAATCAGGGTAATGGCCGGAATTTCAACGGCCGTGGCCGGAGCACCCGCCACAGCGCCAGGCTGTTGATTGAGCATTCCCCAGAAATAACCGGAGACCCAGGCAAGCTGAGTGGGAGAAAAATCAGAGGTGGCAGCCTGAAGGCGCGCCAGTTGCTCCGGGTTCAGGGGAAGCAAATTTGAAGGTGGGGCCTGTGTTGTCATGCGTCGTTATGTTCCAGTAGCCAAGCGGACTTTAAGCGAATAAATCCAAACTGAAGATAAGGTTAACGGCGAGGATAATAACAATTAAAGAAGGGATGGAAATAATAAATAACCAAATGGACTAACCTGTTTTGGTTGTCATGCTTAGCGATAAAACCGATTAAATAACCTTATGAAATAAAAGAACAAATAGCAATAAACACCCTGAATACGAGGCGGTTGCCGCTCAGAGCCGTTTTAGTTAATGCTAAAAATTGTGCTTTCCGGTACTATGCGGCGGTTTTTTCCGCATTACTGAGAGCGATCATGTCCACCACACTGTTTAAAGATTTCACCTTCGAAGCCGCCCACCACCTTCCGCATGTCCCTGAAGGGCATAAATGTGGCCGTCTGCACGGGCATTCGTTCATGGTGCGTCTTGAGATCACCGGTGAAGTTGATCCGCATACCGGTTGGATCATGGATTTTGCCGAGCTGAAGGCGGCGTTTAAGCCGACCTACGATCGTCTGGATCACTACTACCTGAATGAGATCCCGGGCCTTGAAAACCCAACCAGCGAAGTGCTGGCAAAATGGATTTGGGATCAGATGAAACCGCGGGTACCGCTGCTGAGCGCGGTGATGATCAAAGAGACCTGCACCGCGGGCTGCATCTATCGCGGGGAGTGATCGTCCTCATCCTCGCAGGCGTTTAACGGCGTGAGTTCATAAAGAACGAGCGCGTTACTTTCCAGCGACTCCGTGATTTGCCAGCCGTCATAAAGCCGTTCATCGTGTACGGAAAGCGTTGGACGCGCTTTATGCGCAATCCAGTTCCACATCTCTTCGTCAGGCCCGCTTTCGCTTCGAACGCCTTCCAGCAGCGGGTAAAGCGCGCCGTTATGACGATCGAATAGATGGCGCTTGATGCGCCATCTCCCGCACGCTCCCTGCAGCTGCAGGTGGTGGTGCTGCTGAAAACGCTGGATAAAGGCCTCTTCACTCGACAACAGCGGATTGAATACCACCACGTTGCGCAGCAGCAGTTGGTAGCCACCTTCATGACGCAGCAGTAGCACGCTCTTGTCGTTAACGAGTACCTCTCCCCGCAGACGCTGCCACAGCCAGAGTACCCAATAGATGGGCCGTGGAAGGCCGTGATTATATTGAAGCGCAAGGCTCGATGTATCGAGGGTGTTGTTCGCCCTCGCTTCTCCCTGTAGACCAGAATTCAGCCAGAATCCCGCCAGCCAGACCTGTTCTGAAAGCCCGAGCAGGTTTTGCATCAGCAGCGCGCCGCGGAAAAACCAGCCGTTGGTCGCCCGCGTGTTGCCGGTAAGGGTATTCCATGAGAGTAACCATACCGGCAGCGTCCGCTGCCGCTGGCGAAGGGCGGCGAGGATCTGGCGGACCTTTAGCACGGGGTAATTTTCAGACGAGGAAAGATGCGCAGGATCCAACTGCGCCAGATCGAGCAGCTCATTGGCATCGGCCGGGCACGCGAGGAAATCAGCCTGGTTCAGGATAGCTGACTGGAACAGCGCGTCACCGCCAGGCCCGGTTCCCGCGGGTAAGAAACGATGCCATACGCCAAACTTCGCCTGCGGAAGGTACGACTTGAGCACCGCTCGCTGCGTGTGCCAGGCGTGCTCCTGCGTTTCCG
>NZ_JAJCXF010000004.1:97885-101117 GCF_020567405.1 Enterobacter sp. TCD1-1 | reverse complement strand
AGCAGCACTGTCCAGCCCTTTTTGGCCACCCAGCTGAACACCTGCTGCAGATTGTACCAGCAGGCGTAGCCGGCCATCTCGGGATCGTCCCACCCCGTGGCGAACAGACGGCTGCTGAGAAAAGGTTCCGCGATATCAATACCCTCAATGGGGATCGCTTCATGAAGCGCCTCCAGATGCTGGCGAACATCCTCCCGCAGCAAATCGTCGAGCTCACGCAGGGTCACGACAAGCCGCGTGCGGCGCAGCGAAGCCGAGATCGGGTGAAGCTGCGCCAGATTCAGGATCCGCTCCTGACGCGGCGCGTGGGCGAGCGGAGGGGGTTCCCAGCCGTGCGCCTCAGCGCCGTTAAGCAGGCCGAAAAGCGTATCCACCGCAACGGGAAAGCGCTGCTCGTCCGCGCTCGCCCGCAGGCGGGACGCCTCTGGGCGATGGCGCCCGGCCTTGCGAAACTCGCCCGGAGACATGTTGTGATACCGCCGGAAGCGATCGGTCATTATGCGCGTGCTGGCAAACCCGTGCTCCAGCGCAATCTGATGCAGAGGACGGCTGGTGAGACGCAGGGCGTCAGCCGCTTTTTCCAGCCGCAGGGCGGTGATGTACTGCATAAAACTGACTCCCGTCTCTTTTCGAAAGAGACGGGAGAGCCACGCTTCTGAGACGAACTCACTCTCTGCGATTTCGGCCAGCGTAATGCGGCGGGTGTAGCTGGCGTCGATCCGCTCCAGGACACGGGCGATGCGCTTGCTTACGTTCGCGTGCTGGTGCCGGGGTTTCTGGCGGGTGGGCTGCTGAAAGCGACCGGTTAGCAGCAACAGGATCTCGCTCAGCCAGCGATTCGCCTCCAGCCGATAGCGGCGCGGATCGTTCACCAGCGTCACCACCAGAAGCTGGCGCAGCAGGTGCCGAAGCGCGTCGCACTGCGGCAAGCTCGCGCCGGGCTCCGCCGGAATCGCATAGTCATGGGCAAAAAAGTCTTCGTACAGCTGGATGACCCAGCCCCCGGAGAGGGTGACACGCAGGGTGACGTTAGCGCTCCGGCTGCTGAACCGCCAGCGCTGATGGCGGTTTATTATCGCAAGACCGTTTGTCTGCATCGTTTCTGGCCCCGCGTCGGCGTGCAACTCCCCCTCACCCTCCAGCACCCAGAGTATCGTCAGCGAATCACCTTCATCCTGCGCATAGCGTCGGATGTCCTCAACGGTTACCGCAAACTCACTTTTACGCTGCTTCATTTGCTGCTCCTGCCAGGACAAATAATGACATCCTCTTTTTTGTCATAACTGAATCGTATGAAAAACAATCAGAAAAAAGGCGTCGATTCACAACAAAAAAGGGCGTTTTCCGGCAATGCGATCGACATAAACTCGAAACTAACACCATTTGGCAGGAAAAGGATAACAAAAATGACACATCCAATTGTTGAAGCGCTGCGAGGCTCCGAGGCTCAGTTCACTGAATTACGACGCGAGTTTCACCGGCATCCCGAAATCGGCTTCGAGGAGCATAAAACCAGCGACCGCGTCGCGGCACTCCTGAAGCAATGGGGCTATGAGGTCCATCGGGGAATGGCCAAAACCGGCGTGGTCGGCACCCTGAAGGTGGGCAACGGCAGCAAACGTCTGGGCCTGCGCGCCGACATGGACGCACTGCCGATGCAGGAAAATAGCGGCAAAGCGTGGAGCAGCACGGTTGAAGGTAAATTTCACGGCTGCGGACACGATGGGCACACCACTACCCTGCTTTATGCCGCAGAGTATCTGGCCCGTACCCGCAACTTTAGCGGCACGCTGCATCTGATTTTTCAGCCAGCCGAAGAACTGCTGTATGGCGGGCGCGTCATGGTTGAAGACGGCCTGTTTGAACAATTCCCCTGCGACCATATTTTTGGCCTGCATAACATGCCCTCCCAGCCGCTTGGGAAAATTGGCCTGCGCGATGGCGCCATGATGGCCTCCTCTGACACCATTCATATTGAAGTGAACGGCGTAGGGGGACACGGCGCCGTTCCGGAACACACCGTTGATGCTACGCTGGTTGCCTGTCACATCACCCTCGCCCTGCAGTCGATTGTGTCGAGGAATATCACCCCATTCCAGCCGGTCGTCGTGACCGTGGGCAGCATCCAGGCGGGACATGCCCCGAATATTATCAACGATAAGGTATTAATGAAGCTGACCGTGCGCACGCTGGATGAAGCGGTGCGTCAAACCGTCCTGCAGCGGATCCACGACATTGCCGTGGCGCAGGCTGAGAGCTTCAACGCCACGGCCACGATTCGTCACGTGAATGGCAGCCCGGTGCTGCGCAATAGCCCGCAGGCCAATGACATGGTGCGCACGGTGGCGACTGACCTGTTCGGTCAGGATGCCGTTGCATCGGTCAATGCGTTTATGGGAAGCGAGGATTTTGCGTTCATGCTCGAAAAAAATCCTCAAGGCTGCTACTTCACTCTCGGTGCCGGAGATGAGCCGGATCGCTGTATGGTGCATAACCCAGGCTACGACTTTAACGACAAGCTCCTGCTGACCGGGGCGGCGCTCTGGACTGCGTTAACCGAACACTATCTGCGCTGATTCGCGCCAATCTGAGGGCTGCACGATGAGTACCGTTCCACTGACAGACACAACGTCCTACGCAGGTAACGATCGGCTGCTGGCCGGTATTGTGATGAGCGTCCTGACATTCTGGTTATTTGCGCAGTCTGTGATTAACGTTGTGCCGGCAATGAAAAACAGCCTCGCAATCTCTCTTGAAACCCTTACGCTGGCGGTCAGCCTCAGTGCGCTATTCAGCGGCTGTTTTGTCGTTGCCTGCGGGGGATTTGCCGATAAGTTTGGCCGCGTGCGCATGACGTACATTGGCCTGATGCTGAGCATCATCGGCAGTGCCTTACTCTTCGTATCGTGGGAGCCCGTTCTGTTTTTGCTGGGGAGAGCGATACAAGGTCTGTCAGCGGCCTGCATCATGCCCGCCACGCTGGCGCTGATTAAAACCTGGTATCAAGGCAACGCTCGCCAGCGGGCAATCAGCTTTTGGGTCATCGGCTCATGGGGCGGCAGCGGCCTGAGCTCATTTGTCGGCGGCGCCATCGCCACCACGCTCGGCTGGCGCTGGATCTTTATTTTTTCCATGCTGGTGGCGGCGGTGGCACTCCTGCTGATTCGCGGTACGCCGGAAAGCCGAAGCGACGGCGCACGTAGCCATAAGCTGGATACTAGCGGCCTGGTGA
>NZ_JAJCXF010000004.1:78889-97823 GCF_020567405.1 Enterobacter sp. TCD1-1 | reverse complement strand
AGCAGCGGCCTGTCATTGCTGGTGCTGGGTAGCGCCGCGCTGGCAGCGGCCTGCTTCGTGCTCACCGGGCGACGCAAGGGTGATGCGGCGCTGATTGATTTTGCCCTGTTTAAAAACCGAGCCTACAGCGCCTCGGTATTCTCTAACTTTTTGCTCAACGGCTGCATTGGTACCATGATGATTGCCAGCATCTGGCTGCAACAAGGCCACCGTCTGTCACCACTGCAAACCGGTATGATGACGTTGGGGTATTTGATTACCGTGCTGGCGATGATCCGGGTGGGGGAAAAGCTGCTTCAGCGCTACGGCGCGCGCCTGCCGATGATGACCGGGCCGCTGCTGACCGCAACGGGCATCACGCTTATCTCCTGCACGTTTTTAAGCAAGGAGATCTACATCATCACCGTCTTTCTCAGTAACATTTTATTTGGGCTGGGGCTGGGATGTTACGCTACGCCGTCAACGGATACGGCGGTGATGAACGCGCCAGAAAACAAAGTCGGGGTGGCCTCTGGGGTGTACAAAATGGGCAGTTCGCTGGGGGGAGCGATGGGGATCGCGGTTACCGCGTCGCTCTATGCGCTGCTGCTGCCGCTGGGCATGGCCAGCGCCGCACAGTATGCGCTTCTTTTTAACAGCGCGATGTGTCTCGCTTCGGTGGGAGTGACCTGGGCGTTACTCCCTTCAGGTCGGGCCCCGCGATAGGCGGGGCCACGAAAGGGTCAGGCAATATTCAGATATTTGTGCGTCTGCATCGACAGACGCCAGTTGCGCGCAATACAGGTTTCAATGCACAGGCGCGTTGCATCGTCTTTCTGGCTGATAGGCTGCAGGGCAATCACCCGCTGCTTTTCATCCGTCAGGGTGGCCAGCAGTTCATCCAGCGCTTCGATATCACGTACGCGCCCTACCGGGTGCTTAATCTCATCCGCGCGCTCCAGCGCCTGAGACAGCACGTCATACCCGCCGCGCATATTCACTTTTGGCGATACCGTCACCCAGGTGGTGTGCGAGCAACGCACTTCATGGGTGCCGCTGGTTTCGATCTGGCAGCTGTAGCCGTTCTTTTCGAGCAGCTCGGTCAGCGGGGTCAGATCGTGGATGCAGGGTTCACCGCCGGTGATCACGACGTGACGGGCCGTCCAGCCCTGACGGCCAATAATGGCCAGCAGATCTTCGGCACTGCCCGCGCCCCACTTATCGCTCTCTTTGGTTTTCGCCAGAATGCTAAACAGCGACACTTCCCGATCTGCGAGCTTATCCCACGTATGTTTGGTGTCACACCAGGCACAGCCAACCGGGCATCCCTGTAAACGAATGAAAATAGCGGGAACGCCGGTAAAGTAACCCTCGCCTTGCAGGGTCTGGAACATCTCGTTAATCGGGTACTGCATAGTCATCTCAGTAAAGGGGATAAACGATAAGTATCGCAGATCCCCGCCGGATGGTCATGCTCCATCGATGCTTTACGCGCCAATCGCCGCCATAAACCGTTCCGTGATTTGCTGTGGACGGGTGATCGCGCCGCCGACCACCACCGTATGCGCGCCCAGCGCCAGACACCTGGCCGCACGTTCAGGCGTATCCACGTTGCCTTCGGCAACCACGGGCACCGTCACGGCCGCCAGCACCGCTTTCAGGAACGCGCAGTCGTTGTCAGGCAATACATGGCCCGCGGTTTCGGCCGTGTAGCCGTAAAGCGTGGTGCCGACGCAGTCGAAGCCCAGCGCCTGTGCCGTCACGGCTTCGTCCACGGAGGAGATATCCGCCATCAGCAGCACCGCGGGATAGCGTGAGCGGATGCGCGAGACCAGCGTTTCCAGGGATTCTCCGCCGGGACGTTCCCGCGCCGTCGCATCAAGCGCAATGATGTCCGGCGAGACGCGCATGAGCTCATCCACCTCTTTCATTGTCGCGGTGATAAACACCTCGCTTTCTGGATAATCCCGTTTGATGATGCCGATGACCGGCAAAGACACCTGCTGCTTTATGGCCTCAATATCCGCCACGCTGTTGGCGCGAATAGCCGCGGCCCCGCCCTGTGCCGCCGCCAGCGCCATTCTCGACATAATAAACGGGCTGTGCAGCGGTTCATTTTCCAGCGCCTGACAAGAGACGATCAGTTTTCCCTTCAGGTTTTCCAGTACAGTTTTCATTACGATAAGATCTCTTCCACTTCGTTTTTGATAATCGTGACGTGCGGGCCATAGATGACCTGAACGCCGTTGCCGCGCACGATAACGCTGCGCGCCCCGGTGGCTTTCAGCGCCGCGTCATTCACTTTGCTGCCGTCTTTAACCGTCACGCGAAGACGCGTGGCGCAGCAGTCCACCTCGTCCAGATTGTCTTTTCCGCCTAATCCGGCGATCACCGCAGCAGCGCGTTCGTTTTGCGGCAGACTGACTTCGTCAGCCATCGCCTCCTTTTCCCGACCCGGCGTCGCGAAATCAAAGCGGTTAATCAGATAGCGGAAGGTGAAGTAGTAAAGGAAGAACCACGGTACGCCGACCAGCGGAACGAACATCCAGTTGGTTTTGGCCTCTCCCTGCAAAATGCCGAACAGCACGAAGTCGATGAAACCGCCGGAGAAGGTTTGCCCGATGGTGATATGCAGCATGTGCGCGAGCATGAATGCCAGCCCGTCAAACAGCGCATGGATGACGTAGAGTACCGGCGCAATAAACAGGAACGAGAATTCGATAGGCTCGGTAATCCCCGTCAGGAACGAGGTTAACGCCGCAGAAAGCAGCAGTCCGGCAACGCGTTTTTTGTTCTCGGGTTTTGCCGTGTGGTACATCGCCAGGCACGCCCCGAGCAGGCCAAACATCATCGTAATAAAGCGCCCGGACATGAAGCGTGACGTACCCTCATAGAAATGTTGCGTGTTCGGGTCAGCCAGCTGAGCGAAGAAGATCCGCTGCGTGCCTTCCACGAGGTGTCCGTTGACGATTTCACTCCCGCCAAGCGCGGTGGTCCAGAAAGGCAGATAGAAGATGTGGTGCAGACCGAACGGGCCCAGCATGCGGAGAATAAAGCCGTACAGCAGGGTGCCCAAATAGCCGGTCGCATCCACCAGCCCGCCCAGACCAAAAATCAGCTTCTGGAAATGCGGCCAGACCACGGTCATGAGCGCACCGACGAGTATCGCCGCCAGCGAACTGATAATAGGAACAAAGCGCGAGCCGCCAAAAAAGCCCAGGAACTGCGGAAGCGCAATTTTATTAAACCGATGATGGAGCGCGCAGGTCACCAGCCCAATCACCACGCCGCCAAACACGCCGGTTTCCAGCGTCTGAATACCCAGCGTCATGCCCTGCCCCACGGCCCCCGGGTTCTCATGCGCCAGTTTGCCGGTGAGGATCAGCAGCGCGTTGATGGTGGCATTCATCACCAGAAACGCGAGTAACGCCGCCAGACCCGCCGTGCCCTTATCGCTTTTTGCCAGCCCAACGGCCACCCCAACGGCAAACAACACCGAGAGGTTCGCAAACACGATGGATCCTGCGCTGCTCATGATGGTGAAAATGGCCTGCAGCCAGCTCACGTCTAAAAACGGATAGGCTGCCAGCGTGTTGGGATTCGATAACGCGCCGCCTATCCCCAGCAACAGACCCGCCGCAGGCAACACGGCAATCGGCAACATAAAGGATTTGCCAAAGCGCTGCGCTTTTTCAAACCATCCTCCTGAAGAAGCCCCACTGAATATTTGCATCATTTTTTCATCCCCTCATTAAACGATGAAAATTTTTACCATATAAATATTTAATAGTGAAAATTATCATCACAAACCAGGACGACGATCATACTTTTTCAAAATGACTGGCATCTTTCCCCCGCTTTCCGCCACACTAGTCGCAGAGAAACGCATTAAGGATCGAGCATGTCAGACCATGAAAACCTGCTGCTGAAGCTACGCCAGGAGGCTTCCGGGTACAGCCCAACACAACAAAAACTCGGTGAGTTTGTCCTCAGCGATCCAGCCCGGGTGCTCTACCTGACGATCACCGAGCTGGCGCGCGAGAGCCACACCAGCGAGGCCAGCGTCACGCGTCTTTGCCGGACGCTGGGCTGCAAGGGCTATAACGAATTTAAAATGGCGCTTGCGCTGGATATTCAGCAGGGCCAGCCCGCGCGTCAGGCGGGGGATGAGATTGATAACGTGGTGGATGAGTCGGTGCAGGCATTGCAGGATACCGCCAGGCTTCTTGACCGCGCGCTGCTTGAAAAGGCCGCGCTGGCGCTGCATCAGGCGCAGTCGGTGCAGATTTATGGCGTTGCGGCCAGCGCGATCCTCGGGGAGTATCTCCACTACAAGCTGTTGCGTCTGGGGAAACCCGCACAGCTGTTTAGCGATATGCACCGCGCGGCCATGAATGCGACAACGCTTTCAAAAGAGACCCTGGTGGTGGCTATCTCCAGCTCGGGTTCAACGCGGGATTTACTCCACGTGGTGAAGCTTGCCCGCAAACGTGGCGTTAAGGTACTGGCTCTCAGCAATACGCCCCGCAGCCCGCTGGCGTCCCTGAGCGACATGCAGTTGGTGGCCGCCAAGCCAGAGGGGCCGCTTAGCGCGGGCGCGCTCAATGCTAAGGTTGGGGTCATGCTGCTGGTCGAGCTGCTGACTACGTCCCTGATTGCGCTGGATGGTCATTACGGCGACGTTAGCCAGCAAACAGCCAGCGCCACGCTTCCCCTTTTGCTCTGAAAATCATTCGCAGGCTAAATAAAACAGCCTGCGTCTTGTGTCGTCTGATTTCCGTTAAGGGGCGTTTAAATCATTTATCCGGTAAATGTTTGGTGTAACAAAGTATTATATTTATTACATTTTGAATTAAGCTAACCACCTGGTGGTCAAGCCATAAAAAACATTAAAATCAACACCTTAAAATATTAATTTTAATAAATTGAATTTTTACCCAACCTGTAATGTCCAATATCTCCACCTGATTTTCTTTCCTTAAAATAAGCTTAAGACGCCATTGATTTCGGCGTTTTATTATTTAAATGCCGTTTACTTTTGCCCGCCTACAATCCGCCTCATCAATCATAATGAGACGGTATTAATGAAGATGTTATTGATTACAGGCGTGACCGGATTTCTGGGTGGTGCAGTACTGGAAAAAATCCTGACCAACGATCAACCCGTAAAACTGCTTTTGCTCGCGCGTGCCAGCGATCCGCAGAGCGGGCTGGAGCGCGTGCTGGAGAACATGCGCAAATTCAACGTTCCTGAGGACAAACTGGCCTCTCTGAATGTGGATAATATCCTGATTGGCGACCTCAGCCAGCCTGAAGCCTTCCTGAACGATCCCCGTCTGGATCGGGTCACGCATGTCGTGAACTGTGCGGCTGTCGCCTCATTTGGTAACAACCCGCTCATCTGGAAGGTCAACGTTGAAGGAACGCTGGCGCTGGCGCGCCGTATGGAGCAGGTCTCAGGACTGCAGCGTTTCCTCCACGTAGGCACGGCAATGTCATGCACACCGGAGCAGGATTCCCTGGTCGCCGAAAGCGCGGAATTCAGAGAGAATGCTGAACACCTGGTGGAATACACTTATTCGAAGTCAACCATCGAACAGCTGATGCGCCAGGAATGTCCGAACCTGCCGCTGCTCATCGCGCGTCCGTCCATCGTTGTCGGCCATACCCGCCACGGCTGCACGCCGTCGAGCAGCATTTTCTGGGTCTTTAGCATGGGCCTGATGCTGCAGAAGTTTATGTGCTCCATGGAAGACAGGATCGACGTTGTTCCGGTGGATTATTGCGCCGACGCGCTGTTAATGCTGCTGAACAGCAACGCGCGTCCGGGGGAAGTGGTACACATTTCTGCCGGTGAAGAGAACAGCGTTCGCTTTGCGGATATCGATCAGGCGATGGCGCAGGCGCTGGAGAAAGCCCCCGTCGGGGATAAATATGCGCAGGTTAGCTACGAAACGCTGGTCAGAATGCGCCGCGAGTTGAAAACGATTTTTGGCCCGTGCAACGAACGTCTGATGCTAAAAGCCATGCGGTTATACGGTGCGTTTGCCACGCTTAACGTGCGCTTCAGCAACGATAAGCTGCTGAGCATGGGGATGCCGAAGCCACCCCGGTTTACGGATTATATCGCCCGCTGCGTGCAAACCACCCAGGGGCTGACCATTCCGGAGCAAATGGCGGTCGATTTTAAATAGCCAAAAAAAATGCCAGTCATTCGACTGGCATTTTCATTTTAAGGCTTAGGCGATTATGCCTGGCCTTTGATCTCTTTACGACCGTTGTATGGTGCTTTTTCGCCCAGCGCTTCTTCGATACGAATCAGCTGGTTGTATTTAGCAACACGGTCAGAACGGCTCATAGAACCGGTTTTGATCTGGCCTGCAGCGGTACCCACAGCCAGGTCGGCAATGGTAGCGTCTTCAGTTTCGCCAGAACGGTGAGAGATAACCGCGGTGTAGCCAGCGTCTTTCGCCATTTTGATCGCAGCCAGCGTTTCGGTCAGAGAACCGATCTGGTTGAATTTGATCAGGATGGAGTTAACGATGCCTTTCTCGATACCTTCTTTCAGGATCTTGGTGTTGGTTACGAACAGGTCGTCACCCACCAGCTGGATTTTGTTGCCCAGTACTTTAGTCTGGTATGCGAAGCCAGCCCAGTCAGACTCGTCCAGACCGTCTTCGATAGACACGATTGGGTACTGTTTGGTCAGGTCTTCCAGGAAGTGAGTGAACTCTTCAGAGGTGAACGCTTTGTTGCCTTCGCCAGCCAGAACGTATTTACCGTCTTTGTAGAATTCAGATGCTGCACAGTCCATCGCCAGGGTGATGTCTTTGCCCAGCTCGTAGCCCGCTGCTTTTACAGCTTCAGCGATAACAGCCAGAGCTTCTGCGTTAGAACCCAGGTTTGGCGCATAGCCACCTTCGTCACCAACAGCCGTGTTCATGCCTTTAGCTTTCAGAACTTTAGCCAGGTTGTGGAACACTTCAGAACCCATACGTACTGCTTCTTTCAGGGATTTCGCGCCAACTGGCTGAATCATGAATTCCTGAATATCAACGTTGTTGTCTGCGTGCTCACCACCGTTGATGATGTTCATCATTGGTACAGGCATGGAGTATTTGCCTGGGGTGCCGTTCAGTTCAGCGATGTGCTCGAACAGTGGCATACCTTTAGCAGCCGCAGCCGCTTTGGCGTTTGCCAGAGAAACAGCCAGGATTGCGTTCGCACCGAAGTTAGATTTGTTTTCAGTACCGTCCAGATCGATCATGATCTTGTCGATGCCAGCCTGGTCTTTGGCGTCTTTGCCAATGATTGCCTGAGCAATAGGACCGTTTACAGCGCCAACCGCTTTCAGTACGCCTTTACCCAGGAAGCGAGATTTGTCGCCATCGCGCAGTTCCAGCGCTTCGCGGGAACCGGTAGAAGCACCTGATGGAGCAGCAGCCATACCAACGAAACCACCTTCCAGGTGAACTTCGGCTTCAACGGTCGGGTTACCACGGGAGTCGATGATTTCACGACCGATGACTTTAACGATTTTGGACATTAGATTTTCCTCAGTACAAGTTAAACTAAAACTCCAGACAAACAACGCGTACCAAAGGTACGCGTTGCCGTTCTAACTTTTTTTACTTCGCCTGACGCTTCTGGTAGTCGCTGGCGGCCTTCACAAAGCCTGCAAACAGCGGATGCCCGTCACGTGGCGTTGAAGTAAATTCCGGGTGGAACTGGCAGGCGACAAACCACGGATGGTTTGGCACTTCAATGATCTCGACTAACTGATCATCCCCGGAGCGTCCCGCAACACGCAGGCCCGCGGCTTCAATAGGTTTCAACAACATGTTGTTGACTTCATAGCGGTGACGATGGCGCTCGGTAATGACCGGCTCGCCATACAGCTTGCGAACCACGCTATCGTCAGTCAGCTGGCAGGCCTGTGCGCCAAGACGCATGGTGCCACCCAGATCGCTCTTCTCGGTACGGACTTCGACGTTACCTTCTTCGTCACGCCATTCGGTGATAAGCGCCACAACAGGGTACTTACAGTCTGGCACAAATTCCGTAGAGTTCGCGTTTTCCATTCCCGCTACGTTGCGCGCAAATTCGATCAGCGCAACCTGCATACCCAGACAGATGCCGAGGTATGGAATATTGTTTTCACGCGCAAAGCGCGCGGTGGCGATCTTGCCTTCTACACCACGGTAGCCAAAGCCGCCAGGGATAAGAATAGCATCCAGATCTTTCAGGATTTCAACGCCACGCGTTTCAACATCCTGCGAATCAATCAGCTTGATGTTCACGGAGACACGGTTCTTCAGACCACCGTGTTTCAGCGCTTCGATCACAGACTTATAGGCATCCGGCAGCTCGATGTACTTGCCGACCATACCGATAGTCACTTCGCCTGCCGGGTTGGCTTCTTCGTAAATAACCTGTTCCCATTCAGACAGGTTAGCTTCCGGACAGTTCAAGCTGAATCGTTTACAAATATAATCGTCCAGGCCCTGAGATTTCAACAGGCCCGGGATTTTATAAATGGAATCGACATCTTTCATTGAAATAACGGCTTTTTCAGGCACGTTACAGAACAATGCAATTTTCGCACGTTCGTTCGCCGGCACCGCACGATCGGAACGGCAAACCAGGATGTCTGGCTGAATACCAATGGAGAGCAGCTCTTTAACAGAGTGCTGAGTCGGTTTGGTTTTCACTTCACCTGCAGCGGCCATGTACGGCACCAGCGTCAGGTGCATGAACAGCGCGTGTTCACGGCCAATGTCTACCGCCAGCTGACGAATCGCTTCCAGGAATGGCAGGGATTCGATATCACCCACGGTACCGCCGATTTCAACCAGCACCACGTCGTGGCCTTCGCCACCCGCAACAATGCGTTCTTTGATGGCGTTAGTGATGTGCGGGATAACCTGAACGGTGGCACCCAGATAATCACCACGGCGCTCTTTACGCAGAACGTCGGAGTAAATGCGGCCGGTCGTGAAGTTGTTACGACGGGTCATTTTGGTGCGGATGAAACGCTCGTAGTGGCCAAGATCCAGATCGGTTTCAGCGCCGTCTTCAGTAACGAACACTTCCCCGTGTTGGATTGGGCTCATGGTGCCCGGATCGACGTTGATGTACGGATCCAGTTTCATCATGGTCACATTGAGGCCACGGGCTTCAAGAATGGCTGCGAGGGAGGCTGCGGCAATGCCTTTACCCAGAGAGGATACGACCCCGCCGGTCACAAAAATATAGTTCGTTGTCATGCTGAACCTGAGAAGTTAGGGTGAAACGATGGAATAACCAGGACGGGAAAGTAGTATACCCGAACACGGCGAGCGCCACAAACTTTCATTCTCCGTCTCCATTCCAGGCCATGACAAACATAAGGAGTGAGAAAATAGCCCCTTTTGGGTAAATGTTTTTGACGCAAATCAAGCGCTTGTCATTTAAAAAATCACACAAATTGCGCTTGATCGCAAAATTTCGTTAGAGATCAGATTCCTGGCGCTTTACTTCCTGCCAGACTTCTTCCATCGCGTCGAGGTCAATACCGGTCATTTCCAGGCCTCGCGAGGCGACAATCCGCTCTACTTCGCGAAAGCGGCGTTCGAATTTCAGGTTGGCTTTTTGCAGTGCCGTTTCCGCTTTTACCCCCAGGTGGCGAGAAAGGTTGACGGTCGCAAACAGCAGATCGCCCATCTCTTCCTCAAGCTTTGCTTCATCCACCACCGCCTGCTGCGCTTCGTGCATGACTTCGTCAATCTCTTCGTGCACTTTATCCAACACCGGGCCGAGGGAGGTCCAGTCAAACCCCACCGCGGAGCAGCGTTTCTGTATTTTGTGCGCGCGCATCAGCGCGGGCAGGCTCAGCGGGATATCATCCAGCGCGGAGTGCTGGGATTTTTCTGCCCGCTCTGCACTTTTGATCTGCTCCCAGCGGGCCAGCACTTCGGTGCTGTTTTCTGCGGTGGCGTCACCAAAAATATGGGGATGACGGCGCTCAAGCTTGTCGCTGATGGCAGCGCAAATATCGTCAAAGTTAAAGCGCCCTTCTTCCTGCGCCATCTGCGCGTAGAACACCACCTGGAACAGCAGATCGCCCAGCTCGCCGCGCAGGTCGTCAAAATCTTCACGGGAAATGGCGTCCAGCACCTCGTAGGTCTCTTCAAGGGTGTACGGGGCGATGGTGGCGAAAGTCTGCTCTTTGTCCCACGGGCAGCCGTTTTCCGGGTCGCGCAGGCGTTTCATGATGCCGAGCAGGCGGTCGATTTGAGTCATAGTTCTGTCCTGATGAAAAAATGCCGGGTGGCGGCGTTGCCTTACCCGGCCTACGGAAGAGGATGTTTAGCCGCCGTGCAGACGACGTGCGTCAATCACATCCGGCACCTGGTTCAGCTTGCCGAGCACGCGGCCCAGCACCTGCAGGTTGTAGATTTCGATAGTCATATCGATGGTGGCAAGCTGCTCGCGGGTATCGCTGCGGCTGGCGACGCCCAGCACGTTGACCTTCTCGTTGGCGAGAATGGTCGTGATGTCACGCAGCAGGCCGCTGCGGTCGTTGGCGGTAACACGCACCACCAGCGAGTAGCCAGCGGAATAGCTTTCCCCCCAGACCGCTTCCACGATGCGCTCCGGCGCATGGGACTGAAGCTCGGCAAGCTGGTCGCAGTCGGAACGGTGAATCGAAATTCCGCGCCCCTGGGTGATAAAGCCGACGATATCGTCGCCCGGGATCGGCTGGCAGCAGCGGGCAATGTGGTGCATCAGGTTACCTACCCCTTCGACCACCACGCGGCCGTTGTCCTTGCTGCGCTGCTGCGGCGCGTAGGTTTTCTGCTGCAGCTGCTTCAGCGCCGCCGCGTCCTGCTCTTCCGCGCTTGGCTTATTGAACTGCGCCTGCAGGAAGTTCACCATCTGATTCAGACGAATATCACCGCCGCCAATGGCCGCTAACAGCTCATCAAGCTCGTTGAAGTTGTAGCGCGGCAGCAGGAATTTCTCCGCCTCTTTCAGGCTGATTCCGATATGCTCCAGCTCGTCGTCGAGGATCTGACGACCGGCAAGGATATTCTTGTCACGATCCTGTTTACGGAACCAGGCGTGAATTTTCGAGCGTCCGCGGCTGGTGGTGACATACCCCAGGTTCGGGTTAAGCCAGTCCCGGCTCGGGTTCGGCTGCTTCTGGGTAATGATTTCAATCTGGTCACCCATCTGCAGCTGATAGGTGAACGGTACGATACGCCCGCCAATTTTCGCCCCGATGCAGCGGTGCCCCACATCGCTATGGATGTGGTAGGCAAAATCGAGCGGCGTAGAGCCGGCCGGCAGGTCAACAACGTCCCCTTTCGGCGTAAAGACATACACACGATCGTCAAAGACCTGGCTGCGCACTTCGTCGAGCATCTCGCCGGAATCGGCCATCTCTTCCTGCCACGCAATCAGCTTACGCAGCCAGGCAATGCGGTCTTCGTGGCCTGAACGCGCCCCGCCGGACGTGCCTTCTTTGTATTTCCAGTGCGCGGCAACGCCCAGTTCGGCATCTTCATGCATCTGTTTGGTGCGGATCTGAATCTCGACCGTTTTACCGCCCGGGCCAAGCACCACGGTATGGATAGACTGATAGCCGTTCGGTTTGGGGTTGGCGACATAGTCATCGAACTCATCCGGCAGATGACGGAAGTGAGTGTGTACTATCCCCAGCGCGGCGTAGCAGTCCTGCAGACGCTCCGCCACGATACGCACGGCGCGCACGTCAAACAGCTCGTCAAAGGCGAGGTGTTTCTTCTGCATTTTGCGCCAGATGCTGTAGATGTGTTTTGGTCGACCGTAGACTTCGGCGCGCACGTTCTCTTCTTTCATCGCCTGACGCAGGCCACCGACAAACTCCTCGATATAGTGCTCGCGATCGATACGGCGCTCGTGCAGGAGTTTGGCAATCCGTTTATATTCCGCCGGGTGCAGATAGCGGAAGCAGTAATCTTCCAGCTCCCATTTCAGCTGACCAATCCCTAAGCGGTTCGCCAGCGGCGCATAGATGTTTGTACACTCTTTGGCGGCCAGCACGCGCTCGTCTTCCGGCGCATCCTTCACCTCTCGCAGGTGGGCAATACGCTCGGCCAGCTTGATGACCACGCAGCGGAAATCATCCACCATGGCCAGCAGCATCCGGCGAACGTTATCGACCTGCTCTGAGGAGACGGAATCGGTGTGCGCGGCTTTAAGCTGGCGGATAGCCGCCATATCGCGTACGCCGTGGATCAGCGCGACGACGGATTTCCCGACGCTGTCGCGCAGCACGTCTTCGCTGACCACGTCCGCATCCGCGAGGGGGAAGAGCAGCGCGGCCTGCAACGTTTCGATGTCCATGTTCAGCATGGACAGGATTTCAACCATCTCCACGCCGCGCCACAGGAGAAGATCGGCGTCGGGATGCCCCTGCGTGGTGCGCAGACAATAGGCCCAGGTTTCGGTTAAGCGTTCACACGACTGCTGGCTGGAAATTCCCAGACTTGCGATCCATTTTTGTGGGTCAAACTCCCCAGCTTTATTGAGATGTGCACTTCTTACCGCAACCATTGTCCTCTCCTTTAGGGACCAGGGCCTGTCGAAGTCGACAAGCCAAACAAATTAGATGTGCTCGAACAACACCATCGATTCCAGATGCCCAGTGTGCGGGAACATGTCCAGCATTGCCAGACGCTGAATCTGGTAACCCGCGCTGAGTAATGCCTCGCTGTCCCGGGCAAGCGTTGCCGGGTTACAGGAAACATAGACCACACGCTTCGGCGCGAGTTTAATAATATGTGCCATCACGCCCGGGGCACCGGCACGTGCCGGGTCGAGCAAAATTTTATCGAAGCCCTGCTTTGCCCACGGCTGTTGGGTGACATCTTCCTCAAGATTTTGATGAAAGAATGTCACATTTTGCAAGCCGTTCTGCCGCGCGTTCTCCTGCCCTTTCGCCACCAGCGCCTCAACGCCTTCCACGCCGACGACGCAGGCCGCTTCTCGCGCCAGCGGCAGCGTGAAGTTGCCCATTCCGCAGAACAGATCGAGCACCCGGTCGCTTTTCTGAACATCCAGCCACGCCAGCGCTTTCGCCACCATCTGCTGGTTAACGCCATCATTCACCTGAATGAAATCTCGCGGGCTGAACGTTAAGCGTAGCCCGTTTGACGCATACCAGGGCGCCTCACCGGTAACCTGTTCAAGTATCTCGCTTTGTGGTGCAAGGAAAAGCGCCAGGTCGTGGGAATGCGAAAAGCGTTCCAGTTTTTCGCGATCTTTTTTCGACAACGGCGCGGTATGGCGCAGCACCATCAGCGGGCCATTGTTTGCCATGACCAGTTCGACATGCCCAAGATGGCGAACGCCGTCCAGCCCGGAGAGGCAGATGCGCACTTCCGGAAGCAATGCCTCAAGATGGGGCACCAAAATGGGGCACTGCTTCACGTCAACGATGTCGCTGGAGCCGGCCTTGCGAAACCCCATCTCCAGCCGCTCCGTTTTTGGCTGATAGCTGAGGCTCAGGCGCGCGCGACGACGATAGCCCCAGGGCTCATCGGCAAGGATTTCGTTAACGTCATGTTTAAGCAGACGCGCCAGCGCGCGGCTTTTGCTTTTTTGCTGTAATTCTGTGCTCGCGTGCTGTTGCTGGCAGCCGCCGCACACGCCAAAATGAGGACAGCGGGGCGCCACACGCTCCGGGCTATCGTTGAGTCGACGCTTAACCTGCCCGCGCGCAAACTGGCGTTTATCTTCCGTCAGCGTAATTTCTGCTCGTTCTGCTGGCAGTAAACCTGTTATAAACAGAGCCTTACCATTGTGGCGTGCCACTCCCTGACCAAACGGATCAAGGTCCGTGGCCTCAACAGTGATGATTTGACGCGTCGTCACGCGTCGCTTTGCAGAGTAGAATTGCGCCATCGCCGAGATTTTTCTCACATAAACATAATTATCTTAATTGTCCCATAACGGAACGCCATGACCAACTACAGCCTGCGCGCGCGCATGATGATTTTGATCCTCGCCCCGACCGTTCTCATCGGTTTGCTGCTGAGTATCTTCTTTGTGGTGCACCGCTATAACGATTTGCAGCGACAGCTGGAGGATGCAGGCGCCAGCATTATCGAACCGCTTGCCGTCTCCAGCGAGTACGGCATGAACCTGCAAAACCGCGAATCCATTGGGCAGTTAATCAGCGTACTCCACCGCCGCCACTCGGACATCGTACGCGCCATTTCCGTTTACGACGAACATAACCGCCTGTTTGTCACCTCGAACTTTCATCTCGATCCGGCGGCCTTGAAGATCCCGGACGGTACGCCGTTCCCGCGTCACCTCACCGTACTGCGGCGCGGCGATATCATGATCCTGCGCACGCCGATCGTGTCGGAGAGCTATTCCCCCGATGAGTCTGCGCAGTCCGACGCCAAATCCAGCAATAATATGCTGGGATATGTGGCGCTGGAGCTGGATCTCAAGTCGGTCCGGCTACAGCAGTACAAAGAGATTTTCATCTCCGGCGTGATGATGCTGTTCTGCATCGGCATTGCGCTGATCTTCGGCTGGCGCCTGATGCGCGACGTGACGGGTCCCATCCGCAACATGGTTAACACGGTTGACCGCATTCGCCGGGGACAGCTCGACAGCCGTGTGGAAGGGTTTATGCTGGGCGAGCTGGATATGCTGAAAAACGGCATCAACTCGATGGCGATGTCGCTGGCGGCCTATCACGAAGAGATGCAGCACAACGTTGACCAGGCGACGTCCGACCTGCGCGAGACGCTGGAGCAGATGGAGATCCAAAACGTTGAGCTGGATCTGGCGAAAAAGCGCGCTCAGGAAGCGGCGCGTATCAAATCGGAATTCCTTGCCAATATGTCGCACGAGCTGCGCACGCCGCTCAATGGCGTGATCGGCTTTACCCGTCTGACCCTAAAAAGCGAGCTCAACCCTACTCAGCGCGATCACCTGCACACCATTGAACGCTCGGCCAACAACCTGCTGGCGATCATCAACGACGTGCTGGACTTCTCCAAGCTGGAAGCGGGCAAGCTGATCCTCGAGAGTATTCCCTTCCCGCTGCGCAGCACGCTCGATGAAGTGGTGACGCTGCTCGCGCACTCGTCGCACGACAAAGGCCTTGAGCTGACGCTGAATATTAAAAACGACGTGCCGGATAACGTCATTGGCGATCCGCTGCGCCTGCAGCAGGTCATTACCAACCTTGTCGGGAATGCCATTAAATTCACCGAAAGCGGTAATATCGACGTCCTGGTAGAGAAACGCTCGATCAGCAGCAATAAGGTCCAGATTGAAGTTCAGATCCGCGATACCGGCATCGGCATTCCGGAGCGCGACCAGTCGCGTCTGTTCCAGGCGTTCCGTCAGGCGGATGCCAGCATCTCCCGCCGTCATGGCGGCACCGGTCTGGGGCTGGTGATCACCCAGCGTCTGGTGAACGAGATGGGCGGCGATATCTCTTTCCACAGCCAGCCAAACCGCGGTTCAACTTTCTGGTTCCACATTAATCTGGACCTCAATCCGAACGTGCTGACCGATGGCCCGGTGACGGACTGCCTGAAAGGCAAGCGTCTGGCCTACGTTGAACCTAACGCTGCGGCGGCGCAGTGTGCGCTCGACATCTTAAGCACCACGCCGCTGGAGGTGGTCTACAGCCCAACCTTCTCCGCTCTGGCCGTTGAGCATTATGACATCCTGCTGATGGGGATCCCGGTCACCTTCACCGGCGAGCTGACCATGCAGCAGGAGCGCCTGGCGAAAGCCGCGTCGATGACCGACTACCTGCTGCTGGCGCTGCCTTGCCACGCGCAGTTGAATGCAGAAGAGTTGAAAAATGACGGGGCCGCCGCCTGCTTGCTTAAACCGCTCACCGCGACCCGCCTGCTGCCCGCGCTCACGGAATATTGCCGTCTTAGCCAGCATGCCCTTCCGCTGATTAACGATGAGCAAAAATTGCCGATGAGCGTGATGGCGGTGGATGATAATCCGGCCAACCTGAAGCTCATTGGCGCATTGCTTGAAGACCAGGTTCAGCATGTTGAACTGTGCACCAGCGGCGCGCAGGCGGTTGAACAGGCTAAGCAGATGCAGTTCGATTTAATCCTGATGGATATACAGATGCCGGGCATGGACGGCATCCGGGCCTGCGAGCTGATCCACCAGCTGCCGCATCAGCAGCAAACGCCGGTTATTGCTGTCACCGCGCACGCGATGGCGGGCCAGAAGGAGAAGCTGCTGAGCGCCGGGATGAACGATTACCTGGCAAAGCCCATCGATGAAGAGAAACTTCATAGCCTGCTGTTGCGCTACAAGCCGGGTCATATTGGCGGAACGTACACGGTTTCCAGCGAGCAGGCTGAGATAAGCGTTAATCAGAACGCCACCTTTGACTGGCAGCTTGCGCTGCGCCAGGCGGCAGGTAAACCCGATCTCGCCCGCGACATGCTGCAAATGCTGGTCGCGTTTCTGCCGGAAATTCGCAATAAGGTGGAAGAGCAGCTGGTGGGTGAAAACCCGGAAGATCTGCTGGACGCAATCCACAAGCTGCACGGTAGCTGCGGGTACAGCGGCGTACCGCGGCTGAAAAACCTCTGTCAGTTGCTGGAGCAGCAGCTGCGTGCGGGCACGCCGGAATCGGAGCTTGAACCGGAGTTTCTGGAGCTGCTGGATGAAATGGATAACGTGACGCGGGAAGCAATGAAGGTATTGGGGATCTGAGGTAGAAGCCCGGTGGCGCTACGCTTACCGGGCCTACAGGTGCACTAACGTAGGCCGGGTAAGGCGAAGCCGCCACCCGGCAATCACAGCTAAAATGCCAGCCCCACTTTCAGCACCGCCGCGATATTTCTTGCGGCCATCCTGACGTTCTCACCGGCATTTTCCAGCGCGTCTTCCAGCGAGCAGATGGTGTAGATCACGCTAAACACCGCATCAATGCCGTGATCGTGTACCACGCCAACGTCCGCCGTCAGGCTTCCTGCAATGCCGATAACGGGTTTGTTAAAGCGTTTCGCCACCTTCGCCACCCCCACCGGGACTTTGCCGTGGATCGTCTGGCTGTCAATACGGCCTTCACCGGTGATCACCAAATCCGCATCGGCCACCTGATCGGCCAGGTGTAGCGCATCGGTCACGATCTCAATGCCCTGGCGCAGCTGCGCGCCGCAAAAGGCATAGAGCGCCGCGCCCATGCCCCCCGCTGCGCCGCCGCCAGCAAGGTTTAGCACATCAATATCCAGGTCCCGGGCAATCACGCTCGCATAGTGCGCAAGCGCGTGGTCCAGGGTGACGATCATCTCGGGTGTGGCACCCTTCTGCGGGCCGAATACCGCTGACGCCCCGTCCTTCCCGGTAAGCGGATTGGTGACATCGCAGGCCACCTCAATCCGGCATTCCGCCAGGCGCTTGTCCAGCCCGCTCAGGTCGATACGCGCGAGTTTTCCCAGCTCGCCCCCGCCCAGCCCAAGAGGCTGTTCATTGTCATCCAGCAGCTTCGCCCCCAGCGCCTGCACCATGCCTGCGCCGCCGTCATTGGTGGCGCTGCCGCCAATGCCAATAATGATATGCTTAACGCCCGCATCCAGCGCGTGACGAATCAGTTCGCCCGTGCCCCAGGAGGTGGTTTTCAGCGGATTACGCTGCGAAGGTGCAACCAACTCCAGGCCGCTTGCCGCCGCCATTTCAATAAAGGCGCTCTGCTTATCTCCGGACAAGCCATAGAACCCCTCCACGCGCTCGCCCAGCGGGCCGGTCACCGGAACATGCACAATGCTTCCCTGCGTTGCTGCGATCATCGCCTCAACCGTCCCTTCGCCACCGTCCGCGACCGGCAGTTTCACATAAACCGCCTCGGGAAAGATCTCGCGAAAACCACGTTCTATCGCTGTCGCAACCTCAAGCGCACTCAAACTTTCCTTATACGAGTCCGGTGCGATAACAATTTTCATAAGCCATCCTTACGCATAGTCGTTACGTTAAGCATACACCACGTAAAAGACCGCTCATGGGAGCGGTCCCAATGCGTTTATCGTACCATGCACGGACGTTTATTGTCGAATGTCCAGTCCGGGATCAAATACTGCATCGCCATCGCATCGTCGCGCGCGCCCAAACCGTGTTTCTGATACAGCTCATAGGCCTTCATGACCTGATCCATATCCAGCTCAACCCCCAACCCCGGCGTGGAAGGCACCTGCACCATGCCACCTTTAATCTCAAACGGCTGCTTAGTCAGACGCTGATTACCTTCCTGCCAGATCCAGTGGGTGTCGATAGCCGTGATGGTGCCCGGCGCGGCGGCGGCGACGTGCGTGAACATCGCCAGAGAGATATCGAAGTGGTTGTTGGAGTGCGAACCCCAGGTCAGGCCAAACTCATGGCACATCTGCGCCACGCGCACCGAGCCCTGCATCGTCCAGAAGTGCGGGTCAGCCAGCGGAATGTCGACTGACTGGAGGGATAAGGTATGCCCCATCTGACGCCAGTCGGTAGCAATCATATTGGTCGCGGTTGGCAGCCCTGTAGCGCGACGGAATTCCGCCATCACTTCACGGCCAGAGAAGCCTTGTTCAGCGCCGCATGGATCTTCCGCATATGCCAGCACGCCTTTCAGCTGCTTGCCGATCGCGATCGCTTCATTAAGCGACCAGGCGCCGTTCGGATCCAGCGTCACGCGCGCCTGCGGGAAGCGTTTTGCCAGCGCGGTGATGGCTTCCGCCTCTTCTTCCCCGGCCAGCACGCCGCCCTTCAGTTTAAAATCGTTGAAGCCATATTTCTCGTAAGCGGCTTCCGCCAGGCGCACCACCGCATCCGGGGTCATTGCCACGTCGTGGCGAAGCCGGTACCAGTCGCACTGTTCTTCGGGCTGGCTCTGGTACGGCAGTGGCGTCAGCTTGCGGTCGCCGACAAAGAACAGATAGCCCAGCAT
>NZ_JAJCXF010000004.1:51917-78827 GCF_020567405.1 Enterobacter sp. TCD1-1 | reverse complement strand
GGCCCAGCAGATCCAGCATCGCGGCTTCAATTCCGGTCACCACGTGGATAGTGGTGCGCAGATCGAAGGTCTGCAGGCCCCGGCCCCCGGCATCGCGATCGGCAAAGGTATTGCGCACGGTGTTGAGGACATTTTTATACGCCCCCAGCGTTTTGCCCACCACCAGCGGAATGGCCTCTTCCAGGGTTTTGCGGATCTTCTCCCCGCCCGGAATTTCGCCCACGCCGGTATGGCCAGCATTGTCTTTGATAATGACAATGTTGCGGGTAAAGAACGGCGCGTGCGCGCCGCTCAGGTTCATCAGCATGCTGTCATGGCCCGCAACCGGAACGATCTGCATGGCGGTGACGACAGGGGTAGAAAAAGTACTCATCATTCAATCCTTTTATCAGTGACGTCCGAAAACAGGGCGCTTACGGTCAAATGTCCAGCCGGGAATAAGGTACTGCATCGGGCCCGCGTCGTTACGCGCGCCGCCCGGCAATTTTTTATACGCCTCATGGGCTTTATGGATCCGATCCCAGTCCAGCTCCACGCCCAGGCCCGGCGCATCCGGTACGGCAATTTTGCCCTCTGTGATTTCCAGCGGATTTTTCGTCAGGCGGGCTTCCCCTTCCTGCCAAATCCAGTGAGTGTCGATGGCGGTCGGGTTACCCGGCGCTGCGGCGCCAACGTGGGTAAACATCGCCAGCGAAATATCAAAGTGATTGTTGGAGTGACAGCCCCAGGTGAGCCCCCAGTCATCGCACAGCTGGGCCACGCGCACTGCGCCGGAGAGCGTCCAGAAGTGCGGGTCCGCCAGCGGTATGTCGACGGCGTTCAGCATCACCGCGTGCCCCATTTCGCGCCAGTTCGTGGCGATCATATTGGTCGCCACCGGCAGCCCGGTGGCACGACGGAACTCGGCCATCACTTCGCGGCCCGAGAAGCCCTGCTCCGCGCCGCAGGGGTCTTCCGCATAGGTCAGGACATCCCCCAGCCCTTTGCACAGGCTAATGGCTTCATCCAGCAGCCATGCGCCGTTCGGATCGACGGTGATCCGTGCATCCGGGAAGCGCCTTTTCAGCGCCCGGGCCGTTTCAATCTCCTGCTCGCCGGGTAGCACGCCACCCTTCAGCTTGAAGTCCTTAAAGCCGTAGCGATCCTGCGCCGCCTCGGCCAGCCGCACCACCGCGTCGCTGGAGAGCGCTTCCTGGTGGCGCAACTGATACCAGTCGTGGTCGCCCGCGGTTCGGGCCAGATAGGGGAGATCGGTTTTATTGCGATCGCCAACGTAGAACAGATAGCCCAGCACGGTGACCGCATCGCGCTGTTTGCCGGGCCCCAGCAGTTCGCAGACCGGGACATTGAGCGCCTTCCCCAGTAAATCAAGCAGAGCCGCTTCCAGGGCGGCAACCGCGTTGACGCGCAGTTCAAACGTCCAGGCACCTTTTCCGAACGTCTCAAAGTCTGCCGACTGATTGCCCTTATGCACCCGCTGAACCACCTTGTTCAGGCGGGCAATCTCCTGCCCCACGACCTGCGGAATGGCATCGACCAGCGTCTGGTAAATCACCTCTCCGCCTGGCGCCTCGCCCACGCCGGTATTTCCTGCGCTGTCTTTCAGCACGACGATATTACGGGTAAACCAGGCGTTATGCGCACCGCCAATATTGAGCAGCATGCTGTCCTGCCCGGCCACCGGGATGACCTTCATCTCAGTGATGGTTGGGCTCGATTGCGTTGTCATCAGCCACGCTCCGCAACAGGTTTAAGTTCGACGCGTTTGATATCCCCCACCAGCACCAGGTAACTCAGGACCGCCACCAGCGCATGCACACCCACGTAGATTAGCGCACCGTTAAACGATCCGGTGGTGCCGACGATGTAGCCGATAGCGATGGGTGTAACAATCCCGGAGATATTGCCGAACATGTTGAACAGACCGCCGCTCAGGCCGCTGATCTCTTTCGGGGCCGTATCCGCCATCACCGCCCAGCCCAGCGCGCCAATGCCTTTGCCGAAGAAGGCCATCGCCATAAAGCCGATAATCATCCACTCGGCATTGACGTAGTTACAGAACACCATGGTCATGGAGAGCAGCATGCCGAGCACGATAGGCGTTTTACGCGCGATGTTCAGGGAACCGGT
This sequence comes from Enterobacter sp. TCD1-1, assembly GCF_020567405.1. NCBI lineage: Bacteria > Pseudomonadati > Pseudomonadota > Gammaproteobacteria > Enterobacterales > Enterobacteriaceae > Enterobacter > Enterobacter sp. TCD1-1. The sequence continues at coordinate 76,697 of NZ_JAJCXF010000004.1, read as the reverse complement.
GCGGCGCATCAGCCAGTCGGAAATGACCCCGCCGAGCACGCCTCCCACGAAGCCGCAGATGGCCGGAACCGAGGCGACAAACCCCGCTTTCAGAATCGACATGCCGCGTGCCTGCACCAGGTAAACCGGGAACCAGGTGATGAAAAAGTAGGTCAAGGCGTTGATACAGTACTGGCCCAGATAGATCCCGATCATCATGCGCGATCCGACGAGCTGCCTGATCTGCGCCCATTTCTGGCTGAACGGGACTTTCGCCGTCGAGGATTTCTGGTCCATGTTGATCAGCGCACCACCTTCTGCAATGTACTCCAGCTCTTTTTTGTTTACGCCAGGGTGCTGGTTGGGTTCGTGGATCACTTTCAGCCAGATAAAGCTGATGACGATCCCGAGTCCCCCCATAAAGAAGAACACGTGCGACCAGCCCACCTCATGGGTCAGCCAGCCCATAATGGGCGCAAAGATCACCGTCGCGAAGTACTGTGCGGAGTTAAAAATCGCCACCGCCGTTCCCCTCTCCTGCGCCGGGAACCAGGCCGCCACAATGCGGCTGTTGCCCGGGAAGGAAGGCGCTTCCGCTAACCCCACCAGGAAGCGCAGCGTGAAGAGCGCCACGATAATGCCGAAGCCGCTGAAGATATCGACGAAGCCCTGCAGCAGGGTAAAGGCAGACCAGATAAAGATGGACCAGAAATAGACCCGTTTAGAGCCAAAGCGGTCCAGCAGCCAGCCGCCAGGAATTTGCCCGATGACGTAGGCCCACGAGAAGGCGGAGAAAACGTAACCCATACCCACGGGATCGAGGCCGATATCTTTTGCCATTTCCGAGCCGGCAATCGACAGCGTGGCGCGGTCACCATAGTTAAAGGACGTGACGATAAACAGCATCACCACTATCCAGTAGCGAGCATTGGTGCGCTTTTCAGCGCTGCTCGCTGCGTGGCTTAATGAACTCATTGTTGCACTCCTGAAACATAGCTTTCGCCTGGTTCATTCTGTACAGCACCGGTAGGGTAAGCAGAATGAGATTGATTTTGTCGTTTTGGTACGGCCTGAAGCCGTTTTATCGTGACCGGAAAAGTATATGAAGGAGTGCCTCTTCACCTCACCGTGCAAAAACACAGTATTAAAGGGTGTGAGGGAGGTTGTTTAGGGCATAAGCCCAGAGGAGTGGAAGGTGGTTCACGGAAATGGCGTTTGGGGCGGGGGGTAATGCCGGGTGGCGGCTACGCCTGACCCGGCCTGGAAAACTCGTAGGCCCGCGCAAGCGAAGCGCCGCCGGGCAGCGTGTTATTTGAGAAGTGAGGCCCAGTTCTCCACCCACGGGTTTGATTCGCTTTCTGGCTCTGGGTGTTCACCCGCATCAATCAGCAGCATCTCGCCAACGCGCTGGGCGCTCTGCTCCTGCAGGAGCGCATCGAACTGCTTGCCGCCGCCGCAGAAGTTAGCGTAAGAGCTGTCGCCGAGGGCGATGATGCCGTAGTGAACATCTGGCTGATAGCCAAGCTGGTCTTTAATGCCCTGGAACAGCGGCACGATGCTGTCCGGCAGATCGCCCTGCCCGGTGGTGGAGGTCACCACCAGAATGTATTTATCTTTATACTTTTCCCAGTCCGCCAGATCTGGATCTTCATAGACCGTGGCTTTATGACCCTGGCTTGCCAGAATCGCCTCCGCCTCTTCCGCGACCAGCAGCGAGTTGCCGTACATTGTGCCGACAAAAATGCCTACTTCAGCCATGCTATTTTCCCATATTGAATGCGCTTACTCTTCATCCTGAACGTTGCCCGATACAAACTCAACCCTTTCATTTTCGGGGAGTTGTCCGAGCCAGCCAAACTGTGACAGCGCCTGCATCCAGACGTCGTCAAGCCCCGCGCGGATAGTCAGCGGCTCGCCGGTAAACGGGTGCGTCAGGCTGAGCTCGCTTGCGTGTAACATCAGACGATGGCAGCCAAAATGCTCGGCCGCGCTGCGGTTCTGGCGCAAATCACCGTGTTTGCTGTCGCCAATAATCGGGTGGCGCAGATGCGCAAGATGGCGTCGCAGCTGGTGCTTACGCCCGGTTTTGGGCAGAAGCTCAACCAGGCTGTAGCGTGTGGTCGGAAATTTGCTGGTGGCTACCGGCATTTCCGTCGTCGCCATGCCGCGATAATCCGTCACGGCCGGCTGCGGACCTTTGTCATCGCGGGAAAATTTATCGGCGATTTTGTCCAGTTCCTCCACCAGCGGATAGTCCAGGGTGGCGGACTCGGTCAGCCAGCCACGCACGACCGCGTGATAGCGCTTCTGGATCTGGTGCTGTTCGAACTGCTGCGCCAGCAGACGGCCAGCTTCGCTGGAAAGCCCCATCAGCAGCACACCGGAGGTCGGCCGGTCGAGGCGATGGGCGGTAAATACATGCTGACCAATCTGGTCGCGAACGGTCTGCATCACCACCACTTTCTCGTCGCGATCCAGCCAGCTGCGGTGCACCAGCCAGCCTGACGGTTTATTCACCGCCACCAGCCACTCGTCCTGATAGAGGATCTCAAGCGTCATGCATCTTCACCGGCAAACAGGGCATCCAGTTTTTCCAGTTCGACCAGCATGACGTCGCGCGCAGGGTGCGTCGCTTCGAGCGCCATTTCATAATAGGGAGAGACAGCAAACGCCTGCGGCAAGGGGTGCCCCCCCTCAAGCAGGGCGTGCATGCGCGGAATTAACACCCACTGCAGCCACTCAAACGGGGCCAGCGTATCCAGGCAAAAGGGCTGGGTGCTGGCGAACGCTTCTGGCTGCGGCGCGGTCTCCTGCCACAGCTGATGTTGGCGCAAAAGGGCTTCGATGGCGTGCAACTGAGCACGAACGCTATCGTGTTGCGTCATAGTAACCTCAACTGAAAATGTGAACGGCGCGCAGCATAGCATTGCGAAAGGCAGAAATAAAAAAAGGGAGCACTGTAAAAACAGTGCTCCCGGTTCGTTCCGCAGCATTCCAGCTACAATTCGTGCTCCCTGCTCATCCGTGACAACTTTTCCTGAAGCCCGAAGGCCTGGTCATCCGTCTACCTTTCGCATCCTGCACACATCTTCCTGACGCGTTTGTTTCATCCTGAAACGTCCTGGCCTTCCTGACCCACCGATCATCCTGACCGGCTCTCGTTCTCCTTCCTGGAGGTGTCCCTTACGCATCCTGCGTTATCCACTTTGCTTCATCCTGAAGCCTTCCTGCAGCGCCATCCTGACGAGTCCTGTGTGAGAAACGCCATCATCCTGATGTTCGTTTCTCGTGTCGGCTTCCTGTCGACGGAGATAGAATCCGCTATTCCGCTTCGTCTTACAACCCACTCAGCCAGAGTTGTAAGACGCCGGGACTCCCTAAAAATAATAGGATGAACAACTAATGCATTGAAAAATAGAGTGATATTAATCTGAATTTAATGAGGTAATACTGAATGTTCCAGCGATCTCTCACAAACCTTGTAAGAGATCTCTCACACGCGCTGTAGCAGCATGGATTACAGAAGGGGCTCAAGTCGGGTGAGGAAATCCGCAAGAGAGGGGGCGAGAGTCTCGCGATTGCGGGTACCGATAGTCTCTTTAATCACTTCACCTGACAGGTTACAGACGGAGATAACGTCCAGCTCGCTGTCCAGCGTGGCGATAAAGAGCGTCGGAGAAAGCTTAAGGCGCTTTTGCGTGACCAGATGACCGATCAGGTTTTCCTGAACACGCTGCAGATCGTCTTCGCTCCAGGTCTGCAACAGCGTCAGCGTCATGTCCGCAAAGCGCGCAGGCATATCCCCTGCAAACTGCGTGGCATAAAACGCATGAACCGCTGGTTGTACCACAATGTCCATTGCCCGTTCAACCGCATTTACATTCTGCTCGCCGGTATTCGGCTTCGGCTGCCAGATCACGTAATCATCAAGCGAAGAGATAATGCATGGCGAAGGGACGCCATATAAATCAGCACTTTGCGGCCACGTGCCCTGCTTTTCATGCCATGCGTCGCAGTAGCGGGTCGTAAAGGTAGTGAGGGCATTTGCAGTTTCGATGTCCACCGATTTCTCTCTTCTTGTCAGACAGGATAAACTCAGGCCATAAGTGTACCTGTAAAGTGGCTATGAAACATGTCTTACGAAAATCATCAGGCGTTAACCGGCTTAACGCTGGGTAAATCGACCGATTACCGCGATACCTACGATGCAAGCCTGCTGCAGGGCGTGCCGCGTAGCCTGAACCGCGATCCTCTGGGACTGCACGCGGACGCGCTGCCGTTCGTGGGTGGCGATATCTGGACGCTGTACGAACTCTCGTGGCTCAACGCGCGCGGTCTGCCGCAGGTGGCGGTGGGCCACGTTGAGCTGGATTACGCCAGCGTGAATCTCGTCGAGTCGAAAAGCTTTAAGCTCTATCTCAACAGCTTTAACCAGACCAAATTCAACAGCTGGGAGGATGTTCAGCACACCCTGGAACGTGATTTAAGCGCCTGCGCGCAGGGAAAGGTGAGCGTCTCACTGTATCGCCTGCACGAGCTGGAAGGCCAGCCGGTCGCCCACTTCAACGGAACCTGCATCGACGATCAGGACATCGAGGTGGAGAATTATGAATTCAGCGCGGACTACCTCGAAAACGCGGCGAGCGGCAAGGTGGTCGAAGAGACGCTGGTCAGCCATCTGCTGAAATCCAACTGCCTGATCACGCATCAGCCGGACTGGGGCTCGGTGCAGATCCAGTACCGCGGCCCGAAAATTGACCGAGAAAAGCTGCTGCGCTACCTGGTGTCGTTCCGCCATCACAATGAATTCCACGAGCAGTGCGTGGAGCGCATCTTTAGCGATATTCAGCGCTTCTGCCAGCCAGAAAAATTGAGCGTTTACGCGCGCTACACCCGCCGCGGCGGTCTGGACATTAACCCGTGGCGCACCAATACCGATTTTGTGCCGGCGACGGGCCGGCTGGTGCGTCAGTAATATAAATATTTTCACAATATGCGCGGTATCTTCCGCGCTTTAGGTTGTGAAACGTCACGCGCCAGGGCTATTGTAATCAACAGGGAAAGACGATAATCGTCCCGTAAGGAGCTCACTTGATTACACATATTAGCCCGCTTGGCTCAATGGATATGTTGTCGCAGCTGGAAGTGGACATGCTTAAACGCACGGCCAGCAGCGATCTTTATCAACTGTTTCGTAACTGTTCACTTGCCGTTCTGAACTCCGGAAGCCTGACAGATAACAGTAAAGAACTGCTGTCCCGCTTCGAAAGCTTTGATATCAACGTGCTGCGCCGCGAGCGTGGCGTGAAGCTTGAAGTCATCAACCCGCCGGAAGAGGCGTTTGTCGACGGACGCATCATCCGCTCACTTCAGGCTAACCTGTTTGCCGTGCTGCGTGACATCCTGTTTGTTAACGGGCAGATCCACAACGCAGGCCGTTTCCAGCATCTCGATCTGGAAAGCTCGGTCCATATCACCAACCTGGTGTTCTCCATTTTGCGCAACGCCCGTGCCCTGCACGTGGGTGAAGCGCCGAACATGGTCGTCTGCTGGGGCGGTCACTCCATTAACGAAACCGAATACCTTTATGCGCGTCGGGTGGGCACCCAGCTTGGCCTGCGCGAGCTGAATATCTGTACCGGCTGTGGTCCGGGTGCGATGGAAGCGCCAATGAAAGGTGCCGCAGTGGGTCACGCGCAGCAGCGCTACAAAGAGGGACGGTTTATCGGCATGACCGAGCCGTCCATCATCGCCGCAGAGCCACCTAACCCGCTGGTTAACGAACTGATTATCATGCCGGATATCGAGAAACGTCTTGAAGCGTTTGTCCGTATCGCCCACGGCATCATCATCTTCCCGGGCGGGGTGGGGACAGCGGAAGAGCTGCTCTATCTGCTGGGTATTCTGATGAACCCGGCCAACAAAGATCAGGTTCTGCCGCTGATCCTGACCGGGCCAAAAGAGAGCGCCGACTACTTCCGCGTGCTGGACGAGTTTATCGTGCACACGCTGGGTGAAGCCGCGCGTCGTCACTACCGCATCATCATCGACGATGCTGCGGAAGTGGCGCGCCAGATGAAAAAAGCGATGCCGCTGGTGAAAGAGAACCGTCGCGATACCGGGGATGCCTACAGCTTTAACTGGTCAATCCGCATTGCACCGGATCTGCAGATCCCGTTCGAGCCTTCACACGAGAACATGGCGAACCTGAAACTCTACCCGGATCAGCCGGTGGAAGTCCTGGCCGCCGATCTGCGTCGCGCCTTCTCCGGGATTGTGGCGGGCAACGTCAAAGAGGTCGGTATCCGCGCCATTGAGCAGTACGGTCCGTACAAGATCCACGGCGATCCGGAGATGATGCGCCGTATGGATGACATGCTTCAGGGCTTTGTCGCCCAGCACCGCATGAAGCTGCCGGGCTCTGCCTATATTCCTTGCTACGAAATCTGCACCTGACGCTTAGCGATATCTCATCAAAGCCGGGTCGCCCTGTTGCGCGTCCCGGCTTTTTTTATTCCTGATGTAATTCATAGGCATCACTTATATCTTTTACAAAGTTGTCACATACGCAAACGATTACCTGCATTTTGCAACCGTAAATTATCAGCCTTAATCCAAACTACCTGCCAGAAAATACTAAAAACCCATTTCTTTACAGCGAAAGACACCTATATCACGGGGCGGTCTTTCAGCGCACATGTCGTTGGTGGTAGCCTTCGCGCCCGTAAATTCTCTTTGATGTTTTTTTAACAGATAAATGGTCTAAAGATGCCCACATCATAAGTGGATTATTGCATTTGGGATCACGATCACTGATAGATTCATAACTAGAATGTATCTTTCCGCCCGCCAATAGTTACGGGCAAAAATTATTAAAAAACCGTCACTGAACGAATTTCATATTACCGTCAGGCACTTTTTCATCGGATTTGACTAAAAACCTGACAATTCGCTTCCTCCAGGAGATACAGATGGAAACCACTCAAACCAGCACCGTTGCTTCGATTGAATCCCGAAGTGGTTGGCGCAAAACGGATACCATGTGGATGCTTGGCCTTTACGGCACGGCAATCGGCGCTGGTGTACTGTTCCTTCCTATCAACGCAGGCGTCGGCGGTCTGATCCCGCTGATCATTATGGCTATCATTGCTTTCCCGATGACCTTCTTTGCACATCGCGGTCTGACCCGCTTCGTGCTGTCCGGTAAAAACCCGGGTGAAGACATCACTGAAGTGGTTGAAGAGCATTTCGGCGTGGGCGCAGGTAAACTGATTACCCTGCTCTACTTCTTCGCGATTTACCCTATCCTGCTGGTTTACAGCGTGGCGATCACCAACACCGTTGAAAGCTTCATGCTGCACCAGCTGCATATGACGCCGCCACCGCGTGCCATCCTGTCTCTGATCCTGATTGTCGGCATGATGACCATCGTGCGCTTCGGCGAGCAGATGATTGTGAAAGCGATGAGCGTACTGGTGTTCCCGTTTGTGGCCGCACTGATGCTGCTGGCCTGCTACCTGATCCCACAGTGGAACGGTGCAGCGCTGGAAACCCTGTCCCTGAGCAGCGCGTCTGCGACCGGTAACGGCCTGCTGATGACCCTGTGGCTGGCGATCCCGGTAATGGTCTTCTCCTTCAACCACTCTCCTATCATCTCCTCTTTCGCCGTGGCGAAACGTGAAGAGTACGGTAATGGTGCAGAGAAGAAGTGCTCCAGCATTCTGGCACGCGCTCACATCATGATGGTGCTGACCGTTATGTTCTTCGTCTTCAGCTGCGTACTGAGCCTCTCCCCGGCGGACCTGGCGGCAGCGAAAGAGCAGAACATCTCAATTCTGTCTTACCTGGCGAACCACTTTAACGCACCGCTGATTGCGTGGATGGCACCGATCATCGCGATGATCGCCATCACCAAATCCTTCCTGGGCCACTACCTCGGCGCACGTGAAGGCTTCAACGGTATGGTGATTAAATCTCTGCGCGGTAAAGGCAAGAGCATTGAAATCAACAAGCTGAACAAAATCACTGCACTGTTCATGCTGCTCACCACCTGGGCGGTAGCGACGCTGAACCCAAGCATCCTGGGCATGATTGAAACCCTGGGCGGCCCGGTCATCGCGATGATTCTGTTCCTGATGCCGATGTACGCGATTCAGAAAGTCCCGGCTATGCGTAAGTACAGCGGTCATGTCAGCAACGTCTTTGTGGTTATCATGGGGCTTATCGCTATCTCTGCGATCTTCTACTCCCTGTACACCATGTTCTGATTCTCACCCGCGCCGTCCCCGGACGGCGCACTCCCTCCTCTCTGACTGAAAGCAATGGACGCATCATGATTAGCGTATTCGATATTTTCAAAATCGGTATTGGTCCTTCCAGCTCTCACACCGTCGGACCGATGAAAGCCGGTAAGCAGTTCACGGATGACTTGATTGCACGCGGCATCTTGCACGACATCACCCGCGTGGTTGTCGATGTATACGGCTCGCTTTCCCTGACCGGGAAAGGCCACCACACCGATATCGCCATTATCATGGGCCTGGCGGGAAACCTGCCGGATACCGTTGATATTGATGCGATCCCTGGCTTTATCCAGGACGTGAACACCCACGGGCGCCTGCTGCTGGCGAACGGCGAGCACGAGGTTGAATTCCCGGTTGACCATTGCATGAATTTCCATGCGGACAACCTGTCGCTGCACGAAAACGGTATGCGCATTACCGCGCTGGCCGGCGACAAAGCGGTATACAGCCAGACTTATTACTCTATCGGCGGCGGTTTTATCGTCGACGAAGACCACTTTGGTCAAACCAACACTTCTTCTGTCGAGGTGCCGTATCCGTACAAAACGGCGGCAGACCTCCAGCGTCACTGCAAGGAGACGGGCCTTTCCCTCTCCGGTCTGATGATGAAAAACGAGCTGGCGCTGCACAGCAAAGAGGAGCTGGAACAGCACTTCGCTAACGTCTGGGACGTGATGCGCGGCGGTATTGAGCGCGGGATCACCACCGAAGGCGTTCTGCCGGGCAAGCTTCGCGTACCGCGTCGTGCGGCAGCGCTACGCCGTATGCTGGTGAGCACCGACAAAACGACAACGGACCCGATGGCCGTGGTGGACTGGATCAACATGTTCGCCCTGGCGGTAAACGAAGAAAATGCCGCAGGGGGCCGTGTGGTCACCGCACCGACCAACGGTGCCTGCGGCATCGTTCCGGCGGTACTGGCGTACTACGACAAGTTTATCCGTGAAGTGAATGCGAACTCGCTGGCGCGCTACCTGCTGGTGGCCAGTGCGATTGGTTCTCTGTATAAGATGAACGCCTCCATTTCCGGTGCGGAAGTGGGCTGTCAGGGTGAAGTCGGCGTGGCATGCTCCATGGCGGCAGCCGGTCTGGCGGAGCTCTTGGGCGCAAGCCCGGCGCAGGTGTGCATTGCTGCGGAAATCGGCATGGAACACAACCTGGGGCTGACCTGTGACCCGGTTGCTGGCCAGGTACAGGTTCCGTGCATCGAGCGTAATGCGATTGCCTCCGTGAAGGCGGTGAACGCGGCACGTATGGCGCTGCGCCGCACCAGCGAACCGCGCGTCTGTCTCGATAAGGTTATCGAGACCATGTACGAAACCGGTAAAGATATGAATGCCAAATACCGCGAAACCTCTCGCGGCGGCCTGGCGATGAAGATCGTAACCTGCGATTAAGCCTCTCAGGAAGCCTCGTTTTGCGAGGCTTCTTCCTGTTTTCCCCACCATTCATAGTTTCATGCTGCTGACAGTGTTACCCTTCATGCATTAGATAGAAGGGAGATTATCTGTGGCCGTTCATTTACTTATCGTCGATGCACTTAACCTGATTCGCCGTATCCATGCGGTACAGGGGACGCCTTGTAAAGACACCTGCCTGCACGCGCTGGAACAGCTTATCCGCCACAGTGAACCCACCCATGCGGTCGCGGTATTTGATGACGAAGCCCGCAATACGGGCTGGCGGCACCAGCGTCTGCCCGACTACAAAGCCGGACGCGCACCGATGCCGGACGATCTTCACGCCGAATTACCCATGCTGCGCGCCGCATTTGAACAGCGGGGCGTCCCCTGCTGGGGCGCACAGGGAAATGAAGCCGACGATCTCGCGGCCACCCTGGCCGTAAAGGTGGCGAGTGCCGGGCATCAGGCCACGATCGTTTCAACGGACAAAGGCTACTGCCAGCTGCTCTCCCCCACTATCCGCATTCGCGACTATTTTCAAAAACGCTGGCTGGATGCGCCGTTCATTGCCAGCGAATTTGGCGTATCGCCTGAGCAACTGCCGGATTACTGGGGCCTGGCAGGGATCAGCAGTTCTAAAGTACCGGGAGTGGCCGGGATTGGGCCGAAGAGCGCCGCGCAGTTGCTGACCGATTTTCAGAGTCTGGAAGGCATTTACGCCCGTCTGGACGAGGTGCCAGAAAAATGGCGCAAGAAGCTGGAGGCGCATAAAGAGATGGCGTTTATCTGCCGGGAAATCGCAACGCTACAGACGGATTTACAGCTGGACGGGAATTTACAGCAGTTAAGGTTAGAACGTTAAAACGACGACACGGTTTTGAAGGCCCGGTAAGCGCAGCGCTACCGGGCAAAACAAAGCACGTATTAGCGCTCGTCGCGACGCCCGCCTACGGCCGCCCACCAGCGACGAATATGCACCGTCACCTCTTCGCGGTCGTGATACAGCTGACGCGCCTGGATCTCCACGTTAATCCCGTGTTCGTCCATCTGCTCCTGAATGTAGGCCAGGTTCTGCGACACTTCCTCATAGCGCTTTTTCATCGGCAGCTTGAGGTTGAATATGGTCTCGCGACACCAGCCGTTTACCAGCCAGGAGGCCATCAGCGCGGCCACTTTCGCCGGTTTCTCAACCATGTCGCACACCATCCATGAGATGTTGTTACGGTTCGGGCGATAGCGGAAGCCGTCTTCACGCAGCCAGGTGACCTGCCCGGTGTCCATCAGGCTTTGCGCCATCGGGCCGTTATCGACGGACGATACCCACATGTTGCGTTTCACCAGCTGATAGGTCCAGCCGCCCGGGCACGCGCCGAGATCGACGGCGTACATGCCGTTTGCCAGACGCTCATCCCATTCATCCGCCGGGATAAAGACGTGGAATGCCTCTTCCAGCTTGAGCGTGGAACGGCTTGGCGCATCGGCCGGGAAGCGCAGACGCGGGATGCCCATAAAGAAAGGAGAGTTGTTGGTAGTGTACGAATAGCCCGTATAGCAGCAGCCCGGTGCGATAAAGAAGATATGCACCACCGGACGCTTCGGCGTTTCGTAGTTCGTCAGCACGCCCGCATCACGCAACGCCGCACGCAGCGGAACGGTGAACTTACGGCAGAACTTCATCAACTCTTTACTTTCGTTGGTATCCGCCACTTCAACGCGCAGATCGCCGCCCTTCTCCACCACGCCCTGCAGCATGCCGACAATGGGGGTGATGCGGTCTTCCGGGGGAAGATCCTTCAGCAGCTCACCCGCGACAAACATCTGGCGCGCAAAGATAAGCGAGCTGAACGGCAGCTCGCGTGCCAGCTTATCCGCATCTTCAGGCTGATAGCATTCAAAAACCACGTAACCCGCGTTTTCTTTTACGCGAGCAAAGCCGAAGATTTCGCGCTTCGCCGCTTTATCGGTAATTTCCGCGGCGCATTCTTTCTCAAACCCCGGGCGACAATATAAAACAACCTTATTCATGAACAACGCCCTTGCGTTTCAGACGGATAGCTCCGATAAACATTAATACCCAACCCGCCAGGAAGCTGACGCCGCCGACAGGTGTAACAAACGCCCACAGGCGTAAATGCGAAAGTGCCAGACAGTAGAGGCTGCCGCTAAAAAGCACCGTGCCCAGCGCCAGGAAGACGCTGCTCCAGTAAAACCAGATGCTGATACGGCGCTGCATCGCCACCGCCAGCCCAAAGATCGCCAGCGTATGGAACGCCTGATATTCAAGGCCGGTCTGGATCCAGCCCATCTCTACAGCGCCCAACGACTTGCTTAAGACATGTGCGCCGAAGGCGCCCAGTGCAACAAAAATAAAGCCACTCACCGCGGCAAAAATCAGCATGAATCGGCTGGTCATGTTTAAGTCCTGAATTAATGCGTGCCCGGCACACAAACGTTATTGTTCATACCTAAAGCGGAATTTTTCTTGCTCGCTTGCCGCTTTCGCCAGTATCCACTGCCGGAAGGCGGCTATTTTACCCAGTTCTGCCTGACTGTCATGACAAACCAGATAAAACGCATTCTTGCTGACCAGTACATCATTAAAAGGGCAGACCAGGCGACCTGCCTCAATTTCGGACTGCGCCATGACGTTGTTCGCCAACGCCACGCCCTGCCCGTGAATGGCAGCCTGTAACACCATCGCGCTGTGGCTAAAGATGGGTCCCTGCTGCACGTTTATATGAGTAAGACCTAATTGACGGGTATAAGTTTGCCAGTCGCGTCGAGAGGCATCATGTAAAAGCGTATGCTGCGCCAGGTCAGCGGGGGACTTCAGCGCCTTGTCACCCGTTAACAGCAGGGGAGAACAGACCGGCAGGAGATATTCTGCGTATAATTTCTCAACACGCAAGCCCGGCCAGTTACCGCGACCATAAAAAATCGCGACGTCCACGTCATCGGCCAGCTTGTCTTCCTGACGATCCACGGCCTGGATTCGAACGTCTATCCCCGGATAAGCTGAGTTAAAGCTTGAGAGTCTTGGCACCAGCCACTGAATGGCAAAACTGGGCAATAAACTGACAGTCAGGGCACCTTTTGCACTGCGGGCCTGTAGCTTACGCGTGGCTTCAGTGAGCTGCGAAAAAATCTCTTTAATATCCTGAAAATAGCTCTGCCCCTCTTCGGTCAACAGCAACGAGCGGTTGCGTCGACGAAACAGCTTAAGGCCCAGAAAATCCTCCAGAGACTTGATTTGGTGACTTACTGCGGCCTGTGTCACAAAAAGCTCATCGGCTGCGCGGGTGAAGCTCAGGTGACGTGCTGCTGCATCAAAAACACGTAATGCGTTGAGGGGGGGCAATCGCTTTGACATGGTTATCTGGCTTAGATGTTAACGGAATTTAACAAATAGGAAACAACGTTTAACCTATTAGTTTTTTTTATCTGAGCCATTATAATTTGTCCGTTGAGGAACTACCAGCAAATACCTATAGTGGCGGCACTTCCTGAGCCGGAACGAAGAGCTTTTTTCGGAATGCGTGTTCTGAAGGGCTTTTGGCTTACGGTTGTGATGTTGTGTTGTTGTGTTTGCAATTGGTCTGCGATTCAGACCACGGTAGCAACGCTACCAATTTTTCACTTCCTGTACATTTACCCTGTCTGTCCATAGTGATTAATGTAGCACCGCCAATTTGCGGTGCTTTTTTTTCGCCTGCGATCTGTTAATGCTCGATCTCTTTCATCTCTTTCACGTCCGTGCGGTTGATCTGCTGCTTGTTCCCGTTAGCATCTTTGTACGAAATCATCCCGGTATCGTTATCGGTTGTCGGTTTCCCTTCCGAAACGATGGAACGACCATCGTTGGTGTGCATCACGTAGTTGTTACCGGAACAGGCGCTCAGGGCAAAAGTAAACGCACAGGCAGAGATGATTGCAGCTGTCTTATTCATGATTATTCTCCTTTAGCAATTAATGCTATTCAAACCTCGATTTATAACAGGCTAAAACATCCGCCTAACACTATTTAGCATAACCTGCTTTTTTGGGGTCATCTGGATAAGCAGACAATTCCGATAGATATCAACCTCCTTGCCCTGCCGCTGAAATTGCGCGACGATCGTGATATTGAAATGAGGAATCCCATGAACGCTTTCAGTCCTGCGCAGTTCCGCGCACAGTTTCCGGCGCTGGCCGATGCCGGTATTTATCTGGACAGTGCCGCCACCGCCCTCAAGCCACAGGCGGTCATTGACGCCACGCAGCAGTTCTACAGCCTGAGCGCCGGGAACGTGCATCGCAGCCAGTTTGCCGAAGCGCAGCGATTAACCGCGCGCTATGAAGCGGCGCGCGATCGGGTTGCGCACCTGATCAATGCCGAAAGCGGGAAGAACATCGTCTGGACGCGCGGCACCACCGAGGCCATCAATATGGTGGCCCAGTGCTACGCGCGCCCGCTTCTTCAGCCGGGTGATGAGATCGTCATCAGCGAGGCGGAACATCACGCCAACCTGGTGCCGTGGCTAATGGTGGCCGAACAAACGGGTGCACGTGTGGTGAAGCTTCCGCTTGGCGCAGACCTTCTGCCCGATGTGGCCCGTCTCCCCGAGTTGATTACCCCCCGCAGCCGCATTCTGGCGCTCGGACAGATGTCCAACGTTACCGGTGGTTGCCCGGACCTGGCTCAGGCTATTCGGATAGCCCATGCCAGCGGTATGGTGGTGATGGTCGACGGCGCGCAGGGCGTGGTGCACTTCCCGGCCGACGTACAGGCGCTGGATATCGACTTCTATGCTTTCTCAGGGCACAAGCTCTACGGACCAACCGGTATAGGGGCGTTGTACGGCAAGCCGGAACTGCTGGCAAAAATGACGCCGTGGCTCGGGGGCGGCAAGATGATCACGGAAGTGACTTTTGACGGTTTCAAAACGCAGGATGTACCTTACCGCCTGGAAGCCGGTACGCCGAACGTGGCGGGTGTCATTGGCCTAAGCGCGGCGCTGGAGTGGCTGGCAGAAACAGACGTTGTTCAGGCTGAAAGCTGGAGCCGGGGACTGGCGACGCTGGCAGAGGAAGAACTGAAGAAGCGCCCGGGTTTCCGCTCGTTCCGCGTTCAGGACTCAAGCCTGCTCGCCTTTGATTTTACGGGCGTGCATCACAGTGACATGGTGACGCTGCTGGCCGGGTATGGCATCGCCCTGCGCGCCGGGCAGCACTGCGCGCAGCCGCTGCTGGCGGCGCTCGGCGTGAGCGGTACGCTGCGTGCCTCGTTCGCGCCCTATAACACACAAAGCGATGTTGACGCGCTGGTCGCTGCCGTTGACCGCGCGCTTGAAATACTGGTGGATTAATGACTCACGCTGCTTTAGCCGGACATCCGTTTGGCACCGTCATCACTGAAGAGACGTTAAAACAGACCTTTGCCCCGCTTTCACAGTGGGAAGATAAATATCGCCAGCTGATTCTTCTTGGTAAGCAATTACCGACCCTCTCTGACGATCTCAAGGCGCAGGCGAAAGAGATCGCTGGCTGTGAAAACCGCGTCTGGCTGGGCGTAAGCGTGTCCGGCGAGAAACTGCACTTCTTCGGCGACAGCGAAGGCCGCATCGTTCGGGGTCTGCTGGCCGTATTGTTGACGGCAGTGGAAGGGAAAAGCGCGGCGGAACTGCTGGCGCACTCGCCGCTGGCGTTATTTGATGAGCTGGGGCTGCGCGCGCAGCTCAGCGCCTCGCGCGGTCAGGGGTTGATCGCGCTCAGCGACGCGGTACTGGACGCCGCCCGTCAGGCTCAGGCCTGACGTTCCGCCTTCGCCATCATCTTCTTCAGGGCGTGAGACACCGCCACAAAGCCGAAGGAAGCGGTCACCATGGTGGCCGCGCCAAAGCCTGAGGCACAATCCATTCTTTTTGGCCCTTCCGCCGTGCTTTTCATCGCACACACGGAGCCATCCGCCTGCGGGTAGACCAGCGCTTCGGTCGAGAACACGCAGTCAACGCCCAGCTTGCCTTTGCTGTTTTTCACAACATTAAAGTCGCTTTTCAGGCGTTCACGCAACTTGGCGGCAAGAGGATCCTGAATGGTTTTCGCCAGATCGGCCACCTGGATCTGCGTCGGATCGATTTGCCCGCCCGCGCCGCCGGTCGTCACCAGTGGGACCTTGTAACGACGACAGTATGCGATCAGCGCGGCTTTTGGACGCACGCTGTCGATGGCGTCAATCACATAGCTGTAGCCTTTGCTCATGTACTCCGCGACGTTATCTGCCGTCACAAAGTCGTCGATCACCGTCACGCGGCACTCCGGGTTGATCAAACGGATGCGCTCCGCCATGACCTCAGATTTTGCCAGGCCGACGTTATCACGCAGGGCGTGGATTTGACGGTTGGTGTTGGTGACGCACACGTCATCCATATCAATCAGCGTGATTGCGCCAATACCGGTTCTCGCCAGCGCTTCTGCGGCCCACGACCCCACACCACCAATGCCCACGACGCAGACATGCGCATCCGCAAACAGCTGCAGGGCTTTTTCACCATAGAGACGTGCCGTGCCGCCAAAACGCTGGCGCCAGGCATCGCTGATTACCACAGACATAACACCTCAGATGTAAAAAGGGTGAGGTTCTCCTCACCCTGAACAGTAATCCGTATTGCGCTCAGAATACCACAATCAGCCGCTGAATACGTTTCCGGCACCCGGTGCGGCCTTCAGTACCCACACGCGTCCGTAGTGGTTATACCAGCCTGCACGGTGGCCTGCATCCGGGCCAATGCCCTGATAGATATCGAAGTGCTGGCCTTTGATCGCGCCGCCGACGTCCAGCGCCACCATCAGACGCAGCTCATACTGGCCGTTGAACTTGCCGTTGTTGTCCAGCAGCGGGACCTCTGCCAGCAGCGTGGTGCCCGCAGGAATAATCGAACGATCCGATGCCACCGACGCACGGCCAATCAGCGGTACCGCGCTCGCCCCTTTCACCGGCGCGAAGTTTTGCGGTTTAAAGAAGACGAACGACGGGTTCTGCTCCAGCAGCTCACGCACCTCGGCCTCGCTGTGCTTTTCGCCCCACTCGCGGATCGCCTGCATCGACATGTCTTCTTTCTTCACTTCGCCGCGGTCGATCAGCACCTTGCCAATACTGCGATAGGCGTGGCCGTTTTTACCGGAATAGCTGAAGAAGTTAAGCGGTGAACCGTCGCCAAAATCAATATAGCCGCTGCCCTGAACGTCCATGATGAAGTTATCCATCAGCGAGTTGCTGTAGGCCAGAACGTAATTTTCACTCAGCGCACCGGCGTAAATTTCGGCACGCGACGGCAGACGACCGCGTTTAGGCGGCATACGGTAGATAGGGTACTGGAATTCGCCCTGACGCGTGTGTCGCGCCTGGATAACCGGGGTGTAGTAGCCGGTAAACTGAACGTTGCCGTAGTTATCGGCCCCTTCCATCTGCCAGGCGTCGATACCAAACTGGCGCATGTTGCGCGTATCGCCGCCCGCCCGCAGCCAGTCCTGTACCGCGCTATAAACGTTATTCTGTGCGCTATATAAACGCGGTGACGCGTTGCGGATCTGGTAGACCTGCTCGGAGAAATCACCGGCATTAATCGGTGCGCCGACAGCATCAGGCTGATTAACTAAAGAGAAAGGCTGGGATAACTTCCCGTCTTTATACTGTTGACCGCGATCGGTCGGTTTGGAAGAACAGGCCGCAAGAATCGCTACCATTGCGCCCGCCATCAGATACTTCGCCCAACGTCCTTTCATTCTGTCTCGTCTTTAAGTTGCCCATTTCCGCGTGATGAAGATAACAAACCGCCAGGGCTAATGAAATGCGATCGCATGCCCTTTGGCAAATTTTGCGCAAAAAATAGTCCAAACAGCGCCATGTCGTTCAATTTGCATACAAAATCATGATAAATGTGAAAAAGGGGTTGCATCACAAACCTATCCGAGTATAGTGCGCATCCACGGACGCGGGGTGGAGCAGCCTGGTAGCTCGTCGGGCTCATAACCCGAAGGTCGTCGGTTCAAATCCGGCCCCCGCAACCAATTAAAATTTGATGAAGTATCTTCTACGACAGTAGAAAGACGGACGCGGGGTGGAGCAGCCTGGTAGCTCGTCGGGCTCATAACCCGAAGGTCGTCGGTTCAAATCCGGCCCCCGCAACCAATCAAATTTGAAGAAGTAAGCTTCTACAAGAGTAGAAAGACGGACGCGGGGTGGAGCAGCCTGGTAGCTCGTCGGGCTCATAACCCGAAGGTCGTCGGTTCAAATCCGGCCCCCGCAACCAACACTTCTAAAACAATAAACACCCTTAAGGGTGTTTTTTTGTATCTGTCGTTTGTGAATTTGCCGGGCGTAAACCCGGCCAAAAGATCTACCCGCGCCGCGCCAGCGTCGCCCCGTCAGAGAAATACGCACGAATCCCTGCCAGAATCGACTCCGCCACTTCCTGCTGGAATTTTGCCGTCTTGAGCTTACGCTCCTCTTCCACGTTACTGATAAACGCGGTTTCAACGAGGATGGACGGGATATCCGGCGCCTTGAGTACCGCAAATCCGGCCTGTTCAACGCTGTTCTTATGCAGCTTATTGATGTTGCCCAGCTTGCCCAGCACCGCTTTACCAAACTTCAGGCTGTCGTTAATGGTCAGCGACTGCACCATATCGAACATGGTGTGGTCGACGTAGCGATCGCCGCTTTTGCTCACGCCACCGATCAGATCCGAGGCGTTCTGAGTGTCCGCCAGGTATCTCGCGGCGGTACTGGTTGCGCCTTTGGTTGAGAGCGCAAACACCGACGAGCCGCTTGGCTGACGGCTGGTAAACGCATCCGCATGGATTGAGACGAACAAATCTGCGCGCTGCTTCTGCGCTTTCGCCACCCGGACCTTCAGCGGAATAAAGACGTCTTCATTGCGCGTCATATAGGCGCGCATATTGCCTTCTTTATCAATCAACGCCTTCAGACGACGGGCAATTTGCAGGACCACGTCTTTTTCGCGCGTGCGGTATTTCCCCACCGCGCCGGAGTCTTCGCCGCCATGGCCTGGATCGAGCATGATCACAATCGGACGATCGCGCCCTGCTTTCCCCGGCTGCGGACCGCTTTGCGCCGGCGGAACCTGACGCTGCAGATCGCCCTTGTTGTAGTCCTCCAGCAGAGCGAGAAGCGGATCCTGAATATCCGTCGCATTGGCCGGGTAGAGATCCATGACCAGGCGCTCTTTGAACGTCGCGACAGGCGCCAGGGCAAACAGCTGCGGCTTCACGTTCTGCTTCAGTTCAAACACCATGCGCACGGTTTGCGGATCGAACTGCCCGACGCGCGCCGATTTAATAAACGGATCGTCGCCGCGGATCTGCGCCGCCATCCCTTTCAGCACGGAGTTGAGGTTAACGCCTTCGAGATCCACCACCACACGTTCCGGGTTGCTGAGGGCAAATTGCTTATATTTCAGCACGCGATTGGATTCGACCGTCACGCGCGTATAGGTCGACGATGGCCAGACGCGCACCGCCACGACCTGACTGGTGGCGGCAAGACCGACCTGACTGACGCTAAGCAACCACATTGCCCCGGCCCCTTTTAACAAACGGCGGCGGCTTATTGCTGAATTGGATCCCGACATGCTTCTCCCGAGCAAGAACACTGACTGATATACAAAATGTCCAGATTGACCGAAAACTTTAACGAATGACGCATAAACTGTCATCTATAAAAGGGTAAACAATCATACGCTAACGCACGGATTACTTATCATTTTCTGTGGGTCGCGGAAAATTTGCGCTTGCACACGTGGCCACAATCGAATAAAAATACAGAAATTACGAATAAACATTCATTAAGGGTTGTGCCATGGTGAAGGAACGTAGAACCGAACTGGTCCAGGGATTCCGCCATTCTGTTCCCTATATCAACGCCCATCGGGGAAAAACGTTTGTCATCATGCTTGGCGGCGAAGCCATTGAGCATGAAAATTTTTCCAGCATCGTCAATGACATTGGCCTGCTGCACAGCCTGGGGATCCGCCTGGTGGTGGTCTATGGCGCGCGCCCGCAGATCGACGCCAACCTGGCCGCTCACCACCACGAGCCGATTTACCACAAACATACCCGCGTCACCGATGCCAAAACCCTTGAGCTGGTGAAGCAGGCGGCGGGTCTGCTGCAGCTGGATATTACCGCTCGCCTGTCCATGAGCCTGAACAACACGCCGCTGCAGGGCGCGCATATCAATGTTGTGAGCGGCAACTTCATCATTGCCCAGCCGCTCGGCGTGGACGATGGCGTGGATTACTGCCACAGCGGCCGCATTCGTCGTATTGATGAAGAAGCCATACACCGCCAGCTGGACAGCGGAGCCATCGTCCTGATGGGCCCGGTCGCCGTTTCGGTGACCGGCGAAAGCTTTAACCTCACCTCAGAAGAGATCGCCACGCAGCTGGCGATCAAGCTGAAGGCGGAAAAAATGATTGGGTTCTGCTCCTCCCAGGGGGTCGTGAACGATGAAGGAACGATCGTGCCGGAACTCTTCCCGAATGAAGCCCAGGCCCGCGTGGAGGCGCTGGAAGCCGAAGGCGATTACTACTCCGGCACCGTCCGCTTCCTGCGTGGCGCCGTGAAGGCCTGCCGCAGCGGCGTGCGCCGTAGCCACCTGATCAGCTATCAGGAAGATGGCGCCCTGCTGCAGGAGTTGTTCTCCCGCGACGGTATTGGTACGCAGATTGTCATGGAGAGCGCGGAGCAGATACGCCGCGCCACCATCAACGATATCGGCGGTATTCTGGAACTGATCCGCCCGCTGGAACAGCAGGGTATTCTGGTGCGTCGTTCACGCGAGCAGCTGGAGATGGAGATCGACAAATTCACCATTATTCAGCGCGATAACCTGACCATCGCCTGCGCCGCGCTTTATCCGTTCCCGGAAGAGAAGATCGGTGAAATGGCCTGCGTGGCGGTGCATCCTGATTACCGCAGCTCTTCACGCGGTGAAATGCTGCTTGAGCGCGTGGCGGCACAGGCGCGCCAGATGGGGCTGAGCAAGCTGTTCGTCCTGACGACGCGCAGCATTCACTGGTTCCAGGAGCGCGGCTTCACGCCGGTGGATATTGATTCCCTGCCGGAAACGAAGAAAGAGATGTACAACTATCAGCGCCGTTCAAAAGTGCTGATGGCGGACCTGGGATGATACGACGCCCTCACCTTGCGGCGAGGGCGTTCGTTCAGAGGGACTCAAATATCGCGCCCAGCCCGCTTCGGCGTTCCGTGCGGGTGGCTATCGCCTGCACCAGCACGCGTTCATCGGTATACAGCGACAGGCGCTGACGCGCGCGCGTAATGGCGGTATAGATCAGCTCGCGGGTAATGACGGGGGAAAGCTGCGTGGGCAGGATCAGCGCCGCGTGGTTAAACTCGGAGCCCTGGGATTTATGCACCGTCATCGCCCAGGCGGTTTCATGCTCGGGCAAACGGCTGGGCTGGAAAGACTTCACGCTCCCGTCCGGCATCTGGAACCAGACGCGCAGCCCCTGGCCGCAGTCGAGCGCAATCCCGATGTCCCCGTTAAAGAGCCCCAGCGCGCTGTCGTTGCGGGAAATCATCACCGGCCGCCCTTCATACCAGCGCGAGTGCGGGGTACGGTTAATTTTACGCTTTTGCGCCAGCAGCTGTTCCAGCCTGTCGTTCAGGCCCCGGACGCCAAAGGGACCTTCCCTCAGCGCACAGAGCAGCTGATATTCACCAAACGCGGCAATGACCTGCTCCGGCGGACGCTGCTGTTGTACCCCCGTCAGAAAGTGCTGATACCCTTGCAGGGCATCATCCAGCATCGCCTGATACGCCTCTCCGCTTTCCAGCGATTTTTTCTCAATATCCGTAAAGGTTCCGGCAAACACCGCGGAGGTGGCGTGCCTGTCTCCCCGGTTTACGGCCGCCGCAAGCTGGCCGATACCGGAATCGCTGCCGAAACGGTAGCTTTTCTGCAGCAGACACAGGCTGTCGCGCAGCGCGCCTGCAAGCGAGTGGCTTTCAGAGGTGAGAGTACATCCGGTGAGACGGGCGAGCTCCTGGGCGCGTTCAGCGGTATACCCCAGGCTGGCATAGGTGCAGATATCGCCCAGTACGGCCCCCGCCTCCACGGAGGCAAGCTGGTCACGATCGCCGAGAAAAATGACGCGCGCGTGCGGCGGTAGCGCATCAATCAAACGCGACATCATCGTCAGGTCAATCATCGACGCTTCATCCACCACCAGCACGTCAAGGTGCAGCGGATTACCGGCATGATAGCGCAGACGCTGGCTACCCGGCTGAGCGCCAAGCAAACGGTGTAGCGTGCTGGCTTCGTTGGGGAAAAGCGCAAGCTGCTCCCGGGTAAGCGGCAGCTTTTGCAGCGCGCCGCCTAACGACTCCGTCAGACGCGCCGCCGCTTTACCGGTGGGGGCCGCCAGGCGAATACGGCACTTTTGCTCGCCCGATAACTGAATCAGCGCGGCAAGCAGTTTTGCCACGGTGGTCGTTTTCCCGGTGCCCGGACCGCCAGAAATCACCGAGATCCGACGCGTTAAGGCCACTGCAGCCGCCACTTTTTGCCAGTCTGTCGCGTCGTCAGAGGTAAACAGCGCATCCAGCGTTTGCCGGAGCCGCGTTTCATCACAGGGAAGCGGGGCGTTGGTCTCGCTGAAGAAGCGCGCCACCGTCAGTTCGTTACGCCACAGCCGGTTAAGATACAAACGCTCGCCGACCAGAATCATTGGCGTCCCGGTATCGGCTCCGCTCACGGCAGGCGAACGGCGTAGTATCGCCTGCCAGTCCACGGCGTCACCCAGCAGCGCGAAACACGCCTGTAAAGCCGGAGGCATTTTCTCATCCACCGCCAGACGCGACAGCGGCAGACATACGTGCCCCTCCCCCGCGTCTTTGCTCAGAATGGCGGCGGCAAGCATGACGGCAGGCTCCTCGCCTGCCACCATCATGGCAAACTGCACGTCCAGGTGGCGCAGTAATCGTTGTTCAACCGCGTCCAGCAGTAGCGTCTGCATCGTCATGCCACCTCCTCCGTGCCTGCAGCAAACAGGTTATCCATTTTTTCAATCAGTTCCACAGCCGGACGCGTGCTAAAGACGCCGGAACGCGGGTCGTTGGCATCCACGCCGCGCAAGAACAGGTAAATCACGCCGCCAAAATGCGCGTCGTAACGGTAATCGGCAATACGATGGCGCAGGTAACGGTGCAGCGCCAGGGTATAAAGCTGGTACTGCAGATCGTAGCGATGCATTTGCATAGCCGACGCCATCGCCTGTTGGGTATAGGCTTCGCTGTTTTCGCCCAGCCAGTTCGATTTGTAATCCAGCAGGTAGTAGCGCCCTTCGTGGCGGAAAACGAGGTCGATAAAGCCTTTTAGCATCCCCTGCACCTGGCGGAAGTTCAGCGGCGGGCATCCGGCGGATAACGGATCGTACTCGCGGATCAGCGCATCAAGCGCCTCGGCACTGAGCGGGCTGGCGATGGGGAGGTAAAACTCCATCTCCACCTGCTTATCTTTGGCGGTCAACTGGCTAAGCGAGATCCCCTGTGCGGTGAGCGGAGCATGCAGAACCGCGCGGATCCAGTCGGTGAGAACCGGCTGCCATTGCGCGTCGTAACCACCGCTCTGTAACATCTTTAGCACCCACTCTTCGGAAACCGGCTGGGTAAAATCCAGTTCTTCAAACAGGCTGTGCAAAAACGTGCCCGGCGAGGCGCCGCGCGGGAACTGGTGCGGCGTCAGCACCGGCTCAACGGGTACGCTACCGCCGCCTGCGGCATCCACGTCCAGTTTTGGCATCAGATCCTGCGCAATACTCTGCCCGTGCTGCTGTAAGCCGGAGTAGCTGGTCACGCGCCAGTCGTCGGCAATCGTGCGTACCACCCGACGGGCATGGAGATCTGACTCGTGCGGCTCCGGCATGTGCCAGCGGCTGTTGTCGGGCAGCGAAGGAATATGCAGGGCAACATGCTCAGAGCAAAGGGATTCGATGCACTGGCGCAGGCCCGCCGCGTCTTTGGGTTCACCCTGCTGAATAAGCCGCCCCAGCGCGCTCAGATGAAAATCGCTCTCCCCGCTCTTTTCGCCCCGACGCCGGAACAGCGGCGCAACACCCAGGCTGCAGTGCCAGACCGAGCGGGTCAGCGCCACGTAGAGCAGGCGTAAATCTTCCGCCAGACGTTCGGCCTCTGCCAGCTCAACGCTGGACTCCGCGTTGCTGAGATCGAGCACAGCCTCAAAAGACTCGCGATCGTGGTAAAAAGCCTGATCCTGCACGCGGTAATTGGCGATAAACGGCAGCCAGACCAGCGGATATTCCAGACCTTTCGACTTGTGAATGGTGACGATCTGCACCAGATGTTTATCACTCTCGAGGCGCATCTGCTGGCTGGAGGAATTGCTGTTCGGATCGGCAATCTGCTGCGCCAGCCAGCGCACCAGGGCGTGCTCGCTCTCCAGCTGCGTACCCGCTTCCTGCAAGAGTTCGCTGATGTGTAAAATATCGGTCAAACGCCGCTCGCCGCCTGCGGTAGCCAGCATATTCTCCGCGATGTGGCGCTGAGCCATGAGCTCGCGCACCATCGCCATCACGCCGCGCTTCTGCCATCTTTCCCGGTAGTGGACAAATTCCTCCACCACGGCATCCCACGCGGCTTCGTCATTGTTGAGGGTATCAATATCGCGCGCGTTCAGTCCGAGCATCGCGCTGGCTAATGCGCTGCGCAATGTACTTTCCCGCTCCGGGGCCAGCACGGCCTGCAGCAGCCATAACATCTCCTGCGCCTCAAGCGTTTCAAAGACGCTGTCACGGTTCGAGAGGTAGACGGAGGGGATATTCAGTAACGTCAGGGCGTCGCGGATGAATGCGGCCTCCTGACGGCTGCGCACCAGCACCGTAATATCCGATGCCTTTACCGGGGTGGGGTTATCCCCCTTCCACAGCAGCGCCTCGCCCCGCGCCCCGGCACTGAGCCAGTCACGGATTTGCGCGGCACAGTGCTGGGCCATGGCATTTTGATAGTCGGCAACGCCGCAGCCTTCCCCATCCAGCAGCCAGAAGTTCATGGCAGGC
>NZ_JAJCXF010000004.1:26987-51786 GCF_020567405.1 Enterobacter sp. TCD1-1 | reverse complement strand
GCCAGGAGAGGAGCGCCAGTTAGTATCGAGCGTGTAGTGCGCATCAACCTCGCTGCGGGCCTTCATATAGGTGAAAATATCCGCACCGCGGAAGGCGTAGATGGCCTGTTTCGGATCGCCGATTAACAGCAGCGCGGTGTCGGGCTGCTGGCGCCAGATACGGCGGAAAATGCGGTACTGCTGAGGGTCGGTGTCCTGAAATTCGTCTATCATCGCCACCGGGAAGCGGGTGCGAATCGCGGCGGCAAGCGCTTCACCATTTTCACTGCACAGCGCCGCATCCAGGCGGCTCAGCATATCGTCGAAACCCAGTTCACCCCGGCGGCGTTTCTCGCGCGCCACGGCTTCACGAATTTCGGTCATGGCACGGGTGATCATCAGATCGTTGAGCGTGAGGGGCTCCGCCAGCAGGGTTTCAATCGCCACAAACAGCGGATGCTCAGGCACAATGCCATCGGCTTTGGTCCGCTCAGCCAGGAAACGTTGGGAGAATTTCTCCAGCGCATCCGGGAGCTGATAGCCCCGCGTCTCTTCCTGCGCCCAGGCGCTGACCTTGTCGATCCATTTTGCCTGATTGCCGCGGTTGAACTTGCGACGGTCAATCCCGGAATTTTCGATAATGGCGTCAATCTCGCCGACTGACTCCATCCATTTTTGCTTGATATCCGCAATTTTCGCGATGATTTTTTCATGCCGTGAGGCCAGGGTTTCATCTGCCGGCGGTGGGGATTTAATGACCGGCGCTTCCCCCTGCAGATAACGATCGATCGCGCGCAGCAGCGCTTCCGGGCCTTTCCATAACGCATGTACCGCTTCGGCGATATCACGCTGTAAGGGGTAGCAGTGGCGACGCCAGAAATCCGCGCAGGCCTGATAGCGAAGCACGGATTCATCTTCAATGAGCTGCTGTTCGAACAGCATACCGGACTCGAACGCATTCAGGCTCAGCATGCGCTGGCAAAAACCGTGAATGGTAAAGACGGACGCTTCATCCATCTGCCGTTCAGCGAGCAGCAGCCACTGGGCGGCCTGTTGCTTATCGGCAATCTCTTCCAGAAGGCTCGCGTAGAGGGGGTTATCCGTGCTCTGACGCAGACAGGCAATGCGCAGCTCGTGGATATTGGTACGAATACGGCCCCGCAGCTCCGCGGTAGCGGCCTCGGTGAAGGTGACCACCAGCAGCTCTTCCACGCTCAAAGGACGTGGGAAAGCAGCGTTGCCGCCAAGCCCTAACAGCAGGCGCAGATAGAGGGCGGCGATGGTGAAGGTTTTTCCCGTTCCCGCTGAGGCTTCAATCAATCGTTCACCCAGCAGAGGTAAACGTAAGGGATCAAGGGACTCAGCGGTATCGGTCATTCTTTCTTACTCCAGGGCATAGATTGCTGCAGCGCGCTGACGCTCTTCCAGACTTTCCAGCCTTTCGGGTTTACGTACTCCGTTTTCCCGTTCTGGCTACCGGAAACCTGAGACAGGATGGTTATTCCCTGCGGCTTAATGACCGCCTGATGGAAGAAGTCGGCAACCTTCTGCGGCGTCAGCTGTTTTATCTCGGCCACTACTTTATCACGCGAATCAAATTTCAGATTACCGCGATCGAAATCTTTGCTCAGCTGCGAGGCTTCTTCACCCAGCGTCTGCGGCGGCTGCATCACCTGCGCGATGACGGCCTGCTGGATCTGGGCAAACTCTTCCGGCTTCATGGCGCGCAGTTTTGCTTCAACCTGCGGGAAGAAGGCCTGGTAACGCTGCCAGAGATACGCCGGTTGTTTATCGCTGCTTTGCAGCAGGAAACCCAGCCCCCACTGACGACCGACGTTCATGGAGAAGGCAAACACCGCGTAGCCAAGCTGCTCCTCTGTGCGTAACTGGTTATAGAACCACGGCTGAATAATCTGTCCCAGCACGGCGCTCTGCGCTGAACTGGCGAATTCATCATAGCCCGTTGGCACAAAGACCGCGGCCAGCGCGGAATCCGTGCTGTTGCCCGCCTTTTCAAAAATCACATTCTGTTTTTTCTCAACCAGCACGTCCTGGTTGCGGCACCACTCGTCGCCTTTAGAGCCGAGCTGGGTGCGAACATTCTCCGCCAGGGTTTTGGCCTGCTCCTCACTCATATTGCCGACGATCAGGAACTCCGGACGCGTGTTGCTTTTCAGCGCATCGCGGTACGCGAGCACGTCTTTTAAGGAGATGGAAGGCAGCAGCGCGCGGCGATCCTCACGCTGGAAATAAGGAACCTGTGACAGCATTTGCGCCGGCATAAGCGCCAGATCGTAAGCCTTGCCCTTCTCGGCAGAATCCATCATCTGGGCATACCAGGATTTAGCCTGCTCAAGCTGCTCTTCCGTCGGCGTGTAGCTGAAGTAGCCCTCCAGCAGGGCCTGGAACAGCTGAGGCAAGCGCTGGGTATAGCCGTTTGCATTAAGCATCAAACCGTTATTGGCGTTGGTGGAGAAGCTGATCCCGCCCACGGCGGCCTGGTTGCTGA
This sequence comes from Enterobacter sp. TCD1-1, assembly GCF_020567405.1. Lineage (NCBI taxonomy): Bacteria > Pseudomonadati > Pseudomonadota > Gammaproteobacteria > Enterobacterales > Enterobacteriaceae > Enterobacter > Enterobacter sp. TCD1-1. The sequence goes on along the minus strand of NZ_JAJCXF010000004.1, from coordinate 49,298 downwards.
GCTGATCGAGCGCGATACCGGCGAGATAGTCATTGAGCGCGAACATCACCTGATTTTTGGCGCTGTTCATGGCTTTCGGGTTACGCAGCACCACGCTGACATCGGCTTTAGGCTCACTGGCGAAATAGCGGCTTGGGGTATACACGACGCGCAGCGTTGGCTCATCAATGATGAGTTCCGGGTGCGGGTAATCTTTCGTTGTTTTGATCAGCGAGAAGTCATCCGGAATATAGGGGTTCAGCTCCGGCAGCTTCAACGCAATCTCCCCGGCCTTTTTCTGCCAGTCGGCGAAGGTCTGAGCGCTGATTTTATCCACCTGATAAGGGGCATCGACAAAATACGCCGTCTTGTTATGCGGTTCGTTCGGGCTGATGTACCAGATGCGGGCATTCTCCGGCGTCATCATCGCCAGGCGAGCTTTTACCGCCCCGGCATCGTACCGGTCGGCAATATTCACCGCGTCGAGAGTATGTTCCACCGGCACGCGGATCATGGTATCCGCAAGCCACTCCACATAGTCCATGTCGCGGGTGATGGACGGGTAGCGGAAATCGAGATCCAGCACGTGCGCGAGTTCATCAAAATAGCGCTTATCGACGCCTTTTTCGCGCAGTAAAGCGAGGTAGCTAAAGATAGCCGCCACGACTTCATCACGGTTGGCCTGTCCCTTGTCAGTCAGGGTCGCGGAGATCGCCAGCACGCCGCTATTGCCGTTCACAACCGGATCGGAGTCGGCGCGAATGCCTTCCGCCAGCCCCTGCTTTTGCAGCCAGTCAGACAGCGTACCCGGGCTACGATTACCGATCAGGTAGGTGACCAGCTCATCGGTTTTACTGCGAAACTGCGCCGTATTGTTATCAATGCGGAATTCCACGCGCAGCACTTTACGCGGCATGGCAGGAACGTAGTGGATCACGATGCCTTTTTGCGCGTCAGTGACCACCGGAACGGTGATTTGCGGCAGGTCGATATTTTTATTCGGCACCCGGCCAAAGGTTTTGGCCGCCATGGCTGCCAGCTCCGGCAACGGTTTATTGCTGTAGATGACCGCCTTCATCAGGTTGGCGGAGTAGTATTTATCGCGAAACGCGTGCAAGGCATCCAGCACCGGGCTGTTCGGTTTGTCGCTCAAGGTTTCCAGGTTACCGCCGGAGAAGCGCGAACCCGGGTGCGCAGGGTTGATGGTTTCAGCACTGACCTGCGCCATGCGCATACCGTCTCGCGTGCGGGCCATGGTCAACTCGGCATTCACCGCGTTGCGTTCACGCTCAGCGTATTTTTTATCCAGCAACGGCGCGGCGATGGAATCAGCGAGGCGATCGACCGCCCCTTCCAGCGCATCATTTTCGACTTCTAGATAAAAGGCGGTGCGGTACGGCGCCGTACTGGCATTGTGGCTGCCGCCATGCATCTTCAGAAATTCGGACAGGCTATCTGGCTGCGGGTATTTTTTTGACCCCATCAGCGTCATATGTTCCAGATAGTGTGCAAGCCCAGGATGAGCGTCAGGATCTTCCAGCGACCCAACCGGCACCACTAATGCCGACAGGGATTTCACCGCCTGCGGGTCGGAAACCAGCAGCACGGTCATCCCGTTATCAAGGCGAATAGCCTGATATTGACGGGTATCCTTTTCGCTCTTACGGATAGTTTCCTGAACGGGTTGCCAACCGGAGTCTGCGTGAGTGACGGGCGCCCAAAGGGCAATAAACAAAACAAACGCTTTAAACAAGGTGCTGCCTGGCATTACGACCTCTTTATCACGGCTACATCATTAACAAACTGCGTGCTGGACACGCCAACATCTCATTCTTTGGGTACATCAGTCCGTGATAAGAAATGCATCATAAATGAACACCCTTATCTGCGCAATTTTTATACAGCACTCAGGACTGATTAAATTTAAACAACGGCAGCAGGTAGCGCTGCGCCTCTTCCATGATAGCCTCCAGGTATTCTGGCTCGAGCGTTCGCCACAAACGCTGATACCAGACATCATCCCCTTCGCCCCGCACCATCATGTTTCCTTCGTAGGCCTGCATAAATTTGCTGCGTGCTTTCTGCAGCGAAGCCTCATCCGTTAACATCGCATCATTCTGCGCGTCATAACAGGCTTTTATCCAGGCGCCGCCACTTTCCGGCAGTAACAGGAGCGGTTTGTTCATTCCCTGGCGGTAGCCCTCAATGTACAAAGAGAGATACCCTAACGCCTGCTCGGCTTCCATCGGCGGGAAGCGCCACTCGCCCTCTTTGCGCACGAAAATCCGGCTTTCGCCTTTATACCCACCCGCACTGTAGACAAGATGTTCGAGCCAGAGTTGCAAACCCTGGGAAACGCTGAGCATAGAGGGCCGCCAGCGCAGCAGCCCATCCGGCTGAACCTGGGTTAACCAGCCCGTGAGCTGTACCCCGTTGCAGTTGAGATCGATTTCAATACTTTTCCCTGGCTGTCGGCACGCTCGTACGCGCTCTGCCAGGGCGGTCATCTCCTGACACTGCGCCTCCCAGACGATCTCCCCAAACGCTCCGTAGGGCAGCTGACCTGCAGCACGGTAGCGGCGGTAAAGTTTGTCGGCATCTTCCTCTTCAACCAGCGCGTTCAGCAGCTGCAGATTTAACTGATAGCGCTCCAGACCTTCCAGCGTAAACGGCTCTGCCTCAGGAATTTCGCTCTCTTCAGAGCGGAAGTTGACCTGCAGTCGTTGCTGGAAAAAGGCGCGCACCGGATGCGCCCAAAACCGCTGAAGCTGCTCGAAGGTCAGAGTGTCGATAGGGCGCGGGTCAAGTTCCTGAATGAAATCGGTATGCGCATTCCCCTCCTTTTTCGCCGCCGGCAACCACTCAAGGGCGTAGCTCTGGCGCTCGCTGGCAATATAGTTCACCGGGTCAAACGGCATGCGGCTGTGGAAACAGGTGATATGGGCTTTCACCCTCTGCTCGCTCTCATCACAGTTGCGCTCCTCATCTCCCGGCAGGTAGTGGCTCTGGCCGATATAGTCCACCAACTCCTGCACCAGTACGGAGGGGAAACGCTCGCTGTTGTCCTGAATGGAACGACCGATATAGCTGATATAGAGCTTACTCTGCGCGGAAATGAGCGCTTCCAGGAAGAGGTAGCGGTCATCATCACGGCGGCTACGATCGCCCCGTTTTGGGTTTGCGCTCATCAAGTCGAACCCCAGCGGCGGCAGCGCGCGCGGATACACACCGTCGTTCATGCCAAGCAGGCAGACCACCCTGAACGGGATAGAACGCATGGGCATCAGGGTGCAGATATTGACAGGACCCGCCAGGAAACGCTGGCTGATTCGCTCCTGGTCAAGCCGCTGCGTCAGCTCATCCCGCAATAGCGACAGCGGGATGGCCTCGTGGTAGTAGGAATTCACGCCTTCGTCGATGATAGCCTGCCACTGGGTTTCAATGAGCGCCATCGCCGCTTCGGTGTCATTGTCCGGCAGGAAGAAATCATTGAGTAGCGCCCTGCAGACAGGGAGCCATTCTTCAAGTGGACGCGGCTGCAACAGCGCATATCGCCAGCGGTTAAGCTGCATTAATAGCGATGCTAAATGCCCCACCAGTTCAGCAATTAACCCGCTGGACTCATCGTAAGGCAGCACCTCATTCCACTCGCCCTGGCTGCTTTCCATGGCATAGCCCAACAGCATACGCGTCAGGCCAAATCGCCAGGTGTGCTGCCCGGTAGGGGGAAGCTCGAATTCCTGAACGTTATCGTCATCGATCCCCCAGCGTACGCCAGACTCGTTAACCCACTGACGAAGGTAACGCAGCCCCTCTTCATTGATGTTGAAGCGTGCAGCCAGCACGGGAACATCCAGCAACGCCAGGACATCTTCGGAGATAAACCGGCTATCCGGCAGTGACAGGAGAGTGATAAACGCCTGCAATACCGGATGCGACTGGCGGGCACGACGGTCAGATATCGCGTAAGGCAGGTATCGCTCGCCCGTCGCGCTGCCAAAGACGGCCTGAATAAAGGGACTGTAGCTGTCGATATCCGCCACCATCACCACGATATCGCGTGGCGTCAGGTCGGGATCTTCCTGCAGCATCGCCAGCAGCTGGTCGTGAAGCACTTCGACCTCACGCTGCGGGCTGTGACAAACGTGGATCGTGATACTGCGATCGTCAGGATCCAGTTTTCGCTTATTGTCGCTGCGTTCGAACTCGTTCGCCGTCACGCCCATGACAGCACGGTTTTCCAGATCCAGAATATCTAACTGGATATTATGCAGCAGGCTGTCCGGGGCGATCTCAACAAAGGCATCCACGTCACCTTCACCTGAGGAAGTGATGTCTGAAAGCATGTGAATGTAATCACGCCCCAGCTTCCCCCATGAGGCAAGCAGCGGATTGGGCAGGTTCTGAATACCGTCTTCATCGAAAAGCTGCCCGGCCGTCGAGCCGTCTTTAAACAGCGGGATGGATCGTTCTTCAAAAAGGCGTTTTCGTTGGCGGGCCACCAGCCGCGCCAGCCAGCGTTCGTCGAGGATATCCCCCCAGTACTGTCGGCAAGGATTGGTAAACAAAATATGGATATCAATATGTTTACCCAGCGCATTTAACGCTTTCAGATAGACAGGGGGTAATGCGGATATTCCGCAGATAAATACGCGTGACGGCAGTCGGGCCGGGCGCTCCGACGCATTTTCAAGTATCGAGATAAACCGATCGTAGAGATTGGCACGGTGCCACTTAGGCTGGCCCAGTTTCTCCGTATGCTCTACCAGCGCTTTCCACAGCGGGGCCTGCCATATTTGCGCCTCCGGCAGGCCTTCAACCAACTCGCCCGCTTCCCAACGAATTAACCAGTCAGAGCGATAAACAAGGTATTGGTCGTAGAGATCGGCGGTGCGCGACGCCAGCTGGAACAGCTTGCGCTTGTCGGTATCGTCATTGAGGTAGTGACGCAGCATGGCAAATTCATCGTGCTGCAGCATTTCCGGTAGCAGCGCCATCAGCTTCCAGCTCATGGCCTGCTTGTTGAACGCGCTCTGCTCCGGGATATCCGGCAACACGCGGACAAACATCTCCCAGATAAAGCTCGCAGGCAGCGGAAAATCAATATTCGCGGCAATGCCAAACTTGCGGGAAAGCGACATTTGCAGCCACTGTGCCATACCGGTGCTCTGCACCAGCACCATTTCAGGCTCAAAAGGATCGTCAAGCCGCTCGCGCTCAACGATAAACTCCATCAGTGCTTCCAGCACATCCAGACGATTTGAGTGGTAGACCCTTAACATAGACGCTCCCGACTACTGGCTAACCGGGCAATGCAGACGCGTTAACTCACCGCGCCGCCCCAGAGGAGAAATAAGTGTAACCGTGATGCTGACACATCCTGCGAGCGTTGTCTGCCCCCGACGGGCCTGCCAGCCTGCAGGAAGAACATTTGTTGAGAGCTGAGACTGGTTCCAGGCATGGTGCCAGAGCTGGCGATACTGATTAAATGCGGTGAACCGCGCCGCCAGTGCCCGGTGATACCCCGACAGTGCGGTCACGACCGCCAGCAGCAGCATCATCGCCAGCAGGACCTCAACCATGCTAAACCCTTTTTCTCTGCTCACGGCAGCTGACATAACGCGCTCTCCTTAAGGGGACAAAAATCGCTCCAGCCGTGAGGCGAAAAGCGCACGTTCCCGTCGACGATCTCTCCTGCACGCCAGAGCAGCAGGTCGTTGCCGCTGGCTATCAGTAGTACACGCGCCTCACTCAGTTGACGCAAACACACTCGCCATGTCGATGTCGTTTTGCACTGGATTTGTGGCGCTGACGCCCAGCGCTGAACACGTCCCCACTCAAGCGCGGACTGCGCCGTCGCCTGCTGCTGAAGCGAGCGGCTCTCACCGCCAACGAGCGCACTGAACGTTGTGACCTGCTGGTTTAGCCCCGTCAGGATCAGGGTACCGAGCACCAGTAAAAGCAGAACCAGCGCCAGCGAAGACATCCCGCGTTGACGGCTCACAGGTTATACCCCGTGACCGTATACAACGCCTGCCAGGGTTCCCCTTTATCGCCTTTACGTCTCGCGGCCAGTTCGATATTTACCTCTGGCGCAAAACCGGCATGTTCCACTTTCCTCACGACAAAATGTGCGATCGCAAGCCTGTCCGGGTCCGTGAGCTTTTCCCACCCTTTTCCTTCACACGACGCCGTGCCACGCAGGGTTTCCAGCGCCCCCGATTCCAGACGAAAACCGGTGCTATCATTTTCTGATGTGCTGCTATCCCAGCGACCGTTACTGTTGGCATCCCACCGCACAATGATGCAGCTCCCCTGCCTGCCGATCGCCAGCGCCTGTCCCTGGCAATTTCCCGCGCAGTACCCCGCACGCTGAAGCTGTTTGCCGAGGGCGAACAGGTGTTGCCAGACCTCTTCTTCCAGCTCTCGCTGGCCGGATTGCAGTAATACGGCCCGCTGTAGCCCGGGTAAAAAACGCGATGCGCTTATCAGCAAAAGGCTGCTCATCGCCGTGGCAATCAACACTTCTGTCAGTGAGAAACCGCGCTGCCTCATCAACATGAACCTCCCTCAGAGACCTGACACATCCTGATGCGTCCTCCATTTGAGACCATAATCAACCATTCTCCAGCACGGCTTTGAACGCGTATCCGCCCCGCCCATGCCGTATCCCGTAATCCGTAGAACCCGAGGGACGGCGTGACCTCGCCGATCGTGACCTCAGGCCAGAGTGGAATCAGCACAAAGGGACTGTCCTTTTCACAGCCTTGCACGGCAGAGCTCGCCAGACAGTCCCGGTCCCCCGTCCGCTGACGGGTAATTTGATGGTCGCGGTTGTGGCGGTTGGCATGGTTGCGCAGAAACAGAAGGTAATCTCGCACCTGGCTGGCGGTTTGCCACAACCGCTGTTGCCGTTGCCAGCTGTCCCAGCCGTACAGGCCCGAGGCGCTAAGGATGACGACAAGCGAAACGGCGACCAGCGTTTCGATAAGCGTAAAACCGTTCTCTTTTTTCATACCGGGAGTGTGGCGAAGCGCCGTGGACATGACGAGTATCGGATCCTCGTTTTACGAGACGTCATCCGGAGAAGTGGGAGAGTTGCAGCGCGTTGCAGGCTTTCTGGATAACGCTTCGGGAAACGGGAGAAAGGCGAAAAAAAACCGGCGCTAAACAGCACCGGTTGTGTCAGGCTTTATCGCATCAGATCGCGACGGGCGCTTTGATGCCCGGGTGCGGGTCGTAGCCCTCAATCTCGAAATCATCAAAGCGGTAGTCGAAGATTGATGCCGGTTTGCGTTTGATAATCAGCTTCGGCAGCGCACGCGGTTCGCGGGTCAGCTGGAGATGCGTCTGTTCCATATGGTTGCTGTAGATATGGGTATCCCCACCGGTCCAGACGAAATCGCCCACTTCCAGGTCGCACTGCTGCGCCATCATGTGAACTAACAGCGCATAGCTGGCAATGTTAAACGGCAGGCCGAGGAACACGTCACAGGAGCGCTGATAGAGCTGGCAGGAGAGCTTTCCATCCGCCACATAGAACTGGAAGAACGCGTGGCACGGTGCCAGCGCCATTTTATCCAGCTCGCCGACGTTCCAGGCGGAAACGATGATGCGGCGCGAGTCCGGATCGTTTTTCAGCTGGTTCATCACGGTGGTGATCTGGTCAATATGGCGGCCATCAGGCGTGGGCCATGCGCGCCACTGCTTGCCGTATACCGGGCCCAGATTGCCGTTTTCATCTGCCCATTCGTCCCAGATTGAGACGTTATTGTCGTGCAGATACGCAACGTTGGTATCGCCTTGCAGGAACCAGAGCAGTTCATGAATGATCGAGCGCAGATGGCAGCGCTTTGTCGTCACCAGCGGGAAGCCTTCCTGCAGATTGAAGCGCATCTGGTGGCCAAAAATGGAGAGCGTACCGGTGCCGGTGCGGTCGTTTTTCGGCGTGCCCTCATCGAGCACTTTTTTCATCAGTTCAAGATACTGTTTCATGGTTCCTCAGGAAATCTGTTGCTGTGGACGACGACGATACGCCCAAATCATCATAATGGCACCCGCGACAATCATCGGAATGGAGAGGATCTGCCCCATGCTGATGTACTGTACCCACTCGCCGGTAAACTGTGCGTCCGGCTGGCGGAAGAACTCGACGATAATACGGAATGCACCGTAGCCGATCAGGAACAGGCCGGAGACAGCCCCCATCGGGCGCGGTTTGCGGATAAACAGGTTGAGGATGATAAACAGCACCACGCCTTCCAGCGCCAGCTCGTACAGCTGAGACATATGGCGCGGCAGCACGCCGTAGGTATCGAAAATGGACTGCCACTCAGGATGCGACGGCAGCAGCGCCATGTCTTCCGCGCGCGAGCCCGGGAATAGCATGGTAAAGGAAACGCTCGGGTCGACGCGGCCCCACAGCTCACCGTTGATGAAGTTGCCCAGACGGCCCGCCCCGAGACCAAACGGGATCAGCGGCGCGATGAAATCGGACACCTGGAAGAAGTTGCGTTTGGTGCGTTTGGCAAAAATCACCATCACCAGGATCACCCCAATCAGGCCGCCGTGGAAGGACATGCCGCCGTCCCAGACGCGGAACAGATAGAGCGGATCGTTCAGGAATACCGGGAAGTTATAGAACAATACGTACCCAATACGGCCACCGAGGAACACGCCGAGGAAGCCCGCATACAGCAGGTTTTCAACTTCGTTTTTAGTCCAGCCGCTGCCAGGACGGCTGGCGCGACGACCCGCGAGCCACATGGCAAAAATGAAGCCCACCAGGTACATCAGACCGTACCAGTGAAGCGAAACAGGTCCTACTGAGAAAATGACCGGATCAAACTCCGGAAAATGCAGATAACCACTGTTCATCTGTCACCACAAGATGTTGTTATTCCGCTGAAAGTGGACAGCGGTAGAAATGCGATTCTGCCGTAAGCAGAGGCTCCAAAGTTGCGAATCATAGCACAAGGCGGGCCCGGAGGATGCGCCAGAGATGTAAAAGATGTGTATAGGGTTTTATGTACGCTGGTGCCCTCACCTCGCCCCTCTCCCTGTGGGAGAGGGAGAAAGGCTTTAGCGGCCGCCGCGGATCAGACCGCCCATACCGCGTCGTTCCATAAACGCCGCGACCTGATGACGGACCTCCGCTGCCAGCTGCGCCTCAAGGCTGCGTTCTGCCAGCTCGCGGGCATCATCGATGTCGATATGCCGCAACAGGTATTTCACGCGAGCAACAGCGCGACCGTTCATCGACAGATGGCGGTATCCCAGACCAATCAGGATCGCAACGCACATGGAATCCCCGGCCATTTCACCGCACAGGCGTAAATCAATGCCGTACTGCTCCGCTTCTCGGGCAATCATCGCTAAGGCGCGAATAATCGCCGGATGCAGGCTATCGTAGATACTGGCGACGCGGGTATTGTTACGGTCGACGGCCAGAATATATTGCGTCAGGTCATTGGTGCCGACAGAGATAAAATCAACGCGGTTTGCCAGCTGCGGCAGCATAAAGACCATGGAGGGCACTTCAAGCATGACCCCAATCCGCGGTTTCGGGATCGCATAGCCGATCATCTCTTCCACTTCACGGCCAGCACGTTCGATCAGCCGCCGGGACTCGTCGATCTCATCAATGCTGGTGACCATCGGCAGTAAGATGCTGAGATTGCCCGTCGCCGCGTTGGCGCGCAGCATCGCGCGCACCTGGATCAGGAAGATCTCCGGCTGATCGAGCGTAATGCGGATCCCACGCCAGCCCAGGCACGGGTTTTCTTCGCTGATCGGCATATAGGGCAGCTGTTTATCCGCCCCGACGTCCAGGGTTCGCAGGGTGACAGGTTTGTCGTTAAACATCTGCAGCATGCCCTGATACTGCGCCACCTGCTCCTCTTCAGAGGGGAAACCGCTCTGCAGCATGAACGGGATTTCAGTACGGTACAGGCCAATCCCGTCGATGCGGCTGCCAAGCTTTTCTTCGTGCTCGGGGCTTAAACCGGCATTGAGCATGACTTTGATCCGCTCACCGCTCTTAAGCTGGGCGGGCAGGTTAACCTCATCTTCCGCCAGCTTGCTTAATTCATTCTCTTCGCTGATAAGACGCTGGTATTCCTGGAGCAGAACCGGCTCAGGATCGACCAGCAGCTCACCGCGATAGCCGTCGACCACCAGCGTACGTCGGTGCAGCACCGACGGCTGAATGTCCGCCCCCATAACGGTAGGGATGCCCAGCGCGCGCACCATAATAGCGGCGTGTGAGTTGGCGGCACCATCGCGCACCACCACACCGGCCAGCCTGTCCTGCGGCAGTTCAGCCAGCGTCGTTGCTGAGAGTTCATCGGCGACCAGAACAAACCGTTTTGGCCAGGCATTCGGGCCCTGAATGGTGTCATCAAGATGGAACAGCAGGCGCTGCCCCAGAGCGCGCAGATCCCCTGCCCGCTCTTTCAGGTAACCGTCGGTCAGTGCCGCAAACTGGTCGGCAAATTTTTCGATGACCTTCTTAACCGCCCACTCTGCGACCGAGCCTTTATCCACTTCCGCAAAAAGCTCACGACGCAGGCGCGCATCGGAGAGCAGGTGCGAATAGAGGTCGAAGATGGCCGCCGTCTCTTTTTGCGCGCCTGCGGCAAAACGCTTGCTGTAACGACGAAATTCATTCGCCGCCTCTTCCAGCGCGGCGGTGAGACGCTCGCGCTCCAGCGCTTCATCAAGCGTTGAGGCTTCGTAAACCTGCTCCATTAACGGCAGCGTGGCGTCCATCCAGCCTTCAGCAATCGCCACACCTGGCGATGCCGGAAGGGCACGAATGCGCGTATGGCGATACTGACCAAAGAGCGCGGCAAGCTGAGACTGAGAGAGGATCGCCGCCATCTGCGTGGCCAGCGTGACGAGGAAAGACTCCTCGCTTTCGTCGTACTGACGTAGCTCGCGCTGCTGGACAACCAGCACGCCGAGCAACTGGCGACGCTGGATAATCGGCACGCCAAGGAAAGCGCGGAAGCGCTCTTCTTTTACGGAGGGGATGTATTTAAAGCTGGGGTGTTTTTGCGCGTCAGCAAGGTTAATGGGTTCAGCCAGTCGCCCAACCAGCCCCACGATACCTTCATCAAATGCGAGCGTAACGGTGCGTCCACGTGGTTTTTTCAAACCACGGGTCGCCATCAGGTAATAGCAGCGCCGATCGTGGTCGGCCAGATACACCGAACAGACCTCGGTCTCCATCGCAAGACAGATGTCGGTGACCAGAATATTCAACGCCTCGTTCAGACGCGGCGCGCTGGCCACCTTCTCGACTATTTCTCGCAAGCGGGTGAGCATGATTTGCGTAGCTTAACCTCTTTTACGTCGCCAGGCAGGTGCGCTCTGCGGCTTAGGCGGGATCTCCTGAAGCTGCATCACTACACTTGCAAACTCTTTCATCACCCTACGGTAAACATCGCGCTTAAATGACACGACCTGACGAACAGGATACCAATAGCTCACCCAGCGCCAGCCATCAAACTCCGGCGTACTGCTGGTTTGCATATTGATGTCTGAATCGTTGCCCACCAACTGCAACAGAAACCACTTCTGTTTCTGGCCGATACAAACCGGCTTTGTGTCCCAACGCACCAAACGTTTCGGTAACTTGTAACGCAACCAGTTGCGGGTCGAAGCCAGGATGCGAACATCTTTTCGGCTCAAACCGACCTCTTCAAAAAGCTCCCGGTACATCGCTTGTTCTGGGGACTCTCCCGGATTGATCCCGCCTTGCGGGAACTGCCAGGAGTGTTGACCATATCGACGGGCCCACATCACCTGGCCCTGACGATTACAAATTACTATTCCTACGTTCGGGCGGTAGCCATCGTCATCAATCACCGGACTACCCCAAACTAAACCTTATATATGAATGATTGTTTCACACTACAGGGAGGCGGTAAACCACTCTCTTACAGGCCTGCAACCTAATAACAATTGAATAACTCACAAATAAGTGCTGAGTTATAAACAGATGAGCGACAGTGAAGGGAATTTTATTCACCTTTTCTGTGGATATAGTTGTGAAGAAGTGTCTGATTACCGATGAACAACCTCAACGACCGCCGCACACCCTCTTTTGCTCGCATTCATTAACATGATTATATTCATAGAGTTAGATGCATTTACGTAAACAAAAAACTGAATAGCGTGACGATCGTCACACCAGGGATCGTCGTGCTGATGAAAGATCGAACAGCGTCGGTTTTATCCACAGATTGTGCCAATAAGTTAGTCACAATTTGTGTGAAAATTCGATTTTCATCGCACGTCAAGGCTGTAAATGGAAACAGTAGTCAGGGTTATGCCCAGTTATCCCATTTTTCTGTGGATAACATGGTGTAAGATCCTGTTCATTGTCAGTGACCAGATTTGAACAACCGCTTTTTCCACCCAGGCGAAACGATTTCAGACCGATAAAAAAACCTATAAATCATAGAGATGTCATATTGGTACAGAAAAAGTTAAACTCTATCCACAGGAGACAAATTCTTCGTTTATTTTTTAATCAAAAGGTTACCGTCATGCATCCGCTTACACCCTTGGGCTCACCACCGTCCAGCGAGAGCCAGTTGCTACTGCAGGCACAGCGTCTGGCCGGTTTTTCGCTTGGCGAGCTGGCAGCAATGGCCGGGCTGCCGATCCCGAAGGATCTGAAACGAGATAAAGGCTGGATCGGCATGCTGCTGGAGCTATGGCTGGGTGCAAGCGCAGGGAGCAAACCTGAGCAAGATTTTGCAGCCCTTGGCGTGGAGCTAAAAACCATTCCTGTAGACCGCCAGGGCAAGCCGCTTGAGACCACCTTTGTCTGCGTTGCGCCATTAACCGGCAATACCGGCGTAACGTGGGAAACCAGCCACGTTCGTCACAAGCTGAAGCGCGTATTGTGGGTACCGGTTGAGGGTGAACGTCAGATTCCCCTGGCCGACCGTCGCGTTGGCGCGCCGCTGCTCTGGAGCCCGGACGAGAATGAAGAGCATCAGCTGCGTCTGGACTGGGAGGAGCTGATGGACATGATTGTTCTTGGGCAGGTTGAGCGCATCACCGCCCGACACGGAGAGGTATTACAGCTGCGCCCAAAAGCAGCCAACAGTAAAGCCCTTACCGAGGCAATCGGCGCGCAAGGTGAGCCGATACTGACGTTGCCGCGCGGTTTTTATCTCAAAAAGAATTTCACCGGCGCATTACTCGCACGTCATTTCCTGTTGAAAACATAGTTTTTTACTTATTTTGAGAGCTCTCAAACATAATCGACTGCTTTTTAAGATTTTACCGCTTCCTCAAGTCGCCATATCGGGTTAATACTAGATTATGATTTGATACAAGCCAGATGAGGACGATAACGATGAAAAAATGGGCAGTATTAGTGTCAGCAGTCGGTTTAGCGTTTGCCGTATCGGGCTGTAGCAGCGATTACGTCATGGCGACAAAAGATGGTCGAATGATCCTGACCGACGGTAAACCCGAAGTCGACGATGATACCGGTCTGGTCAGCTACCGCGACCAGGAAGGCAATAAAATGCAGATCAATCGCGACGAAGTATCGCAAATTATCGAGCGATAATCAGAGAGAGGTCAGTCGCTTGCTGGCCTTTTTGATTTTTTTCTTCCCCTTTTGCTTCCCCTCTGCCATGTTTATATTCCTTTGTCGGGTACGCCCTGACGCGGTTTATATGTCTACTGAGGAAGCCGGCTATGCATTATCACCGTATCCCCCACAGCGCACTGGAAATTAGCCAACTGGGGTTGGGCACGATGACATTTGGTGAACAAAACAGCGAAGCCGATGCCCATGCACAACTCGATTATGCCGTCAGCCAGGGCATTAACCTGATTGATGTCGCAGAGATGTACCCTGTTCCGCCACGTCCTGAGACGCAGGGACTTACCGAAACCTACGTCGGTAACTGGCTGGCAAAACGCGGCAACCGTGAAAAGCTGGTGATTGCCTCCAAAGTCAGCGGCCCCGCGCGCAACAACGATACCGGGATCCGCCCGAACCAGATCCTCGATCGCAAAAATATCCGCGCCGCGCTGGACGCCAGCCTCAAGCGCCTGCAAACCGACTATCTCGACCTGTACCAGGTACACTGGCCGCAGCGGCCAACCAACTGCTTTGGCAAGCTCGGGTACAGCTGGAATGAGAGCGCCCCCGCGGTGACGCTGCTGGAAACGCTGGAAGCGCTGACCGAATGCCAGCGTGCGGGAAAAATCCGCTACATTGGCGTGTCTAACGAAACGGCCTTTGGGGTCATGCGCTATCTGCACCTGGCGGATAAGCACGATCTGCCGCGTATCGTGACTATTCAGAACCCGTACAGCCTGCTTAACCGCAGCTATGAAGTGGGTCTGGCCGAAGTGACGCAGTATGAAGAAGTGGAACTGCTTGCTTACTCCTGTCTCGGCTTCGGCACCCTGACGGGGAAATACCTGAACGGCGCGAAACCGGCCGGGGCGCGTAACACCCTCTTTAGCCGCTTTACCCGCTACAGCGGCGAGCAGACGCAGAAAGCCGTTGCCGCTTATGTGGATATCGCGAAGCGTCACGGTCTTGACCCTGCGCAGATGGCGCTGGCCTTCGTGCGTCGTCAGCCGTTTGTTGCCAGTACCTTGCTGGGCGCAACCACGATGGAACAGCTGAAAACCAATATTGAGAGTTTCCACCTGAACCTGAGTGAAGAGGTGTTAGCGGAGATTGAAGCAGTGCATCAGGTTTATACTTATCCTGCACCATAGCCTGACGCTTTTGCCCGGTGGCGCGACGCTTACCGGGCCTACAGGTGCTCAAACCCAGGCGGGGTAAGGCGAAGCCGTCACCCGGCCAGATATCAACGGCGACGTTGCCACATCCACAAACCAGCAATCGCAATCGCAAACAGCCCGCCAAACCCGACGCCAATCCCCACCACCGGCACACCCACTTTTACCGCCAGCGAGTAAAGCCCCAGCATTAACAGCATCGCCAGGTTTTCACCCAGGTTTTGTACCGCAATGGCATTGCCTGCCCCGACGGTCTGCTTGCCCCGCTCCTGCAGTAACGCATTCAGCGGCACCACGAAGAAGCCCCCCAGAATACCAATCAGGATGAGGAGGGCATACGCGGGCAATAACGCATGCTGCAGCGAGAAGATAAGCACCACGACGCCAATCAGGATCCCTGCGGGCATGCAGCGTGCGACCGTCTCCAGCGTGACCAGCTTCGCCGCCGCGCCCGCCCCAACCACAATGCCGATGGCCACCATCGCATTAAGATAGGTTGGCGTCGCATTATCAGTAATGCCCAGCGCCACCGGCACCCACAGGACCAGCAGGAAGCGCAGCGTGACGCCCGCGCCCCAGAACATGCTGGTCCCCATCAGGGAGAAACGCGTTTCACCGTTACGCCACAGCACGCGGCAGGCGGTAAAGAAACTGCCGGTCATCGGTTTAAATCGCCAGGATTGACCCGGGCGAGCCGCAGGCAGCTTCGGAATAAACAGGTTCGCCACGACCGCCCCGCCATACACCACCGCACACACGCCCAGTGCCGCCAGCACATGCCAGTCGGCCAGCACGCCGCCCGCAACGGAGCCAATCAGGATAGCGGCAATAGTAGATGACTCCATCAGACCATTGGCTTTCACCAGCTTATCCCCGGTGGTCAGCTCGCCGAGAATGCCGTACTTCGCCGGGGAGTAGGCGGCGGCGCCAATGCCCACCAGCGTGTAGCCAATAAACGGATTGAAGCCAAAGCAAATGCTGGCGGCACCCAGCAGCTTGAGGCCGTTGGCAAACATCATCACCCGGCCTTTCGGGAAACTGTCCGCCACCTGCCCCACAAACGGGGCAAAGATAATGTAAGCGCCCACAAACACCATCTGCAGGATCGGCTGACTCCAGTCGGGGTAAAACTCGGCTTTCAGCAGCGCCAGCGTGGCAAACAGCAGCGCGTTATCGCCGAACGCAGAGAGAAACTGCGCGGCAATGACGGCCATCATGCCTTTCGACCTGAGTGAAGTGTTAGTGTGTACTGACTCACGCATTTTGCTGTTCCGCCTCTTCAACCATGCCTTTCAGGGTCACGAAATCTGGCTTCCCGCTGCCCAGTACCGGGAGCTGTTTCAGGTAGCGAATATCGCGCGGCACGGCCAGTTCAGGAATACCGTGTTCACGCGCATAGCTCAGTAACCTGTCGCGCTTAAGCTCACCGTCGGTCGTAAACAGCACCAGCGCCTCGCCTTTGCTGGCATCGCTCTTCACCACCGTGGCGTGCATCTTCTCGGCGGACACGGCCGTCGCCAGTTGCTCCACCATTTCCAGAGAGACCATTTCGCCGGCAATTTTGGCGAAGCGTTTCGCGCGTCCCTGAATCTGTACAAAGCCCTGCTCATCGAAACGGACGATATCCCCGGTGTCGTACCAGCCGGTTTCAATCTCGCCGTTGACGTTTTCCGCCGTCGGCGCTTCCAGCACGCCCGGATTTTCCACGCGCAGATACCCGTTCATCACGTTTGGCCCTTTCAGCTGCAGGCGGCCCCCGTCCTCAATGCCCGGCACCGCCAGCAGACGCGCGTCCATCCCCGGCAGAATTCGGCCAACCGTGCCCGGTTTCGCCGCCATCGGCACGTTAATCGAGACCACGGGCGCACACTCGGTAACGCCATAGCCTTCGAGAATGCGCAGGCCAAACTTGTCCTGCCAGATCTGGCGCGTGCTCTCCTGCAGTTTTTCCGCGCCAGCCACCACATACCGAACGCGATAAAAATCATACGGATTGGCGAAGCGCGCATAGTTCCCCAGGAAGGTTGAGGTTCCGAACAGAACGGTACAGTTACGGTCATACACCAACTCCGGCACAATGCGGTAATGCAGCGGGCTCGGGTAGAGGAACACTTCTGCGCCGGTCAGGAGCGGCGTGAACAGCCCCACCGTCAGGCCAAAGGAGTGGAACAGCGGCAGCGCCGACATAAAGCGGTCGTTCGCGGTAAAGTCGGCGATGCTTTTAATCTGCTCAACGTTCGTCAGAATGCTCTTGTGGCTATGGACGACGCCTTTCGGGTTGCCCTCCGATCCCGACGTGAAGAGGATAATCGCGTCATCTTCCGGCTGCTGTTTGACCTGCGCCAGACGCGGCACCAGCAGATGCGCAAAAATCCACAGCTTGTCGCCGGTGGTCACGTCCGCTTTCAGATCCTCCAGGAAGACCCAGCGCACCTGGGTGAGCTGCTCGGGAAGGTGCCAGAGTTTGCCTTTGTCCAGAAACTGACGGGAGGTAAAGACGGTATTAATCTGAGCGGCAGTAATGGCGCTGGTCAGCCCCTTCACGCCCGCCGTGTAGTTCATCATCGCCGGGATCCGGCCCCGGGAAACCGCGCCGAAAATCACCGCCGCGCTGATGCCCGCGTTAGGCAGCATCAGGCCAATCTTTTCGCCCTTTTTGCTGTACTTCTCCAGAATACGGCCCACAAACAGGGTCTTGGTCAGCAGTTTGCGATAGGTATCCGGGGTAAAGTTGATGTCTTCGATGCAGTTTTTCTTCGCGCCATAGCGGTACTGCGCGGAAAGCAGGGATTCGTACAGCGTTTCGCGCGGGCGCACGGCCATACGCGCTTCCATCATAATCTGATGCAGCATTTCCCCGGCGATTTTACGGCGATCGCGGGCACGCGGCGCGTCGGGCATCGGTAACGACGTTGGCGGCAGGATATGCAGTGTGATTTTGGGGAACAGACGCTGCTTCACCAGCCCCTTGAGACGGCTGAAATGGGTCAGCTCCGCGCCTTCAATACGCAGCGGCACCACGGTCGCTTTTGACTTCGCCGCGACAAACCCCGCGCCGTCGTAGATTTTCATCAGCGAACCGGTCACGGAGATACGCCCTTCCGGGAAAATGACCACCGGGCGCCCCTGCTCAACCAGGCGTACCAGATGTTTAATCATCATCGGTTTTGTCGGGTCGAGCGGGACAAAATCAATCAACGGCGTGAGCCAGCGCATGTACCACTGCTGGCTGATGGAGGTATACACCGCAAACACCGGGCGCACGGGCAAAAACAGCGCCAGCAGAATGCCGTCTATAAAGGAAACATGGTTTGGTGTGATGAGAACGCGTTCGCCGCGAAGCGCCCGGGCATCGCCGGTGATGCGGATGCGAAACAGAATACGGAAAAGCGTACGGAAGAACCCAAATAGCATCTCAACTCCCTTTGCAAGCCAGTGTGGAGGGTCGATAGTAAATGGTGGCAGATTACACGAGAAGTGCTAAGGGAGCGACAGCAAAAGTGGAGGCGAAAAAAAACCTGCGCATCCGCGCAGGTTGGTGCAAGAGATGAGTACGAAACCGTACTAAGAATTCTCACCAATCAATACCTCTGGGATCTCAACTGTATCAACCTCTTTAACACCCTTGCTATCGGACAATCGCAACAGCCTGAGGCAAAGTGTAACTAAAGGTTCAGATTCACATTCTTCAGACATGACTGGGCGTGTAACGATTACACCGCCAGGGGTGTGCTGCGTCACGTTTGTGGAGCGCGAAAATCCGCACCCCTTGAATGCACGCCGCTTTTCCGCAACACTATTTGGTGTGTAAACGCTTACCCCCAATAAGAAGGTAATGAATGGCGACAATAAAGGATGTGGCCCGTCTGGCAGGCGTGTCGGTGGCAACCGTCTCGCGCGTAATTAATGATTCACCAAAAGCCAGTGACGCATCACGTCAGGCGGTACAAAGCGCCATGGAATCCCTGAATTATCATCCCAATGCCAATGCCCGCGCGCTCGCCCAGCAGTCTACAGAAACCATCGGGCTGGTGGTGGGGGATGTTTCCGATCCCTTTTTCGGCGCCATGGTGAAAGCGGTTGAACAGGTGTCTTATCAGACAGGCAATTTTTTGCTGATCGGCAATGGCTATCATAACGAACAAAAGGAACGCCAGGCCATTGAACAGCTGATCCGCCACCGCTGTGCGGCGCTGGTGGTTCACGCCAAAATGATCCCGGATGCCGAACTGATTCATCTGATGAAGCAGATGCCGGGCATGGTGATTATCAACCGTATCATTCCCGGTTTTGAGAAACGCTGCGTGGCGCTCGACGACCGCTACGGCGCATGGCTTGCCACGCGGCACCTGATTCAGCAGGGCCATACCCGAATTGGCTATCTCTGTTCCAATCACCCCATTTCCGATGCGGAGGATCGCCTGCAGGGCTACTACGACGCCCTGCGTGAAAACGGGCTGCCGTGTAATGACCGTCTGGTGGCCTACGGCGAACCGGATGAGAGCGGCGGTGAACAGGCCATGACCGAGCTGCTGGGTCGCGGACGGAATTTCACGGCGGTTGCCAGCTATAACGACTCCATGGCCGCAGGGGCGATGGGGGTGTTGAATGACAACGGGATTGAGGTACCGGCGGAAATTTCGCTGATTGGCTTCGACGACGTGCTGGTCTCCCGCTACGTTCGCCCGCGGCTGACCACCGTGCGCTACCCAATCATCACCATGGCAACGCAGGCCGCCGAGCTGGCACTCGCGCTGGCTGAACAGCGTCAGCCGCCGGAAATAACGCATCTGTTTAGCCCGACGCTGGTCCGTCGTCACTCCGTTGCGTCGCCTGCAGAAGCGCAGAGCGAATAACGGTAGAGGTGAACCCGCGTGTTGGGGTATTCCAGCCCATCACCGATATACTGCCAGCCGTAACGTTCGTAGAAGTCGCGGCAGGCAGACCAGAGATGGAGTTCCTCATACCCGGACTGCGCGGCGTAAGCGATAACATGCCGCTGAAGTTCTCCCGCCAGCCCCTTGCCTCGCGCCGCGTCGTCAACGTACAGCGCCGCCAGCCACGGACAGAGATCCTGTCGGGTGATCAAATCGCAGCGCCAGAGCCCCACCGTACCAAGAAGCTTTTCGTCCTCAACGGCAATAAACGTCAGCGGTAATGCCCCCGGCGTCTGGCTGTGCTCAACAATACTGTGGAAAAATTCCCGGGGAAGCCCTTCGCCAAAGGCCTGCCAGATCCAGTCGGTAACCTGCTCAGCATACTGCGGTGCATCGTAAAGCGGGAGGATAACTGTCTTTTTCACGTTTCACCTGCGTATTCTCATTAATGGGCTGGCCTGACGTCTCCAGCTCGATTGGCGATTATTTTACCAGAGTCAGACTATTTAGTTTGACTTCAGGCAGGCCTGACGAATCGTTACCAAAAAGCGTGATCGTGGCGGAATTTTTGCGCTTCCCGCATCGCTTATACGGCGTAAGCTCTGTGTTAAACTGCAGATCATTACGTGGAAGCAGGAATGTAGAATGGCAACAATGCTGGATGTCTCACTGCGCGCGGGCGTGTCGAAGGCCACGGTATCGCGCGTGCTGAACGGCACGGGTCAGGTTAAAGAGAGTACGCGTCAGCAGGTGTTTGCTGCGATGGAAGAGCTGGGCTATCGGCCGAACTTTCTCGCACGCTCGCTGGCTAACCAGACCAGCAACAGCATTGGTCTGGTCGTCTCGACCTTCGACGGCTTTTACTTTGGCCGCCTTCTCCAGCAGGCGTCGCGGCAGACTGAAACCCACGGGAAACAGCTGATCGTCACCGACGGTCACGACGCGCCGGAACAGGAAGAACAGGCGGTGCAGATGCTGGCCGATCGCCAGTGCGATGCCATCGTGCTTTATACGCGCTATATGAGCGAAAAAGCGATCATCAAACTGATGAACACCGTAAAAACACCGCTGGTGGTCATTAACCGTGAAGTGAGCCCGGCGCCGGATCGCTGCGTGTTCTTCGAACAGCAGGATGCCGCATTTAAGGCTGTGGATTATCTGATCGAACAGGGGCATCGGGAGATCGCCTGTATCACCGTCCCGATCCATACCCCAACCGGGAAAGCGAGGCTGATGGGCTATCGCAAGGCGCTGGAAAAGCACGGCATCCGTCTGGACGAGCGTCGGATAAAGTACGGCGATGCGGGAATGACCGGGGGATATGAGCTTTGCAAGGAATTGATTGCCGACGGTGTATCGTTTAGCGCCCTGTTTGCCTGTAACGACGACATGGCGCTGGGCGCGTCCAAAGCGTTGCACCAGGCGGGGCTTAAAATCCCGCAGGATATTTCACTGTTCGGCTTTGACGATGCCCCTAGCGCGAAATGGCTGGAGCCTGCGCTCTCATCGGTTTATCTGCCCATCGACAATATGATTGTCACCGCCATCGATCAGGCGATCCGGCTGGCAAGAAACCAGCCGGTCGATGCCATCCCGCCGTTTACCGGCACGCTGGTCTTACGCGATTCGGTCACCACCGGGCCCTACTTTACTCAGATGAGTTCTAAAGCCAGCAGTTCCTGAATGGTCTGGCGACGGCGGATCAGCCGCGCCTTGCCGTTATCAAACAGCACTTCCGGCAGCAGCGGGCGGCTATTGTAGTTAGATGACATAGACGCCCCGTACGCGCCGGTGTCGTGCAGCACAAGGTAATCCCCCGGCTTGACCTCTGGCAGCGAGCGGGTCTCCACTTTGCCGCCTTCCTGCTGGGTAAACACGTCACCCGATTCGCACAGTGGCCCCGCAACGACCGTCTCAACGCGCGGCGCCTGCGTTAAATCGCGGCCGTCGGCAGCCAGGGCGGTAATGTGGTGATAGCTACCGTACATGGACGGACGCATCAGGTCGTTAAAGCCCGCGTCAATCAGTACGAAGTGGCGAGACCCCATCTCCTTCACGCTGCGCACCTGCGAAACCAGCACACCGGCTTCTGCCACCAGGAAACGGCCCGGCTCAATTTCCAGTTTTACCGCGTGGCCAAGATGCGCGGCGATTTGATCGCGCGCGGCGCTCCACAGACCGTAATAGTGATCGGTATCGATCGCCTCTTCCCCTTCGCGATAAGGAATGGAGAGACCACCGCCCGCAGAGATCGCCTCCAGATCCTGACCGAAGTCGACAACCTGACGCACCATCGCGCCGCACACCTGCTCCAGGTGGCCGTAATCCACCCCTGAGCCAATGTGCATATGAATGCCCACCAGCTTCAGGCTGTAGCGTTGTAATACCTCCAGCGCGGCAGGCATATCGGCATACCAGATCCCGTGCTTGCTGTTTTCGCCGCCGGTATTGGTTTTTTGGCTGTGACCATGACCAAAGCCCGGGTTCACGCGCAGCCAGACGCGATGGCCGGGAGAAACCTGACCCAACTGCTCCAGCATATCCACAGAACCGGCATTCACCGGGATCTGCAGCTCGTGAACGCGCGCCAGCGTCGCATCGTCGATCACATCGGCGGTAAAGACGATCGCGTCGCTGTCGGCTTTCGGATCGTATCCGGCCGCCA
>NZ_JAJCXF010000004.1:0-26948 GCF_020567405.1 Enterobacter sp. TCD1-1 | reverse complement strand
TCACGCCCTGCTCGCGCATCAGGCGCAGAATATGAATATTGGAGCAGGCCTTCTGGGCAAAACGCACCACGTCGAACTGATGCAGGGCGGCGATCTTCTCGCGGACGATCTGCGCGTCGTAGACCCACACCGGGCAGCCAAACTCGGCAGGCAGGCGCAGCAGGTTGTCGGCGTTCAAATCGGTATCAGTCTGGTTCAGCGGGCGTGGCATGGTCTTCTCCGGATAAATGCGTTTTGATGATTACGCCACAGCGCAAAGAGAATAAAAAATATCGTTTTATCGCGAGTCTATGCAAAAATGATATGGACAGTTCTCTGCTTTCAGGTGCCCTATGCCCGCCGTCAATTTACGCCATATCGAGATTTTCCACGCCGTGATGACCACCGGTAATCTCACCGAAGCCGCACAGATGCTGCATACCTCGCAGCCGACGGTAAGCCGCGAGCTGGCCCGCTTCGAGAAAGTGCTGGGGCTGAAGCTGTTCGAACGCACGCGGGGCAGGCTTCACCCGACGGTACAGGGGTTACGTCTGTTTGAGGAAGTCCAGCGCTCCTGGTACGGGCTGGACAGAATAGTGAGTGCCGCGGAAAGCCTGCGCGAGTTTCGCCAGGGCGAGCTGTCGATTGTCTGCCTGCCCGTCTTCTCGCAATCCTTTTTGCCGATGCTGCTCCAGCCCTTTCTGGCCCGCTATCCGGAGGTCAGCCTCACCATCGTGCCGCAGGAGTCTCCCCTGCTTGAAGAGTGGCTTTCGGCTCAGCGCCATGATTTAGGGATAACCGAGACCCTCTCCTCCCCAGCGGGCACGACGCGCACGGAATTGCTCTCCTTAGATGAAGTGTGCGTTCTGCCCGCCGGACATCGGCTTGCCGGTAAGGCGGTGCTCACGCCGGAAGATTTCCATGGGGAAAACTACATTAGCCTGTCGCAGACCGACAGTTATCGACAGCTGCTGGATACCCTGTTTGCCGAGCATCAGGTAAAACGGCGAATGGTGGTAGAAACGCACAGCGCGGCCTCGATTTGTGCGATGGTGCGCGCAGGCGTCGGCGTCGCGGTGGTTAATCCGCTTACGGCGCTGGACTATGCGGAAAGTGGAATTGTTGTGCGTCGGTTTAGCGTCTCGGTTCCTTTTACCGTGAGCCTAATCCGCCCATTGCATCGCCCGGCGTCGGCGCTGGTGGAGGCGTTCAGTGAGCATCTGCAAGGAGGGCTAAGTATGTTGACCGACCGGCTGAATAAGATGTTGAATCAGACGCCCCACTAAACAGCGGGCGCCTGAACACTCAGTTAAAACGTTTCGCAATAGCCGCTACACGCTCGCCGAATTTCACCGCGGTTTGCAGATCGCCGCTGGCAATGGCGCCAGCATCAGCATCTGAAGGAGACTGCACCAGTAAACCAACAGAACCGCCCAGATTATTAATGTCCTGACGGGTAGCGGCAAGCGTATTTGACGGCGGTAGCCCCAGGCTCACCCAAATCCCACCGTGTTGAGAGGCCAGCGTTTGCAGGTATTGTAACGACACCTGCTTATCACCGTTCAGGCTGGCGCTGTTGCTGAAGCCCGCGAACACTTTGTCCTGCCAGCTACGCACGAACCAGGCTTTAGAGGTCGCATCAGCGAATTTCTTAAACTGCCACGGTACGCTTCCCATGTAGGTTGGCGCGCCAAAAATAATCGCTTTAGCATCGTTGAGTTTTTGCCAGTCGCTTTCCTGAATATCGCCATTGCTGTCAATGGCGATCAGTTCAGCCTGCGCGCCCTCGGCGACTGTTTCTGCAACGCGTTTAGTATGACCGTAGCCAGAATAATAGATAACTACAACGCTCATGATTTATCTCCTGATGCAATATTGCCTTGTGAGTCAAACGATTAAGACGATTTTAAAATTGCTCTGCGAGCCCGTTGCCATTTTCGGTTCCCTGGTATCAAATAGAAACCTTACGTTGTTTTATACACGCAAATATTCACGGGCGTAAGAAGGCACTTTTATCTCACCTGGTTACCTCGAGGGAACCACCATGACCCCTACAGCAGTATTGAAAAAGGAGATGCCTCCTTACAACGTGTTCGATGAGCGCTGCCCGACACGCGGCGTGCTGACGCGTATCGCCGATAAGTGGGCACTGTTAATCCTTGCGCGCCTTGAGAATGGACCGATGCGCTTTAATCATCTTCAACGCGATATTCAGCGAATCACCAAAAAGGTGCTGACCCAGTCTTTACGCAAGCTGGAACGAGATGGGCTGGTGTCGCGAAAGATATTCGCCACGGTACCTGTCACAGTCGAGTACAGCCTGACACCGCTTGGCCAGACGTTAACTGAAACGGTGACGGTGCTGGCGCACTGGGTGGAAAATAATATTGATGCTATTGTGGCGGCACAATCCGCTTATGACGCCGCCAACACGTAACCAGAACCGGACGCTCAGGACAACATAAACGCCACGGCATCCGCAGCATGGATAGCGGTGGTATCAAATACCGGGAGAGGGCTTCGCTCAACGGGTACCAGTAAACCGATCTCCGTGCAGCCAAAGATCACCCCTTCGGCCCCCTGCTGCGCGAGTTTCTCGATGACGCTGACGTAGAAGGCGCGAGAGCTTTCGCTGAAGGTGCCAAGGCAGAGCTCGTCAAAGATAATCTGATTGATGCGCGCCCGGTCTTCTTCTTCCGGGATCAGACTTTCGATCCCAAACTCGCTGTGTAAGCGCCCGCGGTAGAAATCCTGCTCCATGGTGTAGCGTGTGCCCAGCAGCGCTACGCGGCGCATCCCGGATGCCGCAATTGCACGCCCGGTCGCGTCAGCGATATGCAGGAACGGCAGCGAGCAGCGGTTCTCAATATGCGACGCCACCTTGTGCATGGTATTGGTACACAGCACTACCCCCTCGGCGCCGGCCCGCTCAAGCCCGAGCGCCGCCTGGGCCAGGATCTCCCCGGCTTTATCCCACTCGCCGCTCGACTGGCAGGCTTCAATTTCATGGAAATCCACGCTGTGCAGGAGCAGGCTTGCGGAGTGCAGACCACCCAGACGCTGCTTCACCCCTTCGTTAATCAGGCGATAATAAGGGATTGTCGATTCCCAGCTCATTCCACCTAACAGGCCGATCGTTTTCATCATCCCTCCTTTTCGTTGATTTCTTCTTTTAACACAACCGATGCCAATAAAAAAAGGCGCTCTGTTCAGCGCCTTGTTAAACCAATATCGGTTATCGCCTGCATACGCTGGAATACGTAAACAGGCAATACGATCACACGCCGATGTTTCGCAGCTTCTCCCCGGCCATCAGCTTGCGCTCGATGTGTTCCAGCGTCACGCCTTTAGTCTCCGGGATCAGCCAGAACGTGATGCCAATAAACGCCACGTTCAGCACCGTATAGAGCCAGAACGTTCCCGCTGCACCAATCGCGTCCAGCAGCGTCAGGAACGTCGCGCCGATGATCATGTTCGACACCCAGTTGGTGGTCGTGGAGCAGGTGATGCCAAAGTCACGGCATTTAAGCGGCTGGATTTCGGAGCACAGGATCCACACTACGGGCGCGGCGCTCATCGCGTAGCCTGCGATACACATCATGGTCATCCCAACAGAAAGCCAGGAAAGTCCGCTGGAGGCCGTACAGTTATCAAACTGCATCAGGCAGTAACCGAGGATCAGCGTGCCGAGCGCCATCACGCTGAAGCCAATTTTGAGCGCCGGTTTGCGGCCCGCCTTGTCCACGGTGAATACGGCAATAAAGGTGGCGAACATGAAGGTCAGCCCGACCACCAGGGTGGCGATCATCTGCTGTTCCGTGGTGGTGAACCCGGCCATTTTGAATATGCGCGGCGCGTAGTACATGATGATGTTCATGCCGGTGAACTGCTGCATCGCCTGCAGCAGCATGCCGAGGAAGACCGCCCGGCGCACGTTGCGGTTGATTTTAAACAGCGCCCAGCCCCCCTGTTTGAGCTTCAGGCTTTCGCGGATCTCGTTCAGCTCTTCGCGGGCTTTTTCGGAGGTATCGCGCAGCATGCGCAGCACCTCTTCTGCCTCCACGTGGCGCCCTTTTTGCGCCAGCCAGCGCGGGCTGTTCGGCAGGAAAATCACTAAGACAATCAGCACCACCGCTGGCAGCGCCAGCACGCCAAGCATTGCGCGCCAGTTGCCGCTGTAGCTGAAGTACGTGTCAGACAGGAACGCCAGCACAATACCCAGCGTGACCATCAGCTGATACATGCTGATCATCTTCCCGCGCACGTTCTCACTCGCCATTTCGGAGAGATAAAGCGGTGCCGTATAGGAGGCAATCCCCACCGCCACGCCCAGCAGCACGCGGGAAAGCAGCAGAACCTCAACGTTTGCGGCAAACGCGGAGCCAATGGAGCCGGCGACAAACAGAATCGCCCCGGCCATCAGGCTGTATTTGCGCCCCAGACGAAACGAGAGCCAGCCGTTGAACAGCGCGCCGATGGCCGCGCCCAGCATCATGCTGCTCACCACCCACTCCTGCAGGCGGCTGCTCAGGGTAAAGTGATCGGTAATAAACGGTAATGCACCGGCAATGACGCCAATATCCAGTCCAAATAACAGGCCCGCCACGGCAGCGGCAATGGAGACAAACTGGTTCATGCGCCGGGTATCGCGCAGCGCAGCGGGCATCAGGGTAGAGTCATTTATAGATGTCATATTTTTCCTGCCTCAACAGCAAAATTCGTTAAATGAAATTACGAGATAGTGAAGAAAAGTGTCAGGCGGGAATTCGTGAAGATATGGATTATTTCGCTATGGCATCACGATCTGTGATGGACATTACAATTTCAACTAATGCTGAAATCGCACCGTTTTTTATTAATTACCTAATATTTAAGCGATAAAACTGTGATACGCGTCATTTATGAATTTTAAGTATGGATTTTTCATCTTATGTCATATGGATAATGGCAATTTTTAGCCAAAAAAAACCTCCACCCGAGGGCAGAGGTTCGTCATGCAGGTGGAATTAACGTGCCAGCCAGCCGCCATCAACCGCCACGGTGTAGCCGTTGATATAGTCCGATGCCGACGAGGCCAGAAAGACCACCGGCCCCATCAGATCGCGCGGAAGCCCCCAGCGCCCCGCAGGAATACGGTCGAGGATTTCCGCGCTACGCTGCTCGTCTGCGCGCAGCTGCTGGGTGTTATTGGTCGCCATGTAACCCGGCGCAATGGCATTCACATTAATATTATGCTTCGCCCACTCGTTTGCCAGCAGGCGGGTCACGCCCATCACGGCGCTTTTGGACGCGGTGTAAGACGGCACGCGGATACCGCCCTGGAACGAGAGCATGGAGGCAATATTCACGATCTTGCCGCCGTTCCCCTGGGCGATAAAGTGCTTTGCCGCCGCCTGGGACATGAAAAATACGCTCTTGATGTTCAAATCCATCACGTCATCCCAGTCGCGTTCGCTGAAGTTGATCGCATCTTCACGGCGAATCAGCCCGGCGTTGTTGACCAGAATGTTGATATGGCCGAATTCCGCCACCGCGCGATCCAGCAGTTCAGGAATGGCATCGATTTTACGCAGGTCGGCGGTCAGGCTCAGGAAACGGCGACCCAGCGCCGTCACGCGTTCGATGGTTTCCGTCGGTTCAACGATATTAATCCCGACGATATCGCAGCCCGCTTCCGCCAGGCCTAACGCCATCCCCTGACCCAGCCCGGTGTCACATCCGGAAACCACCGCCACTTTCCCCTGCAGAGAGAATGCATCCAGAATCATGTTTATTCCTTACTCTTTCAGAGCCTGTCACTCACAGGCAGGTTTATGCTTCACTGCCCGCGACTAGCGCAGATCGCTGACCGCAACATGGTCCATATCATCAAAGACCTGGTTTTCGCCCACCATTCCCCAGATAAAGGTGTAGGCTTTTGTCCCAACGCCGGAGTGAATAGACCAGCTCGGCGAAATAACCGCCTGCTCGTTGTGCATCACGATATGGCGCGTTTCCTGCGGCTGTCCCATCATGTGGAACACACAGGCGTCCTCATCCATGTTGAAGTAGAAGTAGACTTCCATGCGGCGCTCGTGGGTATGGCACGGCATGGTGTTCCACAGGTTCCCTGGCGCAAGCTCGGTCAACCCCATGCTGAGCTGACAGGTCTCCAGCACGTCCGGCACGAAGTATTTATTGATGGTGCGGCGGTTGCTGGTGAGGTTGTCGCCCAGCGTCACGGGCGCGACGTCTGCCGTGGTCACTTTTTTGGTTGGACAGGTGGTGTGAGCCGGCGCGCAGTTGTAGTAAAACTTCGCAGGCTTGCTGGCGTCGATGCTGGCAAAGACCACGTCTTTCGCCCCTTTACCTACGTACAGTGCCTCGCGATGGCCAATCTCATAGCACTGTCCGTCTACGGTGATGGTGCCCGGCCCGCCGATGTTGATCACCCCCAGCTCGCGACGCTCGAGGAAATAATTCACGCCCAGCTGTTTACCGACCTCGCCGCCCACGGAGACGGTTTTCGTGACGGGCATAATGCCGCCCACAATAATGCGGTCGATATGGCTGTAAACCATGGTGTACCTGTCGGCCTCGAATATCTGCTCGACTAAAAATGCCTTGCGCAGCCCCTGAGTATCCAGCGTTTTGGCGTGCGCGCTGTGGATGCTTTCTCTGACGTCCACGGTAACCTCCAGATGTGGTCATGCCCGAAGGCGGGAAGTAAAACGAAACAGCGTTCCGTTTTTCATAATAAGCACATACTATCGGCATAAAGTGAGCTTTTCAATTACATTTAAAACAACGTTTCATTTTTTATTTTTGTTTATAACGGAAATGATGTTCGGATCACAATTAAACCGACGGGAGAAAAAGGGCACAAAAAAACCTCCCGGAGGAGGTCTTTTCAATGAGGAAAGGTTAGCGTTCGATAGCCAGCGCCACCCCTTGCCCGCCGCCGATACAGAGCGTGGCAATCCCTTTGCGGGCATTGCGCTTTTTCATTTCGTGGACCAGCGAAACCAGGATCCGGCAGCCGGACGCCCCAATCGGGTGCCCCAGCGCGATCGCCCCACCGTTCACGTTAACCCGCAGCGGATCCCACTCCAGCATTTTTCCGACGGAGATCGCCTGCGCAGCATAGGCTTCGTTCACTTCGATCAGATCCACATCTGAAAGCTGCCACCCCGCACGCTCCAGACAGCGACGGGTGGCGTAGACCGGCGCGATCCCCATTAGCGCAGGATCAACCCCCACGCTGGCGAATGCCTTAATGCGGGCCAGCACGGGTAGATCGAGTTCGAGGGCTTTGCTTTCGCTCATCATCATGACGGCGGCAGCGCCGTCGTTGATGGAAGAGGCGTTTCCCGCCGTCACCGAGCCCTGCATTTCAAAAGCAGGATTCAGCCTGGCCAGCCCTTCAGCGCTGGCGTCGGTGCGCGGCTGTTCATCGGTATCCACAACCATCACCTCGCCGTTCTGACGCAGCGCGCTGACCGGGACAATTTCGTCGCGAAAACGACCGGAATCAATCGCCGCACGCGCTTTTTGCTGCGAGCTCAGCGCATAGGCATCCTGCACCTCACGGCTGATACCGTACTCGCGCGCCAGATTTTCCGCCGTCACGCCCATATGATAGTCATTGAAGGCATCCCACAGGCCGTCATGCACCAGGCTGTCGAGCAGCTGACTGTTGCCCAGCTGTGCGCCGGTGCGGCTGTCGGTCAACACGTGTGGCGCGCGGCTCATATTCTCCTGCCCGCCCGCAATGATCACGTCCGCCTCACCACACTGAATGGCCTGCGTCGCGAGATGCAGCGCTTTTAATCCTGAACCACAGACGTCGTTGATGGTGATGGCGGAGACGGTATTGGGCAGCCCGCCTTTCAGCGCCGCCTGACGCGCAGGGTTTTGCCCGGCACCGGCCGTGAGGACCTGTCCCAGAATCACCTCGTCAACTTCATGTGCTGCGATCCCGCTACGTTCCACCAGCGCTTTCACCACCACGCTCCCCAGGTCAACCGCCGAGTGACGCGCAAGCGCTCCCTGAAAACAGCCGATAGCTGTACGCAACGCACCCACTATTACGACATCTTTCATCACGACCTCTGTGTTAAATGACATGACGATAGTAGAGGATTGTTACTGGCAATTATCTTAATTGTTTAAAAATAGTGAGTTTAATCACAAGGATCAGCGTGCATCCTGCAGATACTGCCGCAGCCAGCTTCCGGCAACACCGGGAGGGGAGCGTTTATTCCACAGCAGATCGATGCCGATCGCCCGCGGCCAGCCGGGAACATTGAGCTGTACCAGGGATTTCGCGGCGGCAAACTCATCCACCAGCGCGCACGGCAAGACGCACCAGCCAAATCCCTGTACCGCCATACTCAAGAGTAACAGGTAATTCGGGGCTGACCAGACGGGCCCGCGCGCGATCTCCGCCTCGCGCTCAAGATAGGTGCTCAGCCGCAGCTCTCGCCAGCCGTGCAGCTCGTCACGCTGAACGTCATGTTGTCCGGCGAGCGGATGCGTAGTCGCGACATAGATCGCCATGCGGGTCTGCATCGGCAGCCGGATGGCGCCGATATCCGTAGGATAACCGTCTCGCGCCTCGGTGAGGCCAATCTGCGCGCGCTCCTTTTGCAGGAGATCGATCACGTCCTCCTCCTCGCCAATCAGACATTCGAATTCCGTATGGGGAAAGCGCGCGTCAAACTGTTTCATCATCTCTTCCAGCACGTCCGGGTTGAGGGTATCGGAAAGGACAAACGTCAGACGCGCCTCCGTTTGCGCCGATAGCGACACCGCCAGCTCATCCAGCCGCGTGCTGGCGGCGAGAATAGCCTGCACATAGCCCAGCACCTGTTCCCCCTGGGCCGTTAACACCGGCTGGCGTGCCGAGCGGTCAAACAGCTCGAAGCCCAGATCGGCTTCAAGATTGGCAATGGACGTGCTGACCGTCGACTGGCTTTTACGCAGCCGGCGTGCGGCCGCAGAGAAAGAGCCTGCCGCAACGGTCTCGACAAACGCGGTAAGGGCTTCGGGTGAATAGCGCATAACCTATCTACTTTAGCGATGGATACTATCTTTAATATATCAGCTTTAGCGATGAAAATAGGCCGCATCAACGCCGATACCGGTGAATAACGAGGTCTATCGCTATGCAACATCAGGATGCACTCCAACGTAAACTGCCGGAGCGGATCTTTCATGCTGTCTGTTTTGAAGGGATCGCGACGGCGATCCTCGCCCCTACGGCGGCGTGGCTCATGCAGCGTTCCGTGGTGGAAATGGGTGGGTTGACCATTATTCTGGCGACCACCGCCATGCTGTGGAACATTATTTATAACTTCGGCTTCGACCGTTTCTGGCCCGTTCAGCGCGTCAAACGTACGGCAAAAGTGCGTGCGTTGCATGCGCTGGGGTTCGAATGCGGGTTTATTGTGATTGGCGTGTCGATTGTCGCCGCCGTACTGGGCGTCACCCTGCTGCAGGCATTCACACTGGAAATAGGTTTCTTCCTGTTCTTCCTGCCGTACACCATGTTCTATAACTGGGCGTACGATTGCCTTCGCGAGAAATTTCTTAAGCGCCGCCAGCAACGACGCGCCCTGGCAGGCTAAACGCCTTCTGGCCGGACGTCCGTTCCGGCCAAACGCCTTCGAAGCAACTGCGCTCTCCGTGCATAACTATGGTAAATTGCACTCCATTCTGATGGTTTGATAGTTGATACGTTGCTCTAATGTCGAAAATTTGGTCAAAAGATGAGACTCTCTGGAGTTTCGCTCTCTACGGCACGGCCGTGGGCGCAGGAACGCTATTCCTGCCCATTCAGCTGGGCTCCGCAGGCGCAATCGTCCTGTTTATTACCGCCCTCGTGGCCTATCCCTTAACCTACTGGCCGCACAAAGCGCTGGCGCAATTTATCCTCTCGTCGAAAACGAAAGGCAACGAAGGGATCACCGGCGCCGTTTCGCACTATTACGGCCGGAAGATCGGCAACCTAATCACCACGCTCTATTTCATCGCCTTCTTTGTGGTGGTGCAGATTTATGCGGTGGCCATCACCAACTCGTTAACCGAGCAACTGGGAAAACACCTGACGGTGGATACCGCCGTTCGCGTGCTGGTCAGCCTGGGCGTGGTGCTGGTCCTGAATCTGATCTTCCTGATGGGACGGCATATCACGATAAAAGTGATGGGCTTCCTGGTGTTTCCGCTGATTGCCTATTTCCTGTTTGTCTCGCTCTACCTGATCGGCAGCTGGCAGCCCTCGCTGCTGACCAGCCAGATGGCCGTGGATCGCCATACGCTGCACCAGGTCTGGATTTCGATTCCGGTGATGGTGTTTGCGTTCAGCCATACCCCGATTATCTCCACGTTTGCCGTTGACCGCCGCGAGAAGTTTGCCGACGGCGCTATGGATAAATGCAAGAAAATCATGAAGGTGGCGTACCTGATTATCTGCCTGAGCGTGCTGTTCTTTGTCTTCAGCTGCCTGCTCTCTATTCCGCCGTCGTACATTGTGGCCGCCAAAGAGGAAGGGGTGACGATCCTGTCCGCGCTGTCGATGATGCCCTCTTCACCGGCGTGGCTGGGAATTTCCGGGATTGTCGTGGCGATAATTGCGATGTCGAAATCGTTCCTCGGCACCTATTTTGGGGTGATTGAAGGGGCGACGGAGATCGTGAAGTCGTCGCTCAATCAGGTAGGCGTGAAAAAGAGCCGCGCCTTTAACCGCGCGATTTCCATTATGGGGGTGTCGTTAATCACCTTTGCTGTCTGCTGCATTAACCCGAACGCCATTTCGATGATTTACGCCATCAGCGGCCCGCTTATCGCCATGATCCTGTTTATCATGCCGACGCTGTCGACGTATCTGATCCCCTCCCTGAAACCGTACCGTTCCATTGGCAACCTGCTGACGCTGATCGTCGGGGTGCTGTGCGTGTCGGTAATGTTCGTCGGCTAACCCCCCTTTCATGCCCGGCTCTCTGCCGGGCATGTCATTCAGTCTCGTCCCGTAACGTCCAGCGGAAAAGGTCTGTCCTGCACCACCGTTTTCATGACAAGCGTTGAGCGAAGATGCTGCACGCCAGGCATGGCGGAAAGCTTCTCGTCATAGAGCTTCTGGAAAGCGGAGAGGTCGCGGGTCACAACGTGCATCAGATAATCGGGATCGCCAAACAGACGCTGCGCCAGCACGATCTGCGGGATCTCCTCCACCGCCTCTTCAAACGCGCTAACCGCCTTTCGGTCCCCTTCTTTCAGCGTCGCAAAGACGATTGCCAGGAAGTTAAATCCCATTTTGGCGGGGTCGAGGCTGGCACGGTATCCCGTTATGGCCCCGCTTTGCTCCAGCGCCCGCACGCGACGATGGCAGGGCGAGAGGCTCAGATTGACCCGCTCAGCCAGCTCGGTAAGCGACAGGCGTCCATCAGACTGGAGCGCCGCAAGAATTTTTCGATCGATGCTGTCCATTTGGAAGATTTTCTCAATTTCACCGTGTTATGAGCATAACATTGAAAGCCTATTTCGCAGGGTTAACGATATTCTTTTTCGCAACGTTTAACGCACTGCGGGAGTTTTCAGAACGATGGAAATGAGTATTGTGGCCGGCTTTTGGGTGGTTTCGTTTCTGCTCATCATGACGCCAGGCGCCGACTGGGCCTACGCCATAAGCGCCGGGATTAACGGACGACGCGTGGTACCGGCGGTGCTGGGGCTGATGTCCGGGCATCTGTTAGCCACGCTCATTGTCGTGGCTGGCGTGGGGGTCGTGATTGCTCAACATCCGCTGGCGTTAACCGGGCTGACCCTCGCGGGGGCCGCGTATCTCCTGTGGCTCGGCATCGGACTGTTGCGTCACCCTGCCGCCCCGGAAAAGGCGAGCCACCACGCGGGAAACTGGCGACAGTGGGCGGTGAAAGGGCTCTGTATTAGCGGCCTAAACCCGAAAGTGTTTTTGCTGTTCCTGGCCCTGCTCCCGCAGTTTACAGACCCGACCGGGAGCTGGTCGTTAGCAATGCAGATGTCCACGCTTGGGATGATGCACCTTATCACCTGTACGCTGGTCTATCTGCTGGTGGGGTATGGTTCGAAAGCGGTGCTGGCGACCCGGCCACAGGCGGCGCGTCGGGTGAGCATGGCATCTGGAGGGATAATGGTGCTGATCGCGATGGTATTGCTGCTTGAGCAGGTAAGATAAAAAAACACCGGCCATCGCCGGTGTTATTTACGCCCGAATATCGTCATATTCCCGCGTTTTATCAAACTCATGTTTCGCGAACGGGCACAGCGGAATAATTTTGCGGTTCTCACCGCGCATCTTCTCCACCACTTTCGCCACCAGCTGTTTACCGACGCCCTGCCCTTTCAGGCTCTCATCCACATCGGTGTGCTCGATAATGCTCAGGTGCTCGCCGGTCGGCACGAAGACAATCTCCGCGACCTGGTTGCCGTTCGCATCATTCACGTAAAACTTGTTATGGCCTTCCAGAATATCCATGGTTCCTCGCTTATTTTTGGCGATACTTGAGCGCACCGCTCGGGCAGGTATCAATCACGCGGACAACCGTTTCAACGTCCACTTCATCGGGAATAATCCACGGTTTACGTTTCAGATTAAACAGCTTTGCGCTGCCACGCACGCAGTTACCGGAGTGTTTGCAGATCCCGGTGTTGAAGTAAACGTCAATTTTCTCGCCGGTATAGGCCCGGTAACCCGCATCCAGTAGCTCTTTATCCATGACATTGCCTCTGTAATTATTATCGTGCTGAATGAAGAATAGCCTGACGGGATCCTGATGGCTATAACGCCGAAAACGAAAAGCCAGGTCACAACTCTTTTCTTGCCAGATTGCGTCCGCTATTTGCCCATGTCAGGCTCGGCAAATGTCACTTTTACATAACATCCGCAGGTTGAATGAAACGCAGACTCTCTTTTCAGGTAAAGCTGTTTTTAGCGCTGGTGTGCTTCTCCTGCCTGCTGTTAGTTCTGCTGGGAACGATTCTGTTTCATTTTATTGACCGGCAGCTCCATCACGATCTCGGCCAGCGTGCCCGGGTTCAGGCCAGCCAGATCGCGCTAATGCCGGGTCTGGCGGCAATGGTTGCGGCCAGAGATATCCCCGGCATCGCCCGGTTAATCCAGCCGCTGCGCGCCGAAAGCGATGCCAGCTACATTGTGATTGGCGATACCGAGGAACAGCATCTCTATCATTCGGAATCCCCGGAGCGGATTAATTTACCGATGATCGGCGGAGATAATGCGGAGGTATTAAAGGGCAAAACCATTATTTCCGTGCGCCAGGGCGGGATTGGGGTTTCACTGCGCAGCAAAGCGCCGATCTTTAACGCGCAGCACCAGGTGATTGGTATTGTCTCGGTCGGCTATTTGACCTCCTATATTGCCAATATTAATGCCCGCATTCTCTGGCAGTCCGGGCTGTACGGCGCGGCTCTTCTGCTGCTGCTGTTTATGTTCTCCTGGCTGTTTACCCGCAATCTCAAAAAACAGATGTTCCGACTGGAGCCGAAAGATATCGCTCAGCTGGTTTTGCAGCAGCGCGCGCTCTTAGAAGCCATGTATGAGGGGGTATTTGCCGTCAATGAAGAGAAGCAGCTGATTTTAATTAACCGCGCCGCACGAGAAATGCTGGATATTCGGCAAAGTGAGAAAGCGCTTATTGGCAAACCGCTGGAAGACGTTCTGCAGACATCGCCGGGCTTTTTATCCCAGCGCTACGCCTCGGTGAGCGCTGGCCGCCACGACCAGATTGCCGTGCTGAACCAGCGCGAGGTGATCGTCAACCGGGTGGCGATTGAGGTCGAACCCGGCGTTGAAAGCGGCTGGGTCTACAGCTTTCGCGACAAAAATGACATCAACACCCTCAGCAGCCAGCTCAGTCAGATCAAGCGCTATGCCGATAACCTGCGCATTATGCGCCACGAGCAACTGAACTGGACCGCCACGCTGGTGGGCTTGCTGCAGATGAAACACTATGACGAAGCGATTCGTTACATCCAGGTGCAGTCCGAAGGCGCGCAGCGGGTGCTGGACTTTGTCTCCGCCCATTTTGCCTCTCCCGCGCTGTGTGGGCTGCTGCTTGGAAAATACGTCAGCGCGCGCGAAAAAGGCATCGAACTGCTGTTTGATCCCGCCTGCCAGCTCACCCGAATGCCCGCCACGCTCAACGAAACGGAGCTGATGTCCATTATTGGTAACCTGCTGGATAACGCGGTGGACGCGACCCTTAAGGCACCGGTCCCCGCGCCGGTGGAACTCTACATTTCTGACCGAAACCAGGAGCTGCTGATCGAGGTGGCCGACCGGGGCTGTGGGGTGGAGGATGCGATGAAGCCGCATATTTTCCGCCAGGGATTCAGCAGCAAACCGGAACGTGAAAACGACATTGTGGGCACCGAGCACGGTATTGGCCTGTATCTGGTGGCAGGATATATCGACAAGGCTGGCGGCAGCATTGAGATTGCCGACAACACGCCACAAGGGACTATTTTTTCTGTGTTTATTCCGAATGGGCTAAAGCATGACCCGAGCACTTGATGTTGTGATCGTTGAAGATGAGCCGCATCTGGCGGAGCTGCATCGCGAGTATATCGAGCAGAATTTTCATTTACGCGTGGTGGGTATCGCCGCGTCGATTGAGCAGGCATGCAGCCTGATTCGTCAGCATCAGCCGCGGCTTATCCTGCTGGACAACTATCTTCCGGACGGTAAAGGCGTGGAGCTCATCGATAACCCGCTGCTGAAAAGCTATGAGTGTTCGGTGATCTTCATCACCGCCGCCAGCGATATGCAGACCTGCAGCCACGCCATGCGCAGCGGCGCGTTTGATTACCTCATCAAGCCCGTCTTTTTCCAGCGCCTGCACGCTTCGCTGGAGCGGTTTATGCGCTTCATCCACACCGTGCAGCAGGTGAAGGTGGTCGACCAGCATGCGCTGGATCGCCTGTTTCATCTGCCAGCCGCGGAAGCCTCCGTAACGCCGTCCACAAAGGGCATTGAGCCCCAGACGCTGGAGCGGATTAAACGCCTGTTCGCCGAGCATCCCGACAGCGCGATGTCGGTTGAGGAGGTGGTGGAAAACGTGGGGATCAGCAAAACCACGGGGCGCCGTTATCTTGAATACTGCGTGGAGAGCGGGTTAATCAGCGTTGAAATGCTGTACGGCAATATTGGTCATCCTCGCCGGTTATACCGCAAAGCTCCCGATAAACCGTAATCCGCAACCGTTCGTTGGCTAACGTTCGCGGATTTTATGGTGTTAATTGCTGAAACGACGGCGACAATCACACTTCGGAATCATTGCCCTCGCCTCCCTATTGTCGGAGGCGCGCTTTACGCTATGTTGACAATTAGTTCCTCAAATGTAACTAAAAGGTTAACTATAATGTCGAACACGTTCCGAATTTCTCTGCTTACCGCTACCGTACTGTTCTCTGCTTCTGCACTCTCTGCCCTGCCGCAGGGGTATCCTGCTGAGTATCAAAAAGTGGTTGATGCCGCCACGAAAGAGGGCAAGGTTGTCATCTATTCCACCACCGACATCAAAGCTGCCGGCCCGCTGATCCAGGGCTTCGAAAAAACCTACCCGGGCATTAAAGTCGAATACAACGACATGAACAGCACTGAGCTGTACAACCGTTTCATTAGCGAACAGGCTTCCGGCGGCGTGAGCGGCGACGTGGTCTGGAGCTCCTCGATGGACACCGGCCTGAAGCTCGCCACCGACTACGCCATGGAGTACAAATCTCCGGAGCAAAGCCAGCTGCCGAAATGGGCGGTCTGGAAAGATAAGGCCTACGGCACCACCTATGAGCCGGTGGTCTTTATCTACAACAAGCGTCTGATCCCAGCTGGCGACGTGCCGGATTCTCACGCCGCGCTGGCGAAGCTGATTGCCAGCCAGACGGACAAATTCAAGAACAAAGTCACCACCTATGACATCGAAAAATCGGGTCTGGGCTTTATGCTTTCGGTGCAGGATCACAACGCCGATCCGAACTACTTTAAGACCCTGGCCGACGTCGCCAAAGGTGGCCTGTCGGTGCAGTCGTCTACCGGCACCATGATGGAGCGCGTCTCCTCCGGTGAAAACCTGATCGGCTTCAACATCCTCGGTTCTTATGCGGAAGCGCGTGCGAAGAACGATCCGTCACTCGGCATTGCCTATCCGAAGGATTACACCCTGGTGCTGTCGCGCGTGTCGTTCATCAGCCAGCAGGCGCAAAACAGCAATGCCGCGAAGCTGTGGCTGGACTACGTGCTGTCTGAACAAGGGCAAAACATTCTGGCCAATCAGGCGGACATCCCCTCCATTCGTAACGATATCGAAGGCAAGAACGATATCGACGGCCTGACCAAAATCCTCGGCAACGCGCTGAAGCCGATCCCGGTTGATGAAACACTGCTGGAATACCTGCAGCCGAAAAAACGCCTCGAGTACATCAAAGAGTGGCGTACCGCCGCCGGTAAATAAGCGTATGAGCGCGGCGCTGGCCGCCGCGCTCCCTTATCGACTGAGTTCGTTTTTCTGGGCTGCAATACCAGGGATACCCCATGAATACATTACGCAGAAAGTGGCAAAGCCTGCCGCGAGGCATCGTCGTGCTGATAACCGCCCTGGTTATCTACACGCCGCTGTCGTTTATCGTGATCCAGAGCTTCCTGTCCGCGCCGTTCTTTTCGCCGTCAAAAGAGTGGAGCTTTGAATCATTTGATTTTATTTTCACCGACCCCGATTTTTATAAAGCCCTGAAAAGCGGCTTTATTCTGGCTTTCGGGCTGGTCTTTATCTCTATCCCGCTGGGTGGCGTGCTGGCGTTTCTGATGGTGCGTACCGACCTGCCCGGTCGCCGGTTGATTGAGCCGCTGATCCTGGTCCCGATTTTCGTTTCACCGATGGTGCTGGGCTTCGGCTACGTGGTGGCCGCCGGTCCGGTGGGCTTTCTCTCCCAGTGGGCTGAGGCGCTGATTGGCTTTGTGCCGTGGAACATCTACGACATGTCGAGCATTGTGGTCATTGCCGGCCTGACGCACGTCCCGCACGCCTATCTGTATATCTCGTCAGCGCTGCGTAGCGTGGGCTCCGACGTGGAAGAAGCCGCGCGCACCGCGGGCGCGTCGCCCTGGCAGGTGATGACCTCCGTCAGCCTGCCGATGGTGCGCCCGTCCATTCTGTACGCCACCGTGCTGCTGTTCTTCCTGGGGCTGGAGGTGTTCGGCCTGATGCTGGTCCTCGGCGACCCGGAAGGCAACATGGTGCTGGCGACCTATCTCTATAAGCTGACGAACAAGATGGGTACCCCATCCTATAACCTGATGGCGGCGGTTGCCGTGGTGCTGATCTGCATCACCATCCCGCTGGTGATGCTCCAGCGTCGCCTGATGCGTACCGCCAACCGCTTCGTCACCATGAAGGGCAAGGCCTCGCAGGCCCGCGCGCTACCGCTGGGTAAATGGCGCTGGGTGGCTGGCGGGGTGATTGCCTTCTGGCTCACCGTCACCATCGGCGTTCCGCTGCTCGGCGTGGTGCTGCGCGCGTTTATCTCCAACTGGGGCGTAGGCGTTTCGCTGTGGGACGAGCTTTCTCTGAACACCTTCCGCACCATCTGGGCGCAGCCCAACCTGCTGCGCGCCATCGTCAACTCCATGGCGATTGGCGTCATTGGCGGCGCGCTGGCCGTGGTGTGCTACCTGTTTGTCGGCATTGCCATGCACCGTAAGCCGGACAACACCACGCGTTTCCTGGACTACAGCGTGCTGGTGCCGCGCGCCGTGCCTGGCCTGCTGGCGGGTCTGGCCTTCCTGTGGGTGTTCCTGTTCCTGCCGATGTGGCTGGATAACTCGCTGAAATCCGGCTGGCTTTCCGGGTTTGCCTGGACCGACTGGATGCGCGAAAACGTCATCGTCTGGCTGCGTTCGCTGCGCAGCACCATTTTCAGCGTCTGGCTGGCCTATACCGTGGTGTGGATGGCTTACGGGCTGAGGCTCATCTCTTCCACGCTGCTGCAGGTAGGGCCGGAGCTTGAAGAGGCAGCGCGCAGTACCGGGGCGACGCGCGGGCAGATCACCCGCCACGTCACCATTCCGCTCTCCCGCTACGGTCTGATCGGTTCGTGGCTGCTGATGTTCCTGATCTTTGAACGCGAATACTCAACGGGTGTGTATCTGCTTTCGCCCGGCACGGAGACCATCGGCTCGATGCTGGTTTCCCTCTGGGCCGCGGGTGCCATCGATATCGTGGCGGCGCTCTCTTTCATTAACATCCTGCTTGTCGTGGTAGGTCTGGGCATTGCCCTTCGTTTCGGAGTGAAAATACATGATTGAATTAGCGGTTGACGATCTGCACTTAACCTACGGCGACAATCCTGTTTTAAAAGGTGTCTCCATGAACCTGAAGCGCGGCGAAGTGGTCTCCCTGTTAGGCCCCTCCGGCAGCGGCAAAACCACCCTGCTCCGCGCCGTCGCGGGTCTGGAAAAACCGACCCAGGGGTCGATTGTGATTGGCAACAATAAAGTTTACGACGGCACGCCGCGCAGTGAGGTCCCGGCGGAAGAGCGTAACCTGGGGCTGGTATTCCAGTCCTATGCCCTGTGGCCGCACAAAACCGTGTTTGAGAACGTGGCCTATCCGCTCAAGCTGCGCAAAGTCCCGGCCAAAGAGATCCAGCAGCGCGTGCAGGACGTGCTGGACCAGCTTGGCCTGGGCCATCTTGGCAAACGTCACCCGCACCAGCTCTCCGGTGGGCAGCAGCAGCGCGTGGCGATTGGCCGTGCGCTGGTGTACAACCCACCGGTGATTTTGCTGGACGAGCCGCTTTCCAACCTCGACGCCAAGCTGCGCGAAGAGGCCCGCGTGTTCCTGCGCGAGCTGATTATCAAGCTCGGGCTGTCCGCGTTGATGGTGACGCACGACCAGAACGAAGCGATGTCCATTTCCGACCGCATCCTGCTGCTCAACAACGGCAAAATTGAGCAACAGGGCACGCCGCAGGAGATGTACGGCTCGCCGAAGACGCTATTTACCGCCGAGTTTATGGGCAGCAACAACCGCCTGCACGGCAAGGTCACCGAAGTGCGCGACGGCAGAGCGCGTATCGAAGGCAAAGGCTGGGTGCTGTGGGGCCAGGCGGGCGAAGGGGTACAGAGCGGTAATGACGCCACGGCGGTGATCCGCGTCGAGCGCGTCGCGGTGGTTGAGGGGCCAGGGGAAAATCAGCTTGAGCTACCGCT
The DNA here is from genome assembly GCF_020567405.1 of Enterobacter sp. TCD1-1. Classification (NCBI taxonomy): domain Bacteria; kingdom Pseudomonadati; phylum Pseudomonadota; class Gammaproteobacteria; order Enterobacterales; family Enterobacteriaceae; genus Enterobacter; species Enterobacter sp. TCD1-1. The sequence continues at coordinate 7,726 of NZ_JAJCXF010000004.1, read as the reverse complement.
GCTCACCAGCATGTACCTCGGCGACCGCTGGGAGTACCTGTTCCGCACGGTGGGGGATGATTTTGTCATTCGCGCGTATGGGCATGAGGTGCGGGATCCGCAGCACTGCCATCTATCGCTGCCGGAGAAGCATGTTTGGGTGTTTCCGAAAGGGTGAATTTAAGAGGAAAAGGCTGCGGGATGCGGCCTTTTTTGCTTTGACAGAGTGAGAGCATGCAATCTACCTCTCAAATGTTACTTTTCCGTTGTCAGCAACGTCTGCACTTGCCTGGTTTACTGAGATTGCGGAATACCTAGGCTGCCGCAGATGGTGGCAGTGGCACGGCCGGTATCGCGCAGGAGTTTCGTGACGGCCATTACGTAATGGCGCCGCAGGCTGCCCCAGCTGTAGGACTCAGGGAAGCGGCCCCGAGCATGCCGGCGACAATGCCAAGGAACGAGGCCCTGGTCAGCCAACTACGGGCAAAGTTGAGGGAAAGCAGGTAGGACCGGGCAGGATTAACCGGGTCTTTACCTTCGGGCAGCATCGGCATGAAATTCTCATTGGGCAGAATGACAGTCGGCGACAGGTTAAGCGCAGGATCATTATCGGGTATCAGGACATTCAGGGCCCGTCCGGGGCGGAAGTCCTCCGGCGCGCTGCGTGAAAAATCGAGGTGAATGATTCCGAAAAGCGTACCGCAGAGAGTCTACTTTTCAAAGGTACATTTTAGTAAGTAAAAGAAAACATTCAGTATAAACACACCCTTAGCCTCGCGTGGTTGTTCAATAACTTAAAGGTTGTTTTATAAGCATGTAGTAACTTGTAGGATGTTACTTAAAAGGGCTTTGTTCATGATGATCCACAGAGAGAATAAAAGTATGTCGCGGGACCTCTAAAAAAGGACCTGTGTGGCCATGAGCTTCAGAACAGTTTGGCGCAGGTATACAGGTTAACTGCTTCAACTTCAGCCATTTCCCGCTTATGCTAAGAACATTCTTGCAGCGGTGTTCCGTGGTGCAAATATCTTTAAAGTAATGCTATTTTTCAGTTTGGAGAAACCATGCCTGTTGAACATATTCGTTTTAAAAACTTACGAAAACTTGCTTTCACCGATTCAACAAATGAGAAAAATCTACAAAACAATCTCTTAGAGCCGAATATGATTAATATATTCTGCGGGCCCAATGGAAGTGGAAAAACAACAATTCTGGATATTCTCAGAGTACTAAATGACCCTGAACTATTAAAAACGTTATCGCGAGAAAACATGCGCTCCAATAGCATTGGATCCTTCTATATACAACTTGAAAACGGTAAAAGCCTTACTGCGCTGTTTAGTTCGCGTACTTTTGGTAAGACTTACGCAGGGGTAATGGCAAAATGGAAAGAAGCCTCCATGCGTTATGGTAGCGTTATCGATTCAACAATGAGTGATGTCATTCCTTTTGGATATTCACTTACAATTAGCAGGCTCAGACAATCTGTATCAAGACGAGATACATACGGTCTTGATGGCCTCCCAATGACCAGAGTCCTTAAATATCTAAATTTAAATGCTCAATATTTCTCCGGAACTGCGGCATCTCCTTTAAAAGAAGATGCCTATAGATATGATTATCCTGATGTCATTAAGAATGATCATGCAAAAAAACACTGCTTCTCTTTATCGAAGTATGACCCAAATGCGCTGATGGTGTGGCTCAACGATGATGCAGGCCAGACCAATCAGGTGAAGATAGATGACCTCCCGGCAGGCTGGAAAGCACTTACAGGTTTGCTTACATGGCTGTCACTGCAGAAGAAAAATTCCATTTGTATTGTGGAAGAGCCTGAGGTTCATCTCCATCCCAAACTCCAGCGTATACTCGCGACGCAAATTCAGGAGATCGCAACTAGAAAATCCCTGCAACTGTTTATCAGTACCCATTCAACTGTATTTCTCGATTTTGAAATCTGGAAAGAAAATGCAGCCAACCTTTATATTACAGATGGGTCGGGAGTGAAGGAATTTAGCCGCTCGGCTGAGTTGCTTTCTATGTTAGGTATTCGCCCAGGAGATGTTTTTCATGCAAATGGTGTCATCTGGATAGAAGGGCCCAGCGATCGCATTTATATTAAGCATTGGTTAAAACTTTATTGTTCTGAAAAACAGTTACCGGTACCTGTAGAGAATGTTCATTATATGTTCGTACTATATGGTGGAGCGTTAATGAAACATCTTTCTGCAGACCAAAGCGATATGATCCAGACGGTGGCTGTAAATAGGAATGCAATTTTTGTTGCTGATAATGATAATGATTACGATGCTAAGGAACCATTAAACCCTATTCTTTTGAATAACAAGAGTTATAAAGAAGGTATTCGCATTAAAATTCCGACATGGATTACACAAGGTTATACAATTGAAAACTATCTGCCAGAAAATCTCAGAAAAAATTTCTTTGATGAGACCGGTAATAAACTGAAAATAAATAAAAGCAAAACTAAAGTTACTGTCGCAAATATTTTCGAAAAGGAAGTTAAATGTTTCGAAGATAGCTTCGACAAAAAATTAAATTTAATTGATATGGTTGAGTGGATCTACATGAATATAGTCTCGTGGAACTCTGTGTAAGGAATCACTTCCCTGTTTAAGTCAATGAACGAGAATTCAGGAATCAAGCGAACGATGATGGTGTGGTGGAGCAATGTCAAGTAAGATGTGCATTGCTGCACACCTTCTAATCTCCATCATTTTGCATCAACAGCTCTTACGAGTAGCTTCCAGGTATTGTTTGCGTGACCTTTTTCATCACAATTACTGCATGGTGGAAGTTTGGTACATTGCCGATTAATCAAATCTTCATAACCACATGCCTGGCAGCGATAGATGCCAGCCCAGTCAGGGTTTTCTCCTGGTTTCCAGATTTTCTCATATCTGGAATTTACTTCTTTTCTTTCATTTTTAATTACATGTTCACTATCGATGTACCAAGCCATTCTACTGTCCTTTAAGTTAGATGGGTGAGTTACCCATAGATAATGTGGGAGTAAATGTATTGTTTTTCAATAGGGGAGACACATCAGATATGGAAAAATGTCAATAATGGACATAAATAATCGAGTTAATAGCAATTACTTAGACAATATCAAGATAAAAATAAGAATCATTCACTGGCTTAGCATTCACGTCACCTCTGATTAGTTGGGTTATTTTGCTTACTAAATCATGATTGATGAAGATTTGATGATTGCTAAGGGAATGAGAAATGGCAAATTCAACCAGCATGAAAAAATATTACTCAGTATTACCAAGCATCCCGAGTAACAGCAGGTGCTTAAAGGAATTTGTTACTGAAACACCTGAATAACCTAAAATTTACTCGGATTTCATTTGGCCATCTTCGGCAATAGTTCAGATGAAGGGAGGATATCCCTTCATAATATTCATTCCTGTGAAAGTCTTATAGATGCTTTGTCTCTAGGGAATACGCTGGCGCTAAGGCTATATAATCCTGAGGGATCACCACCCAGGATAATCATTACAGGCTCCGGGCATTGGTAATTAGGGTTTGATGATATATTTTTCATAGACACGAAATCGTCAGGGCTGGGTTCTGGAGAACCTCCTGGATGAAAATGCCACTCGCCAACGTAGTATTCCCCTGTTTTCCAACGAGAATCAAGCAATGGTTTCAGCCCTTTGATCCCTCGCTGAAATGTTGTTCTTCCAGCAAGGGAGTCATCGGGCCTCGCTGTGGCTTCTACAATAAAAGCGGTAGAACCGTCTTCACTATACGAACCTATTAAAATACCGCCGGTTTCATGCTCACCTGCCTTGATACATTCATCTATCATTCTCTGCAGTGAAGAGGAACTGAGATTGACTGCATAATCTTCACTTACGCAGGAAAACATCAAATCTTTAATATTCATAGCGTTGCCGCTCGATTGTGCCATCTGGCATTTGCTTAAAATATTCATACACTCTCCCTGGTGCGCTGACAACCCTGCAAATAAATTTTGTACTTATAGCAGCCCATAAATGTACGTCGTCTGCCCGGGCAGGAAAGACCGGATGCCAGCAACCTACACCTTCAACTCTGGCATCATTTAAGTCGATTTCAGGTGAAGGGGAATTTCTGAAATGGGTTGTAGCATCTATGACAGGAAAGATTGTTTCACTGGCTGCATAAGCGAAGAGACCTTCTGCTCTCCAGGTCATAGCCAGACTGACGAATACTTTCTCGCGTTGCCAGTCAAAACTGGCCAGCGCTTGAAGTACGTTGTCTTCCCCTGTGCAATCAATAATCACTTCATATTTTCGCAGAGAGCTTTTTACAAACTCACTAGCTGGCGGAAAATCATATTCAAAAGAACGCGCATTTGCGTCCGGCAAAATACGGTTGAGATGGTCAACCAGTGCCGAAGCTTTATTATGACCTACCGCTGTCATGGTGAGAGCATGACGGCTAAGGTTACCGGTTTGGATGTGGTCTGAGTCGAGGATCCCAAGAGATACAACTCCGATGCGCATCAGGTTTTCTGCTATTATGCTTCCAAGCGAACCAGCACCTATAATCAGTATTTTTTTGCTTCGAATGTCATTGCTTGCTTCACCTCGGGTTCTGAGCTGGTCAGAAGCCCAATTTTGTGCCCGCACCCATTTTATGGGTTCCTGCGACAATGGCTGTTCGCGATCCCATGCTCTCCGGTTGCGTTCTGTAGGGCGAAATCCATTACGTGTGGTCGCTTTGCCACTAATGCCGGTTAAGCGTAGCGCCAGCCATTGAATGCGCTGAGGCTCTTCCCCAACTTTATCCTGTAGCGGGAATCCGAGCATAAGTATCCCAGGATTGCGTCGGCGAAGTGATTTCCTTATAGAATGACCAATTTCAGCAAAGAGGTCGGGAAGAGAAAAACCCAGCTCTTCAATGCACTGATTAAGTTCCTTCCAAGTTCTCGGGGCCTGCCATGGTTTGATGAGGGGGAGTGCAGGTAGCATAAACCAGATGGTATCTTTGAACCGGGCCCTTTTGCGCATAAATGGAGACCATTCTGTCGTCCGGAGTAACCTCTCATCGTTATCAAAATACTCTCGAATGTAACGTGTTCCTCGCGCACCTGGCAAACTGCTACTACTGGCATATCCCCATTTTCCAGACATGGATTGCCAATAGGCCAGGTCATGAGACTCTTCTATGAATCCGATCAGTGAAAACCGAGACTGCCCAAAGAAGGCAGGTAATTCCATTGGGTCACCTCTGGAAACCAGATTCCCCAACGCAGCTGCGTCGATCCAGTGCAACAGTCGGCTAAGCCGCCAGCTAACTCTGGCAGTTAGTTCTTCTGGCTCATCCCCCCATTGGTAGCGTCCGAACACTGCAGGAGTATTCTCAAGACACGGATTACCAGTGGCCCAGGATTGCTGAGCCCCTTCCGTAAAGTTGTAGCTCTGATGTTGAAATGTAGCCGATATTCCATCTTTTTTATCGGGATACATTTCAATCCGTATGTGAGTGCCTTCCTGCCATAACACAAGATGCCAAACGCTGAAGTCTGGCATAAAATGCGATGGGGGGACCGACAGTTGTGCTGTAAATTTCAGCGACCATGTTTTGCCTTTTGAAAACACCCAAGCATTGTTAGTTTGCGTCCTGGGATCTGCATTGATTAAATCGAAGATAATCTGCAGTTCATAAGGTTCCTGTTGTACAACTGTAGTCAAGCGAACCGCCCTGTTTTCTGAGGTTCTGCCGGTCTGGTTGGCGCAGTAAACCCGCCGCTACGATCTCCACCCTGTGGGCCAGGCAAAGGGAAACTAGTGCCAAAAAGTTTCTGCCAAAGTTCACCGCTTTCTTTTGGATCAGTTGATGCCAGCGCTTTGCGCGCAATGATGGCAGCCTCTGCTAATCCTTCATAAAATAGACAGAAGTCCTCAGCTGATAAGCGCGCCAACACGTCATGTTCTTCAACACCATGGTCTGAAAGCGACGGTTTACTTCCTTTGTTATAAAAAGATTCCCACCGTATTAAGAAGGTGTCAATGAGCTGAACCAGACCTTTTGCCATAGAGGGTGTGTTATCATTCAGAGCATTACCAATCAAATGTTCGAGGGGATACCCTTTGGGGTATTTAGGTAGATTATCGGTATTTTGTTGTCTCCACCACTTTACTGCCCTGACGATGTTTATGTAATGGCCGTTACAAGCACGGTTTTTCTCTGCAGTCCATCTGATCTGGGCAAGAGGATGTGTTCTGCCCCACTTATTCTCGTCCCTGTCCGGGAGTAGTAAAGGGTGTACTTTCCATTCAGAAGCGGGTGCATCCTGGACACTGGCAGAGTTTGACTCAAACAGGCCGCCTCCGCTTGGCTTCCAGTTTTTGTTAAGCCGCCAGTCGTTCTGTTCTTCTAGTGAGTTTACGGTCAGAACCGACTCTGAACGGTAGAGCTGTAAAAGTCCTTGTTTTTCTTCCCCGGATGCCGGAATTGCTGTTATGACAAGATCCAGTTCAACATAAGAGAGGGTGATCCCAAAAGATCGACCTTGTGGCTCCCATTTTCCCGGATAATACTTTTCAAGAAATGGTACGAACATGTCCATTGCCTCTGTGGGGGCAGTTTGGATAGGGTCAAGGTTAGTTACAACAACGATATCAACATCCGGACGCTTACCGTTTAATGGTTTGATGGCTGTTGAACGCCGGATACTTCCCTGGAGAAAAGTAGACACAACAATGTCTTTCAAAGGTTCATAATTGTTCAGCCTTTCCCGTAGGGTTTTGGCCCCGCCTTTCCAGTCTTCTTTTTGATTATCCGAAGGTCTGATATTTGTTAAAAATTCACTAAATTGTGGATTAAGTTCCATCGTGATTAAACCCTGAATGAAGGAATATATGAGGCATGGATCTGACGATTAAAGTCATATTCGTAAAAAATGCAGGTTCCCATATAATCTGTTTGCTGGCCTACAAAGAAATTAACGGCATTTGGGGCTGCGCTAAAAATATGCACTGTTGCCCCAAAGGGAACCCTGGCTTCTCCAAAAGCACGTGCAACACTTTCCGCAACGTCGGATGCGTGTGCACCACTTGTTATTGACTGGAAGCCAAACCCATTTTCCGGGACAAAGTGTAAAATTCGACCTACATCTGGCAGGTTTGCCGCAATGTAATCGCGTGCGTCTGGTAGGGCATTCCTTGTAATGCTGAGGACGATCGCAATATCCTGACCTTCACCTGGAGTTTCTGTGTTGACTGTTGTGAGTCGAACTTCCCCACCGTCATTGGCATTCCAGACTGAGGTCGAAGCCTTTCCCTTTTGTACTAACTCAACAGCTACATTTGACTTAGCTCCGAGGCATTTCCCAGCGAGCATAGCAATGGAAGTGTGAACATCGAGAAAAAGCCTGATTCTTTTTCCCCTTTGAGATTGTCTGATTTTTTCAAGAAATTCTGCTACTACTGGCTGAATTGAGTCAGCCCACTCTATGCCCGGAACAGGAAACCTACCGTCAAAATATTGCAGGAGTGAAAGAGTATTTTCCGGAGATGCATCCAGTGTCTCAAATGGACCATCCCTGTATGATCGGATGGCGACCGCATTGTACTCCTCCAAAGGATATTGTTGTAACAGGTTTTCCGCTACACACATCTCTTCAAACTGGGCTCGGTCAAATTGATATTTGAATCGCCACGGGTTTAACAGACACCTCAGAGTCATTTAAGATGACTTAAAGAGAGGTCCCCATGAGCGGTAAGCG